>CAWAWS010000047.1:0-195882 GCA_963785725.1 uncultured delta proteobacterium | reverse complement strand
ACCCGCGCGGTCGGATCGATCCCCGAGACGCTCGATCGCGTGGCGTCGTGCCTGGCGGCAGGCGGGCGGATGATCTTCATGAAGGGGCCCGATTGCGACCAAGAAATCGCCGAGGCGGCCGAATACCCACGTCGACCTTTTCGCCTCGCGGCCGATCACGCGTATGCCTTCCCGGCACGACGCACAGCCGGCGGTGCGTCGTTTATGAACGACTGGAAGGCGAGGCCGAGAAGTTTCGCTTCAAAGAGGTCGTACCGCGAAGCCGAGTTCGGGCCGATTTCGCGGGCACGGTTCGGGAAATCGCCAGCGCCTCCAACCCGACATTTCAGCGCTGTCGTGAACTGCTCGGCGGGCCCGGTATCCGCAAGCATGGCGAGGCGATCCTGTCCGGCAGGCGGATCTGTCCGAGGTGCTGGCACGGTTTCCCGAGCATGTCATCGGCTGGATGACAGACAGCCGCGGGCAGCCGCCCTCCGAGAGGTCGATCAATGGCTGCGGTTCAGCGACCCGCTCTTCAAAGAGCTTGACGTCGTCGGCACGCATGCGCCGCTGTTGCTGGTGCGTGTGCCGGCGACTCGATCGCTTCAGAGACGACGCGCCCTGGCCCGATGGCTGCACCCTGTTTGTGCCGTTTCAAGACCCGGAAAACATCGGCGCGGTGATTCGCTCGGCGGCGGCCTTTGGCGTGGCGCAGGTGGTGTTGCTGAGCGAGGCGGCCCATCCGTTTCACCCCAGAAGCGCCGGGCGGCGGGCCGGCCCTTTTCAGGTCCCGCTCGAGCACGGGCCGGCGCTCGCCGACCTGCGAGTCGCCGGCGTCCCGCTGATCGCACTCGACACCTCCGGCCCCGAGCTTTCCGACGCCCCTTTTCCCGAAACGTTCGGCCTGGTGGTCGGTGTCGAGGGACCCGGACTGCCGCAGCGGCTCCGCCAGTGCGAACGCCGGCGGATCGACATGCAGCCCGGCGTCGAGTCGCTCAACGCGGCCACCGCCGCGGCGATCGCCCTTTATGTCTGGTCGCGGCGACGGTGAGCGGCAGGGCGGGTCGGGCACGTGTGCTACACCGCGAGCACTTGTCGGGATAAGGCGGCGATGCCATGATCGCTTGAAGAGGCACGAACGCAAAACGGGGAACAACGAACATGGCCGAAGAGCTGAAACTCAAGAATCCTTGGCTGGTCACCGTCTGGCCGGGCATTGGCAATGTCGCCATCAGCGCCGGCTATTATTTGATGGCGAAACTCGGAATGCACCTCCTTGCCGAGTTCTCGGGCACGAGAGCTTTTCGACATCGAGCAAGTCGAAGTCAAGGACGGCGTGATCCAACCAGGGCGCATGCCACGCAGTCGGTTCTTCGTCTGGAATGATCCACGTGGGCAGCATGATCTCATCGTCTTCATCGGCGAAGCACAGCCCCCCGTGGGGAAATTTACGTTTTGCCAGCGATTGATCGAGTTTGCCATGACGCTGGGCGTGGAGCGGGTTTACACCTTCGCGGCCCTGGCGACCCAGATGAATCCCGCCCGCCCTGCCCGCGTCTTTGTCGCCGCCACCGATTCTGAATGCCTGGCGGAGCTCAAGCACCTTGGTCTGGAGACAATCGAAAACGGCCAAATCGGCGGTCTCGAAGGCGTGCTGCTCGGCGTCGCCGCCGAACATGGAATCCGTGGCGCCTGCCTGATGGGAGAGATGCCCCATGTGCTGGCGCAGCTTCCCTCGCCCAAGGCCTCGCTGGCGATTCTCGAAGCCTTCGGGACCATGGCCGATCTCCATGTTGATTACGCCGAGCTCGCCGAGCAAGTCAGAAACATGGAGCAAAAGCTCGGCGAATTCCTCGAGCAAATGCAAAAGTCGATCGATCAGGACACGCAGACCGACGAATCGTCGACGGTCGACGAGCCGGCGGAGGAAGAAGGCCCCAGCCGCGACGGCAGCCGACGGATCGAACAGCTCTTTACGCAAGCCAAGGAAGACCGCGCCACCGCCTACGAGCTCAAGCGCGAGCTCGACAGGCTGGGCGTCTTCCGCGAATACGAAAATCGGTTTCTCGACCTGTTCAAGAAGCCAGAGTGAAGCCGGCGGCGCCACGATCCTCAATATTTTCGCGCACTGATCGATCCCTATCACGACTTTTGTGCTTCACGGGCGATATGCGGTAGCTCGGGAAGCACGATCTTCCGCATCGCCAGCTCGGCCGCCGCACGCGAGCCCGGCATGACCAGGACCACCTTGCGGCCGATCAACCCGCCGACTGCCCGGCTCAACAAGCACGCCGGACCGATTTCCGCATAGCTCAGCATGCGGAACAGTTCGCCAAAGCCGGGAAGCGGCTTGGTCAGAAGCGCCGACACCGTCTCAAACGTCTGATCCCGCGGGCTGATCCCGGTTCCACCCGTGATCAAAATCGCGTCCAGGTCAGCGACCGCGCACAGGCCGCCAATGAGCGCTGTCATCTCTGCGGGCTCGTCACGAACGATGTGCCGCGCGACAATCCGATACCCAGCCCCAGCGGCCAGCTCGACGATCAACGCTCCCGACGTATCGGTCTCGACCGACCGCGTATCAGAAACCGTCACGACCGCCACGTTCAAATGTTCGCGAGCAGCCTCGCGGTGCTCCCTTACAGCTTGGCTCACGATGATCTCTCCTGCCCAATCTATATTGTTAACTCATGTTTCCCACTCTCACAAATACCAGCGATGCTGAGGTACCAATTGTCGGTGCGTCGCGGTGGTCCCTTACAATACAGGGCATGTGGGTTCATGGGCTTCCTGGCGACGGATGCTGTTCCAGGAGAGCCTGCCAGTCCAACGAATGCGGCGACACGAGTTTCGTCTGATACAATAGAGCGTCGACTCACGGTCGCATTGGCGTCCCCGGCAGCCGGAGGATCTGGTCATGATCGCGGCGAGTGTAGGGCGGCAGTATTTCGCATCGCGAGCCGGCTTGGCCGCGTTGCTGCATTCGTGACGGGCTTATTTCTCCTGGGCCAGTCTCCGGCAACGCGGGCCGATGTGATCGTCTTGCGGGGTGGCGGGCAAGTCCAGGGAAAGATCCAGCCGGATCCACAGAATAAGGATCGCGTGCAGGTCTGGCTGATGCAAGGTCGCAAGCCGCTCTCGTTCAGCAAGGCCCAGATCGTCGAGGTCATTCCCAAGGCCAGCCCGCTTGACGACTACTTTGAGCACGTCAAGAAGGCGGAAAGCACGGCAACGGCCCAGTTCGATCTGGGAACGTGGTGCGAGCAGAATAAGCTTGCCGACCTGGCGAGGCTGCATTATGAGGCAGCGCTCCTCGCCGACAAGTCGTTTGAGCCGGCCCATCGCAAGCTCGGGCACGTGTATCACGACGGTTACTGGCTGAGCCGCGACGATCTGAGCGCGAGTCCAGGGGCTGGTGAAGTACAAGGGACGCTGGATATCGACCGAAGAGCGAGCCAAGCGGCAGGCGGAAGAAGAATCGACGGCCACGCAGGCCACGTGGGTACGCCGGATCAAGATGTTGACGGCAGTCGATCGTGAACGGTCCGGACGATCGCCGGCGCGAGGCGGAAACGCAGTTGATGGCGATTCGCGATTCGCAGGCGGTCGGTCCCCTTGTACGCGTGCTGGGCAACGACGAACCCCCGTTGCGGATTCTGCTGGCCCAGATTCTGGCGGCCATTCCCGGCAAAGAGGCGACGCGCCGGTCTGGTCAACCAGATACTGGCCGAGCCGACCGCTGAAGTCCGGCCAGTGATCTTTGAAAAGCTCAAGGATCGCGACGATCCCAACACGGTCGCCCAGCTTGGCCCGCGCCTGACTTCTCCGCCGATATCCAGGTCATCAACCGGGCCGCCTGGACCTTGGGCCACTCGGCGCCATCGAGGTCGTGCCCCGATTGATCCCCGCGCTATTGACCCAGGAACAACGCATGGTCATGGTCGTGCGCGACGGCAGCACCGTGCCGGCCATCGGCACGCAGGGCGTGCCTCTGACGCCGCTCCATTACAACAACAACGACATCGCCGTACAGACGCCGCCGGTGGTCAGCCAGGGAGCCGTCGCCTACGGCATTATTTCGGCTCCATTCTACGCGTTCCCCAACGGAATCGGATTCAATCCGGGGCGCCCAGATCAACAACACCCCGGAGCCGCGGCTCTTTACCTTCACGTTTCGCAATGTCGAAGTGCTCACCGCGCTTCAGAAGATGACAGGCCAGGATTTCGGATACGATATCGAGGCCTGGCGGCACTGGGTCAGCCATGATTTCAATCCGGCACCGGCCAAAGTGCGCAAGGTTGTTCAGCCGTGAAACCCGGCGTCGTCGAGCCGGACGCGAGCAGACATAAGTTTATTCGAGGTGATGATTCTTGGCCGACGATCGTGAAACTGGCGATCTGCGAGGGAATCGCTCGTCCGGCTCGCTACGTCAGCAGCTTGAATCACTCGCACGTGCCGGCCTGGATCGCGTACCGCACCGCCTCCCAGCGATCGAAGCTGTCGGTGCGATCGCGCCGGCTCGGTGACCGATCGCACCTTCGCCGCTACCCGAAGCATTCGACACGGAGGCACCCGCGTACATGGCCGTCGATACCCCCGACAATCGGCGACGAAGCATCGCCATGCGCCGTTCAGTTCTCCCGCCCAACGACCTACGCCCGCGATCGAACGGCCTGCCCCATCGCTGGCCGCGCTTTTCGGATCGTCCGAATTCGATAATCCCGCCCCTAGCGGCATGCGACCGACCCGCTCGGCTCGCCGAGCTGGCCGGCGAAGTTTCCGGCTGCGTTCGATGCCCGCACCTGGCCGAGACACGCACGCAAACGGTCTTCGGAGTGGGTACGCCGGTGGCGCGGCTCATGTTCGTCGGCGAGGCCCCGGATTTGACGAAGACCGACTGGGCGAGCCGTTCGTCGGCCGCGCAGGCCAGTTGCTCACCGACATCATCACCAAGGGAATGGGTCTGCGCGCGAGCAGGTTTATATCGCCAACATTCTCAAATGCCGGCCGCCCGACAATCGCAACCCAACCAACGAGGAAATGGACAACTGCTTCGGTTACCTGGAGCAGCAGATCGACATCATCCGGCCCGAATTTCTTTGCCTGCTCGGCCGCATCGCCGTCCAGGCGCTCCTGAACTCCACTCTGTCGATGGCAAAGATGCGCGGCAAGTGGCACCGCTATCGCGGCATCCGAACCATCGTCACGTACCATCCGGCATATCTGCTCCGCAATCCCGCCGCCAAGAAAGACACCTGGGAAGATTTGCAGATGCTCATGAAAGAGATGGGTCTCGCGCGGCCGGCAAAACAATAGCCGATGAATTGAAGAGTGCGCCTACTGCCTACTGCCTACTGCCTACTGCCCACTGCCCACTGCCCACTGCCCACTGCCCACTGCCCACTGCCCACTGCCCACTGCCCACTGCCTACTGCCTACTGCCTACTGCCTACTGCCTACTGCCTACTGCCTACTGCCTACTGCCTACTGCCTACTGCCTACTGCCTACTGCCTACTGCCTACTGCCTACTGCCTACTGCCTACTGCCTACTGCCGAGCGATCGCGCGGCATCGGCGATCCTTGGCGGCGGTCAGCCCATATTTTTCGATCAGGGCTGTCGGGCGAGCCGCTCTCGCCGAACTGGTCGCCGAGATTGACGAAGCGGATCGGGACCGGATGTGATCTCGGCGACGGTCATGGCCACCACGCTGCCGAGCCCGCCGTGGGCCAGGTGTTCCTCGGCGACGACCAGAGCGCCGGTCTCGCTCGCGGCGGCTTCGAGCGCCTCGCGATCGATCGGCTTGACGGTGTGCATGTCGAGCACCCGGGCGGAGATCCCTTCGTCGGCCAGCGTCTCGGCCGCGTCGAGGGCAGGGGCGACCAGCAGGCCGTTGGCGACGATGGTCAGGTCGGTCCCATCGCGGAGCGTGTTGGCCTTGCCGATCGTGAACGGAGCCGAGTCGTCTGTGTAAATGCCGCGGCACTTCGGGCCGGCCGACGCGGAGGTAGACCGGCCCCTTGTACTCGAGCATCGCGGCGGTCGCCGCCTGGGTCGAAGTGCTCGTCGGCCGGCACGATCACCACGAAGCCGGGCAGCGCGCAGGCCAGGGCGACGTCTTCGATCCCCATCTGCGAGGCGCCGTCCTCGCCGATCGAGATGCCCGCGTGGCTGCCGACGACCTTGACGTTGAGCCCGGGATAGGCGACCGACATCCGGAGCTGATCGTAGGCGTTGCACATGATGAACGCCGCGAAGCTGGCGATCACGCTGGTCTTGCCCGACGCCGCCAGGCCGGCCGCGATCCCGACCAGGTTGCTCTCGGCGATCCCGATGTTGAAGAACCGGTCGGGGTACTTCTTGCCGAACCACTCGGTCCGGGTCGAGTTGCCCACGTCGGCATCGACCACGACGACGTTGGGATGGTCCGCGCCCAGGGCCTCGAGTGCGCGCCCGAACGCGTCGCGCGTCGCCTTGCCCAGCTCTCGTTTCGTCTGCAACGCGGAGGAAGCTCCGGCCATGATTCGTTCGCCTTTCTCAGTGGAGCTGGCTCTCGAGTGATCGAGCGGACCGGCTCGACGTCACTCGCCGCCGGCGGCGACCTCGGCCAGGGCCTCGTCGAGGTACTTGGCCGGCACGGGCTTGCCGTGAAAATTGGTGTCGCCGAGCTTGCGGAGCAGGTTCAGGATGCCCTGGCCCTTGTGGGTCAGCGAGACGATGCAAGTGGGCATGCCCTTGACGGCGCGGGCGCGCTCGAGGGCCGTGAGCACCTCGCGCATGATCGTTGCCGTTGATGACCTGGGTCTTCCAGCCGAAGGCGGTGAACTTGCCGTCGATCGGGTCCAGATTGAGGACCTCTTCGGCGGGGCCGGTCTGCTGGAAATGGTTGCGGTCGACGATCAGGGTCAGGTTGTCGAGCCTGAACTTGGCGGCCGCGGCGGCGGCCTCCCAGTTCTGCCCCTCGTCCGAGCTCGCCGTCGCCGGTCAGGACGTAGGTGTGATAGCTCTTCTTGTCGACCCGGGCGGCCAGCGCGTGGCCGATGCCGATCGACAGCCCCTGGCCGAGCGAGCCGGTCGAGGCCTCGACGCCGGCGAGCCGCTTCATGTTGGGGTGCCCCTCGAGCGGGCTGCCCAGCTTGCGCAGGGTCATGATCTCGTCGTGCGGGAAATAGCCCGCCTGGGCCAGCGCCGCGTAGAGCACCGGCGCCGCATGCCCCTTGGAGAGAATGAACCGGTCGCGGTCGGGCCAGTGCGGGTTCTTGGGATCGTGCCGCAAGAATCCGCCGAAATACAGGGCCGTCACGATCTCGACGGCCGACAGCGAGCTGCTGGGATGCCCCGAGCCGGCCTCGGTCGTCATCTTCAGAATGTCTTGCCGGATCGATTTGGCTCGAGCCAGAAGAGCATCGAGATTGTTGGCCATCGGTCTTTCCTCGCTGATTCGCCTGGGAGCTCAAGCATTCAGGCTTGCGTGAGATCGGCATGCGTGCCGAACGTCAAGCATTCACACGCAAACGGAGTTCCAAATCGCCCAATACACGCGTGCCCGCGCGTTTTTGGGATGGTCGCTGCTGAGATACGAGGACGTTGCATGCCTATAATCCTTCTGACGAGGGTGCGGGTCGCGGGCAGGCGGCATTGTCGTGAATTCGGGTGCTATATGAGTTCGCGGAGCCGGAGAATGAGCCGATGAGTGCGGGAGCGACCGAACGATCGCGATGGGAGCTGGCCGCCGAGTCGATCGTGGTCAAGCTCCGCTGGTTCGGCGTCGTGATGGGCTACATCCTGGTTCAGACCCGGACGGGGCTGCACGACCCGTGGGCGGTGCGCGCGTTTCTGGCCCTGGGGGCCGGCTATCGCCGCGCTCGACCTGGCGTTCTGGTGGATGGGCGAGGTCTTCCTCAAGCGCTGGCCGCTCTTTGTCTCGCTGATGGAGTCGGTCTTCATCGCGCTCTTGTGCTATCACGACACGGGCTTGAACAGCCCGTTTCGCTGGTATTACTTGCTCTCGCTGATCTGCTGCTCGATCCGCTATCGCGTCGGTCGGTCGCCTGGTGGACGGTCGCGTTTCACACGCTCAGTCTGCTGAGCCTGGCCTGTGTGCTGGGTGAGCCCGTCGTTCTGGGACTCGAGCTTGCCGCTGACGCTGACGATCATGGCCTGGGTGACCTGGGCCAGCTCGTCGCTGGCCGGCTCGCTGCATGAGGCCGGCGAAGAGCTCGAGCACTTGAACGCCGAGCTGGCCGCTGGCCCGCGCCGACCTGGAACGCCGCGTCGAGGAACGGACCGAAGCCCTGCGCCTCGCAGGCGCGGGTGATCCAGCAGGAGAAGATGGCGGCGTTTGGACTGCTGGCGGCGGGAATCGCCCACGAGGTCGGCAATCCGCTGGCCGCCCTCAGCTCGCTGGTGCAGATCCTCAAACGGCGCGGGCCCGACCCATACACGGCCGAAAAGCTCGACCTGGCCGCGCGCCAGTTGCAGCGGATCGAGCGCACGATCCGCGAGCTGATCGACTTTTCGCGCCCGGCCTCGACGGCCGTCACGCGGGTCCGCATCGGCGAGGTCGTCGACGAAGCGCTCGGCATCGCCAAGTACTACCAGCGCACCAAAGCAGCGCACGATCACGCACGCGATGTTCCGCCGACTTGCCGACGGTCGTCGGGCGTGCGCGATCACCTGACTCAGGTCGTCTTGAACCTCGTCTTGAACGCGATCGACGCGACCGACGACTCGAGGGCCAGATCCATGTGGCCGCCGCGTCGACGACGGCTTCGCTGGTCTTGACGGTCGACGACGACGGCCGCGGCATCTCGATCGCCGACCGCTGCCGGCTGTTCCAGCCTTTTTTCACGACCAAGGCCCACGGCACGGGCCTGGGCCTGTTTGTCAGCCGGCAGATCCTCGAAGATCACGCCGGCACCCTGTCCTTTCGATCCGAGCCGGGCCAGGGATCGACTTTCTTGTGCGGCTGCCCGCTGGAACCGGCCGCGCTCGAAGAGCTGGCGCGACGACGACGAGCTGGCCCGTCCACTCGCGACCGCGATCGCGGCGAGCCGTCGATGGCCGCTGCCACGGCCGCGCTGGGAGACGAGCCGTCATGAAGCCAGGTCGCGGCGGCTAAGGTCGAATGACGGCCGCAAGACCGGCGAGCAGCCGGACGGTGCCGCGGGGCCGGATCCTGATCGTCGACGACGAGGAGGTGATCGCCTCGACGCTCAAAGAGTTCCTGCAAGGCGAGGGCTTCGAGGTGGCGACGGCCCACGACCTGCCATCGGCGCTGGCCCAGGTCGAAGCATTCGAGCCGGAGATCGTCCTCTGCGACGTTCAGCTCCCCGGCGCCGACGGGCATCACCGTCTTGAACCGCGTGCTCCAGATCCGGCCCGACACGCTGTTCATCATGATCACGGCGTATGCGACGGTCGAAAACGCCGTCGCCGCATTTCAGCGCGGGGCGCACGACTACCTGATGAAGCCGGTGCTCTTCGAGGACTTGCTCGCCAAGATCGACCGCCTGATCCGCTTTCGCCGGCTGCTCCGGGAAAACCAGGCGCTGCGGCGCCAGTTGCACACGCAGGGCGACCTCGACGCGCTGGTCGGCGAGAGCCCGCCGATCCAGGCGGTCAAGACCCTGATCCGCAAGGTCGGGCCGACGCGAAGCGACCGTGCTGATCACGGGCGAGTCGGGAACCGGCAAGGAGCTGGTGGCGCGGGGCCTGCATGCGCTGGGCGCGGGCCAGAGCGAGATGTTTCTGGCGATCAACTGCGCGGCCATTCCCGCACGACCTGCTGGAAAACCAGCTCTTCGGCCATGTTCGAGGGGCCTTCACCGGGGCCGATCGCGACCACGCCGGGCTTTTCGTCGCGGCCGGCCGGGGGACTGTCTTTCTCGACGAGATCGGCGAGCTGGCGCGGTCGACCCAGGCCAAGCTCCTGCGGGCGATCGAGAACAAGGAAGTCTTGCCGGTCGGGGCGACTCGCCCGGTCTCCTTTCAAGCCCGGCTGCTGACGGCGACCAACAAAGACCTCGCGGCCGAGGTTGCCGCCGACCGGTTCCGCGCCGATCTTTATTACCGCCTGAACGTCGTCACGATCCACTTGCCCCCGCTGCGCGACCGTCGCGAAGATATCCCCGAGCTGGTTGCGGTCCTGCTGGCCAAGCACGCCCGGATCCTGGGCAAGCGAGTCGACGGGGTCGACAACGCGACCATCCGCGGCCTGATGTCGGCCTCGTGGGTCGGCAACGTGCGCGAGCTCGACAATGCCCTGGAGCGGGCCGTGATCCTGAGCGAAGGGCCGATCCTCACGCCCGACGATTTTCCGCCAGGGCTCTGTGTCGATTGCGATCACGACGTCGCCGGGCGACAACCTCCGCGCGGCCGTTCGCGACTACGAGATGCATCACATCCAGAGGGTCCTGCGCGAGTGCGGCGACGACAAGCGCGAAGCCGCCCGCCGGCTGGGGCTGGGGCTGTCGTCGCTCTATCGCAAGCTCGAAGAGCTGGGAATCCGTTTGTCGTGAAGCGGCCAGCCGGCCGCCGCCTTCTTTCCTCAGGCGATACGACCAAACTTTCTCGGGATCGACAAGCCTTTCGACCGAAAGGGAAAGAGCCGGCTCGAAGTCGCGGCGACGTCGCAGGCGACGATCATCCCTCAGAGTCGCCGCGACCGGCAAAGTCGATCGCGGTGCGATAGACGCGGAGTCGTCACGGGCGATTCGCCCTGGCCCGCCTGTCCAAGATTTTTTTTTGATGTTTGGCTGTCGAGGTTGGCGATGAATGGGAGCGCTCGGTCAGAATTCTGGACGACGGCACGGCTGCGCCGCGCGAATCGCTGTGCTGGCCCTGGCCGCGGCGATCGCCGTCTCGCAATGGGTGCGCGTCTTTGACGATTTCGCTCAGGACGACTTCCGCCTCCACTGGACTTTCGGCCAGCGGTTCATCGCGGGGGAGTATCTCTATCAGATCGGCCACACTCCGTATCTGCCGCTCTGGGGAATGGCGTGTGCGCCGCTTTCGCTCTTACCAAAGCGCTGGGCTCATGTCGTCGCTTATCCGATCGGGCTGCTTTCGCTCCTGGCCTTGATCTTCGTGCTTGACCGTCTCACTCGCCGGTCGCTCCCTCTGGCCAAGGAGCCGCTATTCTGGACGACGACGGCGGCCATCGCACTCTCGAGCCGGTTTGTAATTCGCGAGCTGCCCGAGTGCGGCCCCAACCTGCTGATGGTCGCTCTGGCGTGGAGCGGCCTGGCTCTCTGGAGAATTCGCCGCGACTGGCTGGGGGGAGCCTGCCTCGGTCTGGCGATCGCACTCAAGTGCACTCAGGCCCTCTTTCTGCCGTATTTCATTCTCAAGCGGCAATGGAAGATGGCCGGTGCGACCGCGGCGTTCACCGTGATCTTCACGCTGACACCGCTGTTGCGCCAGGGCCCCTCACTTTATGAGCGCCACCTGAGGGCATGGGTCGGCAATTGCTGGAACGGCCTGCGGCAATCGGATCCGTCGATGGGCGTCCTGGGTCAGGAAGAGGTCTGGAATGTGTCGCTCAAGCCGACGCTCGCGCGTTTCCTGATGCATTTGCCCGCAGGGCACAAGGGACGAATCGCACCGTCATGGCATGCCGAGTGGCTCGACCTCTCACCTCCGCTCGCGGGAACGATGATCAAGGGAGCGATGCTTGTGGTGCTCGCCCTGATTGCCTGGCGCTTCCGGAAACCCGCACACGAGCGTGGCCACGAATCCGTCCTCTGGGAAGGGGCCGTGGTTTCGCTGTTGATCTTGCTCTATTCTCCACTCACCTGGAGGCAGCATTGCGTGGCGGTCTTGCCGGCGTTTTACCTGATCGTGCGCGTCCGCTTGGCCCGCGGCTCACTTCCCGGCTGGATGAATCTCGCGCTGGCGGGTTACGTCATCTTGGTGCTCGTGCTTGACCGGGGAGTCGTCGGCCGCGACCTCACGCTCGTGCTCGACAGCTTCGGCGCGACCACGTGGTCGCTCTTGCTGCTGGTCGCGGTGGCGCTGGGCTGTCATGCGCATCGGGCGGCGGACGGGCAAGAGACCTGGCGGCCCAATCATCGGCTTCAGCCCACGCGATTGCGTGCGTTTGCCCGCGACTCAGTAGGTGCCAGCGGTTGATCTGGGCGACGCCTCGCGTGCGACTTGCTGGGTCGGCCGCCCTTGCCTGGGAACGAAGTCAAAGACCGTATATCGGTCCTCGACATCGGTGCCGTCGTCGCGATGACTGGATTCGTTGATGATGAATGTCTCCCGGCGTTTGATCTCAAAGTGCTCCGTCATCTGCCGCAGCCAGAGCGAACACGCGGCGCTTGTTCTCGGGCCATTCGTTATACAGCACGCAGCGCAACGGCCGCTCCGCCGATACGGTCTTCCAGTTCGACCGCGCCGCCCTGGCGATGACGGGGCGAGTAAATCTTTTGATTGCACAGGTAAAGGGCCGATCGGAAGAACGTCCAGTTGCGACGGTTGAAACCGAGCCCCATGTCCGATTTCACGCAGACCAGCTGAGAGTCGACGCGCCTTTTCGGTCCAGAACGACCGCGCGAACGCACGCGAGTTCTGGTCGGGAATACTCTTGTAGGGGAAAGCCACTTTCACCCCGAGCAAGACGATTCCGCTTATCGCCAGACCAGCCCGTGACCGCGAAGATCGCCAGTCTGCGCACCCGAGCGCGGCGGAGCCCGGCCGATCATGACGGCGAGCCCCAGGCCGCTCAGCAGACAGATCATCGGGCGCCGCGAAGATCATGGTTCGTGCGCTTCCGCCATAGGGATAACGGCCCAGCACCGACGCGACGAACGCGAGCCCGAACGGCCCCAGCGCCAGTACCAACAAGCGTCTTCTCGCTGCGCCGCCAAAGTGAGACCAGCGCCACCACGAAACAGAGCGTCGTGAACGAACTGCCCCCGCGCGCATCACCGAACGGGTATGCGAACATGCGGCCCGTGTGCGCTTCGGCCAGCCAGCCGACGAATTTCAAGGGCTCGTCCAAGGGGGAAAAGCCGTCGACCCAGTAGTTCGATCGAACATCGATGAGATATGCGGCGCTCTTGCTCGCTCGTGAAGACGACGAAGAGACCGAGGAACGTGGCCACCATCGCCAGGTTATAAAGCGGCGAACGGCACGAGCGTGCCGCTTGCCGTCGCGCTTCCAGACCGTGGCCGCCAGCCCCAGGCTAATGCCGCCGGCCACGAACACCGCCGGGTGCGACAACCCGAGCGCCAGGGGAACGCGTGGCCGCAAGTGCCCAGAGCCAGCGATTTTGCTGGGTGTTCTTGCCACCACTCGATCGCCAGTGCGAGCAAATCAAGCGACGCCAGCAGGTCCGTCGAGTACTGCTTGACCTCGGCCCCGTGCCGGATCGGGTAATAAGCCACGGCGAAAATCGCGACGGCCAGCATCCGGCCCGCCCCCCGCGTGACTCGGCCGGCGATGTGAGCAAACAGAAACACGCCGCCCACGCTGCCAGCGTCGGGACCAGCCGGAGCGACCACTCCGAAAATCCCAGGATCTTGACGGCCGTCAATTCCAGCCAGAGAAAGAGTAGCGGGCAGATCTGGCCGTAGTCGAGCGGCCGAAGCAGATCGGCATAGCCCCGCGTGATCAAGATTGACCGCGACAAACGCCTCATCTCCCCAGAGCGGAAAATTGAGCGCGAAGGTCACCACCCGCAGTAACACCCCCAGCCACACAAAGGCCCACGTCGCCTGGAGAAAGCGCCGGGAGCTTGGAGACGCATCATCTTCGATTTCAAGACCAAGCGACATCGCCGGGAATTGAAGCACGTGGACCTCCAGTTGACCGCGACGGCACGCCGAGACGCCGGCGATCTTTTGGCTTCGCGAAAGGACGATGGAATCGAACCATCACAAGCCCTTACTTCGGTTGAGTCACCGCCCGGGTTGAGATGGCGGCGATCGTTTGTGAACGCACCCGCGTGAAATCTAGCGATTCTGCCGGTCCCACCGGGACCAGAGCACGCGAAGGGTCTCTTGAAGATTCCGCGTAGAAGTACGTGGGGAGTGGCCCGACCAAAATCGGGCCGTTACGCTGGAACCTCGGGGCGCTTTCGAGCGTGCGGAACAGGCGTGTGGATTCGGCCCGCGGTGAATATCCCAAGGAATCATTCATGGAACGACGGATCTTGAAGATCGAGATATTGCTGGCTCTGGCCTGCGCCTTCGCCACGGCCAGTCGCGCATCCGGCCAGGACAAACCGCGGCCCGAACCGAAATCCCCCACGCGCACAGCCGCCGATCACGCAACCAACCCCATCGACAGTTCCCCGGCCCAAGCCGATGGCTCGACTCAGAAGCAGACCGTGATCTGGCCCGGCATGACCCGCGCTAGGCACGGTCGCTCTTGCCCAACGGCTGGTCGCTCAAGCCGGCCGGCCGCCAGACGAAGCTCGGCGATCTGCCGGTCCAGATCGCCGTGCATCCGACCGAGCCGATCCTGGCGATTCTCCACGCCGGCTACGGCGAGCACGAGATCGTGACGGTCGACCAGGCCGACCGGCCAGGATGATCGGCCGCGTCGTCGCTCCCGACGAGTTTCGCCGGGCTGGTCTGGTCGGCCGACGGCAAGCGGCTCTTCGCCGGCGGCGGGTTCGACGACCGGATCTACCGATTCGACCACGCCGACGGCCTGCTCTCGAACAAGGCCATCTTCGAGTACCCCGACCGCAAGGAATTCCTGGCGCAGCGCAATCCCGCCGAGGGCGAGAAGGCCGAAGAAATACCAGCGCGTGCCGGCCGGCCTGGCGATCTCCAAGGACGGCAAGACGCTCTACGTCGCCGCGGCGTTCGGCCATTCGGTGGGACGGTTCGACGCCGAGATCGGGCGCATTCCAAGGCGAGCTCCCGCTCGAGGCCGAATAGCTTACCCCTACGGCCTGGCCTCGACGAGTCGCGGCAGCGGCTCTATGTCAGCCTCTGGAGCAAGGCCAAGGTGGCCGTCGTCAACACCGAGCACGTTCAAGGTCACCGGCCACTGGACGACCGAGGAGCACCCCAACGAGATGCTGCTGGCGCAGGGCGGCAAGATCCTCTTTGTCGCCAACGCCAACCGCAACACCGTCAGCGTGATCGACACCGAGGCCGGCAAGTCGATCGAGACGATCGGCACGGCGATCGACCCCAAGGCCCCGCCGGGCAGCACGCCCAATTCGCTGGCTCTCTCGCCGGATGAGTCGATGCTCTTCGTCGCCAACGCCAACACCAACGACCTGGCCGTCGTCAACGTCAAGGACCCGGGCGGCAGCGCACCGCTGGGCTTCATCCCGGTCGGGCTGGTATCCGACGTCGGTGCGGCTGGCGCGCGACGGCAAGACGATCTACGTGGCCAACGGCAAGGGGGCAGCTCGCGCGCCAATCGCGACGGCCCGCGCCCGGGATTCGCCGGCGGCCGCAGTCCCGACCATCGAATACATCGGCGGCCTCTTCCAGGGGACGCTCTCGACCATTCCGATGCCGGCCCCACGCCAGATGGCGGCCTATTCGCAGACGGTCTACGAGTGCAGCCCGCTGCGGCGCGGCGATCCCGCGGCGGTTACCGGCACCAGGCCCCGCCGCCGGGCAACCCGATCCCCGCCAAGGTCGGCGACCCGTCGCCGATCAAGTATGTCATCTACATCGTCAAGGAAAACCGCACCTACGACCAGGTCTTCGGCGACATGCCCGAAGGCAACGGCGACCCGAACCTCTGCCTGTTCCCCGAGGCCAGTCACGCCCAACCACCACGCGCTGGCCCGCGAGTTCGTGCTGCTCGACAACTTCTACGTCGAGAGCGAAGTCAGCGCCGACGGCCATGAATGGTCGATGGGGGCCTATGCCACCGATTTCGTCGAGCGGATCTGGCCGCTGGGCTATCGCGGCGACCGCCGGGCTCCCTATCCCGCCGAGGGGGCCCTGGACGAAGTCGCCCGGCCCGCCGGCGGCTACATCTGGGACAAGGCCGCCGGCCAAGGGAGTCAGCTATCGCAGCTACGGCGAGTGGGTCGCCAACGGCACGACACGCCGTCCGACCCGGCAACGGCCTCGGTCAAGGCGCTCGAGGGCCACTTCGATCCCATGTTCCGCAGCTACGACCTGGACTATCCCGACGTCAAGCGAACCGACCGGTTCCTCGAAGAGCTGGCCGGGTTTGAAAAGGCCGGCGAGATGCCCCGGCTCGTCATCCTGCACCTGCCCAACGACCACACTTCGGGCACGTCGCCCGGCAAGCTGACCGTGACGGCCTGCGTCGGCGACAACGACCTCGCGCTCGGACGGCTGGTCGAGGGCCTGTCCAAGAGCCGGTTCTGGAAGGAGATGGCGATCTTCGTCGTCGAGGACGATGCCCAGAACGGCTCGGACCACGTCGACGCCCACCGGACGGTCGCCCTGGCGATCAGCCCGTATATCAAGCGGCACTCGGTCGATTCGACGCTGTACAGCACCTCGTCGATGCTGCGGACGATGGAGTTGATCCTCGGCCTCGAGCCGATGTCCCAGTTCGACGCGGCCGCGCGGCCGATGTTCGCCTCGTTCACCGCGCCAGCCCGACTTCACCCCCTACGTCCATCGGCCGGCGCGGGTCGACCTGAACGCCCGGAACACGCCGCGATCGCCCGATGGCCGAGGTCTCGATGCGGCTCGACCTCGAAGTCGAGGATCGCGCCGACGACCTGCTCTTCAACGAGATCATCTGGAAGGCCGTCAAGGGAGCCGACGCCGTCATGCCGCCGCCGGTGCGCGCGGCGTTCGTGCTGCCTCGCCATTGAGATTTGATGAATAGTGTCACATCATAATTGAGAGCGTTCATGAAAGAACATTGTAGGAAGTCGCTGTGCGTTGCGGGCCTGCTCGGTATCGTGGTTCTCCTGGCTTTGCCCATTCTTCCCTTCGGTCGCTTTGCCGCCACTGCACAAACCCCACCCCCGGATGCCTCGTGGACGGCCGACGCCGCTGTCGAAAATCCCCGTGTTGTGACCGACGCGAAGCTGGGAGCCTGTCAGGGAATCGCCGTGCGGGACGGCCGGATCTATGCTTATGGCGATGTCTACTCGGTCAAGCCGCGCGTCGGTGTGATCCGCGAATATGACATGGAATTGATCCCGACCGGACGCGAAGTATGGCTGCGGCAAGCCGACCGCCCATTGATCATCCACCCCACCGGCCTGACGTGGGATGACCGCTGGGGCACATTCCTGGGAGATACGGTCAACAAGAAGGCCCGGATTTTTCGGCTCGACTGGCAGAGGGCCTGGAGTGACGGCAACCTCGATACGCGCTGTGCTCGACTCGATTGATGACGATGTCGCGATCAATGGTTGCCGTCCCACATTCGTGACGATCGGGGGTCGAAAACTGATCGCGACGGCCGATTACGGCGACATTCATCCGGAAATCCGGCTTTACGATCCCGAGACGCTGCTCAAGGCACATCGATCAAGCGCGCCGGGGGTCGAGGTCTTTCACATGCTGTGCGGCCCATTTAACCAGAATTTGCACTGGGACGCTAACACCGGCCGCTTGACGTGCGTTCAAAATGTGATCGAGGGACGAGGCTGGCGGCTGGAGATCATCGACCTCGCAAAAGGGCTCGCGTGTGGACGAGTTGATGGGCCGGGAATTCGCCTGAAATCGTTCACATTCCCCCCTCACGACGAGCTCGAAGGTTTTTGGCCGCTCGATCATGACCGTGCGCTCTTTGTGACTTCGCGCCGTGACGGCAATATTGTCGTGGGGGCAGCCCGGCCGACTGCGCCGCGACTGTCGCCGGTCGGCGGCAATTGAGACTGGAAGCGGCCGCGAAGTGTGCCCCCTGTCGCGCACGCTTGTCGCGGTCGGGCTTGCCGCTCCGTAACTTCATCGGATCTGCACATCGCAATGTACAATCGGTGCCGGCGTCGATTTCCAGAGCCGACACCCAGGGACCCATCGATGACCTCCAGTGTGCGGTGCCCCCAGTGCGGCGAAGTGAGCGAGATTGATACGGATGGCGCGGGTGAGAGTGTTGTCTGCGCCAGTTGCCTGGCGCTGTCGGCCATGAGCAATAGCGGTACGTCGACCGGATTTTTCTTGCCCGTGTCGTCTGAGCCCGCCGAGCGGGTCGTCACCAGGTCGATGCTCATACCGATTCCCGGAATGCACCCGACTGCGGCCGACGAGATGATTTGCCGGCTCGAGCCGATGAGCCTGCGCTGGCTGGAGGTTTCGGAAAGCCTGCGCCGTTGCTGGGGCAATCGCTCGAATCGCTCTTGCACCAGAGTTTCCTCCAGTACCTGCACCAGGATGATCGCGATCTGGCGGCGGCCGAGTTTCTCCAGGCGTGCGAGATAGGCGAGCGCTATGATCTGGTATTGCGGATGAAGAGCCGAACCGAAGAGTGGCACTATATCCGGATCTCGACCCAGGCACGCTATGAGCGTGACGGCAAGGTCAACCACATTCGTTGCAACCTGAAAGACGTGACGACGAGCGTGCACGCCGAGCACGAGCTGCGGCGCCGGACCAAGAAGCTGACCGCCGCCAATGAACGGCTCCGCCAGATCAATCTGGAGCTGAAAGAAACCCAGGCGCAACTGGTGCACTCGGAGAAACTGGCCGCACTGGGCACGCTCACCGCCGGCATGGCCCACGAGATCAACAATCCCCTGGCATTTGCCGTCAACAATCTGGCGATTCTCCAGCGCGATATCGGCGAAGTTTTCAAGATCATTGCCTGGTATGAGCACATGAGTGGTGATCTTTGCGAATCACGGCCGGAGCTACTGGCGGCGATTTCGCGATACAGGGACGAATCTGACCTTGGGTATCTCGAGGAGAGTTTGCCGCGGATTGTCCATTCCACCTACAAGGGGCTCATTCGGGTGGCCCAGATCGTGGAAAAGCTCCGCGGGTTTGCCCGGCTCGACCGGGCGGAAATCGGCGATCTTGAAATCAATGAATGTATGGACCAGTGTCTGATGATGCTCACCGAAACGATGTCGCGCCTGCGGATCACGGTCGACCGCCGGCTGGGAGACGTGCCCGCGATCGAAGGGGCCGTCGCCGATTTGAACCAGGTGTTTCTCGACTTGCTGGCCAACGCCGCCCGGGCGATCGAGGTCGCTGGCAACGACGATGGCCGGATCGAGATCTCGACCGAGCGCGCGGACGACGTGGTTGTCGTGGAAATTCGCGACAATGGCTGCGGAATCGCGCCCGAATTGATCCCGAAGATCTTCGATCCGTTTTTCACGACCAAGCCTCCGGGCCAGGGCATGGGGCTGGGGCTTTCCGTCAGCCACGGCATCATCGCCAGGCACGGCGGCCGGATCGAGGTCTCCAGTCAGCCCGGTCAGGGAAGCTGCTTTCGGGTGGTCCTGCCGACGGGGCCGCTGGTAACCGCGGTCTCGGCTGCCCCCGCCGCCGCCGCGGAGGGTTTATCGACCTGAAGCGGATTCTGGCCGGCCGGCACCGATCTTCGGATCTTCACCATTTCTTCACTCCGAGGTGCTACTGATCGATTGGAATTGAGGGAGTGTTGTTGGCGTGGCCAGTCAGGCACATTCGCGCAAAGGCTCGGCATCGTGACTCCCATCAGCGACGAATGGATCGGCATCGATGTCGCCGCGGGCCGGTACAAGATTCTCGGCCGAATCGGTCAGGGAAGCATGGGCCGGGTGTACCTGGCGTACGATCACCATCTCGAGACCGACGTGGTGCTCAAGTTTCCCGTGCCGGCCGACAAGGCCGCCGCCGGGCCGGAATTTCTCGACCGCTTTGGCCGTGAGATTCGCTCACTTGTGCATTTAAGCCATCCGCATGTCGTCAAAGTGCTTGACGTCGGCGACAGAGATGGCAATCCCTTTGTGGTCATGGAGTTTCTCGCCGGCGGCAGCTTGAAGGATCGACTCAATGCGGGGCCACGCAACGAGCCGGTGCCGATGCCGCCGGCATCCCTCTCTGACTGGCTGCTCGAGATTGCCAAGGCGCTCGATTTCGTACACGCCCAGCGGCACATTCATCGCGATGTCAAGCCGGCCAACATCTTGTTTGATCGCCACGGCAACGCGTTCCTGGGTGACTTCGGGATCATCAAGGCTTTTGCCGCGGAGGAACCGGACGAGCTGTCGATGCTGCAGCGGCAGCTGGCCCGCTCCGACGTTCGCTTCGTGTCGTTTTCGGTCGATCCGGCGCACGACACGCCGGCCGCGCTCAAAGCCTACGCGGCGCAGTGGCACGGCGACGAGACGCGCTGGCGCCTCTTGGCCACGACGCCGGCGGCGCTGCACGCGACCGCCGCCGGCATGCGCGTCCTCCTCGCGGCGACGACCGACGCGCACGATCCCATCTTGCACAGCGATCGCTTCCTGCTCGTCGACGCCGCCGGAATCGTTCGTGGCGCATACGATTCCGGCGACGCCGATGATTTGAAGCGCCTGGTCGCCGACGCCACGCAGCTGCCCGGTGTCGCCGCTGCCGCGCCCGCCGATCACGTGCCGGTGAGCGGCACGGCGCTGTACGACGCGCTCGGCTGCGCCGGCTGCCACGCGCGGCCCGACGTGGCGCCGTCGCTCGCCGGCCTCTTCGGCGCGACGGTCGCGCTCGCCGACGGCCGCCACGTCGTCGCCGATGAAGCCTACCTGCGCGCCGCGCTCGTGGCGCCGGCCGCCGACGTCGTCGACGGCTATGGCGCGACGATGCCGAGCTACGCCGGCCAGCTGAACGCCGCGCAGCTGACGGCGCTCGTCGGCTACTTGCGCGCGCTGCCGGCCGGCGGGGCGGCGGCGGCGGCGCGGCAGCTCGTCGTCGACCCGGTGTGCAAGATGGCGGTCTCCGTCGGCGAATCGGACCTGCACGTCGACCGCGGCGGCCGGCGCTACTGGTTCTGCAGCGACGCCTGCCGCGACAAATTCCTGGCCGCGCCTACGAAATACGCCAACTAAAGCGCGCGCAGATAAGCGGTCAAATCCTGCTTTTCGTCGTGCGTCAGCTTGGTCTGCAGCACCACGTCGAAGAACTGCACGGCGTCCTCGAGCGTCAAGAGGCGACCGTCGTGCAGGTAGGGCGGCGAGTCTTTGATGCCGCGTAACGTGTAGGTTTTGATCGGCCCTTCGGCGCGCCCGCGATAGAAGCGCTCGACCTTCAAGTCGTGCATCGAGTTGTCCTGAAACTGCGTCGCCGGCGGATGGCAGCCGATGCAGCGCCCTTTGCCTTCGAAGATCTTCTCGCCGCGCAGCTCGCTGGCGGTCGCTTTGTCGGGGATGAGCCGATTGAAGACGTCGAGCTTGGGCGCCGGCGGAAAGTCGATGATGGCGTTGAAGTCGCCGACGTGGTTCGTCTGCGCGCGGTCGAGGTCGCGCCCGCCGATGGCCGCGAGCAGGGTCGTGTCGCCGTCGAAATACTCTTCGATGGCCGCGAAATGGTCGAGCGAACGAATGGCGCGCTTGGCCGAGAAGAGGAGGAACGAATAGTTGCCGCGCAACGTCGGCGTGTCGGCGCGCAGGCGCGCGTAGTTGGGCCGCGAGTCGGGCATGAGCTCGATGGCGCCGTTGGCGTGGCCGTTGACATGACACGAGAAGCAGGTGACGCCGGCGGACGGCTCGCGCGTCGTTCGATGATGGGTGACATTGAACCAGGTCGTCTGGAACGGCGTCACCAAGATGCGCAGGCCGTCGAGCTGCTCGGGCGTGAGCAGCCCATTGAACATGTCGAAGTAGTTGCCGTAGGTAATCTCGACGCCACGCGAGACGTCACCCATCTCCGGATGCGTCGTCAGATAGAGCGGCGGCGGAAACTCGGGCAGGAAGCAGTCGGGCAGATCGAGGCCGACGTCGAAGCGCTCGTGCTCGGGATGGACTTTGATCCACTGGTTCGGGAAGACCATGTGCGCCGTCGAATGCAGCGGATGATCGAGCGGCTTCCACGGAAAGTCGTCACGGCGACGCAGCTCGTCGGGCGACAAGGCCGCGTATTGCTCCCAATTCGTCGTCGCCGCCGGCAGTCGCGCGGCCGGGCCGACCGGCTGCGGCTTGCCCCGCGACATCGTCAGCGAGTGGTCGGCGCGACAGCGTAGATCGAAGCGCGCCTCGAGCGCCGCCCGCGCCGCGCGATCGACCTCCGGCCGCTGCTTCTCCATGCGCGCGCGAAACTGCGCGAAGGGCTCGTTGAGGTCGGTGCTCCCGAACGAGCTCTTGCTCGAGCCGCCGAACTGCCGCAGGCCGCCTTTGGGATTGGGCGTGCCCGGCGGCGCGGCGGGGTAGGGTGACAGCCCGCCGCGCTGCTCGTGCGCGCGCCACTCGTCGAGGTCGGCCGGCTGGCCGACGCCGCGGCTCTGCTTCAAGAAGGTGTCGTCGGCGCGCGCCAGCGGCGCCGCCGCGACGAGCGCGATCGCCGTCGCGGCCAGCGGCCGGCCAAGCTTGCGCGCCCACTCGTTCATGCCGTGTGTCGCAGCGCCTCGGCGTCGGCGTCGAGCGCGGGCGCCTCGGCGCTGCGCGGCGTCGTCGGCACGTAGCCGTGCTCGACGATCTGCTTGGCGACGACGTCGTACATCGCCGGATCGGGCGGCACCGACGTGGCCAAGCCGTCGACGTAGCGGTTGAACATGCAAAAAGCGGCGGCGATGAGGACGGTGTCGTGCACCTCGACGTCGCTGGCGCCGGCGGCGCGCGCGGCGGCGACGGCCTCGGCGGTGACGCTGCGGCCGCCCTCTTGCGCCTGGCCGGCGACGACGAGCAGCGCCGCCAGCTTGGGCGAAATCGCCGCCGTCGCCGGGTCGGCCTTCACGGCCGCGACGAGCGCGGCGCCGCCTTCGAGCTGATGCGCGGCGAACGCGCTGTGCGACGCGCAGCAGAACTCACAGCCGTTCTTGGACGAGACGTAGGAGGCGATGAGCTCGCGCTCGCCGCGGCTGAGCGTCGACGGCCCGCGCAGCAGCACCTCGGCCAGCTGGTTGAGCGGTCCGGCGGTCTCGGGGCGAAACGCGAACAGGCTCAAGATTCCGGGGACGCCTGCGGGAACCGGTACGTGCGGCATGGGATCTCCTCGTTCGACGAAGCGCTGGTTCAGGCCAGCGTTTGCGAACGGCGTGCCGCGTGCCGCGTCAATACAAGTCGTAGATTCCATTGATGCAAAACCGTGCTTCGTCGCTGCTTCGCCGGGGCCTGGGCTCCGCAACCTGGGACCGCGGCCACGAGCAGTCGACGCCTTGGGTTAATGTATCACATGGTTTTTCGCCTCGCCTTATCCGCCTTCGTCTGCTGCTTCGGCGTCGGTTGCGCGCGACCGTCGTCGCCGGCCGTGTCCACGACCACCCCCGCCGCGGCCGCCAAAGCGGCAGCGCCGGTGACCTTCGCGCTGCCGGTCGAGCCCAACGGTTTATGGTGGGACGCGCCGGCGGCCACGCTCTATTTCGCCAGCGACGAAGCGCACGCGCTCTATCGATGGCAGGAGGGCCGCTTCACCCTCGCCGCCGCGCTGCCGGCGCCGGCGGGCAGGCCGGGCCTCGGTCAGCTCGTGCGCACGCCCGACGGCAGCACCTTCGTGACGCGCTTCGGTCACGGCGACGGCGGCGGCATCCTCGTCGTCGGCCCGGACGGCGTCGCCAAGCTCGCCGACGGGCTCGACGGCACGCGCCGCCGCATCGGCCTCGCCGGCGACGACTCGGGCGCGCTCTTCGACGGCTACTTCGTTTACGACGAGGCCAAGCACGCGACCCACGGCGCCGTCGCCCGGCTCAGCATCGACGGCAACGGCCACGCCGCCGAGAGCGACATCATCGGCGGGCTGCAGAAGCCGGTCGGCGTCCTCGTGGTCGGCGACGCGATCTACGTCAGCGACCAGGAGGCGAACACGATCGTGCGCGCGACCTTGTCGGCACCGGCGGACGCGCGGCCGTTCGCGCAGCTGACTGAGCCCGATCTCTTGTGCGCGGGCGAGGCCGGCGCGCTGTTCGCGGCCAGCAAAGCGGGCACCGTCTACCGCGTCGGCAGCGACGGCGCCGTCACGACCGTCGTGGCCGGCTTGCGGCCGCTGCGCGGCATCGCCTTCGACCCCGCCGGCAAGCGCCTCTTCTTCGTCGAGCGACGCGGCAAAGAGCCGACGATGCCGCCGACGCTGCACGTGCTGCGACTGCCGTGAAGCGTGGGCAGCCCGTCGCGCAGCTGCGGCAGACAGGTTGCGTAAACGCCGCTTGCGATGGGAGCAAAGGGACCAAGTCAGGAATTTTTCCCCTCCCACCGACCGTACTGTAACGGAGCTGTTTACACGCCAAGTCGTTGAAAGCGTATGCGCCCGATCGCTGGCATTGGCCTTGAAGAGGCGCCCAGCATGGTTCGTACTGCCTGCAGCGTGTCTCTGTTCTTCCTGGTCAGCGGCTGTCTCGGAAATGCAGGGATGCAGTCCAACAGCGGGACCGGCAACAACAACGGCTACGATCCTGGGTCGAGCGCGGGCGGCAGCGGCAGCGCTGGCGGGACCGTCGGAACCGGCGGCAACGCCGGCGGCGGCACGACCGGCGACGCCGGCGGCGGTGGCTCGGCCGCGGTGCCCGATGCCGGCGTCGCGACCGGTGATGGCGGCGCCGATCCGCTCGACTCGGTCGTCGATCCGTTGTCGACGCTCGTCGGATTCAAGACCGGCGCCGTGCAGCTGGCGGCCTTGTGCGCGCGCAACAACGGCGACGCGGTCTCCAAGGCGTTCTGCGCCAGCGCGACGCCGCCCGTCATCACCAGCTTGGTCGACTTGCAGAAGCTCGTCGGCCTCGACTTCAAGGCCGGCAACATCACCAACGGCAACAACGGCAACCCGGCGTTCGTGCTCACCGGCCACTCGACGTCGCTGGTGACGCGCTTTACGTCGGCCATCAACCCGCGCGCCATCATCTTCACGCCGCCGATCACGCGCGGTCGCACCAACAAGGCGCAGCCGCTGGCCAGCTTCGTCGCCATGGGCTTCGTGCGCGGCGAGCAGTTCGTCGAGCTCGTGTCCAACGATCCGACGGCCAACGGCGGCAAGGGCGACCTCAACTTCTTCCTCTTCCGCTTCGCGCAGGCCTGCAACGCCACGGCGGCCGGCTGCTCGCTCGACGATCTGCTGACGCCGAAGGTGGAGAGCAACTTCACCAGCTACTCGCTGTATCAGGACGTCGACATCAAGAACACGATCTTCGACTGCTTGCAGTGCCATCAGACGACGACGGGGACGCCGAAGATTCTGCGCCAGCAGGAGCTGCAGAATCCGTGGGGTCACTTCTTCCGCAACAACCGCTCCAATGGTCAGCAGATGCTCGCCGATTACCAGGCCGCGCACGGCACGACCGAGACCTACGCCGGCATCCCGGGCGCGGTCATCTTCAACCCGAACACGACCAACAACAACGGCGCCGGTCCGTTCAACGGCGGCGGTCCTGACCCGGCCGCGCTCGAAGGTCTCGTCGAGAACCAGGGCTTCAAGACGCAGCCGAACGAGTTCGACACGACGACGCTGCTCGACAAGGGCGCGAGCGCCGGCTGGCTCGTGCTCTATGACAACCACAAGACGGGCCTCGACATCCCGCCGCCGTATCACGAGAACCGCGTGACCGACCCGACGCTCTTGGCGACCGCGACCGCGGCCTATCTGGCGACGCAGACGGGCACGCCGCTGACGACCGACATCCGCGACGTGTTCCTGGCGTCGGCTTACCAAGACCTGTCGTTCCGTCCGTCGGCCGACTTGGTCACGGCGGGCAACGGGCAGGGCATCCTGGTCAACATGTGCCAGCAGTGCCACAACCCGAACTTGGACCAGACGCTGACGCGCGCTCGCTTCGACGTGACCAAGCTGGCGACGATGCCCGCGGCCGAGAAGCAGCTGGCGATTCACCGCCTGACCTTGCCGGACGATGTCTTCCGCCGCATGCCGCCGCCGCGCTTCCGCGAGCTGTCGGATACGGAGATCCAGCTCGTCACGACCGCGCTTTCACAATAAGATGACCGTGTGACCCGCCTCGCCGCTACGCTGCACGCGCTCGTCGGGTTGTCGCTGCTGGCTGGCTGCACCCGACGAGCGGAAGCGCCACCTCCCAGCGCCACCACCGAATCCCCGACGTCGACGCCGAGCGAAGCGCGTGATTACGAGGCGCTCGTGCGCAAGCTCTACGCGGACGAGCCCGACTACGAGACGCGCTGGCCGGTCGAGTTCAAAGTCCGCATCATCGAAGGCCTGCTGCAGGATCTGGCGCGCGGCGCCTACGAGCTCGGCGATCAAATGGGCGCGCCCTATTTCGCCGACAGCGTCGAATTCGCCTGGCCGACGGCGCAGCCGAGCCAGCCCTTGCCGGACGGCATGACGGTCACGCCCTATGTGGTGACGGCGCCGGCGCCCCTGTCGAGCGCGGCGGTCGGCGCGCACTTTCGCGCCTGGTTCAAGCCTTACACGTTTGTGGAGCGGTCGGTCTTCAAGCCCAAAGACGCCAAGGAATATCCCGACGGAACCTTCGGCGCGTACGTGGCGCTCGACTTCGGCGGGCGCGAAGGCAGCGGCTGGCGGCACGACAGCGGCGCCGCCGACGTGCGCTTCGCCAAGCGCGACGGTCGCTGGCGCATCACCCGCTTCGTCGTCACCAAATACGAGACGCAGCGCGCGCCGGCGCTGATGTTCGCCGACGTGACCGATCGCTGGCTCGGCGGCGTCTCGGCCGAGACGCAGGCGCGGCTGCGCACGCACTCGGCGTCGGACGAGCTGCATCGCATGCTGCTCGACGACAAGCAGCCGCCATCGGCGGCGCTCGATCATCTGCTGCCGCTGGCGATGGACGCGCATCCCGGCGTCGTGGTCGTCGACATCGACGGCGATGGCTTCGACGACCTGTTCGTGTGGGACGCGAGCGGGCCGGCGACGCTCCTGCACAACGACGGCGGGCACCGCTTCTCCGACCGCACGCGCGAATTCGGCCTCGAGGTCGCCGACGTGAGCGCGGCGGCGTTCGCCGATCTCGACGGCGACGGCCGGCTCGACGTCGTCCTCGGCCACTGGTTCACGCCGTCGGAGATTCGCTTCGGCGCCGGCGGCCGCATGTGGCCGGGCGAGGCCGGTCGCTACGGCTTGCCGGCGCACGTCTCGTCCATTTCGCTCGCCGACCTCGACGGCGACGGCCGGCTCGACATCTATTTCGCGACCGCGGCGCACGACTTTCACGGCCACTTGCAGGCGCTCATCGACGGCAATCGCCAGGTGGCGGCGCGCCTCGATCCGGCCGAGCTCAAGATGCTGATGGAGGCGATGCCGGCGGCGAGACAGGCCATCGCCGACCACAAGTTCGACATCAATATCTTTCAGTTCGGGCCGCGCAATGTCGTCATGCTCAATCGCGGCGACGGCCTGTTCCTCGACGCCACCGAAGGCTTGGGGCTGACGCTGTTTCGCAATTCGCTGCAGGCGTCATTCGGCGATCTCGACGGCGATGGCCATCCCGATCTGTATGTCGCCAACGACTTTGCGCCGGCGAACCTCTATTTGTGGCGTAAAGGGCGTTATGTCGACATCTCGCAGTCGAGCGGCGCCGATCAGATCTTCTTCGGCATGGGCGCGTCCCTGGCCGACTTCGACAACGACGGCGATTTGGATTTGTACGCGACGGCGATGCAGTCCACGGCCGGCAAGCGCATCATGTCCGACGAGCGCAATTTCTCGGCCGATCACGACAAAGACGCGCGCACGGCCCGTCATCAAGCAGCGCGCGGCAACACGCTCTTGTGCAATGACGGCGAGGGGCGTTTTCGCGATTTGACGGCGACGGCGGCGTTTGCCCCCGCGCGTAATGCCAGCTGGTCTTATTCGTCGCAGTTCGTCGATATCGACGGCGACGGTTGGCTCGACATCTTCGCGCCCAACGGCTTCTTTACCTCGTCGGTGTCACCGGACGATCCATTCGTCCGCGATCTTTGAAGTGACTATTGGCGAGGCGTGTCCTCGCAAGGCGTCTCACGCAATGCCATGGATAACGGCCCGCGCGCGGCGTCGCGTATGGATTTGTCGGGGCGCGAGCGCGATCGCATGTTCGTGTCGCGCGCGGCCAAGGACGTCGTCGAGTTGTCGTATTTGTCGGGCGCCGATGGGCTCGAAGACGCGCGCGCGATGGCGGTGGCCGATCTCGATCGCGACGGCTTCAGCGACTTGATTGTCGTCAATCGCAACGTGCCGCTCTTGCGCGTCTATCACAATCAGGTGGGTCCGGCGTCGCAGCGGCACTTCGTCGGCTTGCGCATCGAAGGCACGCGGCAGGCGCAGGCGGTCGGCGCGCGCGTGACGGCCAAGGCCTGCGGCCTCGTGCAGACGCGCGAAGTGGAGATCGGCAGCGGCTTTGCGACGGTCAATTCGCTGTCGTTGACGCTGGGGCTCGATCGCTGCGCCAAGGTCGACGAGCTGGTCGTGAAGTTCGCCGGCGGCGAGTCGCGCACGTTCCACGACGTCGCCGCCGACAAGATGTATCGCGTGGTCGAAGGCAAAGGGCTGAAGGAGCTGCCGGGCATTTACGGCGGCCGCGCGGCGCCGCCGACGACGACTGCGAATCCGCCGCTGCCCGGCCGTGACGCCGATGCGCTCGGCAAGCAGATCCTCGACGGCATTCCGGCGTCGCTGCGCGGGCATGCGCGCTGGCTCTTGGTCGACCTGTTCGCGACGTGGTGCGAGGCCTGCGTGCGGGCCAATCCGCGTATCGAGGCGCTGGCGGCGAGCGGACAGGGCGCCGACAAGCTCGACCTCGTCGGCGTCAGCGTCGAGCCCAAGGATGACGACGCGGCCGTCGCCCGTTGGTCGGCGGCGCACGGCGCGCGGCACGCGCTCCTGCCTTATGCCGGCGCGCGCGCGGCGGCGATCGCCACGCTCGTCGGCGACAGCCCGCCGCTGCCGTCGACGCTCGTCCTCGATACGACGACTGGCCGGGTGGTCTGGCATGGCGCCGGCTTGCCGACGCGCTCGGATCTGGCGCGCTGGCGCTGGCAAGCGGCGGACGAAGCGCGCTAACCGCCGCGCGTCGATCCGCAGTACGCAAGTCCGAGCGGTGTGTGCCAGCTCGCTTGTCAGCGGCCGACGCGGCTGGCACGCTGCGGTGCCGATGGAACGCGCCTCTCGCTATGACGCCATCGTGGCCACGCTCGTCGGCGTCTGCGCGCTGCTCGTGTCCGCTTATACCGCTTACATTCAGCGGCAACAGGTGCGCGCGCAGGTCTTTCCGATCGTCGCGCTCAGTAGCGGCTCGACCGACGAGGACGTCCATGTCATCGTCGCCAATAAAGGCAGCGGGCCGGCGCGCATTCGCAATATGACCTTTTCGATCGGCGGTAAACCGATTCACAACTGGATCGAGCTGGTCAAGCTCGCGGTCGGCAACGGTCACGATTTGCGCAGCGTCCACTATTCCGGCATCGGCCGCGCGACCATCTCGGCCGGCGAAGAGATCCGCGCCTTCGAGCTCTCGTGCAAGAAGCCGCCGGTCACTGCCGGTCCCCACACCGAGCAGTTGCCGGACGTGCTCGGGCCCGCCGACCCGCTCTGCGCCACCATGATGAAGCTGATCTCGCAGATGTCGATCAGCGTCTGCTTTTGCTCGACGCTCGATGACTGCTCGCTCTTGGAG
Source organism: uncultured delta proteobacterium (assembly GCA_963785725.1). GTDB lineage: Bacteria > Myxococcota_A > Polyangia > Palsa-1104 > Palsa-1104 > JAQBQH01. The sequence continues at coordinate 166,301 of CAWAWS010000047.1, read as the reverse complement.
GAAGGCCCCGAGCGCGAGGCGACGACCACCGACGTGCGCAGCTGCCCCGCCCGCACCGACGACTCCTTCAACTAACGTCCGAGTAGCGCCCAGATCGCGTCGGTCGTATCGAGCGCTCCCAGCCGAGGTGCGCGAACGGATGAACCGACCGGAAAGCCGGCCAGCCCCTGTTGCGGGTCAATGACGACGAGCGCGGCCTTGGCATCGAGCGCCGCAGCAGGCAGGTCGCTTCAAGCTCCCGTTCGAACCGATTGATCCATCGTTACCGGCGCGGTCGCGACCGCTCGTTCGCTCTCGTCCGACGTGAGCCGCAGCCGTCCGCCGGCGACGTGCAGGCGCAAGTGGCGATGTTTGACGAGGTAGCGCAAGCCGACGACGGCCGCGCAAAATCCGCCGGCGGCGCCGACGCACAAGCCCCAGCGCGGCCCGAAGGTGTCGGCGATGTGGCCGACGATGGGCGCGCCGATGGGCGTGCCGCCGAGCGCCACCGCGAGAAAGAGCGCCATGACGCGCCCACGCATCGCCGGATCGGTCGAGATCTGCATGGTGCTGATCGCCGTATTCGTGAACGTCTGCGCCGCCGCGCCAATGATGACGAGCGTCATGCCGAACAGGGCGTAGTTGGGCATGAACGCCGCCAGCGTCAGCCCGACGCCGAACGCGAGCGCGCCATACAGGACCACGGCCACGCGCGGCTTTTGCCGGCGGGCGGCCAACAGCGCGCCGGAGACGGTGCCGACGGCCATCGTCGACGTCAGCATGCCGTAGCCGCCGGCGCCGCGATGAAAGACGCTGACGGCCATCGTCGAGATGAAGATGGGAAAGTTGAGGCCGAACGTGCCGACGAAGAAGAGCATGAGCAACATGGCGCTCAAGTCGGGGCGTTTCCAGACGTAGCGGAAGCCCTCGGCGAAGCTGCCGGCCTTGCGCGGCGCGCGCTCTTGCCGGTGCAGCTCGTCGACGCGCAGCAGGCTCAGCGACGCCAAGACGGCCACGAACGAGGCGGCGTTGAGCAAGAAGGCCCAGCCCGTGCCGACGCCGGCGATGACGATGCCGGCGATGGCCGGTCCGACCATGCGCGCGGCGTTGAACGACGTCGAGTTGAGCCCGACGGCGTTCGACAGATCCTTCTCGCCGACGAGCTCGGACACGAACGTCTGCCGCGCCGGCGCGTCGAACGCCGTCGCACAGCCGAGCAGAAACGCGAAGATGTAGACTTGCCACAGCTGCACGACGCCGGTCACGGTCAGAATGCCGAGGCCGAGCGCCAGCGCGCCCATCGTCGCTTGCGTCGCGAACAGGAGCTTGCGGCGATCGAGGTGATCGGCCGCCCAACCCGTCCACGGCAACAGCAGCACCTGCGGCGCGAACTGCAACCCCATGACGACGCCGACCGCCGCCGCCTTCTTGTGCGTCAGCTGCGTCAGGACGAGCCAATCCTGCGCCGTGCGCTGCATCCACGTGCCGACGTTCGATACGAAGGCGCCGATGGCCCAGGTCCGATAGTTGAAGCCACTGAGCGAGCGAAATGTCCCGCTCATGACGCCGTTCGCGATGCCGCGCTCCTCATGTGTGCGTCCTTCTCGATAACATGCTCGGTTAATCGTACACTGGTATATTAATATTGATGCATGGGTGTACGGTTGTCAAGGCGCCGCCGGAAAGATTGCGCGCGCGGTGACCATCGACTACTGTGTCGCTCGTGTCGTCGCGCGATTCGCATGCGTTTTACGAGCGCTTGACGGCGCTGCTGCGCAGCTTGCGCGCGGTGCGCGAGCAGGCCTACGCGACGTTCGAGGTCGGCACGGCGCAGGCCAAGCTGCTGCGGCACATCGGGCGCGAGAGCCGCATCTCGCAGGCCGACTTGGCGCGCGCGACCGACACGGCGCCGACGCTGACCGGCCGCGCGCTCGAGCCGCTCGTCGAGCGCGGCTGGGTGCGGCGTAAGCGCAGTGAAGAGGATCGCCGACAATATGTGCTCGAGCTGTCGGCGGCGGGGCAGCGCGTGCGCGATCGCGTGGAGGCGGCGCGCGAAGGCATCATCGAGCAGATGGCGGCGGTGCTCGACGAGCGCGATTTCGAGGACTTCGATCGCATCGCCACCAAGATCTTGGCCGTGTTCGGCGAGCCACCCGAGCGGGGTTGACCGCGCGTCGTCCCACCTTTCCGCAGCTGTCCGCTAAAGTTTCGCGCTCGGTCGGCTTCCGCGCTCAGCAATCGTCGCGCGCGGTCGATTACAATGGCACTTCCCGAGGTGTCGTATTGAGTGAACGCAGCTCCAAGCCGCAACGTAGAGACAACACGGGTCCGCTGCCGATTCTGCAGCCGCGGCCGCGCACGACCGGCACGTTCGTGCCGTGGCGCACGGTGACGCCGCAAAAGGGCGAGGCCGTGCGCTGGCAGTGCGTCGACGGCCGCTTCATCACCGTCGAGCTCGGTCAAGGCGAGCACGTGGGCATGGCCAAAGTGACCGGCCCCAACGAGCGCTGCGAATATGTCGAGAGCTTCGAAGCCGCGCTCGAGCTGGCGCAAAAGTGGCGCACGACGTAGCTCGCCGACCGGTTTGACCGCGGCGACGAGCATTACGGCAGGCTCGTCACGGCGGACGGTATTCCTGCGCTGCTCGCGAGCTCGGCTCGCACCTGCACTTGCCGCGACGGCATTCGAGCGCTGCGGCGTTCTAGCGTTTCTCGCCCTGTAATCGCAAATCCCGATGGTTCATTAGGAGCGCCGTCGATCGACGCTGGTCGCGCGCGTTTCGATCGCGCGCGCGCAATCGCCGCCGTCGTCGCTGCGCTGGCGCGGAAGCCACGACGCTGACGAAGAAGTAGCTCGCGTCACGCGTGCCGTGATCGCAGCCACGCAAACAGTCGTATGCGTGGCCGTCGCGGTCACTGTCGCCAGCGCATGTTGCGCGTGCAGCCACGGCGCGTTCGTCGCGCGCGCGAGTTGGCGTGGGTCGCGCGCGGCATTGCCGTTGCAATGCTCAGCCGTGCGAGCGCTTCGCTTGCCACTTAGGAAGGACATAGATCATGAAGAAGACGAGCGCGAAAGTTTCGGCGCTGACGCTCAACCGCGACACCCTGCGTTCGCTGACGAGCGCCGAGCTGCGCCACGTCGCCGGCGGCAGCGCGAGCAACCAGAACGGCGTGGAAGGCTGCAATCCCAACGGCAGCAACGACGGCAACTCCGGCAACAACAGCACCGTCAAAGAGCCGGGCGGCGGCGGCGGTCGCACCGTCCTTCGCCAGCAGTAGGCCAGGTGCCGGCGCTCGGACGGGCCGGCTTGGTCGACGCGCTGGTCTTTGAGTGTCGACGCGCCGACGCTTCGACAATCGACGATAGGAGAGGCATATGAAGAAGAAGCTGAATGTGAAAGTTCCCGCGCTGAAGCTCGCCAAGGACACGCTGCGCTCGCTTTCGAACGCGGACCTGCGCAAGGTCGCGGGCGGCGACTCCACGGGCTCGGGCATCGGCTGCAACGCCTCGACCGCGATCCCGAGCGGTCATTCGTTCCAGCACGAGTAGTCGTTGGGGCGCGCCGGTCGACATGCGGCCGGCGCGCCGCTGTTTTCGATCGTTTGCCGAGCCCGAGATGATGATGCCGCTGACGCTGCCGGAGACTGCCGTGATGACGCTCGGGACCACGCTCGATCCGGCGCAATCGCGCGACTGGACGCCGCTCCTCGTCGGTGCCGATCGCGCGCGGGCGTTGGCGCTCGTCGAGGAGATCGCGACGGCGCTGTCGGCGCCGGCCGCGGGCGCGACCGATCCCTCGTTGCGCGGCGCCGCCGGACGCGCGCTGTTCTTCGCCTACTTCGCCGAGGCCTGGCCGGGGCGCGATGTGTCGGCGCCGACGGATGACGCGCTCGCCGCCGCCCTCGACGGGCTGGCGCAGACGCAGCAGAACGCGTCGCTGCAGGAGGGATTGACCGGCGTCGGCTGGGTCGTACAGCACCTCGTCGGCCGCTTCGAAGACGACGGCGACGACGTGGCAGCCGCCATCGACGACGCGCTCCTCACGCTGACCGCGCGCACGCCTTGGGACGGCGCCTACGATTTGATGCATGGCCTGTGCGGCATGGGCACTTACGCGCTCGAGCGCATCGCGCGTCCCCGCGGCCGGCAGCTGTTGGCGCAGGTCGTCAGACGGCTCGACGAGCTGGCCGAGCGCCATCCGCACGGCGTGACCTGGCGGACGTTGCCCGACGCCGACAGCTCGGTGCGCACGACACATCCGGCGCTCGGCCATTACGACTGCGGCGTCGCGCACGGTGTGCCCGGCCTCTTGCCGCTGTTGGCGGGCGCGTGCGCCGCCGGCGTCGAGGTGGCGCGCGCGCGGCCGCTGCTCGACGGCGCCGTGCGCTGGCTGCTCGACGTCGCGCGCCTGCCGGAGTCGGCGCCGTCGCGGTTCCCCGATGCCGTCGCCGTCGACACGTCTCCGGCGCCGACCGACCTCGCTTGGTGCTACGGCGATCCCGGCGTCGCCGCTGCGCTCGTCGCGGCCGCGCGCGCCGTCGGCGAGCCGGCGTGGGCCGACGCCGCGCGCGCGATGGCGCTGCATGCCGCCGCGCGCCTGCTCGCCGCCGACGCGCGCGGGGCCGGCCTCCGCAGCGCCAGCTTGTGCCACGGCGCGAGCGGGGTAGGGCTGCTACTCCATCGACTGTGGCGCGAATTCGGCGACGCCGCGCTCGCCGACGCCGCGCGCAGCGCCTATGTGCGCACGCTGGCGCTGCAGCCGCTCGGTCAGGCCGGCGGCTTCCGCGTCCGCGCCGACGCGCGCGGAAGCCGCGATGCGCAGTCGGTAGCCGACGGCGGGCTCCTCGTCGGCGCAGCCGGCGTCGGACTGGCGCTGCTGGCCGCGACCGGCACCGTCGAGCCGGCGTGGGATCGTCTGCTCGCCGCCTCACTTCCACCGACCCGCGCCGGCGCCATTGCCGGTAACATCGGCTGACATGGCGCGCCCCGATAAACCGAAGGCCACGACGACGACGACCGCGCGGACGACGCTGACACCGGCCGGCTTCTTCGCGCTGCGCACGCCGCTGTTGCCGTTCGCCGAGCTGGTGACGCTCGGTGACGGCCTGACCGCGACCGCCGCCTCGCCGTCGCTCGTCGCCGACGCCTTGGCCGCCGATCGCCGCCTCGTGCAAGGCCGACTGCGCGCGCTCGTGGCCCGTCCCGAGGTGCGCGAGGCGCTGTTCATCGCGTCGCCCTCGCTCGACGAGAGCCTGCCGATGTGGCTGGACGCGCCCGACTCCGAGCGCGGCCAGAAGGTCGAGCGCACGCTGACGCGCTATCTGGCGCGCATGACGACGCGGCCGACGCCGTTCGGCCTCTTCGCCGGCTGCTCGGTCGGCACGCTGGGTGCGACGACGCAGCTGACGCTCGGCGGCCGCGACGGCTACCGCCGCCACACGCGCCTCGACAACGACTACTTGTCGACGCTGATCGACGCGCTGCTCGAAGATTCCGGCGTTACGCGCCGCCGTCCGCTATCGACCGAGCTCGAGCCTCTATCGCGCCGCCGGGCGCCTGCGCTTCGCCGAGGCGCGGCTCGTCGGCCGCGCGCGCGACTACAACCTCGTCGCCGTCGACCCGAGCCCATATCTCGACAGCACGCTCGCGCGCGCGGCGGCGGGCGCGACGTTGGCCGAGCTGGCCCGCGCGCTCGTCGATGCTGACGCGTCGGGCGAGATCACGCGCGCCGACGCCGACGACTTCGTGGCCGAGCTCGTCGACGCCCAGATCTTGGTGGCCGAGCTGGCGCCGCAAGTGACGGGCGCCGAGCCCATCCACGATCTCGTGGCGCAGCTGCAGGGACCGGCGCCGCACGTGGCCGCGACGCTCGGTCGCGTGCGCGACGGAGCTGGCCGCGCTCGACGCCTCGCCGCTCGGCGCGCCGCCGTCGCGCTATCGCGCCGTCGCCGACAGCTTGGCCGACCTGCCGGCCAAGCCCGAGCTGGCGCGGCTGTTCCAGGTCGACATGGTCAAGCCGACGCCGACGGCGATGCTGGGACCGGAGCCGCTGGCCGAGCTGACCCGCGTCGTCGAGCTCTTGTCGCGCCTGCACGCGCGCGGCCCGAACAGCTCCTTGACCCGCTTCGGCGAGGCGTTCGCCGCGCGTTACGAGCAGCGCGAGCTGCCGCTGGCCGAGGTGCTGGACGAGGAGTCGGGCATCGGCTTCGATCGCGCCAACGGCCCGTCATCGGAAGCCTCGCCGCTCTTGGCGACGCTGAATTTTCCGGTGGCGCCGTCGAACGAAGGTCCGACGCTGGGCCCGCTGCAGCAGCTGCTGTTGCGCTGTCTGACCGCGACCTTGCGCAGCGGCGCCGACGAGCTCGTGCTCGACGAAAAAGAGCTGGAGACGTTGGCGCCGAAGGAGCCGGTGCCGCTGTCGGGCAGCCTGGCGGCGCTGGTGACGCTGGCCGCCCAAGACGCCGACGCCGTCACGCGCGGCGACTTCCAGCTGTGGCTGCACTCCGCCAGCGGCCCATCGGGCGCGAACCTGCTCGGCCGCTTCTGCTACGGCGACGAGCAGCTGACGGCGCTGGTGCGCGAGCTCTTGCGCGCCGAAGAGGCGCAGCGCCCCGACGCCATCTTCGCCGAGATCGTGCACCTGCCCGAAGGGCGCATCGGCAACATCCTCATGCGGCCGCTGTTGCGCGCGCACGAGATCGCCTATCTCGGCCGCTCGGGCGCGCCCGCCGACGCGCAGCTCGACCTCGACGACCTCTTGGTCTCGGTCGTCAACGGCCGCGTCGTCTTGCGTTCGCGTCGTCTCGGCCGCGAGATCATTCCGCGTCTGACGAGCGCGCACAACTTCAGCGCCCCGCGTAACTTGGGCGTCTATCGCTTCTTGTGCGCGCTGCAATACCAAGGCGGCGGCTCGGCCAGCTTCGATTGGGGCGCGCTCGCCCTCGCCGGCTACTTGCCGCGCGTGCGCCTCGGTCGCGTCGTCCTGTCGCTGGCGCGCTGGCGGCTCGATCGCGCGGCGCTCGCGCAGCTCGACGTGCCGAGCGCCAGCGATCGCTTCCTGCGCACCCAAGCGCTGCGCCGCGAGCTGCGGCTGCCGCGCTTCGTCGCCGTCGTCGACGCCGACAACGTGCTGCCGATCGATCTCGACAACACGCTCTACGTCGAGACCTTCGTGCAGCTGGTCAAAGAGCGCAACGACCTCGTCTTGACCGAGCTGTTCGCACCCGAGTCGCTCTTGGCGCGCGGCCCCGAAGGCGCGTTCATGCACGAGCTGCTGGTGCCGCTGCTCGGTCCGCCGCCGACGGCGCCGTCGCTGCCGGCGCGGCCGATCGACGCGGGCGCAGTCGCGATCGCGCGCAGCCGGCCGCCCGGCTCCGACTGCCTCTACGCCAAGCTCTACTGCGGACCGGGCTCGGCCGACCTCATCTTGCGCCAGCACGTCGCGCCGCTCGTCGCCACGGCGCGCGCGGAGGGCTCGTGCGACCGCTGGTTCTTCATCCGCTACAACGATCCCGACTTTCACTTGCGGCTGCGCTTCTTCGGCAGCGCCGCGCAGCTGAGCGCGCTGCGTCCGCGCGTCGAGGCGGCGGCCGGCGCGGCGCTCGCCGACGGCCACGCCTGGAAGCTGCAGCTCGACACCTACGAACGCGAGGTCGAGCGCTACGGCGGCGCCGAGGGCATGGCGTTATGCGAGCGGCTCTTCGCCGCCGACTCCGATGCCGCCGTCGCCATCCTCGACATGCTCGCCGGCGATGCCGGCGCCGACGGCCGCTGGCGCCTGACGTTGCGCGGAATGGACCAGCTGCTCGTCGATCTCGGGCTCACGCTCGTCGAGCAGCAGGCGTTGGCGCGGCAGCTGCGCGACGGCTTCGGCCGCGAGCACCACGCCGACACCCGCTTCGAGAAGCAGCTCGGCGATCGCTTTCGCACCGAGCGCAAGGCGCTGGAGGCGCTGCTCGACCGCGCGCAAGATGAGATGAGCGACTTCGAGCCCGGCTGCGCCGTCTTCGCCGAGCGCTCGACGCGCATCGCGCCCGTCGCCGCCGAGCTGCGCGCGCTCGCCGCCGCCGGCCGCCTCACCGTCGCGCTCGCCGACCTTGCCGGCAGCCTCTTGCACATGCACGCCAACCGCATGCTCCGCGGCGCGGCCCGCGCGCAAGAGCTCGTGTTGTACGACTTCTTGGCGCGACTCTACGACGGCCGCGTCGCTCGCCAGCGCCGGTAGAGGCGGTCGCCGCCGAGCCCCAGCCCGAGCACGACGAAGAGCGCCAGCGCCGACACGATGTCGCAGGCGGCGCGCAGCGGCGTGCGGCCGAACGCCAGCCGCACGCTGTGACGGCCGGCGGGCACGTTGACGCGAATGAGCCCGCCGCCGTCGAAGCCGTCGTGGCCGGGGCCGATGTCGTGCGCCACCTCGTCGACGTAAGCGCGCCAGCCGGGGAACCAGTGCGCGTTGAACTCGAGCGTGCCGCCGTCGCCCTCGACCGTCGCCGCGTAACGTCCGGGCGAGCGCGAGGAGTCGACGAACGACAGCCTGCCGGCGACGCCGTGGACGATCTCGCCGAACTTGGGGACGGTATGTCGCACGGTAATGGGCAGGTACTCGTTCATGCTCGTGACGTAATCGATCTCGAGGCCGCGCAGGAACGGCTGCACGTCGAGGCGGCTGCGCACGAGCGGCGCCGGCGGGCCATACACCGGCGCCAGCAGCATGATCGTGCCCACGATGGCGAGGACGGCGAAGGTCCAGCGCGCCCGCGCCGTGCGCAGAAAGCCGTCGACCGCCGCCGGCGCGCACAAGGGCGCCAAGCTCGCCGAGAAGAGCAGCAGCCGCCACGGAAACTGCACGTGATTCGCCAGCGGCACGAAGCGCACGAAGACGGGCCCGAGCGGCCGCGTGGCGATGATGAACGACAAGAGCAGCCCCGACGCGCCCAATAGCGCCAGCGTCCGCGCGTTGGCGCGCTCGGCGACGAGCGGCTGGTTCGGCGGCCGCTTCAGCGCCAGCGCGACCAGGCCCGCGAGGGTGGCGACGAGCGGCCCGGTGCCGAGGAAGAGCCGCATGGTCCAGTGCGGCTCGGTCACGAAGAACGTCAGCGGCGCCAGGAAGTGCCCGGCCGGATTGTAATAGCCGCGCATGACGCGCTCGATCCAGATGCGATTGGCGTCGCCGAGCGCCGGCAGCGCATAAAAGACGCACAAGAGAAAGCCGAAGAGCGCGCCCCACAGCGTCCGCACGATGCCCGCTTTGTCGACGGTGTGCAGCGCCACGCGCAGGATGAGCCACAGCCCCAAGAAGAAGACGGCGAAGTAGGCGGTGATGTTGTGCGAGCAGCCGAGCGCGGCCAGCGCTAACGCCAGGTAGGCGATGTCGCGCGAGCGGCCGCTCACGTCAGCGCCTTCGCCGGTGCGATCGAGCGCGCGTTCGAGCGTCAGCAGGGCCAGCGGAAAGCAGGCGAAGCCGAGCGCTTCGGCCAGATCCTCGCGAATCCAGACGTCGGTGTGCAGATAGGGCGCGTACATGTACAGCGTCGCCGCCACCAGCGACGCCGGCGTCGAGGCGCGCCGGCGCGCGATCGCGTAGGTCGCCCAGCTGCCGACGATGACGACCAGCGCCGACAACAGCTTGACCGTCACCACCGGCGACACGCCGACGAGCAGGAGCGGCGTCGCCAGGATGTAGAGCAGCGGCGCGTAGACGCACAAGAACGGATAGCCGCGGCCATACACCGGATCGGGCCACCAGCGGCCCATCGGCACGCCGCCCAAGATCGCCAGCTTGTACTCGCCGAGCCGCACGATGTACGACTCCTCTTCGCCGCACGCGAAGAAGCCGGGCTCGAAGAACGGCCACAGCATCGGCAGCAACATGGCGACGAAGGCGACGACGAGCAGGAAGCGGCGACCGTCGCTATCGCCGGCCAGCGTGACGACGTAGTCGCGCACGTGGCGGCGTCGCGTCGCGCCCATGACGACGGCCGCAGCGAGCAGGAGGCCGAGCAGCAGCAGCGCCGGCGCGGCGTCGATGAGCCACAAGGTCGCGACCGGGTGCGCACCCAGCCGCGCGCGCACGTCGGCGACCGGCAGCGCCACGACCTCGCCGCGACCGGCCAGCGCGCCGCGCCACGGCCGCCACGGCGGCCGCACGCCGAACGCGATCGCGCCCGCTCCGTCGGCGTTGCGCAGCGTGACCTCGAGCTGATGCAGCCCCGCCGTCAGCGGCTGCGACTTCATGGCCACGCGTCCCGGCTTCGGCGAATAGATGAGCTGCCCGTCGACGAAGAGCGTGGACGCGCTGGAGCCGCCCAGCTGCCACTCGTAGCTGCCGTCGATCTCGGCCAGGAACGTCGCGCGCGCCACGAGCGTGCCGTGCACGGGCGGCGTCGGCGCCACTTCCGGCGTCAACAGCTGGCTCGCCCGCGCGTGCGCCACGATCGCGCCGGCGCCGTTGGTCGTCGTGACGTCGAAGCCGACCGGACCGGCCGCGCGCCAGACGAGCGCCGACGCGCCGAACCAGATGATCGCGCACGCGACGAGCGCCGCCGCCGCCGGCGCCAACAGCCGAATCCGCCTCGACATAGGCGACGTTCATACAACAAGCGGCGCAGCGATTGATGGCGAAAATGCGGCCTAACGCGGCCTGCCGCGCGCCGCCTGACGAGCGGCTTTACGGCTTGAGCCGATAGGAGGCGTCGACGTTCGTATCCAGATCGACGACGAGCGTCCCCGAATCCTGCATGCACAAGGAGTAGTGCGGCAGCGGGCTCGGCGCCGGCGTCGTCGGATTCTCGCCCTGCGCGTCGTACGTGGCGCCGTGGCATGGGCACAAAAAGCCCTGCTTCAGGTCGCCGGCGGCCTTGAGCGCGACGTCGCAGCCGTAATGCGTGCAGCCGGCGTCGACGGCGTAGAAGCCGTCGGCGTCGTGGCAAACGAACACGTCGGTGGTGGTCAACATGTGCAAGACGGCGTCATTGACGGCGACGTCGCTGACGCTGCCGACGGCGACCGTGTTGATGTCGCTGCAGTCGCCGCCGTTGCTCGTGCTCTTGGCGCTGCCGCCGCACGCCGGCAACACCACCGTCGCGCCCAGCGCCAAGCCCGCCTGGCAGATGCGGCGCCGCAGTCGATCCGGACATTTCTCGTTCATTTGCCCTCGCCTAGGCCTTCGCCTTCAGATGAGATGAGCCCGACGCGCACGGCATTGCGCACCAGCTCCGACCGCGAGCGCAGCCGCAGCCGCTCGTTCACTTCCGCCAAGTGGCTCTCGACGGTGCGCTTGCCGATTTGCAGCTTCTCCGCCGTCTCGCGGCTGTTGTAACCGAGCGCCGCGTACTTCATGACCTCGCGCTGCCGCGGCGACAGCGTGGCAAACAGATCGATCTGGCCCGACTCGAGGCGCTCTTCGTAATCCGTCAGCATCGACTGGCTCAACGGCGGCGCCAGATAGCGCGTCCCCGAGGCCGCGGCGCGAATGGCCGCCATCAGCTCGCTCGACGGCGCCTGCTTGGCGACGTAGCCGAGCGCGCCGAGGCGCACCGCTTTGAGCGCGTGCGACGCCGTGGCGTGCATCGACAAGACGACGACGCGCGTGCGCGAGCGAGCCGCCGCCAGGTGGCGCAACACGTCGATGCCGCTCGAGCCGCCCATCGTCAGGTCGAGTACGAGCACGTCGGGATCGAGCGCGTTCAACAGCGTCAGCACGCCGGCGCTGTCGCTGGTGCCGCCGACGACGGCCACGTCGGCCACGCTGGCGAAGCAGGCGGCGAGCCCGGAAACCAAGAGCGGATGCTCGTCGGCCAGCATGACGGAGATGGGCATGTGCGGCGTCGACTAATGCCAGTTGCATGCCCGCCGAGAACGTCACGGGCGCCGCCGACTTCCGCGTGTCGCCGCCGGCAACGACGCAAGGTCGCACGGGGCTCGGCTCCCCAACTGGGGTGGCGACATCTCGCTACGAACGCGCCGCAAGCCGGCAGACGCCAGGTAAGGAAATGAACGCCCACGGCGACTTGGCCTTCGCACGCGTCGCCGCGGCCAAGTGCGTCAAGCGTCGCGCGTCAAGACCCGTGCTTGCGGCGGGCCTCGTCCACGTGATGAATCGTCGTCCCAAATGTCGGCGCCAGCAGCCGCTGCGCCTGCCGCGGCAGCGCGTCGAACGGCAGCGGCGCCATCACGGCCACGCGCGCGCCGAGGTGCTGCGCCCGCGCGCGCAGCTGCGGCGGCCGGCCGTCGACGATGAGGCAGGGCAGCGTGAGCCCGAACGCGCGCAGCGTGGCCACGATCCAGACGCTGTCGAGCGCCGCCCCGCGCAGATCGACGATGACGAGGTCGAAGCGGAGACCGTCGGCCAAGAGCTCGAGCGCCTCGGCGCCGCCGCCGACCTGTCGCGTCGTGGCGCCGCGTAGCGCGAGCCAGCCGCACAAGCTCCAGCGCCAACAGGCGTCGCTGGCCGCCACCAACACCCGCGCGCCGTCGAGCAGCTCGCCGTGGGTCGCGTCGTCCTCCGCCGGCGGCAGCGCCAGCACGTGCAAATCGGAGAGGGTCATGTTGGCAGTGTGACGCGCTCACGTGCGCCGCCTCTTCGCGCCCGGTGCCGAATGATGCGCGTCGCGATTCGTGCAAAACGGTGACAGCCAAAACGCCAAAAACGTCGCTCGAAGCGCAGCGCTTACGTATCGTAATCGTTGCGATAAGCCTCGCTGGGTGGTGCCGGTTCGTTCGCTGTTGCTGCGCGTCATAAAAGCCGGCTTAGGCTTTTTCTTGGGCTCGTGAAGGAGCGTCACAGAACAATGCCGTCGATCTCCCAGTCGGATCCGATCAATCGCGACGTCGAGGCGATCGGGCGGATCTCGGCGGTTCCGACGATCTTGCGCGTCATCGCCGAGACGACCGGCCTGCGCTTCTGCGCGGTCGCGCGCGTGACGCAGGACCAATGGGTCGCTTGCGCCGTGCACGATCATCTCGGCTTCGGGCTCGCGCCGGGCGGCACGCTCGACGTCGCCACGACGCTGTGCGCCGAAGTACGCGACACCCGCGCCACCGTCGTCATGGATCACGCCAGCACCGACAGCAAATATTGCAACCATCAGACGCCCAAGCTGTACGGCTTCGAGAGCTACATCTCGGTCCCCATTTTCTTGGTCAACGGCGACTACTTCGGCACGGTGTGCGCGCTCGATCCGCTGCCGACGCCGGTCAATCAGCCGAAGATCGTGTCGATGATGACGCTGTTCGCCGAGCTCATCGGCGCGCAGCTGGCCGCCGAGCAGCGCCAGACCGAGACGCAGGAGCAGCTGCTCGACGTGCAGCAGACGGCGGAGATTCGCGAGCAGTTCATTGCCGTGCTCGGTCACGATCTGCGTAACCCGCTGTCGTCGGTGACGATGGGCGCCGATCTGCTGTTGCGCCAGTCGCTGCCGGAGCCGCAGCGCAAGACCGTCGAGCGCATTCGCTCGAGCGGCCGGCGCATGAGCGCGCTCGTGTCCGACCTCCTCGACTTCGCGCGCGCGCGGCTCGGCGCCGGCATCGGCCTCAACGTCGGCGAAGTGCGCGACCTCGAGCTCGCGCTGCGTCATGTCGTCGACGAGCTGCAGAGCACGCATCCGGCGCGCGAAATCCGCTTCACGAGCGACATGGCGGGCCCGATTTGGTGTGACAAAGAGCGCGTCTGCCAGCTGTTGTCGAACTTGGTCGCCAACGCCATCGAGCACGGCGCCGCCGAACGTCCCGTCGAGGTGCGCGTCCGGCAGTCGAAGAAGGTGCTGCAGATTTCGGTGCAGAACGCCGGCGAGCCGATCGCGGCCGAGACGATGGGGCGCCTGTTTCGCCCCTACAGCCGCGGCGGTCAAGATCAGGGCTCGCTGCAAGGGCTCGGCCTCGGGCTCTACATCGCCAGCGAGATCGCGCAAGCGCACGCCGGCCGGCTCGACGTCTCGTCCGACGCGGTTGACGGCACGCGCTTTACCTTCACGCTGCCGATTCAGTCGCGCTAACGTCCGCGGCGTGAGCCGCCGCGTCGCGTTCGTGTTCGTGTGGGTCGCCGCCTGTGCCGCGCCGCCGCGCTTCGCGGTCGTCAACCGCGACGAGTGGGCCTCCGTGCAGTCGCTGCCGAGCCAACGAGAGGTGAACCGGCTGACGGCATCGTTCGCGCGCCAACATGGCCTCAACCTCGTCTTCGAGGACGATCAGCTGTTCTATGCGGCGCCCGATCTCGACGTGACGATGGTGCTGCTCGGCAAAGAGGCGCATCCCGTGCGCGCGGGCGAGCGGCTCGGTCGCTTCAGCTTACGAGCGGTGTTCGATCGATCGCATGACGGCGTCGCCGAGCACGCGCGGCTGCAAAAAGAGCTCGACCTCAAGCAGGGAGAGCTCGATCGCATGCAACGGGCGGTCATCGCGCAATTGGGCATCCAAGGCACGCCGACGCTGGAGCAGCGACAGCAGGTGACGCAGGCGTTGCAGCATGGGCCGTTGCGCCACCGCTTCGACGAGCTGAGCGAGGAGCTGCAGCGTCACACGAAGGAGGCGAACCTGGCCCTCATCGCCCGGCTGAAGCCGGACCTCGAAGCTCTGGCCAAGCAGCACCAGCTCGACGCCGTGTTCGAGGCGACCGATGACGGCCGCAGGCTCGTTTATCGTCGGCGAGCGACCTTCCCGGTGGCCGGATACGATCTCACCGAAGAGCTCATTCGCTTGCACGATCAACGTGTTCCCTGACGTTTTGACGCGCTTGGGTCTGCCATCGGTCGTTTCGCTGCGTATACAATTAGATCAGCGGCATTCGGCGAAAGGGGCGGCGACCGTGCAGGAACCAAGCGACATGAAGACGCTCGAGCTGGTCAAGGGCACGCTGTCGCACTTGATGGCGGTGGCCGAGCAGCAGATGAAGCTCTTGCGGCTGGAGGCGACCGAGCAGCTCGTGCAGGAGCGGCGCATGCTGGTGCTCATCGGCTTGGGCGCGGGCTTGGCGTTGAGCGGCATGCTGATGCTGCTCGTGGCCGCGGCGATGGGCCTCGGCGTGGCGATGGGCGGGCGACATTGGGCCGGCTCGTTGGTGTTGGCGGCGCCGCTCTTGGCGGCCGGCGCCGTCCTGTGCGCGCTCGGCTGGCGACGGCGCGTGCGCACGTTGCTGCCGGTGAGCAGCCTCGAGCTCGACAAGGAGCTGAAGTGGGCGCAGACAAACCTGTCGTAGACGAAGTGGCGCAGGCGCGCAGCGAGCTGGAGGCGCTGCGCGAGCGCAGCCATCAGCATCTGTTGGAGCTGGCCGGGCGCGTGCGGCAGACGGTCGAGCGCGTGACGGTGGCCGTCGAGCGCGTGCAGGAGGTGGCGGCGATTCCAGGCGAGATCGTCGCCGTCGCCAAGCGGCACTCGACGGCGTTGGCGACGTTGTCGGCGTTGACGCTGTCGGCGGCCATCGTCGGCGCGGCGTTCACCGAGCGGGCCGGGCGGCGGCGCGTCATGAAGCAGCGGCGCTCGTCGGCTGGCTTGGTGGCAGCGGCGCTGGTGACGGCGGGCGGCATCCTCGGCTTCGCGCTCTTGCGTCGCGCGGCGGCGCTGCGTTCGGCGCCTGCGCGCGCCCGCCTCCGCTAGCGCGCCCAAGAAAAGGAAAAGCGCGCGCGATCGAGCAATCGACCGCGCGCCCGCGTTGAAACGTGCGTGGCCGTAGTGTTTACGGCAACGCGCCCTGCGCCACCCAGTCGTAGATGGTCTGGAAATCCTTGGGCGTCATGTCGAAGTAGGTCGGCTGCTGATTGGTCCAGTCGGTCGTCACGAGGCTGGTCGTGGTCGAGGGCATGCGCCGGTCGCCATAGGTCGCGTTGTAGCGCGCCTTCGGATTGCCGCCGCCGTACCACAACAGGCCCGTCGCTGACGTGCTCGCGTTCTCGTCCGGCCGCGCCCGCTGCAAGAGGTCCGACAGCGACGGCGCGCCCGGCTCGACGAGATACTGCGCCTGCGTGATGTTCTGGATGCACGACGCCAGCGCCTGCCCGCCGTTCGGATACTTCGTGTTGCAGTCGGCCGTCTGCTCGGCGAGCGCGAAGTTGGCGTTCACGAGATGGTCCTGCGTATCCATCAGGTAGAGCGGGGCGGTCAGCGGCCCGTCAGAGTCGTGGCAGGCGTCGACGCACTGCTTCTTGAGGATGGGCGCCACGTCGTGCGTGTAGGAGACGCGATCGTGCGTCTCGGGCGCGCCCACACCGGCGGGAACGTCGCCGGGCGTGCCGTCGGGATTGATGACGGCGGCGCCGGCGTAGCGCTGATCTTCGACGCCGGCGACGACGACGATGGGATCGGTCGGCGCCGTGGCGAAGGTGACGATGATGGTGCCGTCGATGGCGGTGACGAAGGCGCCTTGGATGAGCGAGCCGCGCGCGCTGTCGGTCATGAGGCCGTTGTTGCGGCCGTCGTCGGCAGGCGCGAGGCCCGACGGCGCGCCGCCGATCGTCGCCGGCAGCATGAGGTGGCTCGTCTTGCGCCCGATCGTCGCCGTGAACGCGTCCAGCTCCTGCATCTTGCCGCCGGTGAGCGTGTACAGCCACAAGTCGGTGCGCACGGCGGTGACGCCGTCGCGCGTCGTGATGCGCAGCTGCTCGCTCGCCGGCACGCCGCCGTCGCTCACGCCGGTCGTCGTCGGCGCGACGAGCTCCAGGCTCACGGTCAGCGCCGTCTCGGTCAGCTGATTGCTGGCGCTGGCGTCGCCGCCCGTCGCGACGGACATGTCGGCGGGCGCGTCGACGATGGCCTTGTCACTGCCGCCGCAGCCGGCGAGCGGCAGAAGCACCACGACCGGGACTGACCAAAAGCTTCGTAGGGCGCGCTGCAACATCCGGTTCTCCTCATTCACGAAGTGGATTTGGCGCGCACCATACCCGGGTTAATTGAATTTGAAAATAAAAATCAAAATCATCCAAATCGATTCGCTGTAACGAATTGGCGAGCCTGTCGACCGCTCGCCAGGGCGTTGGCCGCGACCTCCGCCGGGCAAGGCGATCGCGGCGTTTCGGGCTCGGCCGCGCCGGCGAAGGGGCGCGATAGGTGCGCGTGCCAGCGACGGTAAGCGCGATTGTCGATGCGAAATCGGTGCCGTTGCGGCTGCGACGAGCGATAATGAAGGGCAGCAGACGCAGGACTGCGTTCATCCTCTTCTCGTCGCGCCCTACAGGTTCGAGCGCGACGACTTCTCGGCAACTTCGCGATCTCTGGCACGACGCGACTCCATCGGAGTGGCGCACGCGCACCAACCGAGAGGTATTCGCCATGAGCAACGACCGCGATCCGTCCGACGATCGCCCGCGCACCGGCGACGGCCCCGCCAACGACGACGCCAAGGCGCCGCGCGAAGAGGCGCCCGTGGCCGGCAAGTCGACCATCGAAGTCGTCACGCCCGAGCGCGCGCCGCCGCCGGCGCGTCGTCCGCCGCGACAGCCGCATCAGATCGTGCAGCTGGGACGGCCTAAACCGAAGAGCTACCTCAACTGAAGTC
Organism: uncultured delta proteobacterium; assembly: GCA_963785725.1. Classification (GTDB taxonomy): domain Bacteria; phylum Myxococcota_A; class Polyangia; order Palsa-1104; family Palsa-1104; genus JAQBQH01. Next base: position 148,840 of record CAWAWS010000047.1, on the reverse strand, counting down.
GATGTCGCTAGCCGCGCACTCACGTTCGCCAGGCTCGGTCGCTTCGACGCGCTCGGCACATCCGAGCGGCGCCGGGCGCGGCGATCCGCTGAGCCGTTACTTGGCTCAGATCAGCGTCGCGCCGCTCTTGACCCGCGACGGCGAGATCGCGCTCGCGCAGCGCGTCGAGGCGGGCGATCGGCAGCTCTTGCAGGCGGCGCTGGTGAGCCCGGTCGCGCTCGCGGCGCTCGTGCGCGTGGCCGAGGCGGCCGCGAACGGCAGCGCGCCGACGTCGGAGGCGCTCGTCGACGTCGATCCGCGCCACGCCGACTTCGACGAGAGCGCCCGCCGGCTCGAGCTCGTCGAGCTGGTGGCCGCGCTGCGCGACTTCCGCGTCGATCAGGAGCGGCTGACGACACGGCTGGCCGCGGCCAAGCCGGCGGCGCGTCCGCCGTTGCGCGCGCCGCTCGCGGCGCGACGCGCGGTCATGCTGCAACGCCTAGCGCGGCAGTGGTTTCGCGCGCGAATCTTGGAGCGCGTCGTCGACGAGGTGGCGACCGAGCTGGCACGCCGCGCGCAATCGGCGCGCACGAATCAGGCGCGGTCGACGGCGGTCAGCGGCGAAGCGACGGCGGCGCTGCGGCTGACGCTGCAACGCCTGCGGGCCGGCGCGCATGAGGCCGAGCTGGCGCGCGCGGCTCTGCTGCGCGCCAACTTGCGGCTGGTGGTGTCGATCGCCAAGCGTTACCAGCAGCGCGGCCTCGACCTGCTCGACCTCGTGCAAGAGGGCAACATCGGCCTCATGAAGGCGATCGACAAGTTCGACCATCGCCGCGGCTTTCGGCTGGCGACCTACGCGACATGGTGGATTCGCGTCGCGGTCGCCAACGCCGTCGCCGATCAGCCGCGCACCATTCGCGTGCCGGCCAACCTGCGCAGCGAGATGACGCGCGTGGCGCGGGCGACGCGCGTGCTCACCGGTCGCCTCGGCCGTCCGCCCGCGGACGAGGAGCTGGCGCAGCACCTCGTCGTGTCGCTCGAGCGCGTGCGGCTCGTCGGTGAGCTCGGGCGCGAGCCGCTGTCGCTCGAGCTGCCCATCGGCGACGAGCAGGCGACGCTGGGCGACTTCTTGCCGGACGAGCAGGCGCAATCGCCGGCCGAGACGCTCTACGCGACCGACCTGGCCGACAGCCTGCACGCGGCGCTGGCAGGCTTGAGCGATCGTGAGGCGCGCATCCTGCGCATGCGCTTCGGTATCGGTCAGGCGCGCGACCAGACGCTGGAGGAGATCGGCGGCGTCTTCGGCCTGACCCGCGAGCGCATCCGGCAGATCGAAGCCGAGGCGCTCGGCAAGCTGCGGCGCCAGCGCGTCGCCGGCCAGCTGCGCCCGCATTTGGAGAGCTGAGTCAATAAGTTGATATAAATATATTGATATCAGCGTGTTTTAGTTCGACCTCGCAACATCTTTAGATCGGAAGTGTTCAATGGATCGCACGACGACCGAGAATCGAGAGCTCACGACCGCACACACGCGCGGGACGGCGTTGGCCGCTTGCGCGCCCGAGCTGCCGCCCGGCTACGAATCGCAGCCCGCCTGGACGTTCTCCGACGGCAGCGGGCAGGGCAGCTACGAGTTCCATCGCGTCTACGCGCCGGCCAAGCCGCAGCCAGGACGGCCGTCGGTCGTCGTCGGTCATCTCGACGAAGAGCGCAGCTATTGGGGCGTGACCTGGACGGTGCAGGGCCACGCGGGCGCGACGCATCCGGCGGCGTCGTGGGTGAGCTTCGCCGACGCGCGGAAGAAGCAGCGCGGCCTCACCTTCCAGCAGTTCTCCTCGGCGACGCACATGCGGCAAGACTTGGCCGCGTTGCGTCGCTGAGCCCGATGTCGATCTTACCGAAAGAGAAGGTCGCGGTGGCGGCGGTGCCGGTCAAGCCGACGGCGACGGCGCTCATCGAGCCCATCGGCGCGCGCACGGCGACGCCGCGGCCACACGCCGTCAACTTGTCGCTGACGCTGAGCGCGATCGACGCGGCGCATGCCGACAAAGGTCACGTCGCCGACGTGGCGCGGCGGGCGCTGGCGCTGTTCGCGCCGGCCGCGGGCGAGGTCGATCGGCGGCGCTTCGGCGACTTGACGATCGCCGGCCGCGTGGCCAAGACCGGCGTGGCTTCGGTCATCGTCGTCGGCGTCGAAGGCGCGCTCGTCTGGCCGGAACGGCCGGACGCGGCCGCCATCGACGAGATGCACGCGCTGCTGGTCGCCGCCGGCTATCGCGTCGCCGTGCGCGAAAAGCGCGAATGCACCGAGGACGGCTGCACGAGCGAAGCGTCCGTCGACTGGCACCGCCGCGCCGAGCTGCCGACCGGCTGGTACAGCGCGCAGATCTGCGGCAAGCACAACTACCGCCTGTGCGGCGTGTGCAGCAGCCTGTACGTGCTCGACAGCGCCCGCTCGAACGGCCAGGCTCCGTCGGTGCACTGCGAAGTGTGCGGCGAAATCCTCGTCGAGTGGGGCTCGAGCAAGCTGTGGAGCGCGCAGCTCATCACGCGCGGCCAAGCGCCGAAGTAGCCGCCTCGCCGTTTTCTCTCGGCATTTCACCGCCATCGCCGGTCATTTGTGTTCGCGTCGAAGCGCAGCCGCGCAATCTTCGTGCGTCCGCGAAACCGCTGGACCGCCCGGCGCACTAGATCGTATGAGCCCAACATGCGAATCCGTTTCGTCGTAGCTGCACTGGCGCTGGCCGCTTGCCATCCGCTGCCGGTCGCGCGGCCGCTCGACGAGCTCGCCGTCAGCGCCACGCAGCCGAGCGCGCGATCGAGCTACGTCCTCTACAAGTTCCTGCAGCGTATCGGCGTCGAGAACGACACGTTCACGCCCATCGCCGACGGCGGCGTCGAGGCCAAGGCCAGCTTCATCTTCAACGATCGCGGCAGTAACGTGCCGCTCGCGGCCAGCTTCCGCCTCGGCCGCGACGGCACGCCGCGCCGCTTCGACGCTTGGGGCTCGCTCTCGCGCTTCGCCGACACCGACGACCACGTCCTCGCGCTCGGTGACGGCCGCTTCGCCGTGCGCAGCCTTGGCGCGCCACTGCGCGTCGTCACGCCGAGCGCGCCCTTCGCGGTCGCCGCCGCTTACGCGCCGCTGCTCGGCGAGGAGCTGCTGTTGCGGCGCTGGATCGCGCTCGGTCGTCCGCGACAGCTGACGCTCCTGCCCGCGGGTGAAGCGACGATCGAGTCGCGCGGCCACGAGAACTACCCGCTCGACGGTCGCTCGATTGGGTTCGAGCACGTCGTCGTCCAAGGTTTGGCGTGGGGGCGGCAAGACTTGTGGCTCGACGACAAGCACGACTTGGCCGCGATCGTGACGCGTGACGCCGAGTTCGATCATTTCGAAGGCGCGCGGGACGATTACGCGCCGCTCGTCGAAGCGTTCGTCGCGCGTGCCGGCGCCGATGCCGTCGCGTGGCTGGCCGAAGCCGCGCACGGCCGCGCCGAAGCCGGTCCGGTCGCGCTCGTCGGCGGTCGGCTCGTCGACGGATCGGGCGCGCCGGCGATCGAAGACGCGGTCGTCGTGTACGAGGGCGATCGCATCCTCGCCGCCGGTCCGCGCGCGACGACTAGCGTGCCCGCCAACGCGCGCCGCGTCGACGTGCACGGCCAGACGATCTTGCCCGGCTTGTGGGACATGCACGCGCACGTCGAGCAGGTCGAGCAGGCCGCGGTCTACTTGGCCGCCGGCGTCACGACGGTGCGCGACGAAGGCAACATCCTCGAGTTCATCACGGCGCTGCGCGACGCCGTCGAGGCCGGCCGCGGCGTCGGCCCGCGCATCATCTCCGACGGCATCGTCGACAGCGACGGCCCGTACGCCATCGGCACGTTGCGGGTCAACTCGCCCGCCGACATCGCGCCCATCATCGATCGGCTGGTCAAAGCGGGCTGCAACGCGCTCAAGATCTACTCCAGCCTGAAGCCGGAGCTGGTGCCGGCGCTGGTGGCCGAGGCGCATCGTCGCGGCTTGCGCGTCACCGGCCACATCCCGCAAGGCCTGACGATCGAAGAGGCGGTCGACGACGGCTTCGACGGCGTGAACCACGTCTCGATGATGGCGAGCATGGTCTATCCGCGCACCTTCGCCGAGCTGCGCAAGCTGTCGCCGGCGCAGCGCCACCAGCTGCTCATCGGTCTCGACGTGAAGTCGCCGGCGATTCAGCGCGTGCTCGGCAAGATGGCGGCGCGTCAGGTGGCGTTCGATCCGACGCTGGCGGTGTACGAGGAGGGCTCCTTTCCCGCGGCCGAGCTCGATCGTCGCGAGCCCGGTCGCGCCAAGCAGCCGCGCGTGCTGCGCGACCAATTCCCAGGCGTCGACCCCGCGCACGCCGCCGAAGGCGCCGAGTCCTTCAAGAAGTGGCTCGAGATCGTCGCCGAGGCGCATCGGCGGGGCGTGCCCATCGTCGCCGGGACCGATCAGGCGATCCTGGGCCATTCGTTGCATCGCGAGCTCGAGCTGTATGTCGAAGCGGGGTTGACGCCGATGGAGGCGCTGCAGTCGGCGACGTCGGTGCCGGCCAAGCTGCTCGGTCGCGACAAGGAGCTGGGCACGGTAACCGTCGGCAAGCGCGCCGACATCATCGTCGTCGCCGGCAATCCGCTCGCCGACATTCGCGACACGCGCAAGGTCACGCTCGTCATCGCGCGCGGACATGCCTACGAGCCGGCGCCGTTGTGGAAATTGGCCGGTTTTCAGCCCTAGCTGCCGCTCTTGTCATGACCGCGACGCCGCGCCACTGGATCTGAAGGCGCGCGCGTGTTACCCGCAGCGCATGCGCGAAATCTTTGCCGGCATCCACACGTGGGCTTGGTTCTCGGCTCGCTTTGGCTACGATTTTCACGGCTTCATCGCGCGTCGACCCGACGGCAACGTCTGCATCGACCCGGTCGAGCCCGGCGATGACGACTTGGCGGCGCTCGTCGAGCACGGCGTCGCCCGCATCATCCTCACCAACCGCAACCACTATCGCGCCGCCGCCCGCATCCGCGAGCGCACCGGCGCGCGCGTCTCCGTTCACGCCGCCGACGCCGACTTCGTGCGCGACAAAGGCGTCGTCGTCGACGATTCGATCGCGCCCGGCGATCGCGTCGGGCCGTTCACGATCGTGGCCGCGGCCGGCAAGTCGCCGGGCGAGGTCGCGCTGCACTGGCCGGAGAAGCGGCTGCTCATCGTCGGTGATGCCTGCGTCGGCAATCCGCCGGGCCGCTTGAGCTTGCTGCCGGACGCGGTCATGGATGCGCCCGCCGAGCTGCGCCGGTCGCTGACGCGCATCGCGGCCGAGGTCGACTTCGATGTGCTGCTGCTCGCGGACGGCGAGTCGATTCTCGGCGGCGCGCGGGCGGCGCTGCAGCGACTGGTGGCGACGTTCGATGGCTCGGCGCCGACGCCGGTGAGCGCGCCGCGCCAGCCGTGACGCCGCGCCGCACGCCCACGTCGAAGTCGCCGCGTCCGCCCGCGTCCGCCATGACGTCAGCAGCCGAAGCCCGCGTCAGCGACGAAGCGCGCGGCTGCGACGAAATCTGCTTCCGTCACCTCCACGCCGCCGTCGCTGCAAGCGCAAGAGGCGCGCATCATCGCCTGCCGCCGCTGTCCCCGTCTCGTCGACTGGTGCGCCACCATCGCCCGCGACAAACGTGCCGCCTACGCCGACGACACCTACTGGGCGCGCCCGGTCCCCGGTTTCGGCGACCCCGGCGCGCGTCTGCTCGTCGTCGGGCTCGCGCCCGGCGCGCACGGCGCCAACCGCACCGGACGCGCCTTCACCGGCGATCGCTCGGGCGAATGGCTCTATCGCGCCCTCCACCGCGCCGGCTTCGCCAACCAACCGACCTCCACCGCCCGCGACGACGGCCTCGTCCTGCACGACTGCTACATCACGCTCGCTGTCCGCTGCGCGCCGCCCGACAACAAGCCGACCCCGGGCGAACGCGACGCCTGCCTGCCGTATCTCGTCGACGATCTGGCCCTCTTCCCGCGCGCCCGCGTCATCGTCTGTCTCGGCGCCTTCGCCTGGGACGCCGTCCTCCGCGCCATCGCCGTCCACAATCCGAACGCCGCCGGCCGCGCGCGTTTCGGCCACGGCGTCCGCGCCTCCGTCGGCGACTACACGCTCATCGGCTCGTACCACCCGAGCCAGCAGAACACGTTCACCGGCCGCCTGACCGAGCCCATGTTCGACGCCATCTTCGACGACGCCCGCGCCCTCATCGGCTTATGATCTCCCGCATGTCGCGTGTGTTCGACGCGCTCCGTCCCCGCGATCACAGCGGCCCGCTGGTCGCGCGCCTGTTCCATCGCCTGCTCGCGCTCGTCTTCCTCGACGCCTGGCTGTCACTCGGCGCCCAAGTCCACGTGCTCATCGGGGCGCGCGGTCTCTTGCCGATCGCGCCCTTCCTCGAGCACGCGCGCAGCCAGCTCTCGCTCGGCGACTTCCCGACATTAATGTGGATCAACGCGAGCGACACCACGCTCACGCTCGGCGTCATCCTCGGCGTGGTCCTGTCGCTCGTCGCGCTCGCCGGTCGCATGCCGCGCACGATCGCCGCCGTTCAAGTCGCGCTCTATCTCAGCTTCGTCACCGCCGCGCGCACGTTCTGCAGCTTCCAATGGGATTCACTGCTCCTCGAATGCGGCTTCTTCGCCATCTTCTTGTCGCGCGATCGTTCGGCGCCGATCATTCACACGCTCTTTCGCCTCATCCTCTTCAAGCTCTACTGGGAATCGGGCGTCGCCAAATGGCAGTCGCACCTTCACGATTGGCAAGACGGCACGGCCATGACGCACTACTTCGAGACCGCGCCGCTGCCGACCGCGCTCGCGTGGTACGCGCACCATCTGCCCGCGTGGTGGCACGCGCTCGAGAGCTGGGCGACGCTCGCGTTCGAGCTCGGCGTTCCGCTCTTCATCTTCGTGGGCGCGCGGCGCGTTCGTCTCGCGTGCGCCGCCATCTTGACCGGCTTCCAGCTCGTCAACGCCGCCACCGCCAACTACGGCTTCTTCTGCTACTTGGCGACCGCGCTCCACGTCTTCCTGCTCGATGACACCGACATTTTGCGCGCGGGAAATTGGCTGCGCGCGCGTCTGCATCGCCCGCCACGCATAGTGCCCGTGGCCGCTCCGCCGCGACATCCACGCCTGCGCAGGTACGCCAGCCTCGCGCTGCTCGCGGCGTTCGTCACGATCTCGACCGCCGACGCGATCGTCAGCTTCGCGAGCTCCGATCGGGCCGACGCGATCATCGCGCCGCTACAACGCCGCTACGAACCGTGGCGCATCATCAACACGTACCACCTCTTCGGCCACATCACGACGGCGCGCATCGAGCCCGAATTCCAGACGACCGACGACGACGAGCATTGGCAAGCGCGCGATCTCTGGCACAAAGCCGGCGATCCGCGGCGCCGCCCCGATTTCGTGGCGCCGCATCAGCCCCGCGTCGATTTCCAGCTCTGGTTCTACGGTCTCGGCTATCGCTCCGGCGCGCCCGCTTATGTCGACGCGCTCGTCGAACGCTTGTGTCGCGATCCCGCGGCCGTGCAGCCGCTCTTCCGCGCACGCCTGTCGTCGCACGCACGCGCCGTGCGCATCGCCTACTGGCACTATCGATTCACGAGCGCGAGCGAGCGTCGCGCGACCGGCGCCTGGTGGACGCGCACGCCCATCGACGTCACCGACGCCATCCCGTGCACGACCCAGTTCCCGCCCGCCAACTGACGCAGGCTCGCGCGTACTTCCGAAGTACCGATGAATGACGCAATCCACGCGCATCTGCGACGTTGCGCCAGGGTGCGCAGGCGAACCTCAGTCGACTCATGTCGTCATCGACGGCGGACCAGTTGCAGTCGCAGCCATCGCGCTCGTTTCGACGTGCGCTTCGAACCGAGTCGCCGCATCAGTGACTCGGTTCGAAGCGTGTCGATGAGGCGACGTTTGGTCGCAACCGAGGTTTGGCTTGTTGCTAGTTGCGATGAGGCTTGCGGTGAGATGGAAGTGACGAGCGGGCAGGGCGGTGCGCGAAGCGGGCGCGCTTAGTTCGTGTTCGAGAGCGGGTCGAACGTGCCCGACAAGATCGTCTGCAGCGCCGCCAATTCCATGTCGCCGTCGACTTTGTGCGCCGTCGACTTCGGCATGTCGTACGCCAGACGCGGCGCGCTCTCCGGCAGCTCGTCGCCGGGCATGCGGCCCGTGTACTTGGCGTGCGCGCTCTCGCCATGCTTCGACGTGTCCACCCAACGGACGTCCATGTCGCGGCTGTCGACGTGCACGAACTCCTGCTTCGGGTAGTAGCCGACACCGACGTGACGGAAGTTCGTCCACACCCAGTTCGCCACTTCCTTCGCCTTGACGCCCGGGACATGGATGTCCATCGCGCGGCCGAGGAAGTGCTTCGAGTGCGGCGCGCCGTACGGACGCGCGCGGTAACCGCTGACCACGTCGATGCGCGCGACCTGGAAATGCTGCGCGATGGCGCTGACGATCTCGATCGTGCGCTCGTGGATCATTTTTTCGCGGCCAGTTCGCCAGCAGCGAACGAAATGCGAAAACTCTTTCACCACGTCCGGCTGCGCCGCGCCCTGCTCGTCGAGCAGCGCAAAGGTCGCTTCCTCATGACGGTTCTCGAAGTAGAACGTGAGGCCGGCCGGCTGCTCTTGAACCTTCTCGTTGACGAACATGTGCGCCAAGTCGGTAACGTTCGAGATCATGGCCAGCGCAATCGTAAATAGGGGAATCATCTCTCGGCTCCTCGGCGGCGATGTTGGCTTCTAGAGCACGCTCCATGCCGAATCGCTAAATCGACGAAAGATGCCGAGAATCATAGCCGAATCCGTAATGTCACGGAGCGTCACGATTGGGCGCGAACCCTCCGGAAACCGGAGACCGGGTCCGAAAAGCCTAGGGATCGGAAAGCCCCATGGTGTCGTGCTAGTATTGGGAAAGTGACCCGCGACTCGCGTCCGTCGACTATCGCGATCAAGACGCGCGACCCGGCGGCCTACCATACAGCCCGCTTGATCGTGATCCCCGGTAATGGCGGACCGGAGAAGAGCCTCGTCTTGGGCGTGCCGCATGTTCGCATCGGCGCCGGCTCGTCCAATGACGTGGTGATCGAAGATCAGCACGCCTCCCGCTTCCATGCAGAGCTGCGCAAGACCGACGAAGGTTGGCTCTTGCGCGATCTGGGCTCGCTCAACGGCACGCGCGTCGGCGACGTCGCGATCAAAGAGGGCCTGTTGCACTCGGGCGCGACGATCACGGTGGGCGAGACGCGCATTCGCTTCTTGGCCGACGACGGTCGCGCCGAAGAGATCGCCGTCAGCCCGCGCCACTCGTTCGGCGATGTCGTCGGCCGCTCGGTGCGCATGCGCGAAGTCTTCGGCGTGCTCGAGCGCATCGCCGCCACCGACTTGACCGTGCTCATCGGCGGCGAGACCGGCAGCGGCAAAGACGTCATGGCGCGCGCGATTCACAAAGCGTCCGGGCGCGGCAAAGGCCCGTTCGTCGTCTTCGATTGCGCCGCCGTTGCGCCCAACTTGATCGAGTCGGAGCTGTTCGGCCACGTCAAAGGCGCGTTCACCGGCGCTGACGCCAACCGCGAAGGCGCCTTCGAGCGCGCCAACGGCGGCACGCTGTTCATGGACGAAATCGGCGAGCTGTCGATCGAGCTGCAGCCGAAGCTGTTGCGCGCGCTCGAGCAACGTCGCGTCAAAGCCGTCGGCGGTCAGAAGGAAATTCCGATCGACGTCCGCATCATCGCGGCCACGCACCGCAACCTCGAGCAGAAGGTCAAAGACGGCACCTTCCGTCAGGATCTGTTCTTCCGTCTATCGGTCGTCACCGTGCAAGTGCCGGCGCTGCGTCATCGCGTCGAAGATCTGCCGGTGCTCGTCGAGACCGTGCTCGTGTCGTTGGGCAAGTCGGTCGGCATCTCGCCCGAGACGATGCGCATCCTCGAGACGTACGACTGGCCCGGCAACGTCCGCGAGCTGCGCAACGTCATCGAGAGCGCGGCCGCGGTCTGCGACAGCGATCAAATCGAGCCGCGTCACCTCATGTTCTTCAAGCCGCGGCGCCGCGATCCGACGATGGAGAAGCTGCCGCTCGCCGGCAAGACGCTCGAGAGCATCGAGAAGAACGCCATTCAGCAGACGCTCGAGCAATGTGGCGGCAATAAGACCAAGGCCGCGAAACAGCTCGGTATTTCTCCGTCAACGCTGTACGAGAAAGTCAAGAAATACAAGCTGTGAATGGGGCGCGCGAGCGCGCGCCTCGCCGTTCGCGCGCGCGGATCGTCGCGCTCTGCGCGCAAGCTCCACACTCGCGCGAACGCGGCGGAATTTGGTGACGTTCGGGTTGTGAACGAGGCGTGCGGAACGGCTACAGCTTGGCGCGAATACGAGCGGCTTGATCGCGCAGATCGGGCGAGTCCGTCGTCTCTTCGATGAAGCGCAGCTTGCCTGCGAGCGAGCGCGAACGCTTCGGCTTCTCTTTCGACAGCAGCTTGTCGAGCTGGTCCATCGCTTCGGCCTGACGCTCGTCTTTGGTGTGCTCGAGCGCCTGCTCCAAGATTTCGAAGTCGTTCGGCCAGCCGTGGCTCTTGACGTAGCGATCGACGGCGCGCGTGATCTCGTCGCGGCCGAGCGCTTCCAAGACCTTCTTGCGCAGCGGCGCGCGCCCGTCCTCTTTGACCGGCTCGGGCGGTGGCGCGGCCGCGCGCGGCGTGCTCGGCGCTTCGCGCTCGCTCGACGAGCCCGACGATCGCGCGTTATCGAGCGGCGATTCACGCTTTTGTTCGCGGCCGTGCACCACATCGACCGGATCGACGCGCGCCGCTCCGGGCGCTCCTGACAGCTTCTCCGCCAGCTTGCCGACTTCGCCTTTGGCGAAGAGCGCGTCGAGCGCGGCGCGGTACGACTTGGACGCGCGCGCGTCCATTCCGCCGCTGCTGCTGCTGTTCGAGCCCTGACTCGGGCGATCGTTCTTGTCACGTGGCGGACGCGGACCGGCGCGATCGCGCGCGGCGTCCATTTCCCGCCACGACTTCTTCGGCCGATCGCCGCGATCCCGCTCGCTCATGTCGCTTGGAAACGTATTAGGCTATCGTGATCCCGTCAAGCATGACCCGTCCGTGGCAAACGATCGCACGCGTCACAACCTCCGAAGGCGCGCTCGAGCTCCGTCAGCGAGGCGAGCTCGATTTCCTCATAACAATCGCCGGGCGCGTGCTCATGACGTCGCAAGCGCGTCGCAGCGAAGAGGCGTTGGCGACGTTGCCGCTGCGCGACCAAAAGCCGCCCAAGCTGCGCTCGGTCGTCGTCGGTGGGCTGGGCATGGGCTACACGTTGCGCGCGGCGCTCGATCTGTTGCCGCACACGAGCAAAGTGACAGTCGTCGAGCTCAACCCCGATGTCGCCGCGTGGTGCCGTGGTCCGCTAGCGGCGCTGACTGATGGCGCCGTGGCCGATCCGCGCGTGAAGGTCGTCATCGACGACGTGTCCCGCTTCATCGCCAAGGCCGCACCGGGATCGTTCGACGCCATCCTGCTCGATCTCTACGAAGGTCCGCACCAAGCGACCCAACGAGGCGAGGATCCGCTCTACGGATCGCGCGCTCTGACCGCGGCTCATACTGCGTTGACCCCAGGCGGCGTGCTGGCGGTTTGGTCCGAGGAGCCGGATGCGCCGTTCGAGCATCGGTTGGCGCGCGCCGGCTTCACCGTGCACAAGAAACGCGCGGGTCGCGGAGGACGCGCGCACTGCGTCTATCTCGGTTACACTTCAGTCTGAAAAGACATGTCGGACCCGCGCGAAGGCAAGGTGCTGCAAGGTCGCTACCGGCTGCAGTCCATGTTGGCGGAAGGCGGCATGGGCGTCGTCTACAAAGCCGAGCGCGTCGGCATCGGTCGTCCGGTCGTCGTCAAGTTCCTGCACGCCATCCTCCACGACAAGCCGGGCATCGTCGATCGCTTCGAGCGTGAAGCGCGCGCGACGGCACGTCTGAATCATCCCCACTGCGTCGCGCTCGTCGATTTCGGCATCGATGACGGATCGCCGTATCTCGTCATGGAATATGTCGAGGGCAAGACGCTCGCTGATCTGCTCGATCACGGCGCCGTTCGTCCCGAGCGGGCAGTGGCGATCGTGCGTCAGATCTTGGCCGGTCTCGAGCACGCGCACGAACGCGGCATTTTGCACCGCGATCTAAAGCCCGCGAACATCATGATCGTCGAGACCGAAGGCTACAGCGGCGACTTCGTGAAGATCCTCGACTTCGGCTTGGCCAAGCTCGCGTGGCCCGGCGAAGACAAGCGCGACGTCACCGTCGAAGGCATCGCCATCGGCACGCCCGGCTATATGTCGCCCGAGCAGGCCGCCGGCGTTCCCAGCGATCGCCGCTCCGACATCTATTGCACCGGCGCGTTGCTCTATCACCTCGTGACGGGCTCGAAGGCGTTCGAAGGTGATGACGTGCGTTCGATTCTGCGCCGCCATCGCGAAGAGACGCCGCGATCGCCGCGGGCACTGCAGCCGGGCGTCGGCATTTCCAAGCAGCTCGAAGGCATCATCGAGCGCGCGATGCAGCGTGATCCGAGTAAGCGCTATCAGACTGCGCGCGACATGATGGTGGCGCTCGAAGGCACCGCCGAAGCCAAGATCAAAGTCGACACCAGCGCGCTGAGCGCGAGCTCGCCGCGTCTCCCGTCGGTGCAAAATGGTGCCGACAGCACGCGCGCCGAAGCGCCGTCCGCGCGTGGCCGCGTGCGCCGAAGCACGCGTGTGTCGCCGCTGTGGATCGCGGTCGGCGCGCTCGTCGGATCGGCGGTGGCGGTGGTGGCGATCGCTTATTCGCCGCTCGGCGATTGGATCCATCCGCGAACGCATGTCGCGCCGGTCGAGCCCACGAACGGCCCGCCGGTCACGCCCGAACCGAGCCACGCGGCCGCCGAGAATGGCGAGACGACGCCGGCGGCGCCCACGATGCCCGACGCTGCCACCGCGCCCGCTGCGCCGGCGACTGCCGACAAAGCTGCGGTCGCCAAATCCGCGCCCACGACGCCGCCGGCAACGGACGACAAAGCTGCGGATTCGGCGAAAACGGGCGACAAGGCCGCCGCCGAATCGCCCGGCGCAAACGGAGACAAGACCGCGGCATTGGTGGCAAAAGCCGCCGAGAAGAGCGGTCCGGCCGTGGCCAGCACCGAGGGTGACGATGACACCGATCCGCCGCTGACGAAGGCCACTGACGGATCGAATGAAGACGATCGGACGCCGCCCGAGCCGGTGGCGCCGACTCACGATGCGCCCGCGATCCGCAACATCGGTGACGCGCGTGCGCTGGTTCGTCGCGGTGACACCGATGGTGCGCTGGCGGGACTGTATCGGCTGCGCCGTTCGCGTCCGACACCCTCGGCGTCGAAGAGCAGTGAGATTGCCGCGCTCATCGGCGATCTCTACTTCGAGCGCAAGTGGTGGACCGACGCCATGCGCGAATATCGCTTCGCGATCGCGCTCGATGGTCGCGCGCGCAAGGCGGAGCCGCTCGTCGGCAACAGCGTGCACGCGCTCGCCGATCGCGGGACCTATCCGCGCGCGCGCCGCCTGCTCCTCGATTACGTCGGCAAGGGCGCGGTGCCGGCGTTGAAGCGCGCGGTGAAGTCGGGCACGACGCCGACGTTGCGCCGGCGCGCCAAGTCCGTGTTGTCGACGATCGAGTCGAAGTCCTATCGTATGCGCCGCTGAGCTCGCACGGTTCGCGTTCGATGCAAGCCGGCCCGACGAACACGCGCGCGATAGTCCGGCGCTGACGATTCGCAGCGCGGTCGTAAGAACGTGCGCCTGCGCTTTATTTCCGGCGACTCTTGGCCGCGCGAAAGATCTCGCGCGAAGGTAAGCTCGGCCCGTTCTCGATGGTGAACGTTCGCGGCGAAGCTCGTCACCCGAACGCAGGCTTCGGTTCGGCGTCGGCGCTGATTACTCGCAGCGGAGCGAGATGGTCCAGCCTTCGTGCAAATACGATCGGCGCACGGTCCCGGGCGCGCCGCACTCCTTCTTGGTGCCGTCGAGCAAACAGAGATCGTGCGGACCGGGCGCCGTCTGGAATCCGACGCGCGTCGCCGCCGGCACTTCGCCGAGCTTCTTGCCGTCGATGAACACCGTCGCGCCGCGCTGGCAGCGCGTGTTGTCGACATAAAACAGCACGCCCGAGCGCGGCTGCTCGACCGTCGGATCCGCCGGCGCCGTACGCTTCGGAATCACGATCGGCTGTGGCGGCGGCAACTTCTCGGCCGGTAAATTCGCCGGCATCGTCTCGCGCGGCGGCTCTGCCTTCGCAATCTGCACTCCCGGCGCGCCCGGCTGTCCCGGCTGCGGCCACGAGTCGTCCCCGACCGCTTTGCCCTGCGGATCGCCCTTGATCAAGAGCGCCTGCAGATCACAGCTCGCGTATTGCAGCTCGTCGACCAACTGATCGTGGAACGCCAGCTTCATCTCGCGGTAGTCGGTCAGCAGCGCCGAATATTGCTGAAGCACCCGCTTCACTTTCCAACGATAGTCCGGTGTCAGCCCGATCGACTCACCGAGCCGGTCGAACTCTTTGACCTGCTCGTAATGACGCGTCAGCTCGCGTCCGACGCGCAGATATTCGCCGCCGAGATGGTGCGCGCGCGCATAAGGCGCAGCGACGGTGTCGACCGGACAGCCGCGCCGTCGCGAGGTTCGCTTGTCGGCGCCGCGCGTGCCCAGTTCGTTCAGCGCGAGCTGCACCGAGCGCGCGAATTCGTCGCGCATGGCCTGCATCTGCGCGGTCAGCTCGAGGAAGCGATCGACCGTGCGCCGATAGTCGGACGCGTCGCCGAAGACGTCGTCGATCGCCGGTCGCCCTTCGAGACGGAAGCCCGTGCCCGCGTCCAACGGCTGCATCGCGGCCGGTTCGGCCGACGCGGCGTGCGCGGTGCCAACGAGCGCGAACAGTGCAAGTGAGCAAGAGAGGCGAGCAGGCATAACCGCCTACATTATGAAGGCTCGCCGCGACGCCGTCCAAAAATCCCGCCGCATGGCTCACGATCGCCGCTGCGTCTGAGAAGGTGCAATCGGCGTTGCTCGCTGGGGCCGCCGCCCCCGGGCGTTCCGTTGCCGCTTGCGCTTCTATCGCGTGATTTCGCAGGGTTCAGTGCGGTGGGACTGGCTCGGCGCTTGCTGTGACGGGCGGCGAGGGAGGCGTTGTCGATGTCCAGCGTTCTGTCGCAGGTTGGCCGATGGTGTCGCGATCAGCTCGTCGGGCCGCAGTTGCCGACGTACGATCGCGCCTGCGAGGAGCTCGGCGGTGCGCCGTGGCGTCCGAAGCCGGAAGCGACCGACCGTTGGTTCATCGTCGAGACGCCGGCGCGTTCGCGGCGCGGCTCGCCGCCACCGATTCCGAAATCCGCGCTGCTGCCGCCGATTCCCAAGTCCGCCCTGTTGCCGCCATCAATCCCCAAATCTGTCCTGCGTCCGCCAGCGATTCCGAGCGCGGCGTGGGCCGCCTCGATTCCATCCGCCTCATCGCTGCCTACGTTGTCCGCCGCCGACAGCGCCGCGTTCATCCTCAAGAGGAAGTCGTTATCGGAAGGCGCGAAGCTGACGCTGCTCGGTGGCGCTGCCGCTGCGGTCATCGTCCTGTGCCTCGTGTCATTGCTCGGCGGCCGCGCGGCATCTGCGCCTGCCGCGATGATTGCCGTCGCGCAGAGCGCTACCGCGCCCGTCTTATTGGCCGCGGTGACGCCGCCGCCCGCGGCCGCAGCGACCTCGACAGTCGCGAAGTCTTCCGCGCCGCATCCGGTCGCTTCAGCTCGCACACACGCAGCCGGCAAACATCGTGTCGCTGCCCGCCATCGTCGCCGCTGACTCACGCGATCATTCGCTGCGATCGACGTGTGTGACTTGCGTCCACTCACGCGCGATTCCGACATGGTCCGCAGCGGCGCAGCTCGTCGCCGCGATGAGCTTGCGTGGGCGCAGGTTCGCGCCGAGTGATCGATTCAATCCCGCTTTTCTGTCTCGCCGGTCGCTCACGTCGTGCACGGTTGCCGCGCACAAGCTCGCCGCGCGCGATCGCCGTCGCGTGAGCTCCTTGCGCTATCGACGCGACGTCCCTAGAGTACGCGGATGACGACGCGCGCTCCGACGACGCTACCCGAGGTCGTGTTTACGACGCCGCGTCATTTGCCCGACGCACGCAAGCTGCGCGGTCGCGTGGCCGTCGTCGACATCGCCTTCGCCGCTGACGGCATGGGCACGCCTTTCGATGAGACGACCGGCGCGTTCATCCGCGAGCTCGGTGGACGGCTCGCGGCGTGGGTCGATCATCACGATCACGATCGCCACATCGAATTCAAAAACGATCGCCGGTTTACGCTCGCGACCAAAGCTCAGCACGGCGCCTGTCCCGAAATGGTCACGCCTGACGTCGTGCGCGAAGCCGGCCCCATCGACACGCTGGTCGCCCATGTCGATCTCGACGGTCTGTATTCGGCGGTCAAATGGATCCTCGGCGGCGTCGAGCCCTACGTCGGCGCCGATGACGACGCACGCGCCGTCGACACGCGCATCGGCGAGCCCGGGCCGACCGGCGCGCTCATCGACAAAGCCATGCGCGCGCATTTTCGCGACGAGGGGCTCAAGCATCGCATCGTGCGCTGGCTCGTCGATGGATCGAAGGACAAGGCGATCGGCCGCGAGATCGCCGAAGCCGCCGCCGACTTCGATCGCATCGCCACCGAAACGACGCGCCTCGCCGCGCTGTTCGAACCGCGCGGCAAAGCCGTCTTCGTCGACGCCGCCGTGCACGCCAAGGCCGCGTTCGACAAGACGATGCTGCTCCTCGAAGGACAGAAGCGCGCGCCCGTTGCCATCGTTCGCGACGCCGGCATGATCACGCTCGCGGCCGCGTTCGACTCCGGCATCGACTTCGTCAAGCTGCTCGGCCTCGGCGGCGGAATGCCAACGCGTGTCAGCATCAAGGAGTCGCGGCTCGATGAGGCATTGACCAAGCTCAACGGGTAACGAAACGTCCATTTCGCGGGCGACTCAGTTCCACCACACGGTGCCAAACGCGTCATTTCATCGCGGCACATGGCTTGCTGAGACAACGGCCATGGAGACGCTGCGGCGCACCATCGCTCGACCGCTCGACCTTCGTACCACTACGCTTTGCTTCGCGCTTTTGGCGCTCAACCTGCTCGACGCGTTCGCGACCCTGCGTCATTTGGAGCACGGGGCGACAGAGATGAACCCGTTCATGTTGGCGCTGTTGCATCGCGGCGCCGGTCACTTCTTGATCGCCAAGCACGTGCTGGCTTCTATCGGCGTGATCGGGATCGCCGTTCATCCCGGTCGTCGCGCGGCCGCCGCGGCGCTCTACATCCTGTTGCCGCTCTATACGTTGCTGGCGTTCTACCAAATCGCGCTGTTTTACGTCACGTAGGGTACAATGCGAGTCGATGTCCGGCTCCAAGTCCGACGCAGACTTACGCGACTCCGATGTCGCCGAACGGCTCGTAGCCAGCTACGCAGCCGAATCGCCGCTCTCCATCACGGCCGGTCACGAGCTGCCCTCACCGCGTGAAGTCCACGCCGCGCTCACCGACCTGCGTGAGCTCTTGTTTCCCGGTTTGACCGGCGGTCAGCGTCCGACATCGGGCGTGTCGCTGCAGGCACATGTCGAAGCACGGTTGGCGCAGCTGCGTGTCCGCCTGACCGAGCAGGTCTATCGCGGCTTGCACCATCGTTGCCGCGGTATCGGCTCCGACTGCGGATCGTGTCAGCAAAGCGCGACGCGCATCAGCAACGGGATCATCGCCGCGCTCCCCGAGCTGCGCACGCTGCTCTTGACCGACGTGCGCGCGGCGTTCGAAGGCGACCCGGCCGCGACCGGCGCCGACGAAGTCGTCTTCTCGTATCCCGGCATCGCCGCCATCTGCGTCTACCGAATCGCGCACCGACTGTACGAGCTCGGCGCGGTGATCGTCCCGCGCATGATGACGGAGCTGGCGCACTCCGAGACCGGCATCGACATTCATCCCGCGGCCACGATTGGGCAGGCGTTCTTCATCGATCACGGCACCGGTGTCGTCATCGGCGAGACCACG
This sequence comes from uncultured delta proteobacterium, assembly GCA_963785725.1. GTDB lineage: Bacteria > Myxococcota_A > Polyangia > Palsa-1104 > Palsa-1104 > JAQBQH01. The sequence continues at coordinate 130,685 of CAWAWS010000047.1, read as the reverse complement.
ATTATCGGCGACCGCGTGCGCATCTACCAAGGCGTCACGCTCGGCGCGCTCTCGCTGCCGACGGGTAAGGCGCGCGCGCTCGCGACCGCCAAGCGCCATCCGACGATCGAGGACGACGTCATCATCTACGCCAACGCGACCATCCTCGGCGGCGAGACGGTGATCGGCCGCGGCGCGGTGATCGGCGGTAACAGCTGGATTACCGAGAGCGTTCCCGAGCGCGCTCGCCGCACCGTCTGATGGGTCGCTTCGACGATCGCGCGACACAGCCGGCGCGCGGGCCTGGCGACATGCTCCGCTGGCGCATCACCGACACCATCGCCGGCCGGCGCGTCAAAGAGACCGATCCCGGCTTTACGCCACCGCGTCGCGCTCCCGATCTGCCGCTCATCGCGTCGTCCGCGCCTTCGTTGACGTGGATCGGGCACGCGACGTTCGTCATGCGCTTGGGCGGCCTCGTCATCGCGACCGATCCTGTTTGGTCCGATCGCCTCGCGGTCATCAAGCGAAAGTCGGCGCCCGGTGTTGATCTCGAGGCGCTGCCGCCGATCGATATCGTCACCGTGACACACAATCACTACGACCACTTAGATGCGCCGACCATTCGTCGCATCGGTCCCAAGCCGCTCTACGTGACGCCGCTCGGCAATCGCCGTTGGCTCGAGGATGCCGGCGCCGAACGGATCGTCGAGCTCGATTGGTGGCAGTCACACGAAGTGGACGGCGTGCAGCTCACGCTCGTCCCCGCGCGCCATTGGTCGATGCGCGCACCTTGGAATCGCAACGACGGTCTGTGGGGCGGCTTCGTCTATCGCTCGCGCGAAGGTGTGGCCTATCACTCCGGCGACACCGCGCTCTTCGACGGTTTCCGCGAGATCGCCCAACGCTGCGGTCCGATCGATTGGGCGATGTTGCCGATCGGCGCCTATGAGCCGCGCTGGTTCATGGAGCCGCAGCACATGAATCCGGAAGACGCGGGCGAGGCGTTCCTGCAGCTGCGAGCGCGTCAGTTGTGCGCGATGCACTGGGGCACATTCAAGCTGACCGACGAGCCGTTGGCCGAGCCGCCGACGCGCATTCGTGCCTTCTTCGCCGATCGTAAATTGCCTGACGAGCGCCTGTGGATCTTCGACGTCGGCCAGACGCGTCCGCTCCTCTGAGCTGCCTACGCCGCGCGGACGACGAACGCACGTCCTCGTGATCTCGTGGCGTCCGTCGACTATTCGACGGTGATGATGCTGTCGCCTGCCGGCAGATCGCCCCAAAACCAAGTCTCGCCAGCTTCCGTCCGAACGCCGCTCGGCAATTCGCCGTTCATGCGCACCGGCGCATCCGGTCGCGCGACGACGAACGTCGCGCCCGCGACCGGCACCGGCGTTTGCACGAGCACGCGGTGATCCGCGCCGACGCTCACCTTCACGGCTGCCATCAACCGCAGCCGATCGGCCAACGTCGCCAATGGCGTAACCCACAGCGTGCCGCGATCTTGACGCGCCTGCAGCGCCGCCAGCAGCCGCTCGAAATCGGGCGCCAACGTCACCGGCCCCGTTCCACCGGGCTTGTTGTGTGGATCCACTGGCACGAGCAGATTCTTGAGGCCGAACTTCGTTCGCGGCGGGTGATACGTCTCCAAATACGTGTGCGCGATGTGTAGCCCGCGCTCTTGCTCCAGCCGGTCGAGCGCTGCCGGCGAATACATGGCGTAGAAGTGTTTCGCCTCGAGAAACGCCCACTGCGATCGAAACATCCACAAAGCCGCCGGCCCGCCGAGATCGAGCCGGCCGATCGGCCAGACCGTCGGCGCGCGCTGTCCCAACCGATCCGAGCGCAGCAAATTGAGCGGACCGGCTTCGAGATCGACTTCCGCCCAAACATAGTCGTAGCCGTGCGCTGCCAACAGATCGGCAATCGCGAAGCGACCGGTCGTATGAAACCCGAGATCGCCGAATGCTTCGCAGTTCGTCTCCGGCTGATGATCGATCCAGGTGCGCGCCTGCCAACGCGAGAATGTCTCGAGCGCGGCGATCGTCACGGGGCGATCGTCGCGCTTCGGCGTGGCGGAGTGGGGCACGATCTCCGAACCCGCTGCGTGCAGCTCATCGGCGAGCTTGACCACTTCGGGATCTTCGAGCTGCGGCCGATCCGTCCCGTGCGCGAACAGCGACTTCGTGATCGACAGATGATGCGCCAACAGCCCCATCGTCGCCGACTGCTGGTTGCTGCTGCCGCGCGCCAACGCCGCCAACGTGCGCGCCGACGATTGATCCGCGTGATCCGTAATCGTGAACGCCGCGCGCCGACCTTCGGGGAAGTGCGCTTTGGCCAACATCGGCGGAGGATCGGGAATCCACTGCAAGCGCGCGTGAACCGGCTCATCGCTGGCGCGCAAACGCGCTGGGATCGGCAGGTGATGATTCGGCGCCCGCCATTCGTTCGTACAGGCCGCGTCATGCATGAACGGGCGCGCCTCGGTCGCTTCCAGCTCGACGCGCACGGTCACGCGTCCCGCGCTCGGTCGAACCTGCACGCCGTCGACATCGTCATCGATCGCTAGCGCGTAACCGCCGGCAGCGCGTTTTACTGCGATCCACTTAGGATCGAATCTCTCCAAAAGCGCCAGCGGCGGGGCAGTAGTGGGCAAAAGATCGCGCCCCAGCAACGTCACCGCATCGGCTGGCAGCGTGACCTCGATCGCGGCCAAATGCACCCACGTCGGTCGTCGCCAGGCGCCGTCGATGGTCAGCGTGATCGTGCCCAGATCGCTGCGTTCGAGCTTGAGCACGACATCGAGTGCGCCATCAGGTGTCGTCAACGTCGCGGTCGCGTCGGCTTTCCAGCGAATCGGCTGCGTGCGCGGCCCGCCGCTCGCCGTCGAGCTCTGCCGATGATCGAACAGGAGCTGCGCCGCGACCTCCATGCGATCGTCGCCGCGCACGATGAATCCCCGCCCGTTTTCCACCGCCAGCTCTGGCTCCGGCAGCGTCCCCGCCTGCGCCGTCAGCGACCCAAGGGCCACCGCCAGCGTGCACAAGCTTCTCACGTGCGAAGTATAGGCTGCGGCGTTCACGGGCGCCTCTTTGCGTCGCTGCGTCGCCGTTGTAGTGGAATTGCGGTTCTCCATTTTCTGTCGCGGCCGTTGCACATGGCGTCTGTCGCCCGATTCATCACCTCGGCACGTCGGTTGCGATGGCGTGTGTGCGGAGGACGATCGTCATGCACGTCGACTTATACTTAGCCACCGTCGTCAAGCTCACGACCTTGCTGCAGCTGAGCGCAGGAATCTACGCGATCCAAGCTCCGGGAGTGCCGCTTTCGTACGAAAAAGCCGCTCAATATGCCGTCGCTGCGACCTATCACGGCGAGCGCGCGGGCATAGATCCGTTCGAGCTCATCGGCGTCGCGCGCAACGAGTCGGACTTCGTCGAGGACATCAAAGGTCCCGATGGCAAGGACTGCGGCTTGACGCAGACCCGTGTGACGATCACGAAGTTCACGTGTAAGCAGCTCCGTCGTTCGTATTGGCTCGCGTTCCAAGAAGCGGCGCGCGAGCTGAAGGAATACAGTGCCGCGTGTAGTGGACATGTCGACTTCGACCGCTGCCGGCTCAACCACTACAACTCGGGCGTTCGCTACGCCAAGCGCGGCGTTCACGGCGCTTACTATTTACGCGTCCAATGCTTCAGTCAGGCCGCACGCGCCGGAGTCAGCGTCGGCCAAAGCTGCCGTCACGTGCTCGGTCGCGGCGACATCGCGCGCACGCTTCGTCAGGCTCGGTCGCGCGTTCACGACCTGATGGCCGTCAACACGGCGGCCCTCCCTGCGACGTAAACGCGCTCGCAGGACCGCGATGTGACCGGCTGGCGGTGTCCGCGGTTCCTCGCGATCTGCAGTTCGGTGACACGCGGCAGATTCGGCTCGCCTGGACGGCAAACGGTTCGTATCATTCGCGCCATGCAACCGCGCGCATCTTGGGACGAATACTTCATGAACATCGCTCGCGTCGTCTCGTCGCGATCGACGTGCGACCGCAAGTTCGTCGGCGCCGTCATCGTGCGCGACAAGACGATCTTGTCGACGGGCTACAACGGGTCGATTCGCGGCATGCCACACTGCTCCGAGGTCGGCCACATGATGGAAGAGGGCCACTGCGTCGCGACGATTCACGCCGAGTCGAACGCGATCCTGCAAGCGGCCAAGAACGGCGTCGCCATCGACGACTCGTCCATCTACGTCACCGCGTCGCCTTGCTGGAGTTGCTTCAAGCAGGTCGCGAACTCGGGAATTCGTCGCATCGTCTACGGCGAGTTCTATCGCGACAACCGAATTTTCGACGTCGCCAAACAGCTAAATATCGAGCTCCAGCATCTGCCTTTCAACCTCGAGGGCGCGCCCTCTAAGGCAAACCCCTGACGCCACAGCATATATTTTCCCTTGACGGGGCTCTTCGTATCTCGGTACTGTCGAAAAAGTATTGTGTGAATAGGGGCTAACCCTAGAGGACCACTCAGGATGTAGGTGCTTCTGTGGTTCTCGCGCCCACAACGATCTTGGCCGATCCGATGGGTACGTCACGCGACAGGCAGTAACGATAGACGACGGGAGGCAGAGGCCATTGGAGAAGTCAGCCTGGTTTGCAGCGCTCGTTTTCGCCGGTACCGTGAGCTTGGGATCCGCGCACGCGGACGAACCTGAACACGCGGACGCCGCGCCGCCGGTCGCCGCCAGCAAGGCGGGACACAAGAAAAAACACCGCTCGCACGCGGTGTTTTCCGGCCGTCTCGCCGCCGTGGACGAGCTTCGCGACGAACCGCTCGACAAGCCCTCGGGCAAGATCGAGCTCTACGCCGTCAACTTCGGCGAGTCGCTCAACGTCGATCTGTACAATGAAGACGGCACGTTCAACGATGACGCCGTCGATCAGCTGAATCATTTTTGGCGCTGCAAGCGGACGGGCACCGAGAAAGCGATCGATCCGCGCCTGTTCGAGATGCTCTCGCGCGTATATGACCACTTCGGTAAGCGCATCGAGCTGGTGTCGGGATTCCGCAACCAGAAGCGCACCTCGTCGTTCCATTTCCACGGCTCAGCCTCCGATATTCGCATTCCGGGCGTGAACGAGAAGGTGCTGCACAAGTATGTCGAGTCGCTCGACACGGGCGGCATGGGCATCGGGATCTATCCGCGCGGCGGTTTCGTGCACGTCGACATCCGCCCAGAGCCTTCGTACCGCTGGATCGACTACTCGCCGCCCGGCTCGAGTGACATGGGTCATCCGCACGGCAAGAAGCGCAAGTCCGTCCCCAACACGTAGTCCTCTCGTACCAATTCACCGTCGACACATTGGGTTGCGACCTGCCAGGGCATTTGACCCTGCGCGGCTCACCCGTTATGTTGCGCGCGCGACATGCCGGACATTCAGACGATTCCGCTCTCGGAGGAGACGCAGCGGCGCTATCTCAACTACGCGCTATCTGTCATCACTTCGCGAGCGCTGCCCGATGTGCGCGACGGCCTGAAGCCGGTCCAGCGCCGCATCATCTACACGATGTTTCATGACCTGCATTTGCTGGCGGACGGTCGCCACCGCAAGTGCGCCAAGGTCGTCGGCGACGTCATGGGCAACTATCATCCCCATGGCGACACGGCGATTTACGACGCGCTCGTGCGCATGGCGCAGGACTTTTCGCTGCGCTATCCGCTGGTCGACGGGCAAGGCAACTTCGGCTCGCTCGACGGCGATTCGGCGGCTTCGATGCGCTACACGGAAGCCAAGCTGCAGAAGCTGGCGGCCGAGCTCATCGAGGAGATTCGCGCCAAGACGGTCGAATGGCGGCCGAATTACGACGGAACGCGCTCCGAGCCGGTCGTTCTGCCCTCGAAGTTTCCCAATCTACTCGTCAACGGCACGCAAGGCATCGCGGTCGGCATGGCGACCTCGATTCCGCCGCACAACATGACGGAAGTCGTCGAAGCCTGCATGGCGCTCATCGACGATCCGGCGCTGGATTCGAAGGATCTGCTCAAGTACATCAAAGGTCCCGATTTCCCGACGGGCGGCCAAGTGCTGGCGTCGAAACGCGATCTCAAGGAAATCTACGAGTCGGGCTCGGGCTCGTTCAAGTTGCGCGGCGAATGGGATCTCGAGGAATCGAAGACGAAGAAGAACCAGCTCATCGTCATCACGTCGATTCCGTACGGCCCGACGAAGCAGGCGATCGTCGAGAAGATCGGCGAGATCATTCGCGAACGTAAGCTGCCGCAGCTCGTCGACGTGCTCGATCAGTCGACCACTGACGTGCGCATCGAGCTCGAAATCAAGAAGGACGCCGACGCCGCGCTGGTGATGGCGTACCTGTACAAGAACACGGCGCTACAGAACAACGTGCAGGTCAACCTGACCTGCCTCGTGCCGACGGACAATCCCGAAGTCGGCCGGCCGGAGCGGCTGAATCTGCGCGCGTGTCTGCGCCATTTCCTCGAGTTCCGCTTCGAGGTCGTTACGCGTCGTTTTCGCTTCGACTTGGACGCGCTGAACGGGCGCATTCACATTCTCGAGGGCTACGCCAAGGTTTACGACGCGCTCGACGAAGTTATCCGCATCATCCGCAAGTCCGAAGGCAAAGCGGACGCGGCGCAAAAGCTGATGAAGCGCTTCGAGCTCGACGAGGAGCAGGTCGACGCCATCCTCGAGCTCAAGCTGTATCGGTTGGCGCGGCTCGAGATCCTGCTGATCCAAAAAGAGCTCGGAGAAAAGCGCAAAGAGGCGAATCGGCTCGAGACGTTGTTGAAGAGCGACGCGCGTCGTTGGACGGTCGTCAAAGACGAGCTGCAAGAGATCGTCACCAAGTACGGCGACAAGCGGAAGACGAAGATCAGCGTCTCGTCGGACGAGCCTGAATTCAATCCGGACGCGTACATCGTCGATGAGGACGCCAACGTCATCTTGACGCGCGACGGCTGGGTCAAGCGCGTGCGCGAGCTCAAGGACGCTTCGTCGACGCGCGTGCGCGAGGGCGACTCGGTCATGGACGTGCTCGCCGGCAACACGCGCAGCGCCATCGCCTTCTTCACCAACTTCGGATCGGCTTATGTCGCGAAGATCGTCGATATTCCGGCGTCGACCGGCTACGGCGATCCGGTGCAAAAGCTGTTCAAGTTCAAGGACGGTGAGCGTGTGGTGTGGGCGCTCTCGCTCGACGAACGCATGAAGCCGAAGGACGAGAACTTGGTGGCGATCACCAAGGCCGGCTACGGATTGCGCTTCGCATTGGCGCCGCACAGCGAGATCTCGACGCGCGCCGGACGACGCTTCGCCCGCGTCGCCGACGGTGACGAAATCGTCGGCGTTCGCGCGGCGCCCGACGACGGCATTCTCTGCGTCGCGACGCAGGATTCGCACGCGCTCGTGTGCGATGTCGCGGACGTCAACCTGTTGGCCAATCCGGGGCGCGGCGTCACGGTCATCAAGATCGACGAAGATTCGACGACGGTGGTCGGGTTCACCGTGAACGAGCCGCTCGTCCTCGAGAGCGACAAGGGACGGACGGAAGAAGTGCGGCCGCTCAAGAAAGACCGCGTTCCGCGCGGCAGCAAAGGCCGTCAGATCTTCTCGCGCAAAGAGCGCGTCGAGCGCGTCATTACACCGCCGGTGGCCGTGCCCGAGCTGCCGGCCGCGGACGATAAGTCGGAGACAAAGGACTAAATGGCTGAACGCAAGTACACCGGCCAGGACATACAAGTCCTCGAAGGCCTGGAGCCCGTTCGCAAGCGTCCCGGCATGTACATCGGCGGCGTCGATTCGCGCGGCTACCATCATCTATTGTGGGAGATCGTCGACAACTCGATCGACGAGGTCATCAACGGTTACGCCAAGACCATTTGGGTCTCGCTCGACAAGGATGGCCGCTCGGTCACCGTCGAAGATGACGGTCGCGGCATCCCAGTCGATTACGTTCCCAAGTACAAGAAGAACGCGCTCGAGCTCATCCTCGGCACATTGCACGCCGGCGGAAAGTTCGAGCAGGGCAACTACATTCACTCGGGCGGCTTGCACGGCGTCGGCAGCTCGGTCGTCAATGCACTCTCCGAAGAGCTCGTGGCGACGATTTGGCGCGACGGCCAAGAGCACGTGCAGTCGTTCTCGCGCGGCGTGCCGACCAGCAAGCTGCACAGCACGAAGTCGAAGCACAAAGGCACGGGCACCAAGATCTTCTTCCGTCCCGATCCCGAGATCTTCGGCGCCAAGCTGCGCTTCGACTCCGCCGACGTTCGCGATCGCCTCGAAGCCAAGACGTATTTGCATCGCGGCTTGCACGTCACGTTTCACGACGAAGGCACCGGCGAGAAGCTCGAGTTCGCGCACGACGGCGGCATCTCCGACTATCTCGTCAAGATCGCGGCCGAGCGCGGGCATCCGCCGATTCAGTCGAGCGTGTTTTCGTTCGTCAAAGACGAGCCGCGTGTCGAGATCGCGCTCGAATGGACCGAGTCGACGGACGAGCATGTTCGTTCGTACGTCAACGGCATCCCGACGCCGGCTGGTGGCACACACGAAGCCGGCCTCAAGTCGGGCGTCGTCAAAGCAATCCGCAACTTCATCGAGACGCACGGGCTGACCCCCAAAGGCGTCAGCATCACGGCCGAAGACATTCGCGAAGGTCTGCTCGCGGTCTTGTCGGTCTACATCCTGAATCCGCAATTTCAGGGCCAGACTAAAGACAAACTCAATAATCCCGAGGTTCAAGGCGAAGTCGACGGCGTCATTCGCGGCGGTCTCGAGCGCTGGCTGACGGAGAATAAGTCGACCGCCGAAGGCATCATCGCGCGCATCGTGCTCGCCGCTCGCGCACGCGAAGCGTCGCGCGCGGCGTCGCAAGCGGTCACGCGCAAGACGGCGGTCAGTCATCGCCTGAACTTGCCGGGCAAGCTGGCCGATTGCGCGTCGACGTCTCCCGACGAGTCGGAGTTGTTCATCGTCGAGGGCGACTCGGCAGGCGGCTCGGCGAAACAGGGGCGCGATCGTCGTACGCAGGCGATTCTCCCTTTGCGCGGCAAGGTGTTGAACGTCGAGCAGGCGTCGACCGAGAAGATCCTCAACAACGCCGAGCTCAAGAACATCGTGACGGCGCTCGGCTGCGGGCTCGGCGACGACTACGACGAGACGAAGCTGCGCTACGGCAAGATCTTCATCCTCACCGATGCCGACTCCGACGGGCATCACATCTCGACGCTGCTGCTGACGTTCTTCTATCGACACATGCGCAAGCTGATCGAGAACAAGCACGTCTTCTTGGCTTTGCCGCCGCTCTACAAGATCGAGGTCGGCAAGGAGCGTTATTGGGCGCTCGACGATGACGCCAAAGAGAAGATCTTGGCGAAGGCGCCGAAGAATGCGAAGCCGGAGATCAGCCGCTTCAAAGGCTTGGGCGAGATGCCGGCCGAGGATCTGAAAGCGACGACGCTCGATCCCAAGCGACGCTCGGCGCTGCGCGTCGTGGTCGAGAACCCGCTCGACACGGATCGCATCATGAACGAGCTGATGGGCAAGGATCCGTCGGCGCGATTCCGCTTCATCATGGAGCGCGCCACCGACGCCAAAGATATCGATGTATAGCGGTACCGTTTGACGCTGCGTGTGCCTTTGCTTATTGTCTACTTGTGATTCGCAAGCCCCATCAGCCGCGCTTCGTTCGGCTCTCCTCCGATGACGCGGCCTCGCTGTTCGGCGCCGAGCCGCTCGAGCCGCGTTTCCCCATTTCCAACGGCCGTTTCGTGGCCCGGCAACGTCTCGCGATCGTCGGTCAACGCGGCCGCATCGATGGCGTTCCGGTCGTCGGCCCGCCGGGCGCGACGACGACGATTTCGTGGAACGTGGGCGATCCCGAGAAGCTCGGCCTTGACCAGCGCGGTGTGATCTTGGTCGGTCCGCAGGGCGAGCTGAAGTTCGTCGACGACGCCTTTCGCGAAGCGGGCTGACGTCCGGTATTCGGATCTTGTCCGCCTGCCGGACAAAATTCAGACTTCATCCAAATAATTCCAGCTAGTTGTCGGCGGCATGCAGCCTGCTTTACGGCGCTGGCATGCGTCCCGACAAACCCACGCTCCTCGTTCCTGCGACTCACGATCAGCTGTTCCCGCATCGGGAGTTTCCGCCGTACATCGCGCTCGAAGCCGTCAATCGGCTGCTCGACGATGTCGTTCACCGCGCGCGCGACAATCCGCTCGACCTCGATCGATTGCAGGCGATTCTCATCGATGTCGCCGAACGGCTCGTCGAGGCCGCGCAAGGTGGCCTGTCGCTGCCGCGCTGGTATCGGCGGCTCGCGGTCTCGATGCGGCTGTGTCACGAGGCCAAGCAGGCGATCGTCGCCTACGCGCGCGTCGACATTCTCACGGCGGTGGAGGCGCGCACGCTCAGCGACGGAGTCGGCGCGATCATCGATCGGCTGAACGAGGCAATTGCGCGTGCCGATCTTCCGGATGAAGTGCGCGAGGCGATGCCGCCCTTCGTGTCGCCCAGCGAGCTGCGGTAGGTGTCGTGATGCCACCGCGCAAGAAGTCGAGACCCGCGTCGAAGCCAGCCATAAAAGCGCCCGTTCGACGCAAGCGGCGCGGTTGGCTGCCGCGCTTCAGCAAGAAGATCTTTCGTCGACAAAAGGCGCGAGCCTTGCGTTGGCGCATGCGCCTCGAAAAGGCGCGAACGCTGCCGCGGGAGCTCATCAGCGGCTTTGGGCGCACGCTCAGCTGTGTCGGTTGGCATCTGCGTTCGTTCGGAGAATTCCTGCAAACGCAGGCGTCTTCGATGCCGCCGCCGGCCCAAAATGCAGATACGGGGAGTCCTTCCGAAGCACGGGAGAGTCGGAGCGCCTCGGGGTATACTGCCGCTCCTTCAGGAGTGAACGCCGATGATGATCGTCATGACCCCTCACGCGACGGCCGAGCAGATCGACTCGGTCGTGGACCACATCAAGACGGAGGGGTTTCAGCCGCACCGCTCCGACGGCAAGGAGCAGACGGTGATCGGCGTGGTGGGGATCCTCGACCGCGACATCGATCCTCGCCAGTTCGAGGTGCTGACGGGCGTGGCGAAGGTGGTGCGGATTTCGTCGCCGTTCAAGCTGGCGTCGCGGCAGTTCCAGGAGACGGACACGATCGTGGACGTGGGCCGCGGCGTAAAGATCGGCGGGACGGACGTGGTGCTGATGGCGGGGCCGTGCACGATCGAAAACCGCGAGCAGGTCGAGGCGATCGCGCCGATCGTGGCCAAGGCGGGCGCAAAGATCATGCGCGGCGGGGCGTTCAAGCCGAGGACGTCGCCGTACGCGTTCCAGGGAATGGGCGAAGAGGGCCTCAAGATCATGCGCGCGGCCGCCGATCGCCACGATCTGCTGATCGTGAGCGAGGTGATGGATCGCTCGCAGATCGAGATGATGCTGAACTACGTCGACATTCTGCAGGTGGGCGCGCGCAACATGCAGAACTTCGACCTCTTGAAGGATTTGGGGAAGGTGAAGCGCCCGATCCTGCTCAAGCGGGGCATTTCGGCGACGGTGCAGGAGCTCTTGCTGGCGGCGGAGTACATCATGGCCGGCGGGAATCGGCAGATCATCCTGTGCGAACGCGGAATCCGCACGTACGAGACGTCGACGCGCAACACCCTCGACATTTCGGCGATCCCGGTGGTCAAGGCGATGTCGCATCTGCCGATCGTCGTCGACCCGAGTCACGCGACGGGCCTGCGGCACTTGGTGGCGCCGGTCGCCCGGGCAGCGGTGGCGGCGGGCGCGGACGGGCTGATCATCGAGGTCCACAATCAGCCGGAAAAGGCGCTGTGCGATGGTGCGCAGTCCTTGCTGCCAGCGCAGATCACGGAGCTGGCGACGCAGGTGCACGGGATCGCGCAGGCGATCGGTCGCCGCTTTCAGGCGGCCGTGTAGACGATCGCGACGATGGCCAAGGCCGCGGCGTTCCAGCCGATTGCCAGCACGGACAGCCGTCGCACGCGCTCGCTGCTGCCGAAAACGTAGCCGGCGAGGGCCGCGGCCAGGCCGAGCCCGAGCAGCCCACCGACGAGCAGATCGAGCGACGCGATCGAGATCGTCGCCACCCACAACGCGAGTCCGAAGACGCCGAGCGCCAATCCTGCGGCGGGCAGTCCGGGACCGAGCGTGCGCGGCATCTCGACCGCTTATACGGCTCGTCGCAGCGCGAGGTCAATCGACGACGTATACTCAGGCACGTGCGTATTCGTCGCTCGCTCGCCTGCATCATCGCGATCGTGCTCATCTGCTTGCCGACGCGGGCCCGCGCCGGGCTGATCGAGCAGGCGCAGCAGCTGCTGCGCGCGGTGTCGCAGACCCGCGATCGCGATCGCCGCTTCACGCTCGCCGATCAAGCGCAGGCGCTGTGCGAGCAGGCGGCACGCGAGAAGCCGCGCGATCCGACGCCGCACATCATGCTCGCGCAGGCGCTGAGCGTCGCCGATTTGCAGCATCCGGAAGCTTGTCGTCCCAACGCCTGTCAACGCGCGATCGACGAGCTGTACGAAGCGCGCAAGCTCGATCGCAGCGGCGCTGACGCGGAACGAATTGCATCCGAGCTGGGCTTGTTGCTGTCGCGGATCGGCTCCTACAAAGAGGCGCTCGTCGAATACGATCGTTCGCTCAAGCTCATCGATCCGGTTCGTCGCTCGAATCTGTTCGAAGATCTCGGCCGTTCGGTGCTGCTCGGGAATTCGGCGGAGACGTTGATGGCGCTCGGCTATCTCGATCGGGCGATCGATCGTTATCGGCAAGCAGAAGCGGTGTCGATCGCAGGCGACATCGAGTGGGAGCTTGCCGAGTGGGGGCTGGGCGTGGCGCTCGATCGCGACGAGCAGATCGAGAAGTCGCATCAAGCGATTCAGCGCGCGCTCGACTTCGATCCGACGATGGCGCATCTCGCGGACGACAGCGTCTTCTTCGAGCCGACCGGCGACAAACGCTACTACGAAGCGTTGGGCCACGAAATCGCCGGCGATCGCGAGCTCGCGGTAGCGGCGTGGCGCGCGTTCATCGCCGAATCGCCCGCCTCACCGTATGTGCGACGTGCGCGCGCACATCTCGCCGAGCTCAAACGGAACGGCGGCGGTCCGTCGGTCGATCCGGCGCGCGTGCATGTTCTCGTCGGTGATGTCGTCGACCTTCGTGGAGTGCGCACCGCGTCCGAGCTGCGTGACGTCATCCAGCTGCACGAAGAAGAGCTGCGCTTGTGTTATGCGCGCACGCTGCGCGTCGATCCTTCTTCTCGTGGCGAGATGCAGCTGCAAATGCTCATCGACCCATCGGGCGTGCTGGCCGCGCGGGCGCACGTGCTGATGTCCACCGTCGACGAGAGCTCGCTCGGACATTGTGTCGAGCTGACTGCGTCGGCGTGGCGTTTCCCGCTCAGCGACAACATGGAGGCCGAGGAAGTCATCCTCACGCTGCTATTCGGCGGCAAATGACGCGATTCTGTTCGATGATCGCGCTCGTTCTCGTCACGTCGACACACGTCGTATCCGCTGCGCCACTTTGGGACGACATCGCGCATCCGGCACGCCGGCGCTGTGCAGTGCTGCTCGAGCAAGCAAAGCAGGCGCGTGCTCACGATTTGGCGACGAATGCGGCCAACCTCTTGCGCCAAGCGACGACGCTCTGTCCCGATGATCGCGACGTGCTGCAGTCGCTCGGCGAAACGCTGCTCGCGGCGCACGAGCTCGACGATGCTCGTCAAGTCCTGGAGCGGGCGCGCCTCGTTGCGACGGACAAGCCCGCCAGCCACGACGCCGACGTGGCGCTTACGTTCCATCTCGGCTTTGCACGGGAGGTCACCGGCGATCTGGCCGGCGCGATCGAGGCTCATCGCGCGCTCGAAGCGATGGGCGGATTGCCGCCTCAGAACCGTTACTTGGTTCACTACGATCTCGCCGACGAGCTGATGGCCGTCGGTCGATTGGCCGAAGCGATCGACGAATATCGCTCGGCCGTCGCGCTCGCGCCAGACAAGCCAGTCGTGCGCTTGGCGCTGGCGGTGGCGCTCGATCGTGACGGCCAAGTCGACAAGTCGCGCGCCGAGGTCGATGCCGTCCTCTCGCTCGATCCGGTGCTGTACAGCTTGAACAGCGGCGACTACGTCTTCGTGCCCGCCGGTGATGAGCACTATTATCGTGCGCTCGGTTGGGCTGCTCGTGGGGCGATCGCCGAAGCGCGCGTCGAAATGCGCCGCTTCGTCGGCAAGCTGCCCGACAGCCCGTACATCGAGCTCGCCCGTCAAAAGCTGACCGACTTCGAGCTGGAGCTCGACCCGCGCGAGATCGATGGTGCGCCGGGCGATCCGCTGATCATTGCGCGCGCGTTGGGTCCACTGCTGCTCCAACTCGAAGACTGCCTGCCGGGACCCGAGGTCTTACGCGTCGGCTTGATGTGGACGAAGTCCGGCATTCGTACGCGGCCCGATCATCCAGCCGCCGATTGCCTGGACAAATCGCTGCAACGCGCCGATTTACCTAAACGCCGGCCGGCTTCGGGGGCTTTTACGATCCCACTCGCAGGCCGCCGCAGCGCTAAAACGACCGAATAGGCGCGTAGACGCTTCCGACGATTGATCCTATATTGCGCGAGTGGACGTGGGCCCTCGCTACCTCGTCATCGAAGGACCTCTCGGCGTGGGCAAGACCGCTTTCGCGCGGCTGCTGTCGGCGAAGCTCGGCGCACGCGAAGTGTTGGAGTCGACGAACAACCCGTTCCTGACCGACTTCTACGACGATCCGAAGCGCCACGCCTTTCAAGCGCAGCTCTACTTTTTGCTGTCGCGTTATCAGCAAAAACACGACGTACATCAGCAAGATCTGTTCGCGCGCGGCGGCGTCGTCAGCGACCACTTATTTGCGCGTGACCGCATTTTCGCGCAGTTGAACCTCAGTCGCGACGAATTGACGCTGTACGACAAGATCTACGGCCTCTTGGGTGCGCAAGTGCCGCGGCCGGATCTGGTGGTATATTTACAAGCACGGCCCGACGTGCTTTTGTCCCGTTTGAAGCGACGCGCGGACGGCGTAAGGACCCCGCCGCGTGACTATATCGAAAGGGTGGCGCAAGCTTACGCAGAGTTCTTCTTTCACTACGGAGATAGTCCGCTGTTGGTGGTCAACACGTCGGAGATCGACTTCGTGGAGAGCCGAGCTGAGCTCGACGATCTCGTAGCGGTCATCCAGCGCACCAAGGCAGGCGTCTCCCACTACAGCCCGCTTGGATCCCGATAGGGACCGAGACGGAGGTGGACCATGAAGACGAACACGGCCTCGAAAGTCACGATCAACACGCTCGCCAAGATGAAGTCGGAGCATCACAAGATTTCGATGCTCACCGCCTACGACGCCAGCTTCGCGCGTCTCGTCGATCAAGCCGGAATCGATATCATCCTCGTCGGTGATTCGCTGGGCATGGTGGTGCAGGGCAGTGGCAACACGCTGCCCGTCACGATGGAGGAGATGATTTATCACTGTCGCTCCGTCAAGCGCGGCACCGAGCGTGCGCAGGTCGTCGGCGATATGCCCTTCATGTCGTATCAGGCTTCGCTCGAAGACGGCATTCGCAACGCCGGTCGCTTGGTGAAAGAGGGCGGCGCCGAGGCTGTGAAGCTCGAAGGCGGCGCCGAATACGCCGAGCTCGCTTCGCGCCTGTCGCGCATCGGCATCCCGGTCATGGGCCACATCGGGCTCACTCCGCAGTCGCTGCACTCGATGGGCGGCTTCAAAGTTCAAGGGCGCTCGGATGCGCAAGCCAAGCAGCTCCTCGCCGATGCACGCGCGCTCGAGCAGGCGGGCTGTTATTCGATCGTGCTCGAAGGTATTCCGCACGAGCTCGCGCAGCAGATCACCGACGCCATCTCGATCCCGACCATTGGCATCGGCGCCGGCGTGCACTGTGACGGGCAAGTCCTCGTCATCTACGACCTGTTGGGCATGAACGAGGAGTTCCGCCCCAAGTTCGTCAAGCGCTATGACAATCTCGCCGTGCGCATTCGCACCGCGGTCGAGCAATACATCAACGAAGTGCGCAACGAGCAGTTCCCCGACGTCGAGCACAGCTTCTCGAAGGACGTTCCGCAGCGTGCGGAATCGGCGACGCCGTACGGCTCGGTGCGCGCGGCGGCGGCGAACGGCGGCGATCGCGATCCCGACGCCAGCGGCGCAGCCTGTATTCCGCTGCCGTTTCCACGCAAGACGTGACGGTCGAAATCGTCAAGACGCCGTCGGCGATGCGCGCGCGTTCCGACGCGTGGCGCGTCGCCGGCAAGCGGATCGCGTTCGTCCCCACGATGGGCTACCTGCACGACGGTCACGTTTCGTTGCTCGAGGAGGGGCGGCGGCGCGGCGATATCCTGGTGCTCTCGATCTTCGTAAACCCGACACAGTTCGGGCCTAAAGAAGATCTGTCGCGCTATCCGCGCGATCTCGAGGGCGACTTGGCAAAGGCCGAGCGTGCCGGCGTCGACGTGGCCTACGTACCGGATGCGGCTTCGATGTATCCCGACGGATATCAGACGTTCGTCGAAGTCGAGCGGCTGCAGCAGGGATTGTGCGGCGCGAGTAGGCCGGGCCATTTTCGCGGTGTGGCGACGGTCGTTCTCAAGCTGCTCAATATCGTTCAGCCGACCGTTGCGCTGTTCGGGATGAAGGACTATCAGCAGCTCCAGGTCATTCGTCGCATGGCGCGCGATCTCGACGTTTCCAGCGAGATCGTGGGCATGCCGATCGTGCGCGAGCCCGACGGTTTGGCCATGTCGTCGCGGAACGCGTATCTGTCGGCCGACGAGCGTAGTCGTGCCTTGGCCTTGTCGCGCGCGCTCGGCGCGGCTCATTCTGCCTTTACTGGCGGCGAGCGAGACGCGCCGACGCTGTTGGCGAAAGCTCGTCAGCTGGTCGACGCCGGCGCCGGTGTTCGGCTCGATTACCTCGAGCTGCGCGACGGCGAATCACTGGAGCTTTTGAGCGGCGAAGTGATCCGTCCGGCGGTGATGGCGATCGCGGCATTCGTCGGCAACACGCGACTCATCGACAATCTGCTACTCGCCCCGTAGACTCGCGCCCGTGATCAAGCGCTTCGGGAGCCTCCTCAAGAACGAGTTGATCACCGGCATGGTGTTGCTGGCGCCGGTCGTCGGCACCGCCTACCTCGTGTATCTAATCGTCAGCGGCATCGACGGCCTTTTCCCCGACGCCTATCGGCCGAAGCCATTCGGCTATCCGATGCCGGGGCTCGGCGTGCTCAGCGTCCTCGTGCTCGCGCTCCTGTTCGGCGTCTTTGCGCACAACTTCGTCGGTCGTCGATTGGTCGCGTTCTTCGATCGCA
Organism: uncultured delta proteobacterium; assembly: GCA_963785725.1. GTDB lineage: Bacteria > Myxococcota_A > Polyangia > Palsa-1104 > Palsa-1104 > JAQBQH01. Next base: position 113,313 of record CAWAWS010000047.1, on the reverse strand, counting down.
GCTTCCAACGGGTTCCGCTGTTCGGTGGCACGTACGGGCTCATCAAGCAGGTCTTCGAGTCGGTGTTCGCGCAAGGCGCCGACAGCTTCAACCGCGCCGTGCTGATCGAATATCCGCGCCAAGGGATCTTCTCGATCGCGTTCGTGACGTCGAGCCATGTGCCGATCTTGTCGCGCGACGGCCAGGAGCTAGTCAGCGTGTTCGTGCCGACGACTCCTAATCCGACGTCCGGGTTCTATTTGCTGGTCGAGCGAAAGCTGGTCCGCGAGCTCGATATGCCGGTGCAACAGGCCTTCAAGCTCGTCATTACGATGGGTATCGCCAAAGAGCCGGAGCTTTTGACGACGACAGCAAAGTTGCAACGGAAGGATCTCGCGACGAAGCTCTAAGGAACGTATCGGAGCGCACCGGAAACCGTACCGGCCTCCGAAATCCGGAGAGTGTCGCGATGCAAGATCTAGGATTTTCGGGCCTTACGGAGCGGAACGATACTTGCGTAACCGGTAGCATGCGTTCGGTAGATGCGCCGCGAGTAGCACATGATGCCACCGTCCAATTCGGCAGCGGTGGTCGCGCACGGTCCGTCAACCTGTCCACAGGCGGCATTCTCATGTCCGCCGAGACTCCGCTCGAGCTCGGCGCGCAGATTCGCATGAAAGTGAACCTGCGCGACGGTGCCGACCCGGTCGATGTCGAGGGCGAGGTCGTGCGCCACGCCGATGAAGGGATGGCCGTCCGATTCGTCGGTCTCGGCGATCCCGATCGTCAGCGCATCCAGCGGCTCGTACAGAAGCGCGAACCGACGCTGTTCGGCCGGCGAGACGTGCGCATTCACTTGCCGGCGCTGAGCGCTCCATTGCGAGCCAGCGCGCGCGACCTGAGCGACCGCGGGGTCATGATCGAAGCCGAGCTGCCGTGGCTGAAGCTGGGGAGCCAAGTGACGACTGAGTTGTCGCCGGAGCGCGCATGCGATGGACGCGTGCAGTGGATTGGGCTCGACGTTACGCGCGGCGGTGCGGCGCGACTGCGCATCTTCGTGGACCTCAACGAGGACACGACGAACGAAGTCGTGCCGACCGACATCATGGCCAACGTGCCGCCGCCGGGCGCGCTCGAGGCCAGCGACGCGGTGGTGGCGTCGGCGAAGGCGCGACCAGGAGGTTCTCGGACGCTGCGCGGCGTGTTCTGGCCGTCGTTGGCCATGTGCTCGTTGATTGCGCTCGCAGGCGTCAGCACGGCGCTGTTGCGACGTCCGCCGACGCCTGTCCTGTTGCCAACGGCGCCTCCTGAGCGCGAGGCCCCGGTTGCGCACTTGCCGTCGCAGCTCATGGTGCCGACGCAGCCGGCGGAAGTGACACCGGAGCCGCCGGCCGCGACGAAGCCGAAGCACGCCAAGGCGCGGCCGAAGAAGCGCACGCACGCCACGCGGCAAGCTGGCTGACGCGTGGGGTGGCTGTGCTGATGTGTGCCTGATGACCCGAGGCTTGTGCCTTCGTGCGACCTAGTGGCGGCGAAAGGACTTTGCTTCTTAGGCTGCGAGCTGGCTGATGTAGCCGAGCTTGTCGGCGAGTCCCTTGCGATAGAACTCGCGCGCCTCACCGAGCATCTCGGTCACCGAGTGTGTGCGCACGAACCGAGCTTCCAACGACGCCGCGTACTCGTCTGCCGCGGAATTCGCCAGCTGATATCGATCGCGCTCTTCGCGTGACAGATCGCCCGCGAACGTCACCCGCGAGAACAGCCGCTCGCGTAGGTCGCTCGGAGGCTCACCGGTCTGGTTCCAGGTCACGAGCAGCGCCACGAGATACTTGTCGACCTCCGCCTGCAGCTCGAGCTCGACTGCCGAGACGTGACGCTCCTGCCGCGCGCAATGCACGATGTACACGAAGTGGCTCACGCCCTCGACCGCGAGCAGGAAGTCTTGCAAGTTGTCCGCATCGAGTCGGCGGCGCGGATCGCGCATCGCCAGATTCTCCAAGGTTCGTTCGTCGACGAAGAGACCGAGCTCCAAGTCGTCGCCACCCTGTTTCACGAGCAGTTGCTCGCGCGGTGTGCGCTCCAGTTGATGGCCGTCGCGGCCTTCGCCGTCGATGAGAAAGTCGCAGACGTCCAGATCGGTCTCGACTCGATACATCGATTCCAATCCGCCCTGCAAGGCGCGCAGGACGGCAGGCACTACTGCAAATCCCCTTTGCGCGGAATGACGCCTTGCGCGCGCAGGCGCCGCTCCATCCATTCCGAGCCCGTGCGCAGCCAACGCTCGTACAAATGCACGAGGTCGTGATCGGACGTCGTCGAACCCTCGCTCACCTCGGCGAACACGTCGACGAAGCGCGGGAATTTCTTGCCCAGCTCGTCGTAGACCTCTCCGAATACCTGCGAGTTCGGGTTGCCGCGGAAATAGCGCGCCAGCTCGCTGTAGGCGGCGCCGCCCATCTGAATGTAGTAGTCGACGTCGACCAGCCGGCGCTGTATCGAGTCGGCGAAAAAGCCCGACAAGTAGAGCGATGTATCACCGACCTCTTTGAGCTGCCGAACGCGTTCATCCGGCGATTGAACGGCGCGCGCCAACTTGAGCGCCAACGGCTCGTCATCCGGCGGCGAAGTCGTGTAGTCGGACAGCAGGCTGACCAAGTAGCACTCGGTCGGTGTGGTCGCATCGAGGCCCTGGTTGCGCATGGCATCGGCGATACGGTCCTGGAAGAATTCGGCGATCGAGGTAGTGAGCTTCAAATCCATCGCAGGGAGACCTCCAAGTCGACACCTGGATCATCGGCCACTCCCTCCCAAACTTCAATTTCCGCTTTGTTTCCAGTTGAGTAGAGGGCTGTTCGCGAGGCTGTTTCACTTTCGATGTTATGCGACTGTGGATTACATTTCGCGACGCTGTGACTATTCTGCAAGCAGCAGGAAAAACGACGGAAAGGGCCTTGCGTGAAAAATCGCAATGCTTAACATGCCGCCCTGTTAGCACTCACTCGACGTGAGTGCTAACGATCGTCCGGTAACGGATTCCCCAACTGGAGGAGAGTGATGAATATTCGACCGCTTCAGGACCGGCTCGTTGTCAAGCGGCTGGCTGAGGAAGAGAAGACCAAGGGGGGCATCATCATCCCCGACAGCGCCAAGGAAAAGCCGGTCGAGGGCGAAGTCATCGCCGTCGGTAACGGCAAGTTCAACGACGACGGCAAGCTGCGCCCGCTCGACGTCAAGAAGGGCGACCGCGTCCTGTTCGGTAAGTATTCCGGCACCGAGATTTCGGTCGATGGCGTCGAGCACCTCATCCTTCGCGAGGACGAAATCCTCGCCATCGTAGAGAAATAAGGAGCGGACATGGCTGCCAAGGACATTCAGTTTTCCGAGGGCGCTCGCGCCCGCATTCTCACGGGCGTCAACACGCTCGCCGACGCCGTCAAAGTGACGCTCGGACCCCGTGGCCGTAACGTCGTCATCGAGAAGTCGTGGGGCGCTCCCACGGTCACCAAGGACGGCGTCACCGTCGCCAAAGAGATCGAGCTCGAGAACAAGTTCGAGAACATGGGCGCGCAGATGGTCAAGGAGGTCGCGTCCAAGACCTCCGACGTCGCCGGCGACGGCACCACCACCGCGACCGTTCTCGCGCAGGCGATCTTCCGCGAAGGCTCGAAGATGGTCGCCGCGGGTCACAACCCGATGGAGATCAAGCGCGGCATCGACGCGGCCGTGATCGCGATCGTCGAGAACCTGAAGAAGCAGTCGAAGCCGACCAAGGGCCAGAAGGAAATCGCCCAGGTCGGCACGATCTCGGCCAACGGCGACACGACCATCGGCAACATGATCGCCGAAGCCATGGAGAAGGTCGGCAAGGAAGGCGTCATCACCGTCGAAGAAGCGAAGTCGATGGAGTCGACGCTGGAAGTGGTCGAGGGTATGCAGTTCGACCGCGGCTACCTGTCGCCGTACTTCGTGACGGACGCGGAGCGCATGGAAGCGGTCCTCGAGGACGCGTTCATCCTCATCCACGAGAAGAAGATCTCGAACATGAAGGACCTGCTGCCGTTGCTGGAGCAGATTGCGCGTTCGGGCAAGCCGCTGCTCATCATCGCCGAGGACGTCGACGGCGAGGCGCTGGCGACGTTGGTCGTCAACAAGCTGCGCGCGACGCTGAATGTCTGTGCCGTCAAGGCGCCCGGCTTCGGCGATCGTCGCAAGGAAATGCTAAAGGATATCGCGATCCTCACGGGCGGCCAGGCCATCACCGAGGACCTCGGCCTCAAGCTCGAGAGCCTGACGCTGAAGGATCTCGGCCGCGCCAAGCGCATCACGGTCGACAAGGACAACAGCACGATCGTCGACGGCGCCGGCAAGAAGGACGGCATCGAGGCGCGCGTGAAGCAAATTCGCGCGCAGATCGAGAACACCACCAGCGACTACGATCGCGAGAAGCTGCAGGAGCGCCTCGCGAAGCTGGTCGGCGGCGTCGCCGTCATCAAGGTCGGCGCGGCGACCGAGACCGAGATGAAGGAGAAGAAGGCTCGCGTCGAAGACGCGCTGCACGCGACGCGCGCGGCCGTTGAAGAGGGCATCGTCCCCGGCGGCGGCGTGGCGCTCATTCGCGCGCTGCCGGCGCTCGAGAAGCTCAAGCTTTCGACGGAGCAGCAGTTCGGCGTCAACATCATCCGCCGCTCGGTCGAAGAGCCCCTCCGCCAGATCGCGCAGAACGGCGGCATGGAAGGCTCGGTCGTGGTCAACAAGGTGAAGGAAGGCAAGGGCGCGTTCGGTTACAACGCGGCGACCGACACCTACGAAGACCTCATCGAAGCCGGCGTCATCGACCCGACCAAGGTCGTGCGTACGGCGCTGCAGAACGCCGCGTCGGTGGCGTCGCTCATGTTGACGACCGAGGCGCTCGTCGCCGAGCGTCCGAAGGAGGAGTCGCATAGCCACGGTGGTGGTGGCGCCCCCGGTGGCATGGGCGGTATGGGTGGCATGGGCGGTATGGGCGGCATGGGCATGTAAGCTCGCCGCTCCAGCTTCACGGAGCAAAGAAGGGCCCTGGGAAACCGGGGCCCTTTTTTTGTGCCTATTTGTTTAGATTTTCGGACAGCGAGGTTCGGCGCTCGGAGCGAGCGGCCTTAAAACGCCATGAGGTGCGAGGCGACGGAGCGAGCGATCAGAGCGAAGCCCGCGCCATCAGCACTTGCAGTGGCAACAGGCGGATACGGCGATAGTCGGACGAGCCGCCCGCTTTCAAATGGGACGCCGCCTCTGCCGGCAACACGACGAGCGCATTCTTGTCGAGCGGCGCCTTCTTTCGCTGAGCCAGGAGCGTGTCCACGACGACCGGGTCGAGCCCCGGCACCGTCAGCAGCTGCTCGCGGCTTGCTTCGTTGACGTTGAGGCGTCCCAGCACCCGAATGTCTTCTTTTTGGTCACCGGCCACTGGGGTGGCCGCTTGCGCAGCCGCCACGCCTGACAAAAGCAGCGTACTGATTAGCACTAGGTTACGCATGTGAGCCTCGGGCCTCATTTGCAGGTCCGAATGAGCATGTGTCGTGCCAATCGGTACACTCGAGGTGTCGCCGCAATTGCCGATAATTAAACGGGTTGAATGACCGCAAAGTAAGCAAGGATGCGGTGCCTACACCCCAGGATGCTAGGGGCTCCCCACCCCGGGCGTTGCGACTCAGACGGTGCGGTCGTCGCGGATGTCGAGCGTCAGGCGGCCGACTTCGGTGCCGCCTTTGCGGATCTCGAGCTCATAGTGGGCGGCGCGCAACGCGGTAAAGGTGCAGCGGCCATGATCGGTGGGCGACGAGTCGATGGGCCGGCCGTCGCGCAGGAGCTTGACGCGTACGCCGTCGAGCGGGGCGCCTTGTCGCGTAATGGCGATCTGGACGTCGACGGCTTCGTCTTGGGTCGCTTCGATGGCGAGGCGTGCTTCGACGGTGCCGGCCTCACCGCTGTCGGACGCAAGGTGTGTCACGACCTCGAAGAATCGGGGCGGCTCCGACGGCGCCTGCGAACGAACAGCGAGCGCGGGCTCGATCGAAAGTGGCAGCGAGCTGCCGCGCAAGAAGGCGAGCGCGCCGCGCGACAGCTGGAAGACGAAACGTGCCGCGCGCGCTCCGACGTCTTGTGTCGGCTTCTGAGGCTGCATAACCGGTTTCGGCGAGCGCGCTGGCGACGACGACGACACGATCGATGACATCCGGCTGGTCGCTCAGGCACGCTTCGAAGGCCGTTCGCTCCGCGTCATTCATCACGCCGTCGACGTAGCGCAGGATCTCGTCGTCGGACGGCGCGTTCGCGCTCGGCTCGCCCAGCGCAGGACGGCCGGCACGCACGTGCGCGCTCAGCGCCGCGTCCAGCTCGTCTCTTTGCGCGTGTTCGTCGTCAGCCATTTCACTCTCGTGCTACGCGTGCGGCGCGTCGCCCTTCCGGACGCGACCGGCACCGGATTGGTTTCTGCTCACGATTGCGCGCAGCTTCTCGCGAATCTTATTCTTGCGGCTGTAGACCGTATTGATCGAAATCGACATCAGCTGCGCGATGACTTCGGGGTCGAGCTCCTGCATGTAGTAGTAGCTGACGAACAGCCGTTCCGCAGGCGACAGCTCGGCGATCGCGGCGTTGAGCTCGCGCGCTTCGTCCTGCGCTTCGAGCCGATCGGATGCCAGCGCATCCTCGCTCTCGAGCGCGATCGGGGCCGTGTCATCGAGCGCGACTGCGGACCAGACCTCGGTCGGCGCGCGCCGGCGCAAGGAGTCATGCGCGCTGTTGGTGGCGATGAGCCCGATCCAGCTCGACAACTTGTAGCCGCGTTTGGGATCGAACGCGCGCAGCTTCTTGTAGTCGTCTTTGACGATGTTCAGGGCCGTCGCCGAAACGAGATCTTCCAGGTCCTCTTCGTTGAAGGACGCGCCCCAACGAATCAGCACTTTGCGCACGCAGCTGATGACCAGTCGCTCGTAGCGCGCGAAAAACGTTGGCCACGCAGCCGGCTCGCGCGCGAGCACGGCTTGTACGAGCTCGTCTTCGCTCAGCGCGTCGTACGCGTTGCGCAGCGCCACGCGTCGATTTAACGCGCACCCGCGCGATAGGTCAACCCGAGGTAGATCACTTGCCGAAAGAAGGAGTCGTTCGAGGACGACAGCTCGTTCGTGTACACCGAATAGCGCGCGTTGACCGACAGCCCGATTGACGCGATCGGACGCTCTAGATCGATCAGCACGGCGTTGCGATTCTCGTCGTCGATGGTGACGAACGTCTGCGAGTTGAAGATGTGATCGAGCAGCACCGGATCGAGATACTTGGTGATGTACAGCTGCGCTTTCAACGTCGCGTACAGGCTGAACGGCAATCGAATGGCGAGCTTCAAGGTCAGCATGTTGCGCAGCAGCGACTGGCCGAAGCTGTTCGAGGTGTTGATCTGCGCGCCGTAACCGAGTCCGACGAGCAGTGGACCGACGTAGGTCAGCTCGATGCCGCCCTCTTCGAACGTGTCGCGGCGGCGGCGACCGGGAAGCAGGCAGCTGTCGGTGATCGGTGCGCCGAGCGGACACTGGTTGTATTGCGAGACGCCTGCGAAGTCGCGGTGCTCGAAGTGGTAGCTGGCGAAGATGTCGAGCTCGTGGTCGGCGTTGCGCCCGAAGTGCTCACGCGTGATGACATTGGCGCTCGCTTGCGCTGCTTCGAAGTCGGACTCGGGATCGGGTTTGTACTGAAAGCCGCGGTAACCGCCCGAGAGCTGCACTTCGCCGATTCGATCGACGAAGTAGACGCGCGCGACGGCGGAGCCGCTGCGGAAGTCGCGGTGGCGATAGGGCTCGATCGGACGCTGCCAGGCATCGTAGTAGTCGCTGTTGAGCGCGAGGTGCAAAAAGCGCGTCACGCGCACGCGATCTTCGGCCGCCGCTTGCACGACGAACACATCCTGATCGGCGACCGCGGGATTGAAGAAGACCTTGCCGCCGACTCCAGCGGTAGCGCGGAACAAGTTGCCGCCGCTGCGCCAGGCGAGCTGACCGGACGCTGTCGAGCGCAACAGGAAGCTGCCCGTTGCTTGATCGGGCGACGCGACATTGGCGACGACTTCCGCGCGGTTGGCGTTGCTGTCGTACTCGGGGCCGAGCGATAGCTGCAGGCCGAACCGCACTACCGCCAGCGCGACGAGACCGTGCACGCGCCGATCTTACTACTTCTTGTGCCTCAGCTCGTCAGCTCGCGTCGACAGATCGTGCGCGCGCCGGTCGAGCTCCTTGGCCAGACCGTCGAGCTCGCCCTGCGCACGACGCAGCGCCCGCAGCTGGCGCTCGAGATCGTCGCCGCTATCCGCCCGGCGCAACTCATCGAGCGTCGCCGGATCGACGAGATTGCGCAGCGCCAATGTCGTGTCGTTCGGCGGCGCCGTATTGTTCGTCGAGCCGGGCGAGGTCGGCGCGTTCCCGAAGCCGCTGTTCGTGCCGCCGCCGGTGGGTGCGGCGCCGGCGCCGCCGCCGGTCGGCGCCGAGCCGCCGCTGCTCCCACCCGCGCCGGCGGCTCCGCCCGTCGCTCCGGCCGTCGGCGAAAACGTGCTGTTGTTCAACGACGTGATGCGCGCCGAATGACGATTGGACACCGACTCGCCGAACAGATCCTCATCGATCGCGCCCGCTCGCTCGCGCAGATGACGACGCCGCTCGACGTTGTCGATGCGCTGCGCCAAGCGCTGCACTTCGTGGCGCAGCTTGTCGCCCGAGTCGCGTAAGAGGTCCGCTTTGTCTTGCAGCTCACGCGGTCCGTCGAGTGGATCGGCGGTCGGCCGCGCCACGCCGAGCGGACGATCGGTTTGCGCCAGCGAAGTCGCCTGCGCCGTGCGCAGTCGCGAGAGCTCGAGCCGCTTTGCTTCCGGCAGCGGCAGCGAGAGCGCGCGATCGCAATCGGCCAACAGCTTACGGCGGGCGCCGGCCAGCAGCGACACTCGGCCGCGCAGGTCGGACGTCAGGTGCTCGAGCTCGTCACTTTTGGCGCGTTGCCCGGCCAGCAGCTCTTGCAGCTTCAGGTCGCGACGAACGCCGGCCGGCTCGGCTTTCGTGGCTTCGATCTGCGCGGCCAGCTCCCGGCTCTGCTGCTCGAGCTCGCGACGACGGCCTTCGACTTGCGCGCGTGCGCTGTCGAGCTGTCCGATCGCGCGTTCGGTGGCGGCGAGGTCGGCCCACACGTCGGCGCGCGCCGGCGTTGTCGCCGCGAGCAGCACGAACAACGCTCCTGCAAGCCGCATCTCGGGCATTAGCATACGCAACCGGCATGCCGCGCGCCAAGTGCTTGGCAATCGCGACACTTACGTCTCGTACCCCTCAGTTTTTCGAGGTGCTCTCAGCCGATCCCGTACTTTTCCAACTTGTAGTAGAGCGCGCTCGTCTTGATACCGAGCAGCCGCGCCGTCTCGGTCTTGACGCCTTTGGCCTGCGTGTACGCCTTCAAGATGAGCTGTCGTTCGAGATCATCGAGCAGGTCCGGCAGCGCCATCGTTCCCGCAGGCAGCGGCAGTCGATCGGCTGTTTGCGGATGCGCGTCGTGGGTCGCCGTTTCGCCGCGCACGGCCGCTGGCAGCGCGTCGGAGACGATGCGATCGCCATCCGAGAATACCAGCGCCTGCTCGATGACGTTCTCGAGCTCGCGCACGTTCCCCGGCCAACGATACGCGAGTAGCCGCGCCATGGCGGTGTCGTCGATCGCCGTGATCATCGGATTCGTCTTCGGCGCCAGTCGGCGAATGAAGTGCTCGACCAACAGCGGAATGTCGCTCTTTCGTTCGCGCAGCGGCGCGATCACGATAGGAACGACCTGCAGCCGATAATAGAGATCTTCGCGGAAACGACCTTCGGCCACTTCGCGTGTCAGATCTTTGTTCGTCGCGGAAATGACGCGGACGTCGACTTTGATGCTCGTCTCGCCGCCGACGCGCTCGAAGTCGCGCTCTTGCAGCACGCGCAACAGCTTGGTCTGCATCGCCGGCGAAACGTCACCGATTTCGTCGAGGAAGAGGGTGCCGCCGTCGGCGAGCTCGAAGCGTCCGAGCTTGCGCTTGATGGCGCCGGTGAATGCGCCCTTCTCGTGACCGAACAGCTCCGATTCGAGCAAGGTCTCGACGAGCGCGCCGCAGTTGACCTTGATGAACGGTCCTTGTGCGCGGCGCGAGCGCTGGTGGATGGCGCGCGCGACGAGCTCCTTGCCGGTGCCCGATTCGCCATAGACCGCGACCGACGTATCGGTGGGCGCGACGCGCTCGACGATGCCGAAGACGCGTCGCATCGGCTCCGATCCGCCGACGATTTCGCCGAGACGCAGCGACTCTTCGCCGCGCAAATAGGCGTTCTCGGCTTCGAGACGACCTTTGGCGCGCCGGGCGTTGCGCAGCTCGAGCGCGCGTTCGACTTTGAGGCGCACGACTTCGGGCGCGAACGGTTTGATGAGAAAGTCGAAGGCGCCCAACTTCATCGCTTCGACGGCGGTTTCGATCGTGCCGAATGCCGTGATGATCATCGCCGGGCAATCTGGATCGATCTCGCGCACCGCGCGCAAGACGTCGACGCCGTCGATTCCGTCCATCTTCAGATCGGTGATGACGAAGTCGGCCGGCGTCTGCTTGAAGCGCTCGACGCCCTCTTTTCCGCTACGCGCGGCGAGCGTCAAATGGCCCATCTTCTTGACGATGTGCGCCAAGCCTTCGCGAATCGTCTCGTTGTCGTCGATGATGAGGATAGTCGCCACTACGAAGCCTCCGGCAGGGCGAGGGTGAACGTGGTGCCGCGCCCGGGATCGCTCTCGACTGCAAGTCGCGCACCGTGATCGCTGGCGATGTCGCGGACGAAGGCGAGGCCGAGCCCGGTGCCGCTCTGTTTGGTCGTATAGAACGGCGTCCAGATGCGCGCGAGGGTCTCGGCGTCGATGCCGCTGCCGGTGTCTCGGACGGTGATCACGATCTCGCCGCCGGCGTGCGCGCAGCCGAGGGTAACGCGGCCGCTGCCGTCTTCGGGGCAGGCTTGAACGGCATTTTGCGCGAGGTTCACGAGCGCGCGCCGCAGCTGGCCTTCGTCGCCGGCGACGCGCGCAGGCTCGGCTGCGAGCTCAACCGCGACATGACGCGGCTGCGCGCTCGCGAGCGCCAGGTCGCGCACTTCAGCCAGCAGCTCCGCGATGTTGCAGGGCGCGAAGCTCGGCTTGGGACGGCGCGCATATTCGAGGAAGTCGTTCACGATCGTCGCCAATCGGCCGAGCTCACGCTCGATGCGCGCGACGTGTTGCAGCTTCTCGCTGTCGCCGGCGAGATCTTCACGCAAGAGTCCCGCGTACAGCTCGACGCCGCCGAGCGGATTACGCACCTCGTGAGCGATCCCGGCCAGCATCATCTGCATGCGCTCATCGCGGGCGCGCAGCTGTTGGCGCATCTGCTCCATCGTATCGGCGAAGAGGCCGATTTCATCGCGCGACGTCGCTGCCACGGGCTCATCGAGATCGCCGCCGCCGATGCGTTCGGCGGCGCGCGCCAGCCGTCGCACGGGTCGCACGAGTCGGCGCGCGACCAAGATCGAGAGCAACACCATGACCAGCGTGCCCGCCAATCCGAGCGCGACCAACGTGCGGCGAAAGCCGGCTAGCTGCGCGTACAGCGACGCCGCGCCATCGACCCCGACCGCGAACGGGATCGTCGACGCGTCGCCGCGCAGCGGGGCGAAGCCCGATTTGTACAATGCGCCGTCACGGCCGCGGAAGAGGACGGACGACGCGGCGTTGCCGGCGAAGACCTGGCGCAGCTCGGACTGCGATCCGTCGAGCGCGTAGTAGCGATCGCCGATGGCGATGTCGTCGCGCGTGTCGCAGCGCGAAGTGCGATCGGCGGCGAAGACGTAGATACGCGCAGCACCGGTCGCGGACGCGAGCTCGCGTAGGCGCCGCTGCACGTTGCGGTAGGTGCGCGTCTGTTCGTCGCCGGGCGAGAGTAGGGTGAGGTTTTCGTCGGCGAGCTGCGCGGCGGTGGCGGCGGCGACGGCGGACAGTCGTCGGCCGAGCTCGTCTTCGAGCGCGCGACGCGCGACGTAGTGGGCGACAAGGCCGAAGCCAGCAAATGTCGCCAGCGCGGGCACGAGATATGCGCCCAGCAGCTTGGCGAGAATCGGCACGCGGCGCGCCACAATCCCATCTTACACGGCAGCCGCCTCCCGAGCGCTGACGGCGACGGATGGGTCGCTGGACGAGCGTCGCACGTTCGCAGTTTGCCGCCGTTGCACGTTGAAGATCCCGTGTCGCCCCGAGCTTGACCGACCGTACCGATGACCCAGGGGCTCAGCGCTCGCAAGGATCGCGACGGATCCGATTCGAACGCGCAAGTGCGTCATAATCTCGAATCAGGAATGCTGTCTAATTATTCGTAATGACTAGAATGTCAATAGTTGCTGACGTGGCTGATGCGTCACGAATCCGCCGACTACCGCGGCTGGAACGAGCGTCTAACGCGGTCGACAGAATGCCATCGGAAGCGATCGAGCTGTGCGTGATCTGGCGCGACTTACGGGAAGATTGCGGTGGCTTCGAGGCCCGTCGTTTCGGGCCAGCCGCGCATGACGTTCAAGCACTGCAGCGCCTGCCCCGCCGCGCCTTTGACGAGGTTGTCGATGACGCCGCAGACGATGACGCGGCCGGCGCGCGCGTCATACCAAGCGCCGACCTGCACGCGATTGCAGCCGCGCACATGCGTCGTGTCCGGCGGCTGGTCGACGACCGTGACGAACGGCTCGTTCGCATACGCCGCACGCAGCGCATCCGCGTAAGCTTGCGCCGGGCGCTCGCGGTCGGTCGGCGTCGCATAACAGGTCGCGAGGATGCCGCGCGTCATCGGCATGAGGTGCGGCGTGAACGTCAGCCGTAGCGCGCAGCCCGCCGCGCGTTCGAGCTCCTGCTCGATCTCCGGCGTGTGGCGATGCGCCGCGACCTTATAAGCGCGCACGCCTTCGCCGACTTCCGAAAAGTTCGTCGATCGTTGCGCCTCGCGACCGGCGCCCGACGTGCCGCTCTTCGCGTCGACGATGATGCCTTCGGGGGCAATGAGCTTGGCATCGAGCAGCGGCGCCAAGGACAAGATCGCTGCCGTCGGATAGCAGCCCGGCACTGCGATCAAGCGCGCGTTGGGCAGCTCGTGGCGATGACGCTCGACCAGGCCGTAGACGGCGTGCGGCAGCAGCTCGGGCGCTGCATGCTGGCCGTACCACTCAGCGTAGATCTCGGAGGACCCTAGCCGCAAATCGGCCGACAGATCGAGCACCGTGACGTCGCGCGCACGCAGCTCGCGCGCCGCCCGAGCGCTCTCGCCGTGCGGCAGCGCCAAGAAGGCGACCGCGTGCTCGCGGGCGATCGAATCGGCGTCGAACGCCTGATATCGTCCCTGAAGAATGCCCGTGAACTGTGGGAAGTCTTTGGAGATTTCTTCGCCGGCCTTACGCTGCGCGTAGAGACCGTGAAGCTGAACGCGAGGGTGTTGCAGCAGGAGCCGAACGAGCTCGGCTCCTGCGTAACCGGACGCTCCGACGACCGCGACCGGCAGCCGTTCCAACGTTTAGCGCTTGCTGAACTGGAACCGGGCGCGCGCACCACGCTGACCGTACTTCTTGCGCTCTTTGATGCGCGGGTCGCGGGTGACGTAGCCCTCTTTTTTGAGAGCGGGCCGGAACGAGATGTTGATCTTCATCAGCGCGCGGGTGATGCCGTGGCGGATGGCGTCCGCCTGACCCGACAAGCCGCCGCCGGCGACGTTGATGAAGATGTCGTAGCGGCCGAGCGTCTCGGTGAGCTCGAGCGGCTGGCGAAGAATCATCTTAGACGTCGCGCGGCCGAAGTAGTCGTCCACGTCGCGGCGGTTGATGGCAATCTTGCCCGTGCCGGGCATCATCCACACGCGCGCGACCGCCTGCTTACGGCGACCGACGGAGTAGAAGGCGTTCTTGTCGACTGAGACCATTTCTTAGTCCTTCTTCTCTATTTTAGCGGGCCGGCTGGAGCTTCAGCTCCACCGGAGTCTGAGCCGCGTGAGGATGCTTGTCGCCCGCGTATACCTTGAGCTTCTTGTAGATTCGGCGGCCGAGCGGACCCTTCGGCAACATGCCCCACACCGCGCGCTCGATCAACTCTTCGGGCTTGCGCGCGAGGAGCTGCTCGGCCGTGAACGTCGTGAGGCCGCCGGGGTGCAAGCTGTGACGGTAGTAGAGCTTGCCCTGCATCTTCTTGCCGGTCAGCGCGATCTTGTTCGCGTTGAGAACGACAACGAAGTCGCCCGCATCGACATGCGGCGTGTACGTCGGCTTGTGCTTGCCGCGCAGGACGTGAGCAATCTGGGTCGCGGCGCGGCCCAGAGTCATGCCCGCAACATCCACGACCTGCCACTGGCGGTCGGTGATGGCGGCGTCGGTCTTCATCGAGAACGTCTTCATGTGGAAGATCCCCAAAACCTTGGAAACAAGGCCAGGACTTATATGCGGCGTACGGTTGGGAGTCAAGGTCTTTGATATGATGGGTGTCGCGATGCGAGCGAACGACTGGTGACGGAGCAGGCGGCGGTCCGATCCGCGGCGCGAAAGGCGCTGGGGGCATACTACACGCCTGCGGCGCTCGTGGAGGCGGCGCTTGCCGCGCTGCCGGCGCCGCGGGGCGTTGTCGCGGACTTGGCCTGCGGCGATGGCGCCTGGTTGGCGGCAGCCGCGCGTCGTTGGCCGGGATCGCGGCTTTACGGCGCCGACGTCGATCCGGTCGCGGTCGCGGCCGCAAAGGCACGTTTGGGTGACGCCGCCACCATTGAAGTGGCGGATGGCACGTGCGCGCGCGGGCCGTTCGATTACGTCATCGGCAATCCACCGTGGGGCGCCGGTCGCGTGGGTCCGATTCGGCGCGGTCAGGAGTCCGTCACGCGGTTCGTCGATTGTGCGCTCGCGCTCTTGCCGGCGGGCGGGCGGCTGTGTCTGTTGGTCCCGGCAGCTTGGCTCGAAGTCGACGCGCATCGGCAAGCGCGGCAACGATTGCTGGAGCGGGCGGCGGTCGAGCGCGTGCAACATCTCGGTCACGTGTTCGCGGGCGTACACGCGCCGGCGGCGCTGATCGTGGCGCGTCGCGAGCTGGACGCGGATGTGCGTGTCGGTCAGATGACGGCGACTCCGCACGGGACGGTGGCGCAAGCGACGTTCCTGCGCGATGATCAGCTCGTGATCAACGCGCGCTTGTCCGCACGCGAGCACACGCTCGCACGCAAGCTGGAGTCGGCCACCGAGCGACTGCGTGGTCGCGTGCGCTTCATCTTGGGCGTCGTGACCGGCGACAATCGCCACGCGCTCGGCGAAAAAGGTGAGCCCATCGTCGGCGGCACCGACGTGACCGCGATGCGCATTGCGCCGCCCAATCGGCGCTTGGCGGTGCCGCTCGAGCGCGTACAGCAGGCGGCGCCTCGTACAGCGTACGATCGCGACAAAGTCGTTTATCGCTTCGTGCATGCGCATCCGCTTGCGGCGGTCGATCGGTTGGGGCAGCTGACGCTCAACAGCGCCAATGCATTTGCCCTCGAAGATGACGCGCTCGATCTCGATTTTCTGGCAGCGTGGCTGAATTCGTCGTGCGTGCGCTGGCTGCATCGCGCGCGTCATGCGATGCCACGCGTGTTGCGTTCGCACTTGGAAGCATTGCCGATCCCGTCGTCGTCGCAGCAGCTGCGGCGAGCCGTCGCGGAGGCAGCGGTGCGCGGCGACGACGCGCGACGTGACGAGATGATCATGGACGCATACGCGCTCGATGACGAAGAGCGCGCGCGAGTGGGCGAATGTCTACGATCCTGATCGTCGAGCCGCCGTCGCCGGTGCGCGACGAGCTCGATCGGCGTCTGACGGAAGCGGGCCATCGCGTGCGCGTGTTGGCGGACGGTGAAGAGGCGCTCGCGCTGTGGCGCGCCGAGCGACACGAGCTCGTCATCGTCGATGAATCCGCGCCGCGGCTGAACGGCGTGGCGATGGCGGCGCGCATGAAGAGCGAGACGCAGCTCGGTTTCATGCCGGTGATCCTCGTGACTGCGCGCGGCGATGTCGCGACGCACGTGCAGGCGCTGTCGTCCGCGGACGACGTGGTGACGTCGCCGATCGATGTCGACCGTTTGTTGGCGCGGGTCGGCGCGCTGCTGCGCACGCGCGCCATCGTCGACGAATTGCGCGTCGCCCGCGCCGAGAGTGAAGCGCGCACGCACGTCGACGCGACGACCGGTCTGCGCAATCGCGCGTTCTTGGGCGAGCGCATCAACGAGGAGTTCAAGCGCTCGGTGCGTTACAACGATCCCTTGTCGCTGATCTTGTTGGCGGTCGAAGGTTGGCGCACGTTGATGGATCAGCGCGGCGGAACCTTCGTCGATCGTTTGCTGCAAGGAACGGCGGCGGCGACGATGCGATCGCTGCGTCAGATCGACGTCGTCGCTCGTTATGGCGCGTCGGAGCTGGCAGCGCTGTTGCCGAATACGCATCTCGTCGGCGCGCTGACCTGTGCCGATCGCTTGCGGCGTGAAATGGCGGCCACGAAAGTGGACGAGCTCTCGCCGGTCGTGTCGATGGGCATCGCGTTTTATCCCGGCAAAGACGTCAACGACGCGAGCGATTTGATGCGCATGGCCGCGCGCGCACTGGAGCGGGCGCGCGAAGAAGGTCCAGGCTCGATTTGTCTCTATCAGCATCAGGGTTACCTGTTTCAACCGAAGTGACGTAGACTGCCGCTCGTGCGTCGCGTCGGCCTGCTGCTCAAGCGCGCCAAGCCCGAGGCGGTGGAGATCGCCGCGTCGCTGGCGGAATGGCTGCGCGCGCGCGGTCACGAGCCGTTCATCATCGGCAACCACGATCAGTCGCCGCACGGCGCGCGTATCATCGACGAGTCCGAGCTGCACGATCAGATCGATCTGCTGATCGTGCTCGGCGGTGACGGCACGTTGCTGCATGGCGCGTCGCTGGTCGCCGATCGCAAAGTGCCGATTCTCGGCGTCAACTTGGGGCACTTGGGCTTCTTGACGTCGTGCTCGCCGGCCGATGCGACGACGGCGATCGAGCGGGCGCTCGCCGGCGAATTGCCGCTCGAGGAGCGTCTGCGACTGCGCTGCGACGTCATTCGCGGCAGCGGCGAACGCATCACGCGCTACGCCTGCAACGACGCCGTCCTCAGCCAAGGCGCGTTGGCGCGTCTGATCGAGCTCGACGCGTTCTTGGACGACAAGCTCATCAATCGTTATCGCGCCGACGGGCTCATCGTGGCGACGCCGACTGGGTCGACGGCGTACACGCTGGCGGCGGGCGGACCGATTGTCGCGCCCAGCGTACAAGCGTTCGTCGTCACGCCCATCTGCGCGCACGCGCTGAGTAATCGGACGGTCGTCGTGCCCGCCACGTCGCGCGTGATGGTGCGGCTGGCGTCGTCGGCGGCGCACATCATGTTGACGATCGACGGACAGTGGGGCACGTCGTTGGCGGACGGCGATCGCGTCGAGATCTCGGCGGCGACGCAGCCGCTGCGTCTGTTTCGCTCGCCGCAGAGCTACTTCGACGTGTTGCGCGAGAAAATGAACTGGGGCGAAAAATAATCAGCAACTTTCGCCCGCGCTAGCCGATAAAACCAAGACCCCATGCTGACGCACCTGCGCATCACCGATTTCGCGCTGCTCGACGACGTTGAGATCGAGCTCGGCCCTGGATTCAACGTGCTCACCGGCGAGACGGGCGCGGGCAAGTCGCTGCTCGTCGAGGCGGTGGCGCTGTTGCGCGGCGGACGCGCGTCGGCGGAGGTCGTGCGCGCAGGCGCGGAAGAGGCGCGCGTGGAGGCGATCTTCGAGCCCCCGCACGGACCAGCTGCGGACGCGCTGTTGCAGCGGCTCGGTCACGTCGGGATCGCGCCCGTCGACGAAGGTCTGATCGTGCGCCGCGTGATCCAAAAATCGGGGCGCGGGCGCGTCTACATTAATAGCGTGCTGGCTACAGCGGCGGCGCTGAGCGATGTCGCGGGCGTGCTCATCGAGCTGGCAGGACAGCACGAGCATCAGACGCTCGGCGATCCCTCGCAGCACCTGTCGATCTTCGATGCGTTCGGCATGCACGAGCCGCAGCTGGCGGCGATGGCGGCTGCGCACGGGCGTGTCGAGACGGCGGCGCGCGCGCTGTCGGCCGCGACGCTCGACGAACGCACGCGCATCGAACGCGAGGAGTTTCTGCGCTTTCAGCTGAAGGAGCTGGGCGAGGCGCAGCTGCAAGAAGGCGAAGACGAGAAGCTGCGCCTCGAGCGTGAGCGGCTGCGCTCCGCCGGCAAGCTGTTGTCGACGGCCCGTCGCGGCGAAGACATTTTGTACGCGCGCGAAGGCGCCGTCACCGACGAGCTGGGCGCGCTCGGTCGCGAGCTCGAGGAGCTCGGTCGCATCGATCCCGAGCTCGCCAAAGTGGGCAAGTCGATCGACGAAGCGCGGGTGACGCTCGAGGAGGCCGCGCGCGATCTGCGTCGTTATGCCGATGGGCTCGACGCCGATCCCGAGCGGCTCTCGTATGTCGAAGAGCGCACCGACCTATTGGCGAAGTTGCTGCGCAAGCATCGCGCGGAAGCGACCGACGTGACGGGGCTGATTCGACGTCGCGATCTGTTGGCGGCGGAGCTGGCGCAATTGACGTCGCATGAAGAGCGGCGCGCGCAGCTGCAGACGGAGTTGAGCGCCGCGCGTCAGGAAGCGGAGAAGTTGGCGCGCGCGTTGACCGAGGCGCGCGAGAAGTCGGCGCGGACGCTGCAAACGCGGGTCGGCGCGGCGCTGGCCGAGCTGGCGATGGCGGGTGCGCGGCTCGTGCCCGTCGTGACGGCGGCGCCGGCGCGCGAGGGCGACGACGCGGCGCTCGTCTTCGACGGTCGACGGCTCGGTCCGACGGGCTGGGATCGCGCCGAATTTCAGCTCGCGGCGAACAAGGGTGAAGAGCCGCGACCGCTGCACCGCATCGCGTCGGGCGGCGAGCTGTCGCGCATCATGTTGGCGCTCAAACGCATCTTGTCGCGCGCCGATCAAGTCGCGACCTACGTGTTCGACGAGGTCGATGCCGGAATCGGCGGCGCGGTCGCGGACGTCGTCGGCCGGCAGATTCGGGCGGTCGCCGAGGACAAGCAGGTCGTGTGCATCACGCATTTGCCGCAGATCGCCGCGCACGCCGTGGCCCACTTTCGCGTCGAGAAGCAGGAGAGCGACGGCCGCGTGCGCACCATCGTCCGCGAGCTGTCGGCGAGCGAGCGCAAGGAGGAGATCGCGCGCATGTTGGGCGGCAAGGTGACGCCCAAAGCGCGCGCACACGCCGAGGAGCTGTTGCGCGGGGCGCGCGCCGAAACGTGACGGCTGCCGCATCTCGTGCACTGAACGCGTGTTCAAACATGCGAATCTTTGGCAAAAATTGGCGACGCTCCGGCGTGCGTGGTAACCGCTAGAAGGACCAGTTCATGCCCGCGCAGAAGGGTCGTCGCAGCAAACGTCGTGCATCCCCGTGGCAGGGCAGTGTCCGCCTCGGCATGGTGTTCGTCGTGCTCATTGGAGTGAACGTCTACTTCTTCTTCCTACGTGGCGGAACGTCGCTGCGCGCGCTGATGAAGACGACGGAGCTGGCCAAGCATGACCCGTCGGCAGCGTCGGCGCTCATGACGCAGCCGTCGGGCGCGAGCGCGCAGCCGGCGCAGCGACCGAAGGCGGATGACGCGACGGCCGAGGAGGCGCGCGTCGTCGAGGGCGTCATGGCCGACAGCGACACCGTCGAGCGGCGCTGGAAAGCGGATGGTCTGCCGCCGAAGCAAGTCAACGATGTGGCCGCGTCGCTGAACAAGCTGTTCGACTTGCGCACGGTGCGCGCCGGTCACAGCTACTCGCTGCGCTTCGACGGCGAAGATCATCTGCGCTCGCTCGAGTATCGCGTCAGCCCGGCGCTCGCGTATCACGTCGTGCGCGAAGGCGACGGCTGGAAAGCGACGAAGGACGAGAAGCCGCTCGAAGTGCGCCAGGCCGAGATCGGCGGCGTCATCGGCTCGTCGCTCTACGAAGCCATCAAGCGCTCCGGCGAATCGACGACGCTCGTTGGCTGGTTCGTCGACACGTTCGCGTGGGATCTGAACTTTTATACCGACTCGCAGGCCGGTGACCGCTTCAAGATCATCGTCGAGAAGAAGTTCTTGGGCGGTCGCTTCTACAAATACGGTCGCGTGTTGGCTGCGGAATATTCAGGTCGCACGGGGACGTTCCGCGCGTTCTGGTTCCAGCCGGCGAACGGGTCGCAAGAGGGCAGCTACTTTACCGAGCACGGCGAGAGCATCGTCAAGAGCATGCTGAAGACGCCGCTCAAGTACGTGCGCGTGTCGTCGGCGTTCGATCGCCATCGCTTCCACCCGATTTTGCACACGGAAAAGGCGCACCTTGGTGTCGATTACGCGGCGCCGCTCGGCACGCCGGTGTGGGCGACGACGGGCGGGCGCGTGGCGTTCGTGGGACCGCGGGGCGGCGCTGGCAACGCGGTCATCCTCGATCACCCGAATGGGATGTCTTCCACCTACATGCACCTGTCGAAGTTCGCGCGTGGCTTGGCCGTCGGCCAGTCGGTGCGGCAGAAGCAGGTCATCGGTTACGTCGGGATGACGGGATTGGCGACGGGCCCGCACTTGCACTTTAGCGTCCGCGTCAATGGCGCGTTCGTGGACCCGCTCAAGCTCAAACCCGCGCGCGAAGCCTCGATCGACGGCAAGTATCGCCAGGAGTTCGCCGACGTGATTGCGCCGCGGCTGCAGGCGCTGGCGGCGATCCCCGTCGTGCCGCCACCTGACCGGCTGTTGGCGCACGGCCTGTCGCCGATGCCCTGAAACGCTCCTGACACGTAATTCTCCGCGGCAAAATTCGCTCCTCCGTGCATCTGGGAATAATGGCGCTATAGAACAAGTATACTGTTCGAAGGAGGCGCCGTTCCCCATGCGCGTCATCGTTGGCTTGCTCAAGGGACTCGTCGTCGGTGGTGGCATCGGCTACGGGCTGTTGCACTTCGGCCTGCTTTCGCCGGTCTTCGCGTATCTGGCGTGCGGGCTCGTCGGTGCGCTCGTCGGTGTCGTGGCTGGGCGCGCGCCGTGGAAGGCCGAGACGATCTGGACGCCGGTCCTCAAGCTGATCGTCGGTGCCGGCATCGGCGTGGGCTTGGCGGCGTTGGGGCTGCACTTTGCGCCCGACACCGAGCTCTACGTCAAGCCGCTCCAGGTCGGCGTCGACCAGCTGCCGCTACGCTCGGGCGCGATCTGGGCCCCGATCGTCGGCGTGCTGTACGGCATCTTCGTCGAATGGGACGACGGCGGCGGCAAGACCGCCCCACCCGCCGTTGCCGGCGACAAGCCGCCCGCCAAAAAGCGCAGCTAACCGTCCAGCCGCAATCCCCCGCGCGCTCCCAATCGAGCGCAATCCTCAGAAATGCTGCCCGGACCCGCGCTCTCGTAGCCTCACGGCGCCCCCAGCGCGAAAAGCCCGCGCAGCGCACCAGTCGAAGTCATCGCGCCCAACAGCCGAACCAAAGCATACGCGCGCCAGCGCAGCCGCGCGCAGCGCAGCCGTGCGCCGCAGCACACCCCCAGCGGAGCGTTACCCGTAGCGCCGATGCTCCACGAGCAAACAGCGATCCTGCACAACGAGAATTCCGGCCTCGGCCAGCGCTTCGGCGGTCGCGTCATCGCGAATGCCGAGCTGTAACCAGACGGCGCGCGGCCGCTTGGCGAGCAAGTCGGGCAAATGCGCGGCGACGTCGCTCGAGCGCCGGAAGACGTCGACGAGATCGATCGCGCCTGGCACGTCGGCAACCCGGCGATACACGCGCTGCCCCAAGATTTCGGTCACGTCCGGGTAGTAGACGGGCACCGGAATGATCTCGACGCCGGCGCGCTGAAGTCCGGCAGCCACGTAATACGCCGGCTGGCTCGCTTGCGCCTCGGTCTTGATGCCGAGCACGGCGACGCGACGGCTCGTGCGGACGAGCTCGGCCACGCGCGCTTCGTCGTCGCTGATGATGTTCGGATGCATCAAGAACGACGGGGCGCGAGCGTCGACGACGGTGTGGCCGGCTCTTCCTCGTCGGAGTCGTACGCGCCGAGCTCGGCCAAGACTTCTTCGTCGTTCTTGGCGCCGCCTTCGGCTTCGAGGTGCACGGGATGCGTGGCCTTGGCGGCCGCGTCCTCCTCTTTGCGACGACGATAGAAGAACACCTCTTCGGTCAATCCGAGGCCGACATAGGTGGCCATGAGCACGACGAAGATGAGCGCGGAGTGCATGCGGCCGACGATCACGGCGACCGTGAACGCGGCGATGGCGACGAAGCCGATGATGGTGCGGCGCGTGAGGCGCAAGTCTTTGAACGAGCGGAAACGAATGCGGCTCACCATCAAATACGCGAGGATGACGACGAGCGCCGCGAGCGCCGGCTGGCCGACGTCGACGTAGGAGCCGGCCAGCTGATGGTTCAAGAGCACGAGCGACACGAGAACGGCGGAGGCTGCGGGGACGGGCAGGCCGATGATGAACTTGCCGGGCTTGGCCGAGTCGTGCTGCATCGCGAGGACATTGAAGCGCGCGAGCCGTAACGCACCGGCGGCGCAGAACAAGAACGCGATGAAGATGCCCCACTTATGGAAGCTCGTCAGACCCCATTTGTAGACGAGCAGCGCGGGCGCGACCCCGAAGCTGATGACGTCCGCCAGCGAGTCGAGCTGCAGCCCGAGATCGGACTGCGTCTTCGTCAAGCGCGCGACGCGACCATCGGCGAGATCGAAGAAGTAAGCGAAGCAGATGGCGACGGCGGCCTGATAGAGGCTATCGATCGTCGGCTGCCCGGAGCACAGCGTGAGCGCGAAGAACCCGCAGAACACGCTCGACAGCGTGAAGAGGTTGGGCAGGATGAAGAAGGTCTTGCGCAGGTTCATCGCGCCAAATTCTATCACCTAATAATCGACGTGCACGAGCGTCAGTCCTTGCGGCGGCGCCGTGACGCCTGCCTGCCGGCGATCCTTGCCGTCGAGAATTCGTTGCACGTCGGTCGGGGCGCGTTTGCCGTAGCCGACTTCGGCGAGCGTCCCGACGATGATGCGCACCATGTTCTTCAAGAACGCGTCGCCGGCGACCTCGATCGTGATGAGCTCGCCCGAGCCCTCGAGCGACCGCTCGACCGAGACGCGAGCGAGCGTGCGCTCCGTCGTCTTGCGCTCGCAATCGGACGCGCGGAACGCGGCGAAGTCGTGGCGGCCGACGAGCGCGCGTGCGCCTTCCTGCATGCTGGCGACTTCGAGCGGACGACGCAGCTGCCAGACATACCGCTCTTGCATGGGCGAGCGCGTCTGGCTGTTCCAGATGCGATAGCGGTAGAGCTTGCCGCGCGCGGAGAAGCGCGCGTCGAAGTCGGGCGCCGCCTCGACCACCGAGTGAATGGCGATGCTGCGCGGCAGGATCGCGTTCAGACCGCGCTGATAGCCGAGCGGCGGAATGCGCGCGTCGGAGTCGAAGTGCGCGACCTGCCCGAGCGCGTGCACGCCGGCGTCGGTGCGGCCGGCGCCGCGGATGACGGTCGGCGTTTGCACCATCGTCGCCAGCGCGTCTTCGATCGCGGCTTGCACGCTGGGCCCGTTCTCTTGCCGCTGCCAGCCGCAAAAGTCGGTGCCGTCATACTCGACGATCATTCGCAGGCGCATCTAAACAACCTTATATAGCGATGTTTAGAATTCGAAGCCGAGGCCGGCGTTGAGCGTGACGTCGGAGAGGTTCATCTTGTTGCTGGCGCCGAAGCCGGTGATGTCGGCGTAGTGCAGCTCGCAGAAGAGGTAGGTGTGGTTGATGCCGAGCTCGCTGTCGAGCGTGTGCGCGGCGGTCGGGTCGAGCACATCGAGCAGGAACATGCCGCCCGGGTTGAGCACCCAGCCGAGCGTGCCGCCCCAGCCGGTGTCGGTCGTTTTGCCGGCGGCGTTTTTGTAGTTGGCGATCGAGAGGAAGCCGCCGCCGTTCTCGATCCACCAAACGTAGTAGGCCAGACCGACCTTGACGTAAGGGACGATGGGAATGTGCCAGCGGCGCGCGAGCAGATCGAAGCGGTAGTTGAGCGTGAGCTCGAGCGGAATGATGTTGAGCGACGTCGTGTCGCCGCTCGAGCCGACGCACTTTTGGTTCGCGACCGGATCGCAGGGCGATGCCGGGTTGCCGCCGTTGTACTCGAGCGCGTGCGCCGTGCGGCGGTAGTAGCCGATGTTGTGGCCGAGACCGAAGCTACCGTACCACTTGTGCCAGAACTCGTAGTCGAACTCGAGCTGGGTCAAGAGCTTGCCCGGCGGACGCGCTTTGCCGGGCGAGAACAGATCGGCGAACGGATGGCCGCCGAGCTTGTTCAATCCGGGCGAGCCATCGATGTTGGGCGAGTACGGGCCGAGCTTGATCTCGAACGCGAAGTTCTGCGAGGACTCGTAGTTGTGCGGCGCGTTCTCGCCGAATTCGGTGGCGGGACCGCCGCCGTAATTCTCGTCCTGCGCGTGCGCAGGCGCTGCGAGCGCCAAGAATAAGAAGGAAGCGAGAGCGAGACGTTTCACGCGCGCTGTCCTCGCTCGATCGCGGCCGCGAGGCGCTTACGCATGACCAACGCCGCCAGCAGCAAGATGAAGAGCGCCTTTTGCCAGGCCGCGAAGTAGACCCAGAAGAACGCGCCGGCGATGAACGGCAAGAGGAGAACGCGCGTGACGGCGCGCGCCCACGGGCGCTCGGCGATCCACGCGGCGCCGGGCGGGCTGTTGGCGTAGTACCAGTTGACGAACGCGTGGCCGGTGTCGCTCGGCAAGAGCACCTGATCGCGGAAGTCGCGCAAGATGTAGACCCAGTCGCTTTCGTACGAGCCGAACGCGGCGGTGGCGATGAAGCAGCCGCCGGCGGCGCCGCCGGAGTCGCGATAGCGGCGATAGAGATCCTCGGTCGGCTGCGGGATGGCGTCGACGACGGCGGAGGCGGACGCGTTGCCGTAGAAGTCGTACGAGAGCACGGTGAAGTGGTAGCGCGTGTTGTTGGTCAGGCCGGTGATGCGCGCCGAGTTGCCGGTGGCGCCGATCATGCCCGAGCAGATGAACTTCGGATCCATGTTCGTGAGCGGGCCGTTGTTGTTGACCGTCGTGCCCATATCGTTTGTCGCGGACGCCATGTCGCCGCTGAACAACGAGGTTCCGCCGTCGCCGCCGCAGCCCATGGCCGGCTCCGCGGCCGGTGTCGCTTCAGGCTCGGCTGCGGGGTCGATTTGGCCGGTGAGCGAGAAGGTCCCGAGGTCACCCGTCGTCGCGACGCCGGCGTCACCCGTCGTCGGCAGCGAGCCACCGGTCGGGATCGTGCGCCGCTGCAGAACGCCGTTGACGCAGGTCGAATACTGCGCCGCCGAATGCGAGGGCTTGATGACGTTGCCGCAGTCGTCGGTGCAGAGGACCTGATATCCGGCCGGGCTGAAGCTGTTTTGCGGCGGCGCGGTCCACGTCAGGGTGACCGAGCCGTCGCCGGAGCCGGCGGTGATGCCGGTGACGGCGGTCGGCGGCTGGCCCTGCTCGGTGATGCCAGTG
This sequence comes from uncultured delta proteobacterium, assembly GCA_963785725.1. Classification (GTDB taxonomy): domain Bacteria; phylum Myxococcota_A; class Polyangia; order Palsa-1104; family Palsa-1104; genus JAQBQH01. The sequence goes on along the minus strand of CAWAWS010000047.1, from coordinate 87,687 downwards.
AGCGTGCAAGACGCGCTCGGCATGGTCGGATCGTTGAAGATGAAGACGTAGATCGAGTTGCTGACTGTGGCCGTCGTGCACTGGTGCGTCACGGGTGCGGTCAGGGCGTTGCCGGGGATCGGGATGTGAATGAGCAGGCCGGCGTTGCTCGCCGTCGTGAAGTTGGTGAACTGCGGGATGCCGGTCGTCAGCTTCTCGCATACCGTCTCGCCGACGGTCGTGCGCGTCGTGTACGTGTCGCAGCCCGAGCCGACCCAAACCTCGACGGTGGCTGGCGTGTCCGAGTTTCCGAACGCCGAGGTGAGCTGGATTTCCAGGTTGATCTGGTCGCTCTCGTCGGGTGTGCACTCGCACTCGGCGGCGCCGAAGACGTAGGGGACCGACGCGGCCGCGACGCTCGAGAACGTCGTCCCGTCACTGCCGGGGACGGCGAGGCCGACCGTTCCGGCGATCATGCCGCCCGACGAGTCGGTGCCGGAGCAGGTGCCGGAGGCGGTAGCGGTCTGCGCGTGGGCGGTTCCGGCGAACGCAAAGGCCGACAGCGCGGCGCAGGCGAGCGTGAGACGCATGGGGGCGCGGGTGTGCAAGCGGAATGCCGCGTGTGATTCCCGCGGGTTGCGACCGGCACGGAGCCGATAGGACGTCATCGCGTCACGAGCGAAAGCCATGTTGAGCCAAAGTGTCAAACACCTTAATGGCTCGGCAGCGCGACGTCAAAGCGGAGGTGGTCAGCCGGCGGCAGCGACTTCTGGTGCGGGCGGCGAGGCGGCCACCGAATGCGCCAGCCGCTCGAGCTCGGCGGTCGCGATCGGGACGTTGCCGAAGCGCGCGGCGTAGTAAAGCTCGACGAGCTCGGTGAACGGCGCCGCGGCCGGATCGGCGGCGCGTTCGACGCGCGCGGCGAGCTCGCGGCCGGTCTCGCCCGCGCCGCGCTGAAAGCCGCGCCGTTCGAGCGCTTTCAACGCGCGCGCATACGCGTGCAGCGCCTCGGCGCCGCCCCGAATGCGTTGTGCCGGCAGCCGGCGGCGACGCCACACGCCCAAGAGCAGCCACAAACCATAGAGCGCCGCGGCCGCGCCGACGAGCGGCGCCGCATAGCGGCGTACCGCCGCGTCGACGGCGTCGCGCTTGGACGCGAGCTGCGCCCAGCGCCGCACGCCGCTGACGATGTCGGCCTGCTTGCCGAGGTCGTACTCGATGACGTACTTGAACCAGGCCAGCTCCATGTTGTCGGCGAGCTGGCGCATGGCGTTCCACGCGCCGCCGGAGCTCGCGGGCGCGGCGCCGGGCGGCGTCGGATCCATCGTCACCCAGCCGGCGCCGTCGATCCACACTTCGACCCACGAGTGCGCGTCGCCTTGGCGGACGGCGAGATAGTGGCCGTAGCTGTTCCATTCGCCGCCCAAGAAGCCGTTGACGGAGCGCGTCGGCACGCCGACGACGCGCAAGAGCACGGCCAGCGCCGACGCGAAATATTCGCAGTGACCGGCCTTTTGCACGAACAGGAAGTCTTCGAGCGGCTCGTAGCGCTCGTCGCGCTTGAGATCGAGCGTGTATTTATAGCGCGCGAGGTAGTCGGAGATGGCGCGCGCCTTTTGCCACGGGCCGTGCGCGTCACGGGTGATCTGGCGCGCCAGCTCGGCGACGCGTGGCGGCAAATCGGCGGGCAAGGCGAGATACGGCGCGAGCTCGTCGTCTTCGCGATCGGCGTCGGGCGCGAGGCGCAACACGCGCTCGTCGGGCGATGACACGTCGGAGTAGACGCTGTAGCGCAAGCCCGAGCGGCGCTCGACGGAGCTGTAGTTGCCGTCGCGGTTGAAGCGGCGCTCGACGGCATAGACTTCGTCGCCGGGTCGCGGCTCGGCGACGACCGGCGCCGGGCCGAGACCGCCGCCCGAGGGCATCTCGAACGCCACCGCCCGCGATGCGCCGAAGAGCACGGCCGTGTCGAGCGGATTGAGGTAGATGCGCTGCTCCAACGCGTGGCTCAAGAAGTCGCGCACGCGCGGCCCGTTCAAATGACGCGACATCTCGCCGATGAACGCGAGGTCGCCCCAACGACGCATCGGCGATTGCGCGGTCAACGTGCGGGTCCAGCGACCTCTCTCGTACTTGTCGAACGCGACGCCGCGGAAGCGCAGCGGCTCGGCCGGCAGCGGCCCCGGAAACTCGACGCGCATGACGACTTGCGGATTGTCTTTGACGAGGCCGTAGCCGTTCAGGTCGACGCGATCGCTGAAGCCGACGGTCATCTGGCCGTGGCGCGTGTGCGTGGCGAAGAAGCCGAAGCCGAAGCGCGGAATGAGGAAGAACACCAACGTCGCGCCAACGAAGACGCCGACCGAGACGATTGAGGTCACGCCGAGGAACGACCAGCCGACGATGCGGCGCGAGTTGAGGATGCGATCGACCTCGACGCGTTCGGCGCCGTCGTCGGAATGTTTGATGAGGTAGTTCTCTTCCATCTCGCGGCGCAAGTGGAAGAGCGTGAGCGTCCAGGTGGCGAAGATGACGTAGGCCAAGAAGCAGCCGGCGTAGGCGAGCTCGTTGTTGAGCGCGGCGCCGGCGACGAGCATGAGGAAGCTGACGACGTAGGCTTGCAAGTAATCGCGTGATGACTTGCGGTTCCACAGCTTGTTGACGAGCAGAAAGCACAAGAAGCGGACGCCGGCGGGCAAGGCGTCGCCGCGGATGGCGTCGATGAGCGTGAGCGCGAAGACCGCGAGGCTGACGGCGTTCCAGCCGGCGGTCCAGGCGCGGGCGCGCAAGCGCGGATGGCGCGCAGGCTCGAACGGATAAGAGAGCAGGCCGGCCCCGAGCGTCAGCCCGACGACGACGGGCGAGAGCTCGTGCGACAGGGCGAGCGTGGCGAAGGCGGCGGCGACCATGAGGTACGACGTCGCTTTGTGGATGGCGCTGAACCTCATGCGCCGGTCACGCTCGCAAGCGGCGCGCTGGCGGCGCGAACCTGCGCGCTCACGCTTCGATCACCCGCGTGAAGGCCGCGCGCGGTCCGCCTTTGCGCACGATCAAGATCGGCTCGGCGCTGGCGTCACCGACGGGCGGAAACGGCTGCTCCGGTGTCGCCGTCGGCAACAGCGCCAGCGTCTTCAATAGGCGCACGAGCTGCGGCGGGCCTTGCAGCCACGGCGGCACGGCATCGCCGCGCGTCACGACGCGCACGGCATAACCGCGCTCGAGATAGTCGGCGGCGAGCGACGCGGCAAGCGAAATGGCGCGCTCGAGGCCGTCTTTGGCCAGCTCGTCGGGACACAGCTCGCCTTCGGGCAGCGCGTTGTCGAGGTAGATCGTGACGCGACGCGCGGCCTCCTCCTCGTGCTCGCGGACGAGCGTGCGACCGACCTTCGCCGTCGAGCGCCAGTGAATGTCGCGCGGATCGTCGCCGTCGCGAAACTCGCGCAGGCCGTGGAATTCGCCCTGTCGGCCGCGCCGGTTCTGCGCTTCCAGGCCGGCGACGCGCGCGCGCGGCGCTTGTGCGTGACCGAGCTGCGCCAGCTGCGGATAGACGATGACTTCGGTCGCGCGATCGACGAGGCGCGACTTGCGAAAGAGCGCGAAGGGAAACTTCGTCGACAGCCGAAAGCCCGAGTACGTGTAGCGGCCGCGGCGGGGAAACGTGTGGCGATAGGAGGTGTGCTGCAGTCGTCCCGCGGGCAGCTTCAGGAAGTAACACTTCTTGTCGAGCGGCCGCTCGCCGACCAAATCCTCGACCTCGACCGAGAACGAAGGCAGCCGCTTCTTGCCGTTGGCGAGCCCGATGCCCATCAGAAACGGCCGGCGCGCGTGGATGCGCGAGGGCGGCTGGCGCGTGACCGTCAGATCGCGCAGCGACAGCTCGCTCATGATCCCGGAGGCAATGATGAGCGACAGCATCATGCCGAGCAGGAGGTAGAGCAGGTTGTTGCCGGTGTTGATGGCCGCGAAGCCGACGCCGATGGTGATGCCGACGAAGTACTTGCCCTCGCGCGTGAACTGCAGGCGCCGCGGCGGTTTCCACCACTTGCGCAGGCGGCGGCCAAAGCGCCACGCGGCGACGCGCATCCAACCGGCGGCGCGCTCCCAATTGCTACGGCGGCGCGGCATCTTCGCCTACGCGGGAACCGGGATGCGCTCGAGGAGATTGGTCAGGACGCGCTCCGCCTCTTCACGCGCGCGGCCGAGCGGCTCGCCGGCGCCGCCACCCGACAGCACCAGGCGATGCGCGAGCGCCGGCAGCGCGGTCTCTTTGAAGTCGTCGGGCACGGCGAAGTCGCGACCGCCGATGAGCGCGCGCGACTTGGCGACGCGATACCAGCCTTGAAAGCCGCGCGGTGACACGCCGAGCGCCAAGAACGGCGACTCGCGCGTGGCGCTGACGACGCGCTGGCCGTAATCGACGAGCGCATCTTCGACGCGCACGCGCGCCGCCGCGTGCTGAATCGCCGCGATGTCGGTGGCGTCGACGACCGGCTGCAGGCTCTCCACCGGATCTTCGAGCTGCGCCGAGGTGACCACGCGCCGTTCGTCGGCCGGCGACGGATAGCCCATGCGCAAGCGCAACAGGAAACGATCCATCTGCGACTCGGGCAAGGGATAGGTGCCGAAGTGCTCGAGCGGGTTCTGCGTCGCCAGGACGATGAACGGCTGATCGAGCTCGTGCGTGAAGTTGTCGAGCGAGACGCGGCCTTCGCTCATGGCTTCGAGCAGCGACGACTGCGTGCGCGGCGTCGTGCGGTTGATCTCGTCCGCGAGCACGACGTTGGCGAAGATGGGACCGCGGCGAAACTCGAAGCGGCCCGACTCTTGGTTGAAGATGGTGACGCCGAGGATGTCCGACGGCAATAGATCGGACGTGAACTGAATGCGGCGGAACGTGCCGCCGATGGCGCGCGCCAAGGCGCGAGCGAGCGTGGTCTTGCCGACACCGGGCACGTCTTCGATGAGCACGTGGCCGCGCGCCGCCAGCGCGCTGATGGCCATGCGCACGACCGCGCCTTTGCCGTGAATGACGCGCGCGACGGCCGTTTCTAGTCGTGAGAGCGCGGCGCGGGCATCGCGCGGCCGTTCGGGTGGCTCGAGTGGAACTGGTGAGACGGTCATAGAGATTCGCGAGTCATTATATCACAGGACAATTTGGTCGCTACGCCTACGCAAGCTTCCGTTACGCGCGATTTATGGATTCGTCAAAATGAGCTACGGAATGCGGGGAACGCCGCGGGTGGGCGTGGCTTTTTCGCGGCGGACGCCGATCGGCACCACGGCGCGAAAGCGCGGCCGCTGCCCCGATTGGCCGGCGTTGACGAGGTCCAATTGGCCGCCGTGCAGCTCGAGGATGCGCTTGGCCAGCGGCAGCGCCAGATTCAGACCCTGTTTGCCGGCGATGCGCCGGAAGCCGTCGAACACCTCGCGGCGCTCGTGATCTTCGAGGACGCCGTCGTGCTCGATGTCGAGCAGGAGCACGCGCGACTCCGCCATCTCGCCTTCGCTCGCTTGCAACATGGCGCGTCCGCCATCGGCCGCGTCGAGCGCGTAGTTCACGAGATGGGTAATCGCCTGCACCATGCGCAGCGGATCGACGTAAATCGGGCCCATTCCCGGCTGCAGCTCGACGACGAGCTTGTCGGTGGCGGCCTGCGCGCGACCGCGCCGCGCCTCTTGCAGCGCCTGCGTGAGCAGCTCGGCCGGCGGCGTCGACTGGCGATGCAGCTCCATCTTGCCGCTCTCGACTTTCGCCGTGTCCAAGATCTCGGTCAGCAATCGCAACAAGTTGAGACCGGTCGCGTGCACCGCCGCCAAGACGACGCGCTGGCCGGGCGAAATCTCGCCTTCCAAGTTGCGCAAGAGCAGCTCGGAGAAGCCCAAGATCGAGTTCAGCGGCGAGCGCAAATCGTGGCTCATATTGGCCAAGAACTGCGCTTTGAGACGGCGAGCCTCTTCGGCGCGCTCGACGGCCAAGAAGGACTCGACCGTCAAGCGCGGGATGCGCTCGAGCAGGCGGTTGACGGCCATCGTCACGCGGCGCACTTCGGCGGTGGCGACGGCGCCGAGCGGCTCCGGCTCTTCGCCGGCGGCGACGCGCGCGATTCTGCTCGGCCACGCCGTGCGCGTCTTTGGCGACGGCGGTGCCGATCGTGGAGGCGACGACGAGCGCGAGCAGCAAGAGGCCGAGCGTCACCAACATCAGCGCGACCGGCGAGATCGGGCGCGGCGCGTAATAGATCCGCAGCGCGCCGCCGGCCAGCGAGCCGCCGAGTCGCTTCTCGACATACGGCATCCACGACACTTCGTCGGCGGCGTCGTCGGGAATGAGCGAGCCCGACGGCGCGCGCAAGATGACGCGCTCGCGACCCGACAACGGCGTGCGCGTCATGAGGCGCGTCGCGGCCACGACGTCGAGCTCTTGCGCGGTCGCCGCCAGCCGCGACGCGGTCTTCTCGGCGCGCGCGTGCGCTTCGGTCGCGGCCGCGGCTTCGAGCTGCGCCATGCCGAAGACCGCTGCCGGCACGACCGCGGCCGTGGCGATGGCGAACACCGTGTAGCCGAGCTGCACGCGCAGCGACAAGGGCCGGCCCATCGGCGGCGACTCCGTCGCCAACCGCTGCGCCAACGGCACGAGCGCCGCGCGCGTCAAGGCAAAGAGCGGCACGGCGACGAGCGCGATCATCGCGCACGAGCACAGCGTCAAGCCGAACGCGATCGGCAAGGGCGTCTGCGTCTTGTACTGATCGAAGGCCATCGCGCCCAGCGCCATCACGATGCCGAACACGACCGTCACCAGCGACAAGCGGAACGGCAGCGCCAACACGCGGCGGCGGGCGCGCTCGTCGCCCGGCTGCGCGCGATCGACGCCCGACAGGCCGATCCACACCGTCGTCGTCAGCGCCGTCAGATCGAGCGGCACGCCGGCCCAGAACGCGCGCCGCGTGTATTCGGCTTCGTTCGGCGACAGATGCAGCACCCACTGAAACAGTGACGGCAGTAGGAACGCCACGCCGATCGCCAGCACCATGCAGCCGGCCAAGATGCGCACGCGCGCCGTCATCGCGGTGCGGGCTGCGATCGTCGCTCCCGGGCTCATGCGCGCGACACGTCCGGTCCGCGCGCCGGCAAGATGACGCGAAAGATGGAGCCGACGCCGACTTTGGATTCGGCCGCGACCTGCCCGCCGTGCGCTTCGACGAGCCGTTTGCAGATGGCGAGGCCGAGCCCGGTGCCGCGCGCGCGCTGCTTCAACGAGCCCAGCTGCACGAACTCCGAGAACAGCTTGGGCAGCTGCTCGTCGGCGATTCCCGGCCCCGTGTCTTTGACGCTGATGACGACGCGGTCCGACTCGCGATGCACGCCAATTTCGATCGAGCCCTTCTCTGTGAACTTGACGGCGTTGGAGATGATGTTGGTGACGACTTGGCGCAGCCGCCGTTCGTCGGCGCGCGCATCGGGTGACGGCGTGTCGATGTCGATCTTGATCTCGACGCCCTTTTGCTGCACCAGCGGTCGCTGCGCTTTGGCGACGTCGGCCACCAGCTGTCCGAGATCGACCTGCCCGAGCTTGAGCTGCACCTGTCCGGTCGCGATCGCCGAGATATCGAGCACCTCGTCGATGAGATCGACCAAGTGCGTCGTCGACGTGAGCACGATGCGCACGTCCTCTTTTTGCTCGTCCGAGAGCGGCTCGGCGGCGGGATCGAGCAAGGTGCGCGCGCCGGCCAAGATGCGATCGAGCGGCGTGCGCAGCTCCGCCGAGACCAGCGTCAAAAACTCGGTGCGCGCTTGATCGGCGGCCTGCGCTTTCTCTAGCGCCGCTTGGTATTCGGCGAGCCCCGGCGCCAAGCGCGCGCGCAGCTGTCCGAGCGCGGTCGCCAGCTCGCCGACTTCGTCATGCGTCAGCGCGACGACGAGGCGATCGAGGCCGCGCGCGTTGCGGCCGAGCTCGTCGAGCGTCTGCGCCACGCGGGAGAGATCGCGGGCCGTGCCGGCGCCGATGAGCCCGCCGATGCCGAGCGCGGTCAGGGCGACGAAGAGGCCGGCGAGCGCGAAGCCGAGGACGACGCCGCGGGCGAGCGGCACTGCGGGAACGGCGGCGGCGACGATGGTGCCGTCGACGAGGCGGCGCACGGCGCAGGGCAGGATGCGCGGTCCGATGCGGCAGGCGTCGCGGCCGGCCAGCAAGACTTCGGCGCCGGCGGGCACCCCGACGCCGACGCCGTCGAGCACGCGGCCGGCGTCGTCGAGCGAGACCAAGTAGCCGCCGGCGGGCGCGAGCGTGGGCGCGATGTCGTCGAGCTCGTCGGAGATGAGCGCGCGCTCGGCGACGATGGCGACGAGGTCGCGCGCCTCGTCGAGGGCGTGGCGATCGGCGTCGGCGTGCAGCTGTCCGAGCACGTGGCCGGACGCCAGCGCCCACGCCGCGGTCGCCAACAGGCCCGACGCGCCGGCCAAGAGCGAGCGCAGCGACACGGCGCGACCGACCGACTCGTCGCCGCGCTTGCGGCCGATGCGCCACATCGCCACCAACATGACGGTGAGCGCGACGCAGATGGTCCAGCCGCCGTCGGCGAGCGCGAGCGCGACCGCGGCCGAGGGGCCGAGCGGCTTCAAGAGCGCCAACGCCGTCACCAGCGACGCGCCGGCGCCGACCAGCGCCATGACGCCGCCCAAGCGAACGGCGCCGCGCGGCCCCAACGTCGACGACGCCCGCGCCGCGCGCCAGCCGGCCAGGCCGACCACGAGCGCGCCCGCGCCTTCGATGGGCACCAGCGCCGTCGCGTGCGCCAAGGAGAGCGCCGTGAGCCAAGGGCACACGACACACCAGCCGAGCGCGAGCGCCAATGCGCCCACCGCGGCGACCCAGCCCAGCGTTGGCTTACGTCGCGTCGTCATAGCGCGGGACCGCCGTATCGTATCGCGGTCTACGAAAATTCGCTATCGCGTTGGGTGCACTAAACGCGCAAAAGAGGCGCGGATGAAGGTGTGCCGGTGTGCGCGGGCGGCTCAGCTGGACGACGCCGCGAGGAACGTCTCCAGCTCGGCGAAGAAGATGTCGGGCTGCTCTTGCGCCAACATATGCCCGGCGTTGGGCACGATGATCGCCCGCGCCCCCGTAATTCCCGCCGCCAAGGTCTGGCTCAGCTTGGGCGGCGTCGACCGATCGTCCGCACCGCCCAACACGAGCGTCGGCGCTTGGATGCGGTCGAGCAGGGCAGTGGCGTCGAAGCGCGCGACGGCGCGGAAGTCGGCCTCGGTCGTCGCTTGGTCGGCCGTGAGCGCGACGGCGCCCCAGCGCTCGATGGTGTCGAGCGGCGTCGTCGGCGACCACACCAGCCGCGAGAACCACTTGCCGAAGCGCGGAAAATCCGACTCGATGCGCGTGAACACTTCGGGCGCGACTTTGATGCTCGCGCCCGAGTTGACGAGCACGAGCCCGGCGACGCGCTCGGGCCACGCCGCCGCCGCCGCCAGGGCGACGAGCGCGCCCATCGAATGGCCGAGCAGCACGGCGCGCGCGATCTGCAGCTCGGCGCAGACGGTGCCGACGGCGTCGCGGTACATGTCGATGGAGACTTCCGACGGCGGATGCCACGGATCCGACTGGCCGTGGCCCGGCAGATCGGGCGCGACCACGCGGCGCTGCGGCGACAGCCGGCGCACGACATCCATGAACATGACCGAGGAGGAGCCGGCGCCGTGGACGCAAACGAGGGCGGGCCGGTTCGACTCGCCCTCGTCGCGGACACGGAGACTACGTTGGTTCGGAGGATCGCCGATGCGCAGCCGCCGCATCGGCAGAGCTTACGCTATCGAGCGGCCTTGAGCTTCTTGATCTCGGCGATGAGCTGCGGGATCGCCTTCTCCCACGTCGTCACGAGGCCGTAGTCGGCGACCTGGAAGATCGGGCGCCTCGGCGTCCTTGTTGATGGCGACGATGACTTTGGAGCCCTTCATGCCGGCGAGATGCTGGATGGCGCCGGAGATGGCGATGGCGATGTACAGCTGCGGCGCGACGACCTTGCCGGTCTGGCCGACCTGCAGATCGTTGGGCACCATGCCGGCGTCGCACGCGGCGCGCGACGCGCCCATCGCGCCGCCGAGCAGATCGGCGAGCGCGGCGACCTGCTCGAAGTTCTTGCCTTCCTTCATGCCGCGACCGCCGGAGACGACGATCTTGGCCTCGGTCAGCTCCGGGCGCTCGCTCTTGGACTCGGCGACGCTGACGAACTCGGCGCGCGTGCCGTCGGCGACCGCCGGCGTCGAGCTTGACGATCGGCGAGGCGCCGCCGGCGGCTTCGGCCGGCGTGAACTCGGTCTGACGAACGGTGGCGACGATGATCGGCGTCGCGACTTCGACGGTGGCGATGACGTTGCCGGCCATCATCGGCCGCTTGAACGACGTCGGCCCGGCGATGGCGATGACGTCCGACACGAGGCCGGCGTCGAGCAGCGCGGCGACGCGCGGCAGCAGATCTTTGCCCGTCGACGTCGCGGTCGCGGCGACGACCGTCGCGCCCTTGTCCTTCGCGGCCTTGGCCACGATCGGCGCGAACGTCTCGGCGAGGTAATGCTCGAGCTTGGCGTCATCGGCGACGAGCACTTCGGCGGCGCCGAACTTGGCCGCTTCGTCGGCGGCCGCGCCGACGCCTTTGCCGGCGATGAGCAGCGACAGCGTGCCGCCCGCCTTCTCGGCCATCTGCTTGCCGAACGTGATCGCCGGCAGGGAAGCGGTGCGCAGCTTTCCGTCGTGCGCTTCGACGACTACGAGGACGTTGCCCATCAGATCACCTTCGCTTCGTTGTGGAGCTTCTGCACGAGCTCTTCGACCGAGGCCACCTTGACGCCGGCTTTGCGCGCCGGCGGCGCCTCGAGCGCGATCGTCTTGACCTTCTTCGCCGTCGTGACGCCGAGCGCCGCCAAGGTCGTCTCCTCGATCGGCTTCTTCTTCGCCGCCATGATGCCCTTCAGCGACGCGTAGCGCGGCCCTTCGGCGTAAGCGTGCGTCGCCGCCGTCTTGCCGTTCTTGATCGCCGTCGGCGCCACGATGCGCAGGTCGACCGTGACCACGGCCGGCAGCGTCACCTTCTTGATCTCGTTGCCGGCGTCGACCTCGCGGCCGACGAGCAGCGCCTTGCCGCCGTCGGTCACTTCGATCGTGCCCGCGAACGTCGCCTGCGGCCAGCCGAGCAGACCGGCCAAGCGCTGACCGGCGTCGTTCGCTTCCGAGTCGGCGGCGAGCTTGCCCATGAGGATCAAGTCCGGCTTGTCGCGCTCGGCCAGCTTCTTGATCGTCTGCGCCACGATGTCGGCGTCGAGCTCGTTGTCGTCGCCGGCGATGAGCACGGCCTTGTCCGCGCCCATGGCCAGCGTCGAGCGCAGCTGCTGCTGCACGTCCTTGGGACCGATCGACGCGACGATGACTTCGCCGTCGCGCGCGCCGCCGGCCGACGCGTTCTCCGTCAGTCGGAGCGCGGTCTCGACGGCGTACTCGTCGAACTGGTTGAGCTGCCAGTTGACCGCGGACTGATCGAGCTCGTTGCCCTTGAGCTTGATCTTCTGCTCGGGATCGGGAACGCGTTTGGCGGTGACGAGGATCTTCACGATCGTCTCCTTTGTTGCAGTGGCGGGTGACGTTTAACGGGCGCGCAGCCCGTCGATGAATAAGTTGCCGACGTGCTCGGCAGCGCGCGGCAAGTCGATACTAGCCTTGGAACCGGGATGTTTGACAAGCCAGGCGACCGCGATCTCGTCGAGCGCGCCGAACAGGCTGCGCGCGAAGATGTACGGGTCGATGTCCGAGCGCAATTCGCCCGCGCGCTGCCCTTCGACGACGGCGCCGGCGATGGTGCGCAAGAACTCGGCGAACTTCGGGTTGGCGTATTCGCGAATGAACTTCGACGACTGGCGCAATTCGACCGAGATGACCTCGGCCATGTCGCGGTTCGCTTCCACCAGCTCGAGGTGCAAGCGCACCACGCGTTTCAGGCGCACGGCGGCCGAATCATTCGTCGCCAGCGCCTCGCGCAGCGTCGAGTTGACGCGCTCCATGCGATCTTCGAACAGCTGAATCAACAGATCGTCTTTGGACTTGAAGTACAAGTAGATCGTGCCGTCGGCGACGCCGGCCGCCTGCGCGATCTGCGAGACTTTGGCGTTGTAGAACCCTTCGGCGGCGAATACTTTGACGGCGGCGTCGAGGATGCGCTCGCGCTTGCCGGCCTCGGGCGTGCCGCCCTTGCCGTTGCCAGACGTCTTGCCACGGCTGCCGTTGCTGCGGCTGCCGCTCGACTTGGCCTTGGCTCGCGCTGAATGATTGTTCATTCAGTTTGCTTTTATAATCTTCGGCCAGGCGCCGTCAAGGGTGAATGGCCTGACACAAAGGCGCGTCTTGACTGTAGGTGACGGCGTGCAATACAACCGGCCAATCATGCGAAATGTCGTCCTGCTCTGCCTCGTGCTGGCGCCGTTGAGCGCCGCGGCACAGGTTCCCAACGTCGATACGTCCGGCCTGGGCGATACCGACAAGGCGTCGTTCTACAAGCTGCTCGACAAATATCCCTCGGCTTGCGGCAAGGCGCACTCGTTGGCCACGTCGCTCAAGAGCGATCCCAAGTGCCGCCGCTCGGTGTTCGCCGCGCGCTACATGGTCAAGCTGTTCAAGCTCGGCCTCTTGCCGTCGGAAGTCGAGGAGCATTACGACGAGCGCTTCGGCAACGTGCCCAAGTTCAACATCGACGTGCACGACGCGCCGCTCAAAGGCGATCCGGGCGCGCCCGTGACCATCGTCGAGTTCTCGGACTTCCAGTGCCCGCACTGCAAGCACGCGCAGCCGGCGCTCGAGCGCATCTTGGAGGAGTATCCGCAGGTGAAGCTGTACTTCAAGAATTACCCGATCACGCGCGCGCACCCGTACGCGCAGCCGGCGGCGCAGGCGGCGATCGGCGCGAGCAAGCAGGGCAAGTTCTGGCAGTACCAAGACAAGATCTGGAACGGCGACCAGGAGAAAGAGGCGCCGAGCGATCTCGAGCGTTACGCGCGCGAGCTCAAGCTCGACATCCCGCGCTGGAAGCGCGACAGCGACGCCGCCGCCGAGAAGGTCAACCGCGACCGCGCCGACGGCGAGAAGGCCGGCATCGACTCGACGCCGACCTTGTTCATCAACGGCCGCAAGTTCCACGGCGCGCCGGTTTACGACGAGCTCAAAGATTGGGTCGACGAGGAGCTGAACAAGTAATGCGCGTCGCGACCATTTTCGCGGCCTTCGCGCTGAGCGTGCTGACGGCGACGTCGGCGTTCGCCGGCGTGTCCAAAGGGCAGAAGGCGCCCGAGTTCGCGCTGCCGACGCTCAAGGGGCCGACGCAGTCGCTGGCGGCGCTGCGCGGCAAGGTCGTGCTCGTCGACTTTTGGGCGCAGTGGTGCGAGCCCTGTAAGAAGGAGCTGCCCGAGCTCGACAAGCTGGCCAAGCAGTACGCCGGCAAAGGCGTCGTCATCCTCGCCGTCAACATCGACAAGCAGCGCGCCAACGCCGAGAAGCTGGTCAAGCAGCTCGGCCTCGGGCTCGACGTCCTGCTCGATCCGTCGGCGTCGGTGGCGTCGAGCTACGATCCGCCGAAGATGCCTTCGTCGTTCGTCGTCGACAAGAAGGGCATCGTCCGCTTCGTCAACGAAGGCTTCGACGGCGCCGGCGACGTCGCCAAGTTCAAGCAAGAGCTCGACGAGCTCAGTCGCTAATCCCTACTTGCCGTAGCAAGAACGCGTCGTCGAACGCCGTCTCGCGCAGCCGATCGTAGCGACCCGACGCGCCCGAATGGCCGGCCGGATCGAGACTGATCTTGAACAGCAGCGGGTTCGTGTCCGTCTTCGTCGCGCGCAGCCGCGCCACCCACTTCGCCGGCTCCCAATACATCACCTGCGAATCGTTGAGCGCCGAGCGCACCAGCATCGCCGGATAGGCCTGCGCGCGCACGTTGTCGTAGGGGCTGTAGCCGAGCATGTAGCGATAGTCCTGCAGCTCCTTCGGATTCCCCCATTCCTCGAACTCGCCCACGGTCAACGGCAGCGTCTCGTCGAGCATCGTGTTGATGACGTCGACGAACGGCACATCGACGAGCGCGGCGCGGAAGAGCTCGGGACGCAGGTTGAGGACGGCGCCCATGAGTAGGCCGCCCGCCGAGCCGCCGGTGATGAGGAGCCGATCGCGCGCCACGTATTTCTGCGCGATCAAGTATTCGGAGGCGGCGATGAAGTCGGTGAAGCTGTTGCGTTTGTGCAGCATGCGGCCGTCGTCGTGCCAGGCTTTGCCGAGGTCGCCGCCGCCGCGCACGTGCGCCGAGGCGAGCACGACGCCGCGATCGAGCAGCGGAATCGCCGCCGGATCGAACTCGATCTCGTAGGCCATTCCATAGGCGCCGTAGCCGCTCAAGAGCAGTGGGGCGGTGCCGTCGCGCGGCACGTCGATGCGGCGCACGAGTGAAATGGGCACGCGCGCACCGTCGCTGGCCGTGGCCCACAGGCGCTCGGTCACGTAGCGCGACGGATCGTAGCCACCGGGCACCGCCAGCCGCTTCACGGTCGTCGTCACGTGGCTCGCCATGTCGTAGTCGATCCAGGTCGTCGGCGTCGTCAGCGACTCGTAGTTGTAGCGCAGCACGTCGCTGCCGAGCTCGTGGTTGGCGTCGACGCCGACCTCGAACACCGGCTCGGGCATGGCGATGCGCTGCGACGCGCCCGTGCGCAGATCGATGACGCGCAGCTGCGACAGCGCCTGCTCGCGCTCGCTGACGACGAGGAAATGCGCGAACGCCGTGACGCTCTCCACGATCGTCGTCGGCGACGCGGGGACGAGCTCTTGCCAGTGCGCGCGATCGGGTGTGGCTGTAGGCGCCGTGACGACGCGAAAGTTGCGCGCGACATCGTTGGTCCACACGTAAAAGCGATCGCCGCCGTGCTCGACGTAATACTCGAGCCCGACGACGCGCGGCGTAATCACGCGCCACTCCCCGCGTGGATCGCGCGCGTCGAGCACGCGAACCTCCGACGCCGTGTGGCTTTGCGACGTGGCGACGATGAAGCCGCGCGACCGCGTGCGCGCGATGCCGAGCTCGAAGCGTTCGTCCTTCTCTTCGAACACGAGCGTGTCGCGCGACTGCGGCTGGCCGAGCTCGTGACGATAGAGTCGATAGGATCGCTTGGCGTCGTTGTCGGCGACGTAGAAGATCGTGTGCGTGTCGCCGCACCAGCTGTGCGAGCTGACGTGGCGCAGACGATCGGGCAAGATCTTGCCGCTCACCAAGTCTTTGACGTAGAGCGTGTTGTCGCGAAAGCCGGTCTCGTCGAGCAAGTAGGCGAGGCGGCGGCCGTCGTCGCTCACTTCCCAGCCGTGCAGCGCCAGGAACTTCTTGCCGCGCGCCAGCCGATCGAGGTCGAGCATGACCTCGGCCGGACCACCCGCTTTCGGCGCGCGCACGTAGGCCGGGTACTGCTTGCCCTTGTCCTCGCGCACCCAATAACGCCAATCACCGTCGACAAAGGGCGGCGACGTGTCGTCCTCCTGCACGTGGCTCACCATCTGCCGGTAGAGCGTCTCTTGCAGCGGCCGCGTCGGCGCCATCATCGCGTCCGCGTAAGCCGCTTCGGCGCGCAGGTACTTCATGACCTCGGGCGAGCCGCGCTGGCGCAGCCAGTAGTAGTCGTCGCGCCGCTCTTCGCCGTGCACTTGCACGACATGCGGATGGCGCGGCGCGACCGGCGCGCGCAGCGCCGTTTGGGCGGACGCCGCGCTCGCGAGCAGCACGAGCGCCGGCGCCAGCAGTCGCAGCGTGAGGCGCTTCACCCGATGCGCTTGTAGAAAAAGATCGCCGCTTCCGGCACGCCCGCCGGGCTCACGGCATAGTCGGGAATGACGCCGACCGGCGTCCAGCCGAGCGCGCGGTAGAGCGGCTCGGCGGCGCTGCCGTGCACGGTGTCGAGCGTCAACAGCGAGCGACCGCGCGCCCGCGCCTCGTCCTCGATCGCCGCCATCAACGCGCGTGCGATGCCGCGCCGGCGCTGATCGCGAAAGACAAGCAGCTTGACGACATCGGCGCGGTGCCGCTGATTCGGCGGCGTCGCACAATCGAGCTGCACGCTGCCCAGGATTCGCCCGTCGTCGTCACGCGCGACCCACAACACCCGCGTGTCCGCGCGCAGCCCGGGAATGACCTTGTTTTCGAAGAAAGCGCGCCCGTCGGCGATCCCGAACGGCCACACGAAGTTGACCGACGCGCCGCCGGCGACGACGTCGACCAACAGCGCCGCCAGCTCCTCGATCGCGCCCTCAGCTTCGGCAGCATCGAGGCGCGAGAGGATCACGGCAGCGGGCCTTGCTCGCCCTGCATGGCTTCGGCTTGGTAATGCGTGCGCAGGGCGTCGATGATCGGATCCAAGTTCCCGTCGAGAATATCGTCGAGGTTGTGCTTGGTGAGCCCGATGCGATGATCGGTCAGCCGATCCTGCGGGAAGTTGTAGGTGCGGATCTTGTCCGAGCGATCGCCCGACTTGACCTGCTCTTGCCTGAGCTTGCGCTCCGACTGCTCCTGCTTGTCGCGCTCGATCTCGAAGAGCTTGGCGCGCAAGATCGTCATCGCCTTCTCTTTGTTCTTGTGCTGCGACTTCTGATCGGTGCAGCGGATCTGAATCCCCGACGGCTTATGAAGAATCTGCACCGCCGAGTCGGTGGTGTTGACCGACTGTCCGCCCGGTCCGCCCGAGCGCGAGACCTTGATCTCGAGGTCTTTGTCCTCGATCTTGACGTCGACCTCTTCCACTTCCGGCAACACGACCACCGTCGCCGCCGAGGTATGAATGCGCCCTTGCGTCTCGGTCGCCGGCACGCGCTGCACGCGATGCACGCCCGACTCGTACTTGAGCTGCGAGTAGACCTTGCCGCCCGTCGACGAGATGAGGACGATGACCTCTTTCAGCCCGCCGGCGGCCGCGTCCGACTGCGACAGGAGCTCGAGCTTCCAGCGCTGCCGCTCGGCGTAACGCGTGTACATGCGGAAGAGATCGGCGGCAAACAGCGCCGCCTCCTCACCGCCCGTGCCGCCGCGGATTTCGAGGACGATGTTCTTGTCGTCGTTCGGATCCTTGGGCAAGAGCAGCACTTTCATGCGCTCTTCGAGCTCGGTCCGCTCCGTCGTCAGCCGCGCGATCTCCTCGCGCGCCATCGACCGCATCTCGGGGTCTTTCTCCTCGAGCAGCGGCTTATTGGCTTCCAGATCGTTGATGACGGTCTTGTACTGCCGAAACGCCTCGACGAGCGGACCGATGTCCGCGTGCTCTTTGGAGAGCTTCTGGAATTCGCTGCGTTTGGAGATGATCTCGGGATCGGCGAGCAGTGCGTCGAGATCCTGGAATCGCTTCTCGACCGCTTCGAGCTTGTCGAACATGCGCCGCGCCGATGACGGAAAGTGTTACTTGGCCGGCGTGTTCGGAGCGGCAGGCGCCTCGCCCGCGCGACCGTACTTCTTCTGGAAGCGCTCGATGCGGCCGGCCGTGTCCATCAGCTTCTGCTTGCCGGTGTAGAACGGGTGGCAGCTCGCGCAGATTTCCACCGCGAAGTTACCGCGCGTCGACGCCATGGCGTAATTGGCGCCGCAAACGCACGTGATATTGGCCGCGCTGTACGCGGGATGAATTCCAGCTTTGGGCATCTTGCACCTCCGAAGAACGGTTGATCTAAATCAGCAAACGAGCGAAGTCAACTGGCTACGAGGACATCGAGGCGATGAACTCGCCGTTGGAGTCGGTCTTGGCGATCTTGTCGCGCAAGAACTCCATCGCGTCGATGACGTTGAGCGGGTGCAGCAGCTGGCGCAAAATCCAGACGCGGTTGAGCACCTTGTCGTCGAGCAGCATCTCCTCTTTACGCGTGCCCGACTTGTTGATGTCGAGGCAGGGAAAGATGCGCTTTTCCATGAGCTTGCGGTCCAAGTGGATTTCCGAGTTACCGGTTCCCTTGAACTCCTCGAAGATGACCTCGTCCATGCGCGAGCCGGTGTCGACGAGCGCGGTGGCGATGATGGTGAGCGAGCCGCCCTCTTCGATGTTACGAGCGGCGCCGAAGAACCGCTTCGGCTTGTGCAGCGCGTTGGAGTCGACGCCGCCCGACAGGATCTTGCCCGACGGCGGCACGACCGTGTTGTAAGCGCGCGCCAGACGCGTGATCGAGTCGAGGAGGATGACGACGTCCTTCTTGTGCTCGGCCAAGCGCTTGGCCTTCTCGATGACCATTTCGGCGACTTGCACGTGACGCGCGGGCGGCTCGTCGAACGTCGAAGAGACGACTTCGCCCTTGACCGTACGCTGCATGTCGGTGACTTCTTCGGGCCGCTCGTCGATCAGCAGCACGATGAGCACGACTTCCTTATGATTGGCCGTGATGGCATGGGCGATGTCTTGCAACAACACCGTCTTGCCGGCGCGCGGCGGCGACACGATCAAGCAGCGCTGGCCGAGACCGATCGGGCACAACATGTCGATGATGCGCGTCGAATAGTTCTTGGGATCGTGCTCGAGATGGAGGCGGCGATTGGGGTAGAGCGGGGTCAGGTTGTCGAAGGCGATCTTGTCGCGCACCGACTCGGGCGCCTGGCCGTTGAGCTTCTCGACCTTGAGGAGCGCGAAGTAACGCTCGGAGTCCTTGGGCGGACGAATCTGGCCTTCGACGGTGTCGCCGGTGCGGAGGCCGAAGCGACGAATCTGCGACGGCGAGACGTAAATGTCGTCCGGGCCGGGCAGGTAGTTGTAATCGGGAGAACGGAGGAAGCCGAAACCGTCGGGCAGCGTCTCCAGAACACCGTCGCCGTAGACTTCACCTTTATTGGCGGCCGTGTGCTGGAGCAGCGCGAAGATGAGGTCCTGGCGTCGCATACCATTGACGCCTTCGAGATTCAGCTCCGATCCCATATGGATCAGCTCGCCCATCTTTTTGCGCTTGAGCTCGGTCAAATTCATGTACGTCGTCTCCGAAAGGGGCGCTGGTTGCGCCGTGTCAGGTAGGATTGGTGTTGGTACTTGGGGGGAAATGCGATTTGGTGCTTCGCGTCCGGCGAAAACGCTAGGCGGCGCGCGTATTCCTGTCAAGCAAAAATGAGGGCGTGATGAAGCGGCGGGTGCGGTTTCGGGTGGTGGGGCGGGTGCAAGGTGTCGCGTTTCGGGCTTCGGCGGTAGACGCGGCGGCGGAGCTCGGGGTGTTCGGCTGGGTGCGCAACACGGTGTCGGGCGACGCCGTCGAAGGCGTCGTACAGGGCCCGGCGACGGCCGTCGACGGCTTCTTGGCCTGGGCGGCGAAAGGGCCGCCCGGCGCGCGCGTCGATCGCATCACGACCGTGGACGAAGAGATCTCGGACGATCTCCAGAGGTTCGAGATTCGGCGCTGAGCCATCGTTACGCATAATTTTGGATTTTGTCGGGAATAAAAGCGTCATTGGGAACAAGAGCGCGATTGTCATCGTCGTCACGCTCATGCAACGCTGCGCACGCTCGTAACCAAGAGGTGCGCGAATGACATTGTCCCGAACTGGTCTCCTATTATTGGGCGCAGTCGCAGCAGGCGGTTGCAACGGCAGCCCGAGCGGCAGCACGCCGCCGGCGGCGGCAAAGAGCGCGGCCACCGCGCCGTCGATCCGGGTCACCGCCCGCGTCGCGCACGTCAACGACACGCTGAAAGTGCCGACGTTCGCTTGGATCGACCACAGCCAGTTCCAGGCGCCGGCGCACGCGACGTCCACCGACATCGCTTGGGGGACGCTGCGCGCCGTCGCGCCGACCTTCCGGCTGAGCTCGGGCGCGCTCGCCAGCGCCCACGTCGTCTCCACGCACGACGTCGGCCACGGCGGCATCATCACCCGCTTTGCGCAGACGGTCGGCGGTGTCGACGTCTTCCGCATGCAGCTCAACGTGGCCATGCAGCGCGACCTGACGCCGCTCGCGGTCACCGGCTCGCTCGCGCCCTCGACGGCGCAGCTGGCCAAGGGCTGGACGCTCGACGCGCCGGCCGCCGTCGCCGCCGCCTACCAGACGCTGACGGGCTCGACCGTGTCGCCGGCCGGCTTCAGCGCCAACGGCGTCGACAAGAGCGGGCACAATCGCTTCCTGTTCAACGTGCAGACGCCCGAGCAGCTCTCGTACGTCGACGCGCGCATCAAGAAGGTCTGGTTCGCCAAGCCCAACGGCCTGCAGCCGGCCTATTACGTCGAGCTTCACGTTGCCGACGATCGCACGACGACGTCGACGCTGAACTCGTTCGTCGTCGACGCGGCGAACGGCGCGTCGTTGTTCCATCACGACATGACGCAGTCGGATTATTCGTATCGCGTGTGGGCCGACAACACCGGCGCCAAGCTGCCGGCGGCGCCGCAGGACAGCCCGTACGGCAACACCACGCCCGACGCGACCGGCGTCGAGGATGACAACGCGCCCGAGCTGAGCTTCATCACGCCGTCGCTCGTCACGCTGTCGAGCACGCAGTTCAAGACCAACGATCCCTGGCTCCCCGACAACGCGCCCGAGCTCAGCGGCAACAACGTTCACGCCTACTGCGACGCCGCGCCGCCCGATGGCTACGCGCCCAACACCGCCGACGTCCTCGTGACGCCGACGTCGCCCGGCATGTTCGATCGCACGTGGGATCCGAAGACGCTCTCGTATGGCAGCGTCGCCGTGCCCAACGACAACAACATCGAAGCGGTCACGACCCAGCTCTTCTTCACCGTCAACTACATGCACGACCTCTTCTACGACTCGGGCTACGACGAGGTCTCGGGCAACGCGCAGCTGTCGAACTTCGGGCGCGGCGGCCAAGAGGCCGATCCGGTGTTGGCCGAGTCGCAGGACTACTCGGGCATCGACAACGCCAACTGCTCGACGCCGGCGGACGGCGCCTCGCCGCGCATTCAGATGTACCTATGGGACACGACGAGCCCGCCGACGGCCGACGTCAACGCGCCCGCGGCCAACGCGGCCACCGGCCTGCCCGCCGGCTACTCGACCTGGGGTCCGCAGATTTACGACTTCACCGGCAACGTCGTCGCGCTCGTCGATACGGTCGCGGCCGGCGCGACGCCGACGAACACCGGTTGCGGCGCGTTCACGACGATCGCCAACGCCGCGGCGCTGTCCGGCAACATCTGCCTCGTCGACGCCGCTTGCACCTACGCGACGCAGGCCAAGAACTGCCTGAAGGCGGGCGGCGTCGGCATGCTCGTCATCTCCACCACCGACGTTCCCAAGAACATGGGCGCTTCCGGCTCGACGGCGTCGCTCGCCAAGTTCCCGTCGGAGATGATCGGCCACACGGTCGGCACCGCGCTCAAGACGGCCGCCGGCGCCAACGTCACCATGCACCGCAGCGCCAGCCGCGACGGCTCGGTCGACGGCACCATCGTCTCGCACGAGTGGGGTCACTCGCTGTCCAACCGCCTCATCGGCGACGGCAACGGCCTCGGGAACAACCAGGCCGGCGGCATGGGCGAAGGCTGGAGCGACTTCGTGGCGCTCTTGACCTATATCCGCCCGACCGACACCAGCGTGGCCTCGAACAGCCAGTGGAACGGCGCCTATCCCGAAGGCGCGTACGCCACGGGCGGCTCGGGCTCGGCGCTCTACTCGGGCATTCGTCGCTATCCCTATTCGCGCACGCAGACGATCAATCCGCTGACGTTCAAGTACATCCAGCAGAGCGAGGCGCAGCCGACGACGCCGGCGCCCAAGCTGACCTATTTCGCGGGCGACAACTCCGAAGTGCATGCCACCGGCGAAGTGTGGACGACGATGCTGTGGGATCTCTACACGTCGCTGCTCCTCGACACGGCCGACTACACGTTCGACACGGCCAGCCAGCAGATGCGCGACTACCTCGTGGCTTCGCTCAAGCTGACGCCGATCAATCCGACGTTCACCGAAGCGCGTGACGCGTGGCTCTTGGCGGCGCTGGCCAACACGGCCAAGCCCAACGACTTCACCACGTTCTTCACGGCGTTCGCCGGCCGCGGCATCGGCGCCGGCGCCGTCGCGCCGCCGCGCGAGGCCGCCGACAACAACGGCGTCACCGAGAGCTTCGTCGCCGGTCCCGACATCGAGCTCGGCAGCGTCGGCATCGACGACGACATCGCCTCGTGCGACGGTGACCACGTCCTCGACAACGGCGAGACCGGCACGCTGACGGTCAGCATCAACAACATCGGCGCCACGACGCTGACGGCGGCGACGGTCACCGTGGCCACGACGAACCCGCACCTCACGTTCCCGGGCGGCGCGTCCTATACGTTCCCGTCGACGAAGGTGTTCTCGGGCTCGTCGGTCAAGATCCCGGTCTCGCTCAACGGCGCGGCCAGCTTCGAGGGCTTCGACATCACCGTCACCGTCGACACGCCCAACATCCCGGCGCTCACGCCGCCGGCGGTGCGCACGTCGACGACGACCTACTACGGCAACTACGACGGCCTGCCGGCGACCTCGGCCACCGACAGCAACGACGCGCCGACGACGGTCTGGACCACCAGCAACGACACCAGCATCGACGGCGAAGTCGTCGACAACTGGGCGCGTGTGCCGGCGACGGGCGTGTTCGGCCAGCTCTGGTTCGGCGACGACACCGGCGCCCCGGCCGATCTGCGGCTCACCTCGCCGCCGCTCGTGGTCAGCGCGACCAATCCGTTCAGCTTCACCTTCACGCACCACTACAGCTTCGAGTTCGACTCCGGCGGCTATTACGACGGCGCGGTCATCGAGCTGAGCAGCGACGGCGGCACGACGTGGACCGACATCGGCAGCAGCATCTCGAGCGGCGACGCCTACTCGCAGACGCTCATCGACCCGTCGACGGGCGACACGCAGGCGCTGGGCGGCAAGCTGGCCTTCGCCGGCACCAGCGCGGGCTATCCGGCCGACGTCACCACGACGGTCAGCTTGGGCTCGACCTACGCCGGCCAGACCGTGCAGATCCGCTTCCGCGTCGCCACCGACGACCTCAACGGGCCCGGCGCTTGGACCGGCTGGTTCGTCGACAACATGGCGTTCAGCGGCATCACCAACACGCCGTTCCCGACGACCGGTCCGCAGTCGGCGACCTGCAGCGTGCCGCTGGCCAAGATCGGCGCCGACCAGACGGTCATCGAAGGCACTGTGGTGACGCTCGACGGCTCGGGCAGCACCGCCGGCGCCGGCAAGACGATCCACTACGTCTGGACGCAGACGGCCGGCCCGGCGGTCACGCTGTCGGACGCCACGGCGTCGAAGCCGACCTTCACGGCTCCCGACGTCACGGCGGACACGGTCCTGACGTTCCAGCTCATCGTCAATGACGGCGGCACGGGCATCAGCGCGCCGGCGACGGGCAACGTCACGGTTCAGCCGATGCCGGCGCCTCCGGGCGACATGGGCGGAGCGGCTGGCGGCGGCGGAACGGCCGGCGGCGGCGGAGCGGCCGGCGGCGGCGGAACGGCCGGCGGCGGTGGAACGGCCGGCGGTGGCGGCACGGCCGGCGGCGGTGGCGCGGCCGGCGGCGGTGGCACGGCTGGCGGCGGTGGCGGAGCTGGCGGCGGTGGTGGCGGCAAGCACCACAGCGGCTGCAGCGCGACCGGCTCGGACGCTCCCACGACGGCGCTGCCGCTGATGGGCCTCATGCTCCTCGGCCTCGCGCTCCGTCGTCGTACGCGTAGCGCGTAGTCTCTGCTCTGAATCAGCAGCGCGGTCGGAAACGGCCGCGCTGCTGGTTCCCTTCCCACGCCAGCCTCGACCGAACGCCGCGCAATCTACGTTTCGCCGTCGTCGCCGGACTACGTAAGCGCGGGCGGTCAGATCTCGTTGCCGGCTTTGTTGGCTTCGGCGTTGCCGTAGACGGACGGGCGGCCCGGCTTAGGGCGCGACCGCAGGCGCCGGCGCGTCGTCGGACGGCTCGGTGCGCGGCTCGCCTCCCGGCGGATGCGGGATGATCGGCGGCGTCTGGTGCGAATCCGAGCTGCGCTTGCCGCGCGGCGGCGTCGTCGGCCCAGGCGCCGGCTGCTCCGCGCGCGGCGGCGGGCTCGGCTGACGCTCGAGCTTCGTGATGCGATCCTCGACCTCGCGCCGATTGCGCGCCTTCGGCAGATTGCGCAGATACGAGCGGTAGAAGAAGACGGCGTTCTTCGCGTCGCCGGCGAGCCGATAGGCCTGCGCGATGTTGTAGAGAAACGCCGGATCCTGCTTTTCCTTGAAGGCCGCCTTGTACTCCTCGGCGGCGTGGACGAATTTGCCCAGGCTGTAGGCGGCATTCCCGGCGTCGAAATGGCGTCGCGCCTCGGTGGCCGGGTCGGCCTGCGCGCTGCTCGTCGATGTGATGGTGACTGTCGAGAGTGAAACTAGAAAAAGGAGAACGCGCATCCGCCGCCGACCTGCTTTCAGCGGCGGATGTTAGGTGTGGCCGCGCTCACCGAGCAAGTGACTTCATCATACGGCGCGTTCGCCGGCGTCCTCGGGCTCGGCCGTCATCTCGCGCACGCGCGGCGAGCGATCGCGCAGGATCTGGTTGAGCCGCTGATGCAGCTCGATCTCTTCGCGCCGATCGACCGCTTCGCCGGCCGTGAAGAGCTCGAAGAAGAGCAGCTCGTTGAGGCCGCGATGCAGGTAGTCGAGCTTGTCGTCCGTCGGCGCCATCGACAAGTTGGCGAGCAGCTGCTCGCGATTGAGCGTGCCGTCGGGCGCCACCGCCAAGCCCACGAACAGCGGCGCGAACTCGGCCACCGAGCCGAAGAACGACTCGAGCCCGGCCTGCAGCGCCTCGGCTTTGCCGCGCTGCGAGACGGCGCTGTGGATCTTGATGAAGACGTCGTTGAAGGTGTCGGCGACCTTGCTGAAGATGTCCTCGATCGAGTCGCCGGCGCTGATGTTGCGCATCTGAATCGCCGGCTGTTTCTTGGGCTCGACGAAGCCCGACGTCAGCAGCTGATACAGGATCTTCGTCGTCTCGAACTCGCCGAGGTGCGACATGCGCGCGACCGCGCCCAAGTCGCGCGCGCCGTCGATGAGGTCGAGCAGCCGCTCCTCGCGATGCTCGAGCTTTTGCGGCGGCGCCGGATGACGTCGCTGCAGGACGAGATCGTTGGCCGGCAGCTTGGCGCGAAAATAGGACAGCTCGTCGATGCGGCGCACGCCGTCGAAGAGCAGCTGCTTCGTCGGCAGGCTCAGCTGCGACACCGGGCCGTGATCCTCGTCGGTGCGATAGAAATAGAAGGAGCCGACGCGCATCGTCAACAGCGTGAAGAAGATCTCTTCCACCTGCTTGCGGACGTAGGTGTAGAGGTCGTGCGCAGACAAGAGGCCGCGCTGCACGAGCACTTGGCCGAGCCGCGCCGAGCCGCCCGACGCGCGTAACGCCGTCTGCAATTGATCGTCGTTGACGACGCCGAAGCGGTAGAGAATCGCGCCCAAGCGATCTTCGGGCACGTTGCTCGACGCCGAGCGTACGTCGCCGCGCAAGAAGTGGATGGTTTTACGCGCCAAGCCATCGACGGCGGCGAGCTGTCCCGACCACTGATTCGACAGGATGAAGTTGATGACGTCGACCAAGCCACCGACGGCATCGATCTCGCCGGCGAGTGTGACGCGGCCGACGGCGATCGTGCTCACCGAGCTGTTCGAGCGCTGATCGGCGACGCGCTGCAGGATGACGATTTCCCCGGTTGTCGGGACGACGCGGAAGCGCCCGGGACGGCCGGCCAAGCGCCGCTGCGCTTCCGGGTCGAGCGTGAGACGCCCATCGGCGTCGATCAAAACGAGATTGCGGTCATCGGCCACCGCCACATTTTATCAGCGACGGCAGCACTTGCACAACTCGTGGTAGAGTCCGCGACCATGTTGCTCGACGCGCGTCTGCGCCGCCTGACCACCTACTTGTACGTGCAAGATCTCCTCGTAGGTGCAGATGTTCTCGATGTTGGCGGCGAGGGTGGACACGAAGTTTTGCAAGCTCGCGGGGCCAAGAATGTGCGCGCCGTGGCCGCGGCCGACCTCGAGATGTTGCCGCCCGGTTTCGACGTCGCGTTCGCGCTGGATGTCGATCCGGCTCAGGCGCGCACGGTAGCCGAGAGCGTTCGCCGGCTGCTCAAGCCCAACGGCACCTTGGTCTTGGCGGTGCCGAGCCGCGATCGGCCGGGTGCGCGCAGCGGGCTCTCCTATTATGAGCTGATCGATCTGCTCGAGCCGATGTTCCCGTCCATGAAAATGGTGGGGCAGGCGCCGTTCGCAGGCGCGACGCTGGTCGAGTATGGCGTGGCCGATCCCGATCCGGTGCTCGATGGGACGTTGGTGCCCAAAGGTGAGCGCGTCGAGTGGTATGTCGCGGTCGCCGGGCCCAAGCGCGAGAAGTCGCGCGGCTACGGCGTCATGCAGGTGCCGCTCGCCGACATCGCCGCGCTGCCGTCCGAGCGTCGCGTCGCGCCCGTCGCCGAGTCGAAGAAGCCGGTGCCGGCGCCGCCGCGTGTACCGACGTCCGCGCCGGCGACGCCGCCGCCGGCAGCCGCGGCCAAGCCGGCCGTCGTCGTCACCGATGCCGACTTGAAGGCGCAGTTGGAAGCGGCGCACAAGGGCAAGGACGAGCTGCAGGCGTTCGTCTTGAAGCTGAAGTCGGAGCTGGCCGAGCGCGATGCCTATGCGGCCGAGTACGACGTCGAGCGGCGCGAGCTGGCCAAGCTGCGCGAAGCGGCGTGGATGGCCGAGCAGCGCGCCGACAAGGCCGAAGTCGCCGAGCGTAAAGCGCGCAAGCAGCTGGCCGAGACCGAAGGCTTCGTCGTGCGGCTGCGCGCGGGGCAGCCGTTGCCGGACGCGGCGTTGGCGGCGTTGCCGGCGCCGCCCGACGTCGCTGCGCTGCAAGCCGAGATCGAGAAGTGGAAGTCGAAGGAGTCGGACGCGCGCGCCGAAGCCTGGAAGGCGCTCAAGATGCGCTCGGACGCCGAAGCGCAGGCGGCCGAGGTGCGCGAAGATACGGTGCGTAAGCTCAAGGACGCGCGCAAGCTGGCGTCGATCGACCTGACGCGCGCCACCGAAGAGGCGATGAAGAAGGCCGTCACGCTCAAGGAAGAGCTGGCGCGGGCCGAGAGTCAGCGCAAGGAGCTGTCGGTCGAGGTCAAGCGGCTCAACGCCGAGCTGGTCGAGCTGCGGGAACGGCCGGTCGTCGCGCCGCCGCCTCCGCCCGTCTTCGACGAAGAGGTGCACGGTCGTGTGGCCGCGCTCGAGCGTGAGCTGGTCAACGCCGACGCCATCGCCGCGGCCGATCGCGCACGCACGGCGCAGCTGATGGCCGATATGGAAGCCGAGGCGCAGGAGCGGTCGGAGAGCGCGGTCCGCTTGCGCCATGCGCTGCGCGATCGTGAGCGCGAAGTGGCGGCCCTGCGTCACGAGATCTCCGAGCGCGACGCGCAGCTGACGGCGCTCGAGCAGGCGTCGCCACCGTCGGACGAGGTGGAGCGCCTCGAGGCCGAATTGTCGACGGCGCGGGTGCGGCTCGGCGGCGTCATGCAGGAGCTGGCGCGCAAAGAGGCGCAGGTCGAGCGCGCGGCGGCGGCGGCGG
The DNA here is from genome assembly GCA_963785725.1 of uncultured delta proteobacterium. Taxonomy (GTDB): domain Bacteria; phylum Myxococcota_A; class Polyangia; order Palsa-1104; family Palsa-1104; genus JAQBQH01. The sequence goes on along the minus strand of CAWAWS010000047.1, from coordinate 60,113 downwards.
CGCACGAACGCGCGCGCGCCGAGCGCATGGCGGCCGAGCAGCGCCACCTCGTCGACGGCGCGGCGACGGCGCGAGCGCGCGCGGCCGATGCCGAGCGGCAGCTCGACGTGGCGCGCGAGCGGTTGGGGCGGCTCGAGCTCGAGCTGCGCGGCGAGTCGGAGCGGATCGGCGCGCTCGAACAAGCGGTGCGACGCGCGGCCGAGAGCTCGCGCAACGGACACGGAGCCTAAATTGGGCCTGAGCCAACTGCGCGTGGGAATCGTCGGCCTCGGGCCGATCGGCGTCGAGCTGTTGCGGGCGATGGTGGCGCGGCCCGAGCTGCGCATTGTCGCCGCGGTCGATCTATCGCCGGCGCTCGCGGGCCGCTCGCTCGCCGACATCGTGCCGGGCGCGCCGGCGGACGTGCGCGTCGAGCCGTCGCTGGCGGCGGCGCTCGTGCCCGGTCGCGTCGAAGGCATCGCGCTCACGACGACCTCGCGCTTCGCCGGCATCGTGCCCGACATCGAGCTGGCGATCGCGCGGCGCGTGCACATCGTCTCGACGTGCGAAGAGCTGTCGGCGCCCGGCGTCGACCCGCAGACGTGGGCTCGGCTCGACGATCACGCGCGTCACGCCGACGTGACCGTGCTCGGCACCGGCGTCAACCCGGGCTTCGTCATGGATCGGCTGCCGTTGGCGCTGGCCGGCGCCTGCGTGTCCGTCGACAGCGTGCGCGTCGAGCGCGTCGTCGACGCCGCGAAACGGCGCGGCCCGCTGCGCAAGAAAGTGGGCGAGGGGATGACGCCCGAGGAGTTTGCCGAGGGCGTCAAGCAGGCGCGCATCGGTCACGTCGGGCTGCGCGAATCGGCGCTCTTGATCGCGCAAGGCATCGGCTGGCGCATCGATCGCTACGAAGATTCGATCGAGCCGGCGCTCGGCAGCGACGGCAAGGTGCTCGGCATCAAGCAGCGGGCGCGCGCGTTCGTCGGCGGCAAAGAGCGGATTACGCTGTCGCTCGACATGTACGTGGGCGCACCCGACCCGCACGATCGCGTCGTGCTCGACTCGGACCCGCCGATGGACGTCACGATCGCCGGCGGCACGCAAGGTGACCGCGCTACCGTCGGCACGGCGTTGAACGCGCTGTGCCGGCTGCGTTCGGCGCCGCGCGGGCTCGTTACCGTCGCCGACGTTTTCGTGTAGCGCCGAGCAGGCGATGCAGGTCGTCGCCGGCTTCGGCCAATCGCGCGGCGGCTTCGGCGGCAGGCAGCGAGAGCGCGTGCATGGCGATGGCGAGCTTCGGTCGTCCGCCGGCGCGCTTGAGCAGCGAGCGCGCCGTGCGCTCGTCGACGCGGCAGAGCTCGGCCACGATGCGGCGGGCGCGATCGCGCAGCTTGTCGTTGCTGGCGACGACGTCGACCATGCGGCCGCGATAGACCTTGCCGAGCGCTATCATCGTCGCGGTCGAGAGCGCGTTCAGGATCATTTTCGTCACGCTGCCGCTCTTTAGGCGCGTCGAGCCGGCCAAGACTTCGGGACCGACCGGCGCGGCGATGACGATGTCGGCCAATTCGGCGTGCGTCGGATCGGGCGCGCAGGTGATGAACAGCGTCGTCGCGCCGCGCTCCTTGCCGAACGCCAATGCCGCGCGCGCAAAAGGCGTCACGCCCGAGGCGGCGATGGCGCAGACGACGTCGCCGGCGGCGAGGCCGAGGCGGCCGAGGCGTCGCGTGGCGGCCGCCGCGCGATCTTCGGCGCCTTCGACCGAGCGCGTGAGCGCGCGCGGCCCGCCCGCGACGACGGCCACGACCTGCGCCGGCGACGAGCCGAACGTCGGCGGCAGCTCGGCGGCGTCGAGCGCGCCCAAGCGCCCGCTCGTCCCCGCGCCGACATAGAACAGCCGGCCGCCCGCGCGCAACGCCGCCGCCACGCGTTCGGCGGCGCGCGCGATGTCACGTCGCGCCGCGAACGCCGCCTTCTGCGCGCGCTTCTCCTCGGTGAGCAAGAGCGCGACGATCTCGTCCAGCGAGAGCGTCTCCAGCTGCGCCGACTTCGGATGCGGCGCTTCCGTCGCCAGCTTCGCGTAGTCGAACCGCCGCCCGCGCGTTTTCACCGTCGCAGGCCGAGCACGTCCTGCATGTCGTAGAGGCCGGGATCGCGATCGCGCAGCCACTCGGCGGCGCGCACGGCGCCGTGCGCGAACGTCTCCCGCGACGACGCGCGATGGGTGACCTCGAGCCGCTCGCCGAGCCCGCAGAAATAGGCGGTGTGCTCGCCGACGATGTCGCCGCCGCGCACGGCGTGAATCCCGATCTCCTCGGTCGTGCGCGCGCCGACGTTGCCGGCGCGGCCGTTGCGCGTCACCGTGCCCAAGTCGCGCCCGAGCGCCTCGGCCAGCGCCGACGCCATCGCCAGCGCCGTCCCCGACGGGGCATCGCGCTTTTGCCGATGGTGCAGCTCGACGATCTCGACGTCGTAGTCGTTACCGAGCGCGCGGGCCGCCTGCGCGATGAGCCCGAACAGCACGTTGACACCGAGTGACATATTCGCCGAGAGCACGATGGGAATGCGCTCGGCCGCCTGCCACACCGCGCGCTTCTCGGCTTCGCCGAGGCCGGTCGTGCCGATGACCATGCCCACGCCGTGCTCGGCCGCGCGCGACACCGTCCACGCCGTCGCCGCCGGCGCCGTGAAGTCGATGATGACGTCGGCCTGTGCCAGCGCCTCGTCGAGCTCGGCCTGAATCTTCACCGACAGCGCGCCCAGACCGGCGACGACGCCCGCGTCCTGACCGAGCAGCGGCGAGCCCGGCCGTTCCACCGCGGCCACCAGCTGCGCCGTCGGCGTATCGGCGATGACCTTGACGATCATGCGCCCCATCTTGCCGGCCGCGCCGGGCACGACCAGCCGCAGCTTCTGCGCGTCTTCGCTCACGCGATGAGACCCATCTTCTCCAACAGCGCGCGCAGCTTGGCCTTCGGCGCGTCGGTCAGCGGATGCAGCGGCAGGCGAAGGTCGTTGGTCAGCTTGCCCATCATCGCCAGCGCCGCCTTCGACGGAATCGGGCTCGCCTCCCAAAACAGCGCCTCGGCCAGCGGCAGCGACTCGTAGTGCAGCGCCCGCGCCCGGTCGACGTCGCGCGCGCTCCAGGCGTCCCACGTGCGCGCCACCAGCTGCGGCGCGACGTTGCTGACGACGCTGATGCAGCCGCGCGCGCCGACGGCGTAGAGCGGCAAGTTGATGGCGTCGTCGCCCGAGAGAATCGTCAGCCGCTCCCCGAGCCGCGCCAGGATCTGCTGCGTGCGTTGCGCCGTACCCGTCGCCTCTTTGACGCCGACGAACTGCGGCGACGCCTGGGCCAGCCGCTCGATCGTCTCCGGCAAGAGGTCGCAGCCCGTCCGCGCCGGCACGTTGTAGAGCACGATAGGCAGCTTCGTCGCCGCCGCGATCGCCGTAAAATGCAGGAACAGACCCTCCTGCGTCGGCCGATTATAGTAGGGCGTGATGTGCAAGAGCGCGTCGGCGCCGGCTTCGCGCGCATGCGTCGAGAGCGCGATCGCCTCCGCCGTCGAGTTCGACCCGGCGCCGGCGATGATGGGCACGCGCTTCTTGGCCGCCTCGACGACGATCTTGATGACGCGCGCGTGCTCGGCCGCCGTCAGCGTCGCCGACTCGCCCGTCGTGCCGCACGGAATCAGCCCGTCGATTCCCTCGGCGATCTGCCACTCGACCAGCGACCGCAGCGCCGGCTCGTCCACTTGCCCGTCGCGCATCGGCGTCACGAGCGCGGTCATCGCTCCTACGAACATGCAGCGACGCTAACATAGCTGTCCCTCGCCAGCCATGGCGTCAATCGGTAGTTCATTCGCCACGCTGCGTCCGCGCTGTGCGCTGGGCACACGCGCCCGGCGGCCGTCCGATCGTAGGATGGGGTCATGCGGCGCGGGCTCGCACTCTTCGTTTTGTTTTTATCGACAGCGGCGGCAGCGACGGAGAGCGACATGGACGCGCGGCCGCTCGTTGGTCCGTTCGCCAGCCTCGAGGCCTATTGCAGAGTCGTGCCGACCCACGACTTCGAGGGCGAGACCGGCCGCACGTGTGCGCGCCCGCCCAAGCCTGGCGACAACGGCAGCGAGGACTCGCCCACCTGCGACGATCCACATTTTGCGCCGCTCGCCGGCGGCGTCCTCGTCGAGGCCAAGGTGCTCCAGCTCGTCGAAGGCAAAGGCGAGAGCCGACCGGCGTGTCTGCTCGCGTGGCGCACGGCGAGCGGCTGGTTCGTCGACGAGGACTCGGACTTTCAGCCGTCCGTCTGGCATGACGACGACGGCAACGGCTACGAATCGCGCGTCCGTGACCTGCTCGTCGCCGCGCAGCCGACGGCGACCACGACCGGCCGCGGCGTCGTCGGCCGCGTGCGCCAGCGCAGCGTGCGGCGCGCAGGTCTCGAGGACGTCGATTGCGGCGATTCGCTCATGCTCTACGGCGTCGGTCCGTCGAACCAGCTGTCGACGATCTCCTACGACGTCGGTTACCTCAAGCGCTGCGACGACGTCGCCGACGCGGGCAAGAAGCTGCCGCCGAGCAAGTGGGACAACTATGCGATCGATCTCTTGTTGCCCGACGGTCGGCTGCGGCTGACCCAAGTCGGGCGCCACCGCACCAAGGGGCCGCGCGTCGTCGAGCACGCGCTGCCGTTTCGCTAAATCAGGGCGTGCCGCCCTCCCCGAACGGGCAAAGCCCATTCGGGGCCTCTCCCTGCGCTCGGCGCGACTCCGCGCCGACGCGAGCTTCGCGCGCTCGAAAGTCGCGGCCTATCGCGAATTACGATCGGCTATCTAGCGGCTGCGAGCGCGCGCCGCCCGCGGGCGAGCGTCAGCCGTGCGCGTTGATGACCGCCGTCAACAGCCGCTCGAGGTCGTGCCAGTTGATGGGCTTGGACACGAGCCCGTCGAAGCCCGCCTGCACCAACAGCGGACCCGAGTCGCGCTGGCCGAGCGCCGTGCACGCCAACACCGGCACGTCGCTCGTCTCCGGCTCGTTGCGCAGCGTCTCCAGGATCTCGAGCCCGTCACAACCCGGCAGCAAGATGTCGAGCAGGATGACGTCGGGCGGATTGGCCACGGCGCGCGCCACGGCCTCGCCCGCCGCTCGCGCACACTCGACCGTGAAGCCGGCGCCTTCGAGAATCTCCTTCATCAGCTCGAGAAAGTCCTCCTCATCGTCGACGAGCAGCACGCGGGGCGGGCGCGCCAGTCGAGGCGTCGGCGGAAGATCGGTCCATTCGACTGTCTGCGTCGTCTCGGCCATCGCTTGAGTCTGACTGCACGCAGCGTGCCCGCCGTCGTGTGTGGCTCACGTCGCGAACGCCCGGGCTCGCTGTGCAAACCCGCGCCAATTTGACGCGGCCTCATGTGCATGCGGTGCCCGTCTGGCAAAGAGGTAGGTGTAAGTCGTCTGCGCCGCATCGCGTATGCTTTGCGAACGTCATGCAGCCGCAGATTTTTCTCCTGTCGCCCGCGCATCTCGGCGGCAAGCGCGCGCAGATCCTCTTGCGCGACGAGGCCACCTTCGACCTGGCGACGCGCGTACGCAGCGACGGCGGCGCGCCCGTCGGCGAGATCTTCGCCTTCTTGTCGGGCCTCTATTTCCGCGGCAAGATCACCTATGCCGCGGCGTTCGCGCGCGCACCCGCCGGCATCGCCGGCGCTTACGTCATCACGTCGAACCGCGGCCTGGTGACCGTCGATACGCGCCTGGACAAGCGCGCGCTCCTCGATCTCGGCGCGGTCGACATCGATGCCGACGACGCGCGCTATCACGCGCCGCTGACGCGCGACGCCCAGGCGCTGGCGAAGAAGCTCGACGGCACGTCGGTCGTTTTGCTGGGCTCGCTGGCGTCGCCGAAGTATCTGGCCGTCCTGACCTCGATCTTCGGTGAGCGGCTGCATTATCCGCGCGATTTCGTCGGTCTCGGCGATATGAGCCGCGGCTCGCAGCTGTTGAAGGCCGCGCGCGCCGGCGTCGAGCTGCCGTACGCGCCCGTGTCCGACCTGGCCGTGCCGCGTCGCAAGTCGCGCTGAGGTGCGCCGCGGCTGCGGTCGGCGTAAGCTCATGATCGTGTCGCGCGCCCGCTTGCTCTTCGTCTTCCTCGGCTCGATCCTCGTCGCCGCCTCGAGCTTCCTCGTCTACGCCGGCCTCGAGGACGCGCGGCTCGTCTGGTCGGGACCGCGGCGCGACTTCGCCGCCGTCGAGCTGCCCGCCAAGGTGAGCGGCCTCGTCGCCGTCGTCGGCTGCGTGCGCCACGAGCTGGCCGTCGGCGTCACGCGCCACGGCGACGCCTACAAGCTGGGCACCACCGTCGCCGGCGCCTCCGACGAGGATTTGGTCTACACGCCGCTCTCCGCCGCCGACGACTGCGACGAGGAGCGCGCGCCGCGCCGCCTTTACGCGCTCATCCAAGACGACGACGGCCTCGACAACACCATCGGCCGCGTCTATCAGCGCCGGGTGGCGCCGCCGCCGGTGCCGGCGATCGTCGACGGCGTCATCGGCTTCCACTCGGCGCGCCACCAAGCGAGCGCGGCCGCGCTCGCCGTCGGAAAGGGCGCGAGCGAGCTGCCCGTCCTCGCCAAAGGCAAGCGCCCCGGCGTGTTGTGGGTGGCGCTCGTGACCGTCGCCGCCGGCCTGCACGGCTTCATCTTGCTGGCGGTCGTCGCGTTATGGATGCGCCGTCGCCACCGTCGCCGCGCCGCCGACGCCGAATTCAGCGAGCAGGAAAACGAATTCTTGAACGACGATTTAGAATGACGTTTTCGAATTACGAATAAGCGCGGTAATCGAGCTCGGGGAAGATGTTGTCGCGCGACTCGACGTCGCCGAGCCAGGCGGCGTCGATGAAGCCGGCGTTGAGCTCGCGGTCGAGCCGGCGAAAGCGCGCCAGGTGCGTCTTGACGCGATCGCAGGCGTATTTCACCGTCGTCGCCGTCTTCATGATGAAGGCCCAATCGGACGACTGCGCCAACAGGAGCTCGCGCGCGGCCTGATTGAGCGCGCGCCGCGTGATGTCGTCGGCGCCGTCCTTCCAGCGACGGGCCAGGTCGTGCATGCGGGCTTCGGCGCGATGCACGTGGCGATAGATCCAGTCGTTGGAGTCGTCGACCCAGACGCTCGAATAGCCGCCGTCACCCCACGACGACGGCGACGGCTCGGCCACGGCGTTGGTCGGGTTCTCCTCGAGATATTCGCCGCACGTCGCCAGCCGAATCGTCGACTGATCGAAGGCTATTTTGCGCGCGAGAAAATCGAGGAACCACGGGCCTTCGAACCACCAGTGGCCGTAGAGCTCGGCGTCGTAGGGCGAGATGATGAGCGGGCGCCGATCCATGTTCTTCGCCAGGTGCTCCACCTGCTTTTCGCGATTGAACATGAAGTTTCCGGCGTGCTGCGCCGGCGCGATCGCGGGCGGCGTCCGGGTCGTACGGCTGCTTGCCCGACAGATCGACGTCGGCGCCGGTGACGCGGAAGTATTTGTAGCCGGTGTTGACGCGGATACCGTCGGGGTGAACGTACGGTCCGATGTAGTCGAGCGGCCGATCGAAGCCGATGTCGCGGTAGAAGTCGCGATAGACGCCGTCGCCGGGATAGCCCTCTTTGGACGACCAGACCTGCTTCGACGACTCGAGATCGCGGCCGAACGCGGCCACGCCGGTCCTGCAGAACACCGGCGCGTGGATGCCGAGCGGCGGCTGCGGGCGCGCGTTCATGAGGCCGTGCGCGTCGACGAAGAAGTAGCGCAGCCCGGCGTCGGCCAAGATGGTGTCGAGCCCTTCGGTGTAGCCGCACTCGGGCAGCCAGATGCCGCGCGGCCAGCGCCCGAACATGCGCTGATAGCTCTCGCACGCGACCTGCATCTTGCGCGCGTCGCGCCGTCGGCTCGCGAATGACCGGCAAGTAGCCGTGCGTGGCGCCGACGGTGATGATCTCGAGCATGCCGTCGTCTTGCAGCTGGCGGAAGGCGCCGACGACGTCGCCGCGAATGTCGTCGTAGAGCGCCTTTAGGCGCGTGAAACGATCGAGATAGAAGCCGGCCAGCTTGTGGAACGTGGGATCGCCTTGCGTGCGGCGCAGCTCTTCGTGACCGAGGCGCAGCAGCTTGTCGAGATAGGCCGCGGTGCGCGTCTTCAAGAGATCGTCGCGCAGCATGGTGCACAAGGGCGGCGACATCGACATCGTCATGCGGATAGGGCACGCCGTCGCGCGCCAGGCCGCGAAAGACGTCGAGCAGCGGCAGATACGTCGCCGTGGTCGCTTCGTAGAGCCAATGCTCCTCGAGGTGAAAGCGATGCTCGGGATGCCGGATGAAGGGCAGATGCGCGTGCAGCACCAGCGCTAGATCGCCGATCGACATCAGCGGGTCCCGCGGCTGGGCGACGACGAGGAAGAGCCGGCGAACGGCCAGCCCGGCTGACCGGGGCGCGTCGCGGTCGGTGACGTGCCGGCGCCGGTCTCGGTCGTCAGCGGCGCGTGCACGTCTTTGACGCCGCGCTCGGCGTGCTCGGCGCCGCGACGGACGATGACGATGGGCTCGCGGACGCGACCGCGCGTGCGCGCCGGCACGACCTCCATCCACTCGACCGGGCCCGGCTGCGGCTCGGCCGGCGGCACGCGCACCAGCGACGAGTGCGCGATCGGCGCGAAATAGCCTTCGCGCGACAAGAGCCCGACGGCGACGCGCAGATGCGCGCCCGGCCGCGGCGCCTGCAAGTAGCGGCGCCCGTGATGGCTCGGCAGCTCGACGTCGTGCAGCTGACGATCGACGCCTTCGGGCTTGGGCACCGTCGTAAACAGGCGCAAGACGAGGCGCGCGCCGTCGGCAGACAGCCCGAGCTGTGCCCGCGCCGCCGCCAAGCCGCCGTCGGTGACTTCCCAATAAGCGAAGACCCAAAAGGGATCTTTATAGAGGACTTCGCACTCGTCGACGCCGTAGCTCTCGGGCAGCTCTTCGAAGTCGAGCATGCCGATGGGCTCCGACACCGTCGGCGGTTGCGGCTGCGGCTGCGGATGCACCGTCGCCGACGGCACGCCGAAGCCGTTGCCGCTCTTGGCTTTGGGCGCGTCGACGACATGATGGCGCACGCGCTGCGCCAGATCCTGCGCCGTGTGCTCGATGTCAGCGACGATGTCGGCGGCGTTCTCGGCGGCCTTGTGCGCCTGTTGCCCGACGGCGGCGACGATGTCCGCCGCCCGCGCGGCGACCGTGTGCGCCTGGCTCTCGACGATGGCGACGACCCCGGCGGCTTCGCGCTCGACCGCCGCCACCGCGTGGGTGACCGCCTCCGTCGCGCGCGTCACGATCGTCTGTGGAGCGGTCGGCGGCGTTTGTGGAGCGGTCAGCGGCGCCAAATGGTCGAGCAGCTCCGCCTTGCCCAGCCGGTGCGCGCCGTCGAGGCCACGCTCCGCCGCCAGCGTCCGCAGCGCTTCCAGCTTCAACTTGCCGAGCTGTTCTCGATCCATCATCCCGTCCTAGGGCGCGCCGACCAATTGGCACGCGCCTGTTCGATGTCGCGGCCGATCTGCGCCACGAGCTCGTCGCGCGAGTTGTACCGCTTTTCGTCGCGTAGCCGCTCGGTGAAGCCGAGCCGCAAGCGCTGCCCGTACAAGTCCTCGTCGCAGTCCAAGAGGTGCGCTTCGATGCTCACTTGGTTGCCGCTGACGAAGGTGGGGTTCGTGCCGATGTTGATGGCCGCGCCCCAGCGTTTGCCGTCGGACAGCCGCTCGCCCCAGCCGGCGTAGACGCCGTTCTTGGGCGACAGCTCGGTCTCGCTGTTGACGTTGGCCGTCGGCACGCCGATGGTGCGACCGCGACCGGCGCCGCGCACGACCTCGCCTTCGACCTCGGGATCGCGGCCGAGCAAGAGGGCGGCGCCGTCGACGCGCCCTTCGAGCACGAACTCGCGCACCTTCGTCGACGAGCAGACGAGCCCATCGACGCTCACCGGCGGCACGACCGTCACGGCGAAGCCGTGCGTTTGGCCCAGCGTCGCCAGCGTGTGCACGTCGCCCGAGCGTTTGGCGCCGAACGTAAAGTCGTAGCCGACGACCACTTGGCGCGCACCCAAGCCTTCGACCAGCACTTGCCGCACGAACTCCTCGGCGCTCTTGGCCGCCAGCGCGCGATCGAACGGCTCGAGCACGGTGACGTCGACGCCGGCCGCGCCCAAGAGCTCGAGCTTGCGCGGCAAGGTCGTAATCAGCGGCGGCGCGAACGTCGGCGCCAGCACCTTGGCCGGATGCGGATCGAACGTCAGGATCACCGTCTCACCCGAGCGTTCCCGAGCCAGCCGTCGCGCTTCGCGGAAGATGAAGGCATGGCCGAGGTGCGCTCCGTCGAAGTTCCCAATGGCCACCACCGGCTCAATCAAGCGCCGAGGCAGCGAGCTATGGCCGCGATAGGTGTCCATCAGAGTGCGGCCCCCAGTAGATTAGCGCCGACGGGGCAGCGTCAAGCGGGTTCGTCGTAACGTGGGTGTAATTGACTGTCAATTGGGCGACCGCGGGGTTTGCCCCAGTCGAGTCTTGGGCTTACGATGGCGGGCGGTGCGCCTCCTCTCGCCCGGCCGCGTGGTCTTCGTGGCCACGTTCGCCCTGTACACGGCCGCGGTCGCGCCCGGGCTCTACTTGCGCGACTCGGGCGAGCTGACGACGGCGGCCTTCACGCTGGGTGTCGCACACGAGACCGGTTTTGCGCTGTGGTGCTTGTGGGTCAAGGCGTTGACGTTCATCCCGCTCGGCGAAGTGGCCACTGCGCGTCAATTTGGCGTCGGCCTTGGCAGCGGCGACGGCCGCCTGGCTGGCGTTTCGCGCCGTCGTCAGCCTCGGTCCCGACGAGCCGGCGGCGGTCGCGGCCGGCGTCGGCGCCGCGGCGTTGACGGCGCTCGGGCTGACGATGTTTCGCGCCGCCACCGTCGCTGAAGTCTATGCCACGGCGACGGCGGCGCTGGCGGCGGCGCTCATCTTGTGGACGCGGGCGGCGCGCGGCGATCGACGCGCCGGCCTCCTGCTCGCGCTGCTCGGCGGCCTGTCGCTCGGCCTGCACGCGCAGGTCCGGCTGCTCATCGGTCCGGCGGCGATCGTGTTGGCGCTCGTGCGCTTGCGTCGCGGAGACCGCTGGCCGCTGGTGGCGCCGACGGCTATGGCGCTGGGCACGGCCGTCGTCTGCTACTTGCCGCTGCGCGCCGCTCGCGCGCCCGCCGCCAATTGGGCCGACCCGCGCACGTTCGCCGGCGTCATGTCGCACTTGGCCGCCGCGCGCATCCGTCGCGCCTTCGCCGGCGAGATGTTCCACGACGTGGGCGCGCATCTCGTGACGTTCGCGCGGCTGACCGAAGGGCAGCTCGGTCTCGTCGCCATCTTGGTCGCGCTCGGTGGCATCGCCTGGCTTTTGGCGGCGCCGGCGCGTCGTCCGCTCGGTCTCATCCTCGCGATCATCCTCGTCGGTGACGCGCTCTATTCGGCGAGCCTCAACCCGATGGCGATCGACGATCTGCAAGTCGGCCATCCGACGGCGTTGGCGCTGGCGATCGCCGCCGGCGCCGGCATGCTCGCCGCGGCGCGCAAGCTCGGACGCGCGGCGCCGTGGGCCGCCGGCGCGCTCGCCGTGCTCGTCACCGTGCCGGCCGCGCTCGCCGACACCGACGGCAAATTCGGCCTCGGCCCCGAAGCGTCGACGTGGGCCGACGCCGCGCTTGACGAGGCGCCGCCGCGTGCGCTCGTGCTCCTTCAGTCCGACGACTTGGCCGCCGGCTCGAGCTACGAGCAGAACGTCGCCGGCGCGCGCCCCGACGTGACCGTGCTCGTGCGCCAGACCGTGTGGGATCAGCCGGAGACGGCGGCGCGCCTGCATCGCGGCGGCGACGAGCTGCACGCCGACCCGCGGCTGCGCCACCTCATCGACGAAGCGCTGCCGACCCGCGCGATCTTGTGGGAAGCGGGCCAAGATCCGGCGCCGTTGCCGCTGTTGCCCGATGTGCCGCTCTATCGGCTGCGCCCGTCGCCGCCGTCGCTGCCGTCGGCGCGTCCGCTGGCCGAGCGCATCGAGCAGCTGCTGCAGCCGGCGCGCGATCCGACGGCGCGTCGGCTCTTGTCGTCGCAGCTGAGCAACTTGGGGCGCCTGTTCTTGCAGCGCGGCGACATCGTGCGCGCGGCGGCGCTGTTCGAAGCCGCGCGCGCCGTTCGTCCCGGCGACGCCGTGGCCGCGATCGATCTGGCCGTCGTGCGCGCCCGCCAAGGCGACGTGCAAGGCGCGCTCGTGCTCGTCGACGAGGTGCTCGAGCGCGAGCCGGAGCGGCTGACGGCGCGCTTGAACGCCGGTCGTTATCGCCTGCGGCTCGGCGACTTCGACGGCGCGGCCAGAGACTTCAGCGCCGCGCACGAGCGCGCTCCGGCCGATCCGGCGCCGCTCGTGGGCTTGGCGCGCGTGGCGCAAGCGCGCGCCGACCACAACGCCGCTCGTCGCTTCGTGCAGCAGGCGCAACAGCTGTCCCCCGACGATCCCGAGGCGCGCGCGCTCGGCAAGGAGCTCGACCGTCCATGAAAACGCCAAAGCTCGTCGCGTTCGTATTCGTTGTCGCTGCCGTCGGGTGCGCGCACGCCAAGGACGCCGAAGTCGTCGACGCGGTCGAGCCGGCGGCGACGATTCGCGTCAGCATCATCGCCGACACCTCGCGGCTGCAGACGGCCGTGCCGTCGGCGCAAGCGGGCATCGAAGCGTTGGGCGCGATCGTGAGCAATCACCTCGCGGTCGTCGGACAGCTGCACGAGCCGGAGGTGACGAAAAACGGCTGGTCGCAAACGGTCGAGCTGCCGGCGCCGGGTTGGGTCCTGCGCGCGCAGATCTTTGCGCAGGCCGAGCTGCTCTGTCAGCTGCTCGTCGAGCCGTTGGCGACGTCGCCGACGCCGCACGCGGTGACCGCGGCGCCGTGGAGCGTGCAAGACGCGCTGGTGCAGGTGACGCGCGGCCTCGACACGCTGCAGCCGTCGCAGCTGCCGAAGATGGAGCCGCTCAGGTTCGCGCGTTTACGGGCGGAGGCGGAGGTGGCGGGGCGCAACGGCGGCGATGCCCCGATGACGCCGCAAGCGTTCGTGCGCACGGCCAAGCCGATCAGCGCCGACCGGCTCGAAGCGCCCTATTACGCGCCGCGCTCCGAGCCGTCGGTGCTGGTGCAGCCGCCGCAGTAGCTGACGATTTACGGGAAGATGCCGCGTTCGGCGTACGACTTCTCGATGCGGTCGAGGCCGATCGAGTAAGCGGCGGTGCGGAAGTCGACCTTCCGCTCCTCGGCGTAGTCGCGCACGATGCCGTAGGTGCGCTTCATGCCGGCCTCGAGGCGACGCTCGACCTCCTCGAGATCCCAGCGCTCGGAGCGCTTGTTCTGCAGCCACTCGAAGTACGAGACCATGACGCCGCCCGAGTTGGCCATGATGTCCGGCAAGACGTCGATGCCGCGCTCGCGCAGGATGTCCTCGGCCTCGGGATAGGTCGGCCCGTTGGCGCCTTCCGCGACGACCTTGCACTTCAAGCTGCGCGCTTCCTTCTCGGCGATCTCGAGCTCGAGCGCCGCCGGAATGAACAGGTCGGCCTCGACGTTGAAGAACTCTTCGCGCGTGATCGGCTTCGAGTGCTTGTAGCCCTCGACCGAGCCGGTCGCCTGCACGTGCTCCGAGAGCTTGTGCGCGTTGAGTCCTTCGGGATTGTAGATGTAGCCCTTGTAATCGCCGGTGGCGACGAGCGTGGCGCCCATCTTGGCCAGGATCTTGGCCGTGTGCGAGCCGACGTTGCCGAAGCCCTGCACGATGAAGCTGCAGCCGTTCAAGTTGAAGCGGCGATCCTTGGCCCACTCGGTGATGCAGTGGACGACGCCGGCGCCGGTCGCCGACTCGCGGCCGTAGCTGCCGCCGGCGGTGATCGACTTGCCGGTGACGACGCGACGGACGGCGTTCTTCTCCGCGCCGCCGACGACGTTCATGTACGTGTCCATGATCCAGACCATCGTCTGGCCGTTGGTGCCGACGTCGGGCGCCGGGATGTCGTACTCCGGTCCGATGTTCTCGCCGAGCGAGTGCGTGTAGCGGCGCGTGATCCGCTCCAGCTCCGAGCGCGAGTGCAGGCGCGGGTTGAACTTGATGCCGCCCTTGCCGCCGCCGAACGGAATGTCGTGCAGCGCGCTCTTCCAGGTCATCGAGGCCGCGAGCCCCTTCAGCTCGTCGAGGGTCACGTCCTCGTGGTAGCGGATGCCGCCTTTGTACGGCCCGAGGATGTTGTTGTGCTGCACGCGATAGCCTTTGAAGAGCTTGTAGCTTCCGTCGTCCATTCGGACCGGGAAGTTGACGATCAGCTCGTTCTTCGGCTGCGACAGGATCGTATAAACGTCGCGCGACAGGTTCATCGACTTGGCGGCCTTGTCCAGCTGGCCCTGCACGATCGTGTAGAGGTTGCCCTTCTGCTGCATGTTGGGCTCGCTCTTCATATCGGCCTTGTCGGCTTTCCCTGTGGCGGTAACGGTTTGCGAGGTGGGCTCTTTCTGTGCCATGGTGGGTTCCTTTCTAAGCAGCCGATACGTGAGCAGTCAACCGATTTTACCTGATGGAAACACGCCGCACCGCGTCGCCGTCGCCGGCGCTGCACGCGACGGTAACGTTCGACGCCGCGTCGTCGAGATCTACTCCCTCGCCGCCCGTGATTGGGGGCTCGCCCCACAAGCATTAGGGCGCGCTTTCCGAGGCGCACGTGAATTGCGCTCGGCGGAGCGAAGATTCGTCGGTGAGGCGGTGTACGGCCTCATCCGCTGGCGGCGCCGCCTGGCGTTCGCGACGGGAAAGCCGGACGCCAGCGCGCTGCAGCTCTATCTCGCCTGGATGCGTACGGAATTTCCCGAAGAGGCGCTGATCGAGAGCGAGCTGCGCGTCAACGGGCTCGATCCGGCGCGCATCGCCGACGTCGACGATCGCTTGGCGACCATCGCCGATCTCGACGAGCGCGCGGGCACGGCGCTGTCGTATCCGACGTGGCTCGTGCAGCGCCTCGTGGCCGAGCGCGGTCGCGCCGATGCCGAGGCGCTGTTGGCGGCGATGAATCGCCGCGCGCCGCTCGTGGCGCGCGCCAATCGGCTCAAGAACACGCGCGAAGAGTTGGCCGCTTACTTGTCCGAAGAGCGCGTGCCGACCAAGCCGTCGCCGCTGGCCAACGACGGGCTCGAGCTGTTGACGCACGTGAACGCCTACGGCCTCGCGGCCTTCAAGGCCGGTCGCTTCGAGCTGCAGGACGCGGGCAGTCAGCTCATCGCCGAGCTGGTCGCGCCGCCGCCCCGCGGCGTCGTCGTCGACGCGTGCGCCGGCGCCGGCGGCAAGACGCTGGCCATGGGCGCGCTGCTCGGCAATCGCGGCCGCCTCGTCGCCTTCGACATCGGTGACCGCAAGCTCGAGGAGCTCCGCACGCGCGCGCGACGCGCCGGGCTCACCAACGTGCACGCCGTCGCCGTCGACGAGCAGCTCCCCGTCGACGAAGAGCTGGCGCTGCACGGCCGCGCCGATCGCGTCTTGTGCGACGTGCCCTGCAGCGGCCTCGGCACCTTGCGTCGCAACCCCGAGGCGCGCTGGCGGTTGAGCGCGGCCGATCTCGACGAGCTGCCGGCGAAGCAGCGGCAAATCCTGACGCGATACGCGCCCTTGGTCGCGCCCGGCGGACGGCTCATCTACGCCACCTGCACCGTCGGCGCGTCCGAGAACGACGCCATCGTCGACGCCTTCTTGGCCGCCAACCCGAGCTTCACGCCCGTGTCCGCCAAGGAGATCCTCGGCAAAGCGCGCGCCGAAGCCATCGGCGACGGTCAACGGTTACGCCTCTTGCCACACGTGCACGACACCGACGGCTTCTTCGCCGCCGTCCTGCGGCGCAACAGCTAAGGCGCGCGAAACAGTCGGCCGATTATTTCGCGGCGGCTTGCTGCATCGACGTGTTGCCGGCGTGCCGGCGCTTCCAGTGCGGGCGGTGGAAGACCCAGCCCTGGCCGTCGTGCTCGTAGCGGGCGCGGACGTACTCGTAGTCCGCTTTGCCCTGCATCCAGCGGCCGTCACGCCAGATGTAGTTGCCGTCGAGGTAGTCCCAATAGCCGGCGACCCAGATGAAGCCGAAGCCGGGCGCGGTGGGCTTGGCGTCTTCGGCCTTGTCCGTCGGCGGCGCCGATTTCACGGCGATCGTCAGCTTGTCGTTCACGCTCTCCGGAGACGACGAGGACGACGACATCGTGGCGCAGCCAGCCGCCGAGAGCGCGAGAAACATGGTGAGGGCCATTACACGCACTGAATCACTCCTGTAATTTTACAGTAGCGGATTTTGGTGTTTTTGCACGCCAAAAAATTCAATAAAATCTACACACTAGCGCCTACGAGCACCCGCATGTGTGGGGTTCTGCCCGGAAATTGATTTGCTGTTGGCTTCCGCGCGCCTGGCGAATAGCATCGCCCCGTTGCCTTCCGCGGCGAACAAAGAGTCGAGCCACGATCGCCTCCTCGATGGCGCGGCGGAGGAGTTCGCCGGCGCTGGCTTTGCCGGCGCGCGCATCGATCGCATCGCGCGGCGCACGAAGCTCAACGTGCGCATGATTTACTATCACTTCGGCTCGAAGAAGGGCCTGTATCGCGCGGTATTACAGAGTATTTACGAGCAGATGAGCCACATCCTCGACGAGCTGCCGGCGGCCTCGGGCGAGCAGCAGACGCTGGAGGCGTTCGGTCGCTACTTCGATCTGCTCATCGAGCATCCGCGCTTCGCCGACGTGCTCGTGCGCGAGCTGCTCGACGGGGCGAAGCATCTGAAGTCGCTCTGGAAGGAGCGGCCGGAGCTGTTTCGGCAGATTCACTATCACGCGCGTAAGCTCATCGAGAGCGGCATCGCGGCCGGTGAGCTGCGCGATCTCGATCCGGCGATGACGGTCTTGTCGGTCACTTCGATCGTGTGCTTCTTGACGGCGGCGCGCCACTCGCACGCGCTGTTCCTCGACGAGCGCCGGTCGCAGCCGCAGACGTGGAAGCAGCATCTGATGACGCTGCTCCTCGACGGGCTCAGGGCGCGCTGATCGAGAACTGCAGCGTGCCGAGCGGCGACGCCGCGCCGTTGTCGCGATCGTAGACGAAGTCGACCAAGTAGAGCTTGCCGGCGGCCAGAATCTGGCGCGCGTAGAAGCCGTAGCCGGCGCCGCCCGTGTTCAAGTCGGCGTGCGTCCAGCTGCCGCCTGTCATCGTGCCCTTCTCGAGGTCGGACAGGGTTTGGTCTTGGTAGACGACGCTCGGGACCGAGCTCGCGTCGAGGATGAGGTTGACGCCGGCGCCGACGGCGTGTTGCGTGCCGTCGCTGCGCGTGCCGTCGTCGACAATCTCGGCGGTCGCCGAAGGCGCGACGCCGGGCGCGACCTGCTTGTACAGGAGCGTGCCGTTGGTGGCGTCGACGTACGAGACGTGCAGCGTGTCGTCGCTGGCGAGCGCGGCGGAGGCGAACTGGCCGACGTCGACGTACCGGCGGTCGGCCCGTCGAGGAAGCTGCTCGTCCAGGCGCCGTTCGACTCGGTGGCCGTCTTCAAATCGCCCTCTTCTTTGTCGTAGTAGACGAGGACGAGGTTGCCGGCGGCGTTGCGGAGCGCGTTGACGAAGAGGCCGATGCCCTCGACGAGATCGGGCGCGGCGACGGGCGGATTGAACGTCGTGCAGGCGGCGTTGATGCACGCTTGCGTGCTCGCGCAGGCGGTCGGACAGGCGCCGCTGACGATCTGCACGCACGTCGAGAGCGACGCGTCGGTGTTCGTCATGCCGTTGACCATCGCCGGCGTGATGCAGGCGCTGCCGGCCGCGCACAAGCCGGCGCAGGTGATGGGCGCCGTGTCGGCGACGCTGATGGTCCAGTCGCTCGCGGAGCTCGGGCTCGACGACTTGGCGGTGGCCACGCGCAGCTCGGACTTGAAGCCGTCGCCGTCGGGGATGTTGGTGGCGACGTAGGCGATCGACGGCACGTCGTGCTTGTCGAGCGACAGGGCGGCGTAGCGGCCGACGTCCTCGTTGCCGCTGGCGGTGTCGACGGCGAACGTCTTGAACGGGTGCGGCCCGAGCGCGAACTTGAGCGCGTGGTTGGTGGCGTCGTAGTAGGCGATGCGCGGCTTGCCCGCGCTCGTCAGCGCCAGCGACGTGTACTGCCCGACGTCGTCGCCGGCGTCGGTGATGCCGAAGCGGTAGCCGCCCTTCATTTCCGGCGGCTGGGTCGTGTCGACGCCGTCGATGACCTGCCAGCTGGGCGTGACGGAGATCGCGCTCGGCAGGATGGTCGTGTAGACGGAATCGCCGTAGTTGTCGTCGTAGGCGCTGGCGTGGATGGTGCCGGCGCCGTCGACGACGACGTCGGAGTAGCGGCCAATCTCGTCTTGCGGGTTCGCGAAGTCGCCTTTGGTGAGCCCGCTCGTCTTGCTCGAGCAGCCGCCGGCGACGAAGCCGAGAGCGCAGACGACGAGCGCGGCTGCCGAAAGCGCCGCGCGGCGGCGACGCAGGAGGAGGGCGACGACCACGAGCGCCAACGCCAGCAGGGACGCGTCGCCGCCGTGACCGCCGACGCTGCAGCCGCTCGCCGCCGTTTGACCGCTGTCTTGCGCGCTCAGGTCGGCGACGTTTCCGGCTTCGTCGCGCAACTGCACGTGCAGCTGCGCGGCGTTCGTGCCGGCCGGCAGCGTCGCGCGCGTCGTCGTCTGCCACTCGCCGAAGGCGCCGCCGCTGACGGCAAAACGCAGCTGCAGCGCGTCGACGGGCGAGACGTTGTCGGCGGCGTCCGCGACGACGAGCTCGTCGCCGGCGATGTCGAGGCGACCGGTGGGCGCGATGGTGTCGATGATGAGCGGCAGCCGCACCGGCGCGCCCAACGAGCTCGGCGCGCCGACGACGCGACCGCGTACGTCGAGCGTGTGGCGACCTTGCAGCCACAGCGTCGGATGCTGCACGACGAGCTCGGCGCCGGCGGTGAACGGCGACCACGGCCCGCCGTCGAGCGACCAGGCGAACTCGAACGGGCCCGCGCCGTTGGCGGCGACCGCGACGTGCGCCGTCGGCTGCGTCGTGCCACGTCCGGTGACGGCGAACTCACGCGTCGGCGGCAGCTCCAGCTTCGACAGCGTCGCCGTCGTCATCGTCGTCGCCAGCGCCGCGGCCGGGCGAAGCGCCGGCGTCGTCGCCGGAAGCGCCAGGTTGGCGAAGATGGCGAAGAACTGCGCCACGCCTTGCGCGTTCGGATCGGTCGAGGTGATGGCGATGGGTGAAATCTGCAGCCCCGCGATCGCCGGCAGCGCGATGTTCTTCAGGTTGCCGACGATCCCGCCGATGGCGACGCCGAGCAGCGTCGGGAACGCCATCGCCAGCTGCTGCGGCGACTCGGCGAGCAGGTCCGAGTTCGTGACCCGCACATTCTGGAACGCGGTGCCCAGGTTGCCGAACACCGGCGAGAGCGTGCCGGCGACCGGATCGACCTCGAGCGACAGCGGCAAATTGACGTCCGCGGTCAAGGTCAGGATGCGCACGAAGCGGTCGTCGGCGAAGGCGTAGAAGTCGATGCTGAGGCCGGGCAAGCCGACGTTGAGCAGCGCGTCGGCGACGACCGTTTGGCCGTTGGCGTCGGTCGTGAACGTGCCTTTGCCGAGCGTGAACACCGGCGCCGCCGCCGGCTTCAGCTGCAGATACATGGGCGCGTTCGCCGTGTGCGTCAGATCCTGCAGCGACGGCATGACGATGCCCAGCGTCGACGACGACAGGAGCGACACTTGCTTGGTGCCCACTTGCAAACACAAGGCGCCCGAGTCGAACGCGCCCCAGCCGATCGTGTTCAGCTCCGAGACGTGGATGCCGATGCCGACGTGATACGGCGTCGCCTTGTCGGGCAGCACGTCGGTGTAGAACGTCGGCGACTGCGTCACCGTCGGCACCGCCGGCGGCGTCGTGACCGGCACGCAGTCGTTGTGGGGATCGCCCTGCGCGCCGCCGAGCAGGCCGAGCGACAGGCCGGTGTCGGCCGCCGCGTAGCCGCCGGTGACGGCGAGGAAGTCCATGTTCGCCTTCAGCGTCGGCGCGAACGAAGCCAAGAGCGAGCCGACGTCGACGTTGCCTTCGAGCCCGAGCGACGGAACGCAGGTCGTGCCGTCCGCTTCGACGCACTTGCCGTTGGTGCAGGCGGTGGCGAACGCGTTGCAATCGTCCTGCGTCGTGCAGGTCTGGCAGGCGACGCCGCCGATGAGCGTCTGCAGCTCGTTGGCGATGACGCCTTGCAAGACGTCGACGACGATCGGCTTGACGAGCGACAGCACGTCGCAGCCGATGCCACCCGAGATGGTGATGGCGTCGTCCTGCACCGTGACGGCGGCGTTGGACGCGCTCAGCGCCGTCGTGTCGCTGGTCTTGTCGACGGCGAACGTCAGATCGGCCGTCGCGTTCAGCGTCTGCGGCGTGCCCAGCGTCGTGTCGATCGTGATCGTGCAGGCGCCGGCGAGCGGGATGGTGACTGGCAGCGGCATCACCGTCTTGACCACGAGATCCGTCGACAAGTGGATCGAGCTCGGCGCCGTCGGCGTGAGCGATAGATCTTTGAAGTCGAAGCTGAGCTGGCAGACCTCGTTGGGCGTCGCGCAGCAGATCGGCGTCGTGCCCGTGCACGTCGGCGGAATGGTGAACATGTTGCCGCCGATGATGCCGGGGATGAGCGTCGCGCCGTTCTTGCCGATGAAGTCGAAGGCCGACGCCGTGGCGCGCACCTGGATCGCATTCTCGTGCCGTTTGGCGACGGGAAAGCCGCCTTTGATCGGCGCGACACAGGAACAGCTCTTGCCACCACAAGCGCTGAGAAGAACGAAGATCGTCGCGTATAGAGCCTGGCGCAAGCTAGATCGGTGCTTCGGCATACGGCCCTCCGGCCCACAAAATACCCGATGGGACAATCGTTCGGGCAGCCATGAGTGCCGCGGGTGCGAAATTCGAGGCCCGCCTGGGTTGCCGCGCTGCGTCGTCATCGTCGTTCGCGCCCGCACCGTCGCTGGCTATCTCGAGGCAATGCGCTATGCTCGTCGCGTGGGCTGCTCCAGTTGCAAGCTAGAGGGCGGTTGCGAGTCGCACAAAGGACCGCAGCGCCAAATGATCGGCGACGTGATGCGCGCCGTCTATCCCGACAACACGTGGGGGCAGCCCGACGACGAAGCGCGCTTTCGCGCCGGCATCCCGCAGCGTGAGGCGCAGGGCCTGACGCGCGCCTTGTCGACGGCGACCAAAGCGCCGACGTGGCTGCGTCCGGGCGGTCCCGACGATCTCTGTCACTACATTTGGATCCTCTGCTTGGGTCGCACGCCGTCGCTGCTCGAGGTGCGCGATGGTCTGTCGCCGCCCGAGGACGATCACGTGCGCGAGCGCTACCTGCGCGTGCATTTGTCGACGGTCGGCCGCTTGGCGACGGTGCAAGAGGTCGCCCTCGAGCTCGATCGCGTGCCCGGCGACGGCGGCTATGTCCTGCGCGAGCTGCCCCAGCCCGGCGTGTACGACGGCAAGCTGCTCAAGCGCATGCGCGCCGTGGTCGATCTCATCGAGGCCAGCGACATCGAGCATCTCGACTTCGGGCTCGTCGACAAGCCGCATCCGAATGCCGTCAGCGGCGACTACGTCGAGCGTTACGGCGTCGAGCCGGCGCTGGTGAACTTCCTGTTTTACGCGCAGCCGGCGCGCACCAGCGCGACGCTGCACCTCGCCGCCCAAAGCTGATTCAGCCGCCGCGCAGCCGGCCGTCGGCCCCGACGACGCGGACGAGCGCCGCGTAGCTCCAGACGATCGCCAAGGCCACGAGCGACGCCGCCAGCGGCGACGCCCACGACGACAGAACGAGCGCCGAGATCCACAGCGGCGCCGTCCACAGGCTCGCCGTCAGGCCCAGACGCAGTAAGGTGTGCAGCCGGCGCAGCGCGACGTCGAGGCCGTGCGTCAGCGCCGTCGCCGCGCCGAGACCGCGCGCGATCAGCGTCTGCGCCACGCGCGCCGCCGCGAACAGATAGAGCGCGACGACGAGGGCGGGCGCGACGAGCAGCGTCGTCACGAGCGCGCGTTGCGCCGGCGTCGCGTGCAGCCGCGGCTCGAGGTGCGCGAGGATCGCGAGCTCGGCGATCGCCAGCGTTGCGTACACGAAGAGCTCGACGGCGCGCACGCTCACCATCGCCGGCGTTCGCAGAAGGCCCCGGCCCAACGGACCGACGAGCGTGCCGCGCCGGCCGAGCGGCGGTGGCGTGCCGGCGTAGGCCGACAGCGCCACGGCGCGCCCGACGTCGACGAGCAGCGTCGCCAACGCGCCGCCCGCGACGACGACGGTGACGACGTGAGCGAGCAGCGGAAATGACGGTGACGCGCGATGCGGCGCGGCCGCGACGACCAGGCGCACGGCCGTCCACGTGGCGCGCCAGGCGAGCATGCCGGCCATCGCCGTCGTCAGCGCCAGCAGCGTCGGCGCCGGCCAGCGCCACAGGTCGCGCCAGCCCGCGCGCAGCGCCGCGGACATCGTCAAACGGGCGCCCGCCGTCACGGCTGCGGCAGCATCGTCGGCGGCGCCAACCGATGGCGCACACAGGCCATGCGCACATGACCATTCCACGTTCGATAGGCGCGACGAATATCGGCGAAGCGCTCGCGCACCAGCACCAAGCCGGCGCCGTCGGGCAGCTTGGGATCGTCGATGACCTGCACGCACGCGCGGCAGGCGTCGACGAGCTGCGCCAACAGCCCGATGTATTCGCTGTTGAGCTTCTTGGCCTCGTCGGTGGCGAGCGGCAAGCCTTCGGCCTGACGCCGCAGCGCGATGAGCCGCGGAATGATGTCGTTGACGAGCAGGGCGCGCGCCTCCTCCGGCTGCAGCCCGGGCGCGCGGTTGAGCCGCTCGATGCGCTCGTCGATGGGCTGCTCGAGCGAGAACAGCGACGGCACTTCCTTCTCGATGTAGTGCGTCAGCTCTTGCTGCTCGGGCGTGCGACGAAAGCGGTGAATGAGCAGGCCGATCGCGCCCGCGAACGTCAAGCCGATGACGAGCCGAGTGATACGAAGGATCCACTGCGCGCGCACGCCAAAACCATAGCACGCCGCGCGTTTGCGGCCGTGGCGGCGGCGACGTTTACGGCGCCAGCGGAATCAACGACGGATCGCGCTCCGACGCCGGGCGACAGCGCTCGGCGTTGGCCGCGCGCTCGCGGTCGTCGTTGGCTTGCTCGCGCGGATCGCCGACCTGCACGACGCTGACGACCTGTCCGACTTCGCGCGACGCCGTCGCCGCCAACGTGCCGATCGGCGCCGGCGCGGGCGCCGTCGGCGCGACATTCGGCGCTTGGTCATCGGCCCGCGCGCTCGACGCCGCGACCAGCGTCACGAATAAGCCTGCGATGAGAATTCTCATACAGGCTTCATCTTTCAAGCGCCGTACCGAAAAACGACCGAAGCTGCGAATCAGGCGTGATTTAGGCGCAGGAAATCGGCGATGCGCTCGGTGACTTCGGCCGGGCGCTCGATCGGCGCCGTGTGCGAGCCGTTCTGCACCACATGCAGCTCCGAGCCGGCGATGAGGCGGTGCATCTCTTCCGACAGATGCGAAGGCGTAAAGCCGTCGCGGTCGCCGGCGATGATGAGCGTCGGCACGTCGACGCGGTCGAGCAGCTCGCGCGCGCTGTGTCGTCCCGCCGCCGCCAGCATCTCGAGGAACAGGCTGACGTTCATGCGCGCCATGTGCTCGAGATAGGGGAAAAAGTCGTCGCGCCGAATCAGCTCGCCGTTGATCTCGAAGCGCGTCGCGATCTGATACGACAGCTCCGTCGGCATGAGCCGCGTCACCATCTGCTGCGCGATGCCGGGCAGCCGGTTGACCGCGAAGCGAACGAGCGGCAACACCTGCTCGAGCGTGCGTTTGCCTTTGAACGTTCGCAGCGGCGTGCCGTAGCTGCCGCACATGAGCACGAGGCCGCGCACGCGCGCTTTGTGCCGCCGGAACGTCTCCAGGCACACTTGGACGCCCATCGAATGGCCGGCGAGCACGGCGTCGTGACCATCGCCCACGGCCGCATCGAGCACGGCCGCCAAATCGTCCGCGAGGTCGGTGATATCGACGCGGCGGGGCGAGTGCGGCATCGGCGTTTGACCGTGCCCGCGATAGTGCCAGTGAACGATGCGATGCGTCGCGGCCAGCGCCGGCTCGAGGTACTTCCAGACGTAGCCGTCGCAGCCGATGCCGTCGCAAAAGACCACCGCGGGCGCGTCGACCGGACCGCGCACACGGTAGTAAATTGGCGTGCCATCGCAGCCGACCGCGAAGCCTTGCCGGTCGACCATCATCGGTGGATGTTGCAGAGCCGTGCCGGAAGCGGTGTTACTCGGCGGCGCCGCGCTCGTCGTCTTCGCCCGGGAATTCATTGACCGACGGGTACTTCATAATGTCCTTGCGCGCCAGCTTCCATGCCTTCTGGACGATCCAAGAGAGCGAGCGATCCTGTCGCGCCGCTTCGTCCTGAATCTCCTTCAACATTTCCTCGGGGAAATACAGGCTCTGTTTGCGCTTATCGCTACCGGCCATGGCGCCTCCGCTCTCTAGTCTCAGGAAAGTGCTCACCTATCGTACGATTCGCACAGCCAGAGTGTCAAGGCGGAAACTCGGCGCGGCTGTGAAGATGTCGACCAATAGGCGGGCGAGTAGGGCTAAGACAGATACTACGGCTTATTCGGTTGCGGCGTCAAACGCAAGTACGGACGGAGCGCTCGCCAGCCCTTCGGAAAGCGCTGTTTCAGCTCGGTCTCGTCGGTGAGCGAGGGGACGATGACGACTTCGCCGCCGTCTTTCCAATTGGCCGGCGTCGCGACCTTGTAATTGTCGGTCAGCTGCAACGAATCGATGACGCGCAAGATCTCGTTGAAGTCGCGCCCCGTCGACGGCGGATACTGAATCGTCGCGCGCACCTTCTTGTTGCCGTCGATGATGTAGACCGAGCGCACCGTCACCGTCGCCGCCGCTTCCGGATGGATCATGCCGTAGAGGTTCGAGACCTTGCTGTCGACGTCGGCGATGATGGGGAAGTTCATCTTGATCGACTGCGTCTCTTCGATGTCGCTGATCCAGCGCTTGTGGCTGTCGACGGGATCGACGCTGAGCGCGATGACCTTGACGCCGCGCTTGTCGAACTCCGGCTTGATGCGCGCGACGGTGCCGAGCTCCGTCGTGCACACCGGCGTGAAGTCCTTCGGGTGCGAAAAGAGCACGCCCCAAGATCCGCCCAACCACGCGTGGAATTTGATGTGACCTTCGGTGGTGTCGGCCTCGAAGTCAGGCGCCGTGCTGCCCAGCTGGATGCTCATGTTCGCCTCCCTTTTCGCAGAGGTAAATCCTATAGAACCGCTGCGGCACACTGTCAACGCGTGCTAAAATGCGAGCACGTGATGGCGCGATATGGCGAGAAGGCAGATGGCCGAGTGGCGCGTGCGCAAAGAGCGCGCGAGGCGCGGCGCATCGGCGTGCTCGCCGTCGCGCGCCGGCTGTTTGCGGCCGAGGGCTACCACGCGACGTCGATCGACGGCATCATCGCCGCCGCCGGCATCGCGCGCGGCACGTTCTATTTATATTTCGAGTCGAAGCGCGCCATCTTCGACGAGCTGCTCGAAGAGCTGTTCACGACCTTGGCGGCGACGGTGCGGCGCATCGAGATCGGCCCCGACGCGCCGCCGCCGGTCGAGCAGATGAACGCCACGGTCGATCGTGTCTTCGACACGCTGCTCGAGAACCGCGAGATGGCGCACATTCTCCTGCGCGAAGCGGTCGGCATCGACGACGAGTTCGACGTCAAGCTGGAGCAGTTTTACGGTCGCTTGGAGGCGCTCATCGTCTCGGCGGTCAACAACGGGCAGAAGATGCACCTCGTGCGCAAATGCGACGCGACGCTGGTGGCGCGCTGTGTCCTCGGCTCGGCCAAAGAGCTGATGCACTGGGCGTTCGTGAAGCAAGATCCGACGAAGCTCGACCTGCGCCACGTCGGTCGCGAGCTGATCGCGTTCACGCTGCAGGGGCTGTTTGTCTGATGGGCGTGTGACCAGCGCTTGACGGTGAACCGGAGGTGATCTATGGTTTTTGTTCCCCCAAGGGGCACCGCTATGACCGCTAAGCATCCAGAAGGTCTCAAGAAGAAGGAACTGAAGCGGTTCCGCGACCTGCTGCTCGAGAAAAAGGCCGAGATCCTCAACAACGCCAAGCGCACGCTGAACGAAGACATGATGCTGGACCAAGACGACCTGCCGGATGAGATGGATCTGGCGTCGTCCGAGTACCTGCAATCATTCACGTTTCGGCTGCGCGGACGCGAAAAGACATTCCTCAAGAAGATCGATTACGCGTTGACCAAGATCGACGACGGATCGTTCGGAATTTGCGAGGAGTGCGATGAGCCCATCTCGGTCAAACGGCTCGAGGCGCGACCGGAAACGACGCTCTGCATTCGCTGCAAGGAAGATCAGGAGCGAATGGAGAAAGCGTACGGCTGACCTCCGAGGCGCGCGCTGTCACCAGGCGCGCCGTTGCCGTAACTTCTCGTAGCTCCTCCGTTTCTTGTGGCGAGGTCAGAGCTGCTGGGCCAAGCGACGGCTCAGGCGAGCGAGCGCGCCGTCGAAGCGCGTGCGCTGCGACGCCGTGCGCTGCAAGGGCGCGTTGGCCGCTTCGCGCAGCGTAATCGTGCGCAGGACGACGCCGTCCTTATCGAGGACGGCGGCCGAGAGCGTGAGGTCGGCGGTCTCGGCGGCGAACCCTTCGAAGTCGGCGGTGTCCTGCGGCGTGAGCGCGACGCGCAGATGCAGCGGCGCGTCCGGCTCCAGCGTCAGCTCGCGGCCCAGATCGCTGGCCAATTGATCGCGTAACCTGGCGTCGTCGGTGCGGGTGACGACGTGGTTGGCCGTCGGGCGTTGCCACTCGCGTGCGGCCGATTCTTGGCCGATGCGCACGCCGTTCAGCTCGATGCCGTCGAGGACGTAGCTGTTGGCGGTGCCGGCGAGCGCCGAGTGAGGCGTGCCGCCGGTCGCGCAGCCGGCGATGACGAGTGCCAAGGCAGCGAGGTTCCTCATACCCCCCAACTGTAGGTCGGCGCGGCGATCAGGCAGGCGGCGGACGGTCGCCCGAACGGCAAGCAAGCGATGCGCGGCAACCGCACCGAATCTCGTCACTTGACGCTGCAAGGCGCTCGGCAATACTAACGCGAACTTCATGCGCCCAGTCCTGTTCCACGTCTTCGGAATCCAGCAGCTCCCGCTCTACAGCTACGGGCTCATGCTGGCGCTCTCGCTCATCGTCGGCTGGTACATCACGCTCACGCTGTGCGAGCGCGACGGCATGGACAAAGAGCTGATGGGCCGCTGCTACATGTGGACCGCCGGCTCGGCCGTCGTCGGCTCGCGGCTGCTCTACGTCTTCACCAACCTCGACCACTTCGACAGCTTCATCGACATTTTCAAGGTCTGGCAGGGCGGTCTCGTCGCTTATGGCGGCTTCATCGGCGGCTTCTTAGGCTCGCTCGTCTTCTGCCGCATCTACGGCATTCGACTGCTCGCCTGGGCCGACTGCGCGGTGCCGTCGCTGTGCACGGGCCTCATGATCACGCGCATCGGCTGCCTCATGTACGGCTGCGACTTCGGCAAGCCCTTCGACGGCCACTGGTCGATCATCTTTCCCGCCGGCTCACCCGCGTTCAACGAGCAGGTGCACGACGGCCTCATCGCCGCGACGGCGCCGCATTCCTTGCCGGTGCATCCGACGCAGCTTTACGAGTCGCTCAACGGCCTCGTGCTCTTCAGCTTGCTGATGCTCACGCGCCGCTTCCGTAAATTCTCGGGCGAGATGTTCGTCGTCTTCACGATGGGCTACGCCGTCCTGCGCTACTACGTCGAGACGCTGCGCGCCGACGAAGGCCGCGGCGCGATCGGCCCCTTGTCGACGTCGCAGGCGATCGGCATCGCGACGTTCAGCGCCGGCGCCGTGCTGCTCGCGTGGCTCTATTCGCGCTATCGCAAAGATCCGCACTCGCTGCAGCTGTGGCTCGATCATCAGGCGATGCCGGCGGCGGCCGCGGCGGTGCCGGCGGCGGCCGCGTCGCGCGTCTTCCCCAACGCCAACGCCGAGCGCCGCAAACGCAAGAAGGCCCGCAGCTAACGTCCGCGCGCTGTAGGATGACCGCGTGACGATCAGTCGACGTCGCCTGATGGGAGCGTTGGTGGGCGGCGTGAGCGCGGCGATGGGGCTCGCGTTGGCGCTGCCGGCGCTGGCGTTCTACAGCTTCCCGACGCGACGGCGCACGGTCTTCGGCGGTGACGAGCCCATCGATGTCGGACCTCTGGCCGGCGTCGTCGACGGCAAGCCGCTGCGGGTCAGCGTGCGCGCGCCGGTTCGTCGCGACGCATGGACGGCCTTCACGGACGTGCCGCTCGGCGCCTGCTGGCTCGTGCGCGACGGGCTCGGCGTGCGCGCGCTGTCGACGGTCTGTCCGCACGCCGGCTGCGCCGTCGATTGGGACGCCGCGCGCAACGCGTTTGCCTGCCCCTGTCACGACTCGACGTTTGCGCCGACGGGCGAGCGGCTGACCGGCCCGGCGCCGCGCCCGCTCGACACGCTGGAGACGCAGCTCGTCGACGGCCGCGTGCACGTGCGCTTCCGTCGCTTCCGCACCGCCACCGGCGACAAGGAACCGCTCTAGCCGTGTCGTTCGGCGACTGGCTCGACGCGCGCACCGGCTGGCGCGCGGCGATGAAGCGTCTCGGCAGCGAAGCTGTTCCCGGCGGTGCGCGCTGGAGCTACGTGCTCGGCGGCCTGTGCGTGTTCGGCTTCGTCCTGCAAGGCGTCACCGGCTTCTTGCTCGCCAGCTTTTACGCGCCCTCGTCGACGACGGCGTGGGCCTCGGTCGCTTATCTGCAGCAGGAGGTGACGCTCGGCTGGCTCATTCGCGGCCTGCATGCGACCGGCGCGTCGCTGCTGATCGTGGCCACGTGCGCGCATCTCGTGCAGGTCGTGTGGTGGGGCGCTTATCGTAGCCCGCGCGATCTCAACTGGTGGATCGGCCTCGTCATGCTCGGCTTGGTGCTCGCCTTCGCGCTGACGGGCTACCTGTTGCCGTGGGATCAGAAGGGCTATTGGGCGACGCAGGTGGCGACCTCGCTCATCGGCGAGACGCCTGCTCATCGGCGGCTGGCTGCGCACGCTCCTGCAAGGCGGCAGCGATTACGGCAACCTGACGCTGACGCATTTCTACGCGCTGCACACGATCTTGTTGCCGGTGGCGTTGACGATGGCGACGGCGACCCACGTCATCCTCGTCCGTCGCGTGGGCGTGGCCAACCCGGCCAATTCAGGCAAGCTGGAGCCGTTTTGGCCGCGTCAGACACTGCGCAATGTGCTGGCGATGGCGCTCATGTTGGGCTGGCTGTTCGTCAGCGTCTGGCATGCGCACGGCGCGCCGCTCGAGGGGCCGGCCGATCCGTCGTCGTCGTACGATGCGCGGCCCGAGTGGTATTTCCTGCCGCTGTTTCAGCTGCTGAAGTATCTGCCGGGCGCGCTCGAGCCCATCGGCGCGCTGGGTGTGCCGCTCGTCGTCGTGCTGGCGCTGGCGGCGCTGCCGCTCGGCATTCCGCGGCGCACGGCGCTGGCGATGCTGCTCCTGCTCTTCGCCGCCGGCGGCGGGCTCGGCGTGCAGGCGCGGCTCGACGACGGCCGCAGCGAAGCCTATCGGCGCGGCCGCGCGCGCGCCGACGCCGAGGCCGAGCGCGCGCTGCAGCTAGCCAAGCTGGGCGTGCCGCCGGCCGGTGGCACCGCCGTGTACGAGAACGATCCGGCCGCGCACGGCCGCGCGCTGTTCGCCGCCCACTGCAGCGGCTGTCACGTGCTCGACGGCGTCGGCGAGGCGCGCGGGCCGCAGCTGACGGGCTGGTCGTCGCGGGCGTGGCTGACCGATTTCCTGCAGGATCCCGATGCGCCGCGCTACTTCGGCAAGACCAAGCGGCTGCACGACATGAAGCCGGTCAAAGTGCGCGGACAAGAGCTGCGCGCGCTCGTCGAGCTCGTGTACGGCGAGGGCGGCGGCGCGGTGGACGCAGCGCTGGTGGCGGCGGGCCAGCGGATCTACGCGCGCGAGAGCTGCGACGACTGCCATTCGCGCGACGGCAAGACCGCGGGCGAAGGCGCGCCCAACTTGGGCGGCCGCGCGCAGCCGGCGTGGATCGCCGGGCTCATCCGCGACGGCGGCGGCGGCCTTTACTACGACGAGCGCAACGAGATGACCCGCTTCGGCGCCGACAAGCTGAGCGATGCCGACGTCGTCGCGTTGACGGAGCTGCTCGTGGCCGAGCGCCATCGCAGCGACGTCGATCCGGCGATGTTGCGTTAGATTCGCCGACGCCCGTTATCGGATGATGCGGCGGATGAGGGCGGCGGCCGCGTCGAGGCGAATGTCGGCGTCGCTGTCGTCGAGGGCGGCGATGAGGCGATCGCGCGCGGCCGGCAGCGGCGCCAACCGCGCCAGCGCGTCGCGGCGGAGGGCGGCGTTGGGGGAATCGGCGGCGGCGCGCAGTCGTGCAAGGCCGGTCGTATCGCCCACGCGCGCCAATTCTTCGGCGGCGTCGAGCGCGCGCGGACCGTCGAGCGCGGCGCGGAAGACGGCGCGGGCCGGCTCGCTCGGCGCCGCCGGCGATGAGGGCGCGCGCCGCGGCGAGGCGCACCTCGAGCACGGCGTCGGCGAGCGCGGCCGTCGCGGGCGCGCGACCGCTCGCGCCCAGCTCGCCGGCGGCGTTCATGGCCGCGACGCGCAGCGCCGGATCGGCCGCGCCGGCGGCGGCGGACAAGGCCGTCGACGGCAGCGCGGCCGGGCGCGCGTGCGCCAGCTGCACGACGGCGCGCAACGCGAGATAGCGGTCGGCACCGACGGCGAGCGCCTGCAGTCGCGCGTCGAGGTCGGCGGGATCGACGCGCACGAGCGCGCCCAGCGCCGCCAGTCGAACGCCCAGCGCGGCGTCGGTCAGCGCGGACGCAATGTCGCCGAGGGCGGCGCGATCGGCGAGCGCGCCCAGCGCCGAGACGGCCTGTGCGCGTACGCTGGCGTCGGCATCGTGCGCCAGCGTCGACAAGAGAGCGTGCGCGTCGGGCGCATGCAGCGCGGCCAAGGCCGTCGCCGTGCGGGCGCGGACGTCGGCATCGGCGTCGCCGGCGAGCCGAGCGAGCCGCGCGCGAGCGTCGGGCAGTGCGGACACGCCGTCGAGGGCGGCCGCACGCGCGGCGCTGTCGCTGCCGTCGAGCGCCGCGCGTAACACCGCGGCCGCTGCCGGTTTCGTGCGCGCCAACGCCGCCGCCGCCGCCGCGCGGACGACGGGCGCGTCATCGGCGAGCCGCGCCTCGAGGCCGCGCGCCAGCAGCGGATCTCCGTCGAGCGCGATCGCGACGCGCGTCGCGCGCAGCCGCAGCGCCGGCGAGCGATCGCCGAGCGCGCCCCACACGATCGACTCCGCCTGCCGCTTGACGCGCGCCTCGTTCGGCAGCGTCGCGCAGCCGGACGACAGCGCCACCGCCAGCCAGATCCATCGCGCCGCCTTCGTCACGTTCGCCACCGCTAGAACTTACGTCAAAGCGCGCCGCATTGGCTCGTCGCCGACAGCGGCTGGGCCGGCGCGCGCGACTGATGCGTGGCGGTCAGCTCGACGGCGATCGGGATCGTCGGGATCGGGCAGCCCCGAAGCCGCGTCGTACAGCGACACGGCGGGGCGTGGATCGTATTGTTCGGCGTCCCACAACACATGCGCGGTGCCGTCGCCGGAGCCGATGCCGCCGACGATGAGCACGTTGTTGTCATGCATGAGCGTGGCCGTGTGGCCGAAGCGCGGCACCTGCATCTTGCCCGTCGTCGGCGCCAACGTCGCCGGCGTCGTGGCCGTGAACATGGCGCCCTGTTTCGAGGCGCACAAGATGGTGTTGCCGCCGTCGCAGTCGTTGCAGCGTGACGCCGTTGACCGGCGCCGTGGGCGCGCCGCCCGAGACGAAGACGCGATGGCGCGACAGCGCCGTCGCCGCTTCCCAGCCGGCCGGCTTGTAGCGCGCCGGATCGGCGCAGGCGGCGTCGTACGTGAAGCCGCTCAGCGTCGGCGCCGCCGCGGCCGTGACCACCCCGGCCGGCGTCACGCTCAAGACGCGCGCGGCCACGTTCGCCGCCGGCGGCTGCAGCGCCTGTCCGCCGTTGGTCGTCGTCTGCACGAAGCCGCCGCTCACGAACAGCGTCGCCGCCAGCGAGGTCGCATCGACGGTCGCGATCGTCGCCGTGTGAAACTGCGTGATGGGCGCCGTCGCCGCCGTAATCGCCGTGTCGGTCACCGCGCCGCCGGCGGACAAGCCGGTAATCCAGCCGCCGGCCGGATCGGTCGGCGTAATCTGCCCGCCCCACAAGAGCGCCGCGTCGTCGCTGATGGCAGTCAACGTCGCGCCCATGCGCGCGATGGCCGGCGCCGTCGTGCGCGGCGTCTCGAGCGCGCGCGACACCGCCACCTGCTTCGTCTCGGGGATCGTCATGGACAGGGGCATGCCCATCCAGTCGATGCCGTCGGCGACGACGACGCCGTCGGCGAACGGGGCGCCCGCCTGAAACGCGCCGGGCGTGAAGCCGGCGAACGGGGCGCGCTTGATGGTCCGCGCGTTCGGGTCGTAGGTGATGAGCTCGGCGCCGGCGGCTGCCGTCGACAGCGGGCTGAACACCGAGCCTGACGTGTCGAACGGAATCAGCCGCGTTCCCGAGCCCGCGCCCGTGTTCAAGCCCATCGCCGGCGTCGTTCGTGTCGGCCACGGTCAGGCCGCCGACGAGCAGGATGTGATAGGGCGCCGTCGTATTCACCAGCGCCGCCTGATGGAACGCGCGCGGCGTCGGCGGCGCGCCTTCGACGATCGTCGTGAACGTGCCCGTCGCCGGATCGTAGACTTCGGCGTCGGCGGCCACGAAGAGCGGATTGGGCGCGAACGTGTCGACCGTCGCGTCTTGGCCGCGTCGTCAGGCCGCCGATGATGAGCAGCTGACCGTTGGGCAGGAGCGTCGCCGAATGAAACGCGCGCGGCCGTTGCATGCGCTGGTCGACGCAGGCGAACTGCATCCGACGGGTAAAGCCGCAGATCGGGCAGCGTCTTGGACGCGAACGGCACATTCATGAGCGCGCCCACGGCCACACGCTGCGGCGCGGCGCCGGCGACGGGCGCGGCGAAGGCTTCGCCGTACAGGTCGAACGTCGCGTTGCCGCCCGCCGGCACTTCCACCGACGGCGTATCGCGCGGCACTTGCAGCACGCGATCGCATAAGAACGTGCCCGCATCGTCCGCTTGCGCGTGGCGAACGACGGTCAAGCGCAGCGTTGCCACCATGTCGCTCGTCAGCGGCGTGTCTTGCGCCTGGGTGCCGCTGGGTGAAACGCAGCGCGCGTCGCTCGTCGCCGAATGGGCCAGCACGACACGCAGCGGCGGACCCTTGTGGCTCGAACAGCTTGCGGCGGCGACGACCAGCCACGGGAGCAGCCGGCGAAGACACGGAGCCATTGACCCGACCGTAGCGTCTACGGTGCAAAGCGTCAAATCCGAAAGCGATTTCGTCGCCGGGTTGACGTTGACCTTTGTTCGACCGTGCGTTATGCCCCAACCATAAAGGAGCTCTTTCATGCGCGAGGTAGTCATCGTCGGTGCGGCGCGAACGCCCATCGGTAGCTTCCAAGGCGAGCTTGGGCCGGTCAAAGCGCCGGAGCTGGGCAAGATCGCGATCCAGGAGGCGCTGCGCCGTTCGGGCGTGCCGGCGAGCGACGTCAACGAGGTCTACATGGGCTGTGTGTTGCCGGCCGGCCTCGGTCAGGCGCCGGCGCGTCAGGCGGCCATTTTCGCCGGGCTGCCCAACACGACGCCGTGCACGACGGTCAATAAAGTGTGCGGCTCGGGCTTGAAGGCCGTGATGCTGGCGGCGCAGTCGATTCAGTCCGGCGATGCCGACGTGGTCGTCGCCGGCGGCATGGAGTCGATGTCGAACGTGCCGTACTACTTGCCGACGGCGCGCGCGGGCATGCGCATGGGCCATCAGCAGGCGCTCGACGGCATGATCCACGACGGCCTGTGGGACGTCTACAACGACTACCACATGGGCACGGCCGCGGAGCTGTGCGCGCGTGAGAAGAAGATCGATCGCGCGGCGCAGGACGCGTACGCGATCGAGTCGTTCAAGCGTTCGCTGGCGGCGCAGAAGTCGGGCGCGTTCAAGGACGAGATCGTCGCCGTCGACGTGCCGCAGCGCAAAGGCGCGCCCAAGAAGGTCGAGCTCGACGAAGGGCCGGCGCGCGGCGACATCGAGAAGATCCCGTCGCTGAAGCCGGCGTTCCAGAAGGACGGCACGGTCACGGCCGGCAACGCGTCGACGATCAACGACGGCGCCGCCGCGCTCATCGTCTGCGCCGCCGACGTCGCCAAGGCGCGCGGCTGGAAAGCCGCTCGGCCGCATCGTCGCGCAAGCGCAGGCCGCGCAGGCGCCCGAGTGGTTCACGACCGCGCCCGCGATTTCGATCGAGCGCGCGCTCAAGAAGGCCAACTTGAGCGTCGCGCGACATCGACCTGTT
Source organism: uncultured delta proteobacterium (assembly GCA_963785725.1). GTDB lineage: Bacteria > Myxococcota_A > Polyangia > Palsa-1104 > Palsa-1104 > JAQBQH01. The sequence goes on along the minus strand of CAWAWS010000047.1, from coordinate 25,412 downwards.
CGAGATCAACGAGGCCTTCGCCGTCGTCGCCATCGCCAACAATCAGCTGCTCGGCCTCGACCCGAAGAAGGTCAACGTCAACGGCGGCGGAATCTCGCTCGGCCATCCCATCGGCGCGTCGGGCGCGCGCATTCTGACGACCCTCCTTTACGCGCTTGCGGCGCGCAACCTGAAGCGCGGCGTGGCCTCGCTCTGCATCGGCGGCGGCGAAGCGGTCGCGCTCGTCGTCGAGCGCTAGCCAAAGCAAGGATCGATATGAACATTCAAAAGATCGGGATCATCGGCGCCGGACAGATGGGCGGCGGCATCGCGCAGGTCGCGGCGCAGTCGGGCATCGAGGTCGTGCTCGTCGACGCGCAGCGCGATTGGGCCGACAAGGGCAAAAAGCGCATCGACGGGCTGCTCGACAAGCTGGTGCAAAAGGGCAAGCTCGTCGGCCGACGATCGCGCGGCGGCCAGCGCGCGCATCGCCGTCGCCGACAACTATGCCGGCTTCGAGGACTGCGACCTCGTCGTCGAAGCGGCGACGGAGAATCAGGAGCTGAAGAAGAAGATCTTCAGCGACCTCGACAAAGTGGTGAAGGCGGGCGCGATTCTGGCGTCGAACACGTCGTCGATCTCGATCACGCTCCTCGGCGCGCAGACGAAGCGGCCGGAGAAGGTGATCGGCATGCACTTCATGAACCCGGTGCCGGTCATGAAGCTGGTCGAGATCGTGCGCGGCCTCGCCACCGACGACGCGACCTATCAGTCGGTCATCGAGCTCGGTCGCACGTTCGGCAAGACGATGGTGACGGCGAAGGACATTCCCGGCTTCATCGTCAATCGCCTGCTGATTCCGTTCCTGAACGAGGCCTGCTTCGCGCTGCAGGAGTCGCTCGGCTCGATCGAGGACATCGACAACGGCGTCAAGCTCGGCCTGAACCATCCGATGGGGCCGTTCGAGCTCGCCGATCTCATCGGGCTCGACACCTGCCTGGCGATCTCCGAAGTGCTGCACAACGAATTGGGCGACGATAAGTATCGGCCAGCGCCGCTTTTGCGGCAGTATGTGGCCGCAGGCTGGCTCGGCCGCAAGTCGGGCCGCGGCTTTTACAAATACTAATTCGAGGACCCGACAATGCCGTCGTTCGACAACGTTCGATACGAAGTGGACGGGTTTATCGCGACCATCACCGTCGCGCGCGAGAAGGCGCTCAACGCGCTCAACCGCCAGACGCTCAACGAGATCGCCTGGGCGGTGCGCGAAGCCGACGGCGACGCGCGCATTCGCTGCGTCATCTTGACGGGCGCCGGCGACAAGGCGTTCGTCGCCGGCGCCGACATCGCCGAGATGTCCGGCCTCGACGCGACCGAGGCGCGCGGCATGTCGGCGGCCGGTCGCGCCGCCGGCGACGCGATGGAGCAGCTGCAGAAGCCGGTCATCGCCGCCGTCAACGGCTTCGCGCTCGGCGGCGGCTGCGAATTGGCGCTGGCTTGCGACTTCATCTACGCCAGCGACAAGGCCAAGTTCGGGCAGCCCGAGGTCAACCTGGGCGTCATCCCCGGCTTCGGCGGCACGCAGCGACTGCCGCGTCGGGTCGGCCCCGGGCGCGCGATGGAGCTGGTGTTGACCGGCGACATCATCGGCGCCGACGAGGCGCTGCGCATCGGGCTCGTCAATCGCGTCATTCCCGCGGCCGAGCTCATGGCGCGAGACGCGCAAGACGGCCGAGAAGATCGCCAGCAAAGGGCCGATCGCGATCGCAGTACGCGCGTCGCTGCGTCCGCAAATCGCAGGAGCTCAGCCTGCCGGCGGGCAACGACTACGAGGCCGAGCTGTTCGCGCTCGCTTTCGCGACGCAGGATCAAAAAGAGGGCATGAGCGCGTTCCTCGCCAAACGCCCCGCCGAATTCGAAGGTAAATAAGCGTTATGGAATTAGAGCTCACCGACGAGCAAAAGCTGGTGCAGAAGACCGCGGCCGACTTCGCCAAGAACGAAGTGCTGCCCAAGGCCGCGGAGATCGATCGCAATCACCGGCATCCGAAGGAGCTGGTGGCGCGCATGGCCGAGCTCGGCCTGCTCGGCGTGGCCATTCCCGAGCAGTGGGGCGGCGCCGGCTTCGACACGCTGTCGTATGCGCTGGCGATGGAGGAGATTTCGCGCGCCTGCGCGTCGACCGGCGTCATCATGAGCGTCAACAACTCGCTGGTGTGCGATCCGCTGAACAAGTTCGCCACCGACGAGCAGAAGCGCGAGTTCCTGGCGCCGCTGGCGTCGGGACAGCTGCTCGGCTGCTTCGCGCTTGTCGGAGCCGGAGGCGGGCTCGGACGCGGCCGCGCAAAAGACGGTCGCCAAGGCCGACGGCGACGACTTCGTCGTCAGCGGCATCAAGAACTGGATCACCAACGGTCCGGTCGCCGACGTCTGCATCCTGCACACGATGACGGCGCCCGAAAAAGGGCACAAAGGCATCACCGCCTTCATCTTGCCGATGAAAGAGAAGGGCGTTCGCGTACGGGCCGCCGGACAAGAAGCTCGGCATTCGCGGCTCGCAGTCGTGCCAGATCTTCCTCGACGACGTGCGCCTGCCGAAACGGCTCGTGCTCGGCGAGGTCGGCGGCGGCTTCAAGGTCGCGATGTCGACGCTCGACGGCGGGCGCATCGGCATCGCCGCGCAGGCGCTCGGCATCGCGCGCGCCGCGCTCGAAGACGCCGTCGCCTACGCCGGCGAGCGCAAGACGTTCGGCAAGGCCATCGCGCAGCACCAGGCGATTCAGTGGAAGCTCGCCGACATGGCCACCGAGCTCGACGCGGCGCGGCTCTTGACGTGGCGCGCGGCGTCGCTCAAAGACCGCGGCGTCAAGCACTCGATGGAGAGCGCGATGGCCAAAGTGTTCGCGTCGGAAGTGGCCAACCGCGCCGCCAAAGAGGCCGTGCAGATCTTCGGCGGCAATGGCTACGTCGAGGACTTCCCGGTCGAGCGCCACTTTCGCGACGCCAAGATCACCGAGATCTACGAGGGCACGAGCGAGATCCAGCGGCTCGTGATCGCTTCCAACCTGCTCAAGGAGTGACCATGCGTAAGGTGCTGGCGGTGGCAGGGCTGTTGTCGTGGATCGGGTGTGCAGGGACGCCGGACGAGACCAAGAACACGCATCGGCCCGACCCTGCAATGGGCGAGCAGGCGGCGGCGCCGGCGCCGGATTCGGTGAGCCCGGATCGCCAGGACGCGATCGAGCACGTCTTCGCGCGCAAAGTGGGCGAGCTGCAGGACTGCTGGGCGCAGGAATACGAGAAGAACCACAACCGTAAGCTCGAAGGCGACGTCACCATCGGCATGGACATTTCGCCGTCGGGAGCGCCGGGCAATGTCCGGCTGCTCAAGTCGACCATCGGCAACGCCAACATCGAGGGCTGCGTGACGAAACAAGTAGCGACCTGGAGCTTTGCCGACGGACCGACGACGGTGCCGTACATGCGGACCGTGCACTTGGGAGCGCAGTACTGATGCGGGCGTGGGCGGTGGTGGTGGCTATTTTCGTCGCCGGCTGCGCCCACGAGGCGCCAAAGCCGCCCCCGGCGGCTCCGCCGCCGGAAATTGTTCGGCCGGCGCCGAAGCCGGAGGAGCCCGATCAAGTGCAGATGGCCGGCGGCATGGGCACGCTCACCGACGACGAGATCGCCGGGCCGTTCCAGCGTCGCTGGGACGACATCACGCGCTGCTACACCGACGCGACCGAGCGCTTGAACTATTTGGGCGGCAAGATCGAGGTCAAGCTGCGCGTGGCAGCGACGGGCGACGCCAAGTCGGCCTACGTCATCTCGTCGACGTTCGGCAATTGGGACGCCGAGCGCTGCGTCTTGACGGTCGCGCGCGAGCTGCACTTCGCCAAGCCGCACGGCGCCGGTCCCGAGGCTGAATTCACTTATCCGATCGAGTTCCACCACAAGCGCGCGGTCACGACCTGGGAAGGCGATCGCGTGCAGCCGGTCGCGGCCAAGCACAAGCGCGACGTCAGCGCCTGCAAGCTGAAGTCGGGAAATTCGCCGACGCCGACGCTGACGATGACGGTCTACGTCGTGCCCGGCGGCAAAGTGGCGTCGGCGGGCCTGTCGGCCGACGCGCCGCTCGACGACGCTTTCGGGCAGTGCCTCGTCGGCAAGTCGCGCGCCTGGCGCTTCGACGATCCGCTGGGCAAGATCGCCAAAGCCACCATCGGAGTCGGTGAATGATCTCGTTCGAGCTCACCGACGAGCAAACGCTCGTGCGCGATACGGCGCGCGGGTTTGCCGAGCGGGAGCTTGCGCCGAAAGCAGCGGCGCGCGATCGCAGCTCGCAGTTTCCCGTCGCCGAGCTGAAGGCGCTGGCCGATTTGGGGCTGCTCGGCGTCAACATCCCCGAGGCGCTCGGCGGCGCGGCCGCCGGCGTCGTCGCCTATTCGCTGGCGATGCAAGAGATCGCGCGCGCCGACGCATCGGTGGCGGTGGCGATGGCGGTCACGAACATGGTGGGCGAGGTCATCGTCCGCTTCGGCACCGAGGCGCAGCAGCAGTCGCTGGTGCCGCTCCTGACGTCGGGCGCGGCCATCGCCGGCGCGTTCGGGCTGTCCGAGCCGCAAGCCGGCTCCGATCCCGGCGCCATGACGACGACGGCCAAGCGCACCGCCAACGGCTGGCGGCTCGACGGCAACAAGCAGTGGATCACGTCGGGCGACAGAGCGGGCGTCTTCGTCATTTGGGCTAAAACTGACCCGACCCAAGGCACCAAGGGCATCAGCGCCTTCGTCGTCGAAGGCGGCACGCCTGGTCTGTCGGCCGGCAAGCACGAGGACAAGATGGGCCTGCGCGGCTCGTCGACGGTGCCGCTGTTGCTCGACGGCTGCGAAGTGGGCGAAGACGCGCTGCTCGGCAAGCTCGGCGGCGGCCTGTCGGTGGCGCTGGCGGCGCTCGACGGCGGCCGCATCGGCATCGCGTCGCAGGCGCTCGGCATCGGTCAAGCGGCGCTGGCGGCGACGAAGGCTTACGTGCGCGAGCGCAAGCAGTTCGGCAAGGCGCTGGCCGAGTTTCAGGCCGTGCAGTTCCGCCTCGCCGACGCCGCGACCGAGTTGGAAGCCGCGCGCCTGTTGACGTTGCGCGCGGCGTGGCTGAAGCAAGAAGGCCGGCCGTTCTCGCGCGAAGCGTCGATGGCCAAGCTGTACGCGTCGGAAAGCGCCGGTCGCGCCTGCGACGCCGCCATTCAGCTGCACGGCGGCTACGGCTACACGCGCGACTTTCCCGTCGAGCGCTATGCCCGCGACGTGCGCGTCACGCGCATCTACGAAGGCACGAGCGAGGTCCAGCGCATCGTCATCGCGCGCAGCCTCTTGGCACATCTATCGACCGCGAGCCACGCATGATCAATCGGATCGGAACGACGCAGCTGTTGTGCGCCTTGGGGCTGTCGACGACGCTGGCGCTGCCGGCGCGCGGCGACGAAGGTGAAGCGATGGGTCGGCGCGTGCAGGCGCTCTTGCATGCGCATCAGGCGGAAATTTTCGGCTGCGTGGCCGCGCAGAAGACGGCGCCCGGCGGCGAAATGCTGGTCCGCGTCGTCGTCGGTCCCGACCAGCATCCGGCCAAGGCCGAGGTGCTCAAGGACGAGTCGAGCGTGCCGACGTTGGCGCCCTGTCTGACGGCCAAGCTGACGACCTGGGATTTGACGTCGCTGACGGCGGCGGAAGGCGACCAAGTCGTGTTCCCGCTCGTGTTCAAGCCGGAGCCGCTGGCCAAAGGGCAGAAGCGCAACCTCGTGCCGATGGCGGCGCAGGAGACGCAGGGCCCGAACCGCTACCTGCTCGACGATCAGTCGCTCGGTCAGGCGCCGCTGGCGACGATGCAGATCATTTCGCTCAAGCCGCTCGAGGGTTTACCGGCGAAACCGGCCACGAACACGACGGAAGAGGGCGTGCTCTACGTGCTCGAAGGCAGCGTCAAGGTCGGCGAAGAGACGCTGGCGGCCGGTGACGCGCTGTGGCTGGGCGCGGGCACCGAGCGGCCGTTGTTGAAGCCGCTCGCCGGAAAGCCGCTCAGGCTCGTCGAGCTGCGCGCGCACGGCGACGGCAAAGGGCAGGCGGTCGTGCACGCGGCCGACGCCAAGAGCTATCCGCTGCCCGGCGGCGGCGGCACGGTGAAGCTGCTGCTCGATGGCTCGCCGTCGCACGTGGCGGTCGATCTCGTCGAGTCGGACGCGAGCGCGAAGATTCCCGCGCACAAGCACGCCAACAACGACGAAGAGCTGTACTTCATCGCCGGGCAGTCGACGGTCACCGTCGGCAAAGAGACGTTGGCGACGGCGCCGGGCGACGCGCTGCGCATTCCCGCCGGTCAGACGCACGCGGTGGCGGTGGCGGACGACAAGCTGACGGCGCTGCAGGTGTACGCGCCGGCCGGTCCCGAGCAGCGCTTCAAGGGCGGCGACGAGAAACCAGCAGCCAAGAAGAAGAAAAAATGATCGACTTCGACGACTCGGAGGCGGAAGCGATCTTGCGCCGCACGGTGCGCGACTTCGCCAAGAGGGAGATTCAGCCGCACGCGCGCAAGTGGGACGAGGAAGAGACGTTCCCGCACGAGCTCGTGCCCAAGCTGGCGAATCTCGGGCTGACCGGCATGCGCGTGCCCGAGGAATATGGCGGCGCGGGCATGTCGACGATGGACGTGGCCATCGTCATCGAGGAGCTGGCGCGCGTCGACGGCTCGGTGGCGCTGACGGTGGCCGCGCACAACGGCTTGTGCACGGGACACATCCTGCTCGCCGGCAACGACGCGCAGAAGCAGAAGTACCTGCCGAAGCTGGCGGCGGGCGAGTGGCTGGGCGCGTGGGGCTTGACCGAGCCGTCGTCGGGCTCGGACGCCGCCGGCGCCAAGACGCGCGCCGTCAAGAAGGGCGATCGCTGGATCATCAACGGCTCGAAGACGTTCATCACGCAGGGCTCGGTCGGCTCGGTCTACGTGGTCATCGCCTCGACGACGCCGGAGAAGAAGCAGCACGGCTTGACCGCGTTCATCGTCGAGAAGGGCGCAGATGGCTTCAGCGTCGGCAAGCACATCGAGAAGATGGGCTGCCACGCGTCCGACACCTGCGAGCTCAACTTCGTCGACGTCGAGGTCGGTGACGACGCGCGCTTGGGCGAGCTCGACCACGGCTTCCTCGACACGCTGACGATCTTGGATCGCGGGCGCATCTCGATCGCGTCGATGGCGCTCGGGCTCGGCTATGGCGCGCTCGAGTCGGCGAAGAATTACGCGCGCGAGCGCAAGCAGTTCGGCCGCCCCATCGCCGACAACCAAGCGATCCAGTTCATGCTCGCCGACTCGGCGACGGAGCTCGATGGCGCGCGGCTGCTCATCAAGCGCGCGGCGTGGATGGCGGACCAAGGCAAGCGCCACACCTACGAATCGGCGACGGCCAAGCTGTGGGCGGCCCAAGTGGCGATGCGCGCCTGCGATCGCGCCATCCAAATTCACGGCGGCTACGGCTACACGCGCGAGTTCCCCGTCGAGCGCGCGCTGCGCGACTGCAAGCTGTGCGAGATCGGCGAAGGCACGAACGAAGTGCAGCGCATGGTCATCGCGCGCCATCTCATCGGCCGCAACTAACGCCAGCCGCGGTAATCGCCGCGCCCACCTGGCCCTACAGCGCCGCGGCTTTGCGGCAAACGCGGCCGCGGCTCCGTTCGCATGCTAAACTGGCCGCTTCTCGCTTCTACTTTTGCTTAAAGAGGTCGCTTCAATGATTCGTCGGTCGTATTGGCTCGCGCTCCTCGTCGGCGGCTGCGGGCTCGTCAATTCCAATTTGTTTTCGATCGATTACACGTTCGACGTGCAGCACTTCAGCGCGTCGTTCGGCGACGCGTCGTCGAGCGGCCAGACCGTGCCCGTCATCGCCTGCGATCCGACCGCCGCCAGCGACGCCTGCGCGTCGGTGACGCTGCCTGCGAGCACGATGGCGCACCTCTCGTGCGACGCGCCGACGCGGCAGTGCATCGCCACGGCGGAGATTCGGCTGCCCTATCCGATCGATCTGTCGCAGCAGATGCTGCCGGCGGGCGTCGTGCAGTACACCGTCGACGGCGTCAGCATCAAGAAGATCGCCTACTGGCTCTCCAACAACCTCAACATCGCCGTGCCCCAGATCGATCTCTACGTCGCGCCGTCGGCAGCCAAGGACGAGACCGATCCGGAGGCGACGCTCGTCGGCTCGCTGGCGATGTTGTCGGCCGGCGCCACCGCCTGCGCCGACGACGTCGACCCGAAGGGCGACAGCGCCGCCGGCGGCCTCGTCGTGTGCGACCTGAAGCTCACCGACAGCGGCAAGTCGGCGCTGGCCGGCTTCGTCAAGGCGTACCAGACGCCGTTCCAGTTCATCGCCCATGCCGTCGTCGTCGCGCACGGCGGCGATCCGCTGCCGAACGGCACCATCGATTATTACGTCCATCCGTCCGTCAGCTTCTCGCTGCTCAAGTAGGGTTGCGAGCAGGCGGCGCCTGTTTTTGGTATAGCTCCCCTCGTGAAGCCTGAAGTCGTCATCGCCGGCGCCGGACCGGCGGGCGTGGCCTGCGCGGTGGCGCTCGTGCGCCGCGATCCGTCGCTGCGCGGGCGCGTCGTCGTGCTCGATCGCGCACGCTTTCCGCGCGACAAGCCGTGCGGCGGCGGGCTCACTGGCCACGCCGAGGAGGCGATGGCGGCGCTCGGGTTGCAACTCGATGTCCCGTCGCTGCCGTCGCCGCGCGCCGAGGTTCGCTATTGGAGCTTGCGCCGCCAAGTGACGCTGGGACGGCCGGTGCGCGTCGTCAAGCGGACGCAGTTCGACCTGAGCCTCGTGGCGCAGGCGCGCGATTGCGGCGTCATCGTGCGCGAAGGCGAGGGCATGAGCGGCTTTGCCGTCGACGGCCGCGGCGTCGACGTCGGCGTCGGCACGAGCGAGCGCTTGCGGACGCGCGTGCTCGTCGGCGCCGACGGCGTCGGCTCGCGCGTGCGCAAACAGCTCAACGGCGACTCCGACGGCACGCCGATCCGGCTGTTCCGCGCGGAATTGCCGGCCCCGAGCGCCTGGCAGTCGGACGCGATGCTCTACGATTTTTCGCCCATGCTCGAAGGTCTGCGCGGCTACGTCTGGGTGTTTCCGATGCCCGAGGGTCGCCTCAACGTCGGCCTCATGCACGATCCGGCGGTGGCGATGACCGGCGGCGAGCTGACGACGTTGTTGGCGCGTCATCTGGCGCGGCTCGGCATCACGCTGCCGGCGGGAACGCGCGGCTGGCCCGCGTTCGGTTATCAGCCGGCGGCCAAGATCGCCAGCGAACGTGTCGTCACCGTCGGTGACGCCGCGGGAATCGACGCGCTGACGGGCGAGGGCATCGCCGTCGGCATGGAGCAGGCGGTGGTGGCGGCGGACGCCATCGTGGCCGCGCTGGAGTCGGGCGACTTCGGGTTCGAAGGCTACAGCCGCGCGGTGCGACGGGCGACGGTGGGGCGCGAGCTGTCGATCGATCGCTGGCTGGCGCGGCTGATGTACCGGCATGACTGGCGGCAGTGGCTGTCGCTGGTGCTGCTCGACGAGCGGATGCTCGAGCTGTATGCGGCGCGTGTGTCGGGCTCGTTGGTGCTGGCGGATCACAAGCGGGAGCTGGTGTTCGCGCTCGGGCGGCATGTCGTGCGCGGGCGCGAGCGGCGGCGGGCGTTGGCGGCCGCGGCGGCGGGCGCGGATGTCGCGGCGGCGGCTGTCGCGGCCGGCGCCGAGCCGACGCCGGCGACCGGCGGCGCGCGGTCGCCGCGCGGTAACGCCGGCGAAGCCGGCGACGGTCGCGTCGAGGCTGCCGGGCGGTGAACGAAGCGGTCGCCGGCACGGCGAGGTCGCGCGGGCGCGCGGTGCGCGCGCGCGGGCTCGCTCCGTCGGGCCGGCCATCGGCGGAGCGCGCACGGCGATCGCGAGTCTTATCGCGGGCTCGGTCTCGCAGCGCCGACGTTCGCCGCCAACAGCAACGCACGCAACGAGCACGACCTCGCGCGTGAAGACGCGTCGTCACCGTCGTCGTCAGAAGCTGCGGCGGCGGTCGGGCATGACGGCGCGCGTGATGCGCGCCAGCGCGTCCTCGTCGTGCAGATAGCCGTGGAAGCAGACGTACGACGCCGGGTGGAAGACGCGCTGCGCCTCGGGAACCGCGCCGCGCGGCAAGATGATCGGCACTGTCGGTGCGTCGTGCGCGAGCAGCACGTCGACCTCGTAGTCGTGTCGCGGCGCCGGTCCGGCCGGGCCGTAGAAGACGACCGCCGTCGCGCCACGCCGCGCCGCCGCGACGAGCGCTCGCGGATCGCGCGCGACGTCGGTGACGCGCGCGCCCGCTTCCGTCAGCCGCGCGAGCACGACCTGCGCCGCTTCGGCGTCGTCGGGATGATAGAGCGCGACGACGTCCACCGGCTCCGCCAGCGGGCCCAGCTCGGTGTCGATGATCGCGACGCCCGCCGGCACCGCCAGCGCGAACGCGCGCTGTGCCGGCTCGACCGCCAACGTCGCGCCCGTCGACTCCGCGCCCGTGCGCCAGCGCGCTCGCTCGACGCCGCTCTTGCCGTCGACGATGATGACGCCGTCGCTCGCTTCGGCCACGACGAGCTCGCCCAGCGGCAAGATGCGCCACACCGGCCCGAAGCCGAGCGGCGTGCTCGGTTCGAGCGCCTGCCCGCGCTCGGCGTCGAACCGCCCGAGCTGTCCTTCGCGCGTGCCGACGTACAGGATGCCGCCGTCGCTGAATCCGACCGCCGTCGCGCGTCCGGGCGCGCGCACGCTGCCGCGCCGCTGTCCGCTCGCGCCGTCGACGAGGTGCACGCTCGGCCGCGCCGACGCGATCGCCAACAGGTCGCGCTTGCCGTCATGCGCCAGGTCGCGCACCGGCGCGCCCACGTCCCAGAAGCGCGCCTCCCACGCGCCCGCGCTCCACGCGCCGACGCGACCGTCATCGCCTCCGCTGAAGAAGCGCCGCTCGTCGTCGCAAAAGACTAGCGCGCCGATGCGCCCGTCGTGCTGCTGCTTGGGCCAGCCGGGCTGGGCGCGCCCGAAGCGCCACATGTCGATGAAGCCGGCGTCGTTGGCGCCCGCGACGTAGCTGTCGTTGACCGCCACGCCGATCGCGCAATACCAATATCCCGCCCAGCGCTCGACGACTTCGCCCGTGACCGCGTCGACGACCACCGTGTCGCGCACGAGCGTGCCTTCCGAGTCGCGCGGCCGCTTCTCCAGGTCGAAGCCGCTGACGATCAGCCGATCGCCGCGCCGGCTCCACGCCATGCGCCCCACGGTCTGCAGCGCCAACCGCTGACGCATGCGCAGCACCGGCGGCAGCGCCACCTGCAAAGTCGCCATCTTAATTGTGGAAGTTCAAACGAAAAGAGGACGGGAGGGTCAGCCGCTGGCGGACATCGGCGTCGGCGGCGCCTGCTGCTCGCGCGCCTTGGCTTCCGCCGCTTCGTTCACGCGCTCTTTGAGCTCTTTGCCGACCTTGAAGAACGGCAGCCGCTTCGGATGCACGCCGACCGGATCGCCCGTGCGCGGATTGCGGCCTTCGTACGCTTTGTAGTGGCGGATTTCGAAGCTGCCGAACCCACGGATCTCGATGCGCTCGCCCTTTTTCAGCGACTCTTCCATCGAATCGAACACGCAATTGACGATCAGCTCGGCCTTGCCCTTGGGCAAGTGCAACTTCTGCGCGACCGTCTCGATGAGGTCACTCTTGGTTACGCTGCCGTCTTCTTTCCGCGAGTCCTGCATGTTCGTGCCTCCGAAGGCTCCACGATACCGTGCGGAACTGCCCTAGATCAAGAGGGAAATCGGAGGCGCGTCGTGACCGCGAGCACGACCGTCAGTGAATGTCCATCTCGTCGACGTTCGCCGCGATGCGCAACGCCGGCTCGGTGGCCGCTTGCACATCGTCCACCGTCACGCCCGGCGCCACTTCGCGCAGCACCAGCCCGCCATCCTCGACGTCGATGACGCACAGGTCGGTGATGATCCGATTCACCGCGCCCACCGCCGTCAGCGGCAGGTTGCAGCGCTCGAGGATCTTCATCTCGCCCTTGGCCGTGTGCTCCATCATGACGATGACGCGCCGCGCGCCGGCCACGAGGTCCATCGCGCCGCCCATGCCCTTGACCATCTTGCCCGGGATCATCCAATTGGCGAGATCGCCCGTCGCCGAGACCTGCATCGCGCCGAGCACGCACATGTCGATGTGGCCGCCGCGAATCATGGCGAACGACTCCGCCGACGAGAAGAACGAGCTGCCCGGAAGCTGCGTCACCGTCTGCTTACCGGCGTTGATGAGATCGGGATCCTCGTCGCCCGCGAACGGAAAGGGCCCGATGCCGAGCAGCCCATTCTCCGACTGCAAGACGACCTCGATGCCCGGCGGAATGTAGTTCGCCACCAGCGTCGGCATGCCGATGCCGAGGTTGACGTAGTAGCCGTCGCGCAGCTCCTTGGCCACGCGGCGAGCCATCTGTTCACGATCGAGCGCCATCGGTTACCTCAATCCTGCGTGATGAAACGCCGGCCTCTTCGCTTGCGTCGTCCAGAACGAGAGCAGCACGAGCAGCGCCACCGAGATCGCGGCACCGAGCGCGAAGACCGCCCGTCGCTGCTGCAACGTGAGCTTCGGCGTGCGCGACTTCGGCACATTCGGCTGCGCGTCCGGCGGCACGTGCGCCTCCGATCGCGCCGCCGCTTCCGCCTCTTCCGACAGCTGCGCCAACACCGCCCGCGCCCGCGCCACATCCGCGGTCGCGACGCGCACTTCGATCTCCAGCCGTACCGGCCCGTAAGGCGAGCCCGGCACGCGGCGCAGCTCGGACGCGATCTCGGCCGCCGCCAGCGCCTCGGTCAACACCGCCGCCGCCGCGTCGTCGCCGACAATCTCAATGGTTTCCCAGCTCACGAGCGCGCCTCCCGCTCACGAACGGTGCGCTGCTCGATCGGCTTCTCGTAATCCGTGCCCTGGAAAATGCGCTGCACGTAAATCCCCGGCGTGTGCACTTGATCGGGATCGATCGTGCCCACTTCGACGATCTCCTCGACTTCGGCGATCGTGATCTTGCCGGCGGTGGCGCACATCGGATTGAAGTTTTGCGCGGTCTTGCGATAGACGAGGTTGCCCCAGCGATCGCCTTTCCACGCTTTGACGATGGCGTAATCGCCGGTGATCGCCTGCTCGAGGATGCACCAGCGATCGCCGAATTGCCGCGCCTCGCGCCCTTCGGCGCGCTTGGTGCCGTAGCCGGTCGGCGTATAAAACGCGGGAATTCCGGCGCCGCCGGCGCGCAGACGCTCGGCCAGCGTGCCTTGCGGACAGAGCTCGACCTCCAATTTGCCGTCGAGATAGAGGCGCTCGAAGACTTTGTTCTCGCCCACGTAAGACGAGATCATCTTCTTGACCTGGCCGTTGGCGAGCAAGACGCCGAGGCCTTTGTCGGTCGTGCCGCAGTTGTTGCTGACGATGGTGAGGTCTTTGATGCCCAGCTCACGCAGCGCGCGAATGCAGTTCTCGGGGTTGCCCGAGAGGCCGAATCCGCCCGCGAGCACGGTGGCACCGTCGCGGATATCGTGGAGCGCGGCGCGCGCGTCGGCGCAGGTCTTGTCCATGGGTGCGGAATCGTATGCCGTGGCCCTTCAAAGTCAACGCGCGCGGCGTTATGATCCTGGGGTTGCGTTTCCTTCGTTGGCCCATCGCCTTCGGCTTGCTCGTCGCCTGCACGGCCTGTGTCGGCGACGGCACGGGCTCGCTCGTGGGCACGCTGTACTTGAAGGGCTGCACGCTCACGTCCGATTTCGGCTCGCTGGCGGCGCCCAAAGCCTACAACATGCATCCCAACTTCTTCGTCGCCGACCCGATCAACGTGCCGCCGATGGAGAACAACGGCGTCGGTAATCCGCCGCTGCATCCGGTGAACAAGGTCACGATTCGCGTGCAGCCGTCGGGAAAGCGGATCGAAGAGGCCGACCTCCTGTTCGTCGATGTCGCCGATGACGCGCAAGTGGCGGCGATGCGCGGTGAGGCGATGACGATCGGCCCGACGACGGTCGTGCGCGCGTCGTTGACGCTGAGCGAGACCTGCCCGAACGCCGAGGTCACGCCCGAGCTCGACGGCACGATGACGTTCACGAAGTTCGGCTCCGGCGACGTCGCCAACGGCATCGAGTTCGGCGACTCGTTGGACGCGACGTTCAGCTTCGATGTCGTCGATCGGCGCGCGATTACGCTCGGCGGCGTCGGCTCGGTGCCGGTCGATCCGGCGGCCGCCGGCCACCTCGAAGGCAACTTCAGCTTCGTCGTGCGCCAAGGCCTGGCCGCGCAGCCGTACTGATGCTGCGCGGGACTTAGTGGCTGCTTCCGAGATCGAGCTGACCTTGGATTCGCTGGCGTTCGGCGGCGAAGCGGTCGGGCGCGGTGACGACGGTCGCGTCGTGTTCGTCACCGGCGGCGCGCCCGGCGACCGCGTGCGCGCCCGCATCGTCGAGAACAAGCGCAGCTTCCGGCGCGGCGAGGTCGTGGCCGTGTTGGCCGCGGGCGAGCGCGTCGTGCCGCCGTGCGCGCTGGCCGAGCGCTGCGGCGGCTGTCCGTGGATGCACGTCACCGTCGCGGCGCAAGCGGCGGCCAAGCAGGCGATCGTCGCCCGCGCGCTCGCCAAGAGCGGCGCCGACGTGCGGCCGCTGGCGACGGCGCCGGCGACGCTCGGCTATCGCACGCGCGCCCGCATGAGCGTGCGCGTCGATCGCCAAGGCGGCGTCGCCATCGGCTTCCTCGCGCGCCGCTCGCACGAGGTCGTCGACGTCGGGCGCTGCATCGCGCTCGAGCCCACGCTCGACGGCGCGCTGCAGGCGGCGCGCCGCGCGCTCGGGCCGCTCATCGGCGACGAAGGCGCGCTCAGCGGCCTCGTGCGCGACGGCGCCGTCGAGCTGGCGGTGACGAGCGGCCGCGGCGCGCGGGCGCAGGCGTTGCCGGAAGCGGCGCGCGCGCTCGTCGGACAGGCGGGCATCGTGCGCGTGACCGTCGACGATCCGGGCGCGCCCGCGGCCGGCTTCGCGCAAGCCAACGACGCGCAGAACGAGCGGCTGCGACAGCTCGCGCGCGCCGCCGCCCAAGTCGCCGGCCAGCGCGTCCTCGAGCTCTACGCCGGCGACGGCAACTTCACACGCGACCTCTTGCCCGACGCCGCCGGCGGCGTGGCCGAGGAGGGCGATCGTCACGCCGTGGCGAGGCTGCAGGAGCTGGTGACGCGCTCGGGCAAGCCGTGGACGGTGTCGCGCGAGCCGGCCGCGCCCGCCGTCGATCGGCTGCTGCGCGCCGACGCCCGTTTCGACGTCGTGCTGCTCGATCCGCCGCGCGCCGGCGCCGCCGACGTCGTCGACGGCATCGCCCGCTTGCAGCCGGCGCGCATCGTCTACGTCTCGTGCGACCCGATGACGCTGGCGCGAGACGTCGCGCGCTTGGGCACGCTCGGTTACCGCGCGACGACGGCCTGGTCCGTCGACATGATGCCGCACACCTGGCACGTCGAGGTCGTCGCGCTGCTGACGCGAAGCTGAGTCAGTCGGCGCGCCAATCGGCCGTCAATTCTCTCACGCGCGCCTGCACTTCCGACAGCTGCACGCGCGCCAATGCGCCGTCGCGAACGATCGCCTGTCCGTCGACGAACACGTCGCTGATGGCGCGCGCGCTCAACGAATAGACGACGTTCTTGGCCAGCGACTGCTCCGGCCACAGCGACGGATCGTCGAGATCGACGAACACGACGTCGGCGCGCTGTCCGACGGCCAGCCGACCAATCGGCAAGCCCAAGACCTCGCCGCCCCACGCCGTGCCCATCTTGAAGCAGGTCTCGGCGTCGATGGCCTGGCCGTTGACGCGCGCGACCTTCTGCAAGAGCGCGCAGGCGCGCATCTCGTCGAAGACGCTGACGCGCGAGTTCGAGCAGCCGCCGTCAGTGCCGAGCGCGACTTTGGCGCCGCGCGCGACCAAGTCCACGACGTCGGTGATGCCGTCGCCGAGGAACATGTTGCTGTTGGGGTTGTAGGCCAGCTTGGCGCCGCGCTCGGCCAAGAGCGCGCGCTCGCCCTCGTCGAACCAGCAGCCGTGCACCGCGACCATGTTCTCGTCGAGGAGGCCGAGCTGATCGATCGCGCGCAGCGGCGTCGTCCCGTATTTCTGCTTCGCGTCCTCGACTTGGTACTGCTCCTCGGCCAAGTGGATGTGCCAGCGCGTCCCGACGGCGCGCGCGGCTTCGGCGCCGGCGCGAATCATGTCCGGCGACGCGCCATGCAGCGAATGCGGCGCCGGACAGACGAGCACGTCGCGCGCCGCTTTGTACTCGGCGTGCAGCGCCTGAAAATTCGCCGTCGCCTGCGCGATCGTCTCGCGATACTGCCTGGGCGCGCCGTCCCAATCGTAGAAACAGCGCGCCATGACGATGCGCATGCCGATGGCGCGCGCCGCGGCGATGACGGCGCGCGCGCAGTCGTTGCCGCCGTCGTTGATGTAGAAAAAGTCGCACACGGTGGTGACGCCGTGCAGCGCCATCTCGGCGAAGGCGAACAGCGCGCCGGTGTAGATCCCGTCGACGCCGAGGCGCGGCGAGAAGCGATAGAGGGCCTTGTCGCGCCACTCGAGAAACGGCAGATCGTCACCGAATCCGCGCAATAGCGACTGGAACGAGTGGTTGTGCGCGTTGACGGTCCCCGGAAGCAGCGCCTTGTGGCCGAGATCGAGGATGACCTCGCCCGGCTTCTCCAGCTGGTCGCGCGGGCCGACCGCGGCGATGGCGCCGTCGACGACACGAACGGCAAAGCGCGGAATCATCTGGCCCTCGACGAGCGCGACATCGGACGTGAGCAGCATGCCCGGCAGCCTATCAAACCGCAGCGAATGCGGGCAAAAACGGCCGCGTGACGTTCGCCGCGCGCGTGCTAAGGTTCGCCGCGATGGCGCGACCGACCGGCAACGATCCGCTGGCGCCGCTGCGCGACGGCGACCCGGGCCCGCTCTATTTCATCCACGGCAAGGAGCGCTATCTCGTCGATCGCGCGGTCGATTTGGTGCGCGCGCGGGTGCTCGATCCGCGTACGCGCGACTTCAATTACGAGCTGTTTTACGGCAAGGAAGCGGGCGCCTCGAAGATCGTGCAGGCGGCGCGCACGCTGCCGATGATGGCCAAGCGGCGGCTCATCCTCGTGCGCGACGCCGACGAGATGAAGGCCGACGAATTGGCGGGCCTGATTCCCTACGTCAACGATCCGGCGCCCGAGACGTGCCTCGTGTTCGTGGGCGAGAAGATCGACGCGCGCCTCAAGTTCTTCACGGCGTTCAAGAAGAAGGGCGTCGCGCTCAAGCTCGATCCGCTGTACGAGCGGCAGCTGCCCGATTTCGTGCGCGGCGAGGCGCGCCAGCGCGGCGTCAGCATCGACGCCGCCGCCGTGCAGATGATCGTCGACGAGATCGGCGCCGAGCTCGGTCAGCTCGCCGACGCGGTCGAACGCCTCGCCTTATTTGTCAGCGCGCGCGACGACAAGACGGTCGGGCCCGCCGACGTCGACGCGGTCGTGGCGACGACGCGGCAGCGCAGCGTGTTCGAGCTCGCCAACGCCGTCGGCGAAGGCTCGCGGCCGCGGGCGCTGTCGGCGCTGTCGTCGCTGCTCGGCGCGCGCGAGTCGGGCGTGCGCATCGTGGCCATGTTGGCGCGGCACACGCGGCAGCTGTGGGTGACGCAGGAGCTGATGCAGCGGACGAACGACAAGTTCGAGGTCGCGCAGGCGCTCGGCATTCCGCCGTTCTTCGTCGACGACATCATGAAGCAGGCGCGCCGGCTCGACAAAGCGCGCCTCGAGCGCATGCATGCCGGCCTCTTCAAGGCCGACAAGGATCTGAAGTCGTCGCGCATCGAGGACGATCGCATCCTCGAGCTGCTCGTGCTCGATCTGACGCGCGCCGAAGCCAAGGCGCCGGCAAAACCGCAGCCGCGTCGCGCCTAGCTGCACGCGCAAGCACGCGTCCGAGCGCGCCGCCGCGTCGCGCGCATCACGGCGCCGCGCTCGACGCGGCTGAATACGCCTCGACCTGGGTTCGCGCCCGCTCGAGGCGATCGACGCGAATGCGTAGCGACAGTAGCGATTGCGGTGAACGGCGGATTGCGGACGTGCAGAAACCGCGGGGAACGCCGATGCGCGCCCCGCGGACTCAGCGAAACAGAGGCTTACGCCTGGGTCGTGCCGTTGACGGTCTTGGTCAGGCGCGAAATCTTGCGCGAGGCCGTCTTGCGATCGATGACACCGCGCTGCGCCGCCCGGTCGATGATCCGAATGGCAGCGTGAAGCACTTCGGCCAGCTTGCCGTCCTTGGCCTCGATGGCCACGCGGACGCGCTTGACGTACGTGCGCATGGTGGTGAGATGAAACTGATTGCGGGCGCGCCGTTTGATGCGCTGCCGGTTGCGCTTTTCCGCGGATGCAACGTTAGCCACGAGGTCGTCTCCTTACGTACGTGAAAGCCGGCGATTTGTAGCCGCCATTGGCTTCGCTGTCAAGCATTCCGCTGGGCTGCGACCAACATTCGCAGCGCGCACGCGTGCCGCACGTTCTAGCGCATTCGCAGCGACGGCTCTAGCGCTATGTGCACATTGCCATACGTCCGTCGCCGTACTTACTGCGAAAAAAGTGTGCGTTTCCTGTCCACTGCTTCTTGTGGGTAACTTGTGAAGAACCGGGTGACGGACGGGCAACACACTTGAAACAGAAGGCCATCTTCGCGCGCGCCTATTTTTTAGGCAGTGTGTCGGGAACCGTTCGCTTCACTTCGTTCCACAGCCGATCGAGCTCCTCCAGCGGCGTGTCGGCGACCTGCTTACCCGCCGCGATTACGCGATCTTCGACGGCTTCGAAGCGTCCGGTGAAGCGCTGCAGCGCCGCGCGCAGAGCGTCTTCGGGCGCGACACCGAGCTTTGCCGACAAGCGGCTGACCGCGAGCAGGAGATCGCCGACTTCGTGCTCGATCTCGGCCTGATTGCCGCCCTTGACGGCATCGTCGATCTCGCGCAGCTCCTCGACGACCTTGTCGCGCACGCCGGCGATGTCGGGCCAATCGAAGCCGACCGCCGCCGCCTTCTCGCCGATGCGCTGCGCGCGCAAGAGCGCCGGCAGATTCACCGGAACACCGTCGAGGGCGCGGCGCTTGATGCCTTTTTCGGCGTGCTCGGCGGCTTTGAGCTTGCCCCAATTGGCCAGGACCTCGCCCGAGTCGGCCACTTTGGCGTCGGCGAAGACGTGCGGATGGCGGCGAATCATCTTCGTCGTGATGGCGCGCACGACGTCGTCGATGCCGAACTTGCCTTCGCGGGCGCGCAGCTCGGCCTGGAACACGATCTGGAACAGCAGATCGCCCAATTCCTCACAATGTTCGGGCGCATCGTCGGCGTCGATCGCTTCCAAGACCTCGTAGGCCTCTTCGATCAGGAACGGCTGCAGCGTCTTGAGCGTCTGCTCGCGATCCCACGGGCAGCCGTCGGGCGCGGGCTCCAAGAGCTTCTTCATGATTTCGCAGAGCTCGTGAAAGTGATCCCCCCGTTGCGCGGTCGTCATGAAAGCTCCATAGTTTGCGTAGATCGTTCTTTTGCCAGGAGCATTAGCATAAGCGAGCAGGGACAGACCACGGCCGCCAGCGATGCGCGCGAGCGGCTCATTCTCGACGATAACGGCGCCGCCTTGTCGCTGTTGGGTCAAGCAAACTCCAATCTGAAGGCCATCGAGCGCGAAGTCGGCATCACCATCGGTGTGCGCGGCAACGAGCTGACGCTCGTCGGGCCGGGCGATCGCGTGGCGCTCGGTCGGTCGCTCATCGAGCAGCTGTATCAGCTGGCGAAGAAGGGCAAGCCGCTGGCGACGCAGGACATCGCGCGCGCCGTCGCCGTCTTGGCCGGCGATCACCGCGCGCAGATCAAGGACGTCTTTCGCGACACGGTGCTGATGGCGTCGCGGGCGCGGCCGATTCAGCCCAAAGGCTTGGCGCAGAAGCGCTACATCGACGCCATTCGCGAGCAGGACATCGTCTTCGGCATCGGTCCGGCGGGCACGGGCAAGACCTATCTGGCCATGGCGGCGGCGGTGCGCGCGCTCATGGACAAAGAGGTCAAGCGCATCGTGCTGGCGCGGCCAGCGGTCGAGGCGGGCGAAAAATTGGGCTTCTTGCCGGGAACGATGGCCGAGAAGGTCAATCCGTACCTGCGGCCGCTCTACGATGCCTTGCACGACATGATGGACTTCGAGCGCGCGGAGCTGCTCATCGAAAAGGGCGTCATCGAAGTGGCGCCGCTGGCGTTCATGCGCGGACGGACGTTGAACGACGCGTTCGTCATCCTCGACGAGGCGCAGAACTCGACGCCGGAGCAGATGAAGATGTTCTTGACGCGACTCGGGTTCAACTCGAAGTCGGTCATCACCGGCGACATCACGCAGATCGATCTGCCGTCGGGGCACAAGTCGGGCTTGCTGGAGGCGCGCGAGCTGCTCGGCGGCATCGAGGGCATCGCGTTCTGCGAGTTCACGGAAGTCGACGTCGTGCGCCATCCGCTGGTGCAGAAGATCATCAAGGCCTACGACGCGCGCGACGCCGCGCGAAAGGCGGCCGACCTGCTCAAGAAGGCCGCGCAGCGGCCGCGCCCGGAGAATACGACCGCGCCCGAGCACGCCGAAGCGGCGGCGCTGCCGGTCGACCCCACCGTAACCAGCAAAAGCTGATATTCTCGTAACGCCGCTTCCTGGCCGAGGTGACGGTGCGACATGGCTGACGAGATCCGCTCGCTCGACGAGCTGCAGCGCGTGCTCGGCGAAGATCCGCGCTTCGCCGCCTATGTCGTCACCGGCACCGGCGACGGCTGGGTCGAGGTGCGCGTCGGCGCCGGCGGCCTGACGTTGGCGGCGGCGCGGCTGGCGCGCGATCCGAAGGCGCTCGAGCCGCACCTCGTTCGCTCGGCCAACGGCGCGACGATGCTGCTCTTGGTCGGTGACGACGAGCAGTTCGCCGACCTGCACGAGCTGCCGCAGCTACGGGACCGCTACGAGTTTGCGGTGGTGACGTTGCCGCTGTCGCGTCCGCGGCTGTACGTGACGATGAAGAACTATCTCGACCTCGTGGCCTTGCGCGCGCGTGATCACGAACGCGGCCGCATCGCGCAGCGCTACGAGTACGAGCTGTCGGAGCTGGTGTCGATTTCGCGCGCCATCTCGTCCGAGCGCGACATTCACAAGCTGCTCGGGCTCATCCTCGAGAAGTCGCGCGAGATCACCGGCGCCGACGCGGGCAGCGTCTACATCGTCGAGGGCAAAGAGCTCGATCCGCTCAAGCGCACGCTGCACTTCATGGTGTCGCAGAACGACTCGGTGCACATCGATTTCAGCGAGTACACCTTGCCCGTCGACGACAAGACGATCGTCGGGCGCGCCGTGATCTCGCGGCAGCTGATCAACATCCCCAACATGTCGGACGTGCAGAGCAATCGGCGCTTCGACGAGACCTCGGGCTATCGCACGCGCTCGATGTTGACGGTGCCGATGGTCAATCAGCGCGACGAGGTCATCGGCGTCATTCAGCTGATCAATCGCCGCAAAGAGAGCGCGCCGAAGCTGCGCGCGCCGATCGACTTCGCCGATTGGGTGATTCCGTTCGGCAAGCGCGAAGAGGAGTTGTCGACGACGCTGGCGGCGCAGGCCGGCATCTCGCTCGAGAACACGCTGCTGTACGAAGACATTCGCAAGCTGTTCGAAGGCTTCGTCAACGCGTCGGTGGCGGCGATCGAATCGCGCGATCCGACGACGTCGGGCCATTCGCAGCGGGTGGCGGCGTTGACGGTCGGCCTCGCCGAAGTGGTCGGCAAGCAGTCGAACGGCAAATTCGCCGGCATCCACTTCACCAACGACGACTTGAAGGAGATCGAATACGCGGCGCTCCTGCACGACTTCGGCAAGGTCGGCGTGCGCGAGAAGGTGCTCGTCAAGGCCAAGAAGCTCTACGAGGACGAGCGCGATCTGTTGCTCGCGCGCTTCGACTACATCCGCAAGTGGATCGAGGCCGATTCCTTGCAGCGCAAGCTCGACGTCGTCTTGCGCGAAGGGCCGGCGGCGGCGGCGGCGCAGTTCGCGGCGCTCGAAGGCGACGCGCTCGCGCGGCGGCAAGAGGTCGACGACTTCGTGGCATTCATCTTGCGCGCCAACGAGCCGACGGTGCTGGCCGAAGGCGGCTTCGAGCGGCTGAGCGACATCGCGCAGCACGTCTATGTGGATCCGCGCGGCGAGAAGCGGCCTTATTTGACGGCGCCGGAGATCGACGCGCTCAAATTACCGCGTGGGTCGTTGACGGCGTCGGAGCGGCTGGAGATCGAGAGCCACGTGACGCATACGTTCAACTTCCTCGAGAACATTCCGTGGGGTCGGCGCTTGGGCGCCATTCCGACGATCGCCGGCTCGCATCACGAGAAGCTCGACGGCACCGGCTATCCGCGCGGCTTGAAGGGCGACGACATTCGCGTCGAGTCGCGCATGATGACCATCGCCGACATCTTCGACGCGCTGACGGCGAGCGATCGGCCGTACAAGAAGGCGGTGCCGCTGGAAAAGGCGCTCGACATCATCGGCTTCGAGGTCAAAGAGGGCAAGTGCGATCCCGAGTTGATGCGGCTGTTCGTCGAGGCCAAGGTTTGGCAGCGTGTCATCCCGGGCTGAGCTGAGCTTGGCGCGGCGCGGGCGGGCGCGGCGCAAGTTGTCGGACGCGACGTTGCGCGCGGTGCGGCGGCTGGTGTCGCGGGCGATGCGCGCGGCGGGCGTGGGCGAGCGGGCGATGGCGCTGTCGTTCAGCGACGACGACGAGCTGCTCGCGCTCAATCGCCAGTTCGCCGACGAGGATCACGCCACCGACGTGCTCAGCTTCGAACAGGCGGCGCCGCTCCTCGGCGACGTCATCATCTCGGTGGAGACGGCGGCGCGCCAGGCGGCGATGGCGGGCCATTCGTTGACGGCGGAGCTGGTGCATCTGTCGGTGCATGGTCTCGTGCACTTGATGGGCTTCGATCACGCGACGAAAGCCGACGAGACCGTCATGTTCGGCTACGAGGCGCGGCTGCGCGCGGCGGCGCGTCGGCCGGGGCCGATCGCGCGCGTCAAAGCGCCGCCGCAGCCGCGCGCGACCAAGCGGCCAGCGGCCAAGCCCAAGCGGCTGCGTTCGTGAGCGCGCCGGCCTTGGTCGTGCGGGCGGCGCGCGCCGACGAGCTGGGCGCGCTCGCGGCCGTCGTCGCGCCGCAGCCGCTGCTCGTGCGCTACGAGATCACGGCCGAGCGCTTGGCGCGGCTGCTCGGCGACGCGATCGGCCGCGGCGAGCCCGTCATCGTCGCCGCACCCGACGCGGACGCGGCGCCGCTCGGCTTCGCCTGGTTCCAGACGCGCGGCACCTTCGCCGCCGGCGGCTACTTGCGCCTCATCGCCGTCGCGCCCGGCGACGTCAGCCGCGGCGTGGGCGCGGCGCTGCTCGACGCCGTCGAGCGCGCCGTCGCCGTCGACTCGCGCCACCTGTTCCTGCTCGTGTCGCATTGGAACGAAGGCGCGCGCCGCTTCTACGCGCGCCGCGGCTACGACGAGGTCGGCCGCTTGCCGGCCTTCGTGCGCGCCGACACCGACGAGATCATCTGCAGTAAGCGCGTGCGCGAGTAGGCGTTACTTCTCGAGATCGCGGGCCAGTTCGGGCTTTTGATTCGAGGCTACGCCCCAGCGCGACTTCTTCCACTGGCCCTGATACGCCATCCACACGCCCATCGCATCCTCGACGAAGCGGCGCTCGAGTGGGCGTTCGGCGGTCAGCTCGTGCGCTTCGGCGGCGTCGGTCGACGCGTCGAACAGCTTGGTGTCGCCCGAGCCGCCGACCCAGAGTTTCCAGCGACCGAGCCGCATCGTGTGCGCCAGCTCGTATTGGCTCGAGATGGCCGGCCGCGGATAGCCGGCCCCGTCGCCGCCTTGCGCCAGCGCGATGAGCGACTCGCCCTGCGCGTCGGCGGGAATCTTGCCGCCGATGGCGTCGACGATCGTCGGCATGAGGTCGATGATCTCGACGCCTTCGTTCACCGTCTTGCCGGGCGGAAACAAGGGCGCGTACGAGATCAGCATCGGCACGTGCACCAGCTCTTCGCGCAGCGACTGGCCGTGACCGATGCGGCCGTGATCCCACAATTCCTCGCCGTGATCGGCCGTGAAGATGATCATCGTGTCGTCGGCGTTGAGCAGCTTGACGAGCTCGCCGAACTGCTGGTCGTTGTAGCTGACGTCGGAGTCGTAGAGCGCGATGATGCGGGTCTTGTCGCGCTCGTCGACCTTCATCTTGCCGGCGACGATCTTATCGAGCTGCGGGTCGGAGCAGACTTTGACGAACGGCCCGTTGTAGGGCTCGGTGTCGTATTTGGCGATCCACGGCATGTGCGCGCGCCAGGAGACGTGCGCGTCGATGGTGCCGAGGTACATGAAGAAGGGCTTGTCGCCGTGCTGGCCGAGGAACTGCTTGGCCAGGGTCACGAAGCCTTGGGCGGTGAGGCTCGGGCACTCCTCGTGGATGCAGTTTTTCATGAGGTCCCAGCCTTCGGCGAAGCCCCAGAAGGCGTCGATGAAGCCGTTGCCCATGAGGCCGGCGGTGAAGCGGCCCGTCGGCTTGACCGCTTCGGGCATGGTGACGAACTTCGGGTCGAGCTTGGCCTTCTCGGCGATGAACTTGTGGTTGAGCGGGTAGAGCGACGTCCACAAGCTGGCGTGCGAGACGCGCGACTCGTTGCCTTGCACGTAGGCGACTTTGAAGTTGGTGGCGCGCTTGGCGAAGCCGTCGATGACCGGCGTCTCGACCCGCGTCTTGGGGTTGTAGATCTTGAACTTGTCGCTGCGCGTGTCGTCGGTGAGCCAGAAGACGACGTTCTTGGGCCGTACGTCGCGCTTGACGGTGACGGCGTCGCTGCTCGTCGTGAGCGCGGCCGAGCGCAACGTCGCCGTCGTGCAGCCGTTGCCGTCGGCGCTGAGCGACAGGCGCACCACTTTGTCGGCCAGCGGCGACAGATTGAAGGGCGCGTTGTCGGCGAGCTCGCCCTGCAGCTTGGCGCTGCCTTGCCCCGCGGCCGCGACGTGCACGCCGCAGCCGCCGCCCTCGACGTGCGCGACGAGCGCGCCGCCCGCCGGAATCTGTACGTAATACGCAAGGCCGCCGTCTTTGGGCACGACGAGGCCTTTGTCGTCACCGATGACCGGCGGCGCCGTCGCCGTGGACGCGGCGCCGATGTCGATCCACTCGACCGCCGCCGACGCCTTCTTGTCGCCGAACTTGCCCGAGTTGGCCGAGC
>CAWAWS010000046.1:0-7715 GCA_963785725.1 uncultured delta proteobacterium | reverse complement strand
CGCGCCGTCGGTCGCGTCGGGGCCGCGCTCGTGGTCGCGCGATCCGCTCGGCGGCAGCGCCGTCGCCATCGGGCTCGCCGGCGTCGTCGCCGGCGGCGTCATGGTCGGCCTCGCCAGGTCGCGACTGGATGTCGCGCGCGACAGCTATCAGCAGTATTCGGACGCGCGCGGCTGGCCCGGCGTGTGGACCGGCGGCGTCGTCAGCATGGCCGTCGGCGGCGCGCTCGTCGTGCTCGGCGTGGTGCGCTACGCGGTCGTCGCCAAGCAGGCCCGAGGCGCGCGATGACCGCCAAGTTAACGATGATCGCCGTCATCATTGGCGCGATCGACCTGATGAGCGGCTGCGTGCCGTCTTTGCCGTCGAGCTACCAATGCAGCGTCGACCGGCAGTGTAACTCGCACGGGCGCGCCGGCGTGTGCGAGCTGCCGCAGGCGGCCTGCAGCTTCCCCGACGCCAGCTGCGCGAGCGGCAAGCGCTACGGGACGCTCGACCCGCCGCCGTTCGCCGGCCAGTGCGTGCCGGTCGGCGACGGCGGCGTCAACCTCGCCGACGGCGGCGGCTTGGGCGGCGCCGATCTCGGCGTCGATCGACATGACCGTCGGCAAGACCATCACGCGCGTCGGGGTCTCGACGCTCATGCCGGGCAGCAACGGCAGCACCGTCAGCCTGCCGCGACCCACCGGCGTGACGAGCGGCGACTTCCTCTTCGTCAGCATCTTTCTCGACGACGACACCATCGTCGTCTCGCCGCCGGCAGGCTGGACGGTGAGTAGCGACCTCAGCGGCGTCACCGGCGCCGCCTTCCGCGCCACGTGGCTCGACCACTTCGTCGCCGCCGGCGACCCGACGACCTACAGCTTCGGGTTGAGCGGCGCGCCGAAGACGTCGGCGGCCGGCCTCGTCGCCTATCGCGGTGTGGCCGCGTCGCCCATCGACGTCGCCATGGAGACGACGTTCGAGGGGCAGGCCTTCGTGGCGCCGTCGCTGACGACGACGCACGCCAACGACATGCTGCTGGCGATGTTCGTCAACGAATCGACGTCGGGAACGGGGCTGTCGTGGACCGGACCGGCGGGCATGGCGACGGCGGTGAACCTGGCGCCGATCGGCATGTTCGACGGCACGCAGCCGGTCGCCGGCGCGACCGGCACGAAGCAGGCCTTCTTCGGCATCAACGTTCCCGCCATCGGCGCCGTGGACTTCGTGACGCTGATCCCGGCGCCGTAACCGCGCGCCGCGCCGGCATCACCGGGGTTCGGTCCGCCCGGCGTCGCCTTCAGCGTAGGTTGTGGCGCCAGAGCAGACGGTAGAAGGCGGCGCGATCGAGCCCCGCCTGCCGCGCCGCCGCCGTGACATTGCCGGCGGCCGCACGCAGCAGCTCTTCGACATACGTGCGCTCCCATTGCTGCTTCGCCTGCTTGTACGACCGCTCCTGCGCATGCGGCGGCTGCGCCAGCGACGGCTCGGCCGGGATCGCCAAGCTGCGCTCGAGATAATTACGCAGCTCGCGCACATTCCCCGGCCAGCGATGCGCCGCCACCTCGCCCAAGAAGGCCGTCGTGCGCAGCCGCTCGGCGTCGGCCGCCTCGGTGCCGAGCTGCGCCAAGAGGTCGTCGATGAGCGGCGGCAGATCCTCGATGCGCTCGCGCAACGGCGGCAACGTCACCACCAGCACCGCCAAGCGATAGAACAGATCGGAGCGGAAACGGCGCGTGTTGACGTCGCTGCGCAGGTTGCGATGCGTGGCGGCGACGACGCGCACGTCCACCTTTTGGTAACGATCGGAGCCGATGCGCTTGACCTCTTGGCGCTCGAGCACGCGCAGGAGCTTCGGCTGCAGATCGATGGCCAGCTCGCCGATCTCGTCGAGAAAGAGCGTGCCGCCGTGGGCCGTTTCGAACGCGCCCAAGCGCCGCGCCTGCGCGCCGGTGAATGCGCCCTTCTCGTGACCGAAGAGCTCGGACTCCATGAGGTGCGGCGGCAGCGCCGAGCAGTCGACGACGACGAACGGCCGCTCACGCCGCGCGCCCAGCCGATGCACCGACTCCGCCGCCGCCTCTTTGCCGGTGCCGGTCTCGCCTTCGATGAGCAGCGTCGCCTTGGACTGCGCGGCGCGCTCGAGGATGGCGAACACGGCGCGCATCTGCGGCGAGCGTCCGACGAGCTGGCCGAAGCGATCTTGCGCCGACAGCGGGATCGCCACCTCGCCGCCGCCGATCTCGAAGCGGATGGTCGTCTGTCCGACCTTGAGCGTGGCGCCGTGGTTGAGCCAGGCCTCGACCACCGTGACGCCGTCGACGAGCGTGCCGTTGCGGCTGCCGAGGTCACGCAAGTGCGCGCGGCCGTCGACGATCGTCAGCTCGCAGTGAAAGCGCGAGACCGTGCGATCGGCGAGCACGAGGTCGGCGCTCTCGTGCGTGCCGACGACGGCGCGATCGCTCGACGACGTGAAGGTCCGCCGCCCGGTGGGCTCGTTTACGATCAGCCGAAACTGCGTGACCCACGCGCGCGGCTGGTCGAACGGCTCGGTCCCTGATTCGATGGCCCGCCCCCTTTCGACTGCGAACGATTTTAGCACGCTACGAGATCGAGCCGCCGCCGCCAGCCGAACCGCCGCCGCCAGCCGAGCCGCCGCCGGCCGAGCCGCCACCGCCGGCCGAGCCGCCACCGCCGGCCGAGCCGCTCGGCGGGCACTGGTTCGCCGGCGGCGCCATCGGCGCCACGTAGTCGACGTCGAGCAGCCCGACGCCGGCCAAGCTCTTGCCGAACAGCGCGCCGTGCAGCTTGGCCGCGCCCACGAACGCGATCTCGGCCGTCGGCGCATAGATCGCGCCGTTCAGCTCGGCGGCGCCGACCGACAGAATGGCCGCGCCCGCGCCGCCGACGTACAGCCGCACCGCCGACGGATCGCCGCTCACCGACAGCGCGCCCACCGACGCCACCGCGCCCGCGACATACAAGTCGAGCTGCGCCCCCGCCGTCAGCTTGAGCTGCTCGGCGCCCACTTGCTCGAGCGAGCCGTCGAGATAGAGCGCGACGATGCCGTCGACGACGAACTGCGTGGCGCCGATGTCTTCGATGTCGCTGAAGTAGTAGCTGCCCGTCGGCAACGTGACGCTGGACGCGCCGATGGCCGCGATCGACGTCGGCAGCGACTGCTTGGCGTTGTCGTTCTGCGTCTTGGCGGCGGCGACTTTGGCGGCGACGTCGAGGAACGTCGAGCCGTCGCAGGCACACGGCGGCGCCGCCGGCGCGACGTAGGGCCCGGTCGCGTGCACGTCGCGCGCGCCGAGCGTGAAGCTCTGGCCGGCCACGCGCAACGTGCCGTCGACGGAGAGCGCGCCCACGCCGGTCAGGTCGCCGCCGACGCTGAGGTCGCCGCCGACGCTGAGCTTGCCGACGCCCTGCAAGTCGCCGGTCGTCGACATGGCGCCGCCGACGTCGAGGCTGCCAGTGCCGCTGACGCCGGCCGCGGACACGAAGTCGCCGTCGATCTGATCGGCGCCGACGACGAGCGAGTGGCCGTTGACGCCGACCGACGCCGGCGCGCCCGCCGACCCGTGCGCGACGAGCGCGGCGCCGACGTCGGCGAAGTCGTCACACAAGCAGATGGCGTTGGCGAAGAGCTGCGGCGCCGGCGAGGGCGGGCAGACCGTGCCCTTCAAGACGCCGTCGTCGTTGTTGCCGGCGGGCGTGGACGTGGAGCTGCCGATGCAGCCGCTGGTGATGAGGGCGAAGCCGATAACGATGTTCTTGATCATCATTCACTCCTGCCAAGCGCTCATTGCAAGCGGCGGGACAACGGCGCGCGCGGCGAACGGCGCGGACTTCGCCGCCGCGAGCGTTGCGAAAGCGAACGACGCGCCGGAACCGGTCCCCCCAGCGACCGCCATCCACGCGCGCAATGACAACGTAACCACCGGAAACCAGTCACGGAATAGAACGGCACGCGGCTGGCAGTGAGCGACAAACCGGAGGCTCCAACATGCGCTCAACGATCTCGTTCGCCGCCGTTTCCATCGTCCTCGGCTCCTGCTTCGTCGGCTGCAACACGCAAGACGGACCGCGCGGTGGCGTCGCCAGCGCATCCCTCGGCCAGTCGTGCACGAGCGACGCCGACTGCTCGACCCACGAGACGTGCCTGGCGCAGGTGTGCGTGCCGCAGCTGCCGCTCGACGCCGGCATTCCGCTGTGCACGACGTCCGCCGACTGCACGAGCGGCGAGATCTGCGAGCACGCGATCTGCTTGCCGCGCCAAATCTGCGACGGCGGCGTCGCGCTCTGCGCCGCGGCCAGCGACTGCCCGGCCGGCGACCAGTGCCTGGGCGGCGTCTGCTTGCCGACGGTCAACATCAGCATCGACCTCGGCATCCTGGCGATCGGCAACCTCGGCCAGCCGTGCCAGTCGAACAAGGATTGCACGGCGCCGTTGTCGTGCGCGTTCGGCGCCTGCTTGCCCTTCGCCGGCTGCCAGACCGACGCCGATTGCGCCAACGGCCTCACCTGCCACGACAACGTCTGCTTGTAAGCGCGCGGCCACCGAGGCGTTGGCGCTTCGGCAGCGTCGATGAGCGCGCGTCATGGGCGTCGTCGTCGCGACCGTCGGGTGGGTCGGCGCGACGCCCGCGCAGCGACGAGCGCAGCCGCAGCCGCGGCTGGCGCGACGGCCGGTGGCTACCGAACGGTGAGCAGCCGACGCGTCAACACGACGTGGCCGAAGAGCGCGCCCGGCGCCAACACCGTCGGCAGCCAGATGTACGGGAATTCCGCGAACCACGTGTTGAGGTGGCGCGGATCGGTGCCGAAGCGGTGTAAGGCCGGCATCGAGGCGACGGCAATGATGACGATCGTCGTCAATAGCGCGAGGCCCAAGCTGTTCCACGCCCACACCAGCAGCCGCGACGGTCCGCGCGCCGACCACACAGCGACGGCGACGACGATGGCGGTGATGCCGCTGACGATGTCGAAGTTGTCGCCGGTGAACGACATCTGCGGCGGCATGATCCCGCGCGTCGCGGCGCCGTGCATGACGACCTCGAGCGGCAGGCGGAACGCGTGAAAGCCGACGAGCGCGGCGAACGGCAGGCCGCGCGCCAAGCGGCCGCCGGCCGGCGACAGCCCGGCGGCGATGGCGAGCCCGAGGGCCACGATGATGACGATCATCATTGGCGGTGGGCGCCGGGCGAAGTCGGCGAGGATGCCGCGCGCGGCCAAGGCGCCCGTGACCGCCATCCACGCCGCCAGCGCGCTCGCCGCCACCAGCGCCGCGCGGATGCGAGCGACGCGCGGCTCACCGGCGGCGGCCCACGCGAACGCGGCCACGATCGCGGCCGCGACGGCCAAGGCCAGTCCCGCGATGCCGACGCTCACCATGCCGCCAGCCTACTCCACCACGCGCAGATTGGGCGGGACGCCAGCGACGGGTCACCCGACGCGGCGG
Organism: uncultured delta proteobacterium; assembly: GCA_963785725.1. Lineage (GTDB taxonomy): Bacteria > Myxococcota_A > Polyangia > Palsa-1104 > Palsa-1104 > JAQBQH01. The sequence continues at coordinate 2,274 of CAWAWS010000046.1, read as the reverse complement.
CTCAGGCCAGTCCCTGACGACGTGGCGGCCTACGGCTTTGGCGACGGTTTCGCGCCTGCAGACGGCTTCGCGCTCGAATCAGGCGATTTCGGCGGACGCGGGCAGCGGCGCGGGCGCCGGCGCAGCCGCGTGGCCGACGAGCAAGCGGCGAATCAGCGGCGTCGTCAAGAACGTGGAGACGATGGCCATGATGACGAGCATCGTGAACATGCTGCGCGGCAAGACGCCCAAGTCGTAGCCGATGTTGATGACGACGAGCTCCATGAGCGCGCGCGTGTTCATGCAGACGCCGACGGCGAGCGCCGAGCGGCGGTCCTCGCCGGCGAGGCGCGCGCCGGCGTAGGCGCCGCCGAACTTGGAGCTGAAGGCGACGGCGAAGACGAGGCCGAAGACCATCCATTCGTGCACGCTGCCGAGGCCGCGGACGTCGGTGCGCAGGCCCGTATAGGCGAAGAAGATGGGCAGAAAGAGCGTCGAGACCAGCGGCGCGACGCGCTGTTTCCACTGCTCGACGAAGGCGCGGTCGTCGTGCAGGATGGCGCCGACGACGAAGCCGCCGATGATGGCGAAGACGCCGAGCAGCGACGTCACGAGGCCGGCCGACAAGAGCACGAGCAGGATGGCGGCGACGGCGGACGGCTGCAGCTGGCCGTCGTTGCGCCGTAAATGACGCTGTATCGCGGCTTTCATGAGCGGGCGCACGACGAAGATCATGGCGGCGACGAAGCCGGCGAGCGCAGCGAAGCGGAACGCCAGCCAGCCCACCGAGAACTGGCCGCGCACGAGCAAGGTGACGACGCCGAGCAGGAGCCAGCCGGCGACGTCGTCGATGGCGGCGGCGCCGATGGTGAGCGCGGCGGTGCGCGTGTGCGACAGGCCCAGCTCCATGAAGATGCGGCCGAGGATGGGGATGGCGGTGATCGACATGGCGATGGCGAAGAACAGGCGAAAGCCGAGCGCAGGCGGACGCGGCTCGGGCAGCGGCCAGAAGAACCACGACGCCGTGGTGACGCCGATGACGAAGGGGACGATGAGGCCGGCCAAGCTCACGGTGGCGACGGCGCGCTTGGACGAGCCGAGGCGCGCCTTGAACTCGAACTCGAGGCCGATCTGGAACATGAGGAGCACGAGGCCGATCTGCGCCATGCCGACGAAGATGGTGGACGTGCTCGGCTCGAACAGCGTCGTCATCGCGTGGGGGGCGATGGCGCCGAGCGCGCTCGGGCCGAGCATGAGGCCGGCCAGGATCTCGCCGGAGACGTCGGTCTGACCGAGCTTGCGCGCGAGGTAGACGACGAGGCGCGTCGCCGCCAGGATGACGACGAGCTGCAGCAGCAAGTGCAGCACGAGGCCTTCGGCTTTGGCGCCGACGGCGGTGTCGGCGGCGGCGGCGAGCAGCGTCATCGCGCGGCCTTGCCGGTGCTGGTCATGCGATGCCGCGCCGTCACTTCAATCGCCTGCGCGGAGCCTAGCAAATTCCAGCGATCGCCGTAATAGCCGGAATCGGAGCGGCGCGCGATCGATCGATGCAGCGGTCGAAGCTCCTTCAGCGCGATCGCCGGACGTGGTCGGGCGCTTCGTCCTACAATGACGCTCGTCATCATAGCGCAGCGAACGACGCCGACACGCCCTGTGCCGGCGAACGCTTAGTGCGACCGGCGATTGGGGCTAATGGGGCGGATCTTGCGCGTCCAGGAGCTGCGGATTTAGCGGGTCCATCGTCTCGCGTAAGTGGCGCGCCAAGAAGTCGATGAAGACGCGCACCTTGAGCGACGCGTGGCGCGCCGGCGGATAGACGGCGTTGATGGTGATGTCGCGCGGCATGAGCTCGTCGAGCACGCTGCGCAGGCGGCCGAGGCGCAGCTCCTCGGCGACGACGAACGTCGGTAGCACGCCGAGGCCGAGGCCGTTGACCAGCGCTTCGCGCATGGCGCCGCCCTGGCTGCAGCTGAAGTTGCCGCCGACCTGCACGTAGAAGTCGCGGCCCTCGCCGTCGACGAAGCGCCACTCTTGCTGCGGGCCGCGGCCGGACTGCGAGGCGCGCATGCAGTTGTGGTTGAACAGCTCTTGCGGCGTCTTGGGCACGCCGTGACGCTCGAAGTAGCTGGGCGCGCCGACGAGGACGAGGCGCTCGGCAGCCAGGCGGCGCACCATCAAGTTGGAGTCGGCCAGGCGACCGATGCGAATGACGAGATCGTAGCGCTCGCCGACGACGTCGACGTAGTGGTCGTCGAGCGTCAAGTCGATGTGCACGTCGGGATGGCGCGCAATGAA
>CAWAWS010000045.1:0-18027 GCA_963785725.1 uncultured delta proteobacterium | reverse complement strand
CGATCGACGCAGAATTTCTTGATTGTCGTTTCCGGGTACGTTGCGCAGGACGAATCGCAGCAGCGGCCCAAGGTCAATCTCGTCGGCCGGGCTGTTTTCGGTCGCGTCGGAACTTCGCATCGTTAAGGTTTACTCCCGCGCAAAAGCCCTCGATTCAATGGGAAATTTTGGAGGGCTGTAGTATGATCGCCAGCACGACCGTTGGCGCGTTTTCAGGGGTCACCGGGCTGGCGGTTCGGGTGAAAATAGAGGGTCCGTGCCGGCGCAGCGTAGCACGCGGAAGGACGCCGTAGAGGTCGGGAGCGCAGGCTCAAAAAGGGCGAGAAACAGGTATAACTCGGCGCGCACCGCGCAGCGGTGGCCGGCGGATGTTCGAGTTGTACCGGCAGCCAAACGGAATATGGATGTGCAACCCGAGAGAATGCTCCGGTTACACACAGTGGCAGGCAACGGGCTCAGGGGCCCGCGGGTTTTGGGAGAGGCAGAGCCGTCGATCTCCGCGGCTCCACCGGCCGTCTTAACGCAGCATCTGTTTGGGCCAAGCGATGGTATTTGAGTATGCGGAAACGGCGACTCCAGACTCGCCGTCAGATTGGGGGCCCTGGGGTGACATCGCTGTCTCTACAATTGCGAGCGCTCGCTTGAAGCAAGAGCGCTTTTACACCGACGCGCAACACACCAGCGCCTCGGTCGGGCCGTGGCCCGTCGAACTTCCATCGCGGCGCCCCTCGGCGCCCGCCACGCATGCCATCTCCTTTGATGGCAAACGCCTGGTGGACTTTATCGGCGCCGTCTTCGCGCTGATCGCCTTCGCGCCGGTGATGCTTGCGGTGTCCGCCATCCTGATGCTCCAAGGCAGCGGAATTGTCTTTCGCCATCAGCGACTTGGGCGCAATGGCAAGACCTTCCCCTGCTTCAAGTTCTGCACCATGGTGCCGAACGCGGATCGCGTGCTGAACGAACTGCTCGAGCGCGATCCGAAGGCCCGCGAGGAGTGGTATCGCACCCACAAGCTGGTCAATGACCCGCGGGTGACCTGGATTGGGCTTTTGCTGCGCAAGAGCAGCATTGATGAGCTGCCGCAGATCCTTAACGTACTGCGCGGTGAGATGAGCCTGATCGGCCCGCGCCCGGTCACGGTGGCGGAGATCGCCCGCTACGGTCGCGCGGCGCGCTGGTACTACGCCGTGCGCCCCGGGATCACCGGGCTCTGGCAGGTCTCCGGCCGCAATTCCATGGACTACAAGCGGCGCGTGGCCCTGGACGTCTTCTACGTCCGCAACCGCTGCGCGAAGCTCGACATCCGCATCCTGCTGCGCACGGTCTACGTCGTCCTCACCCAGGCCGGCGCCCACTAAACCGGGCGGCAAACCTCGCTCAGAATCGGCGCTGCTGATGCCAGCGCCAGGCTGAGGCAATGATTGCGTCGAGGGCATTGCGCGGGGTCCATCCCAGGCTCTGACGGGCCGCCGTGGCGTCCGCCACCAGGCGATCGGGGTCGCCGGGGCGCCGCTCTGCGCGGATCACCTCGATGGCCCGGCCGATCACCCGGCGGGTGGTTTCGACCACCTCGAGCACCGAGTAGCCATCGCCGTTTCCGAGATTGAAGCGATGTGCCCCCGGTTGTGCGCCGAGCAGGCTCATCCCGGCGAGGTGGGCCTCGCAGATGTCATCGACATGGATGTAATCGCGCACGCAGGTGCCATCGGGCGTGGCGTAGTCGTCGCCGTACACGGCAATCGTCGGCAGCCGCCCCAGCGCGGACTCCAGCAGCCGCGGAATCAAATGCGTTTCCGGCTCGTGCCCCTCCCCAATGCTGGCCTCGGGTTCTGCGCCGGCGGCATTGAAGTAGCGGAAGCTGACCGAGGGCAGCGCGTAGGCGTTCCAGTAGTCCTGCAGCAGATGCTCGATGGCGAGCTTGGTGCGGCCATAGGCATTGATCGGATTCAGCGGGTGGGTTTCCAGCAGCCGGGGGGTCTGCGGGAGACCGTAAACCGCAGCCGTGGACGAAAATATGATCCCTGCGCCGACCCGGCGCACCTGCTCGAGCAGGTGGTAGGAGCCCAGCACATTGTTGCGGTAGTACTCGGCCGGACGGCGCTGCGATTCGGGGACGATGGATTTGGCGGCGAAGTGCAGCACGCAGTCCGGTTGGATCTCGTCGAACGCCCGGGCGAGGTCGTCGGCGTCGCAGAGATCGGCAATCCGCAAAGGCCCCCAGCGCACGGCGGCCTCATGGCCGGTGGAGAGGTCATCCAGCACCGTCACCTGGTGGCCGTGGGCGGCCAAAAGCCGGCACATATGCGCCCCGATGTAACCGGCACCGCCGCACACGAGCGTCTTCATCGATGTCGTCCGGGCGGGTCTCGGGGTCAAAACGGGGCGGAGGAAGCCGTTGGCGCTTGCCTGCCTTTGGGCACTCGCCGGCCTTCTGCAGATTATATCGACGGCCGAACGGCCACCGCCGATCGCACATTACGTCATCGTTCGTCGGCAGGCTCACCTTGGCGGCCTCTAGAGGGGATCAAGGGCCGTTCCGGCTGGTGTTTCCTCAGTGGCTTAGCTATGCTTTGCGAAGCTTCGGAAATTGCGCCCTGGGGGGTGCAGGCTGGAGCGGTTGTACGATCTGGGAGGAATGCAGCGTGAAGAAGTTTGTTCTGGGCATGATCGTTTCGGCGACCCTGTTGGGCACGCCGCTGGCGTTCGCCGAGGATGCGGGCGCTACCGCTGCGGACGACAACGAAACCCTGGTCAAGGTGGGTTACGGGGTGGTCGGTGCGGGCGTGATTGCTGCCATCGTGATTTTGACCCGGCAGCCAAACAACGGCCTCAACGGCAGCTCGACGACCAGCACGTCCTCGAGTACGCAGTAAGGATTTTGGTCGACCGCGCGCGGCGCGGCGACACGATAGGACGCGACCCCGCAGGCGCAGGCCTGCGGGGTTTTCTGTGTCCGGCGTTTGTCTAAACCTTGCGCTCGGGGGCTTTGAGCACTTCGAGGGTGATCATCGGCAGCTGCTTGCAGAAGCGCTGCTCCGAGCGCCAGACAAACAGCGTCTCGGCATCCAGCCAGTAGCGATTCACGGTCTCCCACTCCCAGGCATTCACGGCAACGCTCTCGTCGACGCGAATCACCCGGTGCAAGCGGTCCATGATCGTGATGGTCTCGGGGCCCACCACCAGGAATTTCGATTGGGTGACCAGCGAGTACTCGTCGGGCTCGGACAAGTCCATGACCCAGGTGGTCGAGGCCTGGCCCAGCGCCGCGGCCGACTGGGTCTCCGCCAGCGGATCCATGCGAACAAAGTCGGTGGAGCGCAGATCGCGCGGCAAACCGGCGGTTTCCAAGAGGCGCCCGGATCGCGTCTTCAGACTCACCTGGTCACCGGAGATCCAGCGCAAGGCATCGCCGTCGTAAGCATTGAGCAGCAGAATGGCCTTGGGGCCATCGCCCACCTGGGCGCCCAAGCAGGCAAAATGCGATTCACGCACCTGCTCCGGGGTCTTGCGGTACCCGGTGGGGCCGCCGCTGCGAACGGAATCGTAGAGGCCGGAGAGGATCTTGAACGTCGGCGGCACGCCGCTATCGCTGGCGCAGGCTGAAAGTCCCGCACACAGCAACGATTGGAGCGCGGCACGACGGCTCATTGTCATCCGAAAAGAATAGCAGGGCACCTCCGCCAAAGCATGGAGCGCTCGACGGCCGTGTCTGCTCCCAACCACCGACCGTCGCTTGACGCTCAATCCCCCATTACTCGAATCCCCTTCTGATGATCTCGCTCTTCTTCTCCTGCCCTCGCGGCGTCGAACCCTTGCTGGCCGCGGAGCTGCGACAGCTGTCCATTGGCGAGCTCAGGGAGCGCCCGGGCGGCGTTGCCGGGCGCGGGGAATGGGCAGACGCCTACCGGGCCTGCCTGTGGTCGCGCCTGGCAAACCGGGTGCTCTGGTCGCTCAGCAGCGGGACCATCACCGACGCCAACGATCTCTACACGCTGGCGAAATCCATCGACTGGCCCGCGCTGTTCGATCTGCGCCGTTCGTTTCTGGTGGAAGTGGCGGGGCAGACGCCCCTGATTGCCAACACCCAGTTCGCCGCGGTGCGGGTCAAGGACGCCGTCGCCGATCGCTTTCGCGAGGCACTTGGCGAGCGCCCGAACGTGGATCGGGAGGATGCGGATCTGCGCGTGCACCTGCATCTGTCGCGCCAGACCGCGTCGCTCAGCCTGGACCTCGCCGGGGCAAGCCTGCATCAGCGCAGCGGGCATCGCTCCGGTACCCCCGCGCCGCTCAAGGAGAATCTCGCGGCGGCCCTGTTGGCGCGCGCCGGCTGGCCGCAGGCGGGAACCCTGCTCGATCCCATGTGCGGTTCGGGCACCCTGGTCCTGGAAGCCGCAGCGATGCGTGCCGATCTCGCCCCCGGCCTGCCACGCGAGCGCTTCGGTTTTATGGCGCTATCCTCCTTTGATGCCGCGGTCTGGGAAGGACTGCGCAGTGAAGCGCAGGCACGCGCGAGCGCAGGCCTCGCCCAGGCGCTGCCGCCGCTGATCGGCCGCGATCTCGATGAGCGGGGGCTCTCGATGGCGCGCGCCGCTGCGCGCCGGCTTGGCCTGCAGGCACAGGTCCACTTCGAGCCCGCCGATCTGTCGACGCTCACCGCCCCCAGCGAAGAACCCGGTTTGGTGATCGTCAATCCGCCGTATGGCGAGCGGCTCGGCGAGGAAGCGGAAGTCATCAAGGTGTTGAGCCTGCTGGGCGAGCGCCTGCGCCGTTACTTCCCGGGTTGGCGAGCCGCGGTCTTCACCGCACGCCCGGACCTTGCGCCGCGTATGGGCTTGCGCGCGAATGCCATGCACGCGTTCTACAACGGCGCGATTCCCTGCAAGCTGCTGCAGTTTGAAATCCCGGCCGTCGTCGCCCGAGAAGCCAGTGGCGTGCACGCAGAGGACTTTGAGAACCGGCTGAAGAAAAACGCGCGTCATCTCAACCGCTGGGCGCGGCGCAACGACGTCGGCGCCTTTCGCGTCTATGACGCCGACCTGCCGGATTTCGCGCTCGCCATCGACGTCTACGAGTGCAATCCGCGCCACGTCGTCCTGCAGGAATACGCAGCACCGGACACCATTGATCCGGTGCGGGCGGAGCAGCGCCTGCGAGCGGCGCTGAACATCGTCACCACCCAGCTGGAGGTTCCAGCGAGCCACCTACACCTGCGCCGGCGCGAGCGACAGCGCGGCTCGGATCAGTACGAGCCCCTCGACCAAAAGCGCGACCGTGAGATCGTGCAGGAGCACGGCTGCCGCTTTTACGTGAATTTCACCGACTACCTCGACACCGGGCTGTTTCTCGATCACCGGCCGCTGCGTCTTCGGCTGCAGCGCGAAGCCAAGGGCAAGCGTTTTCTGAACCTGTTCTGCTACACCGCTTCTGCCACGGTGCATGCCGCCCGCGGCGGCGCGACACGAACTCTGTCCCTGGATCTCTCCAACCGCTACCTGGAATGGGCGGAGGCCAATCTCGCGCTCAACCAGCTCGCGGGACCCGCGCATCAATTCCTGCGTGCGGACTGCCTGCGTTGGCTCGAGCAACCCGCACGCGGCGCAGACCGTGAGTTCGATCTGATTCTCTGCGACCCGCCTACCTTCTCGAATTCGAAGAAGATGAGCGACACCCTGGATCTGCAGCGCGATCACGGAGACCTCCTGCGTGCGCTGCTCAAGCGCCTGGCACCGGGCGGCCAGCTCTACTTCTCCACCAACCGCCGCCGTTTCACGTTCGACAAGACCTTGAGCCAGGACTGCGAGGTCACCGACATCACCGACAAGACCCTGGACGAGGACTTCCAGCGCGCGCGCCGTCCCCACCGCTGCTGGCTGCTGACCCATCAGAAACCGCCGGGCGCAGGACCCACCGAAGGCCGGTAAGATCGCAGCATGACGCGCATGGCCTCCGATGGGAGCGCACGCCCGGCGCAGCAGCGTCGCGCGCGTGCCCGCTTCGGCTGGCTGTTTGTTCTCCTTGCGCTGGTTTTGCCCTCCATCGCCATGGCGCGCTTTCCTCCGCCTACGCTGACCGATCGCCTCAAGCTCTTGATGTCGTCGCGCTGCGAATCCCTCGGCGTCCCCGGCTTCGCCATGACCGTGGTTGAACATGGGAAGGTCATCTTCCAGGGCGGCTATGGCTTCGCCGATCCCTCGATCTCGCAGAAAGCGACGCCTGCTACCGCGTTCAGGATTCCGCGCCTGTTGCCAGCGCTCACTGCGCTGACGCTCTTGCGCCTGCAGGATCAGCGACGGCTGTTCACGGTCAATCCCATCGGCTTTTACCTTGAGGATCTGCCGGCTCCGGTGAGCAGCACGCCAGTGCTGGAACTCCTCAGCCAGGCGGCGCGACCTTCGCTCACCACGACTTCCCTTGGCACTGCGAAGGGCGCACACGGGCATGCGACGATCGAAGCCGCCGCCCGCGTCAGCCAGGATTTGCTGGAGCAACTGATCCTGCAGATCAGCGGCAAGAGCTTCCACGATTATCTGCGCGATGACTTCTTCGATCCCTTGAAGATGACCAAGACCGGGAGCCCGGAGGAGCTGACCAGCGCAGGCATCCATCTCGCGCGCTCGTTCACTCCCGCTCCGCGCCACGGCGGCTGGGTGCAGGAAGTGATGCCGCAACCCGCGACGAACGGGCCAGGATCTTTCGTATTGGCGTCGTCGGTGGAGGAACTCAAATTCCTCGCCCAGGCCTTGCTCGATCGCGAATTCATCAACGCGGGCGATTACCGCGCGATGTGGGACGAGCGAGGAGGCTCGAACCGGCCGGAAAAGAATGGCTGGGGGTTGGCCTGGTATGTGACGGCGGCCGCCGATTTTCACGGCCAGCGCCTGCTGTCCACCATCGGTGAGGACGCCAGCGCCGGCTCGGCGATCTGGCTTTTGCCCGAGCGCGACGCCTACGTCATCACGCTCGCCAACATCGACACGCCCGGGATCAGCGACATCGGACGCAGTGCGGCACGAATGGTGTTCGGTTCGCTGCCCAACGGATCCTGGAGCGAGTTTTGAGCCCAGGCCCGTCAGCCGCGGCAATGTCACCCTGAACGCGGGTTAGTCTTCGGAGACGACGATCTCCGGGAAGTCGTTGCCGGTTTGGCGGCCATAGGCCAGACGCGCAGCCACACGGCGCGCCAGTGCGCGGTACAGCCCCGCGGTTTCGCCGTCCGGCTCCGCCACCACCGGGGGTCGCCCACTATCGGTCTGCTCGCGCACGCGCCGGACCAGCGGCAACTGGGCGAGCAGTTCGACACCCGCCTCCGTGGCAAGACGCCCACCCCCACCCTCGCCAAAAATCGCGTCGTGGTGCCCGCAGTTGCTGCAGACGTGGAAGCTCATGTTCTCCACCACGCCCAGCACCGGCACCGAGACCTTCTCAAACATGCGCAGGCCCTTGCGCGCATCCAGCAGCGCCACGTCCTGCGGGGTGGTGACGATGATCGCACCGGCGACCGAGATGCGCTGCGCCATCGACAGCTGTAGATCCCCGGTGCCAGGCGGCAGATCCAGCACCAGATAGTCGAGCGCCTGCCAGCGGGTATCTCCCAGCATTTGCGACAGCGCCTGGGTGACCATCGGCCCGCGCCAGATCACCGGTTGCGCGGGATCCACCAGGTAGCCGATCGACATCGTCTGCAGTCCGTGGGCGCGGATCGGCTCGAGCACTTTGCCATCGGGCGATTCGGGCGGTCCCTGCACGCCCAGCATCAAGGGCTGGCTCGGGCCATAGACGTCGGCGTCCAGAAGACCAACGCTCGCCCCTTCGCCGGCGAGCGCCAGTGCCAGATTGACCGCGACGGTCGACTTGCCCACACCCCCCTTGCCGGAGGCCACGGCAAGGACGTTCTTGATCTCGGGATGCCTGGCCGTGCCGGTTCCGGGATAGGGCGAGACCGCCCAGCTCAGTTCGATCTTCGCTGGCACGCCGATGTGGGCGGCCAGGGATTCCACAAACGTTTTGCGATAACCGTCGGCGGGGAAGGCCAGGCGCACGCGCACCGTGGGGATGGGCGTGCTTTCATCGACGGACAGTTCGACGCCGGCCTCGCCGAGGCTGCGACCCAAGACCGGATCGAGATACTCGGCAACGCGCTCGGCCAGCGAAACGGGGGAAGCGGTAGGGGATTGCATCAGGCTGCGCAGTCTAGCATTCGCGCCACCCGCCTCCGGCAGGCTCGCGGGCGCGGCTGCGGGCTGCAGCCTGCCTTTTCTCCACCATCCCGCCAGAACCCCGAGCCAGCTCCGTCCCTGTGTCATAATCTTTTCTTTATCAACGCCTTGTCATGTCCCGCCGCATCATCGTCACCAACGCCCTGCCGTACGCCAATGGGCCGATCCACCTTGGCCACCTGGTCGGCTACGTGCAGGCGGACATCTGGGTGCGCTTTCAGCGCCTCGCGGGCCATCGCGTCAACTACTTCTGCGCCGACGACGCGCATGGCACCCCGATCATGCTCGCCGCCGAGAAGGCCGGTGTTGCGCCCGAGCGCTTCATCGCCGATATCCACCGCGAGCACGTGCGCGACTTCCACGACTTCGGCGTGGCCTTCGATCACTACTACACCACGCATTCCGAAGAGAACCGCGCACTCTGCAGTCGCATTTATCTCGCGCTGAAAGAAAAGGGCGACATTGTCACCCGTTCCGTGGAGCAGGCCTATGACCCGCTGCGCGGCATGTTCCTGCCGGATCGCTACATCAAGGGCACCTGCCCGGTCTGCGGCACGCCGGATCAGTATGGCGACAACTGCGAGCACTGTGGCTCGACCTATTCCCCGCGCGAGCTCAAAGACCCGCGCTCGGTGCTCTCCGATGTCGCCCTGGAGTGGCGGCTCTCGGAGCACTACTTCTTTCATCTCGCGCCATTCGAAGGCTATCTGCGCGGCTGGATCGACTCGCGCCTACGTAAATCCTGTCTGCAGACCTCGGTCGCCGCGAAGCTGCGCGAATGGCTCGACGCCGGGCTCAAGGATTGGGACATCTCGCGCGATGCGCCGTATTTCGGCTTCGAGATTCCGGATGCGCCCGGCAAATACTTTTACGTCTGGCTGGATGCGCCCATTGGCTATTTCGCCGCCCTCACCCACTATGCGGCCCAGCACGGACTCGACGCCGAGCGCCTGATCACCGACGAATCCAGCAGCGAGCTCTGGCATTTCATCGGCAAGGACATCGTCAATTTCCACGGATTGTTCTGGCCCGCATTGCTGGAGGGCTCCGGCCTGCGTGCGCCCACCGCCCTGCAGGTCAACGGCTATTTGACGGTCGACGGCGCCAAGATGAGCAAGTCGCGCGGCACTTTCATCCGCGCGCGCACCTATCTGGAACACCTGGATCCGGATTTGCTGCGTTACTACTACGCGGCCAAGTCCGGCAGCGGCATCGACGACCTCGATCTCAACCTCAGCGATTTCGTCGCGCGGGTGAATGCTGACCTGGTCGGCAAATACGTCAATCTCGCCAGCCGCGCCGGATTCACCGAAAACGACACGAAGCGAACGTCGGAGCGGGCCAGCTGGCGCTGCAGCAGGACCAGCCGCGCCGTCAAGAGCGGACAGGCGGAGCGACACTGCGTGTAGATGAAGTCGGCGATCCAGACGTGCCCCAAGAGCTGCTGCTTCGTCAGCGGGCGATTGTCTTGGTCGGGATAGCTGAAGTCGGGCGCCGGCCACAGCGTCTGCGTCACCGGCGGCAGCGGCGGCGTCGGCAGCGGCGGCGCCGTTGCCGACAGCAGCAGGAGGCGCCCCGCCACCATCGCGGCGACGAGGAGGAGCAGCGAGGCGAAGGCGGCGAGGACGAGACGCTTCATGGCAGCGCGCGATCATGCCACGGGCAGACGTGGCGCGCCGGGCGCTACTCGGCTCTGCGACGGCGACGGCGCAGCACGTCGGCCAAGCCTAGGAGCACGAGGCCGAGCGCCAGCGCCGACCCCGGCGACGCCTGCCCGCCGAACGAGCAGCCGGGAATCAGCGAGCTGTGCACGGTCGTGCCCTTCGGCATCGCCATGTCGGGCGCGGCGACGACCGTCGCCATGTCTTGCGACGCCGGCGCGCGATCGGTGGTCGTCATGTCTTGCGTCGCCGCCGACGACTCCATCGACATGTCGGCCAGCGACATGTCGACGCCGCCGCTGACCAAGCCACCGTCGGGAACCGCGCCCGCCTGAATGACGATGTCGGAGCAGTGGTGATAGAAGCAGCCGGTCGGATTGGGCGGTTGATTCTCCATGAACTGCAGCACCTGCAAGACGCAATGGGTGCAGGTCACGTTGTCGGGCAGCTTGATCTGCACCGTCTGCGGCGCCGTAAACGCGGTCGTGTGCGTGAAGAGGCCGTCGGCGAGCACGGGAAACACCGGCGGATTCTCGACGGTGACGGCGCCGCAGTTGGCCGTCGGCACCGGCTCGGCCGGCAGCCCCGCCTGATCGGTCGTCGACAGCGTGACGCGGTAATGGCCGGGGTGAAAGACGGTCTCGTTGATCGTCACCGTGATCATCTGACCTTCTTGATACGTCGTCACCAGGCCCGTCGCGGTGCCGCCGCCTTCGTTGCCACAGGGCGCCATCTTGAGCGGAATGCCGACGGCGTTCTGCGACATCCAGCAGGCCGGCGCCTGCAGCGCGAAGTGAGCGTGCGCGCGGGCGCCGAAGACACCGAAAGCCAAACAGCCGCTCGCGAAGGAGATGAGCCACACGCTTCGTTTCATGATGGCGTCGTAGTTTGCAGCCGCTGTGCCGCTGCGCCTCCGTACGATTTCGGCGAGATAGCGTGCGCAGCGCAGGTTGCGCTGGGATTCTTGTTCCCGATCGCGCGGCCATTTCCCCAATTGGCCGCGCTTCCGCCGCGCGTAATCGCAGCCGCGCCCGAGCGCTCGTGCCACAATCAACGCGTGATTCGCGCGCGACGCAGCGGTTTGGTGGCGCTCGGCCTGCTGCTCGGCCTCGGGGCGGCGTTCGCGCTCGCGCAGTCGCGGCTGAGCCGGCGCGCGCCGCCGTTCGGCGTGCCCATCCATCGCACGCCGCCGTTCGCCGTGCCCGACTTCGCGCTCGTCGACCAGCGCGGTCAGCCGCTCCGTCGCGCCGACCTCATCGGCCACGTGTGGGTGGCCGACTTCGTGTTCATGGAGTGCGGCGAGACCTGCTCGCTCTTGAGCCGCCACCTGCTCGACGTCCTCCACAAGAGCCCGGGCGACATTCGCTTCGTCTCGTTCTCGATTGGGCCCTCCGATAGCCCGAAAGACTTGGCGCGCTTCGAGCTCCGCTTTCCGCCGACGAACGGCCGCTGGCAGCTGCTCGCCGCCGATCCGCGAACGTTCCCGGCGCTGGCCGCGGGCATGGGCCTCGTCAAGTCGGAAGCGGGCGTCGCCGATGGCTCGCTCATTCTGTTTCCCGCGTTCTATTTGATCGATCGCTCGGGCGAGGTGCGCGGCGTCTACGACGGCCTGAGCCGCGACGGCCCCGAGCGCCTGGCGTCCGACTTGGCCGCACTCGCCGGCAGCACGCGCTGACTACAGATCGTCGACGGAGTAGATGTCCTTGGTCGTGCCCGAGTCGAGGGCGACGAACGAGGCGCCGTCGTCGTGCGTGACCATGAGCGCGCCCGCTTTGCCGGCGGCCCAGCCCAAGCCGGCGACGTCGTCGGAGAAGCCGACGGTCGTGAACGCGCGCGCGCCACCGCCGGCGATGCCGGTCCAGCTGGCCGCGCCGTCCGTCGAGCGCCACAAGAGGCCGGCGGCGCCGACGGCGACGAGGCGCTGGCCGTCGCTCGAGATCGAGAGCGCCGTCAGATCGCCGGGCGCGCTCGGCAACGCCTGCCAGCTCGTGCCGTCGTGGGTGACGAGCATCGTGCCGCCGTCGCCGACCGCGGCGCCGATGGAGCCGTCGCCGCTGAAGTGAATGGCGCGTAGGTCGACGCCGGCGATCACCGAAGGCGCGCCGAAGCTGGCGCCGCCGTCGACGGAGTGCAGCAGCGTGCCGCCGTCACCGATGATCCACGCCTGCGTGCTCGACAAGCTGACGCCGCGTAAGCTGACGCTGGTGGCGACGCTGACCGGGCTCCAGCGTGCCGCCGCCGTCGACGGTGCGCAGGACGACGCCGCCGTCACCGACGGCGAGGCCGTGCTGGGCGTCGGCGAACGAGAGCGCGCGCAGGGCGGTCGTGACGCCGCTCGTCTCGAGCGACCAGGAGGCGCCGCCGTCGTGCGTGCCGATGAGGGTGCCGCCGGCGCCCGCCGACCAGCCGTCCAAGTTGCCGACGCAGACGAGCGCGTAGAGATCGGCGCTCGTCGGGCCGGTGCGCGCGATGAAGGTGCCGTCGGCGCCGTCCGACGACAACAGCAGCCCGACCGCGCCCGTCAGCCACGAGCTGCCGCCGCCGGATTTGGTGCCGCCACCGCCCGCCGAGCCACCGCCGCCGCTGCCGCCGGCCGAGCCGCCGGTCGTGCTCGTCGGCTGCGGCGCCGGTGAAGAGCCGCCACATCCGATCAACCCCAAAGCCACCACCACCCAAAGCTGCGCTCGCATCATGTGCGCTCCCTTCGCGACTCGTCGCGGTGGCTGCGCTCACTGCAACCGACGATCCAGCGGCGTCGGCGCGCACGGTCCGCGCAATTCCGGGCATTTCCGCGCGTTCGCCCACGTCATGACCGAGGGCGATTGACGCGCAGCGATGACAGCCCCCCTGAGGACGATTGACGGCAGTCTGCGGTGGGCGCCGCGCGCTTGGCCGCTGTCAGCGCAGGCGATGGCGCGGAATCCAGGTGACGGCGCGCGCCTCGTCGACGGCGGCGTGCACCGCGTCTTGCACTGCCGGCGCCAACGCCTCCGCCGTCGCCAGCGACACGTCGTCGGCGAGCTCGCCTTCGACGTCGAGCGTGAGCGAGCGGCCCATCCAGCGGCCGCGCACCCGCGCCCGCCGCACGCCCGGCAGCGCTTGCACCGCCGCCGCCGCCGCCGCCAGCTGCGCCGGATCGACGCCGTCCATCAGGTGGTGCACGACCTCGGAGGTCACTTCGTAGCCGACGTGGCAGATGAAGAGCGTGACCGCGCAGCCGGCGAGCGCGTCGGCCCAGGCGTAGCCGAGCGCCACGCCGGCGAGCCCGACCAGCGCGCCCAGCGACGACAGCATGTCGAGCCACGAGTGCTTGGCCTCGGCCGCCATCGTCGTCGACTGGATGCGGCGCGCCACCCGCGCCTTGTAGCGCGCGACGGCGAAGTTGCCGACCATCCCGAGCACGGCCGCGCCCATGCCGACGCCGACGTGCGCGGTGCCGGCGTGGCTGACGAGCTTGGCTGAGCTCTCCCAACCGGCGAAGATGGCGCTGCCCCAGATGACGAGCGCGATGCCGAGGCCGGCCAGATCCTCGGCGCGCTCGTAGCCGTACGGATGCGCCGGCGACGGCGGCCGCTTGGACACGCGAAAGCCGACGAAGACGACGGCCGAGGTCGAGACGTCGGCCAGGTTGTGCAGCGCGTCGCCGAGCAGCGCCACCGAGCCGGTCACGAGCGCCAGCGCGAGCTCGATGCCGCCGGTCAACAAGAGGCCCGCCGCCGAGACGGCGACGGCGCGGTTGGCGGCGCGGCGATGCTCGGCCTCGTCATGGCGAACGCGGGGCGGCGCCGGCAATTCCGCGGCAGAAATTTCAGGTACCATACCCCCTATGGTATAGATGGCGGATGGGTCACGTCACGCAGAATCGCGACAAGCTGCTGCTGCGGCTGCGCCGGCTGCGCGGTCAGCTCGACGCCGCCGAGCGCTCCCTCGAGGCCGACGCCGACTGCACGCTCGTCATGCAGACGCTGGTCGCCTGTCGCGGGGCCATGAACAGCCTCATCGTCGAGGTCATCCAGGACCACGTTCGCCATCACGTCGTCGATCCCGAGCAGAACCCGAGCTCCAAGCGGTCCCAGGCGACGCAGGAGCTGCTCGACGTGCTCAAGACCTACCTGAAATAGCCGCTATCGGTTATTTAGTCGGTGCCGTAGGCGCGATGCAGGATTTCGCCGCCGTAGCCGACGGCGTACACGTCGACGGCGCTCGTGCCCCACACGCCGTTCAGCGGCAACGCCGACGGCGTGCTCTCGCCCGTCCACACGCCGTCGCCGGCCGAGGTGACGACCCCGCCGCAGCCACCGACGGCGAAGAGCGTGCCGGCGCTGTCGGCCCAGACGCTGTTGAGGTCGTTGGGCTCGTTCGAGACCTGCTGGACGAAGCCGCTGCCGCTGTCGCACCAGATCTGTCCGCCGTTGCCGACGATGAAGGTGCCGGCGCCGGTGAAGACGAGGCTCTTCATGTTCTCCGTCGAGCCGAGCGCCGTCCAGCTCCAGCTGCCGTCGAAGCGTTCGGCGCCGCCGATGAGCTGGCCGACCATCGTCTGGCCGTCGCCGCCGACGGCCCACACGTCGTTCGCGCCGCGACCGCCGAGGCCGAAGTAGCCGCGCGGCAGCGTGCTCGGCGGCTCGTCGACCCAGCTGCCGTCGCCGGTCGAGTGCGCGATGCCGAGGATGCCGGCGATGTAGACGTCGTTGGCGCTCGAGCCCCACACCGCCAGCCAAGGTCCGCCGGGCGGCGTCTCGGCGCGCCAGCTGCCGTCGCCGCTCGAGCGCAGGACGATGCTGTCGCCGGCGACGAAGACGTCGCTGGCGCTGTCGCCCCAGACGGCGCTGAGCGTGGCCGTGGTGCCGCTCGTTTGCGCCGTCCACTGGCCGTCGCCGCGGCTGTGCAAGATGGTGCCGCCGATGCCGACGGCGTAAATGTCGCCGGCGGCCGAGCCCCAGACGCCGTTCAAGACCTGCGTCGTGCCGCTCGGCTGCGCGCGCCAGGCGATCGTCATGGCGCCGGCGGCGGCCAGGTCGCCGCCCGGCGACGGCGCCAAGTCGGCGCCACCGGCGGTCATGTCGAGGCGCGACGGGCCGTCGATCGCCCGCTTGCTGCATGCGGCAGTGACGCAGACCGAGACCATTAATAAGCCGCTCGATAAGTAAGTCGATAAGCGCGAAGTATTCATGCGCCGGCTGACAGCAACCGGCGTGCCGCGCGGTTGGGCGGCGACGGCCGCGCCTTTGCGGCCCGATCCGCGCCCACGACGACGGATCTTTGAGGGACAGCCGTGAAAAACCCTCGTTTTAGGCGGGAAAACGCTGCGGACGGCCGAAGTGGTAGCCCTGCAAGAGCTGAAAGCCGATGTGGATGAGCGCGTCGCGCTCGCCCTCGGTCTCGACCCCTTCGGCGACGACGAGGCAGCCGAACTCGGCGCACAACGCCCGCATGTTGGAGACGACCGTGTGGCGCGCCTTGTCGCGGTCGAGGCCGCGAATGAGCGCCATGTCGAGCTTGACGATCTCGGGCCGCAGCTCGATGAAGCTCGCCAGCCCCGCGTAACCGGCGCCCAAGTCGTCGAGCGCGATCCGATAGCCGAGCCCGCGCAGCCGTTGCAGGCGCGTCGCCAGACCCTCGATGCCTTCGAGCGAGTCGCGCTCGGTCACTTCGAGCACGACGCGCGCGGCCACCTTCGACAAGGGCGCCGCCGGATCGAACAGCTCGTCGTCGCAGAGATCGCGCGGATGCAGGTTGACGAAGAAGCACAGCGCCGCGTCGCTCTCGCCGGCCACGCGCGCCGCCACCCGCCGCCGCACGACGCGCCCGAGCTCGTGCACGCGATCGAGCGCCTCGGCCGCTTGCAGGATCGTCGCCGGATTCTTCAGCTCGCCGTCGGAACGCATCAGCGCTTCGTAGGCATAGACCTCGCGCCGCGTGCAGTCGACGATGGGCTGATACGCCATCCACAGCTTCTCCAGCGTGTCCGTAAAGGCGCTGGCGCTGGCGTCGGCGCGGCGGGCTTCGTCGCGCACGAGCGCTTCGGCCGCGCGCTTGACCGTCGCCAGCCGGCGCAAGCGCATGGCGTCGGCGAGCGCGCTCTCCAGCTCGTCGGCGGCGAACGGCTTGATGAGATAGCGCAGCACGCGGCGCTCGATGGCGCGCACGGCGGTGGCCACACTCGGCGACGCCGTGATGAGCACGATGGGCAGGTCGGCGTCGGCCTCGCGCGCCAGCGCCAACAGCTCCATGCCGTCGACGCCGGGCATCGAAATGTCGCTCACGAGCGCGTCGAAGAGCCCGTCGCGCAGGAGCTCGGCCGCGGCGGCGCCATCCTCGACGTCGACCACTTCGTAGCCCGCCAGGTGCAACAAGCGAACGTAGCTGCGACGCAGGACGGCGTCGTCCTCGGCGAGCAAGATCTTGCCCTTGACCTCGAGCTTCATGCGCTGACTCCGGTGTCCCGCCCAGCGACACAGTATCACATCTCTACGTAACTTAAGTCGTTTCAGCTCTTGGCGTGCGAACGATCGATCACGGAGGCGTTCACGACGGCCGAGTCGGTGGACTGCCAGGCGCCGAGCGCGTTCTTCGACTGATTGCCGCCGGCGCGCTTGGCCTCGTAGGCGGCGGCGTCGGCGCGCTTGAGCAGCGTCTCCAAGTCATCGGTGTCGTCGCCGTCGAGCGCGGCGACGCCGATGCTGACGGCGGGCACGAGGCCGTCGACGCGGAGGGTGGCCAGCTCGCCGAGGAGGCGCGCGGCGAAGCGCTGGCCGTCGACGGCGCTGGTCTGCGCCAGCACGACGACGAACTCGTCGCCGCCGTAACGAACGGCCAGGTCGGAACCGCGGATCATGGCGCGCAAGGTCTCGCCGACGGCGGCGATCATGCGGCTGCCGACGGCGTGGCCCTGCTGGTCGTTGATGAGCTTGAGCTTGTCGAGGTCGATGAGCACGATCGACACCGGCGTGTGATAGCGCTCGCGCCGCGACTGCTCGACGACGAGCCGCTCACGCAGCGCGCGCAGGTTGCCGAGGCCGGTCAGCTCGTCGACGTGGGTCTGCGCGCGCGCCCGCCGCTGCAAGATCGACTGCTTGATGGCCCGCTCGATGCGCGCCAACAGCTCGGGCGCAAAGCAGGGCTTGGAGACGTAGTCGGCGGCGCCGAGTTCGAGGCCGCGCACGCGCGCCATCTTGTCCTCCGAGCCCGACAGGAACAGCACCGGCACCGTCGCGGTCGTGGGATCCTCGCGCAGGCGAGCGGCGGCGCCGAAGCCGTCGAGCAACGGCATGTTGACGTCGAGGAGGATGAGATCGGGTCGTCCGCGGCGCGCGCTCTCGACGCCGGCCAGGCCGTTCTCGGCCGTCGTCACCGCGTAGCCGCTCGCCTCCAAGACGAGGCGGAGCGTGGCGCACAGCGCGTCGTCGTCGTCGACGATGAGGATGCGCCGCGCCCGCCGCGACGACGTCGCCGACGCCGACTTGCCGCTGGCGACGGCCACCGGCTGCGACAGCTCGCGCTCGACGGCGACCGGCACCGCCGACGGCTCGCTCGTCGCCGCGCGCAGCATGCGCACGCGGTCGACGAGGTGCGCGGCCGTGCGTCCCAACGTCGCCGCGCGCTCGAGCTCGCGCACGCTCGGCAGCCGCCGCAGCGTCGACTGCGCCAAGAGCACGCCGAGACAGCGCGTGCCGACGACCATCGGCACCGCCGCCACCGACGACAAGTTGGTCGGCAACAGCGCGCGAATCGAGTCCAGCCGCGGGTCGTTCCGCACATCCTCGATCATGACGACGGCGCGCGTCTGCACGGCCAGCGAGATCTCGGGATAGCGCTCCATGTCGATGGGCCAATTGGCCAGCTTCGGCACCTGCGTGGCGACGGCGACGCGCGGCGCACCATCGACGAGAATGCACGACCCGCGCTCACCGAGCAGCCCGGCGACCACCTCGGCGGCGGCGCTCAGAATCGCGCGCTCGTCGCCCGAGTCGGCCGCGCGCAAGAGCGCGGAGAGGCCGTCGTCGCTGTCGCTATCTGGGCTCGGCTGATTCATGAATAAGCTGGCCACTTGCGCCGGCGATCCATCTTAAGCGGATCCATCCATTCGTCGAGCCACCGCCTCCACCCACTGCATCGACCGTCACCGCCGCAACATGAACGGACGACCC
>CAWAWS010000044.1:0-23819 GCA_963785725.1 uncultured delta proteobacterium | reverse complement strand
CTACAACTCATCTACAAATGCACGGGGACCACTCGGACGGCGAGCAGCTTGACGAGCTGCGGAACGGCGCGAGGAGCCTGACGCGGGCGCGGAGGGCGAGCCGCGTGGACCGAGAGGGCCGAGCGGCGGCAACTGACGAGCGGAGACCGCCGCCACGGTGAGGCGATCGCACACGACGTGCGGGATCGCGGGCCGGCGTGTCCGAGCGCGACCACCTTATTCATGTGTTGTTATTGTTGATTTGACTCCCCGGAAAACATGCTACGTCCGGGTGGAGATGGAGCTTGTTGGGTCATATCCAGGTCGGTTATCCGGTTGGCCACCGGACTCCTGTCAGGGAAATTCGGCCAAGTTGGATCCCTTTTGTTATATTTATAGATCATCAAAATAATTCGTCGTTGCTATTGATATCAGCGTGCGCATTTTGTATTGTTGTGGGCGTCGCCGAATCTCGGCAAAATCCAGTGCATCGCTGCCTTGATCGCTGAACTTGTGCGCATCACTTTCTTCGGCGCGTACTGTTTTTCATCATATGAAGCACTCACGTCGAACGCCTCCGCCGGCTCTCGGATTAGGGTTTCAGGTGTCCAGTCATTCAACGTGATGTCTCGAGCCGACGACTGCTTATCCTGATCAAATTGAGATATTGTCCTTTTAGCGGCCTCGAGCTCGCGCATAGCGCGACGAGTGTCCTATTGCGGTTTTGCCAAGACGGCATCATATGCCTCACAGGCCTTGCTCTCGTATCTGTGCCGTGTCGGACACTCCACCGCGTGCAGCCGAGAGGTGGCGTCCACGACGACTTGTTTGTTTTTGTTGCCATTATCTAGTGGGTGCAATGTGAGTTGCTTGTGTGGGGTCGGCTTTGCTGTGTGTGCGCACTTGCTCGATGACCGGCGGCAGCGAAGAAATGGATGTACTGTATCATATGCGCACCAGCCATTGCATGGTGGGAGCTGCGACGGCTTCTGGCACTTTACCTGTATGTCGGCAGAACAAGGCTGTGATGTGTGGGTTGTCGAGGTGGTGGATCTGCGAATGGAATCATGTTATGATGCCGGCAGTGCAGAAGCTGAGGCCGAGAAGGATGTTTCATTGGAGCATCTTGTTGGAGCAGTGACAGCCGAGGAAGGTGTTCAATCTTTATTATGGTTGAAATGATTGATGGACCAATCTTCATCAGGCCGAGGCTGTATTTGTGTTGTGAGTTGCTCCAGTTGAGCATGGATGCGCAGGTCAATGTGATTTGATTCTAGTGCATTTATAAATTATAGTGCTGATTTCAGTGTTGAAGGACAGCAGGTGCATGTGATGATCCGTGGAGATATTGGGACGCTGATCTCTATGCCATGGTGAAGCGATGTTTCCAGGGGATTTGTCTTCTCGGACCACCGAAGGAGGCATTGGACTCCCCAACCACTGCAGCTTGCAGCATCGGGCTGGCCGACTTCTCGAGGAAGCTCAGCTTGGTCATGTGGCCGACGAACGAGGATGCCACTCTGAAGGAAGGTGAGTGATCAGCTTTTGTAGTTACTATAAGAACTGGGATTGATGCAGGTGCGTGTCGAGGTCGGGTTGCTGTCACACACCCTGCTGCTATGTGGAGATGTGTGTGTGTGATTGGTGTGTGTCAGCGGCGAGGATGACGCACTGGGACGGCTGTGGCTCTTTAGGCAACTGTCGCCACGGCCACGACCAGGCTACGGCCCTCCCGCCGCCGGACTCCGAAAATGCCCGACACGCGCAATCGACGGCCTTCGCGCATCCGCAGCTGCGACGGCAGGCCAGCTCGCGTGCGGACAACTCGCCGCCGACGCCGGCTCAGCCGCGGGTCATCGCGCCCGCGAGCGTGTAGACCCGAATGGGCGCGCGGACACCCTTGAGCGCGTGCTCGCCCAACGCCACGATGCCCGGCAGGTCGAGCGCGTTCACGAACGCTTCGCTCAACGTCAACGGGGTGCCCAGCTGTTTGCACAGCGCTTCGAGCCGGCAGGCTTCGTTGACCGCCGCCGAGATGACCGTGAAGTCCAAGCGATTGCGCGCGCCGATGTTGCCGTACATGACGCGGCCGAGGTGCAGCGCGATGCCCATCGCCAGCGCGCCCTCGCCGCGGGCGTCGCGCTCGACGTTGAGCGCGTCCAGCGCCGTCAGCGCCGTCTCCGCGGCGGCGAGCGCGCTCCGGCACGACGCCCGCGCATCGTCGGCCACGGGAAAGATGGCCAAGATCGCGTCGCCGATGAACTTCAGGACCTCGCCGCCGGCAGCCATCACGACGCCGGCGATGCGATCGAAATATTCGTCGAGCGTCTGCACGACGACCTGCGGCGGGCTCTCGTCGGACAACACGGTGAAGTTGCGCAGGTCGCAGAACCAGATGGCGGCGTCGATGAGGGCGCCGCTGCCGCGACGAAAGCCGCCGTCGATGACGCGGTTGCCGGCGTTGCGGCCGAGATAGACCTCGAGCAGCCCGCGCGTGGCGTGATACGCCGACTCGAGCTCGAGCCGCATCCCGAGCATGGGCGCGAGCGTCTGCAAGGCCGCGAGCTCCTCGTCGGAGAATCCTTGCGGCGCGCGCGTCACCCACGACACGTGGCCGATCTCGCCGCTGCGGTTGGGCAGCGCCTGCGCGAAATAGTCGGTCGCGCCCTGCGTGCGCAGGTCTTCGCAGATGGGATAGGGCAGCGGTCCGGGATCGAGCCGCACGCGCACGAACGGTTCGCCTTGGCGCAAGCGCGCGAACGGGCTGCTCGTGAAGTAGGGCTTGCCCAGCGTGTCGCGGCTGCGCTCGACGGTGCGCACGCCGACGCCCTCGTTCCACAGCACCGTCCGCCAGACCAGCTCGGGATGCTTGGTCAGCAGGCTGAAGTTGCACGACCAGAGCAAGAGCCCGCGCTCGCGCAGTTGGTCGATCAGGCCTTGCATGAACGAGACGCCGCCGTCGTCGACGTGCCGCGCGCGCAGCAGCCAATCCTGCACCCCGGCCACGTCGGTCATGGGCATGCGCCTATGGTATCCACGGCGCGGCGCGGCGTCGAGCACGCCGTGCCGTCGACGCGCCGTGCCGCCGCCGTGAGCGCGGCGCCGCTGGCACGGCGTCGAGCGCGCCGTCGACGTGCCGTGCCGTCGGAATTGGCGTGGCGCGTCGAGGTGCCGTGCCGCCGACATGAGCGAGGCGCGGCTGGAGGTGGCGCACTGTCGCGTGGAGCGCGCCTGCCGACGGCATCCGCGTGACGTGGCCCGGCGTGAGCGCATCAGGCCACACGTTGACGTGACGTGGCCCGGCGTGAGCGCATCAGGCCACACGTTGACGTGACGTGGCCTGGCCCGAGCGGATCAGGCCACACGTCTGCCTGGCGTGGCGCGACCTGGCCTGGCCTCGCGCGCCCACCGTTTGGCGCTGCACGATCGGTAGACGACATGCGTCCTGGCGTGCCTCCGAGGGCTGGTCGCCAAGCGCTGCCCTGGTGTCTCGCCGGCCGCGCTTGACTTGTATCCGTTATGTTAGATACTCATCCGGTATCGCGGAGGAATGGCATGTGCGTGGCTTCATCCCGATTGTCGGCTCCTACCGTCGTCCGCCGCTCGTCGCTGCGACGTCTCGGCGGCGGCGCGGTCACACGGCGCCGGCCATCCGTTAAGACGGACGCGCCGCCGCTTTCGCAGACGCAGGGCCGAGCCGCCATCCGCACGCTCACCGGCAGGATCGACGGCGAGGGCGCGCTCTCCGGCTGTTGAGCCCAGGAGGTCGCCGTGCCGTACCACTCGATTCTGAAGTTGCCCAATCCGCCGCCGCAGCGCGCGCGGGCGCTGGTGTTCGCCGATCCGCGCTCGCTCGCGCTGTTGCAGCGGCTGCGGCAGATCGCGCCCAGCAGCGCGGCGGTGCTCGTAACCGGCGAGACCGGCACCGGAAAGGAGATCGTCGCCCGCGAGCTGCACGCGGCCAGCTTGCGTCGCGATCGTCCGTTCGTCGCCGTCAACTGCGGCGCGCTGACGCCGTCGCTCGTCGAGAGCGAGCTGTTCGGCCACGATCGCGGCGCCTTCACCGGCGCCGCGGGCGCCCAGCCGGGCTGGTTCGAAGCCGCCGACGGCGGCACGCTCTTCCTCGACGAGATCGGCGAGCTGCCGCTCAACCTGCAGGTCAAGCTGCTGCGCGTGCTGCAGGAGCGGCAGGTCGTGCGCCTCGGCTCGCGCCGTCCGCTGCCGTTCGACGTCCGCCTCATCGCCGCCACGAACGTCGACCTCGAGGCGGCGGTGGCGGCGGGGCGCTTTCGTGCCGACCTCTTCTATCGCCTGAACGTCGCGCGTCTCGACCTGCCGCCGCTGCGCGAGCGGCGCGGCGACATCCTGCCGGCGGTCGCGCATTTTCTCGAGGTCCATCGCGACCGCGATCGCGCGCCGCCGCTATTGACCGACGAGGCGGCCGCGCGCCTGCAGGGTTACGACTGGCCGGGCAATCTGCGTCAGGTGGAGAACATCGTGCAGCAGGCGCTGCTGTTGACGGGCGGCGACCGGCTGGACGTCGCCGATTTACAGCTGCCCGCGCTGCCGCGCCCGGCCTCCATTGCGCCCGGCGAGCGCGATCCCGGCGATCGCGCTCCCGGCAGCCGAGGCGGCGCGGCTGATTTCGGCGGCGCCGGCGCCGTCGCTGCGACCTGCAGCCCGGCGATCGGCGACGGCAACACGGGCGCGTTCGCGGCGTGCCTGGCCGCCGAGGAAGCCGGCCATGGCGCGGCCGGCTCGGTCGCGCCCGGCCGCGCTGCCGCCGCCGCGTCGCCCGCGAACGGCGACGACGGCGACAGCCTCGACCGAGTCCTGTTGCGCCTCCTCGAATCCGGCCTTCCCGACCTGCATCGGCGCATCGAAGAGCGACTCTTTCGCACCGCCTACCGCTACGCCGAACGCAACCAATTGCAGACGGCGCGCCTCCTCGGAATCAGTCGCAACATCGTGCGCGCGCGCCTCCTCGAGCTCGGCGAAATCAGCTCAGCGACGCGGCGACCGCCGCCACCTTCGCCTGACCCTCCGTCGACAGATCGGCAAGCGCCTTGACGACATTGGGATGCTGCGCGCCGGCGACGAGGAACGTGCGCCGGTAGGAGCGCACTTGCGCCGCCAAGATGTGCTCGCGCTCGCTCGCCGTAAAGGTGCGCCGCACGTGCCGCTCGAGCGCGTCGACGTCCAGCTTCGCCTGCGCCGACAAGCCGCCTTCGAGCAGCCCGGCGATCTTCAGATAATCGTCGATTCCCGTCTGAATCTCCGCGGGCGACAGGTGGCGCGCGATCTCGTCCGCCAGCAGCGTATCGAGCTTGGCGTGCTGCGCCTCCTCCAGCCAATGATGCTTCAACAAGCTGGCGAACTGCGGATCGATGGCCGTCCCGGCGTTCTTGACGCTCTCGACATAGTGATATTGCGTCAGCCACTCCAAGTGCAGAATCGTCAAGACCACGCCGAGCGGACTGTGCGCCAAGACCGCCTTGGCAATATCCGCCGCCGGCCCAATGACGTCGACCTTCGTCTCGAACCGCTTATCGAACTCGGCATTGAAGCGATGAAATAGATCGATATGTTTGGCTTCCTCTTCCGCGAAGGCCAAGAGCGCCCGAATCCGCGCCGACTCGCCGTGTACGGCCTTTTGCGCCTGCTCGAGCACGAAGGGCAAGATGAACTCTTCGACGAACCCGAATAGATAGAGATAGGTCTTGCCGCGAATGTGATTGAGGGCGAGCTTCTCGGTCTCGCTCAGTCCCGCGATCTCGTTTACGCCGGCCAGCGAGTCCGGCAGAAACGGCTTGGCGAAATCGAGCTTCTTATCGCCGCCGATGATGTCCTCGATGCGCCAATTGACCTTCTCGGCGTCATGCAGCGTCGACTCGTAGCTGAACTTGTGTTGAATGGCAGGCATGTTCGTCTCCTGTTGATGGCGTTTATGGACAGGCGCTCATGAACGCTTCGCTGGATTCGGGGGACTCGGGGAATTCGGGGGATATTGATTGGCCATCATTTCGCCGAACGGCCCGGTCAAGTTGTGCTGCGCGAGCGACGGACGCTTCTCGACCGGCAACAGCGGAAACAGCAGCTCGGCGGCGCGATAAGCCTCTTCCAAATGCGGATAGCCCGAGAGAATGAACGTCTCGATCCCGAGCGCGGCATACTCGCGCATTCGCGCCGCGACCGTCTCCGCGTCGCCGACGAGCGCCGTGCCTGCGCCGCCGCGCACGAGCCCGACGCCGGCCCACAAATTGGGGCTGACCTCCAATTGCTCGCGCTTTCCACCGTGTAATTGCGACATGCGCCGCTGACCTTCGGAGTCCATCTTGGCGAAGGCGGTTTGCGCCGCTGCGATCGTCGCGTCGTCGACATGTCTAATGAGGTCGTGCGCGGCGTTCCAGGCGGCATCGTTCGTCTCGCGGACGATGACGTGCAGTCGAATCCCGAAGCGCAGCGTGCGTCCGCGTAAGGCGGCGCGCCGGCGCATGTCGGCGACTTTCGCGCCGACGGCGGCCGGCGGCTCGCCCCAGGTCAAATAGACGTCCACTTGATCGGCGGCCAGCTCGTGCGCCGCCTCCGAGGAGCCGCCGAAATAGAGCGGCGGATGCGGCGACTGCAAAGGAGGGTAGAGCACCTTGGCGCCGCGAACCTTCAAGTGACGCCCCTCGTAGTCGACATTCTCGCCGGCCAGGACGCGGCGCCAGATCTCGAGGAACTCCGTCGTTTGCTTATAGCGCTCGTCGTGCGGCAAAAAGACGCCGTCGCCTTCCGACTCCGCCGGATCGCCGCCGGTGACGACATTGATGTCGAGTCGGCCGTTCGATAAGCGGTCGAGCGTCGCCGCCATTCGCGCCGACGCCGTGGGCGAAATGATGCCGGGACGAATGGCGACCAAATAACGCAGTCGCTCGGTCGATCCGATGAGCGCCGAGGCGACGACCCAGGCGTCTTCGCAGGATCGGCCCGTCGGCAACAAGACGCCGCGATAGCCGAGTCGATCGGCGGCGCCGGCGATCTGCTGCAGATACGACAATTCGACCGCGCGCGCGCCTTGCGCGGTGCCGAGATGACGCCCGTCGCCGTGGGTCGGTAAGAACCAATAAAGGTCCATTAGGCGGCCTTGCTGGCGTGTTCGGCTTCCAATTGCCGCACGAGCGGCAAGACGCGGCGACCAAAGTGCTCGACGTCCTCGAGATAATGTAAGAAGCCGCCGAGTATGAGATCGACGCCGGCCTGCTTATAAGCGACGATGCGCTCGGCGATCTCCTCCGGCGTGCCGATGAGGCCGGTCCTGAATCCGTCGTTGTACTGGACGAGGTCCTCGAAGTTCGAATTGGCCCACATGCCTTGACGATCGGCGGTCGATTGTCCCGCCTGCTTGACCGCGTCGCCGAAGCCTTCGACCGCCTCGCGGTCGGCTTTGTCGATGATCTCGCGCAGGACGTCGTGCGCCTCTTGCCGCGTCTCGCGCGCGATGATGAAGGCGTTGAGCCCGAAGCGGACGCGGCGACCGTGCTGCGCGGCCTTGCGTCGAGACCTCGTCGACTTGGGCGCGCACGCCGTCGATTGAGTTGCCGTTCATGAAGTACCAATCGGAGACGCGCGCCGCCATGTGTCGCGCCGCTTTGGAGTTGCCGCCCTGGAAGATCTCGGGGTGCGGCGGCTGAATCGGCTTCGGCTTTAGATTGAAGTCGTGGATGCGATAGAAGTCGCCTTGCTGGGAATAGTGGTCCTCGGTCCAGATTCCGCGCAGGGCGCGAATGAACTCCTCGGAGCGGCGATAGCGCTCGTCGTGCTCGAGCCAAGGCTCGCCGAGCGCGGTGAACTCGCCCTTGAACCAGCCGCTGACGACGTTGACGGCGACGCGGCCGTGCGACAGATGATCGGCCGTCGCCGTCAGCTTGGCCAGCACGCCCGGATGCCAGAAGCCGGGATGAACGGCGGCGATGACCTTCAGTCGCTCGGTCGCCAGGAGGAGCGCGAGGCTGAAGCTGGTCGACTCGTGCTGGTACTCGGCGCCGTAGCTGGCCATGTAGCGCACCTGGCTGAGCGCGTAGTCGAACCCGACCGCTCTCGCCAAGATCGCCAGCTTGCTGTTGTAGTCGTAGCTCCAGTCGGTGCGCTGCTCGATCTTGCTGATGACGAGCCCGCCCGCTGACGTTGGGGACCCAGTAGGCGAACTTCAGCGGTGTCTTTTGGCTCGTCGCGCTCATGCTCACTCACCACCGGCTTCGAACAGCTCGAGCGGCAAGCCCACGAGGGTCTTGCCGATCCACTCGCGGGCGATGTTGTTCGACGGGCCCCATGGCGATCGCGGCGCGCGCGTCGCGGAAGGCGCGCTCGAGCGGGCCGCGCTTGTAGCCGTAGCCGCCGCTCACATCGAGCGCGCGCCGCGTCACCGTGTTGGCCACCTCGGCGGCGTGGACCTTGAACTCGGTGAGCGGGATGAGCATCTCGCCTTGCGGCTTGCCCGCGCGCCAGAGCGCGTCGAGCTCCGCGGCCAGCGACTGCTGCCAGGGGCGCACGCTCTCGACGAGCACCTTGGCTTCGCCGATCTGCGCCGCAAGACCTGATAGTCGGAGAGGCGCCGATCGAAGTCGCGATGGACGGTGCGCGTCGCGTACTTGGTGATCTCCTCGAGCGCGCCGCGCGCGACGCCGTGCCAGGCGGCGCCGAGGCCGATGAGGTAAACGGGCGAGACACCGTGATAGATGATGTCCTTGCCTTCGTCTTCGCTTGCCCAGTCGATCGCGGGCGGCGACGCTTAACGCCCTCGTAGCGGATGGGGCCGGTGTGATTGCCGTGGACGCCGAGCGCTTCCCACTCGCCGGCGGTGATATTCGGGCGACTTGCCGTCGACGATGAAGAACGTGATGTCGGTCGGCCCCTTGGCGCCGGGCGTTCGCGTCTGCAACGACGTAGTAGTCGGCCTTGCCGGAGCTCGTCG
Source organism: uncultured delta proteobacterium (assembly GCA_963785725.1). GTDB lineage: Bacteria > Myxococcota_A > Polyangia > Palsa-1104 > Palsa-1104 > JAQBQH01. Next base: position 14,884 of record CAWAWS010000044.1, on the reverse strand, counting down.
TGAACGACTTCTCGGCGTTGACGATGTAGTCGTCGCCGTCGCGCGCCGCCTCACTGAAGTTGAACCACCAGTGGCCGCCGACTGCCTTCTCGCTCGTCGAGTAGGTGCCGATGAGCGCCGTCGCGAGTCGGCGACAGCCAGCGCCGCTTCTGGTCGTCGTTGCCGTAGAGCGCGATCGTCTGCGCGGCGCCGACGTGCATGACGTAGACGAGCGCCGTCGACGCGCAGGCGCTGCCGATCTCCTCGGCGGCGATGGCGAAGGCCACGTGGTCGAGGCCGAGCCCGCCCAGCTCCTTCGGCAGCAGCACGCCGTTCCAGCCGGCGCGCGCCAGCGCCTGCAGGTTCTCGCGCGGAAAGATCGACTCGCGGTCGATTCGCTCCGCGTTGGGGCGAACGACTTCATCGACCAGCTTGCGGACCTGCAATCGGAGCGCGTCGTAATCGGCCATGTCGGCGAGACTGAGCAGGCCGCGTGCCAGCGGAAAATGCGCGTCGAGCGGGCGCGACTGCTGCGCCAGCAGCAGCGGCTGCGCAGCGACTGCTGCTCCGGCAGCACACTCGGATCCGACGGACCCAAACGAACGCCGCGCCCTTCGCCATCAGAACGAATGGAGATGTGTAGCGAACGATAAATAAAGGTCGGAGATATGTAATGAACGATAAAGAAGGCGGTTACGAGTAGAAGCCGGGCGTCGGCGGCACGTCGTCGAGGGCGAAGCGGCCGAGCTCGCGCAGCTTGTAGTCGATGGGATCGTGCAGCGTGTGCGTGCGCAGGTTGCGCCAATAGCGGTCGATTCCGGCCCGCGCCGTCGTGGCGCGCGCGCCCATGACCTCGAACATGCGCTGCGTGACGTCGAGGCCGGCGCGGGCGCTCGAGACTTTGGCCGTCGCGATCGCCAGCGCCGTCGCCGCCCGCTCGTCGGCGACGAGCGCGGCGCCGCGGTCGTAGGCGCGGTCGAACGTCGCCGCGGCGCGCTCGGTCAGCGCCCGCGCGCCCGCGAGCGCGACGAAGAATTCGCCGTAATGCAGCTGAATGTAAGGATCGTCGACGGGCCGCTCGACGTTCGACGCCGGCCACGCGCGCGTCGCCGAGCGCGTGTAGCGGCGCGCCTCGGCCAGCGCGCCCTCGCCGATGCCGAGGTAGATGTGCGTCAAGATGAGCTGCGCGAGGCACGGACGCAGCGACGCGAACACGCTGCCCATCGGTCCGGGCGTGCGCAGGAGCTCGTCCTCCTCGAGGACGACGTCGTGGAATTCGACGCTGCCCGAGTCGGTCTGGCGCTGGCCCATGTTGTCCCAGTCGTCGAGCGTCACGACGCCGGCGCGCGCGGTCGGGATGGCGGCGACGACCAGCTTGCCTTCCCCGTCTTGCGCCGAGACGATGAGCCGATCGGAGTCGCGCGCGCCCGAGCAGAAGCTCTTTTGACCATTCAGGAGGCGCTTGCCGTCACGCGTGGTCAGCGTCGTGCGCGGATCGAGCGGGTTGAGCGCGTTGCCCCAGAACCAGCCGTGGCGCGCGGTCTCGTCGGCGGCGCGCTGCCACTGCGCCGCCGTGCCGAAGAGGCGCGTCGTCGCCAGCATCAAATGATGGAAGGCGAAGACGTGCGCGAGCGAGCTGTCCACGCGCGCCAACTGCTCGACGGCCGACAGCGTCTGCGCCCACGTCGCCCCGCAGCCGCCGAGCTCGCGCGGAATCGACAAACGCAGCAATCCGCTATCACGGATGACCCTCCGCTCGAGCAGGGCCGTGCCGCCGCGGCGGTCGCGCTCGACGGCAGTGGCGGCCAGCGCGGCGACCAGCCGATCGAGCGTGGGCTGCCAAGCGGGCGTCGCGGTCGCGTTCATGAGGTCGTCCATCAGCACGAACCGTACCGTCTCGGCGCGGCGAAGACCACCGCCGGCTGTGCTGCTGCAGCAGCAGTCGCCGCGCCCGCCGTTGCTGCCGCAGCAGCAGCGCGCACGTCACGCCGCGGCCGGCCGGCTGGCGCGCCGCTTGCTGTCGATGCCGCGTTCGAGGTGTCGCATGGCGCAGGTGCTCACGATCTCCGGTAGCCCATCGGCCGCGTCGCGCACGGCGGGCGTCACGCAGCACATCGCGGCGCAGCTGGCCCGTCACGATCTCGAGGTCGACCAAGTCCAGGTGCGCGACCTGCCGGCCGAGGACCTCTTGTGGGCGCGCGTCGACTCGCCGGCGATTCAGCGGGCGCTCGCGCAGGTCGCGCGGGCCCGCGCCGTCGTCGTCGCCAGCCCGGTGTACAAGGCGTCGTACAGCGGGATTCTGAAGGCGTTTCTCGATCTGCTGCCTTCCGCGGGGCTGGCCGGCAAAGTGGCGCTGCCGATTCTCACCGGTGGCACGACGGCGCATCAGTTGGCGCTCGACTACGCGCTGCGGCCGCTCTTGTCGACGCTGGGCGCGCAGCATGTCGTCGGCGGGCTGTTCATCCTCGACAGTCAGATCGAGCGGCGTCCCGACGGCAGCGTCGCGCTCGACGGCGCGTTGACGGCGCGGCTCGACGGCGTCAGCGCCGAGCTGGCGGCCAGCCTCCGCCAGCCGTCCGCGCGTCCGTAAACGGCGACCAGCACTCGACCGCCGTCACCGCCGTGCGGACGCGTCGCGCGGCGCTCGATCGATCGACTGCTTGCACGAGGCCGGAGCCGGCGGCTCGAGCGGTCGTCGGCCAGCCGGCGTTCGCCGTCGCGTCAGCCGCTCGCCGGCGGCGCGTCGCGGAGGGCGACGACGTCGCGGCGCGGCGGCGCGCCGAAGAGCCGGCGATATTCGCGGCTGAACTGCGACGGGCTCTCGTAACCGACGCGAAAGCTGGCCTCGGCGGCGTCGAGCCCCTCGCCGAGCATGAGCCGCCGCGCCTCGCGCAGCCGCAGCGACTTTTGATACTGCAGCGGGCTCATCGCCGTCACGCTCTTGAAGTGATGATGCAGCGCCGACGTGCTCATGCGCGCGTGCCGCGCCAGCTCGTCCACGCGCAGAGGCTCGGCATAGTGCGCGATGAGCCAGCGCAGCGCGCGCGTCACCCGCTGCGCTTGACCGTCGCCGGCGGCGATCTGGCGCAGGCGCGGGCCCTGCTCACCGACGAGCAGCCGATAGGTCACTTCGCGCATGATGAGCGGCGTCAGCACCGGCTGATCGCGCGGCGCCTCCAGCAGCGCCAGCATGCGTCCGACCGAGTCGAGCAGCGCGTCGTCGGCGCGGCTGACGACGAGCGCGCGACTGGGCGCGGCGCTGCGCTCGCTCGCGCCCAGCTGCGCGATGACGTCGGCGACGAGCGTCGCGTCGAGCGTGAAGCGCAGCGCCAGGTAGGGCTTGCGCGGCGTCGCCACGCGGACCTCGGACGTCACCGGCACGTCGGCTGCAATGAGCAGGAAGCGTCCCGGCTTGTAGACGTAGCGCTCGTCGGCGAGCATGACGTGCTTCTCGCCGCGCACGATGATGCACAGCGCCGGCTCGTACAGCATGGAAGCGGGCGGCCGCGGGCGCGACTGGCGATAGAGCGTCAGCCCCGGCACCGCCGTCCGGTGCTCACCGTCGCTGGGCGCGTGACGTTCGAGCCGTTCGAGGAGCTGCATGCGACGACGCTACAGGATCAGGCAAGAATTGTAGAGGATCGAGTTATCGCCCATAGACGGAAGTCGTTAGATTGGGTTCCATCCGCTGCGTATGGTGGCGGAGCATCGGACAATCGCCAGCTTCAAGGAGACACCGTCATGAAGACCCTCGCCTACGCCGCACAGAGCGCCACGAGCCCGCTCGGACCGCTGTCCATCGATCGCCGCGCGCCCGGCCCGGCGGACGTCGTCATCGAGATCCTGTACTGCGGCGTCTGCCACTCCGACCTGCACCAAGCGCGCAACGAGTGGGGCAACGCCACCTATCCGATGGTCCCCGGCCACGAAATCTTGGGCCGCGTCGTACGCGTCGGCGCGCAGGTGACCAAAGTGAAGGAGGGTGACTTCGCCGCCGTCGGCTGCATGGTCGACTCGTGCCGCAAGTGCGCCAGCTGCAAGGCGGGGCTCGAGCAATACTGCGTCGAGACGCCGACGTACACGTACAACGGGTTCGAGCGCGGCACGCGCGTCCCGACGTTCGGCGGCTACTCGAGCGCCATCGTCGTCGACGAGGCCTTCACGCTGCGCGTGTCGCAAAAGGAGAAGCTGGCGTCGGTGGCGCCGCTCTTGTGCGCCGGCATCACGACGTGGTCGCCGCTGCGGCACTGGGATGTCAAGGCGGGCAAGACCGTGGGCATCGTCGGGCTGGGCGGCCTCGGCCACATGGGCGTCAAGCTGGCGCGCGCGCTCGGGGCGCACGTCGTCCTGTTCACGTCGTCGGAGCACAAGGTCGCGGATGGGCTCCGGTTGGGCGCGCACGACGTCGTGGTCACGCGCGATCCCAAGGTGTTCGCGAAGGAGGCGGGCCGCTTCGACTTCGTGCTCGACTGCGTCTCGGCCCAGCACGACATCAATCTGTATCTGTCGCTGCTCAAGCTCGACGGCACGCTGACGCTCGTGGGCGCGCCCGAGCAGCCGCTGTCGGTGGGCGCGTTCAGCCTCTTGCGGTCGCGGCGCAGCTTCGCGGGCAGCGGCATCGGCGGCATCGCCGAGACGCAGGAGATGCTCGACTTCTGCGCGCAAAACGACATCGGCTCCGACGTGGAGACGATCCGCATGGACCAGATCAACGACGCCTATACGCGGCTGCAAAAGGGCGACGTGAAGTATCGCTTCGTGATCGATCTGGCGACGCTGAAGGCTTAGCCAAGGCGCAAAACGGTCGCGCCGCCGCGCCGCCGTGCGAGACTCTTCGCGCGCGGCGGCGGCGGCCATGCTCGGCTTGACGGCGCGCTATGTACGGCGGCGCCGCTGCGCTCGCCAGACGCCGGGAATCGGCGCGTTTACATGCAGGTGCTGGCGTTGGGCACGACGCAGGTGCCGGCCGTCGCCGACGATCCGGCCGCCGGCACGCACTTGGCGGGCGCGAGGCACGGCGGTCCGTTGGCCGCGTCGCTGTCGCAGGCCGCGCCGTCGGCGGCCGCCGCGACGCACACGCCGGTGGCGTCCGTCGACACCGCTTTCTTGCACAGGCCGCCGTTCTGGCAGTCGGCGAAGCCGGTGATCGGCGCCGCGCCGATGTCGCCGCAGGCCGCGCCGGCCGCGACGAGCTGAATCGCCTGGCACGTGCCGACGCCCTTGCTGTCCTTGGCGGTCGGAACGCAGACGAGGCCGAGGTCGCCGTTGCAGTTGGGCCCGGTGTTGCGCGTGCCGTCGCAGGCCGCGCCGACCGTCATCCCCTGCGTCTGACAGGTGCCCATCGTCATGGTCGCTTGGTCGTCGCCGACGCAGGCGAGGCCGCTCTGGCACGGCTGATGGCCGGTGAGACAGGCGTTGTTGACGGTGACCCACGCCGCGCACGTCCCCGACGTCGGCACGCCGCCGTCGCCGCTGGCGACGGTCGGCGTCGCGCACGCCGAGATCGCGGCCGCAGTCGCCTTGCACGAGGCAGGTCGCGCCCACCACCGGCAGCGGCTGGCAGGTGCCGCACACGGCGTTCTGCCCGATGGCGCAGTAGGTGCTCGCGCATTGCGCCGACGCGCCGCAGGCCGCGCCCGTCGCCAGCGTGCCGATCGGCGGCACGCAAGCGGCGACCGGGTTGCCGTCGTAGAAGTCGCCGCACGCTTCGCTCGGATAGGCGGCCGCGCACGCTTCGACGTGCGCCGTCGTGTTGCCGCTGCCTTTGGCGTCGAGCGCGTTGACGCAGACCTGCGCCGTGCGCGTCTGACAGGCGGCGATGGTGCCGTAGCTGTGCGCGATGCCGAAGCTGGGCGCGCACGAGTCGCGTAAGCCGCACAGCGCGTCGGCCTCGTCGGCGCAGGCCTTGGCGGTGGTGACGGTCATGCCGCCGTCATTGGTGCCGTTGCTGAGATGGCGGCTGCTGCAACCGCCGAGCGTGAATACCAATGAAGCCAAGCAAAGCAGGTAAGTGCGCATCGTAAGTAACTCCTTAGTCGAGGCGCGAATATATACCCTTTTCAAACGATCATAAAGAGCGGCTCACTTTAAATGATTCATGACTGTTTCATTTGCAGTGGCGGATATCGACTGCAATAGGCGTCAATGTGCGGCGCGATGGTCGAAGATTTCGATGCCGGCGACGATGCGCCATTCGGGCGCGCCGAAGCGGGCGTCGAGGCCGCCGCCGATGCCGAGCTTGGCGCGCCATTGCAGGCCGCGGTCGCCGGTGCCTTCGAGGCGCGCGCCGGCCAGCGCCTCGAGCGCCGTCGTCTGCGCGCCGAAGAAGGCGCGAAAGGCGCTGGCGCCGAAGACTTCGGGGCCGATGACGACGACGAGCGGGCGGCGCCCGAGCGGCAGCTTGACGCCGCCGGCGACGCCGAAGAGCAGCTCGCTGCCGCGCGGATAGCCGGGCAACGGCGACGTCGTCGAGCGGCCGAATGTGCACGCCGAGCTGCGCCGCGTAGACGAAGCGGCCCGAGTCGCCGGCGGCGAGCGCGCGCACCATGCCGCGGAAGGTGCCGTCGCTGTCGTAGTCGGCGCGGTAGCCGTTGGGGACGAAGAGCTGCGCGCTGGCGCCGAAGCGAAAGCGGCCGCCGGGCGCGCCGAAGAGGCGCACGTCGACGCCGAGGCGCGCGTCCGCCACGCTGTCGGGATGCGAGCCCAGGTCACGGACGGCGCCGTGATGACGTACCCGTCGCTGGCTGCCGCTCTGTCCCATGGTCGCCAACGGCAAGTCGAGGTTGATGTAGAAGCGCCAGCGATCGTAGGTGACCGCGAAGCCGAAGTCGGCGATGGCCTGGTCGGAGACGACGGCCAGGCGTTGGCCGCCGTCGCGCACGACCAGCGGATTCGCCGGCATAGCCGAGCGTGACGAGAGCGCGCCGCCGAGGCCGCCGTGCATGTCGAGGGCGTCCATGACGAACCAGCCGCCGCCCGGCGCCGACGGGTACAGCCGCTCGACCGCGAAGCCCTGCGCCGTCGTCTGCTGCGCGCGCCGGCCCGCCGCAACACGCCGCACGCCGCCAGCGCGACCGCGAAGACGAGGCGCGCCGCGTCGCGTGCACGTCAGAACTCGGCATGCACCTTCGCGCCGAGGATGTGGACGGGACCGCGGTCGGCGTTGAAGCCCGGGTTCCAGAGGAACTGGTAGTCGGCGGCGAGCCAGATCGCCTTGAGCAGGTTCACGCTGTAGAAGCCTTCGACGACGCCTTCGCCGGCCTGCCGCAGCTGGCCGTCGCCGACGAAGCCGTCGACGCCGCCCATCGCCAGGTACTGGGCGTGGATGTCGCGATATCCAGCTCATGCCGAAGCCGATGCCGGTGACGTCGAAGCGGGCGGCGCCACAGCGTGCCTTTGGCCACGACGCCGACGGAGAGCGAGCGGTCGGCGGAGTTGATAGGCGTCGACCTCGGTCTGGCCGTCCGAGTACATCCCGCGGAAGAACACGCCGATGTCGTCGGTGACGTACTGCTCGAGGTTGAGGCCGATGCCCAGCTTGACGTTCGGGCCGGCGCACCCAGCACAGATCGGGCGCGGTGGCGTTCCCCGAGCCGTAGTTGAAGCTGGTGCAGTCGGCGGCGTTCTTGGCCGGGTTGGCCTCGAACGCGGCGATGGCGTCGGCGAAGCGGCCGGTGTCGACGTGGTTGCGGTAGCCGAGCAGGCGCACGGCGCCGGCCTGCCCCAGCAGCTTGTGGTCGTGCTCGCAGCTCGAGCTGGTCGCCGTAGATACTCCCAGATGCGAAAGTCGGTCGCGCAGCTGGTTCGGATTCTGCGGCGGCGTGATGCGGCCGATGCGCAGCGCCCAGTCGTCCCAGTAGAGCTCGGCCGTGCCGCCCCACGAATAGCCGCGCGCGTCGGACGGGAAATCCCACGACGCGTGGGTCATGAACGCCATGTTGAAGAACGTCTGGCGCGGATCGCCGGTGACCGAGTTCTTGTCGAAGAAGTCGAGGATCGTGAAGTTGCCGAGCGTCAGCACGAGGCGGCGGCGGTCGACGACGGCGCCGAGCTGCATCGGGTCGGACTCTTTGTCGACGCGGCCGCCGCCGAGGTCGAACGTCTGCCGCAAGAACGTGCGCGACGCGATAGAGCTGCGGCGTCTCGGAGCCGGTCTTTTGCAGCTCGAAGTTCTGGATGGCGCCGCCGATGCCGTGCAGCCCCGACAGCGGCCGCTCGGAGATGACCTCGGGCACGACGTAGACCTCGGCGCCGTGCCACAGCCGCAGGCCGAAGAAGAGCGTGAACGAGCCGGTGAAGCTGCGCTCTGCGTCGGGTAAGAGCGAGTTGGTGCTGCCGTTGGCGTTCGTGTACGGCGCGGTGAAGGCCAGCTTCCAGCTCGAGATGTAGGTGAACTGGCCGTAGACGTTCCAGCGCTCGTCGTCGAGGTCGTGCAGGCCGTAGCGCGACAGCAGCGTCATGAAGTCGAACGCGGTCTCCTCGTGCGGCGCCGGCGGCGCGGCTTGGGCGTGCGCGGTCGCGGCGCCGAAGAGCACGGCCACGACGAGCGCACAGGCGACGAGGCAGGCAAAAAAGGAGCTGAGTATGTGGCGGCCTGTGGACAAGAAGGATCGCTGACGGTCGATTAGAGACGAGAGCAACGGCGGCGTTGTTCCCGTTCGATTGATATCTTGCGCGAATTCGGCGGAATGTTAATTTCGCGCAAACAAATTTAGCGTGCGCGGAAATCGTTGACGCGACGGCGTCAGGCGAGGAGGGTGCCGGCGTGCGGCCTGACGACGGTCAGAGGCAGTGCTGCAGCGTGAGCGCGCTCGTCTGGCCGTCGGCGTTGGTGAACGTCGCTTCGCCGCAGATGGCGCTGAACGTCAGCGACTCGGTGCGCGACTTGGCGCCGTCCTCGTACGTCGAGGTCACGCTGCCCGAGGTCGGGAAGCAGCAGCCGGGCTCGCTGTAGCCGACGTCGTTGAACGTGGCCGTGGCCGTGTACTTGCGCAGGTTGTGCTCGACGGTGACCGCGCCCGAGACGACGCGCCCGGCGGCCGATTCGACGACCGTCAACCCTTGCGCGCCCGTCGACACGGTGTGGTCCCAAATGGTCTTGGCCGCGCCGCCGTGCGGCGTCTCCGTACCCGTCAAGTGGCTGCCGCTGATGACGAGGCTGCGGCCGCTCGTGCAGCCCGCCGTCGCGCAGGTGGCGACGACGCCGCCGTTGCTGGGCGCGGGCGACACGGTCGCGTCCCAGCCCGTGCCGGCGCCGTTGGTGTCGTGCGTGACGGCGTAGGCGTTGCCGTCGGGGCCGGTGATCGTGCGCGTGTTGCCGCCGCTCGCCGTCGTGCGCGTCAACGTGCAGCCGCCGGCCTGATCGGCGAGCCGCGCGTGCTGCGCGTCGCAGCTGGCGCCGTAGTCGAGCGTGAACGCGCCCGACCACTTCGACGACGCGCTCTTGCCGTTGCGCCAATCGACGCTGCAGCTGACCGGCGTGAACGTGTAGGGATTGCCGGCGGCGCCGTCGAACGTCGGGCTCAAGCTGCCGCCGCTGCACATCCAGGTCGCGGCGTGCGCGATCGCGATCGGGCTCAGCTGCTCGACGGCGCGCTCGAAGATCGACGGACGCGTCCGCGGCACGTCGTTCCAGCCGACGGTGGCGCCGCTCGTGTTGTTGAGCGCGCCGCTCACGACGCTGGTGGCGACTTCCGAGGCGCTGCCGCTGTTGTCGTCGCCGGGCGCGCCGTTGTCACAGCCGATGGCGCCCGTCGTCGTCAGCCCAAACAGCAATCCCGCATTCAGCATCTGTCGCAAAGCTCGGTTCATGAGGCTCCCCTAAGTTGAAGTTGGCGTGCGCAATCCGGCGATTGCAATCGATTGGCCACTCGTCGAGGCCGCGAAATGATTGAAGACTTGCGGTCGCAGCGACGGCAAATGAGACGGCCAGGCTCAGCGGCTGAGCGGCGGCGGCTCATCAGTTGCGGCGAATGACGACGTCAGTCGCGAGTGCAATCGAAGGGGCGAACGATTGCAGTCCAAAAGCTGGAACCTCGCTGGCGACAACCTCGTCTCAGCCTAAATGCCGTCCGCGACTGCACTGTCGAGCGCGCGGATCACGTCGTGTCGTCGGCCGCGCACTGTTGGAAATCGCGACGGTCACCCTCAGAAATGGTTGAAATAGGACACCCCTGTCATAGTCTCGACGCGCGTCGCCGGCTGCCGCGCGCCCGTCGACGATTCGCGATCTCGGCGAGCACGACCGCGCGTCGCGTCGCGCTCGTGCAATAGCAGCCGCTTACGGATCGCGCGCCCGCGCCGATTGAGAGGCGCCGCACACTCGGCTCGTCGCGCGCGCTCTCGACGTAGTTGGCACGAAGACTGCTCAGCCCCGCGCGGGTGCCCAGCTTGAATTGCTTACGGTCAGTCACGCTCGACCACGCGACGCGTGGATCTCTTTCAGTCGGTCTTGCAGTTTGGCGAAGGCGTTCATTGGCGACGACGAATGACAGCTAGCGAATCCACGCAGTCGGCGCCCGTTCGGCAGGGCGCGCTCATCGGCTTCGGCTTCATCGCCGAGCAGGGTCACCTGCCGGCCTATTCGGCGCGGCGCGACTTCAGGATTGCCGCCGTCGCCGATCTGTGCGCGCCGCGCCGTGAGCTGGCGCGCCGGCTCTTGCCGCAGGCGCGGATCTACGAAGACGCGGCGGCGCTGTTCGCCGGCGAGAAGGCGCTCGACTTCGTCGACATCGCCACGCCGCCGCGCGACCACGCGTCCTGGGCATCTGTGCCACTTTCGTCGGGTCCTTAGTAACGTCGTAGACAAACTCCCACTCGTTATATTTCGTGCGGTCGTTGTACGTCTTGATGCCTTCCTGCTCGCGCTTGCTGGCAACGCCCGCCAATCCAGCGCCAATAACCTGCTGTTGCGGCGCGGTGGCAGCTGAGGGACCAGCTACGGATGTTCCGGCTGGACCCGTTGTCAAAGGAGCACCCTGGGCACTCGCGCCCTGCCCACCAAGTCCGTTCAGTCCTCCCGGCCTCGGCGATGTCAGAATCTGATTGATCAGGTTAGCAGCGCCGTTGGATGGGCCAAACTGCGAAGGCAGTGCCGGTGTATTCGGGGTATTCGACGTATTCTGCGAACCCTGCTGGACGGCCACGCCGCTGGGCAGCGGTGCGCCCGCGTTGTTCTGAGACGTTCCAGTCTGAGCCGTCCCTGCATTCTGAAAGGGGCTGGGCGGAGCTCCCGAGGTGCTCGCGGGGACAATCTGCCCATTGGGTAATACCATAACGGGTCCGTTGTAGCCCGAGCTTCCGGGCTGGGAATTCGCATCTCCGCCCGTACCGCCTCCGTTATTCGGATCGCCGGCGGCGCCTGGCTGATCGCTGGCGCGGCGTCGCGCCGCCAGGTTGACCCCTTCCGGATCGCCTGTTGCCTGACTGCCAAACATCTGCATTATAGTTACCAGGCCCGGCGAAGAACCGGACCCATCGGGCTTCTTGACATTTAAGATTGAGTCCGTTATTGCCCCACCGGGGCCGGCATGAAGTATCCTCCAGTCTGTTTTACCCGTCATCGGGTCGGGGTAACGGGCGCGCAGGAACCTGAGATTATTGGTATTCTCCAGCTCCTCCATTGAGGCGGGAAACCGATTGAATTTATGCACAAAGAGAGTGATCGCGCGCGTATACTCATGACCGCGATCCATGAGCAGCTGTTCCTTATCGCGCTGAGCCTCAAATTCAGTCTTCGGTATCTGCGTGTAAAGGCTGATAGCCAGAATGGCCGCCATGGCGAACACCAGAAGCAGGGCATATCCCGATTCGCGGTTGGCCGCTGTGCCATTCTTGTGGTTCATAGCATCCATTCAGCTCGCTATCTCCTGCAGCGTAAGCGTCTGGGTACTCTTCGCCTGGGTATCCTCAATAACGATAGAGGTTCGGGCGATGCGCACGATCCGGTAACGCTGCTTCACGGTTTGATTCTCCCCGACCAGCAGGATCTCGTCGCCGTCCGTCAGAAAAGCCACCGTTCGCCCGTCTTTCTTCGTCGTGTATCCGAAGTATTTGAGAGCGATCGGTGGCGCTACCGGCGTCGTGGGCGTTGCGTTGGATGCGACAGCCGGCCGGAAAGGCTGCACGTTGACCGGAATTGTTGGAACGTTGCTGGGCATAGCCGGCATTGGCTTGACGGGCGCCGGAGCGGCTCCAAACTGGAACAGATTCCGTCCCGCTTCGATGGGCTCGACCGCCTGAACTTTGGCGAGAAGATCCAGCCTCAACTCAGGATTGATGGAAGCAGGATCGGTGTGGTCTTCCGGTCGCGCGCTTCCCACTCGCGGCCTGAATTCCGCAATGCCCGCACGACCTGAACTGCGTACCCGACCGGAGGCAGGGTTAGCAAATGCAGTAACGGCACCCGGCACGCCGGCAGACGCGGCGCGTGGAGCGGGCGTTGGGGTGGAATCTCCCATGTTCATGTAGATCGCTCTTCCGGCAACGACCGCGATCAGAACGCCGAGCAGCGCAACTTTCTTTGGTTCCGCACCAAGGTTCACTGTGCGCCCCCTGTATCGTCCTTCACGAACGTGTTCAGTTTAACCGTGGCGTTGAGTATGTCGCCCTTTGGCTGCGGCGCGACCTGAAGGCTGTCGATCAACAGGAACCGCGGTGAGCGGTCGAGCATGTTGACGAACTTCACCAGTTGCGCATAGCCTCCTTCAAAGTTCGCGGTAATCGTCAGCGTGTCCAGATCTCCACTGCCTTCGATTGGATCGAGCAGCGAGTAGTTCCAGTTGCCCACCTTCATACCGGAAGTGCCCGCGAGCTTGTTGATCTCGCCGTCAATGGTGGAGAAAGTGTGGCGGCGAGTCGTCATGTAGGCCGCGAGGAATTTATCGCCCTCTTCTCTGCTGAGTTCCATGTTGCCGGTCAGAGTCCGGCTCTTGTTGAGGCGGAGTTGGGCCGCGCGGAAACCAGCGCGGGCAGCCGTTAATTGCGTGTCAAGGTCGGCGGGTGAATCGCCGAACAGATGAAACGCGAACATCGCGGCGACCAGGTTCGCCAACAGCAGCAAGCCCAGGGCGGCACGAACCAGTACCTTTGGTTCCCGGAAATCGATTTGCGGCCTGGTCATCGGAGCGCACCACCCCCTACGCCTGCTACCGTGGCGCGGCTATAGTTTCTGGTCATAGGTCACCGTCAGCTGACAGCGAAAATACGGGTCGTTTTGAGTAGGCGGAATCTGCGAAGTCTGGGTCACGTCTCCGAACAGGTCCGAGCCTTCCAGCTTCGCCACAAAATCAATGGCCGGTTCGGGCGATTCCGATGCCACTACCATGTCGAGAGAAAGCTCATATCTGGCGTTGAGCTGAGGCCGGATGGAAACGATCCGCACGTTATGCGGCAGAACGGACTCCAGATCCGAGAAAATCTTCGTCCAGCTGATGGCCTTTCGCCGAATCAGAATATTGAACAGGACGCTGCGGTCGAGCACACCGATGTTCTCCGGCAGTCGCATTTGCGCATCAATCTGCGCCTGGGCAGTGTTGAGCTTCGCCATCTGCGCCTGCACCTGCGCGATCACTCGGCGAGACTCATCCATGCTTCGCCTGTCGGCAACCGCAAGTCCGGCCAGCGCGGTGAGCGAAACGCACAGAAGAACTCCCACTGCCGCCGACGCGATCAGCATAGGCCGATCCCGCCGCATCGGTTCGCGTGCCAAATTCAGCGGCAATCTCATGCAGCCACCTTCCGGACCCGCGTCGCCGGCGTGAGGGAACGCAGGTATCCGGCCAGCCCCGGATGTTCCTCATGCACTACGGATACCTCGACGTCGAGCTCCCCGGACAACCGCGCCGCAACGCGGGACGATTCGGCGCCAAAGCCCGCCAGGTAGAGCCGATCGGGCAGCGCCCCCGCCTGATCCTCCACGTAGACCCGGGTCGCATAGAGATTCGAGACAATTTCGTCGAGCGCGGGGCCATCTGCGTTACCGGGCGAGTCATGATCGGGTTCGAGCGAGCGCGCCAGAGTCAGGACGCCGTTACCGACCACCAGGATCGCCAGGGTTCCGGAATTCTGGTGCGCCACCAGATACGAACCAGTGGCGGGCAACAGTTCGAGCAACGCCACGGCGGCTGGTATCACGACCCCCGGATGCAATCCAACCGCCCGAAAAGGCGCTTCATACTGGGCAATCACTTCAGCGGGCGTCACCGCTACCAGAACCCTGTTCGCACTCTGGACATGGTAGGAGACGGCTGCGGTATCCACATCGAACGGTACTGTTTTTCGGAGACGGAAACGCACCAGCGCCATCCGTTCTTCTTCCTTTTCCGGCAGATTGTCGAACTCAAGCACGGCCAGGCGCATGGCGTTATCGGGCAGGATCAGCGCCGCCGTACGGCGTCCGCCGCGGCGGGAATCAGCTTCCGTATCGCGGCGGTGAAAGCATAAACGTCCACGATGTTCTCTTTGATACGGAGAAGGCGCAAGCACGCCCCGGCCAATGACGCGTGCTGAAGAATAGCGGGCCCGCGTGTGCGCGACATCGCGATGCCGCTCACGGAGATTTCGAACGCAAATTCCGGCGGCGGATCCTTCAGCAGCGATTGAATGGAATCGAGCAGGCTCATTCGATGAAGGTCACCTTGTTGATTTCACGCAACGTCGTCACGCCCATGCGCGCTTTCTCCACGGCCGATTCGCGCAGAAAAGTCATCCCCTCTTCGCGAGCCAGACGTTTGATCTCCGACGCGGGACGCCGGTCGAGAATCAGTTCTCGGATGTGGTCACTCAGGTCCAGTAATTCGTGAATTGCGGTACGCCCACGGAAGCCGGTGCCGCCGCATTCGAAGCATCCCGCGCCTTCCATGAAATCCACATTGCGCCACTCTTCGGGCTTGATTCCGCTTTCGAT
>CAWAWS010000043.1:0-12779 GCA_963785725.1 uncultured delta proteobacterium | reverse complement strand
ATGCTGACCATCCGCTCGCCCGGCGACAAAGTGGGGCAGAAGTACATCGAGCCGGCCGGCGGCGCGCTCCTGTTCGTCGGCGGCGGCGAGGACAACGTCTTCACTTACATGGTCAGCGACAGCGCGTTGCCGGGTTACGTCCTGCAGCGCCGCGACACCGGCTTTCGGCGCATCATTCCCTGGCCCAAAGGCGTGAGCCCGCTCAATCCCTACGGCAAGGGCTACTTCTTTTGGGACGCCGGTCAGGGCCAGACATTTTACGACATGGACGAGGACAACCGCCTCGTCGGTCACAGCGCCGTCGACAACACCGACATCGATCTCGGCATTCGCACGCACTCGATGGCTTGGGTCACGAACTCGAGCTTGGCCAGCTGCGGCGTGGACGGCGTGCGCGTCTTCGCCGTCGACGGCAAGTCACCCGAGGTCATCCTCACCAACGAAGTCTGCGACGCGACGAACTTTTGGATCAACAACGGCTTCGTCTATTACAACTCGGACACGAGCATCCACAAAGTGCCGCTCGACCATTCGGCGCCGCCGCAAGAGGTCTACGACTTGGGGACGAAGCGACTGCTCAGCCTCGACCGAATCCCGACGACACCGTCTTTTATTCGACCGATCCGGCGACGCTCTTCGTGCACGGCGCCGGCGACGGCTGGCTCGCGTCGCGCAGCGGCGGCGCCGACTTCAAGTTCATGGAGCGCGGCACCGGACTCTCCATCTACAACAACGCGACGCAGCTGAACTGGCTCGAAGATTCGGCGCAAGACACGGGCGCGGGCGAGCTCATGAGCCTGACGCTGCCCGCGCCTGGTGTGGCCGGCGGCACCAAAGTGCCGCTCGCGCTCAACGTGCGCACGTATGGCCTGCTTGCCGACGGTCGCATCATCTGCGACGACGATCACGCCTTCGACGGCATCGAGAACCGCATCGTCGTGCTCGATCAGCTGCGGCATCACGCGCAGTGGGTGGCGTCGTCGTCGAACTACGTCATGGGGATTCCCGGAGCCAGCGACTTCTTGGTCGAGGTGGTCAACGGCGATCTGAATACGCACGATCTGGTGCGCGCGCCGCTGCCGCCGATCGTCCCCACGCCACCGCCCAACTGAACGCGACCGCGCGCGTGGATTCGGCCGTCGCGGCTGTGCTAGCTTTACCGCCTTCATGAGCAAGATCACGGCGGAGGAGGTGCGGCAGACGGCGCTGTTGGCGCGGCTCGAGCTCGACGAGGGCGAGGTGACGCGGCTGACGCGCGAGCTCGACGCCATCTTGGGCTACATGGAGTCGCTGGCCAAGCTCGACGTCAGCAATGTCGAGCCGACGACGCACGCGGTGCCGGTCGAGCTGACCTTGCGCGACGACGTGCTCGAGCGCCTCGAGCCGCATCTGCCGCTCAACGAAGCGCTCGCCGACGCGCCGCGCCGCCACGACGGCTACTTCGAAGTCCCCAAGATCATCGAGGTCGCCGAGTGATCTCGCCCGTCGAGCTAGGCGCCTTCGAGCTCGCCAGCGCCATTCGCGGCCGCCGCGTGAGCGCGCGCGAGGCCACCGACGCCTTCATCAAGCGCATCACCGCCGTCGACGGCGCGCTCGGCTGCTACTATCGCGTCGACGTCGAAGGCGCCCGCGTGCGCGCCGCCGCCATCGACGGCCTGATCGCGCGCGGCGAAGATCCAGGCCCGCTCGCCGGCGTCCCCATCGCGCTCAAAGATCTGTTCGTCACCAAAGGCATCGAGACCACCGCCGGCAGCAAGATCCTGCAGGGCTGGATCCCGCCTTACGACGGCACCGTCGTCGCGCAAGCTCGAGAAAGCCGGCGCGGTCATGCTCGGCAAGACCAACGATGGACGAGTTCGCCATGGGCTCGTCCAACGAGAACTCGGCCTACGGCATCACGCGCAACCCGTGGGACTCGACGCGCGTGCCCGGCGGCTCGTCGGGCGGCTCGGCGGCCGCCGTCGCGGCGCGACTTATGCGCTCGGCGCGCTCGGCACCGACACCGGCGGCTCGATCCGTCAGCCCGCCGCGCTCTGCGGCGTCGTCGGCCTCAAGCCGACCTACGGTCGCGTCTCGCGCTACGGCGTGATCGCCTTCGCCTGCTCGCTCGATCAGCCGGGCCCGCTCGGCCGCATCGGCGCGCGACTGCGCGCTCGTGCTCGAGGTCGATCGCCGGCGTCGATCCGCACGACGCGACCGCGCTCGACCGGCCCGTGCCCGACTATCGCGCGCGCCTGCAAGCGCGACATCGCCGGCCTGCGCGTCGGCGTGCCCGACGAGTACTTCGGCTCGACGGGCTCGACGCGCCGAGGTCGAGCGCGTCGTCGCGCGCGCGCTCGACGAGCTGGTCGCGCTCGGCGCCCGCTCGCGTCGACGTCGAGCTGCCGCACACGCGAGCACGGCATCGCCGCCTACTACATCATCGCCACCGCCGAGGCCTCGTCGAACCTGGCGCGCTACGACGGCGTCCGCTACGGCCTCGCGTCAAGGACGCGCGCGGCCTCAACGCGCGATGTACGCCGCAGACGCGCGACGCCGGCTTCGGCGCCGAGGTCAAGCGCCGCATCATGCTCGGCACCTACGCGCTTTCGCGCCGGCTACTACGACGCCTATTACCTAAGGCGCAGAAGGTCCGCACGCTCATCCGCGCGACTTCGAGCGCGCCTTCGCCGAGCTGCGACGTCATCGCCTCGCCGACCGCGCCGACGCCGGCGTTCAAGCTCGGCGAGAACACGCAGCGACCCGCTGGCGATGTACCTGAACGACATCTTCACCATCCCCTGCAACCTCGCCGGCATTCCCGGCATCTCGCTGCCGTGCGGCTTCCTCGACGGCTTGCCGGTCGGCCTGCAGCTCTTGGCCGCGCCGCTCGCCGAGGAGACGCTGTTCGCGTTCGGCGGCGCCTATCAGCGCGCGACCGATTGGCACACCAAGCGCCCGCGAGCTCGGCGGTGTCGCGTGACGCGCTTCGAGCCGGTCATCGGCCTCGAGTGCACGTGCAGCTGGCGACGGCGACCAAGGCGTTCACGTCGGCCTCGGCCGCCTATCGGCGCCGCGCCCAACACGCACACCGATCCCGTATACGTTGGCGCTGCCGGGCACGCTGCCGGTGTTGTCGCGCGCGGCCGTCGAGTACGCGCTGCGCCTCGGCCTGGCGGTGCAGTGCACGATTCGGCCGCTCAGCCGCTTCGCGCGCAAACATTATTTCTATCCCGACTCGCCCAAGGGTTTTCAGATCACGCAGTTCGACGAGCCGCTGTGCCAAGGCGGTCGCATCCAGTTCGTCGTCGACGGCGAAGCGCGCGCAGGTGCGGCTCAACGCGCATTCACATGGAAGAGGACGCCGGCAAGAACACCCACGTCGCCGGCGCGCCGTACTCGCTCGTCGATTACAACCGCGCCGGCGTGCCGCTCGTCGAGATCGTGAGCGAGCCCGAGCTGCGCTCGGCGGCCGAAGCGGCGGCCTATCTGCGCGCGCATTCGTCAGCTCGTGCGCTAGCTCGGCATCTCCGACGGCAACATGGAAGAGGGCTCGCTGCGCTGCGACGCCAACGTGTCGGTGCGGCCGGTGGGCGAGACGAAGCTCGGCACGCAGGCCGAGCTCAAGAACATCAACTCGTTCAAGAACGTCGAGGCGGCGATCGAGTACGAGATCGCGCGGCAGTCGGACTTGCTCGCGCGCGGCCAGCGCGTCGTGCAGGAGACGCGCCTGTGGGACGCCGACGAAGGCACGTCGCACGCCATGCGCTCGCAAGGAGCACGCGCACGACTACCGCTATTTTCCCGAGCCCGATCTGCCGCCGCTGCGCATTCCCGACGAGCTTACGGCGCGCCTCGGCGGTGGGTTGCCGGAGCTGCCGATGCCGCGGCGCGCAGCGCTTCATCGAGCAGCTCGGCCTGTCGCCCTACGACGCCGGCGTGCTCACGGCCGAGAAGTCGATCGCCGACTATTTCGAGGCGGTCGTGCGTCGGCGGCGCCGACGCGAAAGCGCGCGGCCAACTGGATCTCGGTCGAGCTCTTGGCGCGGCTCAATCGCGACGGTAAATCGATCGAGCATACGCCGGTGAACGCCGACGCAGCTCTGGCCGAGCTGATCGGGCTCATGGCCGACAAGACGATCTCCGGCAAGATCGCCAAAGACGTCTTCGAGAAGATGTGGACGCGGCAAGCTGCGCGCGCGCGAAATCGTCGAGGCCGAAGGGCTCGTGCAGGTGACCGACTCGGGCGCGCTCGAGGTCGCGTGCCGCGCGGCCGTCGACGGCAATCCCAAGCAAGTCGAGCAGTACAAGAAGGGCAACGACAAGCTGATCGGCTATTTCGTCGGCCAGGTCATGAAGGCGACGCAAGGAAAAGCGAACCCGGAAATGGTGAACGAGATCTTGAAGAGGCTGCTGTCATGACGTCGCCGGCCGACGGAATCGACTTTACGGCGATGTTGTCGCCGCTGCGTTACGACGCGGACGCGGGCGTCTTGCAGCTGCTCGATCAGAAGATCCTGCCCGAGCGTGAAGTGTGGATCGACTGCCGCACCGTCGACGAAGTGGCGCGCGCCATCCGCGACATGATCGTCCGCGGCGCGCCCGCGATCGGCTGCGCGGCGGCTTACGGCATGGCCATCGCCGCGCGCACCGGCGCGCCGCTCGCCGAGGCGGCGACCAAGCTGCGCGCGACGCGGCCGACGGCGGTGAACCTCTTTTGGGCCATCGAACGAGATGCTCGCGCCGTCGTCGGCGTACGACTCCGGCCGCCATCCGCTCGACGCGCGCGCGCTCGCCATTCACGCGCAAGACGTGCGCATGTGCCTGCAAATCGGCGAGTACGGCGCGTCGCTCTTGCCGCCCGGCAACGTGCTCACGCACTGCAACGCCGGCGCGCTGGCGACGGGCGGCTACGGCACGGCGCTCGGCGTCATCCGCTCGGCGCACGAAAAGCGGCCCGACTTGCGCGTCTTCGCCGACGAAACGCGGCCGTTTTTGCAGGGCGCGCGCTTGACCGCGTGGGAATTGCAGCGCTCCGGCATCGACGTCACCGTCATCACCGACAACATGGCCGCGCATCTCATGCAGCGCGGCGAGATCCAATCGGTCATCGTCGGCGCCGATCGCATCGCCGCCAACGGCGACACCGCGAACAAGATCGGCACCTACGGCGTCGCGCTCTTGGCGCACGCGCACGACATCCCCTTCTTCGTCGCCGCGCCCTATTCGACCGTGGATCTCAAGACCGCCGACGGCAGCGGCATTCCCATCGAAGAGCGCGACGGCCGCGAGGTCACGCATATCGGCGACCGCCAGCTGGCACCGACGGGCGTGCGCGTGCGCAACCCCGGCTTCGACGTGACGCCGGCCAAGCTCATCCGCGCCATCATCACCGACCGCGGAATCGTCTCCGCGCCCTGGCCCGGCGCCTTAGCCAAGCTGCTTTCGTTTTCGGTTTCAGGCCGCTAAACTGGACGCGGCCGCGCATGAACAACAAGCGACAGCATCCCCGTGTACCCGTCTCGCTGCAGGTGAGCTACTTGTCGGCAGGCGATCTCAAGAAAGATCTGGCGGTGAACCTGTCGCCGGGCGGCCTGTTCGTGCGCACCTCGAAGCCGCTCGACATCGGCACCGAGGTCGACCTGGAAGTGCTGCTCGCCAATGAGGACACGCCGATGCACGTGCGCGGCAAGGTCATGTGGCTGCGTGGCGCCACGGCCGAGTCGCAATCGGGCATGGGCATCCAGTTCACCGGCGTCATGGGACCTTTGCTGCTGGAAATGGTAGAAGCAGCGCGCAAGAAGTAGGCGAAATCAGATCGGAAACGATCAGAGTTGACAACTGGGCGGGAGCTTGTAGACTTCGCCCCTCTGTTTCTTACGAGGTAAGGGATCGTCATGTATGCAGTAATCGCGACCGGTGGTAAGCAGTACCGGGTTCAGCCGGGCGAAACCATCAAGATCGAGAAGTTGGAAGGCGCCACCGAGAAGGGCGCCGTGACGTTCGACCAGGTTCTGCTCGTGGCCGATGGCGAAGCCATCAAGGTCGGGCAGCCCACCGTGGCCGGCGTCACCGTCACCGCCGAGGTCATCGTCCCGGAAGGCAAGGGCGAGAAGCTCCTCATCTACAAGTATCGGCGCCGCAAGGGCTATCGCCGTAAGACCGGCCATCGCCAGCTCTTCACTGCGGTCAAGATCACGGGGATCAACGGTTAAGTCATGGCTCACAAAAAAGGTCAGGGCGCATCGCGCAACGGTCGCGACTCCAACCCGAAGATGCTTGGCATCAAGCGCTTCGGTGGCGAGATCGTGAAGGCGGGCAACATTCTCGTCCGTCAGCGCGGCACCGTCATTCATCCCGGCCTCAACGTCGGGCTCGGCCGCGATCACACGATCTTCGCGCTCGTCGACGGCGAGGTCGTGTTCACGGCGTACAAGGCGCGCGGCACCGAGCGTCGCCGGGTCTCGATCAAGCCGATCGAAGAGACCACTTCCGCCGCTTAGTTGAGCCGGCTGCGCGGCTCGATCGCGCCGTACGGTTCAAGTAGGCGGTTTGTGTCGTCGATCGCCGACTAGGTTCCCATGCAGTTCATCGACGAGTGCGTCATTGATGTTCGTGCCGGCAACGGCGGGGACGGCAAGGCGACGTTTCGCCGCGAGCCGTTCGTCATGCGCGGCGGACCTTCGGGTGGCGACGGCGGCGACGGCGGCAGCATCATCCTCGTCGCCGACGACCAGCTGTCGACGCTGCTCGACCTGCGCTACCAAAAGTCCTACAAAGCCAACAACGGCGCGCCCGGCGAAGGCCGCGACAAGTACGGCCGCGGCGCCGAGGACGTCATCGTGCGCGTCCCGGCCGGCACGGTCGTCTACGACGCCGAAGGCGCCGAAGACGATCCGCCGCTCGTCGATCTCGCGCACGCCGGCGAGCGCTTCGTCGCGGCGCAAGGCGGCAAAGGCGGCAAAGGCAACATCCACTTCGCCACGTCGACGAACCAGGCGCCCAAGAACGCCGAGCCGGGTACGCCCGGCGAAATTCGCACCTTGCGCCTCGAGCTCAAGCTGCTCGCCGACGCCGGCCTGCATCGGCTATCCCAACGTCGGCAAGTCGACGTTCATCGCCGCCGTCTCACGCGCGCGCCCGAAAATCGCCGACTATCCGTTCACGACGCTGGTGCCGAACTTCGGCGTCGTCGCGCTGTCGGGCGGACGCAGCTTCGTGCTCGCCGACATCCCCGGCCTCATCGAAGGCGCGAGCGAGGGTCATGGCCTCGGCCACCGCTTTTTGCGCCATGTTGAACGAACGCGCGTCCTCGTGCACCTGATGGAGGTGTCGGCAGAGCCCGGGCGCGATCCGTTGCACGACTACGACGTGATCAATCACGAGCTCATGCGCTATTCGCCGGAAATCGCCGGTCGGCCGCAGATCGTGGCGCTCTCCAAGTGCGACATCACCGAGACGCGCGAGGCCTTTCCGCACTGGCAGGCCGAGTTCGCCAAGCGCGGCGTCGAGCTGCACGCGATCTCGGCCGCGACCGGCGCCGGCATCCGCGAGCTGCTCGAGAAGGTCTACCAGCAAATTCGTCCCGCTCAGCCGGATCGTCCGGCTTGATCTGTTTCCGCTCTAAGTAGCGAGAATTACCTCGGTCGGTTGCTTGACCGTCGGTGGCGCGGGTGGTATGAAGACGTTCTATCATTAGGATGAGGTGTCGCTTGCGCACGACCTCCGTGGTGGCAGTGGCCGCCATTCTCTTCGCCGCCGGCTCTGCTCGTGCGGCCGATCAAGCGACAGCCCCGGCCGCTTCGGCGCCCTCGGCCGACGATCCCGCAGCCGCTGCGCCGGCGCCCACGCCCACGACGTCGAGCGCGCCGGCCGCGACCAGCGCGCCCGGAGCGAGCGCGCCGGGCACGACGCAAGGCGGCTACACCGTTCGCCTGCACGACCTCGAGCGACGCGTCAACGAGCTGAAAGAGCAGATCTTTCGCTCCAAGGCGCGCTTGAACCTGCTCAAAGAGACGGTCTTGCACGGCGTCATCGCCGGCGCTCGCGCCGTCATCACCCATCGCAACGAGATGGGCGGGATCTACATGCCGGTGCGCTACGTCTACGCGCTCGACGGGCAGGAGATCTACTCGAAGAGCGACGACACCGGGAAGCTCGGCGATCAAAAAGAGATCGAAGTCTTCAACGGATCGATCACGCCGGGGAACCATACCCTGTCGGTCCAAATGGTCTATCAAGGCAACGGCTACGGCGTGTTCTCGTACTTGAAGGGCTATAAGTTCACGGCCAAGTCGAGCCGCACGTTCACGGCGCCCGAGGGCAAGCAGCTGCAGCTCAAGGTCGTCGGCTACGAGAAGGGCAACCCGGTGACGACCGATCCGAAGGATCGGCCGGCGGTCGACTTCCGCGAGTCGCTCGTCGCCGACAAGGACACGGTGCCCAAGACTGCGCCGGCGGCCAAGAAGTAACATGAGGTCTCCGCTGCTGTGGGCGGTCGCGGCCGCGTCGTTGGCGTCCGGCATCGCGCGCGCCGACGACGTCGACAAGCTCGGCGGCAAGGTCATCGAGCTCGACACGCGCGTGTCCGATATGGACCGCAACCTGAAGCCGCCGCCGCCGCCGGGGCCGGAGATCGCCGATCGCCGGCTCATCGACGCGCAGGTGCTCTACGAGCTGAAGAACTACGAATCGGCGTCGATCATCTTGTTCGACGTCGTCGAGAAGTATCCCAACTCGGCGGCCTATCCCGAGGCGCTGTTCTATCTCGCCGACTCGCTTTATCTCGAGCGCGACTATCTGTCGTCGCGGCGCTTCTTCGAGAAGATCATCGAGCAAGGGCCGGTCAATCGCCGGTATCAGGAGTCGCTGCAGCGGTTGATCGAGCTGTCGCTGCACACGGGCGATTATTCGCCGGTCGACGGTTACATCGAGAAGCTGGAGAAGCTGCCGCCGGGCAAGCAGCTGCCGTCGGTGCCGTATGTCGAAGGCAAATATTTCTTCTTTCGCCAGCAGTTCGATCGCGCGCTCGCCGTCCTGAAGACGATCGGCAGCGATCACGTCTACTACTTTCACGCGCTCTATTTCATCGGCTCGGCCAACGTGGCGATGGGCGTCGAGCATCTGCAGGACGCGCTGCAGGCGTTCGGCACGATCTTGAAGACCGACGCCAAGACCGACGCCCAAAAGCGCATCGCCGAGCTCGCGCACATGGCGCTGGCGCGGATCTATTACGACCGCGGGCAGTTCACGAACGCGCTCGACGAGTACGCCAAGATCGGCGTCAAGAGCGAGCTGTTCAACGACGCCTTGTACGAGAGCGCGTGGGTCAGCATCAAGAGCAAGGACTACGACAAGGCGGCGCGCTCGCTCGACCTCTTGCTCTTGAATGCGCCCGATTCACCACTGATTCCCGAGGTGAAGCTGCTCATCGGTCGCTTGCACATCAACGACAAGATGTACGGGCCGGCGACCGATTCGTTCACCAAGACGCGCGACGAGTACGCCCCGATTCATCGCCAGCTGGCCGACGCGCTGGCCAAGACCGGCGACGCGCCCGGCTATTTCCGCGATCTCATCAGCAAGAACCTGAACAAATTCGACATGGGCGCGATCCTGCCGACGGTGGGCGTCAAGTGGATCAAGAGTGAGCCCGACGTCGAGCGCGTGACGACGCTCATCGGCGACGAGGTCGATCTGAAGAAGTCGCTCGACGAGTCGGAGGAGATCGTGCATCGGCTGGAGAAGGCGATGAGCGGTCCCGGCCGCGTCAACGTCTTCCCCGAGCTGGCGTCGGCGCGGGCGCACGCGGTGGCGATCTCCAACGAGTGCACCGAGGTCAAAGAGCAGCTGGCCGGGCGCATGTCGCGCATCATCGGGCCGGTCGCCGGCGCCGAGCAGGAGCTGAAGCAGCTCGAGCAGGAGCGCGACGCCATCGAGGCGAAGCTGCGCACGCTGCCGGTGACCGCCGATTCGATCGCCGAGCGGCAGCGCAAGGCGCGCGAGCAGTACAACGAGCTCGATCGGCAAGTGGTCGAGCTGCAGACGACGCTGAACGGCACGCGCGCGTCGGCGGTGGCGACGAGAAAATTCTACGAAGATCAGGTGCAGGCGACGTTGCCGCCCGAGCAGCGCGCCAACGCCAAGGCCGAGATCGACGGCTTCATCGGCGAGGTCGAGGCGCAGAGCGGCGACGGCGATCAGCTGCGCAAGGAGCTCGACGACGCCAAGTCGGCGGTCGGTGTCGATGACGCCGACATGCAGCAGGCGTCGGCGCTGCGGGCGCAATATGACGACACGCTGCGCCGGCTGCACGATCTCGACGTGCGCGTGCGCGCCAAGTTGGCGGCGGGCGATCGCGAGAAGGCGGAGCAGATCGAGTCGATCCTCGATCGCGCGCGGGCCGTGCAGACGAAGGTCAACGCCTTCAACGTGCGCATCGACCACATGCTCGACGATCAGCTGAAGGAGATCGAGACGGCGGTCGGCGACGAGAAGCTCAAGGTCGTGGCCTATCGCAAGACGCTCGGCGGCTACACCGACGAGTCGGCCGACGTCGGTGGCGGCATCGTCGCCGACAACTTCAAAGCGGTCACGCAGCGCTTCTACAACGTGGTCGTGCGCGCGGATGTCGGCATCATCGACGTCGCGTGGGCGCTCAAAGAGTCGTCGACGCACGAGAGCACGAAGCTGTTGGCCGAGCGTAAGCGCGAGCTCAAGCTGCTCGACGATCAGTTCAAAGAAGTGACCAAGGATCAGCCATGACCATGAGCGTTCAAAGGTTGAAGCGCTTTTCGGTCGTCGCCGCGCTGTTCGCGCTGCCTTTGTCGCCGGCGTTCGGTGCGCCGAGCGGGCTGCCCAATCCCGACGGCGCCAAAGAGCTCGACGGGATGCAGAACGACATCGCGCGCTTCGAAGAGGCGAACAAGGATTATCGCGGCACGCTCGCGCATGTCGTGCAGCAGGAATACATCACCAAGCGCAAGCAGCTGATGGCGAAGTATCAGACGCAGCTCGACTTCGAGGAGAAGGACGAGAAGCAGCGGCGCGAATCGGCGATCAAGCTGTTCGAAGATTTTCTGACGCGCTATCGCAACGACGATCGCTGGACGCCGGACGCGATGTTTCGTCTGGCCGAGCTCTATTTCGAGAAGTCGAACGACGAGTATTTGACGGCGACGACGGCAGCCCAGGCTTCGGGCGCGCAGATCACGCCCGATTATTCGAAGACGATCAGTCTCTACAAAGAATTGATCGGCCGCTTTCCCGATTATCGTTTGATCGACGGCGCCTATTATTTGCTCGGCTGGTGCCTAGGCGAAATGAACAAAGAGGGCGAGTCGCTGCAGGCGATGCGCGCGCTCGTGTGCAACAACAAGTTCAAGCCGCTCGACACACCGGCGCCGCCGCAGCCTTCCAAAGGCAAAGGCAGCGTCAAGGCCGAGAATCCTTACAACGAGTGCACGCCGGTCAAAGCGGATTCGCGCTTTTTGCCCGAAGCGTGGACGCGTATCGGCGAATATCATTTCGATAACAGCGAATTGGAGTTGGCGATCGCCGCTTATTCGCGCGTATTGGAATTCACCGATTCGCCTTATTACGACAAGGCGCTCTACAAGCTCGCGTGGTCTTATTATCGCGCCGACAATTATCCGGAAGCGATCAAGCGCTTCGATCAGCTGGTCGTTTTCTCGGACAAGAAGAAGGCGGAATCGGGCGCGGAAGGCTCGGATCTGCGTACGGAAGCCGTGCAGTATCTCGGTATCAGCTTCGCCGAGAAGGATTGGAACGGCGACTCGATCGATGATACCGAGACCGGGCTCGAGCGCGCCGAGAAGTTCTATCGCGGCCGTGAAAACGAGCCGCACGTGCGCGAGATATACGCCAAATTAGGCGATATTTATTTCGACGAAACCGAGTATTTCCGCGCCATCGAAGCGTACAAGCGCGCGCTGCAGAAGTGGCCGTATCATCCCGATAATCCCAAGCTGCAAGATCGCATCGTCATGGCGTTCGAGCGCATGCGCGATTTTGGTCATGCGTTGGAAGAGCGCGAAGCGTTGGCGCGCAATTACACCAAGGGCACCGAGTGGTACAAGCACAACCGCGATAACGAGCCGGCGATTCAAACGGCGCAGGATTTGGCCGAATTGGCGCTCGTTTCGGCGGCGGTGAATCACCATAAAGCCGCGCAAGATCTGAAGAAGATGGCGCAGGCGCAAAAGAAGCCCGATCCGAAGTTGGTCGATCAGATTCAGCGCGAATACAAGCTGGCGGCCGAGGCGTACGAGAAGTATCTCGAGCAATATCCGAACTCGCGCAATACCTATGAGTATTCGTATTCGTATGCCGAGACGCTTTATTACTCGGGTCGATTCCGCGATGCCGCCGAAGCGTACGAGAAAGTGCGCGATTCGAAGCTCGATAATAAGTATGTCGAGGACGCGTCGTTCAATGCCGTGAAGTCGTACGAAATGGCGTTGGCGGAATTGACGCAAAAGGGCGCGTATAGCGAGCCGCCGCTGCCGGCCGTCGGTAAGACGGTGGTGCCGGTGACGCCGATGCAGGAGCCGGATTTAGTGCAGCACCTGCAGAAAGCGTATGACCAATTCGCGCTGCGCGTGCCGGCTTCGGGACGCGTGCCGACGATGACGTACAAGGCGGCGGAAATTCCGCTGCGTTATTTGCATTGGGACGAAGCGCGGCCGCGCATGGAGCAAATCGTCACCAAGTATTGCAAAGACGATATCGGCGCCAATGCCGGTCAGGCCATTCTCGCGACGTATACGATCGAAAAGAAC
>CAWAWS010000042.1:0-31739 GCA_963785725.1 uncultured delta proteobacterium | reverse complement strand
GGCACGCGCGACACCGACGTCGCCTCGCGCAGCACGAGCTCGGCGATGCGCGGATCTTTGCCCACTTGCGCGCCCAATTCGACCGCGCGCGGCGAGGGCTCGACGTCGGACAGCGCCACGAAGCGACCTTCGGCGCGCGACACGATCTTCGACGTCACGACCAACACGTCGCCGTCGCGCAGGCTGACGTTCGCGCCGGTCAACGCCGCGGCGATGAGCGCGACCAAGTCGTCGCCCGCGCTCACCAGCGGAATGCCGGGAATGCTCGTGACTTCCAGCTTCTCGCCCATGCGGATCATCGTGTTTGCCGTCGCGCGGGATCGATCATAAGGTCATCGCCATGCGTATCGCCATCGTCGGAGGCACGGGTAAAGAGGGCAGCGGGCTCGCCATTCGTTGGGCGCGTGCCGGTCACAGCATCATCATCGGCTCGCGGGACGGAGGCAAAGCCAAAGCCGCCGCCGCCGAACTCGCCGCTGCCGGTCACGGCGCGATTGCCGGCGACGAAAACGCCGCCGCCGTCGCCGCCGCCGACGTCATCGTGCTGTCGGTGCCGTACGCCGCGCACGGCGACAGCGTGCGCACCATCGCCGCCGCCGCCGCCGGCAAAGTGCTCATCGACGTGACGGTCCCGCTCGTGCCGCCGAAGGTCAGCCGCGTGCAGCTGCCCGCCGGCCGCGCCGCCGCGCTCGAAGCGCAGGCGCTGCTCGGCGCCGCGACGCCCGTGGCCGCGGCCCTGCATCACGTCAGCCATGCGCACCTGGCCGATCCGACGCACGCCATCCACTGCGACGTGCTCGTCTGCGCCGACGACGATCGCGCCAAGACGACGGCGCTCGGCCTCGTGCGCGACCTCGGCCTGCGCGGCCTCGACGCCGGTCCGCTCGACAACGCCGTGGCGCTCGAATCGCTGACGCCGGTGCTCATTTACATGAACAAGAAGTACAAGTCGCCCGGCGCGGGGATCGTGTTCACCGAGCTGCCCGACGGCGCGGGGGTCTGAAGCGCGCATCCACCGACGGTGTATCACATCCGCGTCAAGGGCGCGTGCGCGCTCGGGTGACGATCGCGCGAAGGCGCGTTACCGCAGCGCGACCCACAAGGTCGGCGCGTCGAGGAAGCGGAAGCTCTGCTCGCCGAACCAGACGTGGTCGCCCGAGCGTAGCGCGCCCGGCGGGCCTTTGTAGGCGACGGTCGTGCTGCCGACGCGCGTGCCGTTGACGCTGCCGGCGTCCTCGAGGCTCCACTGACCATCCTGACAGCGGAAGAAGGCGTGGAACTTCGAGACCAGCGCATCGGGCACGACGATGTCGTTGTTGCGCGCCCGACCGACCGTAATCATGCTCGGGAACGTCGGCTGCTGCTTGCGCACCGGTAACACGGCCGGCTCGCGATCGGCCGGCGTCAGCCGGCGCCGCCGCTCGGCGCGGATGAGCTCGACCTGCGCCACGTGCGTCACGTCGTCCATGCGCAGCGTGCGCGGCGGCGGCGGCGGTGCCACCAGACCCGACAGCGACAGCAGGAATGGGTGCGGATAGGCGCCGGCGAACTCCTCGCAACTACGGGTTTCCGCCAACATCCGCCAGTCTTCGTGCGCCATTCGAGCGAACCATAGCACCGTCGCCCGCGCGTCTCGATGACGGCGATCTCAAAGTTCTTTCAGGCGCGAACGAAGCCCAGCCACGGTGGAAGATTCTGCCTGTTCGCGGCGTAAGTCCGGCGAGCGGTCACAACGGGCCAACCGCCGCAGTGCGCGCACGCAGAGCTTGGCGCCGCTGCGTCGTTTCCTGCAGCGCCGGGTACCAGACGCCGCCGCGCGATCCCGACCGCCGCGCGCTCGACCGCGACCGCCAGGCGCGCCGCATCGAGGGCGTTTGGTACGAGCTCACGTGCGCGCCGCTGCCGCCGCCGCGCGCGCGCGCCGGCCGGCGCGACGTCGTCGCGCGCTGTATGCTCGATTCGCCCGATCTGTGACGGCGTCTCGCCGACGCCCACGGTCACGACGCGCGTCATGCGTGTCGCAAACGACAGCTGTCGTCGCGCGCGGTTGCGGCGCTTACGAAATCAACGCGCGTGCCGAATCGGACCGACTAGTTGCTCGGTTGGAAATGGCCCAGCGAGCCCAATCAATCGTACTCTTGGCGGATGAAAACTTTATTCCGCTTACTGGCACTGCCTATTTTCGCGTTCGCCGTCTCCGCGCACGCCGACAGCGCCGATTTCGCCGTCGACGCCGGGCAGAGCAAGGCCGAATACCACCTCGTCCACAAGTTCCACGAGGTCGTGGGCACGTCGAAGAAGTGCGAAGGCAAAGCGCGGCTCGCCGACGGTAAAGCGCAGGTCATGGTGCGCATTCCCGTGCAGTCGTTCGACTCCGGCAACGTCAACCGCGACGAGCACATGAAGGAGACGGTCGAGGCGGCCAAGTATCCGCAGGTGGAGCTGAAGGCGCTCGGCGAAGGCATCACGCCGCCGGCCACGTTCCCGACGACGACGACGACGCGCTTCAAGGGGCAGCTCACCTTTCACGGCGTGCAGCAGATGATGGAGCTGCCGGTGACGCTGGTGTGGGAATCGCCGACGCGCGTGCGGGCGCAGACGAAGTTCAAGATCAGCCTCGACGGCTTCAAGGTCGATCGGCCGAGCCTCATGTTCGTCAAGGTCAACGACGACCTCGAGCTGTCGGCCGACCTCGTCTTGTCGCGCTGACCGCCGCTAATCTTCGTCGCGCGTCAGCATGCGATAGATCGTCGACGCGTCGATGCCGAGCAGCTGCGCCGTGCGCACCTTGTTACCGCCGGTCTGCGTGAGCACCCACTCGACATAGCGCCGCTGCAGCACGCGCAGCGGCACGATCTCGGCGGCGACCGCGGCCATCGCCTCCGGCAGCGGCTCGGGCACGGCCAGCGCCACGTCGCGCACGTCGATGCGCCGGCCGCGGCCGAGCACGAGCAGCCGCTCGACCGCATGACGCAGCTCGCGCACGTTGCCCGGCCACGGCAGCTCGCACAGCCGGCGCAGCGCCTCCGGCGTCATCTCGCGCGGCGGCAAGTCGGGGTGCTGCTCCGCGAACTGCTTGACGAAGTGCTCCACCAGCAGCGGAATGTCGTCGCGACGCGCGCGCAGCGGCGGCAAATGCACCGGGATGACGTGCAGCCGATAGTACAAGTCCTCGCGGAAGCGCTTCTCTTGCACCGCTTTGGCGAGATCGCGATTGGTGGCGGCGATGATGCGCACGTCCACTTTGCGCTCGATGCCGCCACCGACGGGGCGCACGGCCGACGTCTCGAGCGCGCGCAAGAGCTTGGCCTGCAGGCCGAGCGGCAGCTCGCCGATCTCGTCGAGCAAGAGCGTGCCGCCGTCGGCTTCGACGAAGAGGCCGCGCTTGGCTTCGCCGGCGCCGGTGAACGCGCCTTTGGCGTGCCCGAACAGCTCCGATTCCAACAGCGACTCGGCGATGGCCGCGCAGTTGATGGCGACGAACGGCGCGCGCGCGCGCGGCCCGCCGTGATGCAGCGCGCGCGCCACCAGCTCCTTGCCCGTGCCCGACTCGCCGTACAGGAGCACCGGCGACGAGATCGCGCTCACGCGCTCGAGCAGGTCGTAGAGCTGCTGCATGACCGGCGCTTTGCCGACGAGGTTGCGAAAGCCGAGCCGCTCGTCGACGACGCTTGCGCAGCGCCGCGTTCTCGCGCACGAGCCCTTCGTTGGCCAGCGCGCGTTCGAGCGCCAGCGCCGCCTCCTCGAGCTTGAAGGGCTTGGTCAGATAGTGTGACGCGCCTTTGCGCACGGCTTCGATGGCGCCGTCGATCGTGCCGTACGCCGTCATGACGATGACCGGCCGGCCCGGATCGGCGGCGCGCGACGCGGCCAAGACGTCGAGCCCGTCGACGGCGTCCATGCGCAAGTCGGTGATGATGGCGTCGAACTCTTTGCGCTTGATGAGCTGCAGCGCCGCTTTGCCGCCGACCGCGGTCTCGCTCTTGTAGCCGCGGCCGCTCAAGTAGTCGGCGACGGTCTCGGCCATCTCGCCGTCGTCGTCGACGACGAGGACGCGCGAATTCACGACTGTGCCTCGCGCGCCCGCGGCCAATAGACGCGCGCGATGCGTTCCCGTGCCCACCTGCGAATCGAGGATCAAGCGGCCTCCGTGGTTCTTGACGATGTCGGCGGCGATCGATGAGGCCGAGCCCAGTGCCTTGGCCGCGCTTTTTGGTGGTGAAGAAGGGATCGAAGACGGCGGCGAGCTGCTCGGGCGGAATGCCGCAGCCGTCGTCGGCGACCTCGAGCACGAGCTCGTTCTCGGCTGTCGCCGAATGCGCGCGGGCGACGACGGCGCCGCCTTTGCCGCAGGCGTCGCAGGCGTTGATGAGCAGGTTGACGAGCACCTGCTCGAGCTGCCCGCGATCGGCGGCCAAGGGCGGCAACGACGGCGCCGCCTCGACCGACAGCGCGACATTCGCCTGGCGGAAGCGATGATCGAGCAGCGCCGCCGCCTGACCGAGCGCGTGCGCCGCCGAGACCGCCTCGACCTCGACCGGCCGAGCGCGCGCGAAGTCGAGCAGCTGGCGAATCGTCGTCGACATCTTGTCCACCTGGTCGAGGATCGACGACAGCCCCTTCTTCACGACCTCGTCGTCGGCGCGCGCCAACAGCTGCTCGGCGCGACCGGAGATGATGCCGAGCGGCGTGCCCACCTCATGCGCGACGCCCGCCGACGAGGTCCCGATCGTCGCCAGCTTCTCGGCGCGCACGAGGTTGCGCTCGAGCTGCCGCAAGGTCGTGCGATCGTGCAGCACGACGAAGCAGTCGGCGTCGGGCAGTGGCCGCGCCAGCGGCACGACGAAGACGTCGACGTCGCGCGCGGCGCCGCCGAGATGCAGGCGCAGCCCGGCGCGCTCGCGCGGCTGGCGATCGGCGCGCGCCGCCGTCCACAGCGCGGTCACGAGCGCCTGCTCGTCGGGCAGGAGGCCGGCGAGCGCCTCCGCCAACGCGCCCGACGGCCGCGCGCCGCGTTCGGCCAAGTAGGGATTGACCGCGCGCACCTGCCCGTCGCCGTCGATCGCCATCACGCCGACGGGAATGCGCTCGACGATCGTCTCCGCGCGCTCACGCAACGCGGCCGTCGCTTCCGCCAGCTCCAGCTTCGTCCCCAAGGCCTGCGTGCGCCGCTGCTGTCGCGCCACCATGACCGCGAACAGCGCCACCAACAGCGCCGTCAATCCCGTCGCCGCGCCCAGTCGCCACACGGCAAAGCGCGCCCGATCGCGCACCGCCTTCGCCGACGCCACGACGGCGACCGACCAGTCTCCCGCGCGGCGATGCACCGGCGCGAACCCGGCCATGGCCACGCGTCGCTCGAGCCCGACCGCCACCGCCGACGGCCGGTTGAGGAAGCGCGTGCCGCGTTCGCCCGCCGCCATCGCCGCCAGCATCGACTGCAGCTCCGCCGGCGCCGTCTCCGGCTGCCACGACGTCGTGTGCCACGGCATCTGATGGTCGGCCCCGAAGCTGAACAGCACCGTGCGGCGCTGCTCGTCCATCACCAGCCAGCTCATCGGCGCCGGCGATGTCTCGAACGCCGCTTGGCGCACGCCGTCGAAGAAGCGATTGGTGTCGGCCCACAAGGCGACGGCCGCGTGCGCGTCGCGACGCAAGAACAGCCGCAGCCGACCGGGCGCGACGCCGAGCGGATCGGACACGCGCACGTGACCATCGGCCGCCGTCGCCGACCACAAACGCGCGCGCACGTCCGCCAGCGCGCGATCGTCGTCGAGCGCGGCGCCGCCCAAGTGGGCTTCGGCGCGCGGCTGCCCGCGCTCGTCGAGCAGCTCGACCTCGCGATAGGCGCTCTTGCCGTCGACGAGCAGCGGCAACGCCGGCAGCGCGGCGGCCCCGTCGCCGATCGCGGCCAACACGCCCAAGTCGCGCTCGACCGAATCCAGCCGTCGCGACAGCGTCGCCGCCAACGTCGCCGACAGCGCCGCTTGCTCGGCCGTGAACTCGTCGAGCGCGCGCGCCTGCTCGCGCCGGAGGTCGAGATAGGCGAGCCCGAAGATGAGCGTGACGACGCTAACGACGGCGAGGGTTAGTCCGGCCGATTCGCGCCGCATACTGCATTTTGCAACAGTCGACGCCGCGCAGCCAGCCGCTTATGAGCCTTCACTACTGCAAGCGCCTGAGGTCGCATTCGCAATTTGCAAGACAGCGACGGTCGATGAAGCTCGCGGGATATGATACGATATCGACTCGCCATGAAACCCGATTACAAGTGCAAAGGGTCCCACGTGGTCATGGCCGCGCAGTGGATCGACGAACGGCTGGGCCCGGGCAGCTTCAAGAAGCTCGTCGCGGCCACCAGCGATCCCGAGTACCAGTCGGTGCTGATGCCGGTGGCTTGGTACAACGTCGAGCCGCTCAACGACGTGCTCGACCAGGTGGCGAAGGAGCTGCGCAAGACCGTCGAAGACATCACGATGGAGATCACGCGCCTCAACGCGCTCAAAGATCTGACGACGATGTATCGCATCTTTCTGCGCATCGCGGCACCGGTGCGCGTCATGGGGTTCACCCCGCGACTGTGGAGCACCTACGTCCACTTCGGCGATGCGGTCGCCATCAGAAACGACCAGGGTTACTACTTGGGCGAATGCACCGGAATTCCCAAGCGGCTGCTCGAATGGAGCTCGGGCGCCTGGCGCGGCTTCGTGCCGGCGGCGATCGAGCTGGCGGGCGGACGTGACGTTCGCGGCACCATCGCCGGCACCTGGTCCGAAGGCCGCTCGGATGGACGCGATGAGCTATTCAAGCTGCATTGTGAGGTTCGGTACCATTAAATAACCGCCTGAATACGCAGTAATTTTACAGGCATATCCGGTATATCGCTGATAAAATCGAGAGATGAGTTCTCCAGTCGCCATCGTCGGCGTGGGCGCTGTTTTGCCCGGCGCCGCATCGTGGGCGCAGCTCTGGGAGAACCTCTCGGCCGGTCGGACCGCGCTCCGACCGGTGCGTGACGAAGACGGGTTCGTCGCCGACCGTTACGCTCGCTTGGGAAAGAGCATCGTCGGCGGCTGGCTCGGCGGCTGGCAGCTCGACTGGCGCAAGTATCGGCTGCCGCCCGCCGATGCCACGACCGTCAACCGCATGCAGCTGGCGACGCTCGAAGCCGGCACGCAAGCGCTCGCCGGCGTGCGCGCCATTCCACGCGAGCGCACGGCGATTCTGCTCGGCGCAAGCGGCCTCGGCCTGCAGCGCGACGTCGGTTTGCGCATGCGCGCCGCCGATCTCGCCGACGCGTTGGCGGCGAGCCCGACGTTCGCCGCGCTCGCCGGCGACGCGCGCGCACGATTGGCCGACGACGCGCTGGCGCTCTTGCGGTCGCGTCTGTTGGAAGCGTCGAGCGACGACGTCGTCGGCTCGCTCGGCAGCGTGGCCGCGGCGCGCATCGCGATGCACCACGATCTATATGGGCCGCATTACGCCGTCGATGCCGATCACGCGTCCGCGTTGGCGGCGCTGGAGCTGGCGTTGGCCGGCTTGCACGAGCGCGAGTGGGATTGCGCGCTCGTCGGTGGCGTCTCCGAGCTGCTGACGCCGACGGAGCTGGCCGCGTATGCCGCGCTCGGCGTGCTGTCGCCGACCGGACAGGCGCGGCCGCTGTCACCCGACGCCGACGGCCTCGTCCTCGGCGAAGGCGCGGCCGTCTTGACCTTGAAGCGGCTCGACGATGCGGTGGCGTCAGGTGACACGATCTTCGCCGTCGTGCATTCCGTCGGTCGCGCCAGCGCGGCTGCGGGCGCGCCGCCGTTTGCGGCGGACAGCGAGACGATCGCGGCCGCCGTGCGCGCCGGCTGGTCGGCGGCGGGACGCGACGTGGCGCAGGCGCGGCTGTTCGAGTGTCACGCGAGCGGCGTTCGCGCGGCCGATCGCGCCGAAGCCGAGGCCTTGCGTGCCGTCGTCGGTGGCGCGGCGGCGCCGGCGTTGCGCGCGGTCAAAGCGCGTGTCGGCCACTTGCGCGCGGCCGCGGGCGCGGCCGGGCTCGTCTCGACGGCGCTGGCGCTGCATCATCGGCGCTTGCCGGCGGCCGCAGCCGGCGACGCCGCGACGGCGTGGCCCGACGGCGCGGCCAGCGCCGGCGTGACCGCCATCGCGCTCGACGGTCAGACGTTCCACGCCGTCCTCGAAAGCGCGCCCGCGCGAACGACGGCCGCGACGACGCGCGCAAACGCCGGCGCGCCACCGTTTTCGTTCGCGCCGCTCGGCATCGTCGGCATGGGCGGCATCTTCGCGGGCGCGCCCGATCTGACGCAGCTCTGGGACAACCTGCTCGCCGGTCGCGACCAGGTCGTCGACGTGCCCAAGTCGCGCTGGCCGCTCGAGCGCTATTACTCGACCGACGGCAAAGCGCGCGAGAAGTCGGTCGCGCGCATGGGCTCGTTCGTCGACCTGCCGCAGCCGACCGACGACGAGCGCGCGGCGAGTGGGCAGCACGGGCGCACGACGCGAGGTCAGCACGAGCGCGCGGCGCGAGGTCAGATCGATCCGACGCAGCTGCTGGTCACCCGCGCGGCGGGCGCGGCGTGGCGCGACGCCGGCGCGCCGACGGTGGACGCGGCGCGCGTGCAGGTGTTCATCGCGGCCATGCCCTTCGTCCATCGGCGCTGGCTGGCCGAAGCGCGGGTGAATTTCGCCGAATTCGCCGCCGCGCTCGCCGAGACGCTGCGCGCGGACCACGTGCCGGAGCCGCGCGTGCAGGCGATCGTCGACGAGGCCGAGCGCGCGTGGACGGAGCGGCTGCCGGCGCTCGACCGGCACTCCTTGACCGGTTGGCTCGGCAGCGTGACCGCGGCACGCGTCGCGGCGGCGCTCGGCGCGCGCGGCGGCCACGTCGCCGTCGAATCGGCGTGCGCGTCGACGCTGGCGGCGCTGCACGCCGGCGCGCAAGCGTTACGGCTCGGTCGCTGCGACCTGGCCGTCGTCGGCGGTGGTTGGTGCGACATCGCGCCCGAGTTCTACGTCGCCACGTCGCGCTTCAACGGCCTGTCGCCCGCGGGCATTCGCCCCTTCGACGCGCGCGCGCAAGGCTTCGTGCCCGGCGAAGGCGCGGGCGTGCTCGTGCTCGAACGCGCCGGCGACGCGCGCCGCCAAGGGCGCCGCATTCGCGCGCTCGTGCGCGGCTGCTCCGGCTCGTCGGACGGCAAGGGCCGCTCGGTGCTCACGCCCAGCGTCGACGGCGAGAGCTTGGCGCTGCAGCGCGCGCTCGACTCGGCCGGAATCGCCGGCACCAGCGTCGACTACGTCGAATGCCACGGCACCGGCACCGCCGTCGGCGACGCGGTCGAGGCCATGGCGCTGGCCTGCACCTACGGCGGCGCCGCGCGCACGACGCCGTTGCGCATCGGCACCGTGAAGTCGAACTTGGGTCACCTCGTCGCCGCGGCGGGCGCGCCGGCGCTGCAGAAGGTGGTGTTGGCGTTGCAAGCGGGCGAGCTGCCGCCGTCGCTGCATTGTGACGAGCCGAGCCCGAAGATCGACTTCGCGGCCGCCGGCCTCGAGGTCGTGCGCGTGCGGCAGACCTGGGCGCCGACCGATGCGCCGCGCCGCGGCGGCGTGAGCGCGTTCGGCATCGGCGGCTCCAACTTCCACGCCATCCTCGAGGAGGAGCGGGCCGGCGCGCCGAGCGAGCAGTCGAGCGAGCCCGACGGCGGCGAGCGCAGCCCACCGCGGCTCGACGGCGCGCCGCGCGCGAGCGAGCCCGACCGCGGCGACGCGCAGCTGTTCGCGTTCGCCGGCGCCACCGTCGCCGACGGCCTCGACGCGCTGACGGCGCTGGCGGCCATGCTGGCCGAGTGCTCGCCCGAGGACTTCGCCGACGCCGCCGAGCGCACGCGCGCCGAAGCCATGACGCGCCCGCACGCGCCGGCGCGCCTGGCGTTGACGGCGACGTCGGCGCCCGACCTCGAAAGGCGCGCCGAGCAGCTCGTGCACGCCAACGCGCCCGGTCGCCCGGCGGTTCCGCTCGATCGCCTGGGGCTGTTCGTGTCGTCGGCGCGGCTCGAAGGTCCGCGCGTCCTCCTCTTTCCCGGCCAAGGCCCACAATATCCGGGCATGGCCCGCGCGCTGGCGGCGGGATATCCCATCGTCGCGCGCACGCTCGATCGCGCGGACGCCGTGTGGCAGACGCTGGTCGGCCGGCCGCTGCGACCGGCGCTGTGGCCCGACGACGCGAGCGCGCCGCCGCCGCACGAGGATCTGCACGCCGCCGTCTTCACCGTCAGCTGCGCGCTGCAGGCGCTGTTGGCGTCGTTCGGCCTCGCCGGCGAGCTGTACATCGGGCAGAGCGCCGGCGAGCTGGCCGCGCTCGTCGCCGCCGGCGCGCTCGATTTCGCCGACGGCCTGCGCGCCATTGCCGCGCGCACCGCCGCCGTGCTGGCGTTGCCGCTCGCCGACTCGGGTCGCATGGCCGCCGTCGCCTGCTCGGCCGCGCGCCTCGGCGATTCTCGTCGCCGGAATCGCCGGCACCGTCGTCGTCGCCGCGGACAACTGCCCGAGCTCGTCGCTGGCGTCGGGCGACTCGGCGGCGATGGCGACGCTGGCCGAGCGCTGCCTCGCGGCCGACGTCGAGCTGGTGCCGCTGACGGTCTCGCACGCCTACCATTCGCCGCTCATCGCCGCCGCCGCCGAGCGTTATCGCGCGGTCCTGACGACGCTCGACTGGCGGCCGCCGCGCGCGACGGTGATCTCGACCGTCGACTTGGCCGTCTACGACGACGACGTGGAGGCGACGATCGCGCGTTTGGTGCGGCAATATACGACACCGGTGCAGTTCGCCGCCGCCATCGAAGCGGCCTGGACGCGCGGGGCGCGCCGCTTCTTCGAGGCCGGGCCGAAGTGGCCGCTGACGAGCTACGTGCGCGAGATCCTCGCCGGGCGTCGATTTATTTCGCAGGCGGCCATGCATCCGAAAGTGGGGGAACGACAACAACTGTTGCGGCTGATCGGCTGCGCGTTCGTCGCGGAAGCGGGCGCGCTCGAGCCGATGGCGGATTTGGAGGAGACGAGCACGATGTCGAAGCCGGAAGTCGATCGAGGCGAGCGCGCCGGGGACGCGTTCGAGCGCGTGCGCCGCCTGATGGTGGCGGCGCTGGCCGAGCGCACCGGCTATCCGACGGAGATGCTGGAGCTCGATCTCGACCTCGAAGGCGACTTGGGCATCGACACGGTCAAGCAGGTGGAGGTGTTCGCGCGCGTGCGGGAGGAGCTCGGTTTGGCGCGGGAAGAGGGCGTGTCGATGCGGCAGCTGAACACGCTGCGCAAGGTCATCGAGCGCCTGGTCGCGCGGGTCGATCAGCAGCCGACGACGGCGCCGGCACATGGGGCGACGACGGAGCCACCAGGCGCGACAACGCAGCCACATGGCACGATGACGCCGCCGGCGAATGGGGCGCACGAGCCTGCGAACGGCGGGGCGGCGCGGACGCCGAAGAACGGCAGCGCGCACGCCAACGCCGCGCAGGTGGCGACGGCGACCGATCAGGTGGCGCCGGCGACGACGCTGTCGGCGACCGGAAGCCGGCCGGCCAATAACGCGACGCACGCGGCGACGAACGGCGCGACCGCGGCCCATGTCGCGACGGTGGCCGCTGCCGCGGTCGGCCAGGGCGCGGCGGCCAACGGCGCGCACCGGAGTGGCGCGGCGAACGCGGCCGCGCACAGAAATGGCGCGCCACGAGCGAGCGCGGCGGCCGGCGATGGCGTCGTCGCGGCGCCGCTGTCGATCGCGCGCTCGTCGGGCATGGCGTGGACGACGTCGAAGTCGGACTATCCGCTCATCGGCCGCGTCGTCACCCGCGACCGCGAGCAGCTGGTCGCGCAGCGGCTGTTCGCGCCGGCGACCGATCCCTACTTGCGCGACTCGCTCGTGGACGGACGCGCGTTCGTGCCCTCGGCGCTGGCGTGGGAAGCGCTGGCCGAGGCCGCCGAGCTGCTCCTCGGCGTGCCCGTCGGTGGCGCCACCGAGCTGCGCGCCGCCGGACCGCTGTTCCTCGATGCCGACGGCCAGCTGGCCGTGCGCCTGGAGGCCGAGCGCGTCGGCGAGCGCGTCTTGGCCACGCTCTTCGCCGAGGTCGCCGGC
The DNA here is from genome assembly GCA_963785725.1 of uncultured delta proteobacterium. Classification (GTDB taxonomy): domain Bacteria; phylum Myxococcota_A; class Polyangia; order Palsa-1104; family Palsa-1104; genus JAQBQH01. The sequence goes on along the minus strand of CAWAWS010000042.1, from coordinate 19,603 downwards.
GGCGCGCCCAAAGTGCGCTTTGGCGCCGAGCTGCATCCGGCCGGCGGCGCCGCGCTGCCGCTGCCGCGCGACGTCGCCCGCGCGTTCGATCGCCGCAGCGCGCACGGACGCAACGGCCACGCCGTCGCCGCCGACGGCCCCTTGCACCTCGGCGAAACGCTGGGCGGCTGCGTGTGGGCGCGCTCGCTGTCGTTCTGCGAGCTCATCGGCGGCATTCGCGCCGAGTCCGAGGCGCTGTTCGAGCCGCCGCGGACGCCGCGCTTCGTGCTGGCGCCGGCGGTGCTCGAGTGCGCGTTCATGCTCGCCGGCTTCGGCTGGTACGCGCTGACGCGACAGCGCGGCGTGCCCATGGGCATCGAGCAGCTCGCGCTCGGCCGCGCGCCCGGCGAAGACGAAGAGGTGCAATGCCACGTGCGCCTGCGCGCCTCGACGACGGACGGCGTCTTCTGCGATCTGTTCCTGCTCGGGGCCGATCGCGCGCCGCTCATGCAGCTGCGCGGCCTGCGCATGATGCGGCTCGAGCGCGTCGTCGACATGGAGACGGAGCGGCTCGACGAGGTGTCGTGGGCGCGCTTCTGTCAGTCGCTGCAAGATCGGGTGCGAGGCCCGCGTTAAGCGATGGCGCAGGCGGACGCGGCCATCATCGGTATCGGCTGCCGACTGCCGGGCGCGCGCACCGTCGACGAATTGTGGGCGCAGCTGGCGCAGCCGGCGCCGCCCGAGTTTCCGCCGCTGCCGCCCGAACGCTGGGATCCGCGCGCCTTCGGGCCGCCGCCGCGCGCGCGGCTCATCGACGACTACACCGTCGATTTTCGCGCCTTTCGCATTCCGCCGGCGCAGCTCGAGCGCATGCATCGCATGGAGCGGGCGACCTTGGCCGCGCTGCGCGACGCGCTCGACGACGCCGGCCTGGGCCAGCCGGGCTCATGGGGCGCGCGCACGTCGGTGCACATGGCGGCGACGACGCTCGGCTTCGATCCGGCCGTCGATCATTTGGCGCGCGTGCGGCTGCACGAGACGATGGCGGCGCTATGCGCGACGGGTGGGGCGTTGCCGGCGGCCGCGCTCGACGCCGCCCTGCGCGCGCTCGACGCCGCGGCGCCGCCCATCAGCGTCGACTCGCTCATGACGACGGCGGCGATGACGGCCGGCCGGCTCGCCAACGCCTTCGACCTCGGCGCCGGCCATTTCGCGCATGATGCCGGCGCGGCCTCGGCGTTGGCGGCGCTGGCGGCCGCGGTCGCGGCGCTGGACGCGCGCGAGTGTGACGTCGCCGTCGTCGGCGCGCTGTCGCCGCTCTTGGCGGCCACCGTCGTGCAGGCCTATCGGCAGCGGCGCCTGTTGTCGTCGGCCGCGGCGCTGCAGCCGTTCGCGACGTCGCACGGCGCCGACGGCACGCTGCTCGGCGAAGGCACGCTCGCGCTCGTCCTCATGCGCGACGCCGACGCCCGCTCGCAGGCGCGCCGCGTGCGCGCGGTCGTGCGCGGCGTCGGGCAGGCGTCGATCGGCCGGCAGAGCGTCGCCGTCGCGGCCGAGCCGGCGTTGACGCGCGCCGCGCGGCAGGCATTGACGGGCGCGCACTTCGATCCCGCCAGCGTCGACTACGTCGAATGCCAAGCGGCCGGCCTCGGCGTCGTCGACGAGGTGGAGCGCCGGGCGTTGGCGGCGACGTTCGGCGGCGCGCGCCCGCAACCGCTCGGCGTGGCGACGGCGACGGCGACGTTCGGCTTCTTGGGCGCGGCCTCGGGCCTGCTCGGCGTCGTAACGGCGGCCTTGGCGCTCGAGCGCGGCCAGCGACCCGGCGGCGACGCGCGCGTGTGGGACGAGCCGGCCGACGACGCGCGATCGGTGCGGCTGCGAACGGGCGCGCTCGGCGGCGTTCGGCGCGCGGCCGTGAGCGTGCCCGGCCATGGCGCCGTGGTGCACGTCGCGATCTTGGCGCGCGCCGACGACCGCCAGCCGGCGCCGGCCGCGCCGCGTTTGCCGGCGTCGCGCTGGGGCGATCGTCGCGTCGCCATCGTCGGCGTAGGCGCGGTCATGCCCGGCGCGCCCGATGCGCGCGCGTTGTGGCGCGGCGTGCTCGACGGTCGCGACGCCATTGGCCACATTCCGCCCGCACGCTGGGACGCCGCGGCGTTTCTGGAGGCGGCGACCGCGGGCGTGTCCGGCGCCGTGCGCTCGACGCTGGCCGGCCTCTTGCCCGCGCTCGACGCCGATGCCGCGCGGCTGCGCCTGCCGCCCGTGGCCGCGCGCCAAGTCGACGGCGCCGTCGTGCTCACCGTCGACGCCTGCGCGGCCGCGCTCGAAGACGCCGGCTATCGCCCCGGCGCCTGGGACGCGCGGCGCGTCGGCGTCATCGTCGGCCATTTGCCGCTGCGCGAACGCGAATACGAGGCCGAGCGGCGCGCCTTGGCCGCGCGCAGCCGCGCGCTCGTCGAGCGCGTGCTCGCCGCTGCCGGCGTCGACCCCGCCACGACCGCGGCCGTCGTCACCGCCTTTGCCGCGCGCCTGACGCAGTCGCTCGCGCCGTCGTCGGAGGAGACGCTCGAGCAGCTGTCGAGCCTCGGCTGCGCCACGCGCGTGGCGTCGCTGTGGGACTTTCGCGGCGGCGCTCAAGCGGTCGATGCCGCGTGCGCGTCGTCGCTGGTGGCGCTGCATCTCGGCGTCGGCGCGCTGTTGCGCGGCGAGCTCGATGCCGTCGTCGTCGCCGCGTCGGCGTACAACCTCTTTCCCGAATATTACGTGGCCCTGGCGACGTTGGGCGCGCTGGCCGCCGGCGGATCGCGGCCGTTCGACGCCGACGCCGACGGCTTTGTCCCGGCCGAAGGCGCCGGCGCCGTCGTCCTGCGCCGCGCCGGCGACGCCGAGCGCGACGGCCACCGCGTCTACGCGCTCGTCGCCGGCAGCGCCTGCTCGTCCGACGGCCGCGGCACGGCGCTCTTGGCGCCCAACAGCCGCGGCCAGCAGCGCGCGTTGGCGCGCGCCTATCGCGTCGCGCAGGTCGCGCCCGCCAGCATCGACCTCTTGGAGGCGCACGGCACGGGCACGCGCGCCGGCGACGCCGTCGAGCTCGAGACGTACGGCGCGATCTACGCCGAGCGCGCGCGGCAAACACCCATCGCGCTCGGATCGATCAAGTCGAACGTGGGGCACTTGTCGTCGGCGGCGGGGATGGCGGGGCTGATCAAGACGGCGCTGGCGCTGCATGAGCGGACGCTGCCGCCGATGCGTCATCGCGGCCGCTTGCACGCCGACCATCAGGCGCTGCACGACGGTCCGCTGGCGATCGCGACGGTCGCGCGGCCGTGGCCGCCGCCGCCGGCAGGGCAGCCGCGCCGCGCGGGCGTCAGCGCCTTCGGGCTCGGCGGCGTGAACGCGCACGTCGTGCTCGAGGAGCGCGTGACCGCGGCCGAGCGGCGCGCGCCGTTGCCGGGACGACAGACGGCGCAGACGCAAACGACGCGACAGACGGGGCAGGCGCAAAGGACGCGACAGACGGGGCAGGCGCAAACGTCGTCGCCGCAGCCGTCGCAAACGACGTCGTCACGGCGGACGGCGCGGCAGCAGGCGATGCCGGCGCACCCGGCGCAGCCGCAGCGGGTGGCGCAGCGGCTGCGGGTGGAGCTGGTGCCGCTGACCCGGCCGGCGCCGTCGCCGCATCGGCCGGGGGCGTTGCTGCTGCTGGGCGATCCGCGCGGTCGCAACTACGTCGCCATCGCGGCCGCGCTCGCGGCGGCCGATTGGCCGGTCGTGCGCTGCCAAGTGGCGGTCAATGCGTCGGTCGACGACTTGCAGGCGCGGCTGATATCAATGATGACGGACGACATCATTGGCGCGATCGACGCCGTCGAGCTCGATGGCGCGGGCGTGGCGTCGCCGGCCGACGCCGCGTTGGCGGCGACGCGGCGCGCGTTCGCGACGGCGCGCGCGTTGTGGCCGCGTTGGGACGCGCGCGCCGATGCCGCCGGCGTCTACCTGGCGCTCACGGCGATGGGCGGCGGGCTCGGCTTCGTCGCGGCGGCGGGCGCGCGCGTCGGCAGCGGCGGCGCGCTCACCGGCTTCACCAAAGGGCTCAAGCAGGAGCGGCCGGGGCTGGTCGCGCGCGCCATCGACTTCGACGCGCAGGAGGACGCGCGCTTCATCGCCGCCAGCGTCGTCGGCGAGCTGGAGGCGGGCGGCGATCGGGTCGAGGTCGGCTACTTCACGCGCCGGCGCCTCGTGCCCGTGTTGCGGCCGGCGCCGCTGACGATCGCGGCCGATTCGGCCGCCGACGAGCCTGCGTTCGCGGCCGAGCCGGGGTTCGCGGGCGAGCCGGCGTTCGCGGCCGATTCGGCCGCGGCCGAGCCGGCGTTCGCGGGCGAGCCGGCGTTCGCGGGCGAGCCGGCGTTCGCGGGCGAGCCGGCGTTCGCGGTCGAGCCGGGCGCGGTCGTCGTCTTTTCCGGCGGCGGGCGCGGCGTCGTCTTCGAGTGCGCGCGCGCGTTGGCCGAGCGCGGCGCCATCTGCGTCGTCAGCGGGCGCACGCCCAAGCCGCGCGGCGACGAGCCCTTCGTCGACTACGATGACGCGGCCTTCGAAGCCTTGCGCCGCGAAGAGCTGACGCGCCGCCGTCGCCAAGATCCGACGCTGACGCCGGTCAAGTTCGCGCAACAGTGGCGCGCCATCGCCAACACGCGGCTCTTGGCGCGCAATCTGGCCGCCGCCGGCAGCGCCATCGAATATCGCGCCGCCGACGTCGCCGACGACGCCGAGTGCGCCGCGCTCCTCGCCGCCGTGCGCAAGCGCCACGGCCGCATCGACGGCATCGTCCATGGCGCCATGGTCGAAGAATCGCGCGCGCTGCCCGACAAAGCGCTCGCCGTCGTCGACGCCACCGTGCGCGTCAAGGTCGGCGGGCTCGTAAGCTTGTTGACGCACAGCGAGCGCGATCCCTTGCGCTTCTTCGTCGCCTTCGGCTCCATCGCCGGCCGGCTCGGCAATCGCGGCCAGGCCGACTACTGCGCTGCCAACGACGCCATGGCCAAGCTGCTCGCCGCCGCCGCGCCGTCGCGACCGTCGACCCGCTGCGTGACGCTCGACTGGAGCGCCTGGGCCGAGGTCGGCGCCGCCGCCGAAGCCGCGACCGCCGAGCGGCTGCAGCAGGCGGGCGTCGCCGCCATCACGCCCGCCGAGGGTCGCCGCTGGTTCGTCGACGAGCTGGCCCACGGCGCGCACGGCGATCACGAGCTCGTGGTCTGTCCCGAGACGCAAGCCGAGTCGTGGCCGTTCGCCGCGCACGTGCGCGATGGCGCGGCCGCGCAGCCGAGCGCCGTCGACGATCGCGGCCAGCCGCTCGTGCAGGCCGCTTGGCCGTTGTGCGACGCGGTCTTGCCGCCGTCGGCGCCGGCGGCCGACCACACGCCGCCGCGCCTGACGATCGCGCGCACGTTCGACGATCACCGCGACCTCTTCTTGCGCCAGCATCGGCTCGACGACGTGCCCATCGTGCCCGGCGCGTTCGCCGTCGAGCTGCTCGCCGAAGCGGCGCGGCTGCTCCTGCCCGGCGCCGCGCTGCGCGGCCTGACCGACTTTGCGATCCTGTCGCCGGTGAAGCTGCCGCCGGGCGCCGCGCCGCTCGTGCACACCGAGGCGCGCGTCGTCGAGCGGCACGCCGATGGTCGCGCCGTCGTCGACGTCGTCGCCGGCGGCGCGCTGTCGCAGCGCGATCGGCACTATCGCGGCCGGGTCGTCTTCGGCGCGCCGCCGCCGCCGCCATTCGACACGCCGCCGCCGTTGCCGCCGTCGGAGCTGCGCCAACCGTCGCGCTTCGATCGCCTGCGCGCGCCGGTGTCGCTCGGTCCGCTCTTTCGGCACGTCGACTGGATCGCGCGGACGGAGCGCGGCTGCGTCGGTCAGGTGCGTCCGCCCGACGCGCGCGCGCTGTTCGCGTTCACGACCGCGCCGCACTTTGCCGTCGATCCGCTGCTGCTCGACGCCGCTTTCCAAGTGGCCGGCAATTGGGACGCCGCCGGCCCGTCCGGCTTCATCGCCATTCCGATCGGCTTCCAAGCGCTGACGCTCTATGCCGCGCGACCGCCGGCGACGCCCGTGATCGTGATCGCCGACGTCGTCGAAGCGCGTGATCGCGAGATCTTCTACGACGTCGTGGCGCGCGCCCAGGATGACGTGCTCTTCACGTTGACGCGGCTGCAGCTGCGCCGGCTCGAAAGCGTGGCCCATGACGGCTGATCGGCCGGCGCCGCTCGTCTACGCCCGTGTCGCGTTGGCGCGCGTGCGCCGCCACGCCGACTGGTTCGCCGCGCGCTACCTGCATCCGCGCGAGCGCGCGCTGGCCGCCGCCTTGACCGTCGACAAGCGGCGCGTCGACTTCGTTGCCGGTCGCGTCGCCGCCCGCCGCGCGTTGGCGCGCCTCGGCGTCCCCGCGTCGGCCTGCGTGCTGCCCGAGCCCGACGGCGCCGCGGCCGGTGCGCCGCGCGTCCACGACGGCGGCGGATTCGCTCGCGACTCGTCGCCGGTCGCGCTGTCGATCGCGCACGGCGCCGGCTGGGCCGTCGCCGTCGCCGGTCGCGGCGTGCGCGTCGGCGTCGACATCGAGGCGGTCGAGCCGCGCCATCCGAGCTTCGCCGCCGAAGCCTTCGCCGCCGGCGAGCTCGCCGCTTGGGCGCGCGCGCTCGGCCGTTCGAGCGCAGACCCGCGCGTCGTAACCGCCGCTTGGTGCGTCAAAGAGGCGCTGCTCAAGCTCGCCCAGTGTGGCCTGCGCGCGCCCTTGCCGACGATGGTTCCCTTGCGCATCGATCTGCAGTCCAATCGCATTCACACGCAGGAGCTCGGGGAGTGCCGGCTCGCGCTCGACGTCGACGGAGCGCGCGCTTCAGCGGTGGTTTGGTCGACGATGGAGGATGGCGCATGAGCTGGAAGTGGCTTCGTGAGACCACGGCGCGCTGGGACGCCGACAAGGCGCGCATCGTCGGGCAGTGCGAGCCCGGCATCTTCGACAACCGCTATCGCCAGCTGCGCCCCGGCGATCTCGTGCCCGCCGAGTGGTGGCGCGTCGAGGACGGCGGCGGCCGCGTCGTCGGCTACGGCTGGCTCGACGCCAACTGGGGCGACGCCGAGATCCTGTTGGCGGTCGAGCCGGCGAGCGCGTCGAGCGGCGTGGGCAGCTTCATCCTCGCGCAGCTGCACGTCGAGGCGGCGCAACAGGGGCTCAATTATCTGACCAACGTCGTGCGGCCGACGCATCCGCGCGCGGCGGTGGTGACGGCGTGGCTGCAGCGGCGCGGCTTCGGCCCGTCCGACGACGGCCGCCTGCAAGCGCGCGTCCGTCCATCGCCGCAGAAGCTGTAGCCTGCACGCGGTCGCGCCGCCGCCGTCGTCGCGCCGTCGCTAAACGGACGCGCCGTCGTCGCTCGCGGCGGCGCGCTCGTCGAGCACCTGCTGCGCGAAGCGCTCGACGCCGCGCAAGACCGCGAACGTGCGCAGCGACGGGAAGATCTCGAACGCGTGCTGCGCGCCCGGCAGCTCGATATAGGCGAACTTCTCGTGCCCGCACGCCTTCAACGCCGCCGTGAAGCGCCGCGCTTCGGCGACGGGCACGATGCTGTCGGCCGTGCCGTGGACGACGAGAAACGGCGGCGCCTTACACGGCGTCTCTCGGCTCAGCCAATGAATCGGCGAGGCTTCGGCGAAGCGCTCGGGCGCGTCTTTTCGCTTGGCCTTCATGATGTAGCGTTCGAGCAGCCCGTTGAGGCCGCGGTTGGGCCAGTGGCCGTGTTGATCGGTGAAGTCGTAGACGCCGTAGAACGACAAGCAGGCGGTGACCGACGTGTCGACGGCCTCGAAGCCGGGCTGCCACTCGCGCTTGTTCGGCGTCAGCGCCGCCAGCGACGCCAAGTGGCCGCCGGCCGAGTTGCCGGCGATGACGATGCAGTCGGGATCGCCGCCATATTCCGCGGCGTGCGCGCGCAGCCAGGCGATGGCGCGCTTGACGTCGATGACGTGCGCCGGGAACGTCGCGCGCGGGCTCAAGCGATAGTTGATCGAGAAGGCGACCCAGCCGCGCGCGGCGAAGCGGTTGAGGAGCGGCAGGCCTTGGTACTCTTTGTTGCCGATCATCCAGCCGCCGCCATGGACGAACAGCAACACCGGCCTCTTGCTGTGCGCGCCGTAGCCCTCGCCGCGGCGCCGGAAGACGTCGAGCCGCAAGGTCACGTTCTCGTCGCTGTGGTAGACGATGTTGCGCAGCCGCTCGTTGCGTCCATCGCGCACCGGAAAGGGCATGAACAGCTGGCCCAAGTCGCGCTCGCGCGGCGCTTGGTCGAGGGCCACGTCGGCGAGCGCGGTGGTGACGATGGCGGCGCTGGCGAAGCTGCGCGTGCAGGCGACGAGCAGGAGCGACACGGCGACGAGATCGAGCGCCAAGCCGAGCTGCCCTTGCCAGGCGGCGAGCGCGCCGTGCCACACGAGCGCGGCGACGACGGCGACGTCGATGACCAAGAGGTGCGCGGCCAGCTCGCCCGTGAGCCAGCCGGCGAAGAAGCTGACGGCGGCCAGGCCGGCCGGCGAATAGCGCGGGCGCAGCGCGTTGAAGCTCCCGATGAGCGCGAACGAGCCGATGATGAGGAGCAGCGCGGGCAACCCCGCCATCATGACCGAGAGGCGCCGCTTCGTCGAGCCAGTCGGACGTCAGGAAGCGGCGACGAACGTCCCGCCAAGCGGCGAACGCGAATCAGCCGCAGACGTTGGCGATGCCGCCGCCGCCGCAGACTTGACCGGTCGGGCACGTGCCGCAGTTGAGGACGTCGCTGCAGGCGTCGCTGATGGTGCCGCAGTTCTTGTTCTGCGCCTTGCAGGTCGTCTTCGTGCAGCCGCCGAGGCCGCACTTGTTCTGGCCGCCGGCGCCGCACGACGAGAGGATGCAGCCGCCGCAGTTGAGCGTGCCGCCGCAGCCGTCGGGCGCCGTGCCGCACCAGCCCATCGCGTTGCAGGTCGTGGGCGTGCACGTGCACTGGTTGTCGTTGCTGCAGGTCGCGGGCGCGGCGCAGTTGCCGCAGTCGAGCGAGCCGCCGCAGCCGTCGGGGATGGTGCCGCAGTTCTTGCTCTTGGCCGAGCAGCTCGTCGCCGTGCAGCCGCAGACGTTGCTGACGCCGCCGCCGCCGCAGGTCTGCGGCGGCGTGCACATGCCGCAGTCGAGCGTGCCGCCGCAGCCGTCGCTGATGGTGCCGCAGTTGGCCTTGGCGGCGAGGCACGTCGTCGCCACGCAGACGCCGGAGCCGCAGACGTTGACCATGCCGCCGCCGCCGCAGGTGAGGCCGGCCGTGCAGCTGCCGCCGCAGTCGAGCGTGCCGCCGCAGCCGTCGGGCGCGGTGCCGCAGTTCCAGCCCATCTTGGCGCACGTCGTCGACGTGCAGCCGCAGACGTTGTCGGGACCGCCGCCGCCGCAGGTGTTGGGCGCGTCGCAGCTGCCGCAGCTCATCGTCGCGCCGCAGCCGTTGGACACGGCGCCGCAGTTCTTGCCCTGGTCCGAGCAGCTCATCGGCAGGCAGACGCCGCCGCCGAGCATGTCGGGCGCATGGCCGTCGGCATAGCAGCGGCCGTCGCCGGCGCAGAATTGGCCGGGCGGACAGGCGCTGCCGGTGCCGCAGAAGAAGGCGCCGCTGGCTAAACCAGGACGAAAGTTGCAGCCGGCGAGCGTCATCATCGCGAAGGCGATCGTTAGAAGGCGCATGTGACTCCAGCGCCGTCCGACGACGGCAAAAGCGCGAACCGGCGCGTATGGCGCCAATCGCGTAGTCCCAAAATGCCGACGACGACACCGGCGGCGACGAAGGCGCCACCGACGACGTCGAGGGTGGTCGCGGCGAGCGCCATGTGCTGGCCGTCGCGATAGAGCGCCTGGCGCGCGCTGTCCCACGTCTGGTTGTCGAGGTTGGCGGCGTCGACGAGCTTGCGCGAGTCCGACTGCGCGCGCACGCCGAGCGCGATGCCGGCGCCGACCGCGCCCAAGCCGGCGACGACGAACGCGCCGCCCAGCCACAGCTTGAGCTTGGCGTGCTTCGGACGCGGCGGCGGCGGCGGCGGCGCGATCGCTTCCGCCGTCGGCGTCGGCGTCGGCGTGACCGGCGTCGTCGGCGTGGTCGTGACCGGCGGCGCCTGCGTTTGCGCCTGCGCCTGTTGCGCGGCGGCCGCGGCGGCGGCTTCGGCGGCCTTGCGCTGCTCGTCGTCGAGCGCGGCCTGCATCTCGGCGATCAGCGACTCGACGTCGGCCTTGTTCTTCGCTTGCGGCGAGAGGCGCAGATAGGAGCGATAGAGCCGAATCGCCTGCGGCCAATCCTTCTTGAGCCGATAGACCTGCCCCAAATTGAACAGCAGGCCGGGCGCTTGGCTCAGCTCGTAGGCCTTCTTGAAGTCCTCGATCGCCGGATCGTATTCGCCGAGCTCGTAGTGGCGCATGGCGCGCGCGTAGAGGTCGCGCGCTTCGGCGGCCTTGCGCGCTTCGGCGGCTTTGCGCGGCGGCTGCGCGCGCGCCGGCGCCGTCACCAGCGCCGACACGAGCACGACCGCGACCAGGCGGGCTGACCGAAGGCTCTTCACGGGCTGGCGAAGGGATCGATCATGTCGTCGCGGTTGCGCGGTCGCGACGACGGGTGCGCCGGGGTCGGCGCCGCATGCGCCGGCGCGGCTGGGCGCGCGCCGACACGATCGAGCGTGAGGTCGAGCTGCACCTCGGCGCCGGAGTCGAAGCGCATCGCGCGCTTGAGTGGACGAAAATGGGGCGCGCTCACCACGAGCTGATGCAGGCCCGGCTGCGCGACGCGCACTTTCTTGCCGGTCATGCCGACGGCGCGACCGTCGAGCTCGACGTGCGCGCCGGGCGCGTTGGCGCGCACGACGAGCGTCGCCGGCCGCCAATTCGCCGCATCCGCAGCCGCCGCGGCGACGTCCGCCGACGGCGCGACGATGATCGCCGCCTCGTCGTTGGCCGCGGCGGCCGGCGGCGGCACGTCGGCGACTTCGGCGGCGAGCTCGGCCGTCGTCTTCGGGGCCGGCTTGGCCGGCGGTGGCGCGGTCGTCGTCGTCAGCTCGGTCTGCCGATGGCGCAAGAGCAGCTTCGCGGTCGCCGCCATGATCGACAGCGACACCAGCGCCAACGCCAATATCAGCACCGCTTTGGGCGGCCCGCCGCGTAGGCTCTCGATCGTCTCGGTCACCGCCACTTGCCGCGGCGCCGTGATGTGTCGCGGTCCGCCCACTTCCAGCGCCCGCAGCGCGATCGGGCCCGACTCGCCCGTCGCCGCCAGCACCGCGTCGCGCACGTCGGCCAGCCGCGCCTCGATTTGCGCCAGCGTCGGCCGCTTGTCCGGCTTCTTTTCCAGCATGCCGAGCAACAAGCGCTCCACTTGCAGCGGCAGATCGGCGCGCAAGAGGCTCGGCGCCGGCGGCATCTTGTAGACGTGCTGGTGCATGACGTCGATCGCTTCGTCGCCCAAGAAGGGCACGCGCCCGGTGAACATCTCGTACGCGGTGACGCCGAGTGAATAGACGTCGGCGCGATAGTCGACGTCGCGGCCGCGCGCCTGCTCGGGCGCCATGTATTTGGGCGTGCCGACGGTGTTGCCGGGCGACGTGTGATCGACGCGCGCCTCGCCGCGCGGCCCGCGCAGCTTGGCCACGCCGAAGTCGAGCAGCTTGACCAACAGCCGGCGATTGCGCACCGGCACCAGGAACACGTTCTCCGGCTTTAGATCGCGGTGAACGATGCCCTTGTCGTGCGCGGCGGCCAAGGCGTCGCAGATCTGGAAGATGATGGCCATCGCCTCGGTCACGCCGAGCGGCCCGCGCTTGAGCCGCTCCGCCAGCGTCTCGCCTTGCAGCCACTCCATGACGAGGTAGCTGCGCTCGTCCGGCAGCGTGCCGAAGGCGAAGACGTCGACGATGTTGGGATGCCCGATCTGATTGACGGCCCGCGCCTCTTGCACGAAGCGCTCGACCTGCACCGGATCGAGGCACAACTCGCGGCGAATGACCTTGATGGCGGCGCGCTTGCCGATGAGCGGCTGTATCGCGGAGTAGACAGTCGACATGCCGCCCTGGCCGAGCCGCGACTCTACGCGGAACTCGTTGACGATGGTGCCGGCGGCCAAATCGCCGTCGACATCCGGCACTTTCGGGCTCGGAACGGTGTCGTCCGCAGAGGTCGCAGCCCGCTCCCCTACGGCTCCAGGCAAAGACATTGCCCTTTCAGCATAAGTGAGATCCGGCACGAGGGTCAACCTCAGAAACCTGCGAGAACATGCGACTTGTACGCGGAACCACGCTCGTTGCATGGCCGTTGCGGCCGCGTCGTTGGGGCTCGTGCGGCGGCGCTGTACGGGCGAGTGCTACTTATTCGCACTGCGTCATTTTTCGTTGCCGACCGCGGGCGCCGATCTTATTCTTGAGCCCGAACTCAGGAAATGAAACTCCGCGGCCGACCAGCAGGCGTCTCCGAAGACGCGATCCTCGATGCCGCTCGCGACGTTTTCTTGCGCCGCGGGCTCGACGCCACCACGGCCGAGATCGCCGAGAGCGCCGGCGTCTCCGAGAGCCTCATCTTCTATCGTTACAAGACGAAGGAGGCGCTGTTCGTCGCCGTCATCGACAAGATGATCGTGCTCTCCCCGTCGCTGGCGACGTTGCCGGAGCGCGTCGGCCTGGGCGACATCACCGACCACCTCTACGAGGTCGGGGTCGACATCGTCGAGGGCATGCGCACCGTTTTGCCGCTCATGATGATGGCCTGGTCGAGCGCTGCGAAAATGACGACGCTGACTGACCGGATGCAGCATCCCAATCCCGTGCACATCCAGGCCCTGAAGATGCTCGGCGCCTATTTCGAGGCGGAGGCGCGGCTCGGCCGGCTGCGCGCCGTCGACTCCGAGATCCTGGCGCGCACCTTCTTCGGCGGCATCTGCGACTACGTGATGTCGCAGTTTCTGCACAAGACGGCCGATACGTTGCCGCTCGCCGCGCCCACGTTTTTGCGCGGCATCATCAACATCCTCGTCGAGGGCGTGCGCGCTCGCCACGACGATCCGTTGCCGATTCCCGCGCGTAAGACCCTTCGCCCCATGCGTAAGAGGAGCTAGATCGTGTCACTTCCTCGTCTGCCATTCCTGAGCCGTCACTCCGAAATGTTTCTGCTGGCGATCGCGCTGGCGGCGCCTGCCTGCGATCAGCCGACGGCGGCCTCGTCCAAGGCGCCCGAGCGCGCCAAGCCGATCAAGGTCGACAGCCTCGTCGTCGCGCAGGCGCCGATGCCGAACACCGTGCTCTTGGCCGGCTCGCTCAAGGCCAATCAAGAGTCCGATTTGGCGGCGAACGCGACCGGCAAGGTCCTGAAGACGACGGTCGAGCGCGGCAGCTACGTCGCGCAAGGGGCGATGATCGCGCAGCTCGATTCGCGCCTGGCGTCGCTCGTGGCCAACGAGTCGCAGGCCAATCTGCAGACGGCGCAGACGCAGCAGGAGCTGGCCAAGCAGGATTGCGCGCGCTACGACCAGCTGCTCGCCAAGGGCGCCGTCGCGCAGAGCGAGTACGACAAGCAGACGGCGTCGTGCAAGACGGCGCTGTCGAACGCCAACGCCGCCGCCGAGCGCGCGTCGCAGTCGAAGCAGACGCTCGGTGACGCGACCATTCGCGCGCCGTTTTCGGGTCTCATCGCCGAGCGTTACGTGTCGGTGGGCGAGTACGTGCATCCCGATACGAAGGTGGCGCACTTGGTCGACATCGATCCGCTGCGCCTCGAGCTGACCATCCCCGAGCAGAACATGGGCGCGGTCAAGCAGGGCCAGGCCGTGCAGTTCCAGGTGGGCGCGTTCCCCGACCAGCAGTTCACGGGCGTCGTTCATTATATTGGGCCGGCGGTCCGCTCCTCGACGCGCGATCTGGTGTTCGAGGCGGTCGTTCCCAATAAGCAGAAGCTGCTACGGCCGGGCCTGTTCGCGACGGCGCGGCTCGACGCCGGCACGCAGACGCTGCCGGTGGTGCCGAAGACGGCGCTGCGCCAGGACGGCGACACCTTGCGCGCCTTCGCCATCGTCGACAACCAGGGCGTGGGCGTCAGCGGCGGCAAACACTTGGAAGAGCGCGTCGTCCAGCCGGGCATCGAGCAGGGCGGCAAGATCGCCATCCTCAACGGCTTGAAGGCGGGCGACAAGATCGTGGCGAAGCCGACGGACGTCATGTCCGACGGTCAGGACGTGGAGTAACCCATGCAGTGGCTCGCGCGGCTATGCGTTCGACGGCCGGTGCTTCGCGGCCGTGCTCATGCTCACGATCGTCGTCGTCGGCTTGGCCGGCTACACGAAGCTGGGGCTCGATCAGTTCCCGAAGGTCGACTTTCCCGTCGTCATCGTGACCACGCGTCTCGACGGCGCCGCGCCGGAAGAGGTCGAGACCGAGATCACGCGAGAAGATCGAAGAGGCGGTCAACACCATCTCCGGCATCGACGAGCTGCGCTCGACGTCGTCCGAAGGCGTGTCGCAGGTGCTTCGTCACCTTCAGCCTCGACAAGGACGTCGAGGTCGCGGCGCAGGACGTGCGCGATCACGTCAACACCATGCTGTCGCAGCTGCCCAAGGGCATCGACGCGCCGGTCGTCGGCAAGTTCGATCCCGACGGCGTTCCCATCGTCTACATCGGCGTGCACAGCAACAAGCCCACGCGCGAGGTCACCGAGGTCGCCGACAAGCGCATTCGCCGCTTGATCGAGAGCATCCCCGGCGTCGGCCAGGTCAACCTGATCGGCGGGCGCAAGCGGCAGATCAACGTCTGGCTCGACCCGGTGGCGCTGCGCGCGACGGGGCTGACGCCGCAGGACGTGCAGCGCGCGATCGCGCAGCAGAACCTGACGACGCCGGGCGGCACCGTGCACTCCGGGCCGACCGAGCTCACGCTGCGCGTCGAAGGGCGCGTCACGTCGCCCGAGGCGCTCGGCCAGATCGTCGTGCGCCAGGTCGACAACCATCCGATTCGCGTCACCGACGTCGCGCGGGTCGACGACGGCCAAGAAGAGGAGACCTCGGCGGCGCTGCAGAACGGCGTGCCCGTCGTCATGCTCACCGTGCGCAAGCAGTCGGGCGAGAACACGGTCGCCGTCGTCGACGCCGTGCGCGATCGCCTGGGCGACGTCGAGAAGACGCTGCCCGCCGGCTACACGCTCGAGATCGTCCGCGACAACTCGGAGACGGTGCGCACGTCGGTGCACGCGGTCAAGGAGCACCTGATCCTCGGCGCCTTCTTCGCGTCGCTGGTCGTGCTCATCTTCCTCGGCAACTTCCGCTCGGCCATCATCGCCGCGATCGCCATCCCGGTGTCGATCATCGGCACCTTCGCGCTCATGTGCATCGAGGGCTTCACCCTCAACATGATCACGCTCCTGGCGCTGGCGCTGGCCGTCGGCATCGTCATCGACGACGCCATCGTCGTGCTCGAGAACATCTTCCGCTTCATCGACGAGAAGCGCTACAAGCCGTTCCCGGCCGCGATCTTGGCGACCAAGGACATCGGCCTCGCCGTGCTCGCGACGACGATGTCGCTGCTCGCCGTCTTCATCCCGGTCGCCTTCATGTCCGGCATCGTCGGCCGCTTCTTGAAGGGCTTCGGCCTGACCATGGCCTACGCCATCGCGGTGTCGATGTTGGTCAGCTTCTCGCTCACGCCGATGTTGGCCGCGCGCTGGCTCGATCCGCCGCAAGTCGACGAGAACGGCAAGCCCATCAAGCACAAGTCGGCGATGGAGCGCTTCGTCGACCGCTTCTATCTGCCCGTCGAGCACGCCTATATGTGGCTGCTTCGCGGCGCCATGAAGCGTCGTTGGATCGTCGTCCTCATCTGCGTCATCGCGCTCGGCTCGATGGGGCAGCTCATGAAGCGCGTGCCCAAGGGCTTCATCCCGATCGACGATCTCGGGCAGTTCGTCGTCAACGTGCGCGCGCCCGAAGGCACCAGCTTGCAGTCGACGACGCTCATCGTCGAGCGCATGGCGCGCGAGATCCGCACCGAGATGCCGCACGTGGTCCTGACGATCACCGAGGTCGGCGACGACGTGAACGCGACGCCCAACAAGGGCAGCATCTTCGTGCGCCTGACCGATCCGCAGCTGCGCAAAGAGACGCAGATCGAGATCATGGCGCGCGCTCGCAAAGAGATCGTCGGGCGGCAGAACAAGAACCTGCGCATCGACGTCTCCGAGGTCGATCAGTTCAACTCGGGGCAGTCGACGGCGGCGGTGCAGTACGGCATCAGCGGCCCCGACTTGACCAAGCTCGGCGAGTACAGCGCCAAGATCGTCGCCGAGCTGCGCAAGGTGCCGGGCGCCGTCGACGTCGACACCAACCTCATCCTCGGCAAGCCCGAGATGCAGGTGGTCGATCAACCGTGAAAAGGCGGCCGATCTAGGCGTTCAAGTGGCCGACATCGCGCAGACGCTGCAGCTGCTCGTCGGCGGCCTCAAGATCTCGACGTTCGCCGAGGGCGGCGAGGATTACGACGTGCGCGCCCGCGCCGACTACAAGTATCGCGCCGACGCCGATGGCCTGGCGCTGGTGACGGTGCCGTCGTCGCGCTACGGCTCGGTGCCGCTCAAGGAGGTGGTGTCGCTCGCGAACGGCACCGGTCCGTCGGTCATCAACCGCGTCAACCGCCAGCGCTTCGTCGGCATGAACTCCAACGTCGCCGCCGGTTACGGCGACAGCGACGTGCAGAACGCGCTCGAGAAGATCATCGCCGACCAGCACTTGCCGGCGTCCTATCACGCGCTGCCGCAAGGTCGCTCGAAGGAGACGGGACGCGCGGCGGCGAACTTCATCCTCGCGTTCGGTCTGTCGTTCGTCTTCATGTACCTCGTGCTGGCGGCGCAGTTCGAGTCGTGGCTGCACCCGATCACGATCTTGCTGTGCTTGCCGCTGACGGTGCCGTTCGCGCTCGTGTCGCTGCTCATCTTCGGGCAGTCGCTCAACATCTTCACGGCGCTCGGTCTGCTCGTGCTCTTCGGCGTCGTGAAGAAGAACTCGATTCTGCAGGTCGATCACACGAACCACCTGCGCTCGACGGGCATGAATCGGCTCGACGCTATCTTGCAGGCGAACAACGATCGCTTGCGGCCGATCCTGATGACGACGGTCGCGTTCGTCGCCGGCATGATCCCGCTGGCGGTCTCGCGCGGCATCGGCGCCGGCCAGAGTCGCGCCACCGGCGGCGTCGTCATCGGCGGTCAGTCGCTGTCGCTGCTTGTTGACGCTCTTGGCGACGCCGGTGGCCTACTCGCTGTTCGACGACGTCTCGGTCTGGTTCGCCAAGCGCATCGCCAGAAAGCACCCGATCGACAAGGGCGAAGGCGAGATCGACTTCCTCGACGAGGCCGGCGGCGATGCCCCGCACGGCCCGCCGCCGGTCAGCGGCGGCGACGGTTCTTCTCACGGGCACGGCTGACCTTCGCCGCCTTCGTCGCCGCTGATTTCGCCGGCGACGAAGGCTCCGGCTGCGGCAACAGCGCCCTCCTGCGCGACTCCAGCAGCAACCCTCCGACGATGAGCACGACGCAGGCGAGCCAATATTCGCTGATGAGCACGTAGCAGTCGTCTTCGCGCAGATACCACAGCGGCACCAGATCGCTGACCGCCGCCGCCAACGCCAGCGCCGCGCTCGCCCAGCGCAGCCGCTCGTCGATGAGCGCCAGCAAGAGCAGCACCACCAAGTAATAACAGGTGATCTGCGCGACGATGAGGATCGAGGCCGCCGCCGAGCGCCAGCGCCACCCACGCCGGCTCCGTCGCCAGCGCGGCGCCGAAGAGCACGAGCGCGGCCGCGACCAGCAGCCAATAAATCGGCTTTCGCCGCGCGAACGTGTCGCGCTGCGCCTGCTTCCACTTGTCCCACACGTCCGGCCGCGACGCGTCGAACGTCCGCGCGCTGCGCAGATCGGCGTCGTAGGCGAGCACCGATTTCAGCCCCATGTTGTTCCGCACTGGCGTATTGAGGTGCTTCTGGCTGTTGTGCACGAAGGCGAGCCAGCTGTCTTGCCCGCGCAGTCGCAGGCTCGCCAGCGGCACCAGCAGCGCCGCCGCCAGCGCCGCGCCGGCGACGAAGCGACCGAGCCACGCCGGCACGACGAGCTTCTTGGCGCGCACGCACACGCCGACGAGCTGCGCCAACAGCGCGACGCCGAGGAAGCCGGGAAAGACGCGCAAGAGCGTGGCCCAGCCGAGCGCGAAGCCGGCGGCGAGGGGGCGTTCTCGCTTCATGAGGCAGACCGAGGCGACGGTGAGGCAGAGCCAATCGGTGCGCAAGAACGCGCCGCCGGTCCACCAATAGCGGCCGGGATATTCGCAGCCGAAGAAGATCATGCCGGCGCAGACGGTCCGCCAGCCGAACGCCCAGCCGATGAAGCCCCACATCACCGTCATCAGCACGACGTCCAAGAAGCTGAGGTCGCCGATGAGGTCGGGCGACGCTTGGCCGGCGTTGGCGAGGAGGCCGGCGGTCAAGCTCCACACCGGCGTCGCGTTGTAGCCGTGGTCTTGCAGGGCGCCGGTCCAGAACTGCCACGTCGAGGCCGAGCGGAAGAAGTCGGAGTCCTCTTCGAAGTCGCGCCAACGATCGGGCGTGAAGTGCTCGTTGCAGCGCTCGGGATGCGCCAGCGCCGGCGCCGCCGTGCCCAGCTCGTTGGTGACGAGGTCGCGCACGCGCACGCGCTCGAGCTGCGGGCCGAGGTGCGCCCACTCGTCTTCGGCGACGATGGTGCAGTCGTAGAGCCGCGTGTAGCCGAGCTCGGGATACTTGGCGCCCAGATAGTAATGATAGAGCTCGTACCAGTGCACGAAGGGGCCGTAATGAAAGTGGCCGAAGTTGAACCACGCCGAGCACGACGCCGCCGCCACGACAATGAGCAGCGCATCGCGTAGCCGGCGGCCGCGGCGCAGCTGCGTGACGCGCTCGGCCAACACGCCCCAGCCGAGAATGACGACGCCCAAGAGCGCGAGCACCGCCTTCCACTGCGTGATGCTGTGATCGTTGAGCGCGCTCCAGCTGAACGTCATCGCTTACTCCGCATCGCCAGTCGACCGTAGCATCGCGCAACCTTCGTCCGCTCGAAAAGGCCAGAGCGGAGACATGATGGGCGCGCGCGAGTTGTCTTGCGCAGCCCGTAGGGCGAGCACTGTCTGAGCGCGCGCCCATCATGTCGGAGCGACGTCAACTGCGCTTGACACTTTGCCTATTCAACACGGTGTCGCATGTAGGCAATGTCATTCAAATGAATACGTTTCATTCTCTGTAATGACTGCCAATACGCTAATTAATAGCGGAAATATGCCCCAGTAAATGAGGGCCAATGCCCCGAGTTGACCCGAGTCGGACTCTCCCACTCACCACCCACGAAAGTGTGCAGTAGATCAAAATCCTGAAATGTAAGTGAAAGGAGCGAACACGCAGATCCACTTCGATGTGCTGAAAACGGCGCGCATGTTGCTGCAGCCAAGTCCAGCGCGAATCAACCCTCGTTGCCATTCGGAGGTCTTGAATGAATCGACTCAAGTACACGCGGGCACTGATGCTGAGCTCAAT
>CAWAWS010000041.1:0-15177 GCA_963785725.1 uncultured delta proteobacterium | reverse complement strand
CGACAGCGTGATGTGCGAGCCGTCGTCGAGGTCGACCGTCCGCGGCTGCTGCGTCGTCGCGATGGCAGACAGCGGCGAGGCGTCGGCCAGCTTGAGCGGCGCCGTCGTCGCCGGAACGCGCAGCCACACGAGCAGCGCGACCGCGACCAGCGTCAGCGGCACGGCCGCGAACACCAGCCGCCGGCGCCGCGGCCGCGCCTGTAGCCGCTCGTCGCGCACGCGCCGCCAGACGGAGGCCAGCCGGGCGTCGTCCAACTTGCGCGCGAGCGTGCGTTTGATCGGTCGTTCCAGGAAGCTCATGGCTCGTCACCGAGGTCCAATTTCGCGCGTAGCTTGTGGTCGGCTGCCGTGATGCGCCGCTTGGCCGTCGCCAGCGAGCAGCCACAGGCGCGGGCGACCTCGGGCAGCGACTCGCCTTCGACGTGGCGCAGCATCCACGCCAGCCGCAGCGCATCGGGCAACGCGTTCAAGTGTTGGCTCAGCTGCCGCAAGGTATCACGCACGTCGGGCGGCGTCGTCGGCGCCACCAGCTCGTCGAGGCCGGCGTCGCGAATGCCGCGATCGAGCCCGACGAGCCGCAAGAGCCGCCGCCGCCGAAAGCGCCGCTGCGCCTGATGCACGGCGATGCGCGTCAGCCAGGCGCCGACCGCCGCCGGCTCGCGCAGCTGATCGATCTCGCCGAGCGCGACGACGAACGTATCCTGCAGCGCGTCCTCGGCGTCGGCCAAGGAGCCCAAGAGCCGCTCGAGCATGCCGGCCAGACCGGGCGCGAAACGCTCGAACAGCGCCGCCTCGCCGGCCGGCTCGTGCCGCTGCGCGCGCGCCACCAGCGTCGGCAAATCGACATCTTCTGGGGCGATGGCGCGCACTCTCACTCAGCATAGGGCCGCGAGCCGCGCCGATCGGCTCAATTATTTTCGGCTGAGCCGATCGCGTCGCATGACGGCCCTTTGGCAACGGAGGCACTGATGCGACCAGTGACGAGGCTCACGAACGCGCGGGGCGAACGGAGGCAACGGCTGCTGCAGTGGGTGGCGCTCGCCGGCCTCGTCGGCGGCTGCCACGCGATGGCGCACGACGCGAGCCCGCTGACACCGACGGCGATGTGCGCCCATTGCTGCAGCCAGGCGCTCGACGCGTGCATGACGACCGACGGGGCGTCGGTGGCCGCGGTCTGCCCGCCGATCTATCGCCAATGCGCCGCCGCCTGCGACTCGGGCGACGAGAACGAGATGTGCGTCGTGCAGACGAACCGCGAGCTGGCGAGCGCCCGTCCCAAGCCGCTGTTGACGGCACCGGCGCCGCCGCCGGAGCCGAAGCGGCTCGGCGAATGCGATCAAAAAGGCACCTGGACGCTCGACGTGGCGCACACCGAAGGCAAGGCGAGCGGCTGCGTCGCGCTCGCCGCCATCCCGAAGGAGGTGCGTTTTCGCGTCGGCCGTCGTCACGACGCCTACGTGCTCTACGACTTGTCGTCGACGCCCGGCTGGAGCGACGCGTTCACCATCGAGAACGGCGCCGAAGCGTGCGTCGTCAAGTTGCGGCGCGACAATCGCACGGAGCCGGATCAGCCGCGCTCGTTGGCGCTGACGATCACCGCGCGCAACCGTGAAGTGACCGGGACGCTCAGCTACGAGGAGCCCAATCGGCCCGACGGCTGCGCGCTGGCGGCGCCGATCGTCGGCAGCGTCCTGCCGCCGCCGCTGGTGCGCCCGGCCGCGCCGCCCGCGTGGCCGCTGCCGCCGTCGACGCCGGCGCCGACGGCGACCGGGGGGCATCGGATCTAGCGGACGCCGATCGTGCGTCATCGTCTGCTGGCAGCGCTGCTCGACGGGCAACGGCGCTGGACGAGCGTGTTCGGGCTGTCGCTGCTCTTGCATGGCGGCGCGCTCGTCGCCTTGGCGCGTGGCCCACGCGCCGGCGCGGCGGGCACGGGCGCGATCACGTTCACCCTCGTCGACGCGCCCGCTGCAGCCGGCGCCGGGCTGCCGCAACCAGCGCCGGCGCCGCGGCCGGATCCGCCGCCGGCGCGCCCGCTCGCGCGCGCGCCGACTCGCAACCACGCGCCGCGCGTCGTGCTCGCGCGCGCGCCCAAGCCCGAAGTCGCACCGGTCGAGCCCGCCGCTGCGCCGGACGAGCCAACGTCGAGCGACACCGCCGCGTCTCCGCCGACCGCCGCGGCGACGCCGGCGGGCGAGCGACGGGCGCAGCCGCCGGGGATCATGCCGGGCAGCTGCACCGATCATCTCGACTATCCGGCCAGCGGCAAAGAAGGTGTCGTGCGCATGCTCGTGTCGCTCGACGAGAACGGCCACGTCGTGCAGGCCACGGTCACCGGCGCGGTCGGCTTCGGGCTCGACGAAGCCGCGCTCGACGCCGTGCGCACCCGCTGCCGCTTCGTGCCGGCGCGCAACAATCGCGGCCAGCCGGTGCCGTCGCTCGTCGAGCACCTGTTCACCTTCCGCACCGCCGACTTTCGCTGACGCGCTTACGGCGGTGTCGGCAGCTTGGCGGCGGCCGCGAGCAAATCGGCGCGCCGATTCCCTTGGCTGTGCGTCAAGATCTCGATCGCCAATGGGTTGCCGCGATCCTCGTCGGCGCCCTCGTGAACGAGGACGTCGGGCGTCAACCCGACGCCCACGAACGGCTGACCGTTGCCGTCGAGCAGCTCGGCGGTGGCGACGCGGATGCGAGCGCGCGACGGCAACGAATAGACCGCGGTGACGATGCCTTTGCCTTCGCTGCGCCCGCCGACGAGGATGGCGCGACCGCGGGCGCGCAGGCTGGCAGCGACGAGCTCCGCGCCTTCCGCCGTCTTCGGGCCGACGAGGATGACGATGGGCGCGTCGATATCGTCCTCGTCGTCGGTCGCGGCGAGGGGGCGTGGCGCGCCCGGTCGCATCGTGGCGATACAGCCCTTGCGCGTGAACAGATCGATCAGCCGCGTCGCTTCGTCGAGGAGGCCGCCGGAAGACTCACGCAGATCGAGCACCACGCCGCGCGCCGGCTGACGCGCGAAGAAGCGGCGAAACTCCGCCGTCATCCCCGGCGAGTGCGCATAGACGAGCAGGTGCGCGATCTGCCGTGCGTCCATGAACATGAGGTTCGCGCGCTCGGGATAGGTCTCCTCGGCGACGCGCGGCGGGTCCAACGACTCGCCCGGCGACGCGGCGAACCACGAACGCCACGCCAACGCCGACAGCGCCCCTTGCAAGAGCACGTGCTCGGGGCTGCCATGCGCGGTGATGGCGTCGGCCGGCAGCATGCGGCGCGCGAAGTCGGCGGCGCGCGCCAGCTGCATGACGAACAGCTTGACCGGCTCGCGCGGCGCCGGCCCGACCTCGGTCGCGTGATCGCCGGCCGCGAGCAGGAATTGACCGTCGCGCGTGAACGACAGCTGCAGCGCCGGATAGATGCGCGTGAGCTCGCCGAGCGCGCCGCCGAGCATCGGCACCAACGGCAGACCATCCGGGCCCGCGTAGCGCTTGCAGATGTAGTGCACCGCGACTTCGATGTCTTCTTCGTACGGCGTCGCCTGGTGATCGACGGGCCACAGCGGTCCCACGCAATGCAGGTCGGAGCGCGGGAGGTGCTCGTGAATCCACGGCGCCGCGACCACCGGACAGACCGGCGCCGCGATCGGCGCAGGCGCAGCGGGCGCGGGCGGTGGAACCGTGGCGCAGCCGGCGAGCACGACGAGCGTCCACGCGATTGCCGGCGACGTCGCGCCCGGCCGGGTCTTCGCAGCCATCGCCGCCGAGATTAACACCGCCGCCCGTCGGCCTTAGCGTGATCCGAGCACGCGAACGCGGCCGTCATCGCGGTGTTTGCCGCGCGATCGCGCGTTCGCGCAAGAGGAAGAACAGCGGCATCAAGAACGCGCCCGGCAGCGGCAACGCCAACAGCGCCCACAGCCACGGCCGACGCCAGCCGAGACGGCGCGCTTCGACGACCGCGAACGTGACGACGGGAACGCCGAGCAGCACGAGATCGAGCGCGATCGTGCGCGCGCCCCAGGTTTGCGTGACCTCGCGCCACATCGTCGCGGCGTCGCGCACGTGCGCCGCCGGCCAGCCGACCGCGACGAGCCCGACGATCGCCGACGCGCCCCAAAACAGCTGCAGCAGCGTTACCGGCGCGGACGACGAGCGAGCCACGTCGTCACCGTGCCTGCGTCGCGACCGGCCGTCAAAAGAAAACCCCTCGCCCACGAGACGTGAGCGAGGGGTTCGTTGTTACGCGATGCGACTAGGTGTTAGTTGCAGTTCTCGTTGCAGATCGACTTCACTTCGCCCACGCAAACCGAGTCCCACTTGGTGTTGCAGCAGTACGAGTCCGACTTGCAGATGCTGGTGACGCAAGCGACGCAGCTGCTCTTGAGCTTGGCGCCCGTCGAGCAGATGGCGTGCGAGCAGGTGCCGTTGCTGACGCCGCCGCCACCGCCGCCGCCGCCGCAGGTCTGACCGCAGATCGAAGCCACTTCGCCGACGCAAACCGAATCCCACGCCGTGTCGCAGCAGTACGGATCCTTGCCGCAGATTTCGCCCGCGCAGGTGTCGCAGTTGTCGGTGAGCGCCGCGCCCGTGGCGCAGGGATCGTGCGAGCAGGAGCCGATGCCGCCGCCGCCGGCCGAACCACCGCCGCCCGCCGTGCCGCCGCCGCCAGCCGTGCCGCCGCCGCCGGCCGTGCCGCCGCCGCCAGCCGTGCCGCCGCCGCCAGCCGTGCCACCGCCGCCGGCCGTGCCGCCGCCGCCAGCCGTGCCACCGCCGCCGCCGCCGCCCGTGCCGCCGCCGCCGCCCGTGCCCGTCGTGCCCGTCAGCGCGCTACCGATCGGCGTGCCGATGCCCGTCGGGCCGTCCCAGCCCGAGCCCGAGGTGCAGAGCGGCGCGCCGCAGCTGCCGTTCTTGCCCGAGGTGACGTCGTTGAAGTCTTTGGTGTTGGCGTAGGGGAACGACGGGCCGGCCAGGCCATGACCCGTGAGCGCGTAGACGCCGGCGACGAACGGCGAAGCCGCCGACGTGCCACCGACCACGATGAAGCCGCCGTTGGCCGCGTTGTAGACGGCGAGACCGGTGTTCGGATTGGCGACCGACGAGACGTCGGCGGCCGCGCGGAAGCTGCAGCCGGTGGTGATGCTCGACTGATAGGTGGGCTTGGCGAGCTGCGCCGAGCAGGAGCTGCCGGCATCCGACCACGCCGTCTCGGTCCAGCCGCGCGTCGTCGACGTCGACTTCACGAGGCTCGTGCCGCCGACGCCCGTCACGTACTCCGACGTGCTCGGGTAGTCCGGCGACGAGCCGGTGTTGCCGTTGTCGCCCGAGGCGACGAAGATGCCGGCCGTCTTGGCCGCACCCGAGAAGTACGACTCCGACGCGCTCGGGTTCGAGTCCGAGCCGCCCCAGCTGTTGCTGATGACGGTGGCGCCGAGGCTGGCCGCGGTCGCCTGCGCGACGTAGAGGCCGTCGCCCTGGTCGTCCGTCGCTTGGACGAGGAGGAGCTTACAGTTCGGGCAGGCCGCCGACGCCATGTCGAGGTCGAGCGCGGTCTCGACCGTCCAATCGTCGCCTGCGGGCGGCGCGCCCGGCAGCGAGGTGCCGCCGGTCTGGTTGACGATCTTCAAGCAGCCGCTGGCTACGCTGCAGGCCGGCAAGCCGTAGTTGCTGCGATACTTGGCCAAGTCGCTCTCGGCGGCGGCGTAACCGTACGCGTCGACGACGGCGATGGTGGCGCCCGGGTTCAGCGACGTGTTGAGCTGATACGCGCTGGCGAGGTCCGACGGGCCGAAGCCCGAGGCCGTGGCGAACGGCTGAATCTTGCCGGTCGTCGCTTCGGTGCGGACGCGCGCCTTGCAGTGGAAGCGCCCGCCGCTGCAGACTTCGGCGCTCGGCTGTTGCTGAACCGTCGAGAGCGCGGCCGCCGAGCGATCGCGCTCGCCTGGATCGATCTGGCCCGAGCATCCGACGAGGCCAACGGCCATAAACAGCGCCGAGGAAATAGATGTGGCGCTGAACCTTCTTCGCATCATGTGCAGCTCCTTTCGCGAGCTTGTACTTGTGATGGAACGGCGCCTCACCGAGCAACGAGCGCGCCAAGTGGCGAAATCGGCGCTTCCCACACACTTGCGCGTGCTCGTCGGAGAAACGCGCCGTGGCCTTCGGCTACGCGACCAATTGTGCGCAGCTGGGACTCCTCGCCCGCATCGGTCGCGCGCGGACGATCGCGGTCGACGGTGTCAACGCAGCTTGTCGGAGCGTGCGACGGTGCGTTGGTGAACGCGCTTACTTCGCGGGCGTTGTGAGTTGACAGCGCACCGTCGAGGAATTGCATTTTGGCGGCGTGCAAGAGCTGCATCGGCGGGCGCTGGCGGCTGCGTTTTCGAAGTTGCACAAGCGGGAGCAAATTCCCCAGGGCAAAGCGACACGCCGATTTTCAAACGTTCGCGGAGCCTCGCCACGCAATCGGCGCGCGGCAGGCTCGATGAGATCTCAGCGACGGTAAATGCGGGTTGCGTCATATGCGCGGCGCCTCGTTAGGCACACATTTGCGGCACTGGCGACGTAGCACGCACGCTGTAGTCGAGACCATGTGCATGCGCGTGTCGGGCATTTTTACGGCGCGCGCCGCGTAACGATCGTGCACAGGGGCTGGCCGCTCGCGCGCGGCGGCGCGCGACGAATGGCGCCGCGCATGGGCGGCGTGCGTGCGCGTCCTGCGCGAGCGCCTGCGCTAAGCTTCGTGCATGGCGATCGCGATGCAGGGCGTCTGCCCGCTGTTGCAGGTGTTCGACATGCCGACCGCGCTCCGCTTCTATCGCGATCGGCTCGGCTTCAACGTCGTCGAGCGATCGGGCGCGGACGACGACTGCGGCTGGGCGCGGCTGCGCGGCGGCGACGCCGAGCTCATGCTGAACACGGCCTACGACGTGGGCGAGCGGCCGCCCGAGCGCGACGGCGCGCGCCAAGCCGCGCACGGCGACGTCATCCTCTACATCGGCTGCGCCGACGTCGACGGCGCCTACGCGGAATTGCGCGCGCTCGGCTGCGAGGTCGCGCCGCCGCGCGTGGCGCCGTACGGCATGAAGCAGCTCGCGCTCCGCGATCCCGACGGCTATGCGTTGTGCTTGCAGGCGCCGGTCGCGCGGACGACGACATGACGGCGTTCGCGCCGCATCCGGCGCTGACGGGCCGCGTCGCCGGCATCGACGTCGTCACCAGCCGCGGCGAGCAGCTGGTGCTGCCGTCGACGAGCGTGGTGCTCGGCGTGCAGCTGCGCGGCCGCGTGCGCGCCGGCGACGCGCTCTTGTCGACCGCCGGCGTCACCGGCATCCAAGACAGCGCGCGCCAATACGGCTACGTCGGCGCCACCGCGTCGATCTTGGTGCGCTTCACGGCGCAAGGCGCGACCTCGCTGGGCGTGCCGGTGTCGGAGCTGACGCAGCGGAGCGTGGCGCTCGACGAGCTGCTGCCGCCGGCGCTGGTGCGCCGCGCACACGACGCGCTGCACGGGCTGAACGACGTGGCGGCGCAAGTCGCGGTCGTGCAGTCGCTGCTCTTGCAGCTGCCGTTCGCCGAGGATCGGCTGCTGACGCGCGCGCTCGACGCGCTCGACGGCCGGGCCTTCGGCAGCGCCGACGCCGGCGTGGCGGCCGTGGCGCGCGCGCTCGGTCTCGGCGAGCGCCAGCTCGAACGCCGCTTCTTGGCGCGCGTCGGCGTGACCCCCAAAGCGTGGGCCACGCTGCGCCGCTTCGAACGTGCCGTTGCGCTCGCGCGGGCGACGCCGGGGACGCGGCTGACGAACGTCGCGCTCGACGCCGGCTATTACGATCAGTCGCACTTCATCCGCGACGTGCGCCGGCGCGCCGGACAGCCACCGAGCGCGCTCTTTCGCCGCCGCTGACGCTGCCTACGCAGGATGTCGGATTCGTCCAATCGCCGGCGGCGACCGCGCGCCAGGATGAGCGACATGACGACCACCCAAGCTCCCGACCTCTTCACCAACGTTCACAAAGGCATTCGCCAGGCGCTGTTCGCGGCCACGTCCGCGCTCGGCCGCGCCGGCGACGACGCCGCGCGGCTCGCGCGGGCGCGCGCGCTCTTGCGACAGGCGCTGCATTTCGTGGCGCATCACGGCGAGAACGAGGATGTCCTGCTCCTGCCGCTGCTCGCGCGCGCCGCGCCCGAGGTGCACGCGCGCATGACGGCCGCGCACGCCGCGCTGCAGGCGCCGGCGACGGCGCTGCAAGCGGCGCTCGACTCCGCGTCCGGCGAGGTGCTCTACGCGCAGGCCGGCCACTTCGCCGCCTGCTATCTCGAGCATATGCACGAAGAGGAGCAGGCGCTCGAGCCGCTGATTCGCGCGGCGCTGACCGCCGACGAGCTGGCGAGCTTCGGTCGCGAATCGGTGGCGCGGACGGCGCCCGACGATCAGCGCCTGATGATCGGGTTCATGTTGCCGGCGATGACACGCGTCGATGTCGAGGCCTTCTTGGCGCGGCTGCCGGCGCCGCTCGCGGCCGAGCTGCGTCCGCTCGCCGGCGACTGACTCGCGGCTCATGCGATGACGACGGCTGGCGACTGCGGCGGCCGCGCGTGGCCTGGCGCACTACGCGCCGCCCGGCAAATCGCGGCTAAATGGGCGAAAGAGCGTGTGGCATCGCGCGTGCAAAACGCCGGCGCATGTCGAAGCTCAGTCGCCGGTCGCGCTCGCTCTTGCCCGTCCTCATCGTCGCCGCGGCGCTGTCCGGCTGCGGGCCCGAGATCGCCGAGCTGCGCACCGATCAGAGCTGCCGCGTCTGGATCGAGCAGCCACTCGGCAACAACCTCGCCGTCACCGTCTTCAACGGCGAGGGCTATTCGCACACGGCGTTCGGCGACACGCGGCTCGCCTTCTTCTCCAGCGCCAACGAGATCGCCGTCGCCGGCCTCGGTGGGCCGCAGGTGCTCGCCAGCTACGATCGCGGCGAGCTGACGATCCACCGTGGCGGCTTTGGCGGCGACTTCCCGGCCACGACGACGACGGGCGAGACCACGACGATCCCCGGCGGCTACTCGGACATCACCGTCGAGCACAATCGGCCGTGCAACGCCGCCGACGTCGCGGTCGGCGCCGTCTCGTTGTTCGTCGCGATCATGCAGAGCCGACGCTAGGGGCTGTTCTCAATTGGCGGACCGAGCCAAGCGCCGCGAGGAGCCGCGGCTGCGAGGCGCGAAGAGCGAAGCTACTGGCGGTAACTGAGCGATGAGCAACGAAGCAGACGCGGCCCGCAGCAAGCTTGGCGACGGGAGCTGATTGAGAACAGCCGCTAGCCGCGCGCGGTCACGGGCAGTCGCCGCTGCTGCGGCAGCCGTTGGCGATGCAGCCGCCCGAGCCGTTGCACTCGTAGTCGCCGCAGCGGCAGCTGCCGCAGTACGTGCCGGCGCTCGCCTCCACCAACGTGCAGGTCGCGGTGCCGTTGCAGACGTAGCTCGAGCAGGTGCCCGCCGACGCGCAGGTCACGGCGGTGCCGGCGCAGCCGCCCGAGCCGTTGCAGACGTCGTTGTAGGTGCAGGCGTTGCCGTCGTCGCAGGCGTTGCCGTTGCCGTAGCTGGCGGCGCAGGTGGCGGTGCCGTTGCACGAGTAGGACGCGCAGGCGCTGTTGGCCGGGCAGCTGACGGCGGTGCCGGCGCAGCCGCCCGAGCCGTTGCAGACGTCGTTGTAGGTGCAGGCGTTGCCGTCGCTGCAGCTGCTGCCGCCGGCGGCGAAGGTGCAGCTGGCGCGGGTCGTGCCGTCGCAGGCGCTGCCGCAGGTCGTGCCGTAGCCGGCGCAGCTGCCGTGCGCCGCTTGGCTGCCGGCGGCCATCGGCGTGCACGTGCCCAGCGTCGCCGACAAATTGCACTTCTCGCAGGTGCCGCCGCAGACCGTGTTGCAGCACACGCCGTCGGCGCAGTGCGTGCTTTGGCACTCGGTGTCGGCGCTGCAGCTGGCGCCGGCCGCCTTCTGTCCGCACGAGCTGCCGACGCAGGTGAACGACGCCGCGCACTGCTGCGCCGACGTCGCCGTCGCGCACGAAGGCCAGCACTGCGTCGTGTCCTCGCACAAATAGGGCGAGCAGGCGATGGGGCTGGGCGTGACGCAGGTGCCTTTGCCGTCGCAGGTCGAGATGGGCGTGACCATCTGGTTCGACGAGTTGCAGCTCGAGCCTTTGCACGTCGTCGCCGCCGCCCACAAGGCGCAGCCGCCGGCGCCGTCGCAGGTGCCGTCGTGCATGCAGGTCGACTTGTCGTCGCTGGCGCAGCTGGGGTGGCCGACCGGCGACGCGACGCCGCGCAGGACCGGCGTGCAGGTGCCGACGCTGTTGGCGGCGCTGCAGGAGACGCAGATGCCGTCGCACGGCTTGTCGCAGCAGACGCCGTCGGCGCAGATGCCGGTGACGCACTGCGTGCCGTTGGCGCAGGGCACGCCGAGGGCCAGCGTCATCGTCGTCGCCAACAGGTCGGCGCCGACCGCGCCGCCGTCGCCGTCACCGCCGTTGCCGCCGTCTTGGCCGGGCGCGGCCGCGTCGCGCTCGCCGAGCTTGAAGCACAGCCCGTCGTCGCAGTGGAAGCCGGGCGGACACTCGCTGCCGACCTCGGAGCAGCGCAGCTTGCCGGAGTCGAAGCTGGGCGCGAAACAGCCGGCCGCCATGAGCATACAGGCGACGGCGAGGCGGCGAACGTCAATGATGACGGGCATCATCGTTGCCACGCGACCGTGCGCTCGTGCGTGGCCGCGCGGCGTCCGAGGACGTAGAGCACGACGCCGGTGGCGACCGCCGCGGCGCCGATGCCGAGCGTCACGCCTTCGACGATCTGATCCGTGTGGCCCGTCGAATATTTGCCGGGATCGTAGAAGCCGCCGGCGTGGCTGGTGTTGGTGAGGCTGCTCGACGCGCTCTGTGCCAGCGCGCCGAACGCGATGCCGACGGCGAGCGCACCCACGCCGACGGCGCCGGTGCCGATGCCGGCCCAGCGCAGCGTGCGTCCCGGCGGCGGCGGCGGTGCCGGCGGCGCGACCACGGCCGCGGGCGTCACGCCTGCCGCGTTCGTCGTCGACGTCGTCGCCGGCGCGCCGGTGTCGAGCGCGTGATCGGGCTGCAGGTCGTTCTGCGCGCGATCGAGCCGGTCGACCACTTGCTTGAGCTCGACGATCTTCTCCTCGACCTCGGGGCGATTCTCCGCGCCCGGCAGCCGCTGCAAATAGACGCGATAAAAACGCAACGCATCCCGCGGATGGCCCGCCAAGCGATGCGCCTGCGCCAAGTTATAGAGCAGCGCCGGATCGTTCACGGCCTGATACGCCGTCATGTACTCGGCGATCGCCTTGTCGTAGAGGCCGAGGTCGAACGCCTTGGTGCCTTCCTTATAGTGCAGGCGCGCGGCGGCCGGATCATCGGCGCGCGCCGTCGTCGTCGCCAAACAGACGATGAGGCAGAGCGGAATCCAGGTAAGGGCTTTCATTAGCGTTTCGACGTCCCCATGCGCGCGGGATGGTCGCAGGCCGTCGCCGTCGTGTCAACGCGACATGTCGCCGCAACTACTCGCGTTCCTTGACGCGCAACGGCGGACGCGTTCTCATAGAGTGACAAACGTAACGGCTCATTCACGTTCGTCGCAGGGGGAAGCTGCATGGCTCGGTCTTGGGTGCGCCTCGCCGTCGTTTTCTCGTCGCTGTGGCTGGCGGCCGACTCGCTCGCTGACGGCGGGACGGCGAGCCCGCCGCCGAATGCGCCGGCCGCGACGACCGCCGAGGATCCGAGGCCGCTGTTCGAGCGCGGCAGCGCGCTCTACGCGCTCGGCCGTTACGGCGAGGCGGCGCCGCTGTTCGAGCGCGCGTTCGAGCTCAAGCCCGATCCGGCGCTGCTCTACAACGCGGCGCAGGCCTATCGCTTCAACGGCAACAAGACGCGCGCGCTCACGCTCTATCAGAACTACTACCGGCTCTATGGCGAGCAGATCCCCAACTCCGACGACGTCAAGCGGCAGATCGAGCAGCTCAAAGAGGCGATCGCCCTGGACGAGCGCGCCAAAGTGGCGCCGCCGACGGGCATGCAGACGCCGAGCAGCGGCGTGACGACGCTCGTGGCCAGCCCGCCGCCGCCGCGGCCCAAGCCGCTCGTGCGCCGGCCGTGGTTCTGGGTCGCCGTCGGTGGCGCGGCGGCGATCGTCATTACCGGCGTCGCCGTCGGGGCGGCGGTCGGAACGCGCGGCCACAGCTATCCGGCGTCCACTTTCGGCTCCGTCAATGGCAACTGAGCGGCTGATGGCGACGCTGTCATTGATGTTGCTGGCCGGCTGCGATCCGCTGGTCGAGCCCTGCCGTCCGGGCACGCTCGCCATCGCCGTGACGCTCGACGGCGGGCCGGTCGCGGCGGCTGACGAGCTCGACGTGTCGATCGTGCTCGACCACGGGAGGGCCGTCGCCACGATGCTCGCGCACCGGGCGGGCGTGGCCGGCGGCAACGTCGTCGTCGAATTTCCGAAGGGCTATCCGCGCGGCAGCGTCGCCGACGTCAGCGTCACTGCGCGCGCGGCCGGCGTCGTCGTCGGCGCGGGCAGCGCGTCGGTGACGCTGGCCGGCGCCTGCCAAGCGGTGATGTTGGCGGTCGACGCCGCGGCGCCGCCGGCGGACGCGAGCCTGACCGGCGATTTGTCGTCGGCCGCAAGCGGCGACCTGTTGTCGGCCGATCTCTCGCCCGCGACGCCGCCCGATCTGACGCCGACGCCGCCCGATTCTGAGAGCGCCGCCGCCCGACTTGGCTTGCCCCGGCGGCGGCGTCGAGAACTGCTTCAACGGCATCGACGACGACTGCGACGGCCACGTCGACTGCGACGACTCCGACTGCGCGCCCGTCGCCGTCTGCGTGCCGGTCACGACGGCGCCGTTCACCTACGGGACCGAGGAGCCGGCGGCGGCGGCGTGTCCGGCGCACACGAGCGGCGGCGCCGTCTACGTCGCCGATCCCAACGGCGGCGGTTGCACGAGCACGTGCAGCTGCGCCGCGACCGGCTGCAGCACGACGTTCAACCTCACGCTCGGCTGCGGCGGCGGCGTCAACACGTCGACGACGCTGTCGTCGTGCCAGCAAGTCGACGAAGGCTCGTCCTATTCGTGGGGCGCGATCAACGGCACGTTGTCGTGCGGGCAGAGCGGCTCGGCGGCGCCGGTCACGCCGCCGCAGCTGACGTCGGCCGTCAGCTGCGCGCTCACCGGCGCACCTGGCGGCGGCTGCGGCAGCGGCCAAGTCTGCGTCGCGCGCGGCACCAAGCAGTGCGTCTCGACAGGCACCGCCAACGCCACCTGCCCGGTGAATTATCCCACCGGCATAACGTGGTACAGCACGCCCAGCGACGGGCGCATGTGCAGCTGCAGCTGCGGCGCGGCGGCCGCCGGCTGCAAGGACAGCAGCGTCGGCGTCGACTTCTTCGACTCGAAGGGCTGCGATCCGACGACGGCGCACGCCGAGGCGAGCCCCTACTGCAGCAACGCGTATCAGGCCGCCGCCGTCACCGGCGGCTGCACCTTGTCGGTCAAGCAGACGGGCACGATCACCTTCACCGGCCCCAGCACCGTGTGCTGCCAGTGAGGGCGCTGTCGTTGACGCTGCTCTTGGTCGTGGCCGGCTGCGGGCCCATCGCCGAGCCTTGCCATCCGGGGACGCTGCTGCTCGTCGTGACGCTCGATACGGCGACGGTGGCCGCCAACTCGCTCGCCGTGACGCTGTCGCTCGGCGGCAAGGCCGGCAAGATGTCATCGGTGCCGCACGTGCCGGGATACGCCAGCGGCAACATCGAGGTCGCGTTCCCGAACGGCTATCCGCGCGGTCGAACCATCGACGTCGTCGTGCAGGCGCTGGACGGCACGGACGTCCTCGGCACGGGCACGGCGTCGCAGCTGCTGACCGCGTCCTGCGAAGCCACGCCGCTGGCCGTGCATGGCAACGGCGCCGACGGCGGCGCCGACATGGTGACGGAGCCGCCGCCCGATCTGACGACGCTCGTCGATCAAGCGCTGCCGGTCGATCTCACGCCGCCGCCGGGCGACATGACGTGCATCCCCGTCGCCGAGACCGGCGACAACTGCTTCGACGGCATCGACAACGACTGTGACGGCAAGATCGACTGCGCCGACTCCGATTGCACCAACGCGCAGTGCGTGCCGCCGGTGAGCGCGCCCTTCTCCATCGGCATCGTGGTCGACCAAGCCAGCTTTTGCCCCGCCTTGTACACGTCGCTCTCTTTGCTCGACTCGGGCCTCAACGGCGGCAGCTGCACGACGACGAGCTGCACCTGCACCGGCGTCGAGAGCTGCTCGGCCGACACGACGTCGTACCCGAGCGCCAGCTGCTCCGGCGAGAGCGACGACAACTCGGCCGCGAGCACCTGCCGCAACTTCGACGTCAGCGCGCCCACCAAAGGCGTCAGCGTCGGCAACATCACGGCCAGCGGCGGCACGTGCTCGCCCGGCGGCACCAGCGCGAAGCCGACGCCGACCTGGACGACGCAAGATCGCTTCTGCGCCACCGCGTCGCGCGGCGGCGGCTGCACCGGCGGCATGCTGTGCGTGCCCAAGCTGGCGGTCCAGACCTGCGAGGTCGCCAACGAGGTCACCGCCTGCGACCCCGGTTATAGCGCCGTCGCCGGCAGCTGGTTCACCGGTTACAGCGACGGGCGCAGCTGCTCGTGCTCGTGCGGGGCGGCGTCGGGCGGTAGCTGCGGCACGAGCGTCGGCTTCTACACCGGGGCGAGCTGCGGCGGCACGCTGGCGCTGACGCTGGCGGCGTCGACGCAGAGCTGCAGCGCGCCCGGCACGCCCTACGCCTCGCTGAAGATCGTCGGCGGCACGGCGCCCACGTGCGGCGCGCCCGGCGCCACCGTCTCGGGCACTCCGGTCGCCGGCACCGGCGCGCAAACCTACTGCTGCTTGCCGTAAGGGATTGGTCGCGGCCGCATCGCGGCGTCGCGCTCGGGCATTCAGCGCGACGGGCGGCGCGCCGTCAGTTGTCGGAGAAGGCGGTCTGGCCGCCGCCGTCGCCGACGGTGCCACCGGTGCCGTTGATGATGTGCGAGATGCTGCCCTTGGCCAACGAGACGCTGACCATGTGCGCCATGGAGATGCCGTTGCCGCTCGGCGTCTCGATGGCGTTCACCGACGTCACATCGT
>CAWAWS010000040.1:0-5069 GCA_963785725.1 uncultured delta proteobacterium | reverse complement strand
ACGACGATGTCGATCGCGCGGCGGATCACGGGGAGATTCTCCACTACATGCGCGCGCGGGCGCCTACGTGCAGACTTATCTGCCAGAAAGGGAGATGGCTAGACTCCCGCGTCGATGGCAAGTCGAGCTGAGCAAAAGGCGGCTGCGCGAGCGCAGCGCGAGGCTGCGCAGAAAGCCCATGCGGCCGCACAGGCGCAGCGCGCACGGATTATTTATTTGCTCGTTGCAGTGGTCGTCGTCGCGGCCGCGGCCGTCGTGTTTATCGTGGCGAGCTCAGGGAACGGAAGCGTCGGCCCTGTCAAGAAGACCACGCAGGAAGTCAAAGAGGCCCGCACCGTCGACACGCTGCTGGCGGGGATTCCGGAGTCCGGCAACACGATCGGGCGTCCAAACGCGCCGGTGACGATCACCGAGTACGGCGACCTCGAATGCCCGATCTGCGACGAGTTTGCGAAAGACGCGGAGAAGGAGCTGATCGGAACCTACGTGAAGTCCGGCGATGTGAAGCTTGTGTACGACTCGCTCGAGACGGCAAGCTCGGACCCAAGTGCGGCACCGAACGCGTTCAACCTGCAGCAGGTCGCTGCGCTCGCGGCCGGCAAGCAGGACAAGGCGTGGTACTACATTCTCGACTTCTACGACAATCAGAAGACCGAGAACACGCCGTACGTGACGACAGCCTTCCTCGACAACATTGCGAGCCTTGTCCCTGGGCTCAACCTCACGCAGTGGCAAAGTGATCGCAATGACCCGTCGCTGCTGGCCGAGGTCAACAGCGACGCCCAGAACGCGGCCACGCTCGGCCTCAACTACACGCCCGGGATCTACGTCAAGGGCAGCAAGGGCACACTGATGTACAACGGCCAGGTCGAGCCGTCCGGCACCGTCCCGACGCTCGGCGAGCTGCAGCAGCTGATCGCGCAGGTCAGCTGATGAGCGTTTCGTAGAGCGCGCGCGTTTGCGCCGCCACGCGGTCCCACGACCAAGCGCCGGCCGCGAGCGCGCGGGCGCGAGAAGCGAGCTCTTCGCGATCGCCGGGAGAGCTGACTAGCTGCTCGATTGCAGCGCGCAGGGCTGGGGCGTTGCCCGGCGGCACGAGACGCGCTGCGCCGGCGGCGGCGACCTCGGCGAAGCCGCCCACGTCGCTGGCGAGCAGCGGCGAGCCGAACGCGAGCGCCGCGGCGAGAACGCCGGACTGTTCGATTTCGCGGTAGGGGAGCACGACGAGGCTGGCGGCGCGAAAGCAGGCGGCAAGTTCGCCGTCGCTGACGAAGCGCGTGGCGAAGCGAACGTTTGGCGGCGCCGCGGCGCGCAACGCTGAGATGTCGAAGCGTGGCCGGCCGACGACCCAAAGCTCGGCGTCATCGATGCCGCGCCAGGCGTCGAGCAGGACGTCGAGACCCTTGTAAGGGCGGATCAGACCGAAATTGAGGACGACCAACCGCTCAGGAGGCGCGCCGGCCAGCTCGGGCGGGAGCGCTGCCGGGGCGAGCTCCGCGAGATGCGAGAAGGCGCCGTGCGGAATCACGTGAACCCGGGCCGCGTCGATTTCGAGCAGGTCGACCAGACGCTCGCGGCCGGCCGCGGAGTGGACGATCAGCGCGTCGAAGCGGCGCAGCAGGCGGGCCTGGACGCGGCGGCGGGCAGCCGACGCGTCGAGACCGAGCAGGTCGTGGGCGGTGATGACAAGCGGGCGACGGCGGGGCAGCAGCGGGCCGTCGATCCGTGGCAGCGCGAGCCACTGGAAATGGACGAGGTCGGCGGCCGCGGCGGCGCTGCGGTAGCGGAGCATGTCGGGGACGTTCTCAGCGAGCTTGATGGCGCGCCGCGTCTGCGAGTCGGGGGCGCCGCGCGCGAGCGGGTAGAAAAACTCGCGGCGCGTGTAGTGGTCGGCCGGTGGCACGCCGGCGTACGGAAAGTGGCTGGTAAAGAGGTCGACATCGAGGCCCCCGCGGCCGAGCGCAGCACACAGGGCGTGGTCGTAGGGTGGTGTGTAGGCCGGCGGATCGACGACGTGGACCCTCACAGGCCCGACAATACGCGGATGGGCGTCGAGATCTCCTTCTGCATCGTCAACACAAACGGGCGCGAACTGCTGCTGCGCTGCCTCGACGCGGTCGAGCGCGAGCGCTCCGGGCTGCCGTTCGCCACCGAGGTGCTGGTGCTCGACAACGGCTCCGACGACGGCTCGGCCGAGGCGGTACGGGCACGCGGCGGCGAGGTGCAGCTGGAGGCGCTTGTCGAGCGGCGTGGCAAGGCGCTCAACGACAGCGCCCTGATGGAGCGTTCGCGCGGGCGCTACTGCCTGCTGCTGAACGAGGACTCGGAACTGCTTGCGGGGGCGACCTTGGCGCTGCACGCGGCACTTGAGGGGGACGCAGCGGCCGCCGCTGCGGTCGCAGCGCTGCGGCGGCCGGACGGGGCGGCGCAGGCGTCGGCATGGCGGTTTCCAGGCGTCGGCAGTGCGCTGGTCAGCGCGCTCTTTCTGCACCGCCTGTTCGTCGTACAGAGCCGCGGAGCGAGCGTACGGCGGGTCGACTGGGGACAGTCGGCGGCGCTGCTCGTGCGGCGCGAAGCGGCGGCGCAGATCGGCTGGATGGACGGCGACTTCTTCGTCTACTCAGATGAGGTCGATTTTCAGAAGCGACTGGCGGACGCGGGCTGGCACACGCTGTACGTGCCGGACGCGGTCGCCATCCATCATGAGCAGTTGGCGACCGACGCGCTCGCGCAGGAGCGGCGAATCGTCGAGCTCTCACGTGGACGTGATCGCTACATGCGCAAGCACCATGGCGCTCTCGCGGCGTTGGCGGTGCGCTGGCTGCTCGCGTGGGGATATGGCGTGCGGGCGGTCGTGGCGACAGTTGTGCCGGGCCATGATGCGCGGCGCTACCGGCGCGATTTCGTGGCGGCGCTTTGGCCGGGGCGGGGCGACGGGATACGTGAGGCTGCGACGGCGCGCAACCGGCGGGTTCTAGGCTGAGCGCGGGCGGCGGACAGCGCGCAGGGCACGCGCTGCGACCCCTCCGATTCGCTCGAGTTCTGCCGCGCGAAAGAATCCGGCGGCGCGAAGCGCCGGAATAAGAAGACACCAGGCGGCGCCGCGCAGGAGGAATCCGGCCAGGCCGTGGGTCGGGAGCAAGAGCTCGCCGGCCACCGAGATCGCGGCGAAGACGGCGACGAGGCGCAGCAGGCGGTCCCATTCGAAGGACACCGTGAACAGGCGGCGGGTCAACAGATGGATCGCGAGGATCATTGCCGCGTAGGCGATTACGAGGGCGATGCCGGCGCCGGCGATGCCGAGCGGTGGGACGAAAAGGAAGAGGCAGCCGATGTTGACGGCGATGCCGACGAGCGCCGCCGGGAGGTTGCGACGGGTGCGACGGGCGCGGCCGGAGATGACGATGAAGATCAGGTAGAGGCCGTAGAGAGCCCAGCCGAGCGCAAGCCAGGGTAGTGCGCGGTGAGCGCCGAAATCGTCGGGAGCGAGCAGCAGACGGATGCCCCAACGGCCGAGCAGAGCGACGCCGGCAACGACGATCGCCGGTCGCGAGCACGTAGTAGGTCGTGACCAACGCGTAGAGGCGCGCCGCGACCGCGTCGTCGTCGACCGAGTAGGCGAGCGGCGGCCAGGCGTACTGGAAGCCGCGTACGGCGACGAAGACGACGGTCGCGAGTTTGGCCGCGAGCGGCGTAGAGGCCGGCCGCAGCCGGCGCTCTGGGCGCGCAGCAGGTACCAGCGGTCGGCGACCTGGAGCGCGTAGACGCTGGCGTCGGCGGGGACCGTCGGCAGGCCGAAGTCGAGCATCGCGCGGATCGGCGATCGGGCGGCGCGGCGGCGTGGCGGCGCAACGGAGCGACGATGCGTTGGCGCTCGACCCACCAGAGACCGAACAGGACGACGGTGGAGGCGATGTAGTTGCCGGCAAGCAGGCCGCGGGCGCCGTCGTGGCGGAAGACGACGAGATAGATCATCAGCGGGATCGACATCGAGACGTCGGCGAGCGAGGCGCGCATGTAGGTGCCCTTGCGCTCGTCGGCGCGCAGCAACGCGTAGGCGATCTCGAGATTGGTGAACGCCCACATGCCGAGCATCGCGATCTGCGAAGAGCTCGGTTTCGGCGGCGCCGAAGAGCGCGCGCGGCGAGCGGGGCGGCGAAGACGACGCCGAGCAGCGCGGCGATGGTCGTCGTCAGCGCAACGAAAGCGACCGCGGCGCCGGCGATGCGGTCGCGGCGGCCCTGGTCATCGTCGTCGAATGGGAGCAGGACATCGACGCCGAGTTGCTCGACGATAATTTGTTTAACGCGTTCTTCCACACTGGCCATTCCGGTGTCCTCCGCGATTTGCTATCGCTTATTGTGCAACGACGTACACTAACATTTCATGGGCCCAAATGCCGCCCTACGGACTTGAATTCCCTCTATCAGGCAACCTGCTCATTCTAGGCAACCCACTGCGCAAGGTCAACTTAAGCAAGCCGGGGAACCATCCTTCTCAATGAAAGTACCAACCATCTTCTACTGGTCCCCAATCCTTGAAGTCCTGAAGCAATCGCGAGTGCGTCTCGGAAGTACGGCTCACGAAAACAGTGACCTCGTCGTGGCTGTTAAACACAAAGTAGTCAGCCTCCTCAGGAAATAAAATTGCGTCCCACCCAAAAATCAACGGTAGTGTCCAAAATGCACGAGCATCCGCGAATTCATCGCCAGTGAAGATATGCCCGGGAGCATCTATTAAGGGTAGAGACACTCCAAAGGCATCGCGCAGCCGCTGGATGATCAGCATCCCTGTATCTTCGTCCATTTCGTTCCAGATGCCCCATTCTCGGAACCATACCACCGCCCCGCCGAAATTTCTTTGGTCGTTGAAAGGAAAACAAGTCCGAGCGAGTGCCACTGCCTTATACGGACTCGTCGGAAGCTTGATCAGGAAGCTATATTGGTCGGCGTTTCGATAGAACGGCCACTCGCGGCCGGAACTTTCAAAACCTCGTTCTAAACACCAGTCAGCAAATTCAGGTCTGCCTATGATTTTCATAAATACGGATACCTAGGCTAAATACAGGC
>CAWAWS010000039.1:0-787849 GCA_963785725.1 uncultured delta proteobacterium | reverse complement strand
GGCGAAGAAGCGCTCGACCACCGGCTTGGACTCGCGCTGGCGCACGACCTCGCGCTTGCGCGTGGGCGCCTCGACTATCTGCCGCTCGATTCGGAACAGCGCGCCGATCAGTGCCAGCGCCTCGCGCGCCCGCTCGGGGTCGGATTCGAGCGCCTTGAAGAAGTACCTCCGCGAATGGCCCAACAGGCCACTTCGACGACGTCGCCGCCGCGTAGAGATGATCGTAGACGGCGTGGGCGTCGGCGACGAGGTAGCCGGTGTAGCCGGCGAGCAGCGGTCGACGGCCGCGCTGTCATGCTTGGCGAGTACGCGTAGAGGACGTGCTTGTCCGGCGCGACCATCACCCAGAAGTGGCCGTGCGGCACCGCTCCTTGGCCTGCACCAGGACGCCGGTGGCATCGACGCAAAGGTAGGGCGCGCCGTGGCGTCCTGCCACATCGCCTCGACGAGCGGCGGATCAGCTCGCGCAGCTGGTCGTGCCAGGTGCAGAGCGTGCTCTGGCCAGCTCCAGCCCATCGCGGGCATAGATGCCTCGAGCCGGTTGAGCGGCTGGTGATCTGCCAGCGTCGCACGATTGTGTCGGCGAGCATCCCGGTCCTGCCGTCCGCGCGCGATGGGCAGCTCGGCCGGCTCGGCGACGACACGCGTCTCGGCCATCGCCCTCACGGTCCTTGCGCACGAACTTCGGATAGATGAGGCGCACGACGACGATCGACGCGGGGCGGCGCTCGATGATCTCGCGGGCGTCTTCGCCGATGCGCTCGAACGCATCGAGCCCTTCGCGCTGGACCTCGTCGGGAAGCATCTCGATCTCGACGCGCGGCAGCGACTCGGGCAGCGGCTTGCGGCCGGTCGGCTTTTGCCGCTTGTGCTCGCGGACCGTCTGCGTCGGCGGGGCTTCGTCCACTGCCGGTCGTTCGCCGAGCAGCGTCGCAAGCACGCGCATCGTGAGCTGCGCGTCGTTGGCGACGAGCCGTTCGGCCTTCTGCCCGAGCAGCCCGAGCTCGAGCTTGCGGCACTGCTCAAGCATCCGCAGATACAGCTCGCGATAGTGCTCGCGCTCGGCAGCGAGTCGCTCGTTGTCGGCGCGCAATGCGGTCAGCTCTTCGACGGTGGGCGGCGACGCGGACACGCCGGCACGATAGCCATCGCCGATCATCCGTCAAGTCCTCGTCGACATTTCTCGACGCCTGCCAGCAACGTCGCCAGCGCGCGGCATCGATGCTTACGGCGCGCGAATCACCAGTCCGCGTCGACGGCATGATGAAGAGCGCCTGATGCAGGCGCTTGCAGAGCAGGCAATAACCGTTCGTGTCCCACCACAACACCTTTGCCCGCGTGGACCGCTTGTTGAGGAAGACGAACAGTGCGCCCGAACGCGGGTCCTTGCCGAGAAGCTGCGTCGTCGCCAGCGCCAGCCCATCGAACGAGCGCCGC
Organism: uncultured delta proteobacterium; assembly: GCA_963785725.1. Taxonomy (GTDB): domain Bacteria; phylum Myxococcota_A; class Polyangia; order Palsa-1104; family Palsa-1104; genus JAQBQH01. The sequence continues at coordinate 786,412 of CAWAWS010000039.1, read as the reverse complement.
ATGTCCTGCGGCTCGGTGCAGACGAAGATGCGGACCGACGCCGGCAGCATCAGCGGACCACGGCGAGCACGCGCCGAAGCGTTCGGCGTCGAAGCGTGCGGGGACGCGAATGCAGAAGCCGCTCGGAGCCAAGACCTCGATGATCGGGTCCTCGAGCTCCGGGGCCGGCGCCGGCGTCACCTCGACGAACGGAAACGACGACGGACCCTCGGCGACGCCCCAGACGCAGCGTTCGTCGCCCTGTTCTCCTTCGCCAGCCGCCACTTCCAATGGCGCAGCCGGTCTACTCCGACGCCGACCTGCTCCGCGAATTCCTTCGCGCTGAGGCCGCTGTCACGCCAGCGCTTGACCCGCTTGATCCACACTTCTCGTGACGCTCGCCCCATGCAGCGAGTTGATATCCGCTCGTTCCACTGCCGTCACGACGCTGTTCATCGAACGCGTACGATTGAAGAGCATCGGACTCGACCGACTGCGCGAAATCTGCAAAGACATAGGTGCAACGATCTCGGGTTCTAAAGAGAATAATCTCGTCAATTGTATTGTTGCACACGTCGCTGCTGGACGGGACGTTCTCCGGGAGCCGGAACCGCCCCCACCTCCCAAGGAGGCAAGGGTTCTCGATCAAGAGCGTTTCGGCTTTCTCTTCTCGCGTCTCCGAGGTCACGAGCTCGGTACCATCCTGGCCCAATTCGAGCTCCGTCGAATCCGGCGCAAAGGACACTCAGGTTCGCGCCCTGTGGGAGGCGCACCGGGCCGAGGAAACCCTTCTGAATGCTCTTTCGAGCAGCGATATCGAGGGGCTACTGCGCCGGCTAACCCTCAAGACAGCGGGCTCGAAAGCGGAACGCATTCAGAGAGCGATCGGGTACGTCGCGAGCTTGAACAACGAGGCGTTGACGGAGCCGGAGGAGCCTTCCCTTGCCGTCGCCAAAACTCTTGAACCGTCTGGCTGAAAGAAGCTCCTTGGATTTAAGAGAGGCCTCTGCAGCAAATTCTACAACAGCAGCGTCAAGAGAGTGAAAATGACATCGGCTTCAACACGTCCTGCTACGCCGCATCGGGCCTTTGCCCGTTGCTCGATTCGGCACTGTCCTCATGGCAGCCTCGACAGCTAGCCACCATCCGCCAGACTGAGCCGGGCAGGATGAACAACGTGTCTAGATCATCACAACTAGCCATCGCCCGGAAGCGGCAGGTGATCGCGAAAGATTGCGACGACCAGCCGCCCTTTGGACTCAGGAACCGGCAAATGGATATGAGCGCGATTGATGTGTCCTTCGAACTTCTAGTGCCAGTGGCAGTACAAGATCCTTGCCGTCCTTTGGATCTCGTCCACGCGTTACTTTTCGAAAATCTTCTCGGCTAAATATATCGCCCACTGCAGGACTAACCGTTAAGCAGATTTCGTGATTGCACTAAGTGGTTCGGGCGTCGCCCCGTTTCTGATCCGCCATCTCGGCCGATCCGCTGTCAACGACTCGCTTCAGCTCGGCGATCGCGCCGCGGCGTGTTGCCTCGTCGGAATCATGCAGCAAGCGGCCTAGTAAAGCCGCGCCACTCGCACTGTCGCCGGCCAAGCGTTCGAGCCCAGTACGCCGGAACAGCAGCTCGGCGACGCGCTTCTGCAGCTCGGGCAACGGCTCGTCGAGCGCCGCCTTCAGCGAGAAGTTTGCCGGCGCGCCTTCGATTTCGCCCAAAGCGTCCGCGGCCGCCAAGCGCGCGTCGGTCGACGCACGCTCGTCGAACAGCGCCGTGCGCAACGCATCCAACGATGACTCGATTCCGCCACCGAGCGCAGCGCGCGAGCGATTCCCACGCGGTCGGCGGGTGATGTCGACGCAAGCGCGCGCGTCAAAAGTGCCGTCGCCTTGTCCGCCGGCCAAAGCGCCCTGATCGCGCGTGCCACGCGCGGGTCCCCGTCCGGTAACTTCTGCTCGAGAATGCGATCGAGCTCGGCACGCTCCGCCGACGTCGCGCGACCGTACGCATCGAGGTCGAGGTCGTCTTTGAACTCGAGCCCGCCATTGAAGCTAAACAAGAACTCGTCGTATGCAGCCGTGTGTCCAGCCATGTTCAGCCTTTACGAATTCACTGCGAGTTGAATCTGCGCATCGATCGAGTCGAGAATCTGCGCCTCGTTCACGGCAGGATCGGCGATGACTGTAAAGCCCAACTTCTTGTCGATTTCCTTGTCTTTGCCTTTCGCGTCTTTCGTCGCGCCGTGAACCCACAAATCGAGCACGAGCGACTTGACGACGGTTTCACCGGCGGGCGAACGCAACTTCATGTTGGTGACGATTTCCGGCAATTCGAGCGCCCCGAAGATCGCGCCGCGATTTACTTTCTGATCCTTGGCGTACTTGAAATCGACATTGAGGTGCGCGGTCACGTTTCCGGTCGTCGCCTTGGCATAGTTCGTCGACGCGCGCTGCCAGAACCGAATGGCCTGTTTCGACCAGTCGAGTCGCGAGGGCGGTTGATTGAAGACGCCATTGAACAGGATTCCGACGTGGCTCGTCTCGAGCCGCATCGCCTTCTGCGGCGTTCCCCCACCGGCATTCGCCGGACCTGCGCCTGCAGGTGCAGGTGCACCTGGACCTGGACCTGCACCCGCAGGCGTGGCCATCTTGCCTTTGTTCGCGATCGCTTGGTCGGCCATGCCCTGCGCTGGTCCGCCGCCCGACCAAAAGTGCCGCTCTTGCCCTTCCGGCTCCTTGGGAATCTCAGCGAAGATTCGATTGACGACGGATGATGATCCTTGCCCATCTCGACGCAGCTGTATGCGTCTTCGAACCAAGCGCTCTTCTTGGCGGCGAGCGAAGCGATGGTGGCTTCCGAGATGCCGTTCTCCTTGAGCTTCGGAAGGAAGAGGCCGCTCCAATTCGCGCCGTACGCGCCCCACGCGCCCGCATCCCGCGATGCTGCGGTCGGCAATGGCGGATCGGCTTTGGGCTCCGCTTTGGCGTCGACTTTGAGGCTCGCTTTGTCCGGCGCCGCCGCGTTCGGGCCGCCTGCGGCTGGCGCGCCCTGGTCCTTCGCACGAAAAATCTTGGTCCCGACTCCGATGAATTTTGCAGCGATGGGAGCAGGCGCCTCTTTCGGACCCTTGGCTGCGTCAGCTCCCGTCGCCTTGGCATGCTCGCCGCCGGCCGACGACTTTTCGTGCAGCGACTTCGTCACGCCATCGGCAACAGCATCGGCCTCTTTCTCGGCCGGCTCATCCGGATGCGAAACGTCCGTCTGACCGGCGGCGCCGTGTGACTCATCGCCGGCAGCGGAATGCTCGTCTGCCTTACGTTGCACGCCGGTCTTCTTGCCCTGCACGACATGCGTGAGCTCGTGGGCGAGAAGGCGATCCCCCTCCTTCGCGCCCGGAGCAAACTCGCCAGAATTGAAATGGATGTCGTTGCCGACGGTGAACGCGCGCGCGCTCAGCCCCGCCGCAGCATGTGCCGACGCGCCGCCTGTATGGACCCGAACATCCGACAGATCTGCACCGAGCTTGGGCTCGAATCGCTGGCGCTGCTGCGACGTCAACCCCGAGCCGCCACCTTCCGGCATCGCCACACCGCCGCGAGGCTGCCCCTCGGCCTTGCGCTGAATGCGTCCGGCCAATTGCGCTCCCATCGCCGTGCGCTCGTCCATGAGACGCTGCATCGGCGCCACGCCCGCTGTGCCCCCTGACGTGCGATAGGCGAGCTCGTCAGCGGTTCGCCGGCGGGTCACTTCCGCGCCTTCGAGCACGGGGCGGCGCTCGCCGTCGCTCGACGATCGCGTTTCGGCCGTTGTTTCGGGTCGAGGGAGTTTGCCGGAGTCGCTCATCTGCGTCCTTCTTCAGATTATCGGCGAAACTGAAGAAAAGTTGCCATGTACCCGCAAGAAATCAGTGGGGCTCGGGGGAAACGGAATCGAGCGTTACAATTCGACCGACCGTGCTGACACATCGCAATCAGCTGTCCTGAGTCATGGCGACCGGGTTCGTCAACGGAGCTTTGTTCCCGGCGCGGTGATGGCGGTCACCTCACCTCACTCCACTGCGGCATGCGGCTCCGGCGGAAGTCGAACTTTCGCGCCTCTGTTGGAAGCAACTTTTTCGAGGTCGTGCCGAAAACCTATATGGCGGCGTGCGCCGTTTATATACTCTAAAGAGCTAGGGATTGTGATGGGCGAGCTCGACCAGAAAAATAAGGGTACGATTGACGGCGGTCGCGAGCCCGCGTCGGCTGACGTTGACGCCGGGCCAACGAATTCGCCGATGACCCTGTTCCTTTCCGTCACGAAGGGCAACGTCGCGGCCGCGAACGCGCTCTACCGGAAATTCCAGCAACGCCGTCGCGCCCAAGCCGAGGCAAAGGCTGGCAGCGCTGATTCGGCTCCAGCCGCAGCGGGGTCGGCGGACGGTATCCTCACGCCCGAATGGGCGCAGGAGCCGGACCAGAAGACCGACGATGCATTTGCGACGGATCGCGCGACGGCCGCACCCACGACGGTTCCCAGCTCCAAGGAGCCTGAGAGCGCAGCGGCGGCGCCGGTGGAAGCCGTCGATTCCGACACGGGAAAGCCTGCACAGGAAGAAAAAGAGGCGGTCCCCTCCTCCGAAGGCGATGCTGGCAAGGCGGATGCTGCATTAGCGCAGGCCGAAACCACCGAGCACGTCAGCAGCGCTCCGGCGGCAACAGCCGGCGAATCTTCTGACTCGGGGGCAGGCGCCACGGATTCCGAGCCGAAGCCTACGCAAGCGGCGGAGCTCGACGACTTGTTTGGCGCCCTAAAAGTCGATGCGGGAAACAGCGGCAACGAGAAAGCTGAAGCCGCCGTCGAACAGCCGGCTGACCACTCCGCGGAACCTGTCGCAGAACAGGCCGACGAAAAGAGCGCTGGAGACGCCGCGGCACCGGCGGCCAAGCCCGCTGTTGCCGCGGACTCCGCGCCACCGAAGTCCGACGAGAAGAAGCATTCGCTCGGCCACAAGGGCGCCGCGTCCAAGGCCGCGGCGGGCCACAAGCTCAAGGCTATCGTCACAGCGAACGCGTCGTCGTTGGCATCGGCCCCGGCGAAGCCAGCAGCCGATGCTCGCGCCAACGCTGGTTCTGCAGCGGCGCCGCCTGCGTCAGGGAGCAGCTGGGATCGATTCGTCTACGCTATCGGCGTCAAGGAATCCGGAAATGCGGCTCCTGATAAGGACGGTGTCGTCGGAACCGACCTTCGCAACGCATCGGGGGTCGAAGGGTCGTATGGTCGATTCCAAACGGTCGCCAGCAGTGCGATCGACATGCTCGAGCATGATCCGGATCTGCGCGCAAAGTACGGCTTCAGCGAGAGTGAAGTCGCGGATTTGAAGCAGAAGACCGCTGCTGTCGCCCAGTACTATTCCGCGTTGGTGGGCCGGTCAGGTTCGAAGGGTGAAGCGGAACAGGGACGCGCTCAGAAGGCGCTGCAGTGGAATGCGGCCGAAGTCGAGCTGGCCAAGACCGATCCCGAGCGGTTCATCGCCAAGCATCGCGATGCCTGGACGACTTCGACCGGGCTAGGCGAAGGCGATCTCGATCGTCTCATCGGCAGCATCGAGTTCCGTCGCCTGATCCGCGAATATCGCTCCAGCCATGCTGCGCTGGTGGGCGACAAGAATAAGAAGGCGCGTATGGAAGCCGCGCACAAGTTCTATGACGACAACAAGGCCGTCTTTGATCGGATTCAGTTGGGACCGGGCGACCTCGCAGCCTACATGAACAAGGGCAAGCAAGGCAGCGTCGAGGGAATCATGGCCGAGAACTTGGCCGGGTTTCAGATGAAGGCGGCCGGCGGTCGACAAGGGCATCTGTCGAAGGCCATCAATGCAGATGGCGCGGTCGGCTTTGGCAAGAAAGAGGTCGAAGACGTCCGCAAGCGTGTCGTCGCGCAGGCCAAGCGCTTCAAGGTCGAGCTGCCCAAGTCGGACGACGAGCTGTACATGTTATGCGCCCGAATGCATAACGGAGGTCTCTCGAAAGAGGAGATAGAGAACCCGTCGCTACTCGAGCACGACGAGTACGTTAGCAAGGTGATGGCGATCTACCGCGGCAATGTTCCGCCGGCAAAGGGCGGAAAGGGCGCCGGTTCGGCTGTGGCACAGCACGACAATACCAAGATTGCGCCCGGTGCTGGGCCCGCCAAAGAGAAGGCACCGAGCAACGTTGGCAGCGCGAAGGGACCGCCTGAGCATCACGAGAAACACGACGTCGAGCGGACGATTTGGGAGACGGTCACCTTCTGGAAATCGGATCGGGATATCGTTGCGGAGCGATTGCGAGAGCGTGGCGTAGAGCTCGCAGGTCGAGTTGGCAAGGGCGAGCTCAAGGTCGAGGACGCGCAAAAGCAAATCGAGGAGTACGACAAAAGCTTGGAGGGTGAGGTTACCGACCTCGGCCAAAAGGCAGCTGCCGCTCTCGCCGGAGCGCAGGTCAATAAGCCCGCCGACGTAGCAGAAGAGAAAAGCAAAGAACCGGCAGCGAAGGAGCAAGCGGCTGGGGGATCCAAAGAGGCGCCTGCTGGCGAAGACGTCGACCGCAAGAAACATGTCGACGAGATGTTGTCGGCGGCGCGATTGAAGGATGGCGACGCGTCGTGGGGCCAAGCTGGCTCGATCAAAGACGAGAAGCTGAGTCATCCGGCGTTTCAGAGTGGCGAAAAGAAAGGTGGTTACGCCGGCAATTTCAAGTGCAACATCTTCGTCGGTGAATTCCTTTACCGATCGGGGTTCATGACGGCGGGTTCCGATGAGAACCACGAGCCGACAGTGAAGTATCCTGACGTGAATGGTATGTGCGACGATATCGAAGCCGTTGCCAAAGGCGCGAAGCCACTGCATGGCGCACAGTGGTTCGACGTCGTTCAGGATCCTGAGCACAACGCTCAGTCAGGCGATGTCGTGATCGTTCGCGGCAAGTTCCGGCAAGATGGGCATGGTGGAATGCACGTCAACTCGAAGACCGGCATGAAAGAAGAGGGCCATGGGCACATCGAGTTGCTCAGCGACGTCATCCGCGACGAAGGTACGGGACAGCTTCGAGAAGTGACCGCTATTGGCGCAGGCAGCGAGAAGGCGCATGAGCATCAGATGTCCAAGAGCACGACGTTCAACCACATGGAGAAGAAGCATTTTGTCTTCAATGAGAACGTTTGGATTCTTCGTCCTCGGCTTCGTTAGCGTCAGTCTGACGACGGAATCTCTCGCCGACGAGCTGGCGCCGAAGCTGATGATCGATCCTCCCGCCGGGTGGACGAAAGTTGCCGTCGATCCCAAAGCTGCTGCCGTTCGCGTCGGCAGCTTTCGCGGCCCCAACGGATGCGTCGTCCAAATCGATCGCGAGGAATGCACCACGGCCGACGGCTGCAGCGAGCTTACGGTCGACGCGACTGGTCTGCAGAATCGAACGAAGCAAGCCGCTGGCGAAAAGAACGTATTCGCGGCGATTGGTGCGGCTACAGTCCGATTCAACGACTGCGAAGACGCGCAGCCGATCGGTTCGCCAACCGCCAAGCTCGCCCGTACCGTCACCCAGTGCTCGAGTCCAAAGGCGGTCGCAGACGTTGCGTCCTTCCAGTTCAAACAGGGAAAACATCAAACAACGATCGTCGACGCTATTTTGCTTTGCAAAGCGGAGAGCTATTCGGGCGCCAAGAGCGACTTCGAGCAAATGCTTAAATCAGTCACCTTCGCTGGCAAATCCGCAAGTGCCCAGCATTAGGCTTCATTAAGTGAGAATGAGATGAGCAAACGCGCACTCTTGTTTTGCGGTCTTGTGATGGTCACGGCGCATGGCACTTCGAGGCTGGCGCGCGCCGAGGCGAGCTCCGTGCTAGGGCAGGCACTCGAAGGTTGCGTGCCAGGCGCTCGCTTTTCGCAGTGCACAACTGGTTTACGCGGCGCTCATGTCGAGCTGACTATCCCGATCGCGGACGACGTGCCGGGAGCGGCCGTGAAGTTGCCCCCGCCGTTCGACCGCGCGTTCGTTCGTCGCGATGGTGGCGACGGAGTGGCTGCCGTCAGCCTCACGATGAGCCTGGCGGAAGGGAAGCGCCGCCAGTCCCTCGTGGGCTGGGTGAATACACATACGAAGAATGCGCCGATTTCGCGTGGCGCTAGCAACGGGACGGCGTCGATTTGCGGTGCGTCCGGTTGGGGCGTCGCTTGGTCGAGCAGCGCCGGGGTCGAAGTTCAGATGCAACTCGATGATGCAAAGTCGGTCGAGGGCCAAAATCCCAGTGCGTTGCCCCCGGCTGATGCTGTCGTGAGCTCGCGCGGCAATGGCAAGATCGCGTTCTGCTTCCTGATGCCGGGACAGCCCGCGGTCAAGCCCGTGTTCGCCGCACAGGTCATGACCGCGTTCATTGAATCGATCCCGGGGCTCGGAACAAGTGCTGAGCGCGATAGCAAAACGCCTGAGCAGATTGCACTAGATATGCAGGAAGGCATTCGTCTGTATAAGGTAGGGAAATATTCGGCGGCCGTTGACAGCCTCATGACCGCAAAGCGGGGGACTGTCGGGATCCCCGAGCTGTATTATTGGTTAGCACTTTCTCACGATAAGCTGGGGAAGACGCATCAGCCGGATTTCTTGGCAGCGATGAACGAGTCGCTACGCGGAAAATACCCGCCGGCCGAGCTGTATTTTGCCGACTATTGGTGGGACCAGGGCAATAAGGCTAACGCGCTGTTCCACTATCAGCGCTACTTGGATCTTCACGGTAACGATGCGACGGGCGCGGCGCGCGCGCAGACGCGACTGGCGAAATAAACGGGGCGGTTCGTGTGACGCCGGCGCCTATCGCCGTCCGTCGACAGATTTGTGAGCAGGGCGCGGCACGGCGCGAGACGGCGCTCTGCGCTGCTTCTCAAGCTTGGCCAACGTCGATTGCGGAACATACGTCGACGCAGCCGCAGCCGTCGTCATGTACGAGGCCAGCGATGATTGCGTGGCGTCGCTGGCGGCCAGCCGACTCCATCAATTGAGCCGCTTCACAAGATCACAAATCGGTTTCCAGTAGCCTTCTGATGTTTTCACGGCTCCCGTCCTGCGATTCCCAGAACTGTGCATCCTCCAGCACATCCACCGCGCGGCGAGCGATCTGCGACAGCAGCTAGCGTCAGACCGGCTCGATCACTCCCGCACCGGTGAGTTTCTCGGCCAACGGAGCGAGCTCGTGCGCGTAGACGCCAATCCGCTCGGCGATCGCGAGCAAATCGAGGTGGCCATCACAATGCGCCAGGAAATCCATCATGGTCTTGACCATTGCGCCCGACTCTTTGGTGCTCAGCGACGGATAGAGGCCGCGCTTACCTAACTGCGGCTCGCACGGCAGTTTCGTTCGATAAGATCTGTTGGCTTCGGCCAACTCGATGCACTTCTTTATCATGCGATATCCGCCCAGGAGTCCTGACGGAGTGACCAGCGATAAGTCATCGAGCGAAGTATGGTACTCGGGATACTCGCCATACTTGCTGCGCATGATGGAACATACGGGCAAGTCGGCCCCTGGGCTGCAGTACTGACGCTCGTCGCTGCCCCGGTCGAGGAACGAGTACTCCTTCGGCGCAGGGGTGCAGTGACGGAGCACGTGTCGGCTCAGCTGATCAGCGAACGTGTTGCCTTCTCGGCTCGGCAAGAACGAATAGGCTCGGTCATCGCCCACGCAGGTGACTACCCACCCTGCCCGGGTAACTCGCTTCATCGCCTCCAAATGACGACTCAGGTAGACGACGGCGCCGATCGTCTCGGGGCCGAAATAGATGCGGTAAGTGTAGCGGCGTCGCGGTAACGTCGTGAGCCATTGCGCGAGAGCCAGCGTCACGAGGGGACCGGACAGCTCGTTGTTGGCCATCGAAGGATGGCAAACATAGGTCGACAGTAAGATCTCGTCTTCGGTCTCGCCCGGTAAGACCAAATCGCCATACGTAAGCGAGCCGGCTTTGTGCTCACTGTCGATGACAACGCGGTAGTTGCCAGGCTTCAATGCAGTCAGTTGCTCGTGCGAGATGCAGAATCCCCAAAAGCGTTTGTAATAGGACGTAATATAGGGAATCGCGGTCGGCTGCGCGGGCAAGGAGAACAAGTGCGGCCGCAGCTCCTCGAGGGGCATCTCCGCATTGATGGGCGTGGAGTAGCCAACCACGTGCAGGTTATTAGTCTTGAAGTTGGCGATCTTCTGCCCGTCGGGCGCAATGATATAAGCGTCGCGGATGTTCCATTCGTCTGGGACTTCCCAATCGAAACACTTCGTCCCAGATGGCACTTCATGAATCTGAAGTGCCGGCAATCGCTCTCGGATCAGTTGCAGCGTTTGCCGCACGCCATCGCCGGACAAACTGCGACAGATCGGCCAGAGCAGCTTTGCAAAGTCATGCATCTGTTGTCCGATAGTCGAATCTTCAGCGTGCTCGCTCATGGCCTCTCCGGGCATTGATCTGTTTCACGAAGGCACCGCGTGAGACGAACGGTGCCGTACCCACCGACTATGTCCGTCGCGACGGCGAAAGCGCGGTTGGTGGCGATGCTGGCTCGCCCCGCGGCTCATCGATGTTTCGTCGCGACTTCCAACCTTCAACTGGGGGTCTTGATGCTGTACAGGAAGTCCTTGGCCCGGCCGGTGCGAATCACTTCCGAGACCGCGTCGAACATCGCGCGAGCAGAGATGACGCGTAGCCCGGATCCCACACCGTGACGTTCGCCAGAATAGAGCCCCTGCTGCCACAACAGCTCGCCCATCCGATCCACGTCCGTCTCGACGCCCATTTCGAGATTTCGCACGAATAGACCAAAGCGGCGACGGCTCGTATTGCCATCGAGATCGATATAATCGCCTTCGAACACTTTATGAAAGCGGTAAGGGACTTCGTTCATCTCTTCTACGTGGTGATAGAAAGTCATGCTGTCCTGATCCGGGAGATCGAGAACGGCGATCTTGCCATCCATCTCGCGGAGCAGTGCGAACGGAGAGTCAGCGCCGTAAGCGCTGAAGTTCTCGACGTCGCGAAAGCACGACGACTTGGCACCCAGCACCGCGAACGAGTAGATGGGGTGGCCGGTGCGTACTGCGTCGGGCGCTCGACGCGCCGCCTCAGTGAGTGCACCCATATGCGAAGGAGTGTTCCGCTTGTCGAAGGGCGTCCCCTTCGTGAAGTCGAAATTGAACAGAGGAAACAGCAGCGTCCCTGACGGTCCGACCGCTTCGCGAAAAGACAGTAGGGCGCTGTCGGCTGACACGGAAAAACCGGCTTTCAACAACCGCTTGAGCGTGCGCTTGATGCTGCTGTGAATCAGTACCGTGTCGCCAGGCAGAATGCCAGCCGCGTTCCATTCAGCCACGAGTTGCGCCTCGATCGTTCCCGCCATCGTTCCCTCTCTCGAGGTCACGTTTACCACGGTTGCGGCGGTTCTTCGACTACTACGGCGGCCGAGCTTCGGGCGACGTCGAGACAGATTCCTTGCCGCCGCCGTTCTGAACAAACAGCGGAATGGCGCCGCAACTGGCGCGCAGCCGAGTATTACGATCCGGCGCGGAAGGTGATTCCGTCGAGCGAAACCCAGTTGCCCGCCCCGGTGGGGCAGTTTGACTGCAACTGTATGTTGCCCGTGTTGTAGATATAGATCGTGCAAAGCGCTGGGGCCGTCGTATTGCCAGTAGTCGAAATGATTGTTGTATGCGCGGGCGCGTATCCGGCTGGTAGCTGATAGATAGTGCCGACGGCTGTTCCATTACGGATCAGCCCCTTCAAGCGAACCTCGCCAAATGGATTTTTGTAAAAGGCGGGAGTCGTGAAATCAGCAGTCGGAGTGCTGTACCAAACCCATCCGAAGGCGAGCGCCGAGTCGGGAATCTCGTGCCATGCTTCGACTCCGCCGGCACCTGTACCACCGTTTGCCACTGGGAGCACACCGGTGATCTGGGTCGCGGCGTTGATGGTCACCGACGGAGCAAGGCTATTGGCGACGTCGGCGGCTCCGCATTGAAGCGCGTAAACATCTGCGGTGATCAACTGCCTGGGAAAGGTGTCGTTCCCGACGACTAGCTCCAGCCAGATCGGCGGTGTCGCCAAGACCGTCTGAAGCGCTTGATCGGCGGTGATGGTAACAGTGAACAAGCCGTTGACTGCCATGACCGACAGCGCATTGACGGGGGTCGAGAGCGGTGCTCCTCCCGTCGACGCGGAGTAGAGGTTGACGGTGACGTTGACCATCATGGACTGAAGCTTGCCGCCGCTGTCACGCAACACGCCCTGCACCGAGAACTGACTCGGCGTGGTGGCGTAGGCGCGACTACCAAGCAGTATGAGGGCGACAATCAGTACGAAACGAATCGAGCGCATGATCCAGCGTCTCCTAGTACACGTCGTCAGTGAAGTAACCGAACGTCACAGCTGCACCACTCGGGGCCGTGGAAATGCCCATGACCGGCGTGTTGCCAATGCTGACGTTCAGTTGATTATTCGAAGCCGCGGTGACCGGCCCGCCGCCACAGGAAGACCAAACGGCCGCGGGAGGATAGGAGACCGGCAACAGGTCCGCTCCGACGACCATGTCGACGGCGCCATCGTTCATCCCGATGCCCATGTCGCTGCCGCTTGGGTCGTGCCCATTCCTCCAGCAGGTGTTGTCCGCTGCGCAATGATAGTCCGCCGGGCATTGACTCGACGTCTTGCACGGGAAATCACCATCGTGAAAGCTGGGCGAGAAGCAGCCTGCGACGAGCGCCAGCGATGCCAGAAGCCAATGTCTCTTCACCACAACTCCATCGACAGGCTGGCCCCGGCAAGCGTGCGGCCGAGCATGGGCGCCAAGGCTAAAGAGCGATGGCGTCGCGACTCGCGAACGCCCAGCACACCGACGACCACGCCCGCCACGACAGCGGCGGCGCCCACGCCGATCAAGACTTCCTCGGCGATCTGATCGTTCTGACCGGTCTTGTATAGGTTGGCGTCGAACGGACGTTTTTCGCGGGCGGCTGCTGTAACGCTGTCGCCGGCGTTCTTTGCCAGAACGCCGAAGGCGATGCCAGCGCCGAGTGCGGCCACTCCGACGATGCCGACCGTCAATCCTGCGAGCTTCTTGGAACGACCGGCATTCGGCCGATCGTTGGCCGTGTCTGCAGGCGTCGCTTGCGGCGGTGTGGGAACAGGCTGCGTGCCGAGTCCCGTCGCAGGTGGGCGGTCGGTGGGCTGCGGCTCTGGCGGCTTTCTTTCGGCGGCCGCTTTTTCGAGCTCGGCGATCCGGCCCTCGACCTCCTCGCGATTCGCCGCGTCGGGAACCGTCGATAGATAGCTCTTGTAGAAGAAGAGCGCCTTGTCGGGATTGTTCGCCAGGCGATAGGACTGAGCCACGTTGTAGAGCAACACGGGATCGTGGTGCAGCTCGTATGCGCGCGCATAGTCTGCGGCTGCGCTGTCGAAATGTCCGACGCGAAACTGCACGGTCGCGCGCTCGAACAGCTCCTTGGCGGACTCCTTGTTGCCGTCCGCGCTCGCCACTCCCGCCACCAGCAGAACCGACACCACCCAGAATCCGCTTCGAGTCATCCGTGCGAAAGTCCCCACCCAGAGAAGCCACAAACTCACGTGGTTCCCAGTCGTTGTCAACCTGATACACCGGCACGGCGCGAAATTGCTGTGCGCTAGCGGACGTTCGCACATCTTCGACGTTCAGGGCTGACCGATTCCCGCACCGCGACTCATGCGTGCACCGCCCCGCCCTGCGCGAGCCCCGGCTCGAAGCCAGGCTGGCTAGGTCTTGTTTCTGCGAATTTCCACGTGCTCGAGCCGGCCTTGGCATAACAACCTGCGCCCGCCGAGTGGCCTTGGCCGCTGCCGACCTATGACCATCAAGACGGAGAGTTCAAAGTGCGTGACTACGTTCTCAAGGCACGAACTGGGATTTCTCGATCATCCCTCAACACCACCCCATCAGCGACACCCGCCTTGCGGCGCGAAGGCCGGCAGGCAGCGATCGAGTGATAGCGTGACACCCGGTGCCATGCCGGGTGGGTTACCCTGCGGCGCCGGGAAAGGCCCCCCGCCAAGCAAGGATATGAGCCTTTTCGGGCCGTGGCACCGGGTGCCACGGCGAATGGGAATCGGTCGGCCTAAGCTCGGGTGGGTCGGGACGATGCGGAATGAAAGCGCCGGGTACGAGTGCCGCTAAATCATGAGGAAATCGCCGCAAGCCAGCGTCGTGCCTCGTGTTTTTGTCAGGTCACTAGAACAGGTTCGACTCCCGCGCCTACACTCTATCTTACTAATTCAATACGGATACTTGTGGCATCGTGTCTGCCAGCTTGCCAGGGCGGTGCCACGTCGATGCCAGCCGCTGTCCAGCGCCTTGACGGCCTCACGCGGAACGTTCGGGGATCTCGACGAGCTGCGTTTCCTTACACTCGAATTTCGCGATCGCGACGCCGCCGAAATCTGGCTCGCGGCACATGCGACGACGAGCGATGCAGAGCGCTTACTGACGGCGGCGCTGGCATCGGGCGGACCAGAGCTCACGATCGAGACCCAGCGCCGCGGCGACTTCGAAACCGAGACCGGCCTCGTGCTCGACGGTAGCGCGCAGCTCGTCGGGCCGGTCGTGCGCGGGCATCAGGTACGGCTGCACTTCGTGCTCGAGACGACGACGGCGACGCTCGATGCCGCGACACGCGAGGTAATCGAACAGTGCCTGTTCGACCGCTGGCTGGCCGAGCAGCGCCGTAACGCCGACGTCGAATGGTATATCGGTACTCGCCATGAAACCTGAACGCCTGATCGTATTCGCCGCCGCCATCTTTGCCTGTGCCAGCGCTCGGTCTGCCGAGAGCTTCACGCCGGTACGTGGCCTCGATCCGTTCTTCGTCTCGGGCACCACCATCCTCGTCGGCGAGGTGCACGGCAGCGCCGAGATCCCGCAACTCTTGTGGTCGATGGCGTGCAACTTCTCGCGCGCCGGCGCACCCACCATCGTCGGCATGGAGATCCCGTCCGCTGAGCAACCCCGCATCGACACCTACCTCGCCTCGAGCGGCAGAGCCAACGATCGCAACCAGCTACTCGCTGGCACCTTCTGGAACGCCGAATTCAAAGACGGTCGCTCGAGCGAAGCCGTCCTGGGGCTCATCGAGCATATCCGCGCTGCCCGACGCAGCGGGGTGCCCATCGACTTCCAGGCCGTCACCGACAACACGCCCGGCGGCGACTACGACGCAGCCATCGCCCGCGGCGTCGAGCGCATCCGCGGCCGCAATCCTGACGCAGTCGTGATCGTATCGGCCGGCAATAACCACACGCGCGTCGATACCGTCGCCGCTGCCGGCGGCATCTTGCGCCAGCACGGCATCCCATTCACGTCGCTCGACGTCGTCGCGGGCGGCGGCACGGTTTGGAGCTGCGGCGATGGCTGCAAAGTGCACGACTTCGACAGTGGCCACCCGGCATCCAAAACGTGGCACGTCGACATGACGCCCATTGCCGGCCACATCTGGGACGGCACGATCTTCATCGGTCACGTCTCGGCGTCTCCGCCCGCGCGTCGCTGACGCGCCACTTGCGCGCCGCGCGCAGCCAGCGCTCTCACGATCCTACACATCTTGCGCCGGGTCGGCGGCCGTGATCCCTTGGCTGCGTGCCTGTCCTTCGAGCGCGCCCTCAACCGTGCGCGATCCTGGCTGCGCCTTTGCCCGCCGCGTTGTTCGCCTTGCGCTGCACGCGGCGGCGATAGAGCATGCGAGCGACGCGCGGCTCCGCATGCAGCGCCCGCAACGGATGCGCCGACTCCAGGGCCGCATCGTCATCTACTTGCAGAGCACGCTGTCCGCCTGGGCCGCCCTGCCTACCGCGGTTCCACTCGCTCACCGTCAGTCTTCCTCCGCCTCTCCATACGATCGAGATTGCAGGAGTGCCCCACCTCGGAAAACCGTTAGACGTCCCAAAAGACTGCTGTAGATCGGATGGTGCAGCACATAAAGCGCATAGCTGTACTTGCCGAATATTCGCAGAGTCTTGCTCTCGAGTATTCCCACTGACGAGACTGCAGCGCTTCTAATCACGGTTCCTGCGACTGCCGCCGACGCGGCACACGCCAGCAACGAAAAGCCCAATATCTGCGTCAACGGGGAATCGTTAGGGAGTCCTCTCGAGTACGCCACAATCACTGCCATACCCGCGAGCGCGAGCACGAGTACGACTCGCCAGACGCGTGCGGCGATTTCGAGCCATCGCTCGTCGCGCAAAGCGACCGCGACGAGCGCGCCGAACGCCAGAGAATCGGCGCGCGTAGGCGTGAGCTCGTAGATCGCCAGAGGCGGCAGATGAAACGCGACCATCACTCCGCGAAGCAATGGCGCAATGACGATGATCGCAATGCAAAGCTTACCGAGCCGCCGCCCCGGCACGAGCCAAACTACGAGTGGCCAGACGAGGTAGAATTGCTCTTCTACCGCAAGCGACCATAGGTGACCGAGCGCGCCTGGTCCGTCGCCGAAGAGCGGGATCCAGTTGGCGACATAAAGCCAATACCAGGCCTGTCGATCGACGCCAATCGCCTCGACGTTCCAGCCTCGTGCGGCGACGAAGAATCGGACCGCCACGAACCAAAACAGAAGAAATGAATAGTAGAGAGGAAAGATTCGCAGGACGCGTCACATGTAGAACGCGCCGAATAATTCGAAGCCTTCCGGCTCTCGATGAGGACCTCTTCTTCGCCCTCTCGGGCTTTCTAATTACGGGCATTCGCCACTGTGCCTCCAGATATGGAGGACGGTGTAACGGTCAGCGCTGGAGGCGAAACACCGTGGCTGGTCAACCGAAACTGATCGGCGCGGCCGACGCCGAATCGCCGGCGCGCCCCGTCAGGATCTGGGTAGACGGCGGCAAGACGAACCGGGCGCGCTGACGACGGTCGAGGCGAGCAGTTGGCGCGACTTCGCAAGCTAACGCGAACCGGGGCCGCGACGGGATGTGACTCGTCGCTGGTCGCTATTGCCTTTAACGCGTGGCGTAATCCGGCTAGCGCCCACGTCGCGCTTGCTCACTTCGCGTCCAGGGCGGCCTATTGCCGACGGCGCACGAGGTCGCCGCCGATTTCGCGCAGACTTCGACAGCCCGCCAGCGCCATCGCACGCGACAGCTCGGCGCGCACGAGCTCGAGGACCGCGCGCACGCCCGCCTCGCCGTCGACCGCGAGCCCCCACAAGATCGGCCGCCCAAGCAGCACCGCGCGCGCCCCGAGCGCGAGCGCCTTGAGCACGTCCGTGCCCCAGCGCACGCCGCCGTCGACGAGCACCTCGGCGCGCCCGGCGACGGCGCTGACGACCTCGGGCAGCGCGTCGAGCGTCGCCGGCACACCGTCGAGCTGCCGCCCGCCGTGGTTCGACACGATCACCCCCGCGCAGCCGTGATCGACCGCGCGCGCCGCGTCGTCGCCGCGCAAGACGCCCTTGACGACCACCGGCATCTTCGCCTGCGCGGTCAATCGCTCGAGCGCGCGCCAGTCGAACGCGGCCGAGTGACGCTCGGCAAAGTAGCGCGCCAGCGCCGAGCTGCGATCTTCCGTCGCCGGCAGGTGCGCCTCGAGGTTCGGCATCGACAGCGACGGCGGCAGCGAAAAGCCGTACCGTTCGTCGCCGAGCCGCCGGCCGAGCACCGCGGTGTCGGCCGTGATCACGAGCGCGCGATAGCCTACCGCCGCCGCTCGTTCGACTATCGCCGCCGTCAGCCCCTCGTCGCGATGCACGTACAGCTGAAACCACTTGGGCGCCGCCGTCGACGCGGCGATCTCCTCGAGCGACGTCGTCGCCAACGTCGCCGCGCACATGACGACCCCGGCCGCCGCCGCCGCACGTGCCGTCGCCAGCTCGCCGTCGGGATGCGCCAGCTTGTGATACGCGGTCGGCGCGATCATCACCGGCATCGACGATGCCGCGCCCAAGAGTGTCGTCGACAGATCGCGCTCGGCGACGTCGACGAGCACGCGCGGCCAGATCTGCCAGCGCGAGTACGCGCGCACATTCTCGCGCAGCGTCTCTTCGGCGTCGGCGCCGCTGCGAAAGTAGCGCCACGCCGTCGCCGACAGCGCGCCACGCGCCGCCCGCCGATAGTCAGCCAGCGTCAGCAACTTGTCGTCTCGGTCGTCCACGATCCCTCATAACACGAATGGATCCTGCGAGAGCGCGCGGGCGACAACCGTCGTGAGCAGGCGTTGGCAGTAGGCCGGCATCGTTCGCATCACCGACGGGTCGAGTGAACGCGGCCACCGCCGGCCCGACTTCGCGGATGACCGGTCGCCTCGCGCGGTGTGTCGCGCTCGCCACGGCGCGCGCTCGGGCCGGACAGGAATGTCGGACCGGCCGGACCGCGCGTTCGTGAACGCCGCGCCGCTCGTGGCGAATGCGCGAGGCACGGCAATTGCTGTCGCACCGCCTCATGCGTCTAGCGACCGTGCTCCTGCTCACATTGGCTCTCATGCGCTCGTCCTCGGCGACCGAGTCGTTGCCACCGCTGCGCCGGCCGGAGCTGCGCGCCCGCCATGTCGTCGGCGTGAGCGTTGTCGCTGCGATGCTTGGCGCCGGGCTGGCCGCGGCCGACCTCGGCAATAGCGGGCGCTTCGCAGGTATCGGCCTCATCTCGACGGCTGGGCTCACGACGCTGACCTCCACGCTGTCCGAGCTGGTGTACGGCATCGGCTACCAGCGCGGGCTGCGCGCGAATTGGAAGGTCGGGCTGCTCGACAGCGCCGAAGCGCGGGCGCTGAACCGCGAGAAGGCTCCCGCGACGGCCACATTTGTCGGAGTCGCCACGCTGGTGTCCGGCCTACTTCTGTGCGTCTTCAACCTCAGCGCCGACGCCAGCAAGCCCGCGTTCGACGTCGGCGTGGCGCTGAGCGCAGTCGGCGTCACCGTCTCGTCGGTCGGCTCGGTCTTGTGGTCCTACGCGGCCGGTGTGACCCGGGGCGTCCGTGAGGCGCCCGCCACCTCCGTCTCGCTGTCGCCCACCGGGCTGGCGGGCACGTTTTGAACGCCGCACAGCGAGCTGCTCGGATCGTTTTACCAAGCGCTATTCGTGTGTGAATATTTGGCCATGCTCGACGTCAGCAGGCCATGCCGATGAAGACCTTGTTGTGCTTCGTGATGGCGCTCACGAGCGGATGCGCGACCACGCAGACGACCGCGATGGTGCCGGTGGCGAACGTGAGCGCGACGCGCCAGGTCGAAGGCGCCGACGTTCGCGTCGGCCTCGTCAGCATCTTCAGCGACATCATCACGTGCGAGGTCGTCAACGTCGGCCGCGAGCCCTTGGTGGTCGATCGCGACGCGGTCGTGATGGTGACGCCGCTCGGCGAGCGGCGGACCCGCGTGCCGGGCGGGCTGCAGTCGACCTACCGAATCCCCGGCGGCGGCGATCACACCGTGAACCTGCGCTTCAACCTCGATGGTGTGCTCGACGACGACGTCGTGCAGCTCGACTTCAGCCACGCGATCTCGCGCGACGGGCAGCCGGTGACCGGCCTGCCACTGTTGGGCATCAAGCCGAACCAGCAGACCCACTCACGCGAGTGACTCGCAATCGTGCGGGCGCAGCTATTGGCGCGAGCGACGGGAACGACGATACGGCACGGCCAGCGCGACGATGAGCAGCCAAAGCACGGCACTGCCGGGCTCCGACGCGCCGGACACACTGCAGCCACCGTGGGCGTGATTGCCGCCGCTGCCGGCATCGGCCGTCCCGCCCAAGTTGCCGGTGCCGCCCGCGCCGCCCTCACGATAGCCGCTCATATCAGCTTCGCGCATGCCGGCGTCACCGGAGCCGGCGTCATCGGCGACGCCGCCCAGGTCGACGCTGCCGCCCACACCGCCGGCGTCGCTGCCGCCGGCCGGCCCATCGGTGATGTCGATGGCCCAGTTTGCGATCTCGAGCATGCCCGAGCCGTTGACCGCCTCGTTGCCGAACTCGATCGACGAGACGTAGTAATCAGCTGGAATGCCGAACGTCGCCGCGGCATCGGCGATGACATCGGAGACGTTGAAGTTGCTTCCATCATAGACGCCCGCGCCTTGATTGACGTACGAGAGGCAGGTCCAATTGGCGGCTCCGGCATTGGTGTAGCGCTGATAGCTCACGCCGCCGATCGTGACGAGCCCTTGCGGTCCCTTCGTGCTCCACGCCGCGTTCTGGTTGTGATCGAGCCAGATCATCAGCTCGAAGCTGCCGATGGTGTTGGTGGGATACTGCGCCGACGTGATCCAGATATCGTAGGCCATGTCCCACGTGCCACCCTGCGAGTATTGGCCGCGAATGTTGAAGCTCGACGTAATCGTCTTGTGCTCGCTCAGCTGCGGGATGATTGGATTGCCGCCCCACGAAGCATTGCCGTTGGGCTCCAGCCATAGCCGATTTCGGGATAGATGACGACGTTGGTGCCGTTATAGACATTCCAGGCCCAGCCAATGGTGTTGTTCGTTTCCAAGAAGCTGGTCGAGCCGCCCTGGCCGTTCTGTCCGACGCCCCAGTCGTTGTTCTCGACTGCGTAGTCGCCCTTGTATGCGAGACGCGCAAAATTCCCCGAGGTCTGCGCGGTGACGTCGCCTTCGGTGTCGTAGCCATAAAAATTGACCGTCGCCGGCTTGATCGACGCCGCCCGCACCGCAACGTCGGCGCCGCCGCTACAACCCATGGCGACCAGGGCTGACACGATTGCCGGCGCGGAAACTCGAAAGATGGATCGATTGTTCCACATCACAGGCTCCTCGATTCGGAATCGCGAGGTGAAGACGCACTCGAATAGGCGCGCTTGCGTCATCTGCGACATTCAATGGTGGAGGCCAATAGGCAAGACGCCGAACCGAGCACGCGTGACCTCTGCGCAAGACCGGTCATCGCATCGACGACTCGCGGACGGCTCCGTTCCGACTGTTGGTATTGCAGCTCGACTGACGATTGCAGTGCGGCACCACCCCTTACTCTTACGGCGTTACTGATTCTTGATCCACATGGTTCCGAGATTCGATGCGCCGCTGGTGGCGACGAGATACAGATTGTGAACGCCATTCGCCAGCGACGGATCCAGCGCGCAGCCGCCCCAGACGTAATCGGCCCAGCCGCCCGTCGGGCTGGTCGCCACCGTGCACAGCTTCGCGCCGGTCGGGCTGTCGATGCGGAGGTCGAACGTGCCCGGCTCCGTCGTCGCGTACCAAATGGCATAGTTGTCGTAGCCGGTCGAGAAATTGACCGCGTTGAATTCGAGCCAATTGCCGGCATTGAAGTTGCCGATGCCGCCGTTCCACACCGTCAAACCCTGCTCCTGGTTGTACTGCCACGCGTTGAGCTGGAAGTTGGCCGCGTTCGCCGGCGGCGGCGGCGGGGGCGGCGGCGCATTCCCAATGTTGATGGCCCAGTTCGAGATCTCAAGCATGCCCGAGCCGTTGACGGCCTCATTGCCGAACTCGATAGACGAGACGTAGTAGCTATTCGGGATGCCGAACTTGGCCGCCGCGTCCTTGATGACGTCGGAGATATTGAAGCTCGTCCCGTTATAAATGCCCGCTCCTTGGTTGATATAGGTGAGGCAAGTCCAATTCGCGGCGCCGGCGTTGGTATATCGCTGATAATTGACGCCGTCGATATTGACGACGCCTTGCGGTCCTTGCGTGCTCCACGGACCGTTCTGATTGTGGTCGAGCCAGATCATGAGCTCGAAGCTGCCGACTGTATTCGCGGGATGCTGCGCCGACGTAATCCAGATGTCGTAGGCCATATCCCACGTGCCGCCCTGCGAGTATTGCCCGCGGATATTGAAGTTCGAGGTAATCGTCTGGTTAGCGCTCAGCTGTGGAATCGTCGGATTGCCGCCCCACGACGAATTGCCGTTGGGGCTCCAGCCGTAGCCGACCTCGGGATAGATGACGACGTTGGTGCCGTTATAAACGTTCCAGGCCCAGCCGATCGTATTGTTCGTCTCGATGAAGCTGGTCGAGCCGCCCTGGCCGTTTTGCCCGACGCCCCAGTCGTTGTTCTCGACCGCATAATTGCCGTTGTAAGCGAGACGCGAGAAGTCGCCGGAGGTCTCCGCGGTCACGTCTCCTTCAGTGCTGTAGCCGTAAAGAGCAACCGACGCTTCTTGCACCGTGCCCTCGGCGGCGCTTCCACAACCCGTCATGAGAATCGACGGACACACGAATAGAGCACAGAGTCGTAAAGCTAATCGACGGGTCACAATCATTAGTTCCTCCTGGCGAGGGTCCATTGCGTCGCCCCTTCGCAAGCGGAGGGCCACGTCGGCGACTGCGTGAAATCGCGCACCTGCGGCCGGTCGACGTGGGAGTCCAGTCCGCAGCAAAACGCGCGCGCGCGGGAGAAAACGAATATAGATCTCGTTCTTATCGACTGTCCCAGTCATGACAACACGCTGTTGTCGGCGCGAGAAGGCGCTAGCGCGTTTCTCGTCGCTGCGGAGCGCCGACGGCGCTGGCTTTACGGCCGCGATCGACCCGCGCAAGAGACAGTGTCACCTATGCGAGACAGCGCACCAGCTAAGGCGGCGCTCGTGATGACGCATCCGCAGCGCGCGGACCGGTGGCCGCGCACGCGCCACCGGTCCGCGCGTCATCGCGTTCAGCGCCGCGCCGCCTGCGCCGCCTGCGCGGCTTGCGCGATCGCGCCGGCGACCACCAGCGGCTGCGAGACGTACACCGAGTGGCTGCCCTTGACCTCGACGACGGTCGCGCCGGCGCGAGTCGCCATCGCACGCTGCGCCGGCGGCGGGATCATGCGGTCGTCGGTGGCCACGATGTACAAGCTCGGCTGCTCCTTCCACGCCGGCGTCCCGGTCACCGCGCCGGCCAGCGCATCGACGCCCCACGGCACCTGCGAGTCCGCCATGAACGCGGCCACGTCCGGCGCGACGTCGGCCGCGAACGACGCGGCGAACTTGTCCCGGTCGAGATAGAGCAGGCCAGCTTGCGGCGGGAGAATCGGCGGCACCGGCGCGCCCGCCGGCGGATCTTTGATGAGCGACGCCACCGACTCGCCCGTGTCCGGCGCGAACGCGGCGACGTAGACGAGCGCCGCCACCTTGGGATCGTGGCCGGCCTGCGTGATGACCACGCCGCCGTACGAGTGGCCGACGAGCATCGCCGGACCATCCTGCGCCGCCAGCGCGCGCTGGGTCGCCGCGACGTCGTCGGCGAGCGAGGTCGTCGGGTTCTGCACGACGGTGACTTTGTACCCGCGCCGGCGCAGCTCCGTGTGCACGCCCAGCCAACCCGAGCCGTCGACGAAGCCACCATGCACCAGCACCACGTTCTTGATCGCCACCTTCTTGGTTTCCATGACCGCCTCCTTGAAACCAACCTAGTCCCGGCGGTCGTCAACAACCAGTTCCGAATAATCGCCTATTGATGATAGAAACTCATGAATGGAATTCACCTCGCGACAGCTGCGCGCCTTCCATCTGGTGGCCGACCATCGCAGCTTCGCGCGCGCGGCGCAGGCGCTGTTCATCACGCCGTCGGGCTTGAGCGTGCTCATTCGCGAGCTCGAGCGGCAGCTCGGCTATCGCCTGTTCGATCGCACGACCCGGCAGGTGCAGTTGACGCGTCACGGCGCCGACCTGCTCGACGCGACGCGCCGCCATCTCGACGAGCTCGACGAGGCGATGGCGCGCGTCGGCCGCAGCGCGCGCGGCAAGCGTCAGATCGTCGCGCTCGGGACGACGCCGCTCGTCGCCGCCAATGTTTTGCCGCAGGCGATGCGCGAATATCGTCGTCATCGGCCCGAGCTGCGCGTGCGCCTGTGCGACGCCGATCAGGACACGGTGCTGCGTCAGCTGCAGGCGGGGCAGCTCGACATCGGCGTCGGGCTCTTCAAGAGCGTGCCCGGGTTACGTCGCGTGCCCCTGTTTCGCTTTTCACTGGCGCTCATCCGCGCGCGCCGCGGCGGCGCCGTGACGGGCAGCGACGTGCCGTGGTCGGCGCTCGCGGGCGAGACGCTCATCGCGCTCGACGCGTCCAGCCCGCATCAGCAGGTGATCGATCGGCAGCTGGCCAAGTCGCGCGTGCGCTGCGAGGTCGGCTGTGTCGCGAATCTGCTGGAGACGCAGGTCGCGCTCGTCGAGGCGGACGAAGGCGTCGCCGTGATCCCGTCGTTCGGCCTGGCGCTCTGTAAGGATCGCGGGATCGTCATGAGCCGGCTCGTCGGACCGACGGTGAACATGGAGTTCCAACAGGTCACGCAGCGCGGCCGCTCGCTGCCCGAAGGCGCCGACGAGTTCATGGCGTTCCTGAAGACCTATATCGCCGGCTGGGCAGCGCGCCTGGGGATCGGCTGAGGTCGGGCAGCGCTCGGCATTGTCGCGGTTGGCCTTCGCGACGTTCATCGAGATGCTCTCGAGAATCGAAGTTAGGCCCGAGCGCGACATCGCCAAGGCATGCCAGTTGCTTCGTTAGGCAACGACCATTCAAGCGATGGAGGACGCGATGAGAGCGACGGAGCGGCTGCATGGCGAGGGACAAAGTCTTTGGCTCGACAACATTACGCGCAGGATGCTCGACTCGGGACAGATCGCACGTTACGTCGAGCAGTACGCGGTGACGGGGCTGACCTCGAACCCCTCCATCTTCGACAAGGCGATCGCGTCGGGTGACTACGACGCGGCGATTCGCGACAAGGCCGCGCGCGGCCTCACCGGCGAGGAGCTGTTCTTCGACCTGGCGATCGAGGATCTGCGGCGCGCCGCCGATCTGTTTCTGCCCATCCACGAGCGCACCGACGGCGTCGACGGCTGGGTGTCGCTCGAGGTCTCGCCACTTCTGGCGTACGACGCCAAGAGCACCATCGCCGCGGCCAAGAAGCTGCACGAGCGCGCCGCGCGGCCCAACCTGTTCGTCAAGATCCCCGGCACCGTCGAAGGACGCGTGGCCATCGAGGAGTGCATCGCCGCCGGCGTACCGGTCAACGTGACGCTGCTCTTCTCGACCGAGCAATATCGCGGCGCAGCCGAGGCCTACTTGCGCGGCATCGAGCGGCGCATCGAGGCCGGGCTGAGCCCGCGCGTCGGCTCGGTGGCGTCGGTGTTCATGTCGCGCTGGGACAAAGCGGCCAACCCGCGCGTGGCGGCGCCGCTCAAAGATCGGCTGGCGCTGGCGGTCGGACGCAGCATCTATCGCGCCTATCGGCAGCTCATGGACGGCGAGCGCTGGCAGCGCCTGCAGAACAGCGGCGCGCGCATGCAGCGCCTGTTGTGGGCGAGCACGAGCACCAAAGATCCGAACGAGCCCGACACCTTTTATGTGCACGGCCTCGCGGCCCCGTTCACCGTCGACACCATGCCCGACAAGACGCTGGTGGCGCTCTACGAGCACGGCGAGATCGGCGAGGAGATGCCGGCCGATGGTGGCGATTGCGATGCGGTGCTGGCCGAGTACGCGGCGGCCGGCCTCGACGTCGGCGCGCTCGCCGACAAGCTGCAGAGCGACGGCGCCAAGTCGTTCGACGACGCGTGGAAGGATCTGCTGGTGCACATCGACGCGCAGGCGAAGTCATGAGGACGCGGGAGCCTTCGACGTGACGCGCTTTCATCTTCTCCGCTAGGCGGTCTGGTGAGCGGACATCGCCGCCGGCGGCTGCGGCGACGCGGCCGACTGAATCCCATTCAGCCCTTCGACCGCCATGCGATATCATCCGAGACATGTCGGGTTCCACGATCGTCGCCGCTGCCGTTCTCCTCCTCGCCTCGACGGCCCACGCGCAATCGGGCGGCCGCAGCCCCGAGACCGTGATCGGGGTCGGCGACAACCTCGGTTACACCGCGGTCAACAATGAAAATTCGACGGTGGTCAAGGCGCTCTACGAGGAGGCCTTGCAGCACCTCGCCAAGCATGACTTCGCCGGGGCCCTCGCGCTGTACCAGAAGGCGGAGAAGGTCGAGCCCAACAGCCCGGCCAGCCGAATCGGCCGCGCCGCCTGCGCGTTCGGCGTCGGCGACCTCGCGGGGGCGCGCAAGCTGTACGAAGAGGCGCTGAAGCTCGACCCGAAGTCGAGCTCCGCGTTCGTCGGGCTCGGTTCGGTGGCCATGACCCAGGCGAGGTATCGCGAAGCGGCGGAGCTCTACGAGAAGGCGCTGGCGATCGTCGAGCGCAACGCCGACGCGCATTGGGGAGCGGCGCTGGCGTGGGACCGCGCCGGCGTCGCGCAGAAGGCGCGGCCACACGCCAAGCGCTTCGTCGAGCTGGCGCCGACGTCGGAGTGGGCGCCGGCCGCGCGGGCCATGGCCAACGGAAAGGCCAGGCTCCCGCAGTAGGAACACGCCGCCACGCGCGTCACCAAGGCGCGGCGGCGTCGCGTGTTAGGTTGCCGCCATGTCGTCCCCCGAGAAGCGAAGCGACCTGCGCCGGCTGTGGCCGCTGTGGCTGGCGATGGCGCTGATCTTCCCGACGCTGCTGTTTCTGGCGGTGCGCTTCGACGTGCGTGCTCGCGCCTTCCAGCTGCTGCGCAACGCGCCCGAGGTCGAGCTCACCTTCCAGGTCGATGTCGCGCACCCCTATCAGGCGGGGCTGACCGAGGCGGAGCTGGTGCGACGCGACGCCGAGACGGTGCGGCAGCGCCTGCGCGATCTCGGGTTAGTAACCACCGTCGACACGTTGGGCGCGCAGCTGAGAGTGCGCGTGGCGACGACCGCGGCCGGCTTGCCGCGCATCCTGACCGCGCTGCAACGCCCCGGCCGCCTCGACATCAAAGTGGTCGATGACGGCACGCGATTCATGGCGTACGTCGGCGTCGAGCTGGGCCGGCATCCGCAGCCGGGCGTGGCCGCCGGCGAAGATCTGTGGACCGAGAGAGACAGCGGACTGCCGCACCACGACGATTATCTGTGGGCGACCGATCGCCAACCGCTCGAGGCGGCGCTGGCGACGCTGCGGCCCGACGACGAGCATGAGCTCGTCATCGGCGCGCGCCCCCGCGTGCAGGGTGGCGGTCTGCGCAGCTATTACGTCTTTCGGACCGTGGAGCTGAGCGCGGCGCAGATCGCGGATGTCGAGGCGGTGGACGGCGACGGACGGATCGAGCTGAGCGTGCACTTCGACAAAGACGGCGCCCAGCGGCTGGCTGACGTCAGCGAGCGCGTCACCGGCCACAAGCTGGCGATCATCATCGACGACTTCGTCGCCTCGGCGCCCGTCGTCGAAAGCAAGCTTCTCGGCGGTAATGCGCGCATCACGCTCGGCGACGTCGATTCCCACGCCGACGCGGTCCAGCAGGCCAAGGAGCTGGTGGCCAGCTTCGGCGACTACGGCAGCCAAAGCGGTCTGGTGGCGCCGCTGCGACAAGTGGTCAGCGCCCAGTCGCCGCGCGTCCCTTAGCCGTCGCAACAGACGTAAAGACGTTCAGCGAGCAAGGCCTCGGACATTCGTGGCGCCGGCGGCCGCTCTGCCGTCGCTGACATGAACGGGCGGGCGATCGGTTTGCGCCGTCCGCGAAAGCGCGTTGCTTTGCAACAACGCAGCAACGTTTTGGTCACGCGATTGCATATGATCTAGGCGAAAGGGGCTGATCATGTGGCGAGCATTGGTACACATCACCCTCACGTTCGGCGCGCTGGCGACAATTGGCTGCTCGGACTACGCCTATCGGTCGGCCGCTGCGACCACGGCCAACCCGCAGGTCGCTGCTTATCGCGTTCCCGCCCAGGCGCCACGCGGCCAGGTGGTCGTGCGCTCGTCGGGCATCACCGCGCTCCCGGCGGAAGCCAACCAGCCTGGCAAGGCGCTGCAAGTCTCGCTGACGGTGGCGAACGACGGAATACTTCCCTGGCTCGTCGACACGCGCAAGACGACGATCGTGCTGCCGGACGGCGATGAGCGCGCGCCGGCGCTCACGGTGAGCGCGCTCGGCTCCAACGGGCCGATCATCGCGGTGCCGGTCGGCAGCGCGCGCACCATCCAGCTGTACTACGCGCTGTCGCCCGACGAGCAGCACGCGCGGCAGCTGCCCGGCTTCGCCACCCGCTGGCAGGTGGAGACCGCGCACGGCACGCTGCAAGGCGAGACGCGCTTCCACCGCGTCAAGGTCGACGGCGTGACGATGCCCTGCGGCGCGCAGGCGTCCGAATACTGCCTGTCGGGCTACGCGTCCTAAGCCGCGAGCTATCGCGCAGGTCGTGACCGAGCCGCGGTCAGGCGCGTCTTCTAACGCGAGGACGCCTCGATCTCTTGCGATGACCAAGAATCGAGAACCGACGACGACTGGTCGCGGCTGCTGCGAGCTGCGCGATGCGCGCTTCTTGCATGATCGAAAGGCACGAGACGATCAGCCCGCGCTGGCGTGACCAAGGCAATCGGAACGCTCGGCGCCAGATGGAGGAGATGCAACCATGCAAGCGCTCGTTGCCCATGCGGTCGGCGAACCGGTCGAGGTGCTGCATTTGGAGACGCGGCCAACGCCGCAGCCCGGTCGAGGCCAAGTCCGGCTGCGCGTGGAGGCCGCGCCGGTCCACGCCAGCGATCTGCACATCCTGCGCGGTCGATACGGCTTCGCGCCGACCTTGCCAACGGTGCTCGGGCTGGAGTCCGTCGGCGTGGTCGACGCAGTCGGCGAGCGACGTTCAGGGCGTGGCCTTGGGGCAGCGCGTGATCACGCTCGGGGTGACCGGCACGTGGCAGGAATACATCATCGCGGACGCCGCGCGCGTGCTCGCCGTGCCCGAGGCCATGAGCGTATCGACGGCCGCCCAGCTGGTCAGTAATCCGCTCACCGCGCTCATCCTGGTCAAGGACGAGCTCGATGTTCGCGCGGGCGAGTGGCTGTTGCAGACGGCAGCCGGCTCGACCGTCGGAAAGCTGGTCATTCAGCTCGGCTCCCACTTCGGCTTCAAGACGCTCAATGTGGTTCGCCGTCGTGCCGCGGTCGCCGAGATCTTGGCGCTGGGCGGCACGGCGGTGATCTGCACCGAGGACGAGGATCTGCGCCAACGCGTGGCGGCGCTGACCGGCAAGGAGGGCGTTTCCAAGGCCATCGACGCCGTCAGCGGCCAGGTGGGCGCCGATGTGTTCCGCTCGCTGACCGCCGACGGCGAGATGATCGTCTACGGCGCGCTGGCCACGCATCGCCAGGTCGACGCCGACAAGCTGACGATCCCGCTGTTCGCCCGGTCCTTGATCTACGAGACCAAGACCGTTCGCGGCTTTTGGCTCTATCACTGGTTCGCGACGACGCCGCAGGACCAGATCGAGGCGGCGCTCAAGCGGACCTTCGATCTCGTCGCCGGTGGCACGCTCGACGTCCCCGAAGGGCAGCCGATCGCGGTCGAGCAGTTCGCCGATGCCATCGCGCTCGCCGAAGCGCCGGCGCATGGCGGCAAGCCGCTGCTCGTGTTCCGAAGCTAGGCGAGACGACGCGCGGACGACGGCGTCGCGGGCTTGTCGCGATCGCGGCGGCGAGACTCGAGCCGGCGACGACGCGCGTGATCGGGCGCGGTGATGCGCCAACCCGGAGGCCTGGCCCGCCGGTGAGCCTGCGGGTCCTCCGCTGCGGTGCGCGCTTCGGCCAAACGCGACCAGGCCGACAGCTCGTGCTTGACGTTTGTCATGGGGCGCGCGAGAGGTAGCTGCGGCGCCCGCGCAGATGGACGAAGCCACCAGCAGATGGGCGGGCGTGTCGCGCGCGCTCGAGCGCCGAAATTATCGGCTGTTCGTCGCCGGCCAGCTCGTCTCGCTCCTCGGCACCTGGACGCAGTCGGTGGCGCAGACCTGGCTCGTCTACCGGCTCACCGGCTCGGCGCTGTGGCTCGGCGTGGCGACGTTTTGCCAGCAAGCGCCGGTCTTTTTTCTCGCCACGTTCGGCGGCTTGATCGCCGATCGCCATCGGCGACGCAGCATCCTCCTCGTCACTCAGTCGGCGGCGATGGCGCTGGCGTTCGCGCTCGCCGCCCTCACGCTGAGCGGAAGCGTCGAGGTCGCCCACGTCCTCCTGCTGGCGACGCTGCTCGGCGTCATCAACGCCGTCGACAGCCCGACGCGGCAATCGTTCGTCATCGAGCTGGTCGGGCGCGAGAGCCTGGCCAGCGCCGTCGGCCTCAACTCGTCGATGGTGACGGGCGCCGCCGTCATCGGCCCGGCGATCGCTGGGCTGGCCATCAAGGCGCTCGGCGAAGGCTGGTGCTTCCTCGTCAACGGCGTGAGCTTCCTGGCCGTCATCGCCGGCCTGCTCGCCATGCGCGACCTGCCCGCCCCGACGGCCAGCCGGCCGCGAGAGTCGATGCGCGCGCGCCTCCTCGAAGGCTTTCGGTTCGTGGCCGGCGAGCCGCGCGTGCGCGCCCTCTTGTCGCTGCTGGCGCTCGTCGCCGCGATGAGCCTCCCGGCCGCGACGCTGATGCCCGTCTTCGCTGCGACGATCCTGCACGGCGACGCCGAGACGCTCGGCTGGCTCATGGGCGCGCAGGGCGTCGGCGCGCTCGTCGCAGGGCTCGTCTTCGCGGCGCAGCGAGGCGCGCTCGGCGGACGCGAGAGCCGGGGCGCGCGCGAGACCTACGTCGCGATCGGCGGCGCCTGCGCCATCAACGGCGTGACGCTCGCCGTCTTCGCGCTGTGCCACACGCCGTGGCTCTCGATCGCGCTCGCGCTGCCGCTGGGGGCGGCGACGCTCGTGCACGTCACGGCCACCAACGCCCTCTTGCAAGCGCTGACGCCCGACGCCCTACGCGGTCGGGTCATGGCGATCTGGGTCATGATCCTGATGGGCTTCTCGCCGCTGGGCTCGATCCTCGCCGGCTGGGCCGCGACCGCCTTCGACCCGCGGCTTCCGCTCGTCGTCGGCGGTGTCGCCTGCGCGCTCGGCGGCGTCGTCTTCGTGCGCTGGTCGCGGCGGGATTAGAGCCAGTCGGCGCAGGACACGACGGCGGCGCCGCGGCTGGGAAAGATCTTGTTACCGAAATGCGCGGACAGCCGCGCCGCCGCGACGGCGCCGAGCGTCAGTCGCCGAGCCGGCGCGACACGTAAGGAAGATCCTGCTTCTTCTGGTTGCGCTTGACGGCGATGCGCTGGTTCTTGAAGCCGATGAGGCGCCGCTGCCAGCGTCGCTCCGAGCTCAGCGCGTCGTCCTCGCTGCCGAGCCACGCCTCTTGCAGCGCCAGCTTGGCGGCGGCCACGGCGTCGGGCGAGCGCGCCACGATCTCGGCCGCCAGCGCCCGCGCGTGCGCCATCGGATCGGCGCTGACGTGTGTGACCAGGCCGAGCGCGTGCGCCTCGGTGCCGCTCAAGACGCGTCCGGTCATGGCCAGCTCCTTGGCGACGTCGATGCGCACCAGCTCGCGCAAGAGCGTGATGCCGCCCATATCGGGGATGAGGCCCCACTTCGACTCCATGACCGAGATCTGCGCGTCGGGCGTGGCCACGCGGATGTCGGCGCCGAGCGCGAGCTGAATGCCGGCGCCGAAGCAGTTGCCGTGCACGGCGGCGATCACCGGAATGCCGAGGTCGCGAAAGCCCATGCTCCACTTCTGAAACAGGTTCTTGCGCCCCGTCCAGAGCTCCATGTACATGCGCGTGAAGGTGAGCTTGTCGGCGAGCACGCTCTTGAAGTCGAGCCCGGCGCAGAACGACGGTCCGTCGCCGTGGATGACGAGCGCGCGCACGTCGCGCAGCTTGCGGATGTCGGCCTGCGCCGCCACCACCGCCGCCAGCATCTCGCCGTCCATGCCGTTGTGCTTGTCGGGTCGCGTGAGGGTCAGATAGGCCAGGTTGCCTTCGCTGCTGACGCGTACTCGTTCACTCATGTGGATGCCTCGCCGCAGGTTTCGTAAGCCGGTCGTTTGCCGTCATGCTCGCACGATCAAGCGGCGTTGGTCCGCGCCAGCACCGCGCCCACCATGTTGCGCTTGGCGACGGTGCTGGCGGTGATGAGGCCGCCCATCAGCGCGCCGCCGACGCCGGCGGTGCACACGTCGGCGCCCGTGAGGTAGAGGCCCTTGACGCCGGTGTGGACGCGCAGCTGTCGCGTGGCGAAGCGCGCCGGCGAGTGCGCCAGCCCGTAAAGCTCGCCCTCGGGATGTCCCGAGAAGTGCTTGGTGGACAGCGGCGTGGACAGCTCCGCGTGGTCGACGTGGCCGGCGATCTGCGGGCAGCGCGACAGGAGCGCGTCCATCAGCCGCGTCGACAGCTGCGCCTTCAGCGACTCGTAGTCGGCGCCGCGCCGCTTCCACGACGAGCCATCCCACTGCGCGAACCGCTGCCAGGGAACGAGGCCGATGACGTCGATGGTGGCGCGACCGGGATGGCGCCGCTCGAAGTCGGGATCTTTGGCCGACGGGAACGAGAGGTAGGCGACCGGCAGCGGCGCCTCCGGATCGGCGAGGTAGCGCGCGACGTTGAGGTCGTGATCGTGATCGGGATAGACCCACTGGTTCGGCCGCTTCAGCCCCAGCGCCGCCGCGCTCTGCTTCAGCCCGACGTAGAGCGACAGATGGCCGCCCGACGGCGCCACGCCGAGCAGCGTCGGCGGCTGACCGGCCGCGCGCGCCTCTTCGGGCGCGAGCAGGCGGCCGAACGTGAGCGCGCGGCCGGCGTCGCTGATCACACGGCGCGCGCGGATCTCCTCGCCCGACGCGAGCCGCACGCCGACGGCGCGCCCGCGCTCGATGAGCACGCGCGCGACCTCGGCCGACGTGACCACGGCGCCGCCCGCCCGCTCGATGCCGGGCAAGATCGTGGCCGCGATCTGCGTCGAGCCACCGACCGGATAGGCGCCGCCGTTGAAGTAGTGGCCCACGAGCAGCGCGTGCATGAAGAAGCTCGCCTGCGCCGGCGGCAGGCCGTAGTCGCCCCACTGCCCGGCCAGCACGCCGCGCAGCCGCGCGTCGGGCGTCAGCTGCGTGAGCACGTCGCGCACCGTGGCGCGCGCAAACGGCTCGGCCGCGCCGCGCAGGTAGCCGCCGACGAAGCGTGCCAGCGTCGGCGGCAGCGCCTTCTCGACGAAGAACCGCTGGCTCGAGCGGACGGCGGCGCGCACCAGATCGATATAGCGATCGATGGCGTCGCGCTGCGCGGGGAAGTGCGCCTTCAGGGCGGCGCGGAAGCCCTCGCGGCCGCGCACGAAGTCGTAGCTGTCGTTGCCGATGATGATCTGATCGTAGACCTCGCCCAGATCTTCCCAGGCGAGCGCGCCGTCGCTGAGGTGATCGAACACGCGCCGCAGCAACGAGCCGGGGCGATGCACCTCGCCGATGTAATGGACGCCCACGTCCCACTCGTAGCCGGGGCGATGGAACATGTGCGTGAAGCCGCCGGCGGTGTAATGACGCTCGAGCACGAGGACGCGCTGACGGGCGTGGCGCGCGAGCATCGCCGCGCACGCGAGGCCGCCCATGCCCGAGCCGATGACGATGGCGTACCAGCCGCCGGCGCCGGGATCGGGGATGCCGTGTTGCTTGTAAGAGCGTCCGAGCTTCATCGTATCCTCCGCTGGCGTTTCCGAGGCTGACGCTGGCGTTGGCGCGGCAGGGTCGCGAGCGAGGCGCCGAGCTCCCACAGCTCGCGCGCCAAGACTTGCAGCCGCTCCCGCGAGAGCTGACCGGCGAGATGCAGCGACACCAGCCCATGCGTGCTGGCCCAGAACAGGTGCGCATGCGTCAGCGGGTCGCCCTGCAGATAGCCGCGCGCGACGGCGTCGACGACGCAGCCGTGCAGGCAGGCGAACGCGCGCCGACTCTGCGCCGCCAGCTCGTCGCGCGCCGGGCCCTTGGCCGGCTGGCCGCCGCGCAGCTCGAACATGCTGCGGTAGGCGTCGGGCTGCGCGATGGCGAACGCGACGTAGGCGCGCTTGAGCGCGAACAGCCTGCCGACCGCGTCGTCGGAGGGCGCGGCGGCGAGCGCGGCCACCAGCGCGTCGGCGAAGCGCCGGAAGGCCTCGGCGCGGACCAGCACGAACAGCTCGTCTTTGCTGGAGATGTAGCGGTAGGTGGTCATGGCGCTGACGCCGAGGGCGGCGCCGAGGCTGCGCATCGTCACCGCGGCGTAACCCTGCTCGGCGAACAGGTGCATCGCCGCCTCGACGGCGCGCCGCCGGAACGCGGCGATCTCCTCATCGACCAAGGCATGACGGGGCACGACTCGAAAAATGTACGACGTAAGATGTACGTTGTAAAGGAAACCAACATCGCGCGCGGCCGGGCGCGTCGGCCGGCGACGTCGCGACGGTCGGGTGAGCGCGGCTTGTCAAGCGCGCCAAAGCGGGGACAATCGACAGTCGACATGCCCGGTCTGCTGCTCAAAGGGGTCGCTGTTTCGCCGGGCGTGGCGCGCGGCACCGCGTTCGTGCTCGTCGCGTCGCACCATCACGCCGTCCCGCGTCGCGAGATCGGCGACGACGAGATCGCGGGCGAGCTGGCGCGGTTCGACGCGGCGTTGGAGCGCGCCGAGGCCGAGCTGGCGGAGCTACGACGCTCGCTGATCGACCGGCTGCCGTTGGAGGCGGAGATCTTCGCCGCGCAGGCGCTGCTCGTGCGCAGCTCGCAGCTCGTCGATCCGGTGCGCGCCCGCGTGCGCGAGCAGCGGCTGAACCTCGAGGCCGCGCTGACGGAGGCGCTCGACGAGCTGACGCTCACGTTCACCGGCTTCGCCGACCCGGTGCTGCGCGAGCGCGCCGCCGACATCCGCGACATCGGCAAGCGGCTGTTGACGGTGCTCGTCGTCGGCCAATCGAGCGGCGAGTCGGTCATCCCCGAAGGCGCGGTGCTCATCGCCGACGAGCTGCTGCCGTCGGTGAGCGCGCGCCTCGAGCTCGACCGCGTGCGCGGGCTGGTCACCGAGCGCGGCGGCCGCTCGTCGCACGCGTCGATCCTGGCGCGCGCGCGCGGGCTCACGGCCGTCGCCGGCATCATCGGCGCCACCGAGCAGATCAAGACCGGCGACTCGGTGATCGTCGACGGCATCGCCGGCCTCGTCGTCGTCAACCCCGACGCCACGATCGCGCGCGAGTACGAACGCGTCGAAGCGAGCATTCGCGCCCATCAGCACGAGCTGCAGCAGATCCTCGACCTGCCGAGCGTGACTGCCGACGGCGTCCGCGTGCCCTTGCTCGCCAACGTCAACGCCTTCGCCGACACCGAGGCCGCCGTCCGCTATCACGCCGAGGGCATCGGCCTCTATCGTACCGAGTTCGGCTTCTTCATCCGCCCGAGCCTGCCGACCGAGGACGAGCAGTACGAATTCCTCGAGCGGGCGGCGGCCCGCTTCGCGCCGCGTCCGCTGACGCTGCGGCTGCTCGACGTCGGCGGCGACAAGGAGCTGCCGACCTTGCCGCTGCCCTACGCGCGCAATCCGTCGCTGTCGCAGCGCGGAATTCGGCTCCTGCTCGAGCATCCGGCGATTCTGCGCACGCAGCTGGCCGCCTTCTTACGCGTCAGCGCGCAACATCCGGTGTCGATCCTCGTGCCGGTCGTCGGCGGGGTCGAGGACATTCGGCGGACGCGCGCCGTCATTCGCGACGTGCAGTCGGAGCTGCGTGCGCGCGGCCTCCGCTTCGACGGCGACACGCCGGTGGGCGCGATGATCGAGGTGCCGTCGGCGGCGTTGATGGTGCCGGCGCTGGCCCGCGAGGTCGACTTCTTCAGCCTCGGCACCAACGATCTGACGCAATATCTGCTGGCCATCGACCGCGAAGACGAGCGCGTCGCCGGCTATTACCAGCCGCTCCATCCGTCGGTGCTGCAGCTCATTCACACCGTCACCGACGCCGCGCGAACGGCGCGGCGCGAGCTCACCATCTGCGGCGAGATGGCCGGGCTCGCCGAGAACGTCGCGCTCTTGCTGGGGCTCGGCTTGCGCCGCTTCAGCGTCGCGCCCACCCAGCTGCTCGAGGTCAAGAGCGCCATCCGCAGCGCGCGCCTCGACGACGCGGAGCGGCTCGCCCAGCGCGCCTTGGCGCTCGACACCGCCGACGCGATCGAGGCGCTGGTGGCCGAGCACGCGCGGTCTAGGCCGACACTGACGCCGACGCCGCTGCCGCCCCCGCGCACCTGACGTTACATTTAGCGTTCGATGCCGATGACGTGCGCGCCGTCTGCCGTCGCCACGAAGTGCACCTTCACGGTCGGCACGTGCTCGATCTTCACGCCATCGCGCTGCGCGCCCAGCTGCACGATGTGGTAGCCGGGCTGCGCGTCGGTGGCGATGCAGCCGCCGGCGATCGTCCGCCGCGCGCCGTTCTCGACCACGAAGTAGCGCGTCGCCTCCGGCTGACCGAGCGCCGACTGCAGCCACAGATCGTCGTAGCAGAGCGTGTGGCCGGCAAAGCGGAAATAGTCGAGCGGCGCCACGTCGCTGAAGAAGGCGCGCAAGATGCGCTCGCGCCGCGTCCACAAGATCTGGAACAGCCGCTGCTCCGTCGCCGGCTGGTAATGGCCGAGCGCCACCGCCGCGCGCACCTCCTCTTGCGTGAACGCCGCCACGACCTTCGCGCCCCAATAGCGGTCGCGCGCCGTCTGCCGCACGAACGCCGGGTTGTCCAAGATCGGATGCCACGAGCGCGCGTCGAAGGTCTCGTCGTCGAAGTAGCCGAGCTCGTGGTAGTCGCGCATCTGCTGCTCGCGCCGCGCCGCCAACGCGCTGCCCTCCCAATGGCGCTGCATGAAGCCGAGCGTCAAGAAGGACTCGAAGATTCGGCCCGGCATGAAGTAGGTCTCGTCGCCCATCCACACTTCGAGGGGAATGGCGGCGAACTGGCCGAACGAGCCGCCGACGTCCTGCTGATAATGGACGACGTAGCCGCTGCCGTCCTTGCCGATGTACGCGTCCATGGTGTTGTTCTCCATGGTGTCGATGTCGTTGACCCAGGCGGCGAACACGCCGAAGCCGCGCACGTCGCGGCGGTTCTCGTGCGCGATGCGATCGTTGGCGTCGTCGCTGCGCTTGCCGTAATAGGCCCACGAGCCGAGCGCGCGGCCGGCCAGCCAGCGGCTGGCGCAGATGCGCACGCGGCCGTCGGCCTCGCGCGGCGTGCGCGCCATGAGCTTGGCCAGCATCTCCGCCGTCAGCGGGATGTCGTGATCCCACTCGTCCTTGGTCTTCGCCTTGGGATCGAGGCGCAGGTCCTCGGGCCGAACGTCGATGATCATCTCGGCCGGCACCAGCCAGCCGGCCGCCCACGCCAGCCGCGTCGCCACGACCTCGGTCGACGTGTTCATGCCGAGCCAGCCCGGCGGATCGAGCTTCAACATGTAGCGCTTGCCGCGCGCGTCGATGCCGACGAGGCCGGGCGTCGAGCCGATCGCCTTGCCTTTGATGATGGTGATGGGCAATTGCGGGCCCGGATCGTCGCCGAAGTCGCCGCGCGTCATCTCGTCGGCGCTGAAGGTGCGCGGGCGGACGCGGTCCTCGCCTTCCAAGCCGGCGCGCCGCCGATCGACGTACCAATTGGAGTCGGGCACCTCGTCGAGCGCGTTGACGTTCACCGACTCCACGCCGTAATCGAGCGATAAGGCGCGCTCCGCCGGCAGGATGGCGGCGTCGCGCATGCCCGTCCATTGAATGCCGGCCTGGTGCTGCGCCGGCACGCCTGACGGCTGCCCGTCGGGATCGCGCCACAAGATCGGGCGGTCGACGAAGCGGACGCTGTCCGCCGGCGGAGTCGTCGTCGCGCAGCCGGCAATGAGGACCATCACGATCGGCGTTCGAGCTCGCATGGTTGGGCGGTCATTGCAGCGGGCGCGCCAACGGCGGGACGCGGACTTCGAGCGCACCTGTCGACAAAACCGACAGCGCAGCGTCGGCGAATTGCGCAGACGCGCCGCCGGCGAGCCTCGTCAAAGCGGCATCGCCGGTAAATCGCTGCGTTTTCGCGAACGGCATGGAAGGTGCTGAGTGCGGTTTCATGCGTATCGCAATCCTGGCCGTGTGGCTGCTCCCGTTAGTCGCTCAGGCGACCGAGTCGGACGCTCCCGGTGCGCCCGACGCGTCGACCGAACCGGGCGCGCCCAACGCGGCCAGCGCGCCGACCGCGCCCGACGTCCTGCACGGCGAGCGCTATGACGGCCGTCCGGCGCAGCCGCCGCGCAAACAGCCGGGCCGCGCCCTCGCGCGCGCGCTGTTGACGCCGCCCAGGCTGTTCATCGCCGGCCTGGGCGCGGTGGCGAAGCCGGCGATGGAGTGGAACGAGCGCGATCACGTGCAGCAGCACATCACGGCGGCGCTGACCTCGGATGACGGGCTCATCGGCGTTCGTCCCGTCGTCAATTATGAGGCGTCGTTCACGCCGTCCTTCGGGCTCCTCCTGTTCGACAATCGGCTGCCGGCGGGCATGCGCTCGCAGCTGTCGTCGGCGTTCGGCGGCCCGCACGTGCTCGCCAACGACGCCCGCCTGTCGCGCCCGCTGCCGCATCAGCTGCAGCTGACCGTGCACGCCGACTACCTGCGCCGCAACGACGAGCTCTACACCGGCATCGGCATGCACGTGCCGCTGCCCTTCAGCCGCTACGGCTTCGATCGCGTCGACTCGGACGTCGCGCTGACGTGGAAGCCGGTCAAGGCGCTGCAGATCGAAGCCGGCGTCGCCGTCGACTTCGTGCGCTACAACAACGGCAGCGAATACGACGGCGATCAGTCGATCGGCTCGGTCTACTGCTTGCGCGCCGCTGGCCACTGCGTCGGCGTGGTCGACGATTGGCTCGTGCCCGGCTTCTCGAGCGGCACGCAATTCGTGCGCGAGCACGTCGCCATCAACGTCGACAGCCGCGCCGACGAGCTGTCATCGGGACTGCTCGTGGGCGCGCGCGTCGACTACACGCACGGCATCGGCAGCGACGACTCGAGCTACTTGCGCCTGCACGGTCACATCGGCCGCTCGTTCGAGCTCTTCCGCCATCGCAGCCTCTACATCGGCATCTCCGCCGAGGACGAGATCGCGCTCGGCGGCTCGACCATCCCGTTCTCGGAGCTGGTGCAGCTGGGCGGCATCGACGACCTGCGCGGCTTTCGGCGCGCCCGCTTCCGCGACGACTCGTCGCTGCTTGGTACCATCGAGTACCGCTGGCCGATCTGGATGTGGATGGACGGCTCGCTCTTCGCCGATTACGGCGGCGTCTTCAAGCCGCAGTTCGCCGACTTCACCGTGCACGACTTGAAGCCCGACGTCGGCTTCGGCTTCCGCATGCACTCGGCCAACAAGTACACGATGCGCATCCAGTTCGCTTACGGCTTCGGCGCCACGGGCGGCGGCGGCGTGCGGCTCGTCTTCGCCGGCAACGGGAACCCGTCGTGAAACGGCTCCTGCTCACGCTGTCGCTCTTGTTGGCGCTGCCGGCGCCGGCGTTGGCGCAAGACGAAGCCGCGACCGCGGACGACCTGCACGTCGACGAACGGCTGCGCTTCATCGCCGCGCGGCTCAAAGCCGAAGCCGTGCAAGCGCGCACCTGGGAAGCGGGCTGGTCGATCGTCTACGTCGGCGGGCTCGGCTACGGCAGCTATCAGCTGGCGCACGCGCGCACCAAGGCCGCCGACACCGAGGCCGCCGTCGGCATCGGCAAGTCGCTCATCGGCGGCATCACGATGGGCCTGTTTCCGCTGAAGGCGTCACGCGGCGCGCACGAGCTCGACCGCGCCGGCGAAGCCGACGGCAGCTTGGCGCGCCTCGACCTGGCCGAGACGCTGCTGCGCCGCAACGCCGACGAAGCCAACCTCCGCTACGCCTGGCAGCCGCACGTCTTCTCGCTGCTCATGAACCTGGTCGGCGGCGCGGCGATCTGGATCGCCGGCGACTGGAAGCGCGCCGCGCAGTCGACCGGCATCGCGGTCGCCGTCGGTGAGCTGCAGATTTGGACGCAGCCGTGGCAGGCCAAGAGCGACCTGCGTGAATACCGCCGCCGCTTCGGCGCGCTCGGCGCCGCCGCGCAGCCGGCGCGGCAGCTCGCCGCCACCACACCCGCCGTCCACGTCAGCGCGACGTCGCTGGCCGTCACGTTCTAAGGAGCGATCGTCATGAAGACCGAAATCGAGACGCGAGCCATGCCGGGAACGATGCTCGACCGAACGCTGCGGCTCTTCAGCGAGGTGCGCGCCGGCGAAGGGGCACGCGTCGTCAGCATGATGGTGAGCCTGTTGACGCTGATGGTCGCTTATTACCTCTTGAAGACCGTGCGCGAGCCGCTCGTGCTCACGTCGGGCGGCGCCGAGGTCAAGAGCTACGCCGCCGGTTTGCAGGCGCTCTTGCTCATCGGCTTCGTGCCCGCGTACGGCTGGCTGACCAAGCAGGTCGGCCGGCGTGGCTTGATCCTCGGCTTGACCGGCTTCTTCTTCGTCAACTTGCAGCTGTTCTCGCTGGCGCTGCACTTTGGCGTCCACTACGTCGGCATCGCCTTCTTCGTCTGGGTCGGCATCTTCAGCCTGTCGGTCATCGCGCAGTTTTGGTCGCTGGCCAACGATCTGTACGCGCGCGACGCCGGCGAGCGGCTGTTCCCCATCGTCGCCTTCGGCGCGACGCTCGGCAGCCCGGTGGGCGCGGCCATCGCCGAAGCGCTGTTCGCGCGCGGCGTCTCGCCGGCGATGATGATGCAGCTGGCGTCGCTGCTCTTGGTCGTGCATGGCGCCAGCGTACTCGCGCTCAGCCGCGTGCCGGCGACGGCGAGCGCCGCCAAGCGCGACGACGAAGCGCCGCTGGCAAACGGCGCCGGCGGCTTCCAGCTCATCGCGCGCAGCCGCTATCTACGCTTGGTCGCGCTCCTGCTCGTGCTGCTCAACATCGTCAACACCGTCGGCGAGTACATCCTCAGCAAGAACGTCGTGCGCGCGGCCGCCGTCGCCGTCGCCGCCGGCCACGCGACGAGCGCCTCGGCGTTCATCGGCCACTTCTACGGCGACTTCTTCTTTTGGGTCAACGTCGTCGCTGCGCTGATGCAGGCGTTGATCGTGT
Organism: uncultured delta proteobacterium; assembly: GCA_963785725.1. GTDB lineage: Bacteria > Myxococcota_A > Polyangia > Palsa-1104 > Palsa-1104 > JAQBQH01. The sequence continues at coordinate 745,518 of CAWAWS010000039.1, read as the reverse complement.
CGCGGCTGGCCAAGCGCTTCGGCATGCGCGGCGTGCTCCTGTTCCTGCCGCTGGTGGCGTTCGGCGTCTACGGCACGATGATGCTCGGCGTCGGCTTCAGCGTCGTGCGCTGGCTCAAGACGGCGGAGAACGCCGGCGACTACTCGGTCATGAACACCGGCCGCGCGATGCTGTGGCTGCCGACGACGCGCGAGGAGAAATATCGCGCCAAGCAGGCGATGGACACGTTCGTCGTGCGCACCGGCGACGTGCTGGCGACGGCGGTGGTCGCGGGCGGCGTCGGCGTGTTGCACCTGGGCGCGGGCGCGCTCACGGTGGTCAACACGCTGCTCAGCGTCGTCTGGCTCGCGGTCGCGTGGCGCGTGGCCGGCTTGGCCGGTGCAGGCGCGGCGGAGTCGCGGCCGAGTGAAGCGCCGGTGCAGGCGCGGCAGGTCGCGGTGGCCTAGCCGACGACGTCCCGCAACGTCTATTTGGACGTGCCGTATTGCTCGCCGAGCGGCTTCATGCGAGCGAGCGCGTCCTTCTACACCAGCTCTTGTCACTGCTTACCAGGAGCACCGCGAATAGGGCCAGCAACAAGACGGCCGGAAGCCAATTAGCGACATCATAGAAGCGCAGCCCGAAACGATTCATTGGGCTCAGCACCCAGCTCCGCATGAACAGCGATCGATAGTGCATTGGCAGCGACATCGCGTAACAGGCCAAGAACAGGACGAAGCCGGTCACGAGCCTATTGCGCCATCGAGCCATTCGACCCATTCGCGTGATTGCAATTCCGATCGGCAAGATCCAAAGGACAGCGTAGTGCTCCCACGCCACCGGGTGCAGAAAAGGGCCGAGGACGGCCACGAACGCGAATGAGATCTCCCAGTCGTCGCGATCGCGGGCGGTCCTGCGCGAAAAGACGAAGAAGAAGGCGATGAGTAATGACGCAATGACGAGGAACAAGGCAGTTGCAGTGTGGCTCGGCGGCTGTCTCCCGCCGAGTGGCTGCAATGCTCTCGTCAGTATTCCGTAAAGACTTCCATTGTGGACGCTCGAGACCCAGAAGTTGACGAGGTCCTTATCCGAGGCGATGAAGCGCGGCCATAAGCGCCATCCCCAGCGCACGGTGACCGCCAAGATCACGGCTGCGTAAGTGACGACACTGGCGGCGAGCGCGCGCCATCGTCCGCTCGCGATGAAGAAGAGCGCGATCACGGCGGGATAGAGCTTCATCGTGCAGGCCAAGCCGAGGCAGACGCCGGCCGCGATATCTTCATCGCGACGCAAGAAGAGCCAGGTCGCCACGATCCAACAGGCGATGAGCTCGGATATCTGACCGACGTCGAGGTGATAGAGGAAGAATTGCCGCGAGAATAAAAAGCCGAACGTGAGAACCGTCAATGCAATGGGCGTGATCGCGCCGAGCTCGAATGCCAGCACTGTCAAATGAGCAATCAGCGCGAAGATGGCGAGCAGCCTGAGGTCCGTTCCCATCTGCTCGGCGGTGAGCGAGGCGAACGGCAGAAACCAGATGGCGACCGTCGGTGGCTGGCCGAGCCCGGTAATCCCGGCCTTTTGCAGCTCGACCGGGTCGCAGGGATCGTGGCCGGCTTTCAGCTGTCGCGCGGCATACCAGCCGACGCCACCATCGGCCGCGGCCGCGGGAAGCTTTTGTGCGATCGACGGCAGCGGTCCGAGGAGTAGCCAGATTCCCAATGACAGGGCGACGACGCGATAGACCTGCAGCGTGACCCGTTGCGCGAGCGAATAGTGGGCTCGCCTATCGGCGACTGGCGAAGCAGCGAGTGGCTTCATGACGCTAGGCCGGATGCTTTGGCGACCGTCGGCGGCGTGCGCGCGTTAAAGATCAAGGCAACGTCTGACTGTCGACGGCTGAACATATCGAGTCATTGCTCCGCAGTCAGGATCGAGCCCGCTTGGCGCCATTTTGGGGAGCCGAATTTAGCGCAGATTAGCCCGATTGTCCGAGGCGGGATGTGACGAAGACACTGTCTCGTCGCGGAGGCAGCGCGCGGAACCGTCAATGACGGCGCGCGCTTCGCGCACGCCGGCGGCACATCGGAGCCGGCGCGGCGGCCGTGATAGTATTTTCGTCGGCGATAGAAGCTTTGCCGTCGAACAAGGCATTGAATGGTATGCGCCCAGCTCTGCGGTCATTCGAGCGCTCGTTGGCGACCGTGCCACGCGTGCAGCCGAGCGCCCGCGATTTTTCCGCCATCTACGAGCGCTGGTTCCACGACGTGCAGCGCTGGCTCGCCGCCATGGGCGTCGCCGAGGCCGATATCGACGACGTGACGCAGGAGATCTTCGTCATCGTCGACCGCAAGCTCGATCGCTTCGACGGCCGCAACTTGGCCGGCTGGATCTACGGCATCGCGCGGCACTTGGCCGCGCGCCAGCGGCGCCGATCGTGGGTCAAGCGGCTCTTCGTTCGTCGCGTCGAGGCCCAGCCGAGCGGCCCGTCTCCGCCGACGCCGGCGCTGCTGCTCGAGCAAAAGGAGCGCCAGCAGACCGTTGCCCGCGCGCTCGGCAGCATGAGCGACAAGCGGCGGCGGGTGTTCGTCCTCTTCGAAATCGAAGGCTATACCGGTGAGGAGATCGCGGCGCTGGAGAATACGCAGCTCAACACGATCTGGACGCGGCTGCACCACGCGCGCAAAGACTTCGTGCGCTTGGTCAGTCTTCTCGCCGACGAGGAGCAGCGCCGATGAAGCGGTTGCGCGAAGTGCTCGACGATTCCGATCCGCAGGTCGCGGCCGCGGCGCGCCTGCTCGCCGCCGTCCCGGCGCGCCGGCCGTCCGTCGACTCGCGGGCGCGCGTGCTGGCGGCGGTGCGACGCGCGCGGCGCGAAGGGCGGCTGGTCCTGCGACCGTGGGCCATCGCCGCCGTGATCCTGCTGTGTCTGTCCGGCGTGGCGCGCGCGCGTCTCGGGCATGTCGTGGGCGCGCGCTTGACGGCGACGCTGCAGCGCGCCCTCGGCTCGCTGTCGCCACGACGCGCCCACGGGCGCGATGGGCGGGCGGCAGTCGCCGCGACCACGGCGGACGCGACGACCTCATCGCTCACGACGGCGGCGCCGTCGTCCGCCGCGACGGCTCCGTCGCCGCCCGCGCCGGCGCAGTCGTCCGTCGCGATGGCGATTCCGTCATCGACCGCGCAGGCGAACACGACGCCGCCATCGATCGCGAGAGCGACTGCAGACGCGTCATCGCCTGCGCTTCCGTCGTCGATCGCGACCGCGACGTCGTCATCGACCACGTCATCCGCTGCGCGTGCGACAACTGCACCGTCGTTGCCGCGTGCGCCGCGAGCCGCGCGTGCGACGGGCGCTGGCCGCGCGTCGGCGGACCCGGCGAAGGTGCCGGCCGCCAGCCCTGCCGCGCCGCAGCCGGCGCAAGAGTCGACGCTCGTCGCCGAGGCCTTCGTGCTCTTGCGCCGCGACCACGACGATGCGGCGGCGGCGGCGCGCCTCGACCGCTATCTGGCCGCGCACGCTTTGGGTCCGCTGACCGAAGAGGCCCTCGCGCTGCGCATCGAAGCCGCGCATGGGCTCGCCGACGACGCTGGCGCCGCTCGCTTCGCCGCCGCTTATTTGACGCGCTTTCCGGGTGGGCATTTTGCCGCACTGGCACGCGCAGTCGTCCGCGCTTCCGAGCATGAAAGCTTTGGAGGCGCGAACGGCATTCCTTAGTATGAGACTCGAGCTTAGCTTTATCGTCATCGTTAGCGTATTGGCGGTGTTTGCATTGCCGGCCCAGGCGCAGCTGCCGGGGCTGCACGTCGAGCCTCCCGATGGTTGTCCCAGCCAGCGCGCCGTCGAAGCGGAGCTGGGACGGCTCTTACCCATCGCCCCGCCGTCGGCGTGCTGCCTGGATATTCTCGTCGAGGACAATGGCGACAGCTTTTCGCTGCAATTGAACGGCGAGCGGCGGCGTTTCCCCGACGAGGCGCGCGACTGCCGCGAACGCGCGCGCATGGTCGCGGTGGCGCTGGCGATGACGCTGGCGCCGCCGGTCGCGTCCGATTGCACCGTCGCCGACCCGCGGCCGGAGGCGTCGCCGGCGCCGCCATGGTCGGTCGTGTCGACCGCGCCGCGGCCGCGCACGCCCTCGCGGCGACGGCTCTTACTGACCGTTGATACTGGCGCGACCTATCTGAGCCTCGAGGGCTTCAACTTCGGCGCGTTCGCGCTCTCCGTCGGGATCGGCGCCGAATTCGAACGCTGGAGCCTCATGGTCCGCGGCACGATGGAGGTCGGCGGCGGCCCGCTCGTCGTCGACGCCTCGCTCGGCCCGGCCCTGGGCATCAAGCTGAGCCCGCGAATCCGCCTCGGCTTCGCCGCCGGCCTCGGCTTCGGCATCGCGCAGCTGCCGTATGCGGCGACGCCCGACCCAGGCTGGGTGGCGACCAACCCGACGATGATCGGCGCCATGGTGGTGGCGGCCAACGCCGAGCTGACCGTCGATCTGTATACGCACGGACAGCACACCATCTACGCGCTGGTCGGCCCCGAATTCAAAGAATGGGTGCGGCAGGACGCAGTGCTGGCGCAGGTGCCGTCTCACGGGCACGAAGTCGGCGTGCGCCTGGCGCTCGGCTATCGCTTCTTGCGCTGAGTCTCGCTTAGAGCCGACTGCATTGTCGTCATAGCGCCATAGGCGCGCTTTCGGGCATTCGCTCAAGGCATCTGCAACACGACGCGAAAGCGCGCCGCCCCGCTCATCATCCGATCGAACGCCTCCTGGGCGCGCTCCAGCGGAAACACTTCGTTCATCGAGCGCACACCCGAGGCCACGCTGAAGGCCAGCGTATCTTCCGAGTCGATCGAGGTGCCGCAGTACCAGCCGCGAATCGCCAGCCGGCCCATCAGCATCGGAACCGGCAGGGCCTCGATCGGATCGGCCGATACGCCGAGCACGAGCAGCGTGCCGTTGACCGACAGGCCCGGGATCATCGCGCTCATGACCTTGCTGTTGGTGACGGTCGCCAAGATCGCGCGCGCGCCGCCGATTTTGGCCAGCTCCTTGGCGGGATCGACCGCGGTGCTGTCGATGTAGACCGCCGCGCCCAGCTCGCGCGCCAGCGCCGCCTTGTCGCTGCCGCGGGCGATGGCGACGGTGCGAAAGCCCATCTTCGACGAGAACTGGACGCCGAGGTGGCCCAAGCCGCCGAGGCCCAAGATCGCGACCAAGTCTCCGCCGCGCAAACCGGCGTCGCGCAGCGCGTTGTAAGTGGTGATGCCGGCGCACATGAGCGGCGCGGCCTCCGTCGGCGTCAGCCCGTCAGGCACGCTGGCCAGCCCGGACTCGGCGGCGATCATGTACTCGGCATAACCGCCATCGACGGTGACGCCGGTCGTCGGCGACGCTGCGCAGGCGAAGAAGTCGCCGCGCCGGCAGTGATCGCAGGTTCCGTCGTAGCCGCCGTTCCAGCCGACGCCGACGCGCTGCCCCACTTTCCAGCGCATCACGCCCGGCCCCAGCGCGTCGATGACGCCGGTGACCTCGTGTCCCATCACGCGCGGATATTCGAGGCCGGGGAGGCCGCCGCTGAACACGATCGAGTCGCTATGGCAGACGCCGCACGCTTGCACCTTGATGCGGACCGCGTTGCGTCCCGGCGTCGGAATCTCGCGCTCCACCAACTGCAACGGAGCGCCCGGTCGAACGACCTGCACGACTTTCATCTTCGCCATCTGTCACCTCCCAGCGATCGAGCTCAATGTCGTCGTACCCGAGAAGCTGCGTCGATCGACGGCGCATGACAGGTCCATCCAGCTCGCAGCCGAGGCGAGCGACTCCCGACTGAGCGCGACGCTGACCACCGACTCGTCAGCCGCGCGGCTCATTCCTTACTTGTGAGCGGAAAATGGTCGCGCTGCGGAGGCCGTGAAGGTCACCCGAGGATCGCCGAAAGAGAGCTCGTATCCATCACCGACGCGCCGATACCCGAGTAGATCGCTGCGCAACATGCGTCTCCCCACGCGAATGTCGCGCAGCGATGACAGCGCATCAGGGAAATGACCGTGCGCGGTTCGATAGAGCGCCAATGCGTGGCGAACATCCTCTCCCTTCGCCACGCACTGATTGAACGCGGCCTGACTGTCCCGCCTTCCCCAAGCGTCGGCGCCGATGAAAAGCAGGGCGGCGACGGCGGCGGCAACGACGCGCGTCGCCCCTCGGCGGGCGATCGCGAGCGCCAGTGCGACCATCAGCATCAAGGCGCCCGCCTCGCCGAGGCTGACCAAAGAGACGTCGAGCGCCTCGCCGAACCATTGACCGGCCGCGATCGCCCCGACGCCGAGCGCCATGAGGCCTCCGTTTCGAATGCTCATGCTGCGAAGGAGCTTACCGACGTGACGCGCTTTCTCAAAACCACGCGCGCCACGCTCCGAAACACCGCCCGACCGGAAGCAGCGCCCTTCGTGCTCACACACCAATCAGTACATGCCTCCCAACCGAAGCACTCGTCTCGCAAATGAGACAGCACTTAGGAATACCGATGCGACTTTCTGCCGCACTGATCATTTGCGGATACAGCGCCTATTGCGGCCCAACGAAGATGACCGTATGGTGCATATGATTTGTCGATAGAAGGCCGAGACTATCGCGAACGCCTCTTGCGGCTGGAGCATCAGCGCAATCGATTCGGCGCAGTCGACTTTCGGCTTCGCCGCGGCGGCAGCGTAACCGCGCGAGCAATGCGTGATTCCGACTCCCATTGTGGGAGTCGCGTCGCCTGAATGTATCGCTACGTAAAAAGGGCTCGAAGCGAATGACAAACGAACGACGAACGGCCACTGCGTCGCTGACGATTGGTACGGCATTTCTCCTGAGCGTCGGCTGCGGGACCTTGGGATGCGTCAGTCAGGCCGGCAATCAAGCGTCCGAGAGCGCCGCGCAGCTGAGCGGCATCAGCGGAAGCAATTGGATGTCCGCGCTCGACCCCGATCTCTCGCTCACGCAGCTTTCGATCCCCGGCACCCACGACTCGATGGCGCGCTACGAGCCGGTTTGGGGCACGGCGATCTGCCAAGACTTGGCGCTCGCCGACCAGCTCGCCGCCGGTGTTCGTTACCTGGACATGCGCTGCCGCCACCTCAATAACGCGTTCGTGATGCATCACGGCAGCGTCTATCAGAACGCCAACTTCAATGACGTCCTCAATGCCGTGACCGCGTTCTTGGCCGCCAATCCATCGGAAGCGATCGTCATGAGCGTAAAGGAGGAGTACAACGCCTCCGGAGATACGCAGACGTTCGAGCAGACCTTCGACTCTTATGTCGCGCAGAATCCGGGCTTATGGAACCTGGACTCGAGCGTTCCCACGATCCGCACGGGCAGAGGCAAGATTACACTCCTCCGCCGCTTCGGCGCGAGCAGCTTACCGAAAGGCATCGACGCGACGAATTGGGCCGACAACGCCAGCTTCGTCAGCGGCATCCTCGATGTTCAAGACGACTATGTCGTCAGCAGCGACAGCACCAAGTGGAATCAGATTACGACGCTCTTCAATAGCGCCTATTCGGGAAGCTCGACCAACTTCTATCTAAACTACACGAGCGGATACGAGAGCTTCCTCAGCATCCCGAATATCCCGATCGTCTCCGATACGATCGATCCGGATCTGTCGAGCTACTTCACGAGCAGCCCGGCGGGTCGATACGGCGTCGTGGCCATGGATTTCGTCGATTCGGGGATCGCGTCGCTCATCTATAACGAGAACAGCGCGACGCTCAATCCGGGCGCGCTCGTCTTCGCCGCCGGCGACGCGCGCCGCGTGACGACCACCGGTGATTGGGCGCCGGGCGCGTACAAAGGCGAGTGCGGCGCCAATCAAACGGCGATTGGACTGTCAGATAATCCCGCGACAGTCGACGTGCGCGGCTTACTGTGCAGCAAAGACGGGTCCGGCTTGGCGCACGACGGCACGACCGGCTGCCACGACGTGAGCTTCGAGCACAACGACAGCGGCGTGCTCAGCGATTGGGACGTCGGATTCTACAAGGGACAGTGCGCGGCCAACGAATTCGTGGCCGGGGTCTCCGCCGACCCGACGAACGGCGGCGTACGCGATCTCTTGTGCTGCCCGGGAGCCGTGACGCAATCGAGCTGCGCGACGCTCGTCAACGACAACGGAGACGACCGCGAGCCCGGCGCCCAAGCCGCCACCGGCGATTGGGATTACGGCAACACCAAGGAAGAATGCGGCCCCGGTCGCTACATCGCCGGCGTGAGCCACTATGGCAGTGGCCAGCTGCACGCGATCCTCTGCTGCTCGCGCTGAACGCGGCGCGCATCGGCTGGGAACGCGGCCCGCGCACGCGCTCGCCTCGTCCACACCGCTTGCGCCTTTGCCGCCTATCGCGCAGCGACTCGTATAGCCGCTCACAGGTTTTGATCGTCCGCTCAATATTGCGCGTCCGCCTCGTCAGTGATCGCGATCAACCGCTCCGCGGCGCGACGTTGCATCGCGACCCAACTCGGCCACGCGCGCGTCCCAAATCGCCGCGATCGCGACGCGCGCGTGGGAGCAGCGACCTCACACGATCGTGTGCAGCCGACGAATGCGCGCGCTCAGCGACGGAGACTCGCTCAGCGGCGCGCGCCGTCGGACCACGATCGCGAGACGCGCACTGCAGGGAACGCGTTCACCGTTGTCTACATGCGCGTCGATTTTTTCCCGCCGCTAGAGGCGCGGAATGCCACGACTCCGAATTTCTTCGTGGGTTTGACTACGATCGCCGACTCCGCGAAATCTGTCTCGATTCCGCCCACCTAGCCGGCGCTCACCGCGCCTCGTCGGGATGGCGCGCGCGTTGCTCTGCGCTCGCGGCGAACGGTGCGCGCCCTCGCCGTTTCTCTGCTGCGCCCGGCGCCCGCTCGCTGCGGGTGACGACGCGTCTTGAGGGCACGGTCTCGCTCGATCGAGAGGATGGTAAGCCATGCAAACCGAATTCGGCCTTCGCAGGTCCAGCTGGTTGCCCAATGCAATTTGCGCGATGGCGTTTGGCGCGGCGTGCGTCGGATGTGGATCGTCCACGTTGGATTCGGCTTCGCCGGCGGCCGCCGAGCCGGCGGCCGACGCAGAGCTGTCGGCCCGCGCCGTGTGGCGCGAGGCCATCGTGCGCGCACCGGCCGCGGAAGAGGGCTGCTTTCACGCCGCCTATCCGGCGATGACGTGGGAGAAGATCGGCTGCAGCGAGGCGCCGATCCGCTTCCACAGCCATCCCGCGCCGTCGCGCAACGAGGCCAATGTTCCCTTCACCGTCGGCAATGGAAACGACTTCGCCGCCAAAGCCTCGGGACTGATCTCGCAATCGACGGGCACGTTCCCGACCGTCACCGGCGTCACGAGCGAGACCAACGACGGTGAAAAGAATTCTTACTCGATCCAGCTCAACTCGAACTTCATGAGCGGCACGGCCGCGTGCAAGGGCGTCTCCGGCTGCCAGTCGTGGTCGCAGTTCGTCTATTCCACGAATGAGAAGTCGGCCTTCATTCAGGATTGGCTGATCGGGATCGGCAAGTGCCCCGACCGCACCTTCATCTCCGACGGCGAGAACGACTGCTACAAGAACAGCGCCGCCGTGTCGGTCCCGGCCATTGCCATCGGCAATCTGTCCGGCTTCAAGATGGCGGGATCGGCCAAAGCCAATGGCAACGACACGCTCGTGTTCACGGCAGAGGGCGAGGCCTTCAGCACGAACCAGCCGGACACCGTCACGAACCTGGCGACGGCGTGGAATGCGTCCGAGTTCAACATCATCGGCGACGGCGGCGGCTCCGAGGCCGTCTTCAACAAGGGCGCCTCGATCACCGTGAAGATCGCGTTGACGGACGGCTCGACGAGCGCCCCCAGCTGCGTCGCGAATGACGGCACCACGGGCGAAACCAATAACCTCAAGCTCGGCAGCTGCTCGACCGGCGGCGGCTCGTCGCCGTTCATCCAGTTCACCGAGTCCGACTAAATCGCCACCGCAATCGATATCGGAGCGGAATCGTCCGCGGCCGATATCGATTGCGCGCTTTCACGCGGAGATTTTGCGCGTCCGCTGTAAACGCCAACGACTCATTCCAGCGCTGGAACTCCGTCGAACGCTTCGTGGAACCCGGGATAATCCTGATCGGCGTTCGACCAATTGGCGGCCAGCTGCCGATAATAGTCGCGCGCCGACTCGCGCTTGACGAGCGCCGCCGCGCGCGCGGCGCCGAGCAGCGAACGGCTTCGTCGCGGATGTATCTCGAGCGAACGCGCGAATTCCGCGAGCGCGTCGGCGGCGCGGCCTTGTCGTAAGAACAGCTCGCCCAGCCGTTCGCGCGCCGTGATCGCGCCGGCCGGGCCCGAAGCCGGCCAGCGCTCCTCGAGCGCGATCGCCCGACGCAGCGCCGCGACCGCGTCTTTGGGCCGCGCGTGCAGCTCGGCCGAGCGCGCCTCGAGGATGACCGCGTAGACCTGCCAGTCGTCCGCCGCGTCCTTGTCCATCTTGGCCACGTCGGCGACGAGCGCCTGCCGGCTCTTGTCGACGAGCGCGGCATCTTGCCGCGCCGCCGCCGCTTCGCCGTGCGCGAACGCCAGCAGCGCCTGCGCTTCCGCCGCCGCGCGCCGCGCCGAGACCGCGACGTGACAGGCGGGGCCGGGCATATTGGCCTGCGTCGTCGAGCGCGCGACCGAGGCCTCGACGGTCGACAGTGGCGCCAAGAGCTCGTCCATGCGCGTCCAATCGCCCGTCGTCAGCATATATTCCGCCGCCATCCGCCCGACGACGAGCGGCATGCGATCGGGATCCTGTGAGCGCACGAGCGCGTCTCGCCCGCGCTGCAGCACCTCTTCCGCATGTCTCCGCTGACCGCGCTCGAACGTAATCGACATCAGCCACTCGAGACTGTGGAAGTCGTAATAGCTGGTATCGAGGTGCCTCTTCGTGGCCGCCGCGATCGAGGCCGCCCATGACGCTTCATTGGACGACTGCGCGTCCTCCCACATGCCGAGCTGCACGAAGATATGCGACGGCATATGCAGCGCGTGGAACGCCTCGGGCGCGATCTGCGCGTAGCGACGCGCCGCCGGCAGCGCCAGAATCGCATGCTCGGGATTGTCGAACGCATGAATGACGTAGTGCGCGGCGCCGGGATGATTCGGATTGCGCGCGAGCACGTCGAGCGACAGCGCCGCCGCCTCGGCGAACGGGCGAAAGCTGCCGTCTCGGCGGGCGGTGCCGAGCAGCGCCACCGAATAGAGCGTGGCCGCTTCGTCGTCTTTGGGGAACTTCGCGTGCAGCTTGCCGAGCGCCGCGGCGTAGTCGCGCCAACGCGTCTCGCGATCGCCTTCGCCGAACAGGATCTTCGCCGCCGCGATGAAGTCGCGCTCGCGCTCGGTCAGCGGCGCATTGGGCGGCAGCTGCGCCATGATGGCGCGCGACGCCACGAGGTTCTCCTGCGACCAAACCGGGTGATAATACGAGAGCGCGTCGCCCCAATAGCCCATCGCGAACGCGGGCGCGGCTCGGGTCGCCGCCAGAAACTCGTCGTGCGCCTCGTCGTACCAGAACGAGTGCATGGCCAGCATGCCGCGAACGAAGTGTTGGCGCGCCGCTTCGGGACCGGTGACCGGGAAGTCGATCCGGCCGAGCCGCACCGACGACGGATCGGCCACAGCCAGCGACGGCACGAGCGCGAGCAAGACGACGAGCAGGCGGATCATGCGCTCACGATAGCGAATCGAGCGCCGCGCGTCGACGCCGCAAGAGGTCGCGCTCGGCGGCGTTGTCGGTGCGCGCCAGCGCCGCCTCGTACGCGCGCGCCGCCTCGACATCGCGCCCCAGCCGTCGCAACAGGTCGGCGCGAATGGCGTGGAACAGGTAGTAGCCGTCGAGGTCCAGCGCTTCGCGGAAGACTTCGACGTCGCGCATCACGCTCTGCAGGAATTCTGGCGGCGGCAGCGGACCAGCGGGCTCGACCACGCTCAATAGATACAGTTTCATGGGGAAGCGCCTCTCTTTCGGCTTCTATACGAACGCGGCGCGCGCCAATCGACAGCGGAGGCGAAAATTCTAACCCAACGGCGGTAAAGTCATCCCATGCATGCGCCGTGGACGATCGCCGTTCTGTTGACCTCGAGCGTCGCCTGGGCCGAGAGCCCCGGTCACACGCTGGCCGACTATCAAGCGGCGATGGAGCGCTCGAAGATCACCTATAAAGTGGCGGAGCTGCCGGCCGGAGGCGAGCTCAAGAGCGCGGCGGCGCTGTGGCCCGAAGGGCACGCGCGCGACTGCCCCGACGTCCGCGTCGTCGCCGGCAAGCGCCAGCTCGTCGATTGCGGCGAGGTGGCCGCGCCCGCCAAGCCGGCGCTCGCCGACGCCGAACGGCTGTTCAAGGCCAAGGATTGGGACGGCGCGCGCAAGAAATACGAGGAATCCAAGCGCCTCTCGCCGTCGTCCTGGTTCCTCGATCTCTACATCGGCGACTGTTTCCTGGCCGCGGCGCAGCCGACCGAGGCGTTGGCGGCCTACGATCGAGCGGTCGCCGCCGCGCCCAACCACTATCGCGGCCACCTCTATCGCGCGGACGCGCTCATCAAGCTCATGCGCTTCGACGAGGCGCGCGAGGCGCTCATCGACACGCTGACGTTGCGGCCGCGCAATCCGACGGCGCTGAGCATCGCGCACGGCGAGGCGGCGCGGCTCGGCATCGTCCCCTACGATCAGCCGTTCGCGCCGCACGCCGCCGTCTATCGCGTCGACGCCGAGCACATTCGCCTCGAGGCGGACAAAACGCCGCACTGGATCGCCTTCGCCATGTGTAAGGCCTATTGGCTGGGCGAGATGCCGAGGAGCTCCGGCTGGACCAACAATCAGGATTACGAATGCCTCGCCAACCTCATCGCCGCCTATCAGACGCAAAAAGGTAAGGTCGCGGCCGAGCCGCAGCTCGATCGACTGAGCGACTCGGCCTTTCACCACCAGCTCGATCTCTTCGTCGTTTACGAGATCGCCTCGCGCATCATGCCCGACGTGACGCTGCAGCTCGACGACGACACCCGCGCCAAGCTGCGTACCTATGTCGCGCAGTACGTATTGCCGCGCGCGCTCCGGCATTGAGCGTCGTGGACGATTAGAAGCCGCGCATCGAGGGCATCGAGTCGGCCGGACGCTTTGTGCCACGCGCTCGAGCTGGCGAATCCACGCCCGATACGCCGCCACCGAAGCTCAAATCAGCGTTCGTTGCGCGCGCTGAACAGCCGATCGTACTGCCCGTTCTGCTCCGCCCAGCGCAGCGCCGCCGCCCGCTCGACGAGGATCTCCCCGCGCGCCGGCTGCGGCTCCGCCAGCGCCCGCATCACTTCGGCGACATAATCTGCCAGCGGCATGGCATTCGGATCCGTCGCCTGGCTCGCCCCACTCAGCTCGGTCTGCACATAAGGCGGAATGAGCTCGAGCACCTCCACCGACGTCTGGCGCAATTGCGAGCGCAGCGACTGCAACCACGAATGCAGGAACGCCTTGGTCGCGCAGTACGTCGGATAATCGGCGAGCGGTAGAAACGCCAAGCCCGACGTCGTCGCCATCACGGTCGCGCGCGGCTGCCGCTCGAGCAGCGGCAACAGCGCCGCCGTCAACTGCAAGACGCTCACGATATTGGTGTTGATCATCGCCAGCGCCGCGGCCACGTCACGCTCACCGTTGCGAAGGTCCTCGCGTCGCGAGATCCCGGCATTGTTGATGAGCACGTTCAGCGTGGGAAACTGCCGCCGAAGCTCCGCCGCGAAGACCGCGAGCGCGCGCGGATCGTCGACGTCGACCTGCAGCCCGTGCATCCCCGGGTGCGCAGCCGTGATCTCGTCGAGCAGCGCGCGGCGCCGCCCGGCGATGATCACCTGATTGCCGCGCTGATGAAAGGCCTCGGCGAGCGCCCGTCCAATGCCGCTCGTCCCGCCGGTTATGAGGATCGTATTGCCACTGAGCTGCATCTCTCGTCTCCTATTCGTTCATTGACCGGCGCATCGCAACCACTTAACCCATTGGTTAATATTTAGCGTGGTTGGTTAAAGATTCAGGGCGACGGCCGGCTTCAGGATCTCCGTGCACCACTGCCGGAAGCTCGTCGGCGTCGTGTTTTCGCGGGTGCGCGGCTCGGCGTTGTCGAGCCCGGCGTTCTTGGCCGTCATCATGTCGACCATGCCCGCGATCATCGCCGGCGAGGCGCCCTGCTCGCCGAGCCGCGCCGCGAACGCCGCGCTCGAGAGCTGCTCGTAGCGCACCGTCTTGCCGAGCACCTCCGACATGATCTGCGCCATCTCGTCGAACGACAGATCCTCGGGCCCGAGCACGGGCGCGCTGCCGTTGCCGCTCCACGTGTGATCGAGCAGCAGCTTGGCGGCGACCGCGGCGATGTCGCGCGTGGCGCAGGTCGGCGCCTTCAGCTGGCTGGCGATCGGCCCGAAGAACAGCCCGCGACTGCGAATCGGCTCCACCTGGCGCAGGATATTCTCCATGAACGACGGCAGGGTCAGCGCGCGATAAGCGACGCCGCTGCCGGCGATGAGATCATCCATCGCCAAGGCCGCGCTGACGAGCCCGGCGCGCTCGACCACGCCGCGCCCGAGCGCCGACACGCCGACGACGCGCGCGACGCCGTGGCGGCGCCAAGCGGCGCACGCCGGTCGCGTGAAGTCGACATACGCGGCCAAAACGCTGGGCGCGCGCAGATTCGGCGGCACCAGCCAGAAGACCGACTGCGCGCCGGCGAACGCGCGCTCGACGACGTCGGCGTCGCCGTGCGAGCCGGTCACGACCTCGACGCGCGCCCGCGTCGCCGCCGGCAAGCGCGCCGGATCGCGCGCGATGACGCGGACGGCTTCGTTGCCGCGCAAAACATTCTCGAGGACCTGGCGGCCGATGTTGCTGGTGGGTGCGGTGACGACGATCATGCGTATTCAGCCTCGCTCGGTTGGACTAGTGGTAGGTGAGATTGCCGCCTCGCCGAGACTGCCGCACGTGCATACTCGGAAGCCTCGACATGCATGAAAGTAGGTCTCATGAGCGTTGACAGGCGGTCGTTGGAAGGCCTCGCGCTCCTCGGCGCCGTCGTCGAGGCCGGCAGCTTCGTGCGCGCCGGCGAGGCGCTCGGGCTCACGCAATCGGCCGTCAGCCGCGCCATCGCCCGCCTCGAGGAGCGCGTCGGCGTGCGCATCTTCCATCGCACCGTCCGCGCCATCGTGCTCACCGACGAAGGCCGCCGCTTCTACACCGCCATCGCGCCGCACCTGGCCGCGATCGCCGACGCCACCAGCGAGGCCGCCGACGCGTCGACGCAGATTCGCGGCCGGCTGCGCGTCAACGTCGACGCCGGCATCGGGCAGTTCGTGCTCACGCCGCGCATTCAGCCGTTCTTGGCGCGCCATCCGCAGCTGTTCGTCGACATTGCGGTCCGCGATCGGCTGGGCGACCTCGTCAGCGACGGCTTTGACGCCGCCGTCCGCTTCGGCTTCCCCGAGCCGTCGTCGCTCAAGGCGCGGCTGCTCTTGCGCACGCGCATCATCACCTGCGCCGCGCCCGACTACCTCGCGCGCCATGGAACGCCGCGCAAGCCGCGCGACATCGAGCAGCACGAGTGCGTCCTCATGCGCAATCCGGCGACGGGCAGCGCCTTCGCCTGGGAGTTCGTGCGCGGCAAGAAGGTGGTCGCGGTCAACGCCGCCGGCCGCTTGCAGGTGAGCGACTCCGGCTCGCTGCTCGCCGCCTGCCTCGGCGGACAGGGCGTGACGCAGCTCATCGAGCCTTATGCGCGCACGCTGCTCGCCGACGGCCGGCTCGTGCAAGTGTTGCCCGAATGGTCCGACGAGACCTATCCGCTGTACGCGTACCACGCGCCGCAGCGCGACTCGGCCAAGCTGCGCGCCTTCCTCGAGTTCGTCGTCGCGCTGACGCGCTGACTTCGCGGGCGCGACTGCATCGGGTCGACGGCGCGGCGCCGAATCATCGCGATACACGCTTGAAACTTCCGGCGAATTCTCGGCAACAGCGCGCAGCTTTTCCTAGCGTTTTTTCTCGGCCTGCCCCCTAAATGTGCCGCACATGGGCCACATTCATCTCATCGGCGGCGAGAAGGGCGGAGTCGGCAAGTCGGTCATGGCGCGGGTCGTCGCGCAGTACCTCATCGACGAGAGCATTCCGTTCTTGGGCTTCGACACCGATCGCTCGCACGGCTCCTTGCTGCGCTTCTACGCCGACTACGCCTCGCCGATCGTGGTCGATCGCTACGAGAGCTTGGACGCGATCGTCGAAGCCGCGACCGCCGATCGCGACAAGCGCATCCTCGTCGACCTGGCCGCGCAGACACAGGACGCGCTGGCGCGCTGGATGGACGACTCGGGCGTGCTCGAGCTCGCCGGCGACCACGACTTCACCGTCCGTTACTGGCACGTCATGGACTCGGGTCGCGATTCGGTGGAGCTGCTGAAGAAGCTGTTCGATCGCTTCGGCGCGCGCCTGCAATACACGATCGTCCTCAACCAGCTGCGCGGCGACAACTTCGACGTCTTCGAGGACTCGGGTCTGCGCGAACGCGCGCTCGAGCTGGGCGCCAAGATCATCGTGCTCAAGCGGCTGCACGAGGTCGTCATCGCCAAGATCGACGCCGCCAGCACCAGCTTCTGGGCCGCCAAGCACAAGAGCGACAGCGACACCAAGAGCCTCAGCCTCCTCGAGCGTCAGCGCGTCAAGATCTGGCTGCGCTCGGCCTACGAGCAGATCGGCAGCGTCGGCATCTAGCCACGCCGCTCCGGCGGCGCTCGTCACCGCCGCTCGACAGCCTCCGCGACACCCAAGCAAGCCATCGTAATAGCTCACGAATCTATCGCGCGTTCGGCCACGGCCGTGGCGCGACACGGCCGCGCGCTGAAACCGAGATCACAGCGAGCGGCAGCGCCAAATAGGAAGCAACTTTTCGAACGTTCCGCCGATAACTCTAGTGATAATTTGTAATAGTTCGTACTCGGGGGTCGGGGAATGAGCGACAGCGGACGCGCGAACAAGCCGCCGGAAGCAGGACAGTCGAGCACCACGGCCGATCCACAGCCGTCGCTGCTCCCGCGTAAAACGGGCCTGTTCGGCGCGTCGCGCATGGACGCCGTGAACGCCGAGCGGCAAGAGGTCGCGGCCAGCTTGGATCGGCGACTGGCGGCGATGCGCAAAGCCAGCGGCGCGGCCGGTGAGGCCAAGATTCCGCAAGCCGCCGGCTCGTCGCTGCCCGAGGGCGTGCGCGCGCGCATGGAGCCGCGACTCGGCGCCGATCTGTCGGGCGTGCGCGTGCATACGTCGGGGTCTTCGGCGGAGGCGGCCGGGCAGCTCGGCGCGCGCGCATTCACCGTCGGCAACGACGTGCACTTCAACAGCGGCGAGTTCGCGCCCGGCTCGAAAGAGGGCGACAAGCTGCTCGCGCACGAGCTGACGCACGTCGTGCAAGGGCAGAAGTCGGGCATTCAGCGCAAGCCCGAGGCCGGCGGCGAAGGCGCCGAGGGCGAGCACGCGCACGGCGCCGGCGAAGTCTCGAATCCCGACGAGCCGGCTGAAGTCGAGGCCGACGCGGTGTCGGAGAAAGTCGCCGGCGATCTGCACGGCGACAAAAAGGGCGGCGACAAAGCCGGCGCAGCGGATGGTGGCGCGGCTGGCGGCGACAAAGCCGGTGGCGACGCGGCCGGCGGCGAGCACAAAGGCGGCGCCGGTGGCGAGCACAAAGGTGGCGCGGGCGCGGCTCACGCGGCCGGTGCCGCTGCGGGCGCGGCCAAGCCGTCGGCCCAGCCGGCAGCGATCGCGGCCAAATTTTACGGCGCCGGCACGCGCATTCATCGCGCGCCAGCCAAAGGTCCGGCGGCGGCCGCTCCGGCCGGTGCGGCGCCGGCGGCCAAAGGTCCGGCGGGCGCGGCGCCGGCCGATCCCAAGCAAGCGCAGATCGAAAAAGCCAAGGCGTGTAAGAGCGAAGCGGACGTCGACGCGTTCTGCGCGGCCGATCCGGTGGCGACGCAGAAGCTGGCCGACGTCAAAGCCGAAGTGAACATGGAAGACGGCGGGCATGCGGCGGCGCGCGCGGCCTTTTACGGCAAGCTGGCGACGTGGATTCAGTCGAACGCCGAGACCGTCAATCCGAAGACCATCTACAACCAGTGCATGAATACGCTGGCGGCGGACTGGCGCTTCAAGGGCAAGAAGCTCGACGTCGGCAAGCTGCCCAACGCGTTGCAGCGTACGCAAGGGCTCAAGGGCTTTTGGTATACGGCGGTCGATCAGGGCGCGTACAAGGCGCTGGCGGCGGGAATGCCCAACGTCGATCAGGTCGCCTACGATCTGTGGAAGAACGACGCCAAGAAAGGCACTCCGCTGCTGCATCAGGGCAGCGGCACGATCATGCCCGACAAGGGCACGTGGTTTACGCCCGATTCCTACAAGCTCAAGAACGCCAGCGACGCGGGCTATGGGCAGCTCTTGGAGCTGGCGGCGCTGCAGCCGGAGTGGTTCCCCGACGGTAACATCGTGTTCGAGGTCGACGTGACCAAGGCCGCGGGCACGATGGAGGCGCGTCGTCCGACGGCTTACGACGGCATGCAGTCTTCGCTGTGGGTCTCGCGGCCGACGGGCGAGGCGTACGGCGTCACCGGCGGCGGCGCCAACGAGTTCCTCGCCGGCAAAGTGCCGGTCTCCGCGGTCAAGAACGCCAAGGCGGTCATTCCCACGGCCGACACCGAGACGGAGATTCGCAACGCGATCCAGAAGGCGCGCGACGAGGCGCTCAAGCAGGATCCCGAGCTCAAAGCGCGCATCGACAAGGAGACCGATCCGAAGGCGAAGCAGGCGCTCGAGGGCATGATTCCGAACTTGACGGACATGTACCTGCGCGGCGGGATGACCATCCCGATGGGCGACAAGATCAAGGAGATGCTCGCCGCCATCAAGACGTCGACGAACAACGAGCGCGGGGCACCGTCGCCGACGCGTGCGCCGGGCGAGATTACGGCGCCGTCGGACAAGAAGCCTCCCGTCGCCGGCGCGCCGGCAGCCACGACGACGACGACCGCGACCGCGACCGCGGCCACGCCGGGAAGCGCGCCGCCCGGCGCTGCGGCGACCGCGGCAACCGGCACGACGACCGGCACCGCGACGACGCCGAAGACCGCCAAAGGCTAGTTAGGCTAAGCGATGCGAACGCCGATGCCCGCCAAAGGGCCGCTCATCGATTGGCTGCGCGCCGAAGCCAAGGAGCCGTTCGAGCAGCCGCGCGGCGACGTCGGCGATCAGGTGGCGCTGCAGTGGCTGGTGCCGCTCGTCGAGCAGGATTCGCGGCTGCCGTTCGCCATCGGTGAGCTGCTGCGCGAGGGCGATTATCTCGTCTGCGAGCGCCTCTTGAAGCTGGCGACGCTGGCCGCCGCCGGCCCGCAGCTGGGCTCGGCCGTGGCGCGCGTGCTGGCGGCCGTCGCGCCGACGCTGGCGCAGCTGCAGGACGGCGATCGCACGCTCTTGCGGCCGGCGGTGGAGGCGCTGTCGGTGACGTCGAGCTTGGCCGAGCCGCTGCCGCCCGACGCGCTGGCGACGCTGCGCGCGATCGACCGGCGCGAGGACGGCTGGCCGCTGTCGCTGGCGATCGCGCTCATCGGCGACGCGAACGCCGCGCTCGATCTGGTGGCGCCGGCGGCGGCGCGCATGAACGACGACGACGTGCGGCGCTTCACGTTCGAGCTGGTGGCGCTCGCCGACGAGCCGACGCAGGCGGCGACGATGCGGCGGATTGGGCAGGAGGCGTCGGCGGCGGTGTGCGCGCACGTCGGCGCCGGGTTGCAGCGGCAGCTGGCGGAATTCGACGAACATCGGCGGCAGCTCGTCGCGATGGGGCTGACGCCGCCGCCGCGCGAGAGCGGCGCCGACCGCTGGCTGCGCTACGCGCCGGCGCTCGGCCTCACGCCGTAATCAGGTCACGACGAGCACGACGCGCCGCGCGCTCCGGCGACTTCAGCCTTTGGCGACGGAGAGCGCCTCGGCGAGCACGCCGTCGCCGAAGATCTGGCGCACGTCGGAGCTGATCTGCCCGGCGACGAACTCCGCCAGCGTGCAGCGCGCCGACTGCATCGTGTGGTATTCCGGCGGCGCGACGCTGCTGACGGTCGCGTAGCCGTCTTTGAGCTCGAGGTCGTAGTGCCGGTCGTCGATGTCCTTCGACCAGGTCTGGTTGGCCATCCTGTTCTCCTGTGTGCCGCGGCGAGCCGCCGACAGCCGAACGATTATGTGCACGAAGCGGGCGCCGGCTAGGCACGATCTTCACGCGCGGTGGCCGGCACCACGACGACGCGCGCACACGCCGAGCGTCAGGCCCGTCGCCGCAGCCACTCGAGCGCGCCCGCGGTCCGCATCCACGCGCGCAAGCTGTCGTCGACGTACACGAGCGCCTCGTTCTCGTCGCCGAAGCCGACCCAATCGGGCAGATGGCGCGGCCGCTTCTTCGCCAGCAGCAGCGCCGGCACGTGCCGGTTGACGGCCACCGCGTCGCGCAGCGCGCGCTGGGTGCGCGCGGAGTCGCCCAGTAGACGAAAGCCGAGCAGCGCGCGCGTATACGCCCACGCGGCCGACGCCTCGTCGCGATAGCGCGCGAGCAGCGCCGACAGCGCATCGTGACGCTCGATCTCGAGCAGGCACGACGCGAGCAGATAGCGTAGGCCCTGGTTATCGTCGGGGTTGAGCTGCAGCAAGGCCTGGTAGTGGTCGGCGGCCGCCGCCGAATCGCCGCGCTCGCGCAGGCAGCCGGCCAAGCCGGCGCGGGCGCGCATATACGGGCGCGTCTCCAAGACGCCCCAAAACATGCCAGCCTCTTCGACGAAGGCACGCTCGCCGATGGCGCGAGCGCCGGCCTCGACCGCCTGATGAAAGAAGGCGATCTTCTCGCCAAGCTCCGTCGATTCGGCCGCGAGCAGGCCATAGGCGTCGGCGCAGTCGGGCCACAGACCGATCGCCTCGCGCGCGAGCTCGGCGCGCTGGTCCGCATCCGGCGTTTCCCAGGCATCGAAGATCAGCTGTTGCGCGCGGAATTCGGGCTCGTCGACGGGCGCCGCCGACCGACGGCCGCGCGCCGCCGCGCCGGATTGCGCCGCTCGCTGCTTCGCCCGCGTGGCCACCGGCTGCTTCACGCGCGCGGCCACGGGCCTCTTCGCGGCTCGCTTCTTCGCCGCCTTCGCCGTTGGCGGCTGCGCCGCTGGGGTCTTCGCCGTCGCGGCTCGTGACGGCGTGGGCTTGGGCGGCGGCGGACGCTTCGGTCGCTTCATCGCCGCCCCTCGGCGAGCGGCTCGGCGGCCGACACGCGAAGCGGGGGCGCGCTGCTCGTGTTGGGCTCGCGCTCCAGACGCGCTAGCCATTGCCCGGCCTCGGCGACGACCTCGGCCGCCAGCTCACGCTCGACCTCGATGCCGTGTCCTTCGAGCTGCGCCAGATCATGCGAACGCGCCAATACCGCGTGAAAAGCCGCCGGAACCCGGCCGGCCGGAACCAGATCGCGATAGATCGCGGCCACGAGCGCCGCGTGACCGTCGGCTGCACCCGCCGGCAACAGCGCGCGCGCGGCACGCGCCAGCGAGTCGTAGGCCGCCTTGACCGCGTCGCCGGGAAAGCCGGCGTCGAGCACGATCGTCGCCAAGCGCAGCCGGCCCCGCGCCGTCGTTGGATCGGGCGCCACGACGACGAGCGGCGACCCGCCGGCGACACCTTGGCTCGGCGCGGCCGCTTCGGCCGGCCCGGCTTCGGCGCGCCCGGCGCCCGCATTCAGCGGCGTCGGCGGCGACGGCGCCGTAGCCTCGGCGTCGAGCGGGCGATCGCTGCCGCCCGACTCCGTCTGCACCAAGGTCGCCTGCAGCTGCTTCACGAACAGCGAGAAGCTCGGCGCGTCCATGGCATCGACCTCGCTCGCGCCGTCGAGCGCGGCGCCGCGCAGCGCCCGCTTCTGCGCCAGCGTCCCCTCGATGCCGCGCTCGATGCCGCGCTCGCTGCATAAGCACGTGACCAAGACGCCGCGGGTTTGCCCGAGCCGATGCGCGCGCGCCGTGCGTTGGTCGAGTCGACCCGGATTCCACGGCAGATCGAGGTGAATGACGTAGGACGCGACCTGCAGATTGAGGCCGACACCGCCCGCGTCCGTCGACAAAAGGACGCGCTGCTCGGCGTCCTCGCGAAAACGATCGAGCAGCGCCGGCCGATGCGGGACCGGCACGCCGCCGTGCAAGAAGCCGTAGCCGATCCCCAGCTTCTCGAGGCGGCGCGCGGCCAGGCGCAGCATCTCCGTCCACTCCGAGAAGACGAGGATCTTGCTCGCGCCCTGCTCCACGATCTCGCCGATGAGCTGCTCGAGCTCGTCCAGCTTGGGGCTCGACTCGTCGGCGGCGCCTTCGGGATCGCAGAGCTCGGCGGCGTTACACGCCTGGCGCGCTTTGAGCAACATGGCCATGAGCCGCTGCTGCTCCTCGGGTCGCAGCGCACGCCGCTCGGCCGTCGCCAGGAGCTTGGCCGCCTCGCCGCGAAAGTGCGCTTCGAGGTCGATCTGCGCCGGCGACAGCGCGACGTAGCGGGTCTGCTCGGTCAAAGGCGGCAGCTGCGTCAGCACCTCGTCCTTGCGACGCCGCATCACGAGCGCGCCGATGCGTCCGCGTAGCTCGCCGAGCTGCTTGTAGCCGACGACTTTGCCGCGCTCGTTTTGGCGATGGAACTGATGATTGAACTTCCACAACGGGCCCAGCGCACGCGCGTCGATCAGCTGCAACAGCGCGTACAGATCGTCGAGGCGGTTCTCGACCGGCGTTCCGGTGAGCACGAAGAGGAACCGCGACGAGATCGAGCGCAGTGTCGTGGCCGTCTTGGTGCGGAAGTTCTTGGCGCGCTGCGCTTCATCGAGCACCAGCACGTCCGGCTGCAGGCTGGCGAGCTGCGAGAGGTCGCGCCACGTCAGCTCGTAGTTGATGATGACGTAAGGCGCATCGGAGGCGAACGTGCTCAGCCGCTGCGCCGACGAGCCGCCGACGACGAGCGCCTGGCTTCCCGTGTAGTGCTCGATCTCGCGCGCCCATTGGCTCTTGAGCGATGCCGGCGTCACGATGAGCGCGCGGCGCATTTCCCCACGCGCGCGTAAGACTTCGCAGGCCGCGATCGCCTGCACCGTCTTGCCGAGGCCCATGTCGTCGGCGAGCAGCGCGCGTCCACCGGCGGCCAGGTGCAAGACGCCCGCCTGCTGATAAGGAAACAGCGGCTTCGTCAGCACGTCGATGGGCAGGCGACCTGCGCGCGCGGCGCCGAGCACCTCGTCGCGACGCTCGGCCAGCGCGCGACGGCGACGAATGAGGTCGAGCGCCGGCGCCGCGGCGTGCACGATGCGGCCGTCCGACACTTCGGGCAGCGCCGCGTGTTCGCGACCGGCGCTGACGCGTCCGCCGCCTTCGAGCGTCAGGCCGAGCGCCCGCGCGAAGCGAGCCGCGCGCGGGCCGGCGATCGCCAGCGCCGGTGCGACGCCGGTGGCGTCGACCGTCAGCGTCGGCTGAGCCGGCGTCTGACCGAGCGCGACCAGCTGCGCGTGCAGGCGTCGATCGCGGCGAATGAGCCGTCGCACCGCCTCCAAGTGCTTGCAGGTGCCGAGCTCGTTGGTCAGAAAGTCGGGACAGGTGCAGGCATCATGCTGGCCCGACGCGTCGACGATGTCGACGAGGTGGCGCCGCCCGCTGGCGCCGTCGACGCGGTAGGTGTCGTCGACGCGAGCCGACCGGCGCGCGAGGGTCATCGCCTCGGTGTGGGCGCGGTGAACCCGAACGGCGCGCTCGAAGGCGCGCACGGCCGCTTCGTCGTCGTAAGCGTCGCAGCGCGGCTCGTCGTGACGGACGGGCGCGAGCTGCCAGGTGTGATCGGCTTTGTTACCCACGCGCGGATGCTAACCGCTACGCGATCGGGGCACCAGCTCCGCTTTCGATTCCGAACGTCGGCATGTCGTCACGAGGAGCCCGCGAGCACCAGCGTCAATGGCGGGAGGTCTAACGACGGGACCTGCGAGCGGCGTGCGGCCGGCGAATCAAGCGGCGCGGCAGACGTCGACGTTGCTGCAGCGCACCGGCAGCGCGATGCCGGCTGCCAAGCCGCCGCCGGCGCGATTGCACAGCGTCAGCGTGCCGCCGTGCTGGCGGACGAGCGCGTCGGCGACCGTGAGGCCGAGCCCGGCCGCGTCCGGCTTGGTCGTGAACCCGGCGCGCACGACCTGGCCGAGCCCGCTCGGCGCAATGCCGGGCCCGCGGTCGAGCACGTCGATGCGCACCTGCGTGTCGTCGAGCGTCGCCGTCAACGCGACCATCCCGCCCTCCGCGCTGGCGTCGATGGCGTTGTGCACGAGGCTCATCAGCGCCTGCTTCAGCTTGTGCGGATCGCAGTGCAGCACGATCGCCTCGCCCGGCTCGGCCACGACTTCCACGCCTTTGCGCGCCGCCATCGCCTGATGCACTTCGGCCACTTGCTGCAGCAGCGGCCGCACGTCGGTGCGCGCGTGCACCATCGGCGTCAGCGGCCGCGAGAAGTCGAGCAGCTCTTCGATGATGTGCTGCATCCGCTGGACTTGCGCCTGCAACACCGGCAGCCGCGTCTGCGCCTGCGCCGGCTCGAGCTGCATCAGCCCCGACAGCGCTTTGACGGCCGCCAGCGGGTTGTTCAGCTCGTTGGCCAGCGCACCCTGCAGCGCGCTCATCTCGCGCAGCCGCTCGACGTTGGCGCTGACGGCGGCGTCGCAGGCGCGCATCGACACGCGGCGCAGCTGAGCGCGACGACGGCTGCCGATGAGCGCGAGCGCCAACACCAGCGCCATCGCCGCCCAGCGCGTCCAATCGGTCAAGGCTAGGGCGACCACGACGAACAACGTCACCGTGAGGCTCCAGAAGAGGATCGTCTGACTCCAGCTCGTTAGTTGGCGGCGCATGAGCTTCCCCCGAACGAGCGCTTCGATCCGTGAAGTTGCGCGCTTCGTTCGATCGAAGGGAATAGCAATCGTCGCGCCAGCCGTCGTCAACCGCATCGCGCCGGGCTTCGGGCTCGCCGGCACCGCCTGTTCGAAAAAGAGCGACGCCGAATCCGTCACCTGCCGCCGTGAAACGAAACAGTCGGCCGGCGAAACCCGCGGGAATGGCGGACTTCGCGAGCGGCACGGACGTTGCTCAAGGAGCATGCAACCGGAACAACGGAGCCCATCATGAACCGCAAAGTCGATCTGAATGTCGTCCTCGCTGTTGGCGCAATCGCCGCTCTCTTTGGCGCGGACGTCGTCGGCGCTTCGTTCGGCCCGGCGCGCTTGAGCGTCGCCGCGCGCCACGCGCTCACCGCCGTCGCCGCCACGTCGACGACGCTGGGCCTCGTGCTCGGCGGCATCGCGGCGGCCGTGCTCGTCGCGACGCTGCTCTGGCACCGCGCGCTCAGCAAAGCCATCACGCCGCGCCCCGACTTGATCGTGCCGCTCGCGGCCGCGCGTCGCTATCCGTCGGTCACGGTGATTCGCCCCGTGCGCGGCAAGGACGTCGGCGCCGCCGAAAACTTCACCGCCGCGCTCGACACCGGCTATCCGGGCGAGGTCGAGACGCTGTTCGTGTTCGACGACGACAAAGATCCGGGCCTGCCGGTCGCGCGCGAAGTCGTGGCCACGCACCGCGCCGCGGGCCGCGCCGGCACCGCCGACGTCATCGTCGCCGGCTCGCCGCCGCCCGGTCGCACGGGCAAGCTCAACGCCATGGTCGTCGGTCAGCGCCACGCGCACGGCGAGCTCATCGCGTTCGGCGACTCCGACACGCGTCCCGACCACAACGTGCTCCGCGGCGTCGTCGACAAGCTGCTCGAGTCGAAGGCGAACGGCTCGGCGTTCGCGCCCGTCCTCGTGCATCAGCCGCCCGCGGCCGCCGGCGACGTGCTCTACGCCATCATGCAGAACGCGCTCTACTCGCCGTTGGCGGCCTGGGCGTCGGGCGACAAGCGCGAGCTGCCGTTCATCATGGGTCAGCTCATGGTCTTCCGTCGCGAGGCGCTGAGCGCCATCGGCGGCGTCGAGTCGGTACAGGGCCAGCTCGTCGACGATATGGCCATCGGCAAGCGCGTCTACGAAGCCGGCTACAAGAACGTCATGAGCCGCATCCCGCTGCACATCGCCACCGGCGGCATGACCTTGAAGCAGTTCCTGCCGGTCTTCCGTCGCTGGATGAGCTTCTCGCGCAACGGTCTGCCGACCTCGTTCGTGTGGCGTCAGTGGGTGCAGGGCGCGGGCTTCTTCGCCTCGCTGGCGACGCTGGTCGCGTCGTTGGCGACCGGTCACGTCGCGGCGGCGCTGGTCGCGCTGACGGCGCTCGCCGCCTTCACCGGGAGCTTGTTCGCGCTGCAGCGCCGTTATGGCGGCGCGGCGATTCCGGCGCGCTTCTGGTGGACCCCGACCGCGTTCTTCCTCATCTCGCCGGTGGTGCTGGTGCAGAACATGATGAAGCGCAAGGTCGAATGGCGCGGTCGCGAGTACCAGCTCGGCAAGTCGGACGCGCTCGTCACGCTGCCCGCCTTGGCGGCGACGACCGCCGCGCGCCGCCCGACGCTGCGCGTCGTTCCGCGCCACGCCGCGTAAAGACCGCGCCGCTCGTTCGCGCACGCTCCGCCGCCGCCTTCGCCGCAACTCCCCGCCGCGCCGCTTTCAGCTTCACCGTTCGAATTCCTCGCACAATCGGCCGCCGCCGTCGCATTCCCGACGATTGCCGTCGCGATTCTCGACGGCCGCCTGGCAACTGCACGGCGCGCGCGCCGCTCAGCGCGGCACGACCGTTGCTTCAGCGACGCCAACATGGAAGCGCTGCTGATCTCGCTGCTCACGCTCACGTCGACGCTCATCGACGCCAACCTGTCGCGCATCGGCGGTCATGACGGCGTCGACGTCTACCAAAACAAGCTGGCGACCATCAGCGAGCTGGCGGCCGTCGGCGAGCTCGACGCGCCGCCGGCCGCGGTCGAGGCCGCGCTGCTCGATTACGCCGGCTATCGCCGCTTCGACGCGCACCTGGCCGAGAGCGTCGTCCTCGAGCGGCACGCGGGCGAGCAGCTCGTCTATCAGCACTTGAAGCTGCCGGCGCTCAAAGATCGCGACTTTACGCTGCGGGTGATCTGGAAGGACGGGCAAGCCGACGGGCTCAGCTTCAGCATCGACCACGCGCGCGGTCCGGCGCCGTCGAAGAAGGCGGTGCGCATGACCACGCTCACCGGGCGCTGGGCGCTCTATCCCACGCACGGCGGCCGCGGCACGCTCGCCTACTATCACCTCGAGATGGACCTGTCGGGCGCGGTGCCGCGCTGGATGGTCACCGGCGGCGCCGCCAAAGATCTGCCCAACCTGTTCGTCGGCATTCGCCGGATCTTGGCGCAGCCGCGCACCATCGGCGTCGCCTCCCGCCTGTGACCCTGGTTCGATTCGCGACACCAGCCGCTTCATCGCGCAACGACTCCGCTCGATTCCCCGACGCAACCGCCGCGAAGTCCTAGTCCCGCAATCGGTACGCGCCTTGCTCTGTAGCCGGTCCGAGATGGACGCAATCAGCCTAACCGAAATCTTTCGCGCGACCTCGGCCGCTACCGACGTCGGGCTGCACGAGTGGGTGGCGACGTTCTGGCGCGCCAGTGGCCTGGCCGTGCTGGCGCTTCTGCTGGTGCGCGCGCTGCGCCGCGTGGTCGGCGCGCTCGCCGTCGGTCGTCGTCGCTGGGTGATACGCCGCGCCGCCGTCGTCGCGCGCGCGGCCCGCTGGCGCCGGCCGCACGCGGCGCGTTCGCGCCGGCCGATCGCGCGCCATTACCCGCAGTGGATCGCCAGCCTCGATCGCCGATTGGACGCGGCCATGCGCTCGGGCGGGCTCGTCTGCGCCACCGCCACGAGCGCGGCCTAACGCCGAATCCGCAGCCCGCCAAACGCGATTGTCGACGGCGTGATCGGCCTCGCTTGAGTCTTTCCGCTCGCGGATTGATAGTCGCTGCATGAGAAAGTCGTTACCCATCGTTTTCGCCGCAATCGCCGCTTGGGGCGTGACCTCCGCCGCGTCGGCCGCCGAGCCGCGCCCGGTCGTCACCATCGAAGGCATCACCGAGTACGGGCTCGACAACGGCCTGCGCGTGCTGCTCTTCCCCGACAACTCCAAGGCGCAGGTGACCGTCAACGTCACCTATCTCGTCGGCTCGCGCCACGAAGGCTACGGCGAGACGGGCATGGCGCACCTGCTCGAGCACATGCTCTTCAAAGGCACGACGCGCCATCAGAAGGTGTGGGCCGAGCTCGACGCGCACGGCGCGCGCTTCAACGGGTCGACCTGGTTCGATCGCACCAACTACTTCGAGACCTTCACGCCCACCGACGAGAACATGAAGTGGGCGTTCGACATGGAGGCCGATCGCATGGTCAATTCGCGCGTCTCGCGCGAGGATCTGTCGAGCGAGTTCTCCGTCGTGCGCAACGAGTTCGAGATGGGCGAGAACCAGCCCAACGACATCCTCGAAGAGCGGCTCTACTCGACCGCCTATCTCTGGCACAACTACGGCAAGGCGACGATCGGCTCGCGCAGCGACATCGAGCGCGTGCCGATCGAGAATCTGCAGGCGTTCTATCGTCGCTATTATCAGCCGGACAACGCGGTGCTCATCGTCGCCGGCAAGTTCGAGCCCAAGGCGACGCTGGCACAGATTCAGCAGACGTTCGGCAAGATCCCGCGGCCGGCGCGCAAGCTGTCGGCCAGCTACACCGTCGAGCCGGTGCAGGACGGCGAGCGCGCGGTGACGCTGCGGCGCACCGGTGACGTCGGCGTCGTCGGCGTCGTCTATCACGGCGTGGCCGGTCCCGACGCCGACTTCGTGGCCGAGGAGGCCATCGCCGACATCCTGACGCATCAGCCGACGGGACGGCTCAACAAGGCGCTCGTCGACAAGAAGCTGGCGTCGAAGGTGGAGGCCGACGTCATGGCGATGGCCGAGCCGGGGCTCATCAAGCTCGCCGCGGAGGTGCCGCCGGGCAAGTCGCTGGAGACGGTGCGCGACACGATGCTGCAGACGATCGAGTCGCTGGCCAAGAGCAACATCACGCAGGCGGAGCTCGATCGCTTCAAGTCGGCGGCGCTCAATCGCATCGAGCTCGGCCTGACGGACTCGGGTCGCGTCGGCGTCGAGCTGTCGGAGTGGGCGGCGCAAGGCGATTGGCGCCTCATTTTCATGCATCGCGACGCGATCAAGGCGCTCGACATCGCGCGCGTCAAGAAGGTGGCGAGCCAGTATCTGAAGGCCTCGAATCGCACGGTCGGCCTCTTCATTCCGTCGAAGGCGCTCGATCGCGCGCCGCTGCCGGCGCAGCCGGACGTCGTGGCGCTGGTCAAGAATTACAAAGGCGACGCCAAGCTGGCCGAGGGCGAGACCTTCGCGGCGACGGTGAAGAACATCGAGGCGCGCACCGAGCGGGTGACGTTGCCGTCGGGCCTCAAGCTGGCGCTGCTGCCGAAGAAGACGCGCGGCGGCGCGGTCAAGATCCTGCTCAAGCTGCGCAGCGGCAACGAGAAGGATCTGCTCGGGCAGACGACGGCGGCCAAGCTGCTGTCGGAGATGGTGTTGCGCGGCACGAAGAAGCACACCTATCAGCAGCTGCGCGATCAGCTCGACACGTTGCGGGCCGAGCTGCGCGCCGGCGAGCAAGAGGGCGGCGGCGGCGACGGGCGGCCGGGCGACGCCATCTTCCGCGTGACGACGGTGCGGCCGAGCGTGCCGGCGGTGTTGGCGCTGCTCGCCGAGATGGTCAAGGAGCCGAGCTTCCCCAAGGACGAGTTCGAGAAGCTCAAGCGCGAGAAGGAAGCGCGCATCGAGGAGAGCCTGCAGCAGCCGCAGGCGATCGCCTTTACGACGCTGCTGGCGAAGGTGCAGCCGTATCCCAAGGATGACGTTCGCTACCATCGCTCGCTGCAGGAGACGCTGGACGACGTCAAGGCGCTGAAGCTGGAGCAGCTCGTCGCGTGGCAGAAGAGCCACTGGGGCGCGGGCGACGGCGAGCTGGTGGTCGTCGGCGACTTCGATCCGGCCGAGGTCAAGCAGGTGGCGGCCAAGGAGCTGGGCGGGTGGAAGGCGCAGAAGCCGTATCAGCGCATCGCGATGCCGTTTCACGCGTCGAAGCCGACGGACGATCTCATCGTCACGCCCGACAAGCAGATGGCGATGATCGCGCTCGGCTCGGGCCTGCCCATGCGTGACGACGACGCCGACTTTCCGGCGATGCAGATGGCCGACTTCCTGTTCGGCGGCTCGGGCAGCTCGCGGCTGTTCGAGCGGCTGCGGCAAAAGGACGGCCTGTCGTACGGCGTGGGCTCGTTCTTGGCGGCCGATCCGCTGGACCCGAGCTCGATGTTGCTGGCGTACGCCATCTGCGCGCCGCAGAACGCGGTCAAGGCGATGACCGACATGACCGAGGAGCTCAATCGGCTGGTGCAAAAGGGCGTCGACGGCAAGGAGCTCACCGACGGCAAGCAGAAGTATCAGGCGCAGTTCGACACGACGATCGCCAACGACGACGCCGTGGTCGGCCTGCTCGAGGAGAGCCTGAACGTCGGGCGTAAGCTCGATTATTACGACGCGCTGAACGCCAAGGTGCAGGCGCTGTCGCCGGCGCAGATCGCGGCGGCGGTCGCGAAGTACGTCAAGACGGACGCGCTCGTGAAGGTCAAGGCGGGCGACATCAAGTAGCCGGCGAGCGAGCCCGCGCGGTCGTTCGGATCGCGCGGGCTCGGCCGTTTTCAGCGTTCCTGCAGGTCTTGGCGACCTCTACAGCGCGCGGTGCAAGAGCAGGTGCGGGCCGATGCCCGGCAGCTCGAACGCCTCACCCTCCTGCGCAAAGCCGAGCGCCAGATAGAACGGCGCCGCGGTCACGCGGCCGTTGCACCACAAGATGCGGCCGTTGTTGGCGCGGGCGTGGGCGATGAGCGCGTCGAGCATGGCGCGGCCGCAGCCGTGGCGGCGCGCTTCGGGCGTCGTGGCCATGCCGCGCAGGCGCCAGGCGTGCGGCTCGGCGCGGCCGGGGCGGCCTTCGCGATAGATCGACGCGATGCCGACGAGCGCGCCGTCGACGAAGGCGCCGACGTGCAGCGTCTCGGCGCCGTCATCGTTGGGATAGACCATCGCCGAGAGCGGCTGGCGCGGACGCAGGACGGCGTGGCGCAGCGGATGCGTCTCCTCGGGCGATATCGTGCGGACGAGCAACATGAGCGCGAGCATCGAATAAAACGGGGACGCGATGCAAGACGGCCGTCGCGGAAAATGACGGCCCGGCGGCGGCGACGCTGCTATCGTGGTGGCGTGGCGAGTGAGCGCGATGGTGACCGCCTGCCCGACGTGCGCGACGGGCTGAATCGGCTGGAGCGCGCGATCTTGGTCGTGCTCGACGAGACGCAGCGCGAACGCGGCGGCAGGAGTGTGCCGACGGCGATGCTGTACGGGCGTGTGCTCGAGCTGGTCGACGTCAGCCAGGCGGAGTTTCAGGCGACGCTGCAGCGGCTGGTCGGCCGGCGCTGACGGCGCGGAGGAGACGGCCGTGAGCGGAGATCGCGACGTGCACTTCGCCAAGCTGTTGAGCCTCGTCTTGCGCCATCGGCCGGATACGCTGGGCCTCGAGCTCGACGACGCCGGCTATGTCGACGTCGCGCGCTTGCTGGCGGCGCTGGCGGACCATGCGCAGCCGCTGACGCGCGCCGAGCTCGACCGCATCGTGCGCGCAGACGACAAGCAGCGCTTCGCCTTCGACGCCGGCGGCACCCGCTTACGCGCCAGCCAAGGTCACTCGCTCGCGGTGACGCTGGCGTATCCGCCGCTGCCACCGCCGGCGACGCTCTTTCACGGCACCGTCGCGCGCTTCGTCGCCGCCATTCGTGACCAAGGCCTGCAAGCGCGCGAACGACAATTCGTCCACCTCTCGGCCGACCTGGCCACGGCGACGAATGTCGGCAGTCGCCGCGGCAAGCCGCTTGTCTTGACCGTCGATTCGGCGGCGATGGCGCGCGCTCACTTCGAATTCCACCGCAGCGCCAATGGCGTTTGGCTGACGCGGGAAGTGCCGCCGCGCTTCATCACGTTCCCCGAATCGCATGCGTGACGGCCTTCCAATCGCGGACACACATCAACGTCGATTGCGGCGGATAGCTGCGGCGCTGCGGGCCGAACAAGAAGCGATAGGGGACGATTCCTTCGAGGTACTGCAGCACATCGAAACGATCGTCGATGAAGTGGGTCAGCTCGAGCTCGAGCGCGTGATCGGCCTTCTCGCGTCGTTGTCGGCAAAAGCGCAGCCGATCGCGCGGCAAGCCGGTGGCGGCGTAGAAGTCGTGCGCGTCGAGCCATTGGCGCGTGCGTCCCTCAATGCGCGTGCCCGCCTTCGATACCAGCCAGACTTGGCCGTCGAAGCGGCGCCACAGCTCGGCGATGGCGGCGAACGCGCCGGCGACGGCGGGCGCGGCCATGGCCGCGGCTTCGTCGCCGTCGAGAAACGAGGTGTCCGCGCCTTCGCCGCCGATGATGACGCGGCCGATGTCGATGCCGAGACGTGGCTCACGCATCGTCGAGCTCCAACGGCGGCATCAACAGCTGGCGCTGCGCGACTTCATCGAGGAACCACGTCAGTGCGGCGTTTTGTCGCCAGCCGCCCGGGCAATCGACGCGATCGGCGACCATGAATAGACACAGTAGGCGCATATCGACACGGCGCGCCAGCTTACGCCACGCCTTGTCCGTCGGCGCCTCGCCGCGCAGCCGCGACAAATGCCAGGGCAGATTCAGATCGTGCAGCCGAACCAGCTCGATTAGCTCGGCATCGACGACGCCATAACGCGGCAACAGATCGACCGACGCCGACGCATTGGCGGTGCCGCCAAGCTTACCAATGTCGTGCAACAGCGCGAGGTCGACCAGCTTCTGCCGCTGCGGCTCGCCGACGCCATTGCGCGCCGCCAGCGCCGCGACGCGCGCCGCCACCGCCAGCGAATGCGCGCGTGCATCGGCTGCCGTATGCCGCTCGGGGTTGAGCGTCACCGCTGCCAAGCGATCGAAGTCGGCGCGAAATTCAGGATGATCCAATATCGAGGTCATTTACGTTTCCTTGTATTCAATGACCCAAGGCTAAGGGATCGACTGCTCATTCTGAACTATTGTTTATCGATATACTATCCGCTCACGTTATAGTTCGCGAATGCTACGTTCGGAGTGGCTGGAGTCGTTCATCGCGTTCGCCGAGCGCTCGAGCTTCACGCACGCAGCCAAGGCGCTGCACCTGTCGCAGCCGGCGCTGCACGTGCAAATCGCCAAGCTGACGGAGGCGGTCGGCGTGGCGCTGTACGAGCGGCACGGACGCCAGCTCGCGCTCACGGACGCCGGCGTGGCGCTGCTCGGCTTCGCCCGCGATTCCCGCGCGCGATCGGCCGAGGTCGTGGCGCTCTTGCGAACCGGCGCGCGCGAAGCGTCGGTGACGTTGGCGGCGGGGACCGGCGCGTTCATGTATCTGCTGGGGCCGGGTATTCGCGACTTCAAGCGGGTCTCGCCGGCACGCCTCTCGCTCCTGCATCGCGATCGCGCCGGCACCGTCGACGCCGTGCGCGCGGGCGAGGCGCAGCTCGGCGTCGCCGCATTCGACGCGCTGCCCGATGACCTCGACGCGCAGCGGCTGACGCGCGTGCCGCAAGTGCTCGTCATGCCCAAGCGCCATCCGCTGGCGCGCAAGCCGCGGCTCAGGCTGGCCGACCTGCGCGACGCCGCGCTCATCGTGCCGCCCGTCGGCCGGCCGCAACGCGCCACGCTGGCGCAAGCGTTCGACTCCGCCGACGTGCCTTGGCGCGTGGCCGTCGAGGCGACCGGTTGGGAGCTGGCGCTGCGCTTCGTCGAGCTCGGCATCGGCCTCGCCATCGTCAACGGCTGCTGTCGGATTCCCGCGGCGCTCGCCAGCCGTCCACTGCAGGAATTGCCGCGTATTTCCTATTATCTCGTCGAACGGCGCCATAGTCCGCTGTCGGAATCGGCGGCGCAGCTGCGCCGGATATTGCGCGCGTCGTTGTCCTGAGTGAGCGATTCAGCGCGCCGGAGAATCCGCCTGTCGCCGCATTCGTCGTGCGCGGCATGTCGGACAATCGCGCCGCCGAACGTCTATAGACGCTTGATTCGCGCGTTTTGCCGTGCGCAGATAGCGCATGCGCGCCGATGACCCATTGATCGTGCAGGCCGACCGCTCGCTCTTGGTCGACCTGCACTCGCCGCGTTACGAGGCCGCGCGCGCCGGATTGGCCCGTTTTGCCGAGCTCGAGAAGTCGCCCGAGCACATGCACACCTATCGGCTGTCGCCGCTGGCGCTGTGGAACGCCGCCGCCAGCGGCATGACGGCCGACGAAATCACCGGCATTTTGCGCG
Organism: uncultured delta proteobacterium; assembly: GCA_963785725.1. Classification (GTDB taxonomy): domain Bacteria; phylum Myxococcota_A; class Polyangia; order Palsa-1104; family Palsa-1104; genus JAQBQH01. Next base: position 711,044 of record CAWAWS010000039.1, on the reverse strand, counting down.
AATATTCGCGCTATCCGCTGCCGCAGAACGTGCTCGCCGAGATCGTCGACCTGACCGCGCGCTGGGGCAAGATCGTGCTCACGGCCGGTCCCGAAGGCCGGCTGCGCCTCGGGTTCGCCAATGTTTCGTTGGCGGCGATGGCGCGCAATCACCAAACGCTGAGCCAGCTGCTCGAGCCGCTGTCGGATCCGCTGGCGTTCGTCGTGCCGCCGGCCTGGCGCGGCACGGTCAAGCAGGTGCTGCTGAAGCTCGGCCATCCCGTCGACGATCGCGCCGGGTTCACGCCGGGTCGGCCGCTGCAAGTGGCGCTGCGCGCGACGTCAGCGGCGGGCGCGCCGTTCGCGCTGCGGCCCTATCAGCGCGACGCCGTGCGCGCGTTCGCCACCGGCGCGGCCGGCGATCACGCGGGCGGGCACGGCGTCGTCGTGCTGCCGTGCGGCGCCGGCAAGACGCTGGTGGCGATGGCGGCGATGGCCGAGCTGCAGACCGAGACGCTGGTGCTGGTGACGAACGTGACGGCGGCGCGGCAATGGATCGCCGAGCTGCTCGACAAGACGACGCTGACGGCCGATCAGGTCGGCGAATATTCGGGCGACCGCAAAGACATTCGGCCCGTCACCGTCGCGACCTATCAGATCCTGACCAAGAAGATCAAAGGCGCGTTTCCGCACTTCGAGAAGTTGGGTGGGCACGAGTTCGGGCTCATCGTCTACGACGAGGTTCATCTGCTGCCGGCGCCGGTGTTTCGCCTGACCGCCGAGATTCAGGCCAAGCGGCGCCTCGGCCTGACGGCGACGCTGATTCGCGAGGACGGCCTGGAAGGCGAAGTGTTCAGCCTCATCGGACCGAAGCGCTTCGACGTGCCGTGGAAAGAGATCGAGGCGCAGGGCTTCATCGCCGAAGCCACCTGCTACGAGCTGCGCGTGGCGCTGCCGGCCGATCGTCGTACACTGTACGACGCCGCCGAAGCGCAGGCGCAGCATCAGATCGCGGCCGCGAATCCGGCGAAGCTCGAGCAGGCGGCGCGGCTGTGCGCCGATCACGCCGGCGCCAGCATCCTCGTCATCGGCGCCTATCTCGAGCAGCTGGCGGCGGCGGCCAAGCGCCTCGGCGCGCCGCTCATCACCGGCGAGACGCCGCAGCGCGAGCGCGAGCGACTGCTCGACGGCTTCCGCGCGGGCGCGATTCCCGTCCTCATCTTGTCGCGCGTCGGCAACTTCAGCATCGATTTGCCCGACGCCAGCGTGTGCATTCAGATCTCGGGCACGTTCGGCTCGCGGCAAGAGGAGGCGCAGCGGCTCGGGCGCATCTTGCGGCCCAAGAGCGACGGGCGGCCGGCGCTGTTCTACTCGATCGTCACGCGCGACACCTCCGACCAGCGCTTCGCCATGAACCGCCAGCTGTTCCTCACCGAGCAGGGCTATCGCTATTACATCGAGGAGATCGGCGCCGCGCCGGCCGTCGAGCGCGATCCGGCGGGCGCCACCATCTTGCCGTTTCCGATGAGCCGCGCCACCGGCACGGAGAACGAGTGAGCGGCTCGTCCATGCGCGTCCAGTCTTGCCCATGCTAGATCGACTGATGATTCAGCTGCAGCGGCTCGATGCCGGGCTCGTCGAGGCGCTGCTGCGGCTGTTCGTCGTCAAGCCGCACGCGCGCGAGCCGGCGCATCTTCAGGTGGCGCGCGCGCTGCGTGACCCGAGCGCCGTCGCGGCCGGCTTGGCGACGCTGGCGCCCGACGTCGTGTGCGCGCTCTCGGTCGCCGTCGACGCCGGCGGGCTCGTGCCGCGCGCGCTGCTCCTCGGCGAGCTGACGCGCGCGCTCGGCGATCGCGCGGCGCCGGCGCTGACGGCGTTGGCAACGACGGGCCTGGTGACCGCCAGCGGCAACGGCGAGCGCCTGGGCGTGCTCGAATGGGTGGCCGAGGCGCTGACGTGGTTCGTCCCGTCGGTGGAGCCGCTGCGCGACGACTTGCAAGCCGAGCCCGAGCCGCTGCGCTTCGACGCCGCCGTGCTCCTGGCGCTGCTCGCCAACGCGCGACCGCGCGTCAATCGCGACGGCTGCATCAACGCGAGCGATCTACGCAAGCTCGACAAGCGGCTGGCGACGACGCCGCGGCTCGCCGGTCGTGTCGACGCGCTCGTGGACGGCCTCATCAGCGCGCATACGCTCAAGCTCAGCGAGCGCGTCGAGCTCGACGGCGACGGCGTGGCCCGCCTGTTCGCGCGGCCGATCGGCGATTCGTGGGGCGAGCTCATCGCACGGCAGCTGTCGTCGTGGCAGATGTTTCGCGCCTATACGCTGTGCGCGACGGCCAACGGCGGCTGGCTGCCGGCGCCGAGCCTGGAGCGCATCGTCCGCTTGCGCACGCACTTCTATGGCGGAAACCGCGGCGCCGAGCCCGATCTGACGCCTTTCTCGTCGACGCTGCTGCTCGAGCAGACGAGCGACGCGGGCGGCGTGCGCCACTTTCGCGCGCCGCGCCTGCCCGCGCCCGAGGTCGGTCGGCTGGTCGTGCAGCCGAGCTTCGAGGTGCTGGCGCCGCCGAATACGCCGCCCGACGTCATCGCGCAGCTCGGCCGCTTCGCCAAGCTGCAGCACGCCGATCGCTTCGTCACCTTTCGCGTCGACGAAGACTCGGTGCAGGCGGCCATCGACGAAGGCGCGACGACCGAGGAGCTGGTGACGCTGTTGACGGCGCATGCCGAGCGCGCGCTGCCGCAAAATGTCGCGGTGACGATTCGCAGTTGGACGCGCACGTCGCAGCGCGCGCTGTTGTGCGAAGGGCTGGCGATTCAGCTCGACAACACCGAGCAAAAAGCGCTGGCGCTGACGGCGCTACGGCGCGAGCGCATCGCCGTGACCGAGCTCGGCGAGCGCGTCTTGATGGTGCACGACTTCGAGCGTTCGCGCGTCAAGGCGGTGCTGCGCAAGCTGGCGGTGCGCGTGCTCGATCGCGATCCGCTCGTCGGTGACGGCGGTCGGCAGGAGCAGTCGCCCTATACCGTCTTCGTCCACGATCGCGACGAGCGCTATCGTGCGCCCGAAGCGGCCGGCGCGCTGCAGGCGCGGCTGCGCGCGCGCCTCAGCGGCGAGCGGCCGCCCTTGTCGTCGCCGGCGGCCGCCGGTCGCGTCGACGCGCCGGTGGTCGCGCCGTCGGCGGCGGCGCTGCTGGAGGCGACGTTGCAGCGCGCGGTCGAGACGGGCGAGCCGCTGCTCTTGCGGGCGCGCGATTTCGCGCACGTCGTGCGCATCGAGCGGCTGCGGCAGCGCGGCGGCACGACCTACGCCGAGGTGGTCACGATCGACCGGGACGACGGCTTCGCCCTGCCGCTCGCCGAGATTCTTGGCCGCCCAGCCGGTTTAGCGCGCCTTCGAGGAACGACGCAGGCCGCGCCCGCGGTCGCTTCGCCGACGCGAACGAATAAGGTGGCCCCGGCGCGTCAGGCTCAGTTGAAGCGATGTTTGACCGGCGTCGCCTCTTTGACGAAGCGGAACGCGGCCGCGTCCCAGCGCCACGTCGTGACGCGCTTGCTGCCCGGCGCGCGATAGTGAATGACGCCGTTGCCGCCGAGCGTGACGTGGCCGTCGCGCTCGCCGCCGCTGGTGGTGACCATATCGTCCCACTCGCGCGTGTCGCCGACGAACACCTCGACGAGCTCGGCGCCGCGCCGTTTGAGCACGGTCAACATGCTCGACCCGCTGTTGCGCCCGCCGTCGTCGTGGAACCAGACGAGCTCGAGGTCGGCGTCGGGGATGAGCTGCCCGGCCGACAGCTCGCCGAACGCCGACAGCGAGCCGGGGCTGATGTCGCCGTCGTTGCGCGCGATCAACTGATGGCTGGCGTCGAAGAGCGCGATCCCTTCGCTCATCGACGCGCGCACCTGCTCCACGCCGGGCACGTCGGGTAAGAGGTCGACGGCGAGCTGCCACACGCGGCAGCGCTCCTCGTCCGCATCGCTGCCGCAGCGATCTTCCGGCTCGTGACGACCGGGCAGCGCGCCCAGCGCCTTCTGCGCGGCCAGCTGCTGATCGTCGGCGATTTTCTCGGCGTGCGCGGCCTGCACATAGGACGTCTGCGAGCCGCCGTTCGCGAAACCGGCGACAACGATAAGGATGAATGGGCCGCCAATCATTCGCGTGAGAGTCCGAGCGCTAATCATTGGAGCGACATTAACGCAGAATTGGCTCGGCCGCGCCGTTACCCGGCGCACACCTCCGAGCGCTCAGCGGCATGGACATGCGACATTTTGTCGCGGCTGTTGTCTCGCCGGCGACAACGACCGGATCGATGATCCTCGACGGAATCTCGCCATCTCCGCTCGTCCGCTGATGGCGCGCTAAGAATGTGAGGACCGCCATACTCACTATCAAATAAAAACGACATACATGTGCGACGCGTCGCTGCTGGAAAGGAATCGTGAGCGCATGGTCGATTTGCGCGCGCACTTGAAATTCAACTCTCGCAAAGGGGAATCACATGACCAACAAGAAGAACGAAGTGAAGCAGAAGACGGAGCGCAATCAGAAGGCTGCCTCGATCCTGCGCACGATCGACAGCAAAGATCTGGCGAAAGCGGCCGGCGGCGGCTGCCCGACCTGTGGTCGTCTCATCACGCTCTCGGGCGACAAGGTCTAAGTCGCGACCATGAGGGCTCGGCCGCTGCGCGTCGGATTGAATCTGTTCGCGAGTGAACGATATCGCGCAGCGGCCGGGCCGCTTTTCGAGGCTGGCCTCGTCGACGCTCTGGAGTGGGACGTCGACGATAGCTGGGGTCGCGGACCCGAGCAGTATCGCGAGCTGCCAGGTTGGGTCGACGAGCTGCTCGATGTATACAGTGAAGACGACGCCCTTTATGGACACGGCGTCTGGTTCTCGTTCTTATCGGCACGCTTGGAGCCGCGCCAGGAGCGTTGGCTCGAGCAGCTCGCGCACGAATGCAGAGCGCGTCGCTATCGCCACTTCTCGGAGCACTTCGGCTTCTTTACTGCCGGCGATTTCACCTGCGGCACGATGTTCCCCGTGCCGATGACCGACGCGGCGCTGCGGATCGGACACGACCGACTGCAGCGCCTGGCGCTCGCCGCCGACATTCCAGTCGGGCTCGAGAATACGGCCATCGCGCTCAGCGCCGAGGACGCCACGACGCAGGGCGCGTTCTTGAGCCGGCTGCTGGCGCCGAGCGACGGCTTTCTCTTGTTCGACGTTCACAACTTATGGACACAATGTCGCAACCTCGGGCTTTCGGTCGACGACATGCTGCCGCGTTATCCGCTCGAGCGCGTCCGCGAGCTGCATATCTCCGGTGGCGATTGGTATCAACCGACCGTGCAAGCGCACAAAGGACCGATACGGCTCGATAGCCACGATGGTCCCGTGCCCGACGAGGCTTTCGCGCTCTTGCCGGCGGTCTTACGTCGCTGTCCGAACGCCGAAGTCGTGTTCCTCGAGCAGCGCGGCGCCAATATCGAGAGCGATGACGAGATCGCCCGCTATCAAGCCGACTTCAAACGCCTGCGCGACATCGTGGAGTCCGTCGATGACGAAGCCTGAGCTCGCCGCGCCGCTCATGTCACGCGAACGCGAAGACGAAGAGGCGCTGGCGACCTATCAAGAGGCGCTCTTGAATGTGATGTTCGCGCCCGAGCTGACCGCCGACGACATCGCGCGCCGGCTCGCCGACGACGCGCGCGCCACGCCGTTCCGCGACTATGTCGCGACCTTCGACCCGCGCTGTATCGAGGTCACGTCGAAGCTGATGCGTCGCTGGGGTGAACGAAAACCGCGTTAGAGATATTCGGCGCGCTTACATCGCCTCGCGATACGTCTTTACGAAGTGCAAGTAGCGAGTGGCGATGATGTCGATCGCGGCTTTGTCGTCGATCTTACCGGCGACCGTATCCATCAGCGGCTGCTCCCAAATGCTGCGGCCGATCGCGAAGCCGCGAAAGCCGGGCACGCCGGCGGCCACGCGCAGCCAACGATCGAGATCGGCCGCCGGCGCGTCGCGGCCGAGCACGATGCAGCGCACGTCGCTGCGCCCGCCCGCTTGCGTGACCGCCACCATGCGCGCCGCGTCCGCGGCGCGATCGAGCCCTTCGATCTTCCAAATATCGGGCTCGACGCCGGCCGCTTGCAGCTCGCGAATCACGCGCTCGGTCAGCTCCGGCCGCAGCTCGAGGTCATAACGCTTATCGAGCGCCTTATGCTGCGCGTCCGACGGCGGCACCAGCAGCTCCAAGATCAGCTTCCGCTTATTGCCCCGCAGCGCCGCGCTCGCTTTGGCCAAGTCGGCTTGTTGCTGACGCCGCTTCTGCGAATCGAACTCAGGATTATCGCGGACCAATACTTTGGAATAATGGGGATCGAACTCGGCGATATGATCGAGCCAGGCCGATTCATTGAGCGTGCCATATTCGAGCATGAACCAGTGCTGACCCGAGCGCTCGATGGGCATCGCCAGCGTCAGTCCGGCGGCCTTGGCGGCGCGCGCGACCTCGGCGCCATAGCGCTCGTCGACGAGCACGCCGGTCGTCGCTTTGTCGCCGCCGCGCGCCAGCGCCGCCGTCAGCCCGGCGTAAACGAGCTTCTTTCCGGCCGAAATGCGCTGTTTCGTGGCCGCGCTCGGCTCGCCGGTGACGCCGTAAATGACACGGCCCAGCGATTCGCGGTGATCCATCGCCAGAATGAAAAGCGGTTGAGTGGTCGTCGAAGTCATGTCGAACCTCTCACGATCTATATGTGAATCGTCAATATCCGGCCGCTCGCGTGCGCAACCGCATTCCAAAGTAAGCAGGGTCATTGTCGCGGCTATGGGCTTTGCGTATACTGCCCTCATGTTGGCGTCTTTCGTGGCCGCTTTGGCGTGCGTCATCGCGACGCCACAGCCGCGTGCCAGCGACGTCACCCGTGCGACCGCACGCGTCGACGGCGGCGCGATGTCGCAGCCCGTCGAAGCCGGCCCGCTCTCGTCGCCGGCGCTGGAAACGGCCGACACGAATACGCAGTCGGAAATGCTCGACATACGTATGCAAACGGCCTCCGCGATGACGCCGCTGGAAGTCGACTGCGAAGCCCCCGCAACGACGAGCGCCGAGACGCTGCCGAGCCACTCGGCTATCGACTGGAGCGCGCTCGCCAGCCGTTTCGACGAAGGCGGCAGCTGCTGCATCATCATGCACGGCCGCACGCGCACGGAGATGTTGCGCGCGGCGCGCGGTCATGGCGGCCAGCGGGTCGCCGCCGGCGCGCTCAGTGCCGCGCCTGAGCCGCTCTTGCCCGATCTGCACGCCGCGCAGCTGTTATGGCCGCCGCGGCTCGCCTTTGCTCCGACGTTTACCGTCGCCTCGCTCGCGCAGCCCGCGCCGCAGACGCCGCCGGCCGCGCCCGACCAGCCGCATCGATCGTCCCCCGCGCGCTTAATCGCACGACGACAAATTGTCCATTTCGCGACTCCGCCACGACGGTGACGGAGCCGTATGTCATGCGCGCGATCGCGTTCGGCAGGAGCCGTTCGCGGTCGCCATAGGGGATTCCTATGTCCAAATTTACCGCCTTATTAGGCTGCGCGATCGCCTTGATCGCCGGCGGCGCCATCGGTCGTCAGCTCACGCTTCATCAGTCCATTCACGCGGTCTCCGGCGTCGCACCTCCTGCGATCGACGTAGAGCGTTATCGCATTCCCATCAATGGCTCACCCATTCGCGGCAATGAACGCGCCAAAGTGACGCTTGTCGAGTTCAGCGACTTCGAATGCCCATTCTGCAGTCGACTGGAGCCAACCTTGACCGAGCTGCAGGCCAAATATGGCCGCGACTTACGGCTCGTCTGGAAAGACTTTCCACTGCCGCAACATCGCGACGCGCTCGGCGCGGCGCTCGCCGGTCGCGCCGCCGCCGCGCAGGGCAAGTTCTGGCCCATGCACGACCGCATGTTCGCCGACGCGCGCGGCCTCAGTCGCGACGGGCTGCAAAAGACGGCGACCGCGCTCGCCATCGATCTGTCCAAGGCGTTCGACGACCCGACGCTGCAAGCGCTCGTGCGCCGCGACCAAGCCGACGCGCGCACCTTCGGCGTCAATGGCACGCCTAAGCTGTTCATCAATGGTCGGCCCTTTCGCGGGCAAATGACGGTCGCCGCCTTGTCCGCGATCGTCGACGAGGAGCTCGCCAACGCCGAGCGCGCGCTCGCCGCCGGCGCCGACGCGCGCGACCTCTACTCGGCGTTGACGAAAGACGCGCGCCCATCGGCGCAAACGCCGGCGCCGGCGCCGCAGCCGCGCGTCGAGATCGCCGTCGGCGATTCGCCGGTGCGCGGCAAACGTGACGCCAAGGTCACGGTCGTCGAATTCAGCGACTTTCAGTGCCCGGCGTGCGGCCGCGCCGAGCCGACTGTGCAGGCGTTACAAAAGCAGCTCGGGGATAACGTGCAGCTGGTGTGGAAGAATATGCCGCTCGAGATGCATCCGTTCGCGCGGCAAGCCGCCGAGGCGGCGCTGGCGGCGGGCGCGCAAGGTCACTTCTGGGACATGCACGACAAGCTGTTCTCCAATCAAACGGCGCTCGACCGCGGCAGCCTCGAACGCTATGCGACCGAATTGCATTTGAATCTAACGCAGTTCAAGCAGGCGCTCGATAAGCAAACCTTTCGCGCCCGCGTCGACGCCGATATCGCGTTGGCCAAGCAGCTCGGCGTCGCCGGCACGCCGACGTTCTTCGTCGACGGGCAGCGCGTCGCCAATTGGCCGGCGGATTTGGCGACGACGGCGCAGCGCGATCTGGCACGCACGCAGACGGCCGCGCGTCCGCAACCGGGTCGGCCCGATCCAACGGCGATCTATCGCGCGACGATCGGTGATGCGCCCGTTCGCGGCGCGACCAATCCCAAGGTGACGCTGGTCGAATGGGCCGATTTCGAGTGCCCTTATTGTGCGCGCTTGAATGACGCCATCGATACCGTGTTGCAGCGTCATCCCGATGATCTGCGTGTCGTTTATAAGCAGTTTCCGCTGGCGAATCATCCGCACGGACCCATCGCCGCCGAAGCCAGCTTGGCGGCGAAAGCACAGGGACGCTTTTGGCCGATGCAAAAGGCGCTCTTTGCCCACCAAGCGCAGCTCGATCGCGCGGGCTTATTGACACTCGCGCAGTCGGTCGGGCTCGACGTCGGCAAGCTCGCCGCCGCGCTCGACAGCGGCACCTATAAACAAGCGGCCAATGCCGAAGCGGCGCAGGGCGCGAAGATCGGCGTGAGCGGAACGCCGGCCTTCTTCATCGACGGGAAGTTCTACAGCGGCGCGCTTCCCGTCGAGCAATTGGACGCGGCGGTGACGCAGGCGATCGCGGCCGCCGACGCGCGTATCGCCAAGGGCACGCCGCGCGCGCAGCTGTATGACGCGCTCATGAAGACGGCGCTGCCCGAGGTGAAGCAGCCGCCGGCCGTCGACGCGCAGAAGCAGGACGTCGATCCGGGCGCGTCGGCGCCGTCGCGCGGGCGACGTGAGGCGCCGGTGACCATCGTCGAGTTCAGCGACTTTCAGTGCCCGTATTGCAAGCGCGCGGCGTCATTGGTCGAGGAGGTGCAAAGGCAGCACGGGGATGACGTGCGCGTCGTCTTCCGCAACTTCCCGCTGCCCTATCATAAGAACGCGCAATTGGCGGCGAGCGCGGCGTTGGCCGCCAAAGAGCAAGGCCGCTTCTGGCAAATGCACGATCAGCTGTTCGCGCATCAAGACTCGCTCGATCGCGCGGCCATCGACGGCTTCGCGCTCGCGCTCGGGCTCGATGTGGCCAAGTTCGACGCCGCGCTCGACGGCGGCAAGCTCAGCGACGACATCAACCGCGACGTCGCCGCCGGCTTACCGCTCGTCGACGGCACGCCGACCTTGTTCGTCAATGGTCACAAGCTGTCGAACCCGGCGCTGCTGGCGCAGGTCGTCGACAATGAGCTGCAACATAAGCGCTAGCTCGCAATAACGACCCTCCTCGCGGCGCCGACAGACGAAATAGCCCCGATTCGCCGCTTCTCCCGCGATTCCTTCGCCCGTCAGCAACCTCGGCCGTTTTGCGATATCGTATTGGCCGATATCGGTCGAAGACAGCCCTTCCAACTCGCCAAGGAGTGAACGATGAACCTCGTCCACGTGACGCTGCGAATCTGTGTCGCCTCGTTCGTGCTGTTTTCCCTAAGCTCCGCACGCGCTGAGGAGAAGATCTGGCACGTCAAGGCGATCCACCCCGAAGGCAAGCTGCTCGACGTCAAAGCGATCGATAAAAAGGGCAAGATCTACGCGGTCAAGGTCATTCAAAACGGCGACGTGCACTTGATGGACGTCAAGGCGCTCGTCGACGGCAAGCGCCTTCCGGTCAAGCTCGTCGCCGCCGCCGGCGACAAATTGCCGTCGCTGAAGGCGATCGCCGACGACGGCACGCTGTTGCCGATCTACGCCATCAGCAGCGACGGGCAGCACCTCGACATTCGCGGCGTCAAGCGCTCGGGCAATATCGTCGCCATCAAAGCGATCGGCCCCAAAGGCGAATGGTACGGCGTCAAAGCCATCGCGCCCGAAGGCTGGGTCTTCGACATCAAAGGCGTCAAGCTGAATGCGGAAGGCGCCGAAGGCAAGGTCAACGGCGTCGAGTTCGAAGCCCACGTCAAAGCGTTACCGCAGGCACCCGAAAACTGGAACTGAGCCGCTCGCACGATATCGGTTTCCGCTCATTTCATACGAAATATGATGAGTTGGAAACATATGTGACGACGCACAATCCATCGCCGCGCCAATTCGCCGATAAACAGCCGTAATAGGGTTGCCCGAGGGTCGTTCCGATGGGAAAACGACCGCATGGGCTCCTCGAATCGCGCGCTGATTCGCTTTCTCGCCTACGTCCGACCTTATACGCGCCTGATTTGGCTGGCCACGCTGTGCGGCATGGCGAAGTTCATCTTGCCGTCGAGCATGGCGCTCACGCTCAAGTTCATCACCGATCGCCTGGTCGGCCCGGCCGCGGGCGCGCCCAGCCACGTCGGGTCGAACGACATCATCGTGCGCGCCTTCGAAGCCTATTTACGTTGGGTCACACAGTTCCTGCCAAGCGGTTGGCAGAATGCGTGGGGCTCGTTCAACATCCTCATCATCACGCTGCTCGTCATCTACGCCATTTGGGCGGTGACGCTCTACTATCGCAGCTATCTCGCCAACCTCGCCGGCCATCGCACGATCCTCGACCTGCGCACCGATCTCTATGCGCACCTCAATCGGCTGAGCCATTCGTTCTTTCAGACGCATCAATCGGGCGCGATTGTCTCGCGGCTGATGGCCGACGTCGCGCTCGCGCAGAACTTCGTCGGCAACGCGATGACGAATATCTGGATGGACTTGGTGACGTGTATTTTCTACGTCTACGTCCTGTTCGCGATGGACGCGCGCTTGGCGGCGGCGTCGATGATCGTCTTTCCCTTTTACGTGTTGGCGATGCGCGGCTTCGGCGCGCAGACGACGCAGACATCGCGCGACGTGCAAGAGGCGACCGAGCTCTTCTCCGGCGAAGTGCAAGAGCGCGTCGCCAACATTCACGTCGTCAAGATCTTCCGCGCCGAAAAGCGCGAAGTGCACAGCTTCTTCAAGAGCGCGCGCCGCCTGTTCGATCTGACGATGGCCAATGTCCGCGTCAGCGCCTTGTCGCAGAGCATCGTGCAATGGCTGACCCAAATGGCGACGTTGGGCGTCATTTGGTACGGCTCTTATCGACTCGTGCACGGCGAGACCAGCATGGGCACCGTCATCGCCTTCATCTTGCTCTTGCGCGAGCTCTATTTCCCGGTGAATCGCATCAGCGAGCTCAACTCGGTATTACATAACTCGATTGCCGCGATCGAGCGCGTATTCGAGTTTCTCGACACCGAGCCCGATGTCAAAGAGCAGCGGAACGCGATCAGGCCCGAGCCGGTCGAAGGCGCGCTGCATTTCGACAAAGTGACGTTCGGTTATCACGCGGGTCGCCCGGTATTGCACGACTTGGAGCTGTCGATTCGTCCCGGTGAAGTGATCGCGCTCGTCGGTCCGTCGGGCGCGGGCAAGTCGAGCCTGATTCAGCTGGTGCCGCGTTTTTACGATCCGCAAGGCGGCCGCGTGCTGCTCGACGGCCGCGACTTGCGGACGCTCTCGATTCGTCATTTGCGCGCGCACGTCGGCATGGTCTCGCAGGAGACGCTGCTGTTTTCCGGCAGCGCCGCCGACAATATTCGTTATGGGCGGCCGGACGCCAGCGACGCCGACGTGCGCGCCGCCGCCGAAGCGGCGCACGCGCACGAGTTCATCTCGGCGCTGCCGCATGGCTACGCGTCGCTGCTGGGCGAGCGCGGCTCGCGGCTGTCGGGCGGGCAGAAGCAGCGCATCGCCATCGCGCGCGCGTTCTTGGCCGATCCGCGCATTCTCATCCTCGACGAGGCGACGAGCGCGCTCGACAGCGAATCGGAGGCGCTCATTCAGGATTCATTGGCGCACCTCATGAAAGGGCGCACCAGCATCGTCATTGCGCATCGCTTGTCGACCGTGCTCGGCAGCGATCGCATTGCCGTCATGAATCATGGACGCGTCGTCGAGGTCGGACCGCACGATCAATTGATCGCCAATGCCGGCCTGTATGCGCGCCTATACGAGACGCAGTTTCGCACGCGTATTCAAGACTCAGCGGCGGTGGGCGCGGTGGAATTAAAGTGACGGCCATACGCTATCGCTGCGGAATATTCGCGCGTAGCAGCTCCAGTAAATGATGGGCAATCGGCGTGGGCGAATGAACGTCGCGCGCAGTCGTCTCGAATAGCCCCAAGTCTTTAAGTGGAATCGGGCTTTGACTGAAGCTGGCCGCGGTCTTATCGGCGATCATCTTGCCGTAGCTCTGATAGATCGGCGCCGGGAACAGCGATTGCGTCAGCATGTCGACCACCGCTTGCACGTCGACGCCGTTCTGCTCCGCCAGCGCCAAGCCTTCACCGAGCGAGCGCACCGCCGAGATGATCAGGAAATTGCCGACCAGCTTGACGATCGTGGCCGCGCCGACGTCCTCGCCGAAGTCGAAGATGCCTTGCGCGCCCATCGCTTCGATGAGCGGACGCACGCGCGCTTTGGCGGCCTTGGCGCCGGCGATCGGAATCCACAGCTTGCGCGCCGCGGCCGCTTCGGGACGACCGAAGATCGGCGCCTCGACGTAGGCGCTGCCGTGTTTGGCGTGCAGCGCGGCCAGCTGCTTGGCGCTCGCGGGCGAGATCGTGCCCATGACGACGTGAATGCCGTCGCCCAAGGTCTCGAGGAAACCGTCGCGCGTGACGATCTCTTCGACCGCGGCGCCGTCCCACAAGACCGACACGACGACGCCGCCGCGCGTGACGACGTCGACCGGTCGCGCCGCCAGCCGCGCGCCGCGCGCCACGAGCGCATCGGCCTTGCTCGCCGTTCGATTGTGCACGACCAGCGAGTGGCCGGCGCTCATGAGGTTGGCGGCCATCGGCAGGCCGAGCCGACCGAGGCCGAGGAATCCGATCGTTTCGCTCATGGTCTTCTCCTTTCCTAGTTACATGACGTTGACGTCAACGTCATCTTGCGAACAAAAAAAGGGCTACTTCTTGTCGGCGAGCCAGCGTTCGAAGCGTTTGATGTTGCCCTGCAGCTCGGCGCGAAACTGCTTCAGCGCGTCCATCTTTTCGTCGGTCTCGGCGAGGTGTTGGCGCAAGATGCTCAGCACTTTGCGCTTCGGTCGCACGCCGCTGGTGTCGATGAAGTAGAGGTCGATGACGTCGCGGATCTCGTCGAGGCTGAGGCCGAGCTTCTTCAGTTGATCGATCTTGCGCAGGCGAACGACCGTCAGCTCGCTGTAGTAGTGCTGGCCGTTGCCTTGGCGTTTGCCGGGCGGAATGAGGCCGATGCTCTCGTAATAGCGGACCGTCCGCGGCGTGACTTCGGCGCGTTCGGTCAGCTCGCCAATGCGCATGCGATCGGAGGGTGCGGCCATGGTCGACGTAAACATTACGTCAACGTCAGGTTCGTGTCGAGGCGGGATTGTACTGCGTGCGCGAGCAGTGATTGCGCGGCGCGCGACGGCCGCGACGCGCTAGGCGACGGGCGTCGGCGGCGACGCGGCGGCGAGCGCCAACGCGGCGGCGCGGCGGGTCGCGGCGCGGTTGGCCTTGACGGCGTAGATGAGCCACGCCAGCGTCACGCCGACCTCGAGCAGGCCGAGCGGCGGGATCAGCAGCATCAGGACCGATATGAAGAGCGCGATCGAGGCCCAGACGACGGCGCCGACCGAGCGGGTGCCTTCGCGCCGGCGACGCATGGCGCTGCGAATGCCGATGATGGAGCCGACGACGGGGAACGACAAGCCACCGCCGAGCATGAAGATGAAGATCAGCACTTCGCCGAAACCGAGGCCCATGCGGCGACATTAACGAAGGCGGGCGCGGCTGTATGTCATTGGCGTCACACGGCGCCGCCTACTTGGCGAAGATCCGCGCCAGCTCCTGCGGCGCCACGACCTCCAGCTGCGCATAGGTACAATCGCGCGGCCGCTTGTCGGTCCGCCAGCGCCGGAACTGCGCCGTGTGGCGAAAGCGCGTGCCTTGCATGTGATCGTACGCCACTTCCACGACCAGCTCTGGCCGCAGCGGAATCCACGACAGGTCTTTGTCGCGACTCCAGCGGCTCTTCATGCCGGGCACGCGGTGATCCGACGGCGCCGACTCCTGCTCGGCCCACTCGCGCCACGGATGGGCCAAGAGCGCGTTCTCGCGATACGGCGCCAGCGTCGCCACCAGCTCCTGCCGCACCTTGTCGCGGAAGCTGGCCGCGACGCCGACGTGATGCAGCACGCCCGCGTCGTCGTAGAGGCCGAGCAGCAGCGAGCCGACGCGATCGTCGCCGCTCTTGTGCCAGCGGAAGCCGGCGACGACGGCGTCGCACTCGCGCGCGTGCTTGATCTTGAGCATCGTGCGTTCGCCGGGCGCGTAGCTGCCGTCGCGCGGCTTGGCCATGACGCCGTCGAAGCCGGCGCCTTCGAAGCGCGCGAACCAGTCGGCGGCGAGCGCGCGATCGGTCGTCGCCGGCGTCACGTGCACGGGCGGCGCCGCGCCGGCGACGACCGCCTCGAGCCGCGCCCGGCGCTCGACGAACGGCCGCGCCCGCCAGTCGTCGTCGCCCTCGCACAAGAGATCCCACAGCACGATCGAAGCCGGCGTCTCGACGGCCAAGAGCTTGATGCGCGACGCCGCCGGATGGAGCCGCATCTGCAGCGTCTCGAAGTCGAGCCCGCGCGGCGTGGCGATGACGATCTCGCCGTCGACCACGCAGCGCGGCGGCAACACGGCCAAGAGCGGCGCCGCCAGCTCCGGGAAATAGCGCAGCAGCGGCTTTTCGTCGCGACTCTGCAGGTACAGCTCGTCGCCGTCGCGGAAGACGAGCACGCGAAAGCCGTCCCACTTCGGCTCGAAGATCCAGCCGTCCCCGTCGGGCAACGCGGCGACACGCTCGGCGAGCATCGGCTCCAAAGGCGGCACAATCGGCAGGTTCACGCGCCGAGCTTAGTACGAAACGCATGCGTAATCAGGCACGGCGCCGGCCGCACGCCGCTGTGCCGCGGGCGAGACAGCTGAGGTCTGGCGCGGACGCCGTTTCCGCGGCGGCAACCTCTAATGACGCGACTTCATTGCCGGGTGGCGCCGGCATGCGCGTTGCTGAAGCCCCTGCCGATGGCACCCTCTTCTATCGTTTCGCGCGGTCGATCGCTGGCGCCGGCGCTGGCGCTGACGTGCTGCGTCGCGTCCGTGGTCGTCGGCTGGGGCGGTCGCGCGCAGGCCGAGCCGAGCCGGATGACGCTCGCCGGCCACGTGCCCGACGTCGTGCAGCGGCGGCAGGTCGCGCTCGTCGGACGCTTGCCGGCGACGCAGCCGCTCGCCGTCGCCGTCGGGCTGCCGCTGCGCCATCGCGAGGAGCTGCTCGTGCTCGTGCAGGAGCTGACCGATCCGGCGAGCCCGCGCTATCGCCAATTCCTCGGCGTCGACGAGTTCACCGCGCGCTTCGGCCCGACGGCGGACGACTACGCGGCCGTCACGCGCTTCGCCGCCGAGCAGCACTTGACGGTGCAAGCGACGCACGACAATCGCCTCGTCATCGACCTGACCGGCTCGGTGGCGCAGGTCGAGGCCGCCTTTCACACGACGCTGGCGCGCTATCGCCATCCGACCGAGAGCCGCACGTTCTTCGCGCCCGCGACCGAGCCGACCGTCGCTGCCGATGTGCCGATTTGGCACGTCACCGGCCTCGACGACTTCGCGCCGCCGCGCCCGATGGATCTGCAGCGCACGCCGCTCGCCGCGCCCATTCATGCCGACGCCACCGGCTCGGGCCCAGGCTCGACCTTCATCGGCAGCGACCTGCGCAACGCCTACGCCCCGGGCACGAAGTTGACCGGCGCCGGCCAGACCGTCGGCCTCTTCGAGTTCGGCCCCTACAACATGAGCGACGTGCAGTCGTGGTTCGCGACCGCCAAGCTGCCGCTCAGCGTGCCCATCAAGAACGTGCTGCTCGACAACGTCACCGGCGTCTGCGGCTCCGGCTGCGACGACGGCGAAGAGGTGCTCGACATCGACATGGCCATCGCGATGGCGCCGGGCCTCACGCAGCTCATCGTCTACGAGGGCAACAACGCCGCCGACATGTTCAACCGCATGGCCACCGACAACACGGCCAAGCAGCTCAGCTGCTCGTTCGGCTTCTTGCCGCCCGATCCCAACTTGACGCAGATCTTCCTCGAGTTTCAGGCGCAAGGGCAGAACCTGTTCGTCGCGTCGGGCGACTCGGGCGCCGTCTCCGCCAACAACAAAGTGTTCGCGCCCGGCGACGACCCCAACGTCGTCGTCGTCGGTGGCACGTCGCTGACGACCAACGGCGCCGGCGGCACCTGGAAGTCCGAGGTCGCCTGGACCGGCAGTCTCGGCGGCATCAGCACCAACAACTTCCCGTTGCCCAGCTATCAGAAGAACCTGGCGTCGAGCGCCAACCTGGCCTCGACGACGCTGCGCAACCTGCCCGACGTCTCGTCGAACGCCGACGGCAACATGTACCTCTTCGCCAACGGCAAGGCGCTCACCGTCGGCGGCACGAGCGCGGCGGCGCCGACGTGGGCCGGCTTTCTGGCGCTCGTCAACGAAGAGGCCGCGCAGCACAATCTGCCGCCCGTCGGCTTTCTGAACCCGACGATCTACAAGCTCGCCGAGGGGGCGAAATATGGCGACTTCTTCCACGACATCACGAGCGGCAGCAACTTCACCACCGACAGCCCCAACTTGTATTCCGCCGTCACCGGCTACGATCTGGTGACCGGCTGGGGCTCACCGATCGCGCCGGCGCTCATGGATCAGCTGTCGGGCGTGAGCGCGCTGCCGCCGCCCGACATGGCGCTGCCGGTCGTCGACATGGCGCTGCCCGTCGCCGATATGGCCGAGAGCGACACGACGACGGCGCCGCCGGCGAGCGGCACGCGTGACGGCGGCAGCGTCGCCAACGACACGCGCGGCGGCTGCGAATTCGCGGCCGCCACGCCGTCGGCGCCGTCGACTGGCGCGCGCCTCTTCGTGCTGTTCGTGCTCGCGACCGCGTTCGTCGCCCGCCGTCGTCGCAGCTGACGTCGGGTCGCGGGCGAAACCGCTGCCATGGCGCGTCGCCTCCGCGACTAGATCGTGTTTCAGCGTGTGATTTACCGCTCGGGCGCGCACGCGAGCCGCCCAATCCCAGCGACGCCGTCTATACTCGCCGCTCACGGCTGGACGGCGTCGCGTACAACGAACGGCGAGGATACATGAGCTGGTTGCGTAAAATCTTCGGGGGCCGCGCGACGGCGACGGCGGATGACACCGGCGCGGCGGCGACGGGCGGAGCGCCGGCGATCGCGCTGCCCGAGCCGCAGCTGGCGGCGCTGGCGGCCGATCTGGCCGGCTTCGACGCGATCGCCGCCGGCACGACCGAGCGCGCGCTGCGCTACGTGCTGTCCGGCGAAGACGAAGCGGTGCTCGACCTCTTGGCCAGCAAGCCCGACTTCGGCGCGTCGCTCGACCTCAGGGTCTGCCGCCATCACGACGGCTTGCGCCACGCCGACATCCTGAAGACGCCGGTCGCCGATCCGCGCTTCTACGTCCGGCTCGGTAAGGTCTACGAAGCGGCCTCGCGCCTGCGGCAGCGCTGGCTGTCACTGACGGCAGTCGGCCTGCCGCCGTGGCTCGAGATCCTGCTCTACGAAGCGTGGACGGGATCGATGAGCGCCTACGGCGGGCGGCAGGAGCAGCTGCTGTCGCACGCGCAGCTGGAGGCGATCCTCACGGCCGCGAACGAGCCGCCCGATCGCGTGCTCCGCCTGTCGCTGTTCGTGCGGGATGAGACGCGCCACCTCAAGTTCCTGACGATTCCCGGGCTGCCCGAGGCGGCGGCGCGGCATCCGGCGGTCGTGCGCGAGGCGCTGACGCAATCGGCCGCCGGCAGTCGCGCGCACGCGATCGAAAGGCTGGCGGCGGACGGCGCGTCGCCGGTGCCATTCGTCGACATTCTGGCGGCGCCGGAGTCGGCGCATTCGGCGCGCGTCGCCGCCGACGCCTGGCTGTCGACGGCCGCGGCCGAGCTCATGCCGACCTTTCGCGCGCTCGTCGCCGACGGCACGCCGGCGCAGCGGTCGCGCGCCATCGGGCTCGTCTGGCGCTTCGGCGGCGCCGGCGAGCGCGCGTTCTTGGAAGCGCGGCGCGCGGTCGAGACCGCCGCCGACGTGCTGGCGACGCTCGACGGCGTGCTGCTGCAGCCCGTCGCGGCGTCGAAGCCGGTCGCGCCCGTCGTCGTCGCGGCTGCGGCGCCGGCGGTCAACGCGACCACGACGACGACGACGCCCGCGCCGTTCACGTCGTCGACGCGGCCGCTGCCGCCGCTTGGCGCCGACGTGCGGGACGTTCTGCGCGGGCTGGCGAACGCGTGGCATGCCACGATCACCGAGAAGTATCCGACGATGCAGCCGCAGCCGCCGACGGACGCCGCGATCGACGAGTGGCTCCAGCTGCTGCAAGCGCCGACGCTGGAGATCGCGCAGTTCAAGCACATGCGCTGGAAGCCGGCGATCATGGGCTTCGGCTTCACCTGGCACACGTCGTTCAAGCCGATCTTGGCGCGGCCCGATTTCCGCCTCGGCCACGCCGTTCGGCTCGCCGGTCTGCTCGGCATGCTGCGCAACGACGACCGCGATCCGCACTTGCAGTGGGTCAACGGGCTGTTCGACGTCGTCAAAGTCTATCAGCGCGCGCAAGGCGGCGCGGCCTTCACGCTGCTCGACGTGGCGACGGAGGCCGAGGCGGTCGGTGTGGCGCCGATCTCGATCGGCAAGGACCTCATTTACGCTTACGAGCGCCCGCGCGGCTGGACCGCGGCCGAGCTGCAGCCCTTCTTCGACGCGCATCCCGAAGTGCTGGAGGCGGCGCTCGGTCAGCGGCCGGCGCTGTCGGGGACGCCGCCCTATTATTCCGGCTACGCGCGGTCGCACGCGCTTGAGCTGGTGGCGCAAGCGGCCTACGCGCCGGCCGCGCTGCACCCGGCGCTGTGGGAGATCGCGCTCGGCGGATCGAAGACGGAGCGGCCGCTGGCGCAACAGGCCATCGGCGGTCTCGACGGCGCCGGCGCGCGCATCGTGGCCGCGCTCGCCGATCCGAGCCAAGCCGTGCGCGAAGCGGCCGCGGAGTGGCTCGCCGATCGTCGCGAGCGCACGGCCATCGCCGCGTTGAAGACGGCGTTGAAGAAGGAGAAAAAAGAGCGCGGCAAAGCGGCGATGATGGAGGCGCTGGAGCGGCTCGGCGTCTCGCTCGACGAGTTCCTCGATCGTCCCGGCCTCGGCAAAGAGGCGCAAAAGGGGCTGGCCAAAGGCACGCCCGAGGCGCTGGCGTGGTTTCCGTTCACGCGCGTCGAGACGCTGCATTGGGCCGACGATGGGCAAGCGGTCGACGAGACGATCGTGCGCTGGTGGCTCGTGCAGGCGAACAAGCTGGGCACGCCCGAGCCGGGTCCGCTGTTGCGCCGTTACGCGGCGCAGCTCGTGAGCGACGAGGCGGCGGCGCTGGGCAAGCTGGCGCTGGAAGCGTTCATCGCCGAGGACACGGCGTTGCCGACCGAAGCCGAGGCGCAGGCCAAGGCGGCGGCGGCCTCGTGGCCGATCCCGGTCGCGCACTTCTTGACGCAGCCGAAGGGCTCGGCGATCGCGCACAAAGGGCTGCTCGCCATCGCCGCGGCGATGGCCGGCGAGGCCGCGGCGCCGCTCGTGTCGCGCTATCTCAAGGACTGGTACGGCATGCGCGCCGCGCAGTGCAAGGCGCTCCTGCAGATGCTGTCGTGGATCGATCATCCGTCGGCGATTCAGGTGCTGTTGGCGACGGCGACGCGCTTTCGGACGCCGGGGATTCGCAAGCTGGCCGAAGAGTGCGTGCACGAAGTGGCCCAGCGGCGCGGCTGGACCATCGACGAGCTGGCCGACCGCACGGTGCCGTCGGCGGGGATCGACGACAGCGGCCGGCTCGTGCTCGACTTCGGCCCGCGCCAATTCGCCGCCCGCCTCGACGACGCGCTGAAGCTGACGCTGCAAAACAGCGAGGGCAAGACCATCGCCGGCTTGCCCGAGCCGCGCGCCGACGACGACGCGACGCTGGCCGCCGAAGCCAAGCAGCTGTTCGCGACGGCGAAGAAGCAGGTCAAGACGGTCGTCAAGCAGCAGGAAGAGCGGCTGTACGAGGCGATGTGCGTGCAGCGGAGCTGGCCCTTCGCCGACTGGCAGACCTATGTCGCCGGCCATCCCATCGTCGGCCGCCTGGCGCAGCGCGTGGTGTGGATGGTCCTGCCGAAACCGCAAGCCGAGACGGCGGAGGCGCGCTCGTTTCGCCCGCTCGGCGACGGCACGCTGACCGGCCCCGACGACGCCGCGGTGACGCTCGCGCCCGACGAGCGCATCGGCGTCGCGCATCCGCTGTTCCTGAGCGAGCCGCACATCGCCGCCTGGCTGAAGCATCTGGAAGACTACGAGGTCGAGCCGCTGTTCGATCAGCTGGGCCGCAAGCCGTTTCGCTTGTCGGACACGCAGCGGACGGAGCCGACAATCACGGACTTTCACGGCCATCTCGTCGAGTCGCTGAAGCTGCGCGGGCGAGCGACCAAGCGCGGCTACACGCGCGGTCCGGCCGAGGATGGCGGCTGGTTCTTCCTTTATCGCCGCTATTTCCCGGGCGCGGGCATCGCCGCCGAGATTCACTTCAGCGGCAACTCGCTGCCGGAGGAGAGCCGCACCGTCGCGCTCGCCGAGCTGACGTTCGAGCGCACCAGCCCCGACCACGCCGCCGGCGCCGCCGCCGTCGGCTCGCTGGCCGAGGTGCCGGCGGTGCTCGTCAGCGAGTGCTGGAACGACGTGCGCGAGATCGCCGCCGAAGGTCCCGGCTTCGACGCCGAGTGGGAGAAGAAGATCCAGCCATGACAACATCATTATATACGCATGCTGCGATCTTGCGGCGGCCGGCGGAAGATCGCTACGCCGAGGAGCTGGCGGCGCTGGCGGCGAACGACGCAGGCAGCCGTCCGCCGGGCTGGAAGCTGTCGCCGCGCGCCGTGGTCACGTTCATCTGCGGCGGCAAGGGCCAGCGCCTGCACCACGCGTGGCAAGGCCAGCCACGCGAGACCGCGATCGGGCGCAAGTTTCACGGCGACGATCAGCTGGTCGAGCGCGCGGCGATTGGCCTCGCGTCCAATCGCGCGCTCATCCTCGTCGGCGAGCCGGGCACGGCCAAGAGCCTGCTGTCGGAGCTTTTGGCGGCGGCGATCTCGGGGACATCGCTCAACGTCGTGCAAGGAACGGCGGCGACGACCGAAGATCAGATTCGCTATTCGTGGAACTACGCGCTGCTCTTGGCCGATGGTCCGACGCCGCGCGCGCTCGTGCCGTCACCGCTGCACGTGGCGATGAAGGCGGGGATTTTGGCGCGCTTCGAAGAGGTGACGCGCTGCCCGGCCGAGGTGCAAGACAGCCTCGTCAGCATCCTGTCGGAGAAGGTGATGACCATCCCCGAGCTCGACGGCGAGGAGCGCATCCTGTTCGCGCGGCCGGGGTTCAACGTCATCGCCACGGCCAACATTCGCGATCGGGGCGTGCACGAGATGTCGAGCGCGCTCAAGCGGCGCTTCAACTTCGAGACGGTGCATCCGATCGCCGATCTGCACGCGGAGGTGGAGCTGGTGCGCAGCGAGGTCGAGCGGCTGCTGGCGGAGTCGGCGGCGCCGGCGATCGTCGAGCGCGACGTCATCGAGCTGTTGGTGACGGCGTTCCAAGATCTGCGCACGGGCACGACCGCGGAAGGCACGGCGGTCGAGCGGCCGACGACGGTGATGTCGACGGCGGAGGCGGTGGCGGTGGCGATGAGCGCCGGCCTGGACGCCTTCTATTACGGCAATAAACGGCTGTCGCCGCGCGAGATCGGTCGGCATCTGGCGGGCGCCGTCTTGAAGGACAGCAAAGACGACCTGCAGAAGCTCAAGCAGTACTTCAATGTCGTCGTGGCGAAGCGGGCCAAAGACGACAAGGCGGGCAAGGACAAGCGGCAGCTGTGGGCGGAGCTGGCGGCGGCCAAGCCGGAGCTGCCGGGGTGAACGACGCCGTCGCGGCGGCGCTGCAGTTTCCCGACGTCGCGCGGCCGGACGCGGCGGCGCAGGTGGTGTATTTGCCGGTGCGCCATCACAGCCCGGCGTGCGCGTTTCACGTCGAGCGCGTCATTGCCGAGCTGCAGCCGACGTTCGTGCTCATCGAGGGGCCGCGCGACGCCAATGCGCTCATTCGCCACCTCGCCGATGCGCGGACGCGGCCGCCGATCGCGCTCTACACGACGTTCATCGATCGCAGCGGCGAGGGGCAGCCGCGCCACTTCGGCTCCTATTATCCGCTGTGTGACTACTCGCCGGAGCTGGTCGCGCTGCGGGCGGCGGCGGCGGTCGGCGCCGAGGCGCGCTTCATCGATCTGACGTTCGCCGAGCTGCTGGTCGCCGAGGCGCGCCACGCCACGGCCGACGAAGCCGACGCGCGGCCACCGATCACGAGCCTGCAGAACGAAGCCTACTTGCGCCACAGCCGGCTCTTGCGCGCGGCTTGTGAGCGTGCCGGCGCGCGCGATCCCGACGATCTGTGGGACTGCCTGTTCGAGCACGATTTTCGCCGCAAGGATTCGGCGACGTTCTTTCACGAGGTGCTCGTGTGGTGCGCGTTGACGCGGCACGATCACACGCCGGAGATGATCGCGGCCGAGGCGCACGACGTCCGCGAGGCGGCGATGAGCGCGGAGATCGGCGACGCCGTGGCCGCGGCCGCGGGCGGGCGCGTCGTCGTCGTCACCGGCGGCTTTCACTCGGTGGCGCTGCCGACGACGCCGGCCCAGCGGCCGAGAGCGGTCAAGCTGGCCAAGCCCGACGACGCGGCGGTGACGCTCATTCGCTACGGCTTTCAGCAGCTCGATCGGCTCAACGGCTACGCCAGCGGCATGCCGGCGCCCGAGTTCTATCAGCGGTCGTGGGAAGCGCGCGACGTGAGCGAGCTGTTGGCCGAGCTCGCGCGCCTGCTGCGCCGGCGCGACGCCGTGCCCTCGACGGCGGACGTGACGGCGGCCGCCGAGCAGCTGCAGCGGCTGGCGCGCTTTCGCGACCACGCGACGCCGACGCGCGAAGACGTGCTCGACGCCGTGCGCTCGCTCTACGTCAAAGGCGCCGCCGACATCGAGGGCGTGACCGTGCTCGCCGCCGCGCACAAGCTCTTGGCCGGCGATCGCGTGGGCGAGGTCGCGCCCGACGTCGGCCGGCCGGCGCTCGTCGTCGACTTCGATCGCATCGTGCGCGCCGAGAAGCTGAGCCTCGACGTCGATCGCGATCACGAGGCGACGCTCGATCTCTATCGTTCGGCGGCGCATCGCGGCAAGAGTCGCTTCTTTCATCGGCTGCGCCTCTTGGAGATTCCGTTCGCCGAGTGGCTGCGCGGTCCCGATTATGTCGCCGGCAAAGATCTCGATCGCGTCAACGAGGTGTGGCGTTATCACTGGCGTCCGGCGACCGAGGCGCAGCTCGTCGAGCAGTCACGCTTCGGCGCGACGATCGAAGAGGCGGCGGCGGCCATCGTCAGCGAGCGCTTCGCCGCGGCCGAGCAGTCGGGCCGGCGCGCCGACGTCGCGGCGCGGCTGGTGCTCGAGGCCTGTCGCGCCGGGCTGCACGACCACGCGGCGCTCTTGGTGACGCGCACGGCGGCGCTCGTCGGCGCCGATCCCGACTTCAGCTCCGTCGTCGCCGCGGCCGTGGACCTCGATCTGCTGCGCATTTCCCGCGAGCCGCTGGAGGCGCAGCAGCTGACCGGCCTTTTGCCGCTCGTGCGGCAAGCCTGGGAGCGCGCGGCGCTGCTCGTGACCCAGCTCGGGACGACGCCGGAAGAGCAGGAGACGACCGTGCTCGACAGCCTGTGCACCTGGACGGCGCTGTCGGCGGCGCTGCCCGATCGCGAGCTCGCGGCCATGCAGCGCACCGAGAGCTTGCGCGCGCTCTTGGGCGCCGGCGGCGACGCCAACCCGACCCTCCTCGGCTGCGCGTTCGGTCTGCTCTACGACGACGGCGTCATCGGCGGCGACGAGCTGGGCCGGCGCCTCGGCGGCTACTTGGGCGCCGCCACGAGCGACGCCACGCACGGCGCGCGCTTCTTGCGCGGCGTCTTGCGCGCCGCCCGCAGCGCCTGTTGGCAGGAGGCGTCGCTCGTCGACGCGCTGCACGGCGCGCTCGCCGGCCTGCCCGAGCCGGCGTTCTTGGCCGCGCTGCCGCACTTGCGGCTGGCTTTTGCCGACTTGACGCCGCGCGAGTGCGATCGCGTCGCCGCCGCCGCCGCCGTGCGCTGCGGCGTGGCGCAGCTGCCGTCGCTGCGCATGACGCGAGCGAGCGCGGCCGATCTGCTGCTCGGCGCGCGCGCCGACGCGCTCGTCGCCGACGTGCTGCGCCGCGACGGCGGAACACTCGAGGGCGATGGCGACGGCGCCGGCGCCGGCAACGGCGATGGCTGACGCGCTCACGCTCGCGCGCTGGCGCCTCGTCCTCGGCCAGTTCGCCGAGGACAACTTGCAGGGCGCGCTCGGCGGACACGAGGGTTACGCCAAGATGGACCGCGCGCTCGACTATTTGTACGGCCGCGAATACGGCCGCCGCGGCGTGCGCCAAGCGCCGAGCGAAGGCGGCTCGGGCGGCTCGGTCCTGACGATACCGGCCTGGATTCGTGACGTGCGCGAGCTGTTTCCCGAGGACAGCTGCGAAGTCATCACGCGCCACGCCCTCGAGCGCTACGGCATGACCGAGCTCGTGACCGACGCCGAGACGCTGGCCAAGCTCGAGCCCAGCTACGAGCTGTTGAAGGCGGTGTTGACCTTCAAAGGCATGATGAAGGGCGCGGTCTTGGAGGTCGCGCGCAAGATCGTTCGCCAGACCGTCGACGAGCTGCGCCGCACGTTGGAGACCGAGCTGAAGACGGTCCTGTCCGGCCGGCTCGATCGGCAGCGGCGGACGCGCTTCAAGAGCGCGCGCAACCTCGATCTGCGCCGCACGGTGCGCGCCAACTTGGCGACATGGGATCGCACGCGCAAGAAGCTGTTGGCGCACGATCTGTATTTTCGCGCGCGCGTACAGCGTCACTTGCCGTGGCACATCATCCTCATCGTCGACTGCTCGGGCTCGATGATCGACTCCGTCATCCACAGCGCCGTCATGGCCGGCATCTTCGCGGCGCTGCCGCTGGTCAAAGTGAGCGTCTTGGCGTTCGACACCTCGGTCGTCGACCTGAGCCACGACGTCGACGACCCGGTGGAGCTGCTCATGAGCGTGCAGCTCGGCGGCGGCACCAACATTGCCGGCGCGCTGGCGACCGGCGCCAGCCTCGTCGAGCAGCCGTCGCGCACCCTGATCATCCTCGTCACCGACTTTTGCGAGGGCGGCTCGCCGATTCCGCTCGTCAGCACCGTGCGCAAGCTGCGCGGCGAGGGCGTGCGCGTGCTCGGCCTGGCCGCGCTCGACGCCAGCGCGACGCCGATGTTCGACCGCCACACCGCCCAAGCCTGCGCCGACGCCGGCGCCGACGTGGGCGCGATGACGCCGAAGCACTTGGCCGAATGGGTCGGCCGCGTGCTCTCCTGACGCTGACCGAGCGCATCTTCGCCGTCGCCCGGCTGCTCGACGAGGCGGCGCTGACGGCGCTGGCGAACAAAGGGCTCGTGCGCCGCGCGCGCGCCGACTTGGCCGCGGCTCAGCCGGTGCTGCGCGGTGAAGTCGCCTGCGGGCTGCAGGTCGCGATCGAGAGCCTCGTGGTCGAGCTGCGCGAGCGGCCGACCGATTCGCGCTGCGACTGTCGCGCCACCGGCATGTGCCGGCACATCTTGACGGCGTGGCTCTTCGTCGCCGGCCAAGCAGCGCCGACCGCAGTAGCGACGACGACGGCGACGCTGGCCGGCGCCGAGATCCTCGCGCTCGATGACGACGCCATTCGCCGCTGGGCCGGCAGCGCGCTCGTGCGTCGGGCCGGTCGTGAGCTCGCCGCCGGCCTGCAGGTCGAATGCAGCGACGGCCCGGTGTTCGTCGCCCGCCTGGCCGAGCTCAACGTCGAGTGCCGCTGGCTGCCCGGCGCCGGCCCGAGCGGCATGCTCTGCAACTGCCACGCCGAATCAACATGTTTACATCGGGTCGCCGTCGTGTTGGCGTGGCAGGTGGCGCACGGCGTTCGCCAGCCGGCGCCGCTCGACGTCGAGCTGACGGCGTCGGCCGAAGCGCCGCGCACGCGTGACGAGGTGCGGCTGGCGGCGGCGCGCGCCTGCGAAGACGTCGTCGCCCAAGGCCTGTCGCGCTTGGCGCCGGCGATGGGCGAGCGGCTGCGCACGCTGGCGACGTCGGCGCACGGCGTCGACCTGCCGCGGCTCGAGCGCGTGCTGCGCGGCCTGGCCGACGAGATCGCCGCCTGGTTGGCGCGGTCGGCGCGCGCCAGCGAGGCCGCGCTGCTCACGCGCTGCGCGACGGCGCACACGTTGGCGCGGGCGCTGGCGACGCCGATGCCGGCCACCGTCGGCGTGCACCGCAGCCGCTACGATTGCGTGCGCGACCTCGAGCTGGCCGGCGCGGGCGCGCGAGCGTGGCGAACGGCCAGCGGCTATCGCGGCCTCACCGTCTACTTCTGGGACGTCGCGTCGGCGGCGTGGAACACGTGGAGCGAAGCGCGACCGATCGCCACGCCCGACTTCGATCCGCAGGCGCGCTTCACCGCGCCCGGGCCGTGGAGCGGCAGCGAGTCGCCGGCGCTCGCCAGCGTCAGCCGCGTGCGCCTGCGCGGCGCTTGGCGCGCGCGCAACGGCCGGCTGTCGGGCCGCGCGTCGACGACGATGCTGACGAGCGGCCCATCGGGCGCGGCGCAGCTGCCGGCGCCGACGACCGACTGGCACGCGCTCGTCGACCGCGCGCGCAGCCGGCTCGTGCTGGGCTTGGCCGAGCATGACGAGGCGGCGACGTGCGTGCTCGTGCAGCCGGCGACGTGGCAGCCGCCGCAGTTCGACGCGCTGGCGCAGCAGCTGACGGTGACGCTCGGCGACGCGGCCGGGCGCACGATCGCGCTCGTGCTCGAGCACACGGCGGAGAATCAGCGGGCGATGCAGACGCTGGAGACGCTGCAGCCGACGCCCGAGCTGCGCCTCTTCGGCCTCTTGACGCTGCGCCGCGGGGAGCTGGCGATCGCGCCCGTCAGCGTCATCGCCGGCGAGCGCGTGCTCAGCCTCGGCTTTGCCGACGCCGCCGGCGTGAGCCCCACGGCGACGCCGGCGGTGGCCGACGCCGCCGCGGCCGACGACTTCGATGTCGAAGACGAGGACGCAGCGCACGCGGACGCGGAAGATGCGATTGGCCGGCTGCTCGCCGACGCCTGGAGCGCGCTGGAAGCGGTCGCCGCCGCCGGAACCGCGGCCTTTCGCGACTGGGATCGCTTCGCGCAGCAGGCCAAACGCGCCGACGACCTCGGGCTCGGCGAAGCCGCACGCCGCCTGCGCCGCGTCGCCGAGCGCGCGCGCACGCCCCACGACGATCGCGAGCGTGCCATTGCCCGCGTGCTGCTCGACGCCGCCTGGGTCGTGCAGCTGACGGAATCGGCCGCGCTCGTCGAGCGCGCGGCGGCGCGGATCGGCTAGGACCCGATCGCGTCAGCGCCTCCGGCTATCGCGGTCGCCCGAAGAACAGCACGTAGCCATCGGGATCGACGAGCTCGAAGCCGCGCAGCCCGTCGTGGGTATCCGCGAGCGGCGCGCTGAAGGCCACGCCACGACCGGCAAATTCAGCGGCCAACGCGTCGGGATCGGGCGCATGCACATACGCGTCCCAGCGCATGAAGGGATGACGCGCGTGGTTCGGCAGCGGCGACACGCCGTTCTCGGACTTGACGAACAGCTGCGCCCGATCGCGGCCCAAGATGGCGAAAAAAGGAGCGTGCGCCGGCTCCTGGAACCGCGTCTCGAAGCCGAGCCTCTCGCCGTAGAAGGCGATGGTTCGGGCGACATCGCCGACGATGAAGAAGGGCGACATCGACTGCATGCTCGCGCCGGCCATGAGCCTCGACTCCTGACTGTCCGAGCGCAGAATACACGCTGACGAAAAATCGAACAGGTTATCGAGCGCGGGCGATTTCGGGCGCATCCTTTGGGCCTCTTCGATCGTCCTTGTCATGGAGCCGCCATGTCGAACCCGCCCGTTCCACCCGAGCTTGCCGCCGCACGCGAGCAATTCCTGACACTTGTCGGCGAGCTGCGGCCCGAGCTGCATCGTTATTGCGCCCGCCTCGTGGGCTCGGCCATCGACGGCGAGGATGTCGTGCAAGAGGCGCTGGCCAAGGCGTTCTACGCGGTGTCGCTGCAGCCGGAGTTGCCGCCGTTGAAGCCGTGGCTGTTTCGCATCGCGCACAATACGGCCATCGACTTCCTGCGCCGTTACGAGCGCCGCTTCGTCGAGCCGATGGCCGAGCTGCCGGAGAGCGCGCTCGTCGAGGCGACCCGCGATCCCGAGGTCGTGCGCGCGGCCCTGTCGACGTTCGTGGCGCTGCCGGTCAGTCAGCGCAGCGCCGTCATCTTGAAGGACGTGCTCGGCCACTCGCTCGACGACATCGCCACGGCGACGGGCACGACGGTTCCGGCCGTCAAAGCGGCGCTGGTGCGCGGTCGCGCCAACTTGCGGGCGCGCGCGCCGGCCGAGCTGACGCCCTGGCGCGACCGCGCCGAGACGACACCAGAGGAGCGCGCGCTCTTGGCCCGCTACGTGAGCCTCTTCAACGCGCGTGATTGGCCGGGCGTGCAGGCGATGTTGCTCGAAGAGTGCCGGCTCGATCTGGTCTCGAAGTCGGCGCGGCAAGGCAAGGCGGTCGGCCTCTACTTCGGTCGTTACGCGCAAGAGGAGGGGCTGCGCTTCGTGCTCGGCCGCGCCGAAGGCCGCGACGTCATCGGCGTCTTTCGCGGCGACGGCGCGCAGCCGGCCTACGTCATCCTCGTCGACTTCGACGGCGACCACGTCTCGCTCATTCGCGACTATCGCTACATTCCTTATGTCGCCGCCGAGCTGTCATTCGCGGCCTATCAATCAGGAGAAGCGCAATGAACGACCTCGAATCGAACGATGGACGCGCCATCAAAGAGCGACAGACGTTTCGCATGCAGTGCGGCGTCTCGATTCGGATCGACGCCAAAGCCGAGAAGATTTGGGCG
Source organism: uncultured delta proteobacterium (assembly GCA_963785725.1). GTDB lineage: Bacteria > Myxococcota_A > Polyangia > Palsa-1104 > Palsa-1104 > JAQBQH01. Next base: position 681,205 of record CAWAWS010000039.1, on the reverse strand, counting down.
CTCTTGACGAACGGCGCCGAATATCCGCGCTGGAACTCGACCGTCACCAGCATCGCCGGCCAGATCGCGCTCGGACAAAAGATTCAATTGCGCGTTCCCATTGCGCCCAAGCGCGTCTTCAAGTTGAAGGTGAGCGAGCTCGATCCCGGTAAGCGCATGGTGTGGCGAGACGGCGCGCCGCCGATGTTCAAAGGCGTGCGTACGTTTACGCTGTCGCCGCTCGGTAATGGCGCGATTCGGTTCTCGATGGTCGAGGTCTTCTCCGGCTTGATGCTGCCGATGATCGCCGGCTCGCTGCCCGACTTCGCGCCCTCTTTCGAGCGTTATGCGGCCGACTTGAAACGTGCCGCGGAGGCCAACTAATGAAAACGATCATGGTCCGTTACAAGACGAAACCGAATTCGGCCGATGACAATGAATCCTTAGTGCGAGCGGTGTTTGCGCAGCTGCAAACGCGCGCGCCGGAGGGGCTGCGTTATGCCAGTTATCGAATGGAAGACGGCGTCTCATTCGTGCATATCGCCAGCGTCGATTCGACGGATGACAATCCGCTCGTCGAATTGCCGGCATTCAAGGCGTTCCAGCGCGAATTGAAGCAGCGCTGCGTCGAAATGCCGGTGATTACGGAATTGTCGGCAATCGGCGCTTACCGGGTTACGGCTTAACGGTCAGTATCAGCGGGCCGTCACGGCGGCGTGGGCGTGCGCTTTGGCGGCGGCGCCGTCGAGGAGCTTGCGCAGCGCCGGGTCGAGCCCTTCGCGCGCGGCCGTCGCCGCGGCCGGATCGAGCAGCGCCGCGGCCTCGGCGTGCCGGCCGAGCGCGACCAGCGCCTCGCCGCGGGCCAGCCGCGCCATGATGGCGTCGGGGCCGCCCTCGCCGACGCCGCGCAGCAGCGGCGCCTCGTTCGCCGTCGCCAATTCCAGGCCGGCGGCGGCTTCGCCGTGCGCGACCAGTGCGCGCGCCAGGTCGATGCGCGCTTGGGCCACGTCGAAGCTGCCTTCGCCCGACTGGCTCAGCATGATGGCGACCTCGCGGCGCAACAGCGCGATCGCCTCGTCGCCGCGACCGGCGCGCAGACAGGCGTCGGCGAGCGTGCTCGTGATCGGCCCGGCGATCACGTTGTCCTTGCCGTGGCTCTTCTCGAGCTGCGCCAGCGTATTGCGCAGCATCAGCGTCGCCTCCGCCGTCTGCCCGAGGCCGAGCTGCGCGCGACCCAAGAAGGCGCGCGTCTCGTAGGCCACTTCGCTGTCGGCCATCGACCAGCCGTCGAGCATGCCGAGCACCGCCTGCGCCTCGGTCACGGCGTCGGCCATGCGCCCTTCGGTCACCGCCAGTGCCAGCGCCATGTAGCGCGCGACCATCCACGTGCGCGTATTGCCGGCGGCGCCCGTCTCTTTGAAGATCTGCATCGCGCGACCCAAGTAGGCGTGCGCTTCGTCGAGCTGACCGAGCTGCACGTCGCTGACGGCGATCTCGCCCAGCGTGCGCCCGACGACGGGGTGATGCCCGCCCAGCGCCGCCTCCTGCCGCTGCAACAGCGCCGTGCGCAGCGGCCGCGCCTCGAGCACGCGATGGCTGTTCGTCAGCGCCAAGATGACGTTGTTCTGCGCGCGCAAGGTCCGCAGATCGTCGGGGCCATATTTATGCTCGATGAGCCGCTCGGCGTGCGCATACGCGTCGAGCACCTGATCGTAGCGACCAGCCTCCTCGAAGCCGTGACCGCGCGCCAGCCACAGCTCCGACTCCAGCTCGTCGTCGCCGCCGATACGCTGTAAACCCGCTTGCGCGTAGCGTTCCCACAAGGCCGCGTCGTCTTTGCGCGCCGTCAGCGTGTCGGCCGTCATCAAACGCACCGCCGCCGCCGTCGCGATGGCATCGAGGTGCGACGCGAACGCGGCGCCGAACGCCTCTTGCAGGAGCGTGATGGCCTTGGTCGGATCGAGGCCGAGCTGCGACTGTCCGGCTTCGGCGAGCGACTCGGCCAAGATCGTGTTGTCGCCGGTCGCGCGCGCTTTGATGACGGCGGCGTCGGCGATCTTGTAGCCGTCGGCTTGCCGGCCGGCCAGTCGATAGGCGGCCGCGCGCGACAGTTGACCGTGCAGCGTCGTGATCTGCGCGCGCACCGCCGGATCGCGCGGCGCCGGCACCTCCGACATGAGCGCGGGCACGTCGGCGCAGGCGTCGAGCGAGCTCAGCCCCGCCGCCGCCGGCGCCGCTTTCTCGAGCATGGCGGCGTCGGCGCTGTCGAGCACGTCGACGAGCGCGCCGAAGCTGGTGAGCCGGCGATCGAGACAGGCCATGCGCAGCGTCATGACGGCGTCGGTCTGCTCGCCGCGCAGACGCGTGGCCTCGCAGCTGTCCTTGTGCATGGCGGCCCAGCGATCGCCGTAACGATCGAGCGTCGACTCGACGGTCTTCCAGACATCGGCGGCGAAGGGCTTGTGGGTGGCCATGAAGACGCCGCGCAGCCGCTGCTTGGCGGCCTCGCCCCACACGCCGGCGACGCGCGCCGGGCCGCCTTGGCACAACTGCGCGCGCTCGTTGGCGCGGCTGCGCGTGACGACGACGGCGCTGGCGGCGATGCCGCCGAGCACGACGACGGCGGCGGCGGCGGCGAGCCAACGCGTGCGTTCGCGGCCGGTGCGCGGCGTCAGCTCGGCGAGCAGCGCCTCCATCGACTGCGGCCGCGCGTCGGGCGCCTGCCGCAAGCCACGCTCGATGGCGCGCACGAGCCAGGCCGGCGCTTGCACGTGGCCGCCCGGCCGCGGCGGATGCAGCTGGCGCGTGCCTTCGACGGTGCCGAACGTCGTCTGCCCTTCGAACGGATGCACGTCGCACAGCGCTTCGTAGAGCACGACGCAAAAGGCGAACAGATCGCTGCGCGCGTCGGCCACTTTGCCGTCGAAGATCTCCGGCGCCATGTAGCGCGGCGTGCCGGGCGCGGTGCCCGCTTCGGTGAGCGCGATCTTCCAGGCGTCCGACGACGAGGCGCCGGCGTCGAGCGGCCGGCCCGCCGGCGTCGCGGCGGTCGGGCTGTTTTCGGGGGCCACGTCGCAGTCGAGCCGCACGACGCCGAAGTCGGTGACGCGCACGCGGCCGTCGCGACCGACGAGCACGTTGTCGGCCTTGAAGTCGCGGTGGATCATGCCGGCGGCGTGCGCGGCGGCGAGCCCGCGACCGGCGGCGACGAAGCAGGCGAGAATCTCGGGCCAGCCGCGCTTTTCGGCCTTGAGCCAGGCGCGCAACGTCTCGCCTTCGACGAGCTCCATGGCCACGAAGACGCTGTCGGCGTGCGCGCCCACGTCGTAGACGCTGACGACGTTGGGGTGGTTGAGGCGCGCCATCGCCTGCGCCTCGCGCAAGAGGCGGCCGCGGCGGGCCTCGGCGTCGCCGCCGTCGGTGGCGTGGCGGCCGGTGCGCAGGAGCTTCAAGGCGACGCGGCGATCGAGCTTGGCGTCGTAGACGGCGTAGACGACGCCCATGCCGCCTTTGCCGAGCACGGACAGGACGGTGTAGCGCTCGCCGATCTGCGTGCCGGCGTCGAGCAGCGGCTCGGCCGGCGGCGTCGGGCGCGCGCCGCTCGCGCGCGCTCCGCCGACGTCGATCGTGTCCGCCGTCAGCGGCGGCAGATCCGCCGGATCGATCGCGCCGCCGCCGTCGTCTTTGGGCTGCGGTGGTGGCGGCGGTGAGTCATGCTGCATGGAGCCTCCCCACAAATCGTATCACGCCAAATGATGACGATCGTACGTATTACGCGTGTGCGACGGAGGGTCGTGTGCGCGAAGTAAGCGGGAGACGCTGATGCGCTCGTCACGACGACGACAGCGACGCCGCCCGGAGTCGAGTCGGTGGGTATTTCTCGACGATGCCGACGTTTTGCCCATCGCTTCTGGATGCTGCGGCCGTTGCCGTGCGGATGGATGACGCGCCGGTCCCAATCGGCCGCCACACCGGCGCTGTTTCGGCGGCCGCGCGTGTGAATGCGACACGCCGTTAGACTCCGGTAGCGCCCGCCAATATATTGTCGTCGTGGCCTCGATTCGCGCCGTGCGGCGCGCGGAACCGTTCGACTCGCAGCTCTCGACGCGTCATCCGCTGATGTGGCCGCTCGTTCGCGCGGCGCGCCCCTTCGTCGACGCTGGCGAATGGCCGGCGGTGAGCGCGTGGAACGCCGTGTTCGCGGCGGGCGCGGCGCCGCCCGTCGAGTTCGTGAGCGCCAAGCCGCGGCCGCGGGGTGGCGAGCGCCGGCGCCGCACGCAGTCGACGATCTACGACGTCAGCATCATCGAGCGCGGCCTGGTGCCGTCGCGCGAGCGGCATTGGCACGACTTCTTCAACGCGCTCGTGTGGGGCACCTTTCCGCGCGCGAAAGTGGCGCTGCACCGGCGGCAAGCGGCGATGTTGACGGCGCGGCTCGACGCCGGCGCGCCGCGCACGCTGCCGCCGCATCGCACGCGCGAGCAGGATGGGCTGGCGATGATCGACGAAGGCGGCGTCCTGGCGCTGACGACGCCGGCGCCGGGCCAAGCGCTGCACCTCGTCTTCGGCCACGCGGTTTACGAGGGCTTCGTGCTCGGCGTCCCGGCGATGACGGCGCGCACGGTGCGCTTGCCGGTCGCGGAATGGGCGGCCGATCCTGTCGCGCAGGCCGACGCGGCGCTCGCCGCCGCGCTCGCCGATCCGGCGTTCTCGACGCTGCCCGACGATCTGCCGCGCGTCTTCGTGCCCGATGAGCCGCTGCCGCCGTGGATGCCGCCGCCGTAAGCGCCCGCCGATGCAACGATCCGCCACGAATCTCCGCGCTGCCACCTCGTGACGATCATTTCGGGAACCTATCGGCGGCGCTTCTCGACGCGCGGGCGACCCACGTCGTTTACGACAGTCACGCTAGCGGCTTCATCGTCATCGCTTGCGAAATTTCGCACGGGATATGCACGAACGGCGCGAGGTTGCGTAAGCTGCGCCCATGCATCGCAGCCATGGGTTGGGCGCGCTCGCGCTGTGTCTCGCCGCCGGCTGTCACTCGAGCGTGGCGCCGGCGTCGAACCTCTGCACGGATTCGGCGGCGAGCACGTATGCCGATCCCGGCGCACTGCCCGCGCATGACGGCGATCTGGTCCGCTGCGCGCACGACGGCACGCTCGCGGCCGCCGACGTCGACCGACTCGCGCGCAGCGCTGGTTACGTCGGATCGACATTAAGTAGCGGCTTCGCGCTCATTCGCCTGTCGTTTCGCACCGAGCGCGGCACGACACCGGCGCGCGCCGGGTTCTCCAGCGCCGTCGCGCTCATTCCCGATACGCCGCGCGCCGCGACCTTGCCGGTCGTCGTCGTCGCGCACGGCACCGTCGGTGAAGCCGCCGCCTGTCCGCCGTCGCAGGAGATGCCGACGGCCGACGATACCTATTTGGCCGAATTGGGTTATCCGCTCGTCGGCGCCGGATATGCGGTGATATTGCCCGATTACGCCGGCTTCGCGGGCTTCGGCGCCGCGCATGATCCGCCGTCGGGATATCACGCCGCCGCCGATGAAGCGTTCAGCACGCTCGACGCCGCGCGCGCCCTCCGAAACCTGCAGCCGGCGCTCTTCTCCGATGACGTCATCTTGGTCGGCCACTCGCAAGGCGGCCACGCGGTATTGAGCGCGCTGGCGCTGGAGTCGACGCACGACAGCGGCGGAACGGTGGTGGGCGTCGTCGCCTATGCGCCGTCGTGGTTCAGCATGCGCAGCTTCGGCGCCATTCTCGCCGTCCCCGAGCTGTATCCGTTATCGACGCAGGCCGATACCGTGGCGGCGAGCGTTTGGTACCATTATTCGCACGCGGAGTTGCTCGATGGTCCCGGCCATGGCGTGGATTTATTCGCGGCCGCCAAGCGCGACGCCATTCGCACGTTCTTCGATGGCACGTGTGATCCCAATGAATCGCAGTTGGCGGCGCTCGGGACGTCGGCGAACGACTTGTATGATCCGGCGTTCATCTCCGCCGTCGCCGATCCGGCGGCGCTCGATGTCGATTGCGCGTCCGCGGTGTGCACGACATGGATGGCGCGCTATGCCGCCGATCGGCCGCATTTGACGGCGGCCGCGACGAAAGTTCCGGTGCTCGTCGTTTATGGCGATATGGACGAGTGGATTCCCAGTGACTTCGAGACCTGCGGCTTCGATCGGCTCGCCAGCGACGGCGCGAACGACACGGTGTGCATCGTCGCGGGCGCGACGCACGACGGCGCCGTCGGCGCGCGGGCCGACTACGTCAACGGCTGGATCGCGTCGCTGGCGCTGGGGGCCGCGATGCCGCCGGCGTGCGGGCCGGGGCGCGAAGCGCTCGTCGATGACACGGGCGCGCCGGTCACCTGCGCCAATTCGCCGCCGAACGACTAATCGTATCATTTGATACCATCTCATCGTCGGCGCATGCCGGCAGAGCGGTCCATCGAGCGAATCCTTAGTTGGACTTTGCTTTCCGCGTCCGCTGCGACCGGGACGGCGACGGTCTGGGCAGCGCCGCCGCGACGCGCGCAATCTCGCCGCGAATAAATCGATGCGCCGCATCCGAGTCGTGTCGACCGTGCCAAAACATCGCGACGTCGAAGCCGGGGAGCGCGAGCGGCGGCTTGAACAGCACCAACTGCGACGTTCGTGCGATCGCCGCGGCGACGCGCTCCGGCATGATGAGTAAGAGATCGGTCGCCGCGACGACTTGTGGCGCGACCAGGAAGCTCGGTGTCGTAAAGGCAATGCGGCGCGACAGCCCGTGCTTTGCCAGCGCATCCTCGACGATGCCGCCGGGCTGCCCCGTAGGCGCCACCAAGGCATGGCTCGCCGCCGCGAAGCGCTCGAGCGTGAGCCGGCCTTTCGCGAGTGGATGCCCGCGCCGCATCACGCCCACGAAATGATCCGCCCACAGCCTTTCGACGTGGAGCCCACTGGTCGGCTCGGCGGTGCGCGTCGGTTGAACGAGTAAATCGAGCTGCCCCGTTTCCAGCGCCACGGTGGGCTCGATGACCGCGGGTCGCGCCCACAAGTCCACATGCGGCGCGACCTTCGCCAAGCGTTCGAGTAAGCGAGGCACGATGAGAAATTCCACATAGTCGCTGGGCCGCACTCGAAAGGTGCGCGCGAGCGTCAGCGGCTCGAACGGCGGTGGCGCAAAGAGCGAGGTCTCGAGCGCGCTCACGGCCGACCGGACGGCGCTCGCCATCGCCTCGGCGCGCACCGTCGGGACCAGGCCGGCGCGAGTGCGCACGAAGAGAGGATCCTGCACCAAATCGCGCAGCCGACCGAGCGCGTGACTCGTGGCCGACTGGCTGAGCCCGAGCTTGCGCGCCGCTCGCGACACATTCCGCTCGTCGAGCAGCGCGCGCAGCACCACCGCCAGGTTCAGATCGATGCCCGAGATATGCATGCGATGCATAGTACATGCGCGGTCATTGCATTGGTCAAACCGGACCCGCGCCGGCACGCTCCTTCCGACGAGGCGAGCTGAACGAATCCTCGACCAGGTTTCACGAGGAGGCCGGACGGCTCGGCGCGGGGCCGAGGAATGCCGTTGCGATTCGCGACCCAGCCACAACTGAGCAGATCCCGCGGCTGCACGGGCGACCGAGCTGATCTCGATTACCGATCTAACTACGAAGAGGTCCTTATGACATTTGCTATTGCCGGTGCTAACGGAAACACCGGTCGAGTCGCCGCCGAGACGCTCCGCGCGCGAGGCGCGAAGGTACGCGTCATTCTACGCGACTCATCCGAAGCCGCGAGCTGGAAGACGCGCGGCGCTGAAGTCGCGCTCGCCGACCTCGACCGCGCGACCGAGCTCACGCGCGCGCTCGCCGGCGCGGCCGGCGCGTATCTGCTGATCCCGCCGAACTTCGCGGCGCCGAGCCAGCGTCATTACCAAGAGAGCGTTGCGCGCACGTTCGCCCAAGCCATTGCCGAGAGCCACATCCCACGCGCCGTCTTTCTCTCCGGCTTCGCCGCCCATCGCGACCGAGATAGCGGACCGCTTGCGGGTCTTCATTATGCCGAACGGCTCCTCGGTGCCATTCCCGGGCTGCGTCTATCGGCCATTCGCGCCGGATACTTCTATGAAAATGTCATCCTGTTAGTGGGTGTCGCCAAGGAGACCGGCGTTTTGCCTTCGTTCTTTCCCGGCCACCTGAGCATTCCGATGGTCGGTACGCGAGATGCCGGACAGCTGGCCGCCGAGCTGCTCCTCGACCACGCGGCGGGCAACGACGTCGTCGAGCTCGGCTCGCCGCTGTCACACGCGCAGATTGCGTCCGTTCTCGGACGGATCCTCGATAAGCCGATCCGCGTCGACGAAATCGCCCTCGACGCCGTGCCCCCGATGCTCGCGGGCCTCGGATTCACGGCCGATCTCGCTCATCTTTATGTGGAGATGATCGCCGGCATCTGCGGTGGCGCGCTGGCATTCGAAGGCACGCACCGCCGCGTCGAGGCCCGCGCGTCGATCGAAACACTGCTGCGACCGCTGCTCACCACGCAATCGACATGACCGACTCGCCTACTCGATCGCATTCTGGCGACGACTCGAAAGGAGCTCCAATGTTGGATCACATCATCCTCACCGTCGGCGATATGAAGCGCTCGGCTTCCTTCTATGAAAAGGCGCTCGCTCCGCTAGGAATAAGCCACTTTCTCGACTTCGAAGGGAAGGGCGATCATCCCGATTTAAAGGGTTTCGGCGATGGCAAGCGCGGCTTCTTTTGGCTCAAGCGCGGTAAGCCACACCCGGAAGCCGTGCACTTCGCCTTCGTTGCCCGCAGCGTGGGAGAAGTCGATCGGTTCTATCAGGTCGCCTTGGCGGCAGGCGCGAGAGACAATATTTCGCCGCGCATTCGTCACGAATACTATCCCGGTTATTACGCCGCCGACGTGCTCGATCCCGACGGCTATAGTATCGAGGTCGTGCACAAGCGCTGAGACGGCACCGCGACCACGCAGCCGCGAAGCCGCCACTCGGTCGTGGCAGCGCTGACGGCAGTCGCCCGACGGTGAGTGGCCGCGGCGCGCGAATGCGGTAGGCTATGCGCCGCACGCACGCGCCGAAAGGAGCTCCCTATGGAGTATCAGCGACTCGGCAACACTGGTCTCAATGTCTCGCGGATCTGCCTCGGCTGCATGAGCTACGGCGATCCCGACGCCAAGATTCCCGGCGAAGCGCTAGGCTGGAAATGGGCATTGCGTGAGGAAGAATCGCGCCCATTTTTCAAGCGCGCGCTCGAGCTCGGAATCAACTTCTTCGATACCGCCAATGTATATTCGTTCGGCGCCAGCGAAGAGATTACGGGGCGCGCGCTCAAGAGCTTCGCCCGCCGCGAAGACGTCGTCATCGCCACCAAAGTGTTCAACGTGATGCGGCCGGGGCCGAACGGACGCGGCTCATCGCGACAAGCGATCATGCATGAAGTCGACGCCAGCCTGAAACGGCTCGGCACCGACTATATCGACCTCTATCAAATCCATCGTTGGGACGACGCGACGCCGATCGAAGAGACGATGGAAGCGCTGCATGACGTCGTCAAAGCCGGCAAAGCGCGCTATTTGGGTGCGTCCTCGATGTGGGCCTGGCAGTTCGCCAAAGCGCAGCACGTCGCGGAAAAGCACGGCTGGACGCGGTTCGTGTCGATGCAAAACCATTGGAATCTGCTCTATCGCGAAGAGGAGCGGGAAATGGCGCCGCTCTGTTTGGATCAAGGCGTCGGGATGATTCCGTGGAGCCCGCTGGCGCGCGGTCGTTTGGCGCGCGCGCCCGAGGCCGGCAAGACGACGCGCAGCGAGACCGACGGCTTCGGCAAGCGGCTCTATGCGTCGATGGAGGACGCGGACGCGCGCGTGCAGCAGGCGCTCGACGGCGTCGTCAAGGCGCACAAGTTGCCGCACGCGCAGGTGGCGCTGGCGTGGCTGCTGCAAAAGCGCGGCGTGACGTCGCCGATCATCGGCGCCACGAAGATGCAGCATCTCGAAGACGCCGTCGCCGCGCTCGCGGTGAAGCTCGGCGGCGAAGAGGTTCGCGCGCTCGAAGCCGCCTACGTGCCGCATCCGGTCGCCGGATTCGGCTGAAACGCGTCGTCAACGGCCGTTTGCGGCCGCTCCGCTCGATATTCCTACCGTTCGTCATTCACGTAAGCAGCGCCGTGCACCGGATTCAGCGGGGATTCAGCGCGCGCGACGTCACGCGTGAACGAGCCGATATCGGCATGAGCCTCGCTCGATGGCTAGTCATCCAATCGCGCGACACGGACTGAAGATCACGGTGCCGAATATTCGCGATATCGGGGTCGATTAGGGCCTGGCCAGCGCTTCGACCAGCCAATCGAACGCCTCTTGCCGCTTCGTGAAGACGCCGACGATGCGCTGCAAATTCGTGCCCTGCAGAATATCGGACAGGCGCTGCACGTCTTCATGCGACCGCACGACCCGCGCCGAACGCACCATCCCGCGCCGCGCCGCGAACGCATAGAGCGCCAACATCTTGTCCTTCAGCTTGTCGTCGACATGATCGAGCAGCCGTTGATCGACGAGCAGCGCCCAGGCGCCCACCTGGCTCTCGATGATCTGCTTCATCTTGATCGTATACGTGGCGTGCGCCAACGCCGTCACCGGCACCGGCTTGTACGTCACCTCGACGATCTGTTGCGTCTTATGCTGATGAATCTGCAAAACGTCCCCACTCCCCGCGATCGTGACGCGCTCGCCCCATCATGACCACCCCGCCTCGCCATCGTGCCCGCTCGCTCGCCACGCCATTCAATAGCGCTCATTACACTATTCGTGTCCGCCGCCGCGCCCATTCAATAGCGTTCACTACACAACGCCGCCCGCGCGCTTTGCACCGACATTCACTGCCCTTCACCTCGATGCACGGAGCAGTGATTCGCTCGCGGCCGTTTACGTTGGGCTACGCCGCCATCGACCGCGCTCCTCATATCCGATATTATATCCTGCCACGCTGATTGGCCGAGGTTGCATGAGCCATTATGTGTTCGACCAAGCCTGGGAGCGCGAGAAACAGCGCCTCGACGCGCTCGGCTCGCTGTGCGACCCGGGCACGTTTCGTCACTTGCGCGATCGCGGCCTCGGCGCCGGCTGGCGCTGCCTGGAAGTCGGCGCCGGCAGCGGCACCGTCGCCCGCTGGATGGCGCAGCAAGTGGGCCCGACGGGCCACGTCGTCGCCACCGACCTCGACGCGCGTTACTTGGAGCCGCTCGCGCAACAAGGCATCGAAGTGCGCTGCGAGGACATCGCGCAAAAACCGCCCGAAACCGGCGCCTACGATCTCGTACACGCGCGCGCCGTCTTGCAGCACATACCGGCGCGTGATGCGGTGCTGGCGTCGCTGGCGCGCGCCGTGCGGCCGGGCGGCTGGCTCGTCCTCGAGGACGCCATCACGCCGCACGCCGCCTGTTTCCCGCCGCTGCCGGTGTGGACCAAGGTGCTGGACGCGATGGCCGTCGGCCTACGCCGCTCGGGCGCCGACGCCGCATACGGCATCGCCCTGCCCGCCGGCTTGGCCGCGGCCGGCCTCGCCGAGCGCGGCCACGACGCGCGCGCGCCGATGATGGCCTCGGCCACGCCGAGCATGGACTTCGTGCGCCTCAGCGTCGAGCACATCGCCGACAAGCTGGTCGCCGCCGGCGCGCTCACGGCCGCCGAGCTGGAGACGGCGATGACCGCATTTCGCACGCCCGGCTTTACGATGACAGCCGTCATCATTGTCGCCGCGTGGGGCCGCGCACCGGCGTAACCATGCGAGAAGTCTCCTGTCGCGTCTTCAGCATGTTCTTCGGGCCGCTCGCTCAGCGCGGCATCCCCGCCTATCGCATGACCGAAGGCACCTCGGTCAAAGTCGCCCGACTACGCGATAAGCAGGAGCGCATCGACTGGGCCGAGATGTGCGCCATCATGCGCAACCTGGGCCGCATCTTCAGCGAAGACGACCTCATCGAGATCGGCCGCACCCACTTTCGCTCGCCCTCGATGCGCTTCGTCTTCGTCGTCGGCCGCTTGCTGTTCACGCCGATGGAGTTCTACCGCTGGGCCAACAAGCCCAAGAGCGGCGCCGGTAACCAGATGTTTACTTGCATCATCCCCACGCATCGCGACATCTCCGAGACCGAGTGCGAGCTCGACCTCGAGCTGCCCGAAGGCTACGACGTCTCGTGGGAATTCATGGTCGTTTCCGCCGGAAACATGATCGAGATGCCGCGTCTGCTCGGCTATCCGGAGGCGAAGGTGACCTTGTCGCGCCTGCCGCGCGGCGGGCGCTTCCATATCTTCGTCCCGCGGCGCACGTCGCTGACCGGGCGGGCGCTGCGCGCCGTGAGCTGGCCGTTCACCGTGCAAGCGGCGGCAAAGGAGCTCAAAGAGGCGCACGAGACGCTGCGCGAGCGTTTCGACCAGCTGCAGGAGACGAAGACGGCGCTGGAGCGACAGCGTAGCCTGCTCGATACGGCGTATCGCTTCGGTCAGCGCATCTGGAGCGAGCGCGATCCGCTGACGACGGCGGCGGCGATCGTGCACGCGCTCGTCGCCACGCCCAGCTATGCGGCAGCGGCGCTGGAGGTCGCGCCGTCGGACGCGCCGCACGCGATCGAGCGCGCCAGCACGGGCGAGGCCGCCGCCGGCGCCGAGCGGCTGACGCTGGGTCTGTCCGGTCGCGGCCATCTCGTCGGCGAATTGCGGGCCGATCTGCGCGAAGGGGCCGATCGCACCGACGCGCACACGCTGCTCGAGCTGTTGGCGCCGACCATCGCCATTACGCTCGATAACGCCTTCGCCTATCGCGCGCTGGCCGACTATCAGAAGGACCTCGAGCAGCGCGTCGAGCGGCGCACCGCGGAATTGCGCTCCGCGCACGATTCATTGGCGGCCACGGTAACCGCATTGGAAGAGGCGCATAACGCGCGCGAACGTATCTTCGCCAATATCAGCCACGAGATTCGCACGCCGTTGTCGCTCATTCTGTTGGCGGTGCGCGATATCGAGAGTCGCACGGCGCTCGATGTCGCGTCGGGGCGCGGGCTGCGATCGATCGAAGTGTCGGCGCGCAAGCTCCTCAGGCTCGTCGACGAGCTGCTGCTCTTGGCCGCCGGTGAAGCGCAGTCGCTGCGGTTGAAGCCGGAGCCGATCGACATCTCCGAGCTGCTCGACACGCTGGCGACGACGTGGCGGCCCGGCATCGAGAGCAACGAGGTCGTGCTCGCGGCCGAGATCGCGCCCGGCTGCACGGCGCTGGCGGACGCGGTCGCCGTCGAGCGCATCGTGTCCAACCTGTTGTCGAACGCGCTCAAGTACACGCCGCGCGGCGGCCGTATCACGTTGTCGGTGGCGCAAGTCGGCGAGCACATCGCGATCGCGGTTAGTGATACCGGTATAGGTATCGATGACGACCTGATGTCGCGCCTGTTCGGTCGCTTCGAGCAGGGCCACGAGCCGGCGCAGGCGCGCGGCGGCAGCGGCATCGGCTTGTCGCTCGTCAAGGAGCTGACCGTCGCGCAGGGCGGCGGCGTCTCGGTGCAGCGTCTGGCGCCGCACGGGACCTCGTTTCACGTCTTGCTGCCGGCGTCGCAGGCGCGGCCGGTCGCGGTCGGCTCGCCGCGGCTGCGTCCGGGCGACTTCGGCCACAGCACGGCGGCCATCGCCAGCGGCGCCGTCGTCGGGCGCACCGACGAAGGGGCGGAGACGATCTTGCTCGCCGAGGACGAGCCGTCGTTGGCCGCATGGACGGCCGAGCTGTTGTCGCAGGACTATCGCGTGCTCGTCGCGCTCGACGGTGCGGCGGCGTTGGATTTGGCCATGCGTCATCGGCCGCACCTGCTCGTCACCGATATCGATATGCCGAAGATGAACGGCGTCGAGCTGACGCGGCGTTTCCGCGCGCTGCCGGGCAATGGCCTCGCGCCCGTGGTCATGCTCTCGGCGTTGGCCGATCTGAAAGATCGCCTGACCGGCCTCGACGCGGGCGCCGTCGACTATGTCGTCAAGCCCTTCGATCCGAAGGAGCTCAAAGCGCGCGTGCGGGCGCAGCTGGAGATTCGCAACCTCGCGCTGCGCTTGCATGAGGCCGAGAAATTGGCGGGGTTGGGCACCTTGTCGGCGGGGCTCGCGCACGAGCTGCGCAACCCGGCGAACGGCATCGTCAACGCCATCCCGCCGCTGCGCGAGCTCTTGCCGCCTGAGCTGACGTCGCCGGAGTCGGGATCGGGACAGCTGCTCGAGGTGCTCGCGGGATGCGCCGAGCAGATTTCGTCGTTGTCGAAGCAGCTGCTCGGGTTTCGGCGCGGCGGCGAGCTCGAGCTGCGCACGGTGCCGCTCGGCGACGTCATGCAGCGGGCGCTGTCGCTGGTGGCGCCGGCGCTGCGCGGCATCGAGCTGCGCGACAACGTGGGCGCGACGACGCCGATTCGCTGCGCGCCGCCGCTGCTCGTCCAGGTCGTGACGAACCTCGTGGAAAACGCGGCGCATGCGGCCGGGCAAGGCGGCTGGGTCGAGGTCGCGAGCCACACGCGGGATGGGCGCGTCGTCGTCGAAGTGGCCGACAGCGGCCCGGGCGTGCCGACGGAGCTGCGCGAGCGAATCTTCGAGCCCTTCTTCACGACGAAGCCGCCCGGAATCGGCACCGGCCTCGGCTTGGCCGTGGCGCGCGATATCGTGAATCGGCACGGCGGCACGCTCGAAATCCGCGAGCGCAGCGACCGCGCCGTCTTCATCATCGACTTGCCGCGCGCCGGGTAGCGGCGAGCGAACGCGGCAGTTGCCGGCGGGCGCTGGCAGAATGAGGACGAGCCAACAGATTCTGCCATCGCGCGCAGGATCGACGCGGCCCATGAACCCTAAGCCAATGAGGCAACCGCTCGGGACTCGTCAGGCGTCAGGTTGGCGATTCGATGGCCGACTCAGCGCGGTGAGAGGGCGACGATGAGCGCGCCGACGCCGAGCGCGAGGCAGAGCGGCGAATAAAGCATACTGTCGTTGCGGGCGAACTGCGTGCCGCGCCGTCGCTTGAAGAAGCCGACCCAACGGAAGTCGCCGATGGCGCGACCGATGAACGCCACGGCGACGGCGAGAGTGCCGACCGTCAGCGCGGCGTGCGGCAGAAACGGCGGCGACCAAGCGGTCGCCTTGGCCCACACGATCGCCGCGGCGCCGGCCAGCAACGCGGCGACGAACGTGCACGCCGCCGGACCGGGGACGAAGAGTGGTGCGCCATCCCGCTCCGGCACCGCCGACGCCGCGCCCGACTGACCGCCGAAAGCCCAATACAAATGCAGCGCGGCGAGCGCGCCGAGAACGACCGCCACGACGCCGGCAACAAGCAGCATGCGCCGATGATAACGCCTTCGCCGCAGCCGTGACGATAGCGACAGAGACGATTCAACGAGAAGAACAATGCCTATCGCCGTACTTCGGCTCGGTCATATATCGAGCTGCGAAGCGAAGCGCATGCGTATCGTTTGGGCACGATATCCGCGTGCGAGCTCGATATCGACGTGCGGGATTGCCGGCAAAATATCGGCGACGTTCCGCCGGCGGCGCGGACGTCAGCCCGTCGAGCCGCTCGCCAGCTTCTTCCGCGCGCGCTCGGTCAATCCCGTCAGCTGTCGTTCGAGCAGCTCCAAGAACCCGTGATCGACCGGATGCGGTTCGGCCTCGTCGGAATAAACGATGAAAATATCGCCCGCTTCATCGAAACAATAATAATCGCCCGAAGTCTCGACGGTGCAGAAAGGCACGAGCTTCGGCCCGTCTTCGTCACCTTGCTCGGCGATAAACTCGGTTGATACACACTCGATATTGAGCGCGTCGGGAATATCGGCGCCGACACCGAAGAAGCGAACGCCATATTCGAAGCTCCACGCTTCACCGCCATCGCCGGCTTGCGGTCGCGGCCAGGCCGCCTCGTCGACCGCGAAGTGCGCCCAGCCGTATGCCTTCAACAGCGCGACATAATCCGGCGGAAGCTCGATACCGAGTCGCCGCTGCAGCTCGTCGATGACCTGCGCGCTCGGTGGGGATAGCGCGCGGTCGAATTGCAAATGAGGATTGAAGCGATAACGGTTGAGCAGATCCTCGAGCGCCGATCGCGTCCGGCTCTCGTCAGGCGCGGGCTTGGCGCGACGAATCTTGGGCGGCTGCGAGCGTTTCACGCCTGGCGTCGGCAGTAACGGGCCGGGCGACCATTTGCGCGATGGCTCGGCGAAGCGCACGGGCGCGATCGCCATCGTCAACCACTGCGCCAGCGAGCCGGCTGCCGGGCGCGGCGGCTCCAGCTTTTCCAGCTGCTCACAGCCGCGCGACCACGAAGTCTGCGCGATGACCCCGTCCGTTTGGGCAATGTAAGTGTAGAACCAGGGATTCTTCTTCGAGCTCCAGTGCGAGAGCGTTAAACCGGTCATGAGATTCCGGCTCGGATCGAGCGGCGCAAGCTCGAGCTCGTAAGAATCGAACGTCACTCGCACTCCATTGGCGAGTCGATAGAACGCGAGCCACTCGGCCGGCAGCACGTCCATCTCTGCGACTTGCTCGATGATATCGGCCGACGCCGGCGCGCTGACAGCGTCCGGCTGATAGTCGCGCAGCGCGGCGACAGCGGCGTGCAGCTCCGGCGACGGCGAGGGCAGTTGCAGCACGCCCATCGATGCCGGCAACGCCGCCGCTTTGGCGTGCCAGGCGGCGAAATCGATGAACGCCGGCCGCTGCAGCTCGTTCAGCCCATCGAGCCAGCGCAAACACTCGCCGGGCCGCACGCGCAACGCGCGTTCGAATGCGATCTGCGCGAGGTCGTGCACCTCTTTGGTCAGGCTCGCCGTACTTGCGGCGTCGAGACGCTGTTTTCTGAAATAGCCAAACTTCAACGCATATGCGTCTTCCAATAAGACTACGAGCCGTCGCAAATGGCCCGCCAGCGGCACGAGCGGTTCGCTCTTCAATCCGGCGGCGAGCGCGAGCGGCGAGAGGGTGGTCACGATGGTCGCCGATTCGTCATGTCCGACCGGCTCGACCACGGGATTGGGCACCGTCCGCTCGGCCCCACTTAGTGATAGTGATATTTCTATCGGCACATTGGAGGCGACCGCTTCGTTTTTTCGTCCATTGCCACCAGGAAGGGCTGCGCCGGCACCAATAGGCGACAGTGATAGTGATATTTCTATCACTTCGCTCGCGCCTGCCGGTTGATGTGTCGGCGCCTCCCGCTTGCGTGCCCCCCGACCTGCGACGTCTGGTGATAGTGATATTTCTATCACTTTATCCGCGCCTGCCGGTTGATGTGTCGGCGCCTCCCGCTTGCGTGCCGCCCGATCTGCGACGTCTGGTGATAGTGATATTTCTATCACTTTATCCGCGCCTGCCGGTTGATGTGTCGACGCCTCCCGCTTGCGTGCTGCCCGATCTGCGACGTCTGGTGATAGTGATATTTCTATCGGTGTGTTCGTCACCACCGTCTTATCTTCACGCGCTTCGTCAGTGCCCGTCGTCGGTTCGCCGACGCTGGGTGATGGTGATATTTCCGGCGGAACGGCCATCACGACCGTCTTTACCTCACGCGTGTCGCTATCCGCCGTCTTTCCTTCGCACGTCTCGCTGTCACCCGTCCTTCCTGCCGTTTCGCCATCAGCCGTTCTTCTTTCATTCGTCTCGCTATCGGCCGTCTTTCCTTCGAGCGTTTCGCCACCGACTGGCACATCGCCGGCGCGCGTCGCCGACACAATCGTATGCTCGCCCGGCGGCGAATCCCCGGCGCGCTCGGCCACATCATTCGCGCGACCGACCTCCTCGTTCGCCCACCCGACCGCATCGTTCGCCCGCACTGCCGCCGCGCGCGCATGTCCCACCGCCGCGCCATTCGGCGCCGCCGTGGACGACGGGCTCGCCAGCTCGCCGACGCCCAGCGCCAACAGCAGCACGCCCGAAGCGACCGCGCGCTGCGACTCGACGAGCACGCGCATCCGCTCGATATATCCGATCAGCGCCTGCCGATTGTGAACGACGAGCCGCTGCAACGAACCGTCGCGCATTTCGATCGTCAAGATCGTATGCGACAGCGGCGTCGCCGGCACCGGCAGACAGCCGCGGACGTCGTCCCAAGGAATGAACGTCGACGTCAGCTGAAAATTGAAGCGATGCGGCACGAAGATGAGCCGACGCTGCGTGACAAAGAGCGTTCCGCCGCGCGCTTCGCCATCGAGAAATGAATTGGCCGGCATGCGCGCGAGCACATCTTCGTAAGGCGCGAGGGCTATCGCCGGTGCCGCTGTAAAGAACGTGCGATAGACCGCGAACACGACGAGCGCGATCAAAACAGCCAGCCCAAAGCCGCAAAACATACCGATCAACGCCATCGTCACGAGCTCGGCCGGCGCGTCGTGATGATTGCGCGCCGCCAAGATCAACAAAGGCACGGCACAGACGACGGCGGCGAACAGACAGAAGGCCAGGAATCGCTTCTGACGCAGAATGAACATGCGTCTGCTCGCATATCACGAACGGATTCCACGCGAGCGGCAATACGAATCGAAACGAAGAAGATTCGCTGTCTCTCGTTGGGGACAGCGAGACAATTCAGGCGATTACGGACTGAAGCCTGAAGGCGACCGTAGCTTCAGAGGCCGCAGAGCTGCGCGCTCACCTGCCATAAGCGCCTGGCCGCGGCGTCGTCCTGGGCGATCTTGCTGGGCTGCTTCTCTTTGCACTTGTCGAAGTATTTGCCGGTGACGCCAGCGACTTCCGGCGCGGAAGCGAGATAGACGCTCGTGCGCGCGCCGGCCACCACGTCGACCGCAAACAGATATCCGATCGGCTTGATGAGCGACCAGATTCCACCTTTGGCGAGAAACTCGGAAGCGACAAAGCCGGGATGCAGACAGTTGACGGTGATATTTTTATCACTCAGTCGCCGGGCCAGCTCTTGCGTGAAGAAGATATTGGCCAGCTTGCTGCGACCATACTGACGAAACGAGCTATAGCGGGTGCGCTCGGCCATGAGGTCGTCGAAGTCGAGCGGCGCCGCCGAATGCGCCGCCGAAGCGACATTGACGATCCGCGCGCCCGTCGCCCGTTCGAGCGCCGGCATGAGCAATTGAGCGACCAAGAAATAAGCCAAATGATTGGTGGCGAAGGTCCGCTCCCAACCATCGACGGTGACTTCGCGCTTCACGAAAAGCGCGCCCGCGTTGTTGATGAGGACGTCGAGACGATCGTATTTCGCGAGAAATGCCGTCGCGAACGCGCGAATACTGGCCATCGACGACAGATCGGCGAGCAGCGAATCGACCGTCGCCGCGCCAGTCTCCCGACGCAGCGCCTCGACGACCGCCGCGGTCTTCTCCGCGTTGCGCCCGACGATGATGACCTCGGCCCCGAGCCGCGCCAGCTCGAGCGCGGTCTGCTTACCAATTCCGGCGGTGCCGCCGGTGACGAGGACTCGCTTACCGCTCATATTGACCATGCGTCAGTAAGTAAATAGGCACTATAAAAAGCAAGTGAATTTACGGCGTACAGTGCGATAGTGATTGAACTGTGGCGTCGAGTGTGACCGCGGCGGTCGACGCTACGAAGCGAGCGGATGTTTGCGCGCGCGCCCTGGCATATCGCGCGCAGGCGATGCTTCTTTGCTCGCCGAGCTAGACAGTGTCGCCGAGCTCGTGATCCGTCGCGTAATCCAGCGTCAGCCGCTGCGGTGCCTATTCACATACCAAGACGTATGCTGCGCGGGCTTATCGCGCCTTCCTGGCTTCCGCTTGTCTCGCAACCTAAGCGACACTGTTTAACGAGCGCCCCACTCGGCCTCTTGGCAGCGACTGCTGTCGGGACCGCCGGCGGCGATGCAAGGATCGAGCAGCGCCCGCGCGTCACCGTCGAGCGGGCCTTGCAACAGCAGCGCCTGCCCCAGCGCGGCCTGACACTGAGGCCGCCCCGGCGAACGACCCAAGCACGCGCGCGCCGCCTGCACCGCGCCCTCCGCGTCGTCGAACGTAAGCGCCTGCAACGCGCGCAGATAGTCGACGCGCGCAGCGCTCGCCGCCACATCCGCGGCACGGTCGCCGCGCGCAACTTCTTGTGCCCGTAGTAGCTCATAACCGAGCAGCCCGGTCGACGGATGCGACGACGCCGATGCGCGCGCGATCGTCAGCTCACGCGCCGCGGCGCCGGCGTCGCCCGCCGCCAACGCGAGCTGACCGGCAAACGCGTGCGCCGCGCCGTTCGTCGCGTCGAGCCGCAACGACGCCGCCATCGCCTGCGCCGCCTCGGCCCCGCGACCGACGCGCGACAACACATACGCGCGCTTGAGCTCGACATCACTGCGCGTGAACCCGAGCGCGTGCAATGCGTCGAGCTGCGCCGCCGCTTCGCCGATGCGCCCTTCGCCGAGCAAAACCGCGGCAAGGTTTCCGCGCGCGAGCGGCGCATCGGGCTGTCGATCGACCGCATAACGCCACAACGAAGAGTCCGAATGCCAAGCCCGCTCTTCTAGAAGACTGGCTAATGCATATACGGCTGTCATTACAATCAAGACTGGGATGAGCCGACGATGGAGCGGCGCAATCGCGGCGGCCAGCGCCAATGCCAGTCCGAACGTCGGAAAGAGCGCGAAGCGATCGGCTAAGTCGGCCCACAACGGGACTAAATGCAAGACCGGCGCTAAAGACACAGCGAACCACGCCAAGCCGACGAAGACGGGCCGGCGCCAACGCCAAGTCGCCACTGCCGTCGCCGCCAGCGCGGCCAGCGACAGCGCAAATGCCGTCGCGCTCGACGGCGGAACACGATAAGACGCGGCGTGGCCGAGCGGGACGACGCTAATCCACACGTAATGCATAAGCAGCCACGGCGCGTCACGCAAACCGGCTGCCAGCGACTGCGCCGTCACCGGGTCTTGCCCGACCGCGCCGACAACGTGCGTGCGCAGAGCGACATAGCCGACGGCCGCGAACCCATGCGCGGCCACGAGCACGACCAGCCGCCGTCGCCGCCACGCGTCACCGCCGAGCGCGACCGCGACGAGGACGACGAGCGCCGGCTCGGTCACCGCCATCTCCTTCGCCAACATCGCCGCCACCGCGAGCGCCGTCGAGGCGGCCACGCGCCAACGTCGATGATCGCCATCGACGAAAGGCAGCGCGATCGCGATCGCCGCCAACTCCAACGTCAATGAGAGCAAATCCCCCAGTGCCGACGCATAAGCCACCGCTTCAACGTGCACGGGCAGGACAATCCATAACGCCGTGGCCCAGGCTGCCGCGCGCGCGTCGCCGGTCAGACGCGACAAAAGCGCGAGGACGAGCAGCGCGGCGGCCGCATATAAGCCGAGATTGGCCACACCGAACGCCACCGGGCGCACGCCACCGACGATTACGACGCCACGAAACGCGAGATTTCGCAGCGGACGATAAATGCGCGTGTTGTAATCGGCGCGGCTCGACGTGGTATTGCGATCGAGAAAATAAGCGGCAATCGGCGCGCCCGCGGTCACGGCGCGGTTCTTGAAGATCTGCACGCCGTCGTCGAGCAGGAAGCGGTGGCCCAGCGTCGGCGCGTGCACGGCGACGGCCAGCGTCACCAGTAACGCCGCAGTCAGTCGAGGGCGACCCATGCCCCGATCATACGCGAGACGACCACCGCGCGGATATCGCGTATTCGGAATCGACCGCCAGTATCCGAGCTCGGCGCGTCACTCCCTAATACTGAAGTATTTACTTCAGCGTCGCGATTTGGCCGCCGGCGATTCCGGTCCTGAGTCCGTTCGACTCTCGCGCTCCAAACCAATACGATTGCTTGTGAAGCTTGGCTTCATACTGCGCCAGCTCGCTTCGTGCCTTGGCATAGCCGGTGAACGATCGAGTGCGAGATCTTGCGCTGCCTCGCCCGCGCCCACGTCGAGCGGACGGCGCTCGCCAACGACACGTGGCGCTTCGATATCCGTGAAGCGTTCTGACTGACGGTCAGTCATTCGTGACCGACCGTCAGTCAGTCATTCAGTCAGCGCACCCGAGTAACCAGCCGTTTACTTAGGCGCGGAATTCCAGAGCAACATTCGGCGCAATGGCCCGTCGGGCAGGACCCGCGCCTGAAACAGTACGGTGCTCAAATGCGCCAAGAATGTCGCGAATGAAAGACTCGCGAGGAACGCATGATCTTGCGCAGCAGCGTATAGGCGAGCGCGCTCTCCGGGAACGATCGGCGGCGGCTGCACGATTCGAATCGACAATCGTGCACAGACATCGAGGCGTTGGCGTTAGCATATGGGTGAATATGACGACGCGCCGTCATCGTTTCGCCTGCTTTGCGACGGTTTTGCTGGCGCTGCTGCCGTCGGCCGCGCGCGCGGAGACGACTGACGCGACGAAGCTGGCCGGACCCTTCGCGACCGTCGAGAGCTATTGCGCTGCGCTGCGGTCTCGATCGGTCGACGTGCTCGGCAACGCCGAGAGCGGCTATCACTGCGCAGCGCCGGCCGAAGCTGCCGTCGATCGCGCGGCTTGCACGCCCTTTGCTTTCAAGCCGCTGGCCAATGGCGCGTTCACCGACGGCAGGCAGCTGACGCTCGTCCGCAGCGGCGGCGCCGATTCGTATGTCTGCTTATTGGCGTGGCATACCGCTGCCGGCTGGTTCGTGCACGAAGAGGCGTTGCGCTCGCCGCGCGTCAATGAGCATCACTATGATTACGTGGTCACGGCGACAGCGGCGAATGCAGGCGAACATGGAGTGGTGGCAACGGTGCGCATCCGGCGGGTCGCGCAAAGTATTCGCCACGATCAGTGGATTCCCAATTGCGTCGACGATCTCCTGCTCTATGGGATCGGCGAGTCGAATATCCCGTCGGTGATTTCCGAAGGCGTCGGGAGTATCGATGATTGCGCGGCGATTCTGTATGACGGGAAAGCGATGGCGCCGCGACGCTGGGACGAATATCAGCTCGATCAGCTCTTGCCCGATAATCGATTACGATTGACGGAGGTCGGCCGTAAGTCGAAGTCGCTCGCCGCCAAAGCGCGCGTCACCGACGAGCAGCTGCACTTTCCGTAGGCTGCCGCTCAGGCGTTTTGCCCGCCGTCGACCTCGAGCGTCGTGCCGGTGATGAATGACGCCGACGGGCTCGCGAGAAACGCCACGGCCGCCGCGAGCTCCTCCGCGCGTCCATATCGTCCAAGCGCCGTCGCGTTCTTGACGTAGTCCTGAAATGGGCCATTCGCGGGATTCATATCGGTATCGATCGGCCCGGGGCTGACGACATTGACGGTGATTTGGCGAGGGCCCAGATCGCGCGCCCAGCCTTTGCTATAGCCGACGAGCGCTGCCTTGCCGGCGGCATAATCGGCCAGGCCGGTGAACGGGACTTTGTGGCCCGCAGTCGAGCCGATGGAGATGATGCGCCCGCCTTCGGCCATCACCAACGCCGCCGCGCGCACGGTCGCCGCGAGACCGGCGACGTTGACCGCCCACTGTCGGTCGACGGCGGCTTGATCGAAGGCGCGATCGCCGAGCGTGCCGAAAGCGGCGACGCCGGCGTTGTTGACGAGGATATCGAGCCGGCCGAAACGCTCGATCACCGCCTTGACGACGACGTCGGCCTGCGTCCGGTCCGCTTGATCGGCGTGATAGGCGACCGCACGCACGCCGCGTCTCTCGAGGTCGCGCACGACCGCGTCCGCTTTCTCGGCCGACGCCGCGTAGGTGATGGCGACGTGCGCGCCTTCGTCGGCGAGCGCGCGCGCCGTGGCCGCGCCGATCCCGCGCGAACCACCGGTGACGAGGGCGACTTTTCCTGCCAGCTGCTTGGACATGTTGACCGCCTTTCTGTAGCGATCGATAAACAATCGCCAGATGGATCTAACAGCTTGCGGCGCGGCGTCCAGTGAATTATGTATTGATCGCTATGGAAAAGACGGATGCCGTCGCTGGCAAGACACGCGGGCGTCCGCGCACGTTCGATCGCGACCGGGCGCTGGAGGCGGCGATGCTCGTCTTTTGGCGCCACGGCTACGAGGCGACGTCACTGCAGGATCTGACGACGGCCATGCAGATCGCGCCGCCGAGCCTGTACGCCGCGTTCGGCGACAAGGAGCAGCTGTTTTTGGCGGCGGTGGACCGCTATCGCGCGCTTCCGGGCGGGACGGGCGAATGCGTGCTGCAGACGACCGTCGACGGGCGCGAGGCGATCGCGGAGATGCTGCAGGCGACGGCGCGCGAGCTGACGAACGCCAGCCATCCGGCCGGCTGCATGCTGATCTTGGCGGCGCTGAGCTGTAGCGCGGCGGCGGCGCGGGTGCAGGCGGCGTTGGCGAGCTACCGGCGCGCGTCGGAGGCGGCGATCGCCGATCGGCTGGCGCGCGCGCGCAGCGATGGCGAGTTGCCGGCCGATTGCGACATCGCGGGCTTGGCGTCGTTTTATATGACCGTGTTCGAGGGCATGTCGATTCAGGCGCGCGACGGAGCGTCGCGGCAGCGTCTGCTGGCCGTCGCTGCCGCGGCGGTGCAGGCGTGGCCGCAGCCGGTGAGAGCGGAGGCGGCGAGAGCGGAGGCGACGAAAACGGCGGGGGCGAAGACGCGTAAGCAGAAGTCGCGGCCGCGCAGAATCCGCTGACGACCGCAGGTTCCGTCGACGACATTCGCGCCGCCGGCAGCTTCGAAATCGAAGTGATAGAAGTATTTCTATCACTGGAACCCAGGATTCGGCGGGACCGCCGGAAAACCAAGTGATAGAAATATTTCTATTACTTGGTCATCAAGATTCACCGAGATAAGCTCGAGACTTGAGAGCTGAAGTGAAATATCTCTATCAGGTAGTAGCCAAGACTCGGCGAGACGTGTTCAAAACGAAGTGATGGAAATATTTCTATCACTTCGGCTCAAGACTCACCGAGATAAGCCCCGAGATTCGAGAGCTGAAGTGATAGAAATATTTCTATCACTTCAGTCGATTCTCCTAGAAGAAGAGCGCGACCAACCAGGGGATGAATACGGGCACGAATAGACCGGACAGCCCCATTCCCAATATCGAGAATACGCCTTCGACTTCGCCCAGCACCAACGCGCGCGCCGTGCCGAAGCCGTGCGCCGCGATGCCGATGGCGAGCCCGCGCGCCCGCCGATCCTCGATGCCGCAGACGACGAACAGCCCCGGCACCGCCAGCGCGCCGACCATGCCGGTGAAAATGACGAACCCAGCCGTGAGCTCGGGGCTACCGCCGACCGACGCCGAGACCGCCATCGCGATGGGTGTCGTCACCGACTTGGCCGCGAGCGAGCGCACGACCAACGTCGAGCCACCGAGCGCCCGCCCGAGCGCCATCGCGCTGGCCGCGGCCGCGAGCGAGCCGGCGGCGATCGCCAGCAACGCCGGCGCCAGCGCCCGCTTCAGCTCGGCCAAGCGGCGATAGACGGGCACGGCGAACGCCACCGTCGCCGGACCCAAGAGGAACGCGAGCGGACGCGTCGCCGCGCGATAATGATCCCACGGCACCGCGCAGGCGCGCACGACCGCGACGATCGCCAGCGACGTCACCAGCGCGCCGTTGAGCAGCGGGTGATTCTTGCCGCGCACCTGAAGGACGCGCGCGCCGGCGTAGATGGCGGTCGTCAGCGCGCACCAGCCGAGCGTGCGCAGGACGAGCGCGCGATCGATCGACGCTATGACGGTCGCGAGCGCGGGCATCATCGCTGGCGAATTCGCCGCGAAGTCAGCGTCGGCCAAGGCACGCACGACGTCCGCGGCGCGCGCGATCGCTTACGCAGATCGGACGCGCTCATCCGCGCTCCACCGTCGCGGCGCCGCCATCGCCCGGCGCGCTCATCCGCGCTCCCGCTCGCGGCGCCGCCATCGCCCGGCGCGCTCATCCGCACTCCACGCTCGCGGCGCCACCCTCGCCCGCCGCGCTCATCCGCGCTCCACGCTCGCAGCGCCGCCATCGCCCGGCGCGCTCATCCGCGCTCCCGCTCGCGGCGCCGCCATCGCCCGGCGCGCTCATCCGCGCTCGCGCTCGCAGCGCCGCCATCACCGTCAGGCCGCCGCCGCTTGGCGACCCACTGAAACACGAAGCCGGCGACGACGAGCCCGACCAGCGTGCTGACGACGACGGCGACGACAATCGGCACCGCCTCACCCGCCAGCCGCGGCGCGAGATAGAACGCGCCCGCCGCCGCCGGCACGAAGAACAGCGCCAAATGCCGCAACAAGAGCCCCGACGCGTCGTCGAGACCGCGCGGCGCCGACCGTCGCGCCATCAGCCACGCCAGCAGCGCCGCCATGCCGAGCACCGGAGCCGGCACCGGCACGCCGGCGCGCGCCAGCAGCTCACCGCCGAGCTGAAATAGCAGGATGACGACAAACCCGCGCCACATGCGCTCCATCTGCGCCGGCCGCCGCCGCCGAGTCAACTGCCCAACCCACCCGGCCGGCGAATCAGCGGCCGCCACGCGCGGGCGGCTCATCGCCGCCGCCCTAGTCCCCGACCTGCGAGTCGCTCATCGCGAGCGATAAACGTTACAACAATTCGACTTTTGTCTGCTTTTTCTGCGTCGCAATCGTTTCGATATCGAATTCATGCGATCGAATATCGATTACTGGACGGGCGTAAATAGCCACTTCTGATTATCGCCGCCGTTACAGTGATACTGGAAGATCTGCGTGCCCGGCGTCGTGCCGGCGTTGTCCAAGTCGATACAGCTCTTGCTGTTGACGTTGACGAGCGTGTAGTAGCTCGTGCCGGCGACCAGCGTGGGCGTCCATTGCTGGCTGAGCGACGCGCTGCAGGTGTAGATTCCCGTCGCTGCGCCGTCCGCCGTCGACGAGCCGGCCACGTCGAGGCAGGTGCCGCTCTGGCCGTTGATGATGCGGTAGCCGCTGTCGGCGAGCTGCAAGGTCCAGCGCTGGTCGGGCGTGCCGTGCGCCGGCTGCTCCTCGGTCACCGAGCCGTTCAGCGTCGACTGATTGCGAACGCTCATGAGCTGCCCGTCGCTCTTGACCGAGATGTCGTAGAACTGCCCCGCGGGAAACGGCCCCAAATCCTGCGGATGCGTCATGTCGAGCGCGACCTGCGCCATATCGGCCGGCGTCGGCGCCGGCATGGTCACGGTCATGTCGACCAGCTTCGTCGGCGGCGGTGGCGGCGGCGTCGTGCCCAAATCGTCGACGTCGAGCTCGGTCGACGCCAGGTCGGCGCCCGCCGGCGCGTGCGGCGCCGGATCGACGGAGGCACAACCGGAGACGAGCCACAGCGCCAGCAATCCCACGCTGCGAATGAACATCACGTCCCCCAAGCGCGACAAGCTGCGCGCGATATTCATTATCTGTAGTCGCATCCGATTCGCCATCAAACAATAATGAGGGGCGGTGCGCCAAAATGAAGCTGCGCGCCGATTTACCGTCGCTGATGACGATTGCACCGATATCGCGCGGTGACTGTCTCTACGCGGATACACGCGAGTTGTCGGCGCTCATTCAGCCCTTAGAAACGCCCTACGTTAAGCAAAGGAGCCGCAATGTCCGTACGAATCGGAAGGCGCATCGGCCTCGTCCTCATCGTCTCGCTGCTCGGCTGTTCCGCCGGCGGCGACGTCACCGCGACGACACAAGCCGAGACCGCGGCCGCCAGCGGCGGCTGGGTCGGCACCTGGGCGGTTTCGCCGCAGAGCGGCGGCAACACCTTCAACAATCAGACGCTGCGCCAAGTCGTGCACACGAGCATTTCGGGCACGGCGGCGCGCGTGCAGATCTCCAACGTCTTCGGCAGCCAAGCGATCGTCGTCTCCGACGTGCACATCGCGCAGCGAGCGGCGACCGGCGGCGCGTCGGTGAACGCGAGCAGCGACAAGGTCGTGACCTTCGGCGGCGCCACCTCGACGACGATCGCCGCCGGCGCCATCGGCGTCAGCGACTCGGTCGCGTTCCCGGTCGCCGCGCTCTCCGACGTCGCCGTCAGCTTCTATTTGCCGCAATCCACCGGCGCCGCGACGTTTCATCAGCAAGGCACAGCCACGATCTATTACGCGTCGGGGGATGTCGCCGGCAACGCGACGCTGACCAACCCGTCGACCGCCGGCAGCTACTTCTTCCTCACCAACCTCGACGTGCAGAACGCGGCGGCGTTGGGCGCGGTGGTGACGCTGGGCGCCTCCATCACCGACGGCGTCGGCTCCAACACCGACGACAACCGCCG
Organism: uncultured delta proteobacterium; assembly: GCA_963785725.1. GTDB lineage: Bacteria > Myxococcota_A > Polyangia > Palsa-1104 > Palsa-1104 > JAQBQH01. Next base: position 653,023 of record CAWAWS010000039.1, on the reverse strand, counting down.
CTGGCCCAACGACTTGGCCACCCGGCTCGTCAACTCCGGCCGCACGGTCGGCGTGCTCAACCAAGGCATCAGCGGCAATGACCTCTTACAAGACGGCGCCGGTCAAAGTGCAATCAATCGCTTCAGCCGCGACGTTTTGTCACAGCCGGGCGTCAAGTGGGTCATCTTCTCCGACGATCCCATCAACGACTTGGGCGGCGGCGATTACAACTCGGGCGCGCTCATCGCCGGCATTCAACAGCTGATCAACAGCGCGCATCAAGACGGCTTATTGTTCTTGTGCTCGACACTGACGCCGTTCAAGGGCGCCGGCTATTGGACTCAAAATGGCGAGAATGGTCGTGAAGCCATCAATGCCTTCATTCGCGGCTCCTCGAGCGGTTGTGACGCCATCGTCGACCAGGATACGGCCACGCACGATCCGGCCAATATCGAGGCTTATCTTCCCGCTTATGACAGCGGCGATCATTTGCACCCCAATGAAGCCGGATTACAGGCGATCGCCAACGCCGTCGATCTGACGATCTTCTCGGCGACGACAACGCCGCCGCCGCCAGCCGCGCCCGTCATCAGCTTGCGCGCGCACGCCAACGGCAAGTACGTCACCGCCGAGAACGCGGGCGCGGCGTCGCTCATCGCCAATCGCACCGCCATCGGCACCTGGGAAATGTTCGACGAGCTCGACCAGGGCAACGGCAACATCGCGTTGCGCGCGCACGCCAACAACTTGTACGTCACCGCCGAGAGCGACGGCACGGCGGCGCTGATCGCCAATCGCACCGCCATCGGCTTGTGGGAGACGTTCCAGCTCATCCACAACGGCGACGGCAGCATCTCGTTGCGCGCGCTCGACGACAACGACTACGTCACGGCCGAGAACGCCGGCGCCTCGCCGCTCATCGCCAACCGCACCGCGATCGGCACGTGGGAAGAGTTCGACCTCATCGTCGACTGACTTCACCGCCGTCCGACGCGCGCCTCTGCCGCGGCTGACGTGGCTATGGCGACGCGGCAAAATGCGTTATTCTGAAGCGCCCGTGCCTGTGCGTGACGACGAAGCGGGCACCAAACTGCCGTGAAACACGACGACGCAACGGGTTCGACCGTCGACGCCAGTCGGGTTCGCCTGCCGCGAGCGCCGCTCGCGCGCGGCGCCGTCGTCGACCGCTACCTCATCGTCGACAAGCTGGGCCAAGGCGGCATGGGCGTCGTCTACAAGGCGTTCGACCCCGAGCTCGGCCGTCCCATCGCGCTCAAGCTCCTCAACACGCGCAGCGACGCCAACGACGTCTTGCGCGGCCGGCTCCTCCGCGAAGCGCAGGCGTTGGCGCGGCTGTCGCATCCCAACGTCATCGCCGTCCACGACGTCGGCACCTTCGACGACGACGTCTTCATCGCCATGGAGTTCGTCGACGGCACGTCGCTGCGCCGCTGGCTGACGAGCGCCGCGCGCAGCCAGGCCGAGATCTTGGCCGTGTTTTTGGCGGCCGGCGAAGGCTTGAGCGCCGCCCATCGCGCCGGGCTCGTCCATCGCGACTTCAAGCCCGACAACGTCATCGTCGGGCACGACGGCCGCGTGCGCGTCCTCGACTTCGGGCTCGCGCGCACTGCCATCGGCGAAGAAGAGGCCGCCAAGAGCGCGGCCGAAGCCGCAGCCGCCGAAGCCGCGCCGGCGGAGGGCGCCGCGGCCGAAGCCGCGCCGCAGCGACGTCGCGACGACGCCGTCACCGCCGACGACAAGCCCGCCGCGCACGGCACGCTCGCGCAAACCGCCGCCGATCGCGCGCCCAACGCGACCCCTGCCGCAGCAGACGCGACCGATGCGGCGAACCACGGTGAGGCGAGCGCACTGCCTGGCGGTTTGGACGCGGCGCAGGCCGCGGCCGGCGTCGCGAGCGGGCCGAATGCCGCGGGCAAAGCCGGCGCGGCCGCGGCCGGCGCAAACGAGCATGCGGCCGGCGACGTCGCGGCGGCGAGCGCGACCGATGCGAGCCCGCCGGTCGCGCCCATGCCGCGCTCGGCGCGCTCGCGACCGACCGTGCACGCGCCCGAGCTGCCGTCGACGGCGACGTCGCGGCCCGATCCGTCGTTGAGCGGCGCCGTCGATCGGCTGCGCACGAACCTGACGCGCGCCGGCTCGATCATGGGCACGCCGCGCTTCATGGCACCCGAGCAGCGCCAAGGCATCGCCGTCGACGAGCGCGCCGATCAGTTCAGCTTCTGCCTGTCGCTCTACGAAGCGCTCGCCGGCCAATTCCCGTTCCCGGGCGACTCCATCGAGGAGCTCGATCGCAACGTCCTCGCGGGCACGATGCGCGAGCTGCCACCAACGAGCCGCATGCCGCGCTGGCTGCAAAAGGTGCTGCTGCGCGGCCTCTCGACGGCGCCCGATCAGCGCTATCCGTCGATGGACGCGCTCTTGGCCGCGCTGCGCGCCGATCCCAGCCTGACGCGCCGCAATCGCTGGCTGGCGCTGCTCGGCGTGGCCGTCGCGCTCGTCGCCGTGTTCGGCTGGCGCGGCGCGCAGAAGCGCGAGATCCACGCCTGCGCCGGCGCCGAAGCCAAGCTCGCCGGCATTTGGGACGCGCCGCGCCGCGCCGCCATTCGCACGACGTTCCTCGACAGCGGCAAGTCCTACGCGCGCACGGTGTTCGCGACGGTCGAGCACGTCTTCGACGCGTACACGCACGCCTGGGTCGCGATGCACATCGACGCCTGCGAGGCGACCAACGTGCGCCGCGAGCAGTCCGAAGAGCTGCTCGATCTCCGCATGAGCTGCTTGGAAGATCGGCGCATGCAGCTCAAGACGCTGTCCGATCTGTACGCCGTCGCCGACGAGAAGATCATCGAGCGCGCGGCGCAGTCGGCGGAGGCGATCCCCGGGCTCGACTCCTGCGCCGACGCCGCGGCCCTGCGCGCGCCGATGCAGCCGCCGCGCGACAAGCCGACGCAAGCGCGCGTCGAGGCGCTGCGCGGCGCGCTGGCGCAGGCCAACGCGCTCTACCTCGTCGCGCGCTACGAGCAGGGAATCGCCGTCGCCAAGCGCGTCATCGCCGACGAGACGACCCAGCATTATCCGCCGCTGGAAGCCGAAGCGCAGCTGCGCCTCGGCCGGCTGCTCGGCGAGCACGGCGATTTCCCGGAGTCGACGAGCGCGCTGCATCGCGCCTTCGTGGCCGCGCTGCAAGGTCATCACGACGAAGCCGCGGCCGAGGCGGCCGTCGATCTCATCCAGTCGGTCGGCGAGCGCCAGGCGCATTACGAGGACGGCGATCGCTGGTCGTCCGTCGCCGATGCGCTCATCGATCGACTGCAGCGCAAAGATCAGCTGCTCGGAACTTATTACACGAATCGATCATTATTGCGGGAAAGAGAGAGTAAATTCGACGACTCGCTGCGTGACGCGACCGCGGCGCTGGAGCTGGAGCGACGGCTTTATGGGCCAGATCAGCTGAGCTTGGCGCCCGATTATCATCAGCTCGGCAACATCCACGAAGCGCGCGGCGAATATCCGGCGGCGCTCGAGAGCTATCAGCACGCCTATGCCGTCGAGCGGGCGGCGCTCGGTCCCGACCATCCCAACTTGGCCAAGACGCTGGTCGGCATGGCCGACGTCTACGGCGAGAGCGGCGAGCACGAGCGCGCGTTGGCGATGTACGAGCGCGCGCTCGTCGACTTTCGCCGCCTGCAGCCGGACAATCCCAACTTGCCGATGGTCTACAACAACATGGGCGAAGAGCTGCGCGCGCTCGGGCGCACCGACGCGGCGCTGCTGCAATATCGGCGCGCGCTCGACATTTGGCAGGTCAAGCTGGGGCCGTCGTATGAAACGGCGGTCGCGCTCAGCAACATCGCGCAGGCGGAGCTCGATTCGGGGCGCAATGGCGACGCGCTGCGCGACTTTCAGCGCGGGCAGGAGATCTGCGACAAGGCGCTGGGGCCGCAGCACGCCGAGTGCGGCGCCAACTTGGCGGGCCTCGGCAAGGCGCATCGGCTGCTCGGGAAGCTCGATCTGGCGCGCGACGATTTTCAGCGCGCGTTGAAGATTCTCGAGACCGCTTACGGCGCCAAGAGCGCGAAGCTGGTGCCGGCGCTGCTCGGCCTCGGGCGCGTCGACATCGCGCGGCACAACGCGGCGGCGGCGACGGTGCCGCTCGAGCGCGCGCTGGCGCTGCGGGAGGCGGAGCCGGACGACGGCGTCGAGCTGGCCGAGGTGCGGCTGGCGTTGGCCGAGGCGCTCGGCTCCGGCGATCGGCCGCGCGCGGTGGCGCTGGCGACGCAGGCGCGCGACGTGTTCGTCAAGGGCGGCGCGCGGCTCGCGCCGCTGCTGGCCGAGGCGAACGCGTGGTTGGCGGGGCATCACTAGCCGACGCCGCAGCGCGCGCGCCGAAGGGCCGAGCCGCAATCGACCGCGCGCCAGGCGACACTGAAGTAACTGCTTCAGTATCGGAAGGCGCGCCCGCGACCGTGCTAACGCCTGCGGCCGTGCTCGTTTCCAGCGTTGCGTCTGTGGGCGAACGTCGGCGCTGCGAGACCGAGCCCGCCATAAACCAACCACCACCTTGCGCGCTCAACCGATGGCCGGCGCGACGGAGCGGCATCGCACGCGCGCACCGCGCGCCCGTGCGACGCCGCCACACCGTACACCGCGAACGACATCCCACCCGCTAACGGCGCGTGGGTTTCCGCCTGCCCCTCGGCCACGACCGAACCGCCGCGCCCGCGGCGTCGATTGTGATTGGCCCCACCGGCGACGCCGCCCCAATGCCGTAAGATGCGTCGTGAATGGGGTATCTCGCCTATTACTTGCTGCTGTTCGGCCTCAGCTACGCCCTGCGCTATCCGTGGCTCCTCGCGGCCGTGGCGGTCGTGTGGCTCGTCCAGCGCTGGCTGCCCGATCCACTGCTGTTTCTACGCCACGCCGGCCATGTCAGCCGGCTCCGTCGCGACATTCGCGCCAATCGCGACAACGTCACCGCGCGCCGCGATCTGGCCAAGATCTGGCTGACCAAGAAGCGTCCACGCCGCGCGCTCACGCTGCTCGACGAAGCGCGCCAGCGCGACCCGGAGTCGGCCGAGCTCCTGCTCTTGACCGGCATCGCGCAGCTGGAATCGGGCCATCCCGACCTGGCGCTGCCGCTGCTCATCGACGCCGCCGCGCGCAACGAGCGGCAGCAGTATGGGCTCGCGTATCTGATGGCCGGTCGCGCGCTGGCCAAGCTGCGGCGCTGGTCCGATGCCGAGGACGCGCTCGGGCGTTATGTCGCGATTCATTCGTCGTCGGTCGAGGCGCACGTGCGGCTGGCCGCGGTGCGCCGCGAGCTCCGTCGCCGCGCCGAAATCGGCTGGTACCTGCGCGCGCAGCTGATGCGCGTCGGCCTGGCCTGACTCCCGCGCACGCCGCAACTGAAAGGCGCGCGCCTGTTCGGAAATGGGACGCGCCGTCCCGAACGCGAACGCCGGCGGCGCCCCGAGCGCGCCCAAACCCGCGCCGCGCGCCGACTTAGCCGGCGGTACGCGGCTCGCAATGTCACCTTCGCGGAGGTCGACATGTTGGCGATGTTCATCCTGATCCTGCAATCGATGGTGCCCCACACGACGCTCGCGGTCCGCACCACCGTGGCCGACGGCAGCGTCTGGGCCGACTCGTGGCGCGGCGGCGCCATCGCCGGCTCGCAGCGGCTGCGCGCGCCGGCGCCGCGCGAGCGTTGGCTCGCCGCCGACGTCGATGGCGACGGTCGCACCGATCTCGTCGCCGTCGTGCTCGACCCGACCGCGCCGCGCATCGAAGTGTGGCTCAACGGCCCCGACGGCTTTGTCCGCCGCTGAAAAGCGCCCACGCCGCGCCCTCGACGACGGCCGCCGCCTCGGTGCAAACTGACGCCGATGCGTCCGCCCAACTCGATCTATCGCGCGCTCGGCACCACCGTCTTCGAAGCCATGTCGCGCCTCGCCGCCGAGCACGACGCGGTCAACCTCGGCCAAGGCTTCCCCGACGATCGCGGCCCCGAAGATGTCCTGCACGCCGCCTCGGAAGCGCTCTTGACCGGCTGGAACCAATATCCGTCGATGCTCGGCTTACCGTCGCTGCGGCAAGCGATCGCGCGCCACGAGCAGCGCTTCTACGGCCTCGACTTCGACTGGCAGACCGAGATCCTCGTGACGTCGGGCGCCACCGAAGCGCTGGCGGCGACGATCTTGGCGCTCATCGAGCCCGGCGACGAAGCCGTCCTCTTTCAGCCCGCCTATGACGCCTATGCGCCGCTGGTTCGTCGCGCCGGCGGCATCCCGCGCTTCGTGACCTTGCAGCCGCCCGATTGGACGCTCACCGCCGACGCCCTCGCCGCCGCCTGCAACGCCAAGACGAAGCTGGTCGTGCTCAACAATCCGCTCAACCCGGCCGGCAAAGTGTTCTCGTCCGCCGAGCTGACGCTGCTGGCGCGCACCGTCGCCGCGCACGACGCCTACGTCGTCAGCGACGAGGTCTACGAGCACATCGTGTTCGACGGCGCGCGCCATCAGCCGTTCATCGCGCTGCCCGACATGCGCGAGCGCACCATCAAGATCGGCTCCGCCGGCAAGACGTTCTCGCTCACCGGCTGGAAGGTCGGGCTCGTCGTCGGCCCGCGCGCGCTCATGCAGCCGATCGCCCGCGCGCACCAGTTCCTGACGTTCACGACGCCGCCGAACCTGCAGGCGGCGGTCGCCTTCGGCCTCGACAAACCCGACGAATTCTACCGCGGCCTCGCCGGCGAGCTGCAGCGGCGCCGCGATCGGCTGGCCGACGGCCTGCGCGCGCTCGGCCTCACCGTCTTGCCCGCGCAAGGCGCCTACTTCCTCAACGTCGACCTGCGCGGGACCGACTTCGCCGGCCACGACGTCGACTTCTGCCGCCATCTCGTCACCGAGGTCGGCGTCGCCGCCATTCCGTTGAGCGCGTTTTACGAGGTCGAGCCCGCTCGCCATTGGGTGCGCTTTTGCTTCGCCAAGCAGGACGCCGTGCTCGACGAAGCCTTACGGCGGCTGCGCGTTCGCTTCGGCTGACGACCGCTCGACCGCCGCCGGCGACCGTTCGTCACGCGCTCCTGGCCGCTCGTCACAAATCCCCGTTCGCCGCGCGCGCAGCCGTTAGGTTGAAAACAGCTGCAACCAACAGACACGCAAACGGGGGAGCTCATGAAGACTTGGCTAGGCTCGGCTTTACTTCTACTGGTGACGCTGCTCGGCGACGCGCCTCCGGCGTCGGCGGCGACGCCCGGCGCGTCCGAGGACGACGCCACGAAGGCGCTCGGTCGTCGTTGGTCCGAGGCGTTCTATCGCGGCGATCTGGACGCCTTCTGGCGGCAGTGCGACGACGGCCTGCGCGCCCACTTCGGCAGCGTCGCCGAGGTCGCGTCATTTCGCACCACCGTGCTGACGCAGGCGGGCAGCGAGCGCGGCGTCGACGCGGAAGCGATCGAGCGTCAGGACGGCCGGCGCATCTACGTGCGGACCGCGCATTTCACCAAGGCGCCGTCGCTGGTCACGGTCAAGATCGGCTTCGACGCGCACGATCACATCATGGGCTTCGGCATTCGGGTGGCCAAGCCCGACGGGCCGGCGCCGTCGACCAAGCTCGACTATCGCACCAAGACGCCGCTGCGCTTGCCGTTCGATGGCACGTGGGCCGTCGGCTGGGGCGGACGCTCGCTCGCCGAGAACTATCACGCCGCCAACCGCGAGCAGCGCTTCGCCTACGACTTGCTCGTCGTCAAAGGCGAGAGCACGCACTCGGGCGACGGCACGCGCAACAGCGACTACTACTGCTACGGCCGTCCCATCTTGGCGCCCGGCGCCGGCACGGTCGTGGCCGTCCGCAACGACGTCGCCGAGAACGTCCCCGGCACGATGAACGACAAAGAGGTCGTCGGCAACCACGTCGTCATCGACCACGGCAACGGCGAGTTCTCGTTCCTCGCGCATCTACAGCCGGGCAGCGTCACCGTGCACGTCGGCGACCGCGTCACGGCCGGTCAGCGGCTCGGCTCGTGCGGCAACAGCGGCCACTCGACGGAGCCACACCTGCATTATCACCTGCAGACGACGGCGCAGCTCTTCGACGGCGAGGGCCTGCCGGCGCAGTTCACGCGCTACGTCGCCGACGGCAAGCCGGTCGTCGCCGGCGAGCCGACGCGCGGCCAATCGATCGCCGACAGCGCCACCCGCTGACGTTGCCGCTACAATCGCCGCCGATGCCGCCCGTTTCGCCCGCGCCCAGCCGGACCCAACAGCGCGCCTATTGGCTGTGCCAGCTCGGCGGCTGGGGCGCGCTCGCGGTCACCAATTTCTACAGCCTGCGGGCGTCGGAGATGCCGGCGCCGCGAGCCTTCGTCGAAACCGCGCTCTCCGCTACCGTCGCCCTGCTCTTGACCCACCTCTTTCGCGCCCTCATTCGCGCGCGCAATTGGGACGAACGAACCGCCGTCGCCCTCATCCCGCGCGTCATCGCCGCCGCCGTCGTCATGGCCACGGCGTTGGTGCTGAGCGGCTTGGTCGTCGAGCGCTTCGGCTACGGCGACCACCCCGACGGCATCGTCGCGATGACGGTGCGGGCCATCGTGCGCTGGAGTCTCATCTTCGTCATCTGGACGATCTTCTACTTCGACATTCGCTTGCGCCGGCAGCGCCAAGAGACCGAGCTTGCGCAGGCGCAGCTTGGCGAAGCCTTGCACGCGGCCGAGCTGCGCGCGCTCAAGTCGCAGCTGAACCCGCATTTTCTCTTCAATTCGCTCAACAGCGTGCGCGCGCTCATCGCCGACGATCCCGAAGGCGCGCAAGCTGCCGTGACGCAGTTGGCGCGCATGCTGCGTTATTCGCTGAGCGCGCAGGAGGAGCTGGTGAGCCTCGAGCGCGAGCTGGAGATCGTGACCGACTACTTGGCGCTCGAGCAGCTGCGGCTGGGCGAGCGGCTGACGATCGATCGCCGCATCGACGCCGCGGCCGGCCGCGCGCGCATCCCGGTCATGCTGCTGACGACGCTGGTCGAGAACGCCATCAAGCACGGCATCGCGCCCTTGCCCGACGGCGGAACGCTGACGCTGACGGCGGCGCTCGACGGCGGCGCGCTCACGATCGTCGTCGCGCATCCGCGGCCGGACGTCAAGGCGGCGTCGGACGACGACACCGGCATCGGCCTCGCCAACGCCGCGCGCCGGCTGAAGCTGCTCCTCGGCGACGGGGCGCGGCTCGACCTCGACCTGACCGAGCCCGGTCGCGCCACGGCGCGCGTGCGCATCGAGCGTCTGCCGTGAGGGCGCTGCTCGTCGACGATGAGCCGTTGGCGCGCCGCGAGCTGCGCCGCCTTTTGGCCAAGTTCAGCTGGATCGAGATCATCGGCGAAGCCGCCAACATCGACGCCGCGCAGGCGCAGATCGTCGCGCTCGCGCCCGACCTCGTGTTCCTCGACATTCAGATGCCGGGCGGCGACGGCTTCGACTTGCTGGCGCGGCTCGAGCGCGCGCCGCGGGTGATCTTCACGACCGCCTATGACCATCACGCCGTGCGCGCCTTCGAGGTCAACGCGCTCGACTACCTGCTCAAGCCCATCGAGCCCGAGCGGCTGGCGCTGGCGCTGACCAAGCTGCACGCCGCCCCGACGACGCCCGCGACGACGACCGACGTGACGGCGGAGGCGCAGATCGAGCAGCTGTTCGTGCGCGACGGCGATCGCTGCTGGTTCGTGCCGCTGCGCGAGGTGCGGCTCATCTCGTCCGAAGGCAACTACGCGCGGCTGCATTGGAACGACGCGCAGCCGCTGCTCTTGCGCTCGCTGGCCAGCCTCGAGCCGCGTCTCGACGAGCGCCGCTTCTTTCGCGCCAATCGCCAGCAGCTCATCAACCTGGACTTCGTGGCCGCGGTCGAGCTCGGCCTCGGCGGTCGACTGCACGTGCAGCTGCGCGGCGGCCCCGAAGTCGAGATTTCGCGCCGTCAGGCCCGCGTCTTCAAGTCGCGCATGGGCGTGTGACGTCGCCGCGCAAGCTCACGACGAGCGGGACTTCCGCCAGCGCGCCCGAAACGCCAAGAGGCCGAACGCCACGGCGAAGATATAGAGCGACTGAAAGATGTACCAAGCGGTCGACCGCTCGGGCGGCGGCAGGCCCGGCGTCGAGCGCGCGATGGCATCGAAGCGGGCGAGCTGCGCGTCACTCGCGGCGCGATCGACGGTAAAGCTGAGCTCGTTGGTCTGCTGTCGAATGGGGATGAGATAGTCGACCCGTCTATAATCGCGGCCGTCAGCGCGATAATCGAGCTGCAAGCGCAGCGCGCGCACGCCGCCGAGCGACACGTAATCGTGCGCATGCGCGACCAACCCGCCCGGTCCTGCCATGCCGGCGCGCAGCAAGCCATCGACGTCATCGATCGACAGCAACGGCTCACGGCCGAACGTCATCACGACCGACGAATCCGTGATGAACAGCTCCTTGCCGTGAGCTTTGGCCTGCACCGGATCGGAGTGGAAGCCTCGGGGAATCGGAAACGGCGCGGGCTCGTCCGCCGCCGCCGACGACGAGGCAATGGCCGCGAGCAGCGCCAAGACGGCCGCGCCTGTCGGGCGAGCACGCATGGCCGAATCCGGCATACGCACACCATAGAACACGAAGCCGCTCGGCAGCCGCCGATCAAACACCGACTGTGCGCGCCGTCACGTCGGCGCGTTCAGCCGGCGGCGTCGGCCGGCATCAGCGCCTGCAGCCGCGCGTGCAGCGACGGCGCGGCGACGAGGATGCTGCCTGCGCCCGCGCGCCACGGCTGCCCCGCCGCGTCGGTGACGACGGCGCCGGCCTCGCGCGCGATGAGCGCCGCGCCCAACAAGTTGACGTCGTCGACGCCATATTCCCAGAAGGCGTCGATGCGGCCGCCGGCCACGTCCGCGACCTGCCACGACGTCGCGCCCAAGTTGCGCACGACGCCGACCGCGGCCAGCATGACCGCGAGCGAGCGGCCGGCCAGCTCCACTTGCCGCGGCAGCCGTCCCACGAACGGCGGCGTGCTCGTGGCCACGAAGGCTGCCGCCAGCTCGCTCTTGTGCGCCGGGACGATCGCCGCGCCGTTGCGCGTGGCGCCGCCGCCGCGCCGCGCCGCGTAGGTCTCCTGCAGCGCCGGGCTGTGCAGCACCGCCAGCACCGGCTGGCGCTCGCGCACCAGCGTCAAGCTCACGCACCACTGCGGCAGCTCGTGCAGATATTGGACGGCGCCGTCGAGCGCGTCGATGATCCAGACGTCGCCCGCGGGCAGGTCGCCTTCGAGCTCGTCGAACGACACCGCCGCCGGCACCAGCGCGTGCAGCCGCTCCCACAGCGCGCGCTGCAGCGGCTTGTCGAAGTCGCCGAACACCGACTTCAGCTCGGCCAGCGTACGAAACTTGGGCGGCCGCGGCGCCGCCGATACGCGCCGTCCGATCTCCTGCGCCGCCGCAATCATCTGCTGCAAGATCTCCGATTCCGTCATGGTCTTCTCCTATGAATGATGGCGAGTGAGCGCGATCGCCGTCTCGCCGCGATGTCGGGGCTGCGTCAGCTCGTCGAGCATCAGCGCCGCCACGTCGGCGCGCGCGATGACGCGCGGCCAAAAGCGCGCCCGAAAGTCGGCGACGGCGACGAGCCGCCCGCCGCCGTCGCCGTCGCCGTTGCCGAGCGGCCCGGCGTGCACCACCGTCCCGCCGGCGCCGCGGATGACCGCCTCGCCGCGCGCCTTGTCCGCCAGCTCCTTGCGTAGGACGAGCGGAATGAGCACGTCGACGAGCGCGCCGCCACGGCCGCGCGACGCGCCCGTGCCCAGGCTGCCGAGCCAGACGACGCGCCCGATCGCCGCCGCCGCGACCGCGCTCGCGCCCGCCGCCAAGGTGCCGTCGACGCCGCCGCGGGCGCCGAGGCCGCTGACGACCGCGTCGACCCCGACCAGCGCCGCTCGCACCGTCGCCGGCGCGAAGACGTCGGCGGCGACGACGGTCAGCGCCGGGACCGCCGGCGATTGTAAGAGCCGGCGCGGATCGCGCGCCAACGCCACCACCTCATGACCGCGCGCCAACGCCTGCCGGACGAGCTGACGCCCCGTCTGACCCGTGGCTCCCAATACGGCGATACGCATGAAACAGCCCTTTCTGAACGGCCACCGACTACGCGCAGCCGCTCCGTTCGACCTGTTCAAGATACGAATGATCATTCGCATTGGCTATTCGCGTCTCGGCCGCCGATCGCCGCGCGCACGGCGAACGCGCGCCGTTGCCGTCGACGAATCACGCTAGACAAATCGTCGCAGCAGGTGCGATATGCGCCGAGCTGCACGGCTACATTCGCGTTGGTGCAAAGATCCGCGGGGCGGATCGAGCGGCCGGCTTCTCGGGTGGCCTGACCCGCGGCGACGCCGCCGCAAGAGCGTCCCAGGGCTGTCCCAGGGACAGCGCCTGACGTCCCGTTTTACCCGGTTTGCACGCGTTTCACGGGTCTCACGTCGGCAGTCGCGAGGCCGTTGGCGTTGGCGCGCCGCCTGCAAACGACAGCGGGCGGAGGCGAAATTCTATGATGCAAGCAGCTTACGCATTGCAAGATGAGCTCAATCGGCGCCGCGAGCTTTTGGGGCGCATGTCCCTCTTGCGCGGCTGCCCGCCGGCGGCGCTCGAGGATCTGGCGCGACGGATCGTGGTGCGCGTCCGCCCCGCCGAGACGCTGATCTTGGCGCAGGACGAGCCGGCCGACAGCCTCTACCTCATCGCCGCCGGTCAGGTGCAGGTCACCATCGTCGGCGACAGCGGCCGCGAGCTGATCGTGGCGCAGCTGGGGCCCGGCGAGATCTTCGGCGAGCAGGCGCTCTTGTCGGAGACGGTGCAGGCGGCGAACGTCAGCGCCGTCGACGACGTGACCCTGCTGCTGCTCGGCCGTGAGGCGTTCCTGGAGCACCTGAAGCTGCATCCGTCGACGGCGGTGAACCTGGCGCTCACGCTCAGCCGCCGCATGGCGACGGCGACGCGCACCATCGGCGAGCTGGCGCTGGAGAACGTCGAGTCGCGGCTGGTGCGCACGCTCGAACGGCTGGCGCGCGCGCAAGGCGGGATGACGGCGGCCGGCCTCGTCCTGCAGAGCCGGCCGACGCACCAGGAGCTGGCCAGCCTCGTCGGCACCTGTCGCGAGACGATCACGCGCATGCTGACGTCGCTGACTCGGCGCGGCCTGCTCATCTCGCGCGGCGCGCAGCTGACGTTGGCGCCGGCGCTGCTCCGACGCGCCGCCTAATCCCCGCCGCCACGCCGAGCGCGAATCGCCCGTCGCAGTAACGCGATTCGCGGATCCACGCGATAGCGCGACGGACAGACGCGTCGTCGCATGGCACTGCAGACTCCGTCGAGCGTCGTGACGCGTCTCGCCGAGCCGAGACCTTCGATCAGCCAGGAGCGCTCATGTCCCCGCCGCCCGCCGTCATCTACGTCGACGTCGACGACACCCTCGTTCGCAGCTTCGGCGGCAAGCGCATTCCCATGTCGCCGATGGTCGAGCGGGTCGCCGCGTTGAAGCAGGCCGGCGCCATTCTGTACTGCTGGAGCAGCGGCGGCGCGGACTATGCCGAGCGCGCGGCGCGCGAGCTCGGTTTGCACGACTGCTTCACGGCGTTCCTGCCGAAGCCGCGCCTGTTGCTCGACGACGTGGCCATCGCCGACTGGCGGCTCGTCGAGCTCCATCCGAACGAGTGCTTGTCGCTGACCGTCGCCGAGCTGTTGGCGCGCGATCCGCTCGCGACCTGAATCGCTCTCCTCGTCGCGTTGGCGCTGGGCGGCTGCGCGGCGCGACCGCTCGATTTCGTCGGCCTTGTGGGTGCTCTACCACCGCTGATGTAGCCGTAAACGGTGGATGGACAGCGGGCGCGCCATTTCCGCAGCGCACCGACGGCATTTCACGCACTTGATGGGCGACGGCGGCGGCATGTCGACTGCAACCGTTCGTCCGCATGCGCAACGCGCGGTCGATCATGCTGGCGTTGACGGCGACCGTCTGCGGCTGCCACGCGTCGTCGGGCCCGATCCTGCAGAACGGCGTGCACGACGCCGGCGCAGGCGGCGGCGGTGGAGTCGGCGGCGGTAGCGGCACGGCGACCGACGCCGGCGCGAACGACGCCGCCGCGCCACCGTTGCCGCCGTCGACCGCGGCGCGCTTCTGGCTGACGACGGGCGATCAGGCGACGCTGTTCGCCGAGCAGACGGCGGCGCCCATCGCCAGCTCGCCCTGCTCGGCGCCACTGACGGTGACGCTCGATGGTACCACGCAGTACCAAACGATCGAAGGCTTCGGCGCGTCGATCACCGACTCCTCGGCGACGCTGCTCATGAACACGATGTCGCAGAGCCAGCGTTCGACGCTGTTGACGCAGCTGTTCGACGCGCGACACGGCATCGGCGTGAGCGTGCTGCGGCAGCCGGTGGGCTCGAGCGATCTGGCGCCGCAGTTTTACTCTTACGACGACTTACCGGCCGGCCAGACCGATCCGACGTTGGCCTCGTTTTCGATCGCGCGCGATGACGACTACATCATTCCCGCCATCAAAGCGGCGCTGGCGGTCAATCAGGCCATCGACATCATCGCCACGCCGTGGAGCGCGCCGGCGTGGATGAAGGATTCGGGATCGTTCACCGGCCAAGGCACATTGATCGATCCCGATATGTACGATCCATTTGCCAATTACTTGGTGAAGTTCATTCAGCAGTATCAAGCCGCCGGAATTCCCATCTGGGCGGTGACGCCGGCCAACGAGCCGCTCATCGATCACGGCGGCTATCCGACGATGAATCTGCAGTGGTATCAGGAATCGAATTTGGTTCGCTATCACTTGGCGCCGGCGCTCAAAGCGGCCAATATCGGCGCGCATATCCTCATTTACGATCACAATTGGGATCAAGCCGCCGCTTATCCGAAGGCGATGCTCGACGACAACGCCGACTTACGCGACGACACCTATGGCGTGGCGTTCCATTGTTATGGCGGCGATCCGTCGCAAATGGATCTAGTGCATGACGCTTATCCCGATAAGCCGATCTATTTGACCGAATGCTCGGGCGGCACGTGGACGGGCGATTTCGCGACCAGCTTGATCAGCCAATTCCAATCGCTCTATATCGGTTCGATTCGTCATTGGGCCAAGATGATCGTCAAATGGAATTTGGTGCTCGACGATCAATATGGACCGATCGGCCCCGGCGGCTGCAACGACTGCCAAGGCTTGGCGACGATTCACGACGACGGCACTTACGACTTCAACGTCGATTATTACGCGATGGCGCACGTGAGCTCGTTCGTGTTGCGCGGCGCGGCCCGCATCGACTCGAATACGTTCGGCGCCGGCTCGATCGAAGACGTGGCGTTCGTCAATCCCGACGGCGGCAAAGTGCTCGTCGCCATCAACTCGGGCGGTAATTCGCAGGACTTCAACGTCAATGACGGCGACCGCTGCTTCGTCGCGACCTTGCCCGCCGGCGCCGTCGGCACGTTCACCTGGCGCTAATCGCCATGCGTATGGCTGATGCCGTGCAAGAAGAGGTCGACGATCGCTTCGGTCGACAGCTGCGGCACGTCGGCTTTGGGGAAACGACGGCGCTGCACCTGCCGAATCAGCATCAACTCCACTTGGCCGAGCAGATGATCGGCGGCGCGCGCGAGATCGATCGGCGCACGCAAGAGCAGCTGCTTCGGCCGGCAGGCTGCGGCGAGGATCTCGTGCGCTTTGTCGCGCAGCGGCGCATAGCGGCGCATGAGCTCGGGCACGAGGCTGTCGCCGGCGTCGCTGGGACGAAAGGCGGTGCGCACGAGCAGCTCGGCGGCTTCGGGAAACGACAGCGCCAGCTCGGCGTGCCCGACGACGAAGCCGGTGATGCGCGCCATGAACGGCAAGTGCGCGCCCGTGCGCTGCTCGACGAGCGCGTGCAGCGTGACGAAGCAGTCCTCGACGACGCGGCGAAACAGCTTCTCCTTGCTGTCGAAGTAATAGTTCACCATCGCCGCCGTCACCTGCGCGGCGGCGGCAATCTGCTTCAAGCTGGCGCGGTCGTAGCCGCGCGCCGCGAACGTCGCCAGCGCGCTCGCGAGCAGACGCTGTTCTTCGGGCGTGCCGGTCGGCGTCGCGGCGCCCGCGAAGTGGAAGAGAATTCCCACTAACGACGGCTCCTCGGCCCGTGATTCATCCGGCGACGCCGAGCGCGCGCGCCAGCGCGCTCATGCGGTCGGCGATCATGCGCTTGGCGGAGCCGGACGTCGGCGCCGACATGTCCCAGCCGTGAAATGCGCCGGGATAGACGTGCAGCTCGGTCGCGACGCCGGCTTGCATGAGGCGCGTCGCGTACTCGATGTCCTCGTCGCGAAAGACCTCCAATTCGCCGACTTGAACGAGCGCCGGCGGCAGGCCCGACAGATCGGTGGCGCGCGACGGAGCGGCGAACGGCGACACGCCGGGCTTGCCCATGTGCTCGCCGAGCAGCGCCGTCCAGCCGACCAGGTTCGACTCGCGGCTCCACGACGGAATGGCGCTGAATTCGCGGCTCGAGGCCGTGATGTTGCGGTCGTCGAGCATCGGGTAGATGAGACATTGATAGGCGAGCCGCGGGCCGCCGCGATCGCGCGCCAGCAGCGCCGTCGCCGCCGCCAAGCCGCCGCCGGCCGAGGCGCCGGCGATGGCCAGCCGCGCCCGATCGATGCCCAGCGCTTGGGCGTGCTCGGCGGTCCAGGCGAGGCCGGCGTAACAGTCTTCGACCGGCGCGGGATGCGGATGCTCGGGCGCCAGCCGATATTCGACCGAGACGACGACGCAGCCGAGCTTCTCGACCAAGGCGGCGCAGGTGGTGTCGTCCATGCCGATGTCGCCGACGATCATGCCGCCGCCGTGGATCCAATAGATGGCCGGCCGCGGTGCGGACGCGGCCGCCGTCGCCATAGGACGATAGATGCGCACGAGCACGTCGGGCGCGCCGGCCGGCCCGGGCACGCGCCGATCTTCCTGCGCGACGTTGGGATTGGGCGGAATCGTCGCGTGCATGAGGGCGATCATGTCGCGGAACTGCTGGCGCCGCGCGGGAATGCTCGCGAGCGTCAGCTCCGGCAGACCCAGCTGCTCGAAGAAGGCGAGCGCCGGCGCGAGCTCGGGATCGAGGTTGGAGCGAAAGGACATGGGCCACCTCCACGCTGCGGTTTACCGTCAGTTAAATGCGCGTTTAACGAGCTTGGACCCACTTTCGGAAACGGTCAAGCGCCGAGCGATGCGCACGCGTGACGGCTGGCGAGGCTCGACGACTTCGGTTAGCGTCGAAGACGTCTTGGCCGAATCGCCGAAAACGAAGAGCCGGAACCGGTCGCGACGCAGCGGCGGCCGACTGGCAACCGCTGCGAATGGCGTCGCTGTGGCGCGAGGGTCGAGCCGATGAGCACGCCGTCCGATCCCAAGTGGTTTCGCACCGTGCTCGGCCACTATCCGACCGGCGTCTGCGTCGTCAGCGCCGTCGGCCTCGATGGCGCGCCGCTGGGCATGACCGTCGGCTCGTTCAGCTCGGCGTCGCTGTCGCCGCCGCTGGTGTCGTTTCTGCCCGATCGCGCGTCGACGACGTGGTCCAAGATCGCCGCCGTGCGCCGCTTCTGCGTCAACGTGCTGGCTCACGACCAAGAGGCCGTCTGCCGCACGTTCGCGTCCAAAGTGCCAGATAAGTTCGCCGGCCTCGCCCACTCGCTGTCGGCCGCCGGCATGCCGATCATCGACGACGTCGTCGCCTGGATCGACTGCGACTTGCACGCGACGCACGAAGCGGGCGACCACCTCATCGTGCTCGGCCACGTGCATTCGATGGCGGTCACGCGGCCGGTCGCGCCGCTGCTCTTCTTCCGCGGCGGCTACGGCCAGTTCACGCCCTTCGAGCCGGAACCGACGTAGCCGCCGTCGCGGATCGCTTAGACGCCGAGCGCCTGCGACGCCAGCGCGTTGCCTTCGATGCGCGCGCGAATCTTGGCGAACGCCGTCTCGCGCGAAGTCGACACGTCGTCGCCGAAGGGCGCGAAGCCGCAGTCGTCGGTGCTGCCGAGCAGGCTGGGATCGATCGCCTTGGCCGCCGCCAGAATCCGATCGCGCACCAGCTCCGCCGTCTCGATCGCGGGGTTGATGGGATCGATGACGCCGACGAAGATGATCCGCCCCGGCTGCGCGTAGGTCTTCAAGATGTCGAGCACGCGCGTGGGATTGGCTTCGCTCGCCAGCTGCACGTAGAAGCGTCCGACGTTCAGCCGAAACAGGCTCGGCAAGAGCTCGGCATAATCGACGTCGGCGCTGTGCGTGGAGTCGCGATCGCCGCCCGGGCAGGTGTGCACGCCGATCTTGCGCCGCTCATCGGCCGAAAAGCGCGCGAGCACGCGATTGTTGAGATCGACGAAGGCATTGAGCAGCCCCTTCGACGGGTCGAGCTTCACCGCCAAGCGACCTTCGGTGAAGTCGAGCTGCACGCTGTCGGCGCCGGCGTTCAGGCAGCGGCGAATATCGAGCTCGGCCTCGGCCACGAGATCGTCGAGGAACGCCTCGCGTGAGTAGCCGTTCAGCGGCTCCTGCGGATAGAGCAAGCTCATGGCCGAGGCCGCGATCACCGCCTGTTTGATCGGCCGATGCGCGTGCTTGAGCGCCTGCTGTAAATACTCGGCCGCGTAGGTGCGATAGCGAAACGGCCCCGCCGTCAGCACCGGCAGCTGCCGCGTGTGACCGTCGGCGAACGGGATGACGACGCCATCGCCGCGCAGGTTGGTGGCGCCTTGCAGCGGATAGGTGGCGAAGCTGGGCTTGCGCTGCTCGCCGTCGCTGATGACGGGCGCGCCCAGCGCCTCCAAGCGCGCGATCGTGTCGGCGACGGCGGCATCGAAGCGCGCCTCCAAGTCGGCGGCCCCCGTCGTCATGCCTTCGATGAGCGTAGCCGGTCGCGGGATGCTGCCGATAGACTCGGTTGGGATAGGCATCTTCGAATTGTAGCCCCTCCCGCCGGCGGGCCGTCAAGCTCAGCGCTTGGCGAGCTTGGCCACGAGCGCGCCGACTTGGCGCTGGCCGTCGTCGCTGAACCAGCTGTCGAGCCAGCGCTCCATGTCGGCGTCGCGCGCGTGCGCCACCGCCGTCAACACCGGCTGTCGCAGCGCCTGCTTCACCTGCGCGTAGGCGACGCGGCCGAGCTGCGCCAGCTCCGTCGCGCGCGCCAAGGCCGCGGCCTCGACGTCCGCCGGCTCGACCGCTTCGTCGACGAGCCCGATGGCGAGCGCGTCCGGCCCGCTGAAGCTGCGCCCTTCGAGCGCGACCCCCGCCAGCGCCTGCCCCGGCAACAGCGCGCGCAGCGGCTCCAAGACGCCGATGGGCAAGCCGATGCCGATGCGCACTTCGTTGAGGCCGATGGTGGCGTCGCGGTTGGACATGACGCGGCGATCGGCCGACAGCGCCAGCACGCAGCCGCCGGCGAGCGCGTGCCCGGCCACGGCGGCGACGACCGGCAGCGGCGCCGCATAGAGGGCCAACATCACGTCGGTAAAGCGGTTCATGAAGACGCGCATGGCCGCCCGATCGCGCCCGACCAGCGCCGGCAGCGCGAAGCCGGCCGAGAAGATGCGCGCGCGGCCGGTCAACACCAGCGCCCGCGCCGCGCCCGCTTCGGCGATGGCCGCGGCCAACCGGTCGAGGAACGCCTCGTCGATGGCGTTGGCCTTGCCATCGTCGAAGCGTAGGAACGCCACGTCACCGCGAAGCTCGAGCATGCCGACAAGATAGCGCAGCTCGACTCGCGGCGGCTCCGCAGCTGATCTCGCGTCTCTATTATATTTGCGCCGGCCCAGCGTCGCAGCGGCTCGAAATGTGTTTACAATCTCGCCGTTGAACGACGAGCGAGCAGACGATTCGGGCGATCCGCTCTTCGCCGGCGACGGTGAGATGGCCCGCCTCATGCGCGCCAAAGACTGGTCGGCGACCGCGCTCGGTCCGTCGCGACAGTGGCCGCGCAGCCTGCGCACCATCGTCCGCACCCTCCTGACGACGCGCTTCAGCATCTGGATGGGCTGGGGTCCCGAGCTGCACATGTTCTACAACGACGCCTATCGTCCGACGCTGGGCGGCAAGCATCCGGCGACGATCGGCATGCCCTTCTTCGAAGCGTGGAAGGAGATCGGCCCGCAGCTGAGCCCGCGCATCGACGCGGCCTTGCGCGGCGAGGCGACGTGGGACGAAGGGCTCCTGCTCTTCCTCGAGCGCAACGGCTATCCCGAGGAGACCTATCACACGTTCTCGTATAGCCCGCTGCCCGACGACGACGGCAACATCGGCGGCATGTTGTGCGTCGTCACCGAGGAGACCGATCGCGTCATCGGCGAGCGGCGCGTCGGTCTCGTGCGCGACGTCGCCGCCGAGCTGGCGGGCACCAAGACCGACGCGCAGGTGTTCGCCGCCGTCGCCCGCTGCCTCGGCGGTGGCAACCGCGACCTGCCCTTCGCCCTCGCCTACTTGTTCGACGAGGACGGCCGCGCGGCGCAGCGCCTGTCGTGCAGCGGCTTCGACGGCGCCCATCCCGCCGCGCCCGAGCGCATCCCGCTCGACGACGCCGCGCCCTGGCCGTTGGCGTCGCTGCTCGCCGCGACGACGACGCCGGTGATGATCGATCTGCCGCCCGGCGCCTGGCCGCGCGGGCCGTGGGACGTGCCACCGACGCGCGCGCTCCTCTTGCCGATCGCGCAGCAAGGCCAGAGTCGACCGGCGGGCGCGTTCATCGCCGCGCTCAATCCCCATCGCGTCTTCGACGACGCCTATCGCGACTTCATGCAGCTGTTCGTCGGGCAGATCGCGGCCGGCCTGGCCAACGCGCGCGCCTACGAAGACGAGCGCCGCCGCGCCGAGGCGCTGGCCGAAATCGATCGCGCCAAGACCGCGTTCTTCTCCAACGTCAGCCACGAGTTCCGCACGCCGCTGACGCTGATGCTGGGGCCGCTCGCCGAGCTGCTGGCGGAGGTGGCGCCGGGCTCGTCGCAGCACGAACAGCTGGCGCTCGTCCATCGCAACGGCCTGCGGCTGTTGAAGCTCGTCAATACGCTGCTGGATTTCTCGCGCATCGAAGCGGGCCGCGTCGAAGCCACCTACGAGCCGACGAACTTGCCGCAGCTGACCGCCGATCTGGCGAGCGTCTTCCGCTCGGCGACGGACAAGGCGGGCCTGCAGCTCGTCGTCGATTGTCCGCCGCTCGACGAGCCGGTCTTCGTCGATCGCGACATGTGGGAGAAGATCGTCCTCAACCTCCTCTCCAACGCCTTCAAGTTCACGCTCGAGGGCGAGATCGCGGTCACGCTGCGCGCCGACGGCGACGACGTCCGGCTCGTCGTGCGCGACACCGGCAGCGGCATCCCCGCCGGCGAGCTGCCGCATCTGTTCGAGCGCTTCCATCGCGTCGAAGGCACGCCCGGCCGCACGCACGAAGGCACCGGCATCGGCCTCGCGCTGGTGCAGGAGCTGGTCAAGCTGCACGGCGGCAGCATCACCGTCACGAGCCAAGTCGACGCCGGCAGCACGTTCACGGTGACCATCCCGCGCGGCCGCGCCCACTTGCCGGCGGGCCGCATTCGCGCGCCGATGACGCCGACGACGTCGCGCCACGGCAACGCCTACGTCGAAGAGGCGCTGCGCTGGCTGCCCGACGAAGCGCAAGAGGGCGCCGTCGAAGCGCCGCTCTTCAGCGATCCCGAGGCGCGCCCGCGCGTGCTCTTGGCCGACGACAACGCCGACATGCGCCAATACATTCAGCGGCTGCTCGGTGCGCGCTGGGACGTCGACGCCGTCGCCAACGGCCGGCAGGCGCTGGAGGCGATCGCCTATCGCCGCCCCGATCTCGTCATCACCGACGTCATGATGCCGGAGCTGGACGGCTTCGGCCTCTTGCGCGCGCTCGCCGGCGACGAGACGACGCGCACGATCCCGGTGCTCATGCTCTCGGCGCGCGCCGGCGAAGAGTCGCGCATGGAGGCGCTGCTCGCGGGCGCGAACGACTACTTGGTCAAGCCGTTCGCGGCGCGCGAGCTCATGGCGCGCGTCGACTCGCTGCTGATGCGCAGCCGCATTCGCGCCATCGAAGAGGCGCAGGCGCGCCGGCTCGACGAGGTGTTCGCGCAAGCGCCGGTGGCCATCGCCATCTTGAGCGGGCCCGATCATCTGTTCGAGCTCGCCAATCCCCCCTATATCGAGCTGCTCGGCAATCGTGCGCTCGTCGGCAAGACGCTCTTGCAGGCCATCCCCGAGCTGCACGGCCAAGAGATCCCGGCGATCCTCGATCGCGTGCGTGAGACGGGCGAGATGTTTCGCGCGCGGACGCTGCGGACGATGCTCGAGACCAACGGCGTGCTCCAGGAGCGCTTCTTCGACATCGTCTATCAGCCGATGATGCAGGGCAGCGAGGTGCGCAGCATCGCCGTCGTCGCCTTCGAGGTGACCGAGCTGGCGCGCGCGCGCCAGCTGGCCGAGCTGGCCAATCGCGCCAAAGACGAGTTCTTGGCGATGTTGAGCCACGAGCTGCGCAACCCGTTGGCGCCCATCTTGACGGCGCTGCAGCTGATGCGGCTGCGCGGCGACGTCGGCGGCGAGCGCGAGCGCGCGGTCATCGAGCGGCAGGTCAAGCATCTGGTGTCGATGGTCGATGACCTGCTCGACGTCTCGCGCGTGACGCGCGGCAAGATCGAGCTGCGGCGCGCGCCCATCGAGCTGGCCACGGTCGTCGCGCAGGCGATCGAGACGGCCAGCCCGCTGTACGAGCAGCAGCGCCATCAGCTGCTGGTCGACGTCGCGGCGCACGGGCTCGTCGTCGACGCCGACGCGGCGCGGCTGGCGCAAGTCATCGCCAACCTGCTGACGAACGCCGCGAAATACACGCCCAACGGCGGGCGCATCGTCGTGAGCGCGCGGCGGCTGGGCGAGTCGGTGGAGCTGGTCGTGCGCGACTCGGGCATCGGCATCGAGCCGCAAATGTTGGCGGAGATCTTCGAGCCCTTCGCGCAAGAGCGGCAAGCGCTCGATCGTTCGCAAGGCGGCCTCGGCCTCGGCTTGGCGATCGTGCGCAGCTTGGTGTCGCTGCACGGCGGAACCGTGGCGGCGGCGAGCGCCGGCCGCGACCAAGGCTCGCAGCTGACGGTGACGCTGCCGCTGTCGCGGGCGACGGCGACGACGCCCGTGGAGGCCACGAGCGCGCTCAAGCGCGGGGCGGGCGCCAAGAAGATCCTCATCGTCGACGACAACGAAGACGCCGCCGACCTGCTGGCCGAGATGTTGGCGGCCGACCAGCATCAGGTGCGCACGGCCTTCGACGGCCCGACCGCGCTCAGCGTCGGCGCCGAGTTCGAGCCCGACATCGCCATCCTCGACATCGGCCTGCCGGTCATGGACGGCTTCGAGCTGGCGACGCAGTTCGGCGTGCACCCGCAGCTGCGCCGTACGCGGCTCATCGCGCTCACCGGCTACGGCCAGCCCGAAGATCGCGAGCGCTCGCGCGCCGCCGGCTTCGCGGCGCATCTGGTCAAGCCCGTCGAGTCGGCGACGCTGCAAGCGGCGCTGCAAGACGCGACCGCGCGCGAATCCGACCCGTAACCGACAGTCGGGACGGCGCTGATCGCGCAAGGATTTCACGCCGCAGAATTAGCTGGCGCGGCCGGCGATCGCGATTTACGTCCGATGCAGCGCGTTTGTCCGGCGCATCCTCGGCAGCCACAAGGAGCGAGCGATGAAATTTCATGTTCTCGGCAAGACCGGCCTCTACGTCTCGGAGCTGTGCCTCGGCACGATGACGTTCGGCGGCAAAGGCTTCTGGGAGGTCGTCGGCAAGCTCGGCGAGAAGGAGGTCGAGACCATCGTCGGCGGCGCCTTCGACGCCGGCGTCAACTTCATCGACACCGCCGACGTCTACTCCGAGGGCGAGTCCGAGACGCTGCTCGGCGGCGCGCTCGCGTCGCTCAAGCGCCCGCGCGAGCAGGTCGTCGTCGCCACCAAGGTCCGCGGTCGCTCGGGCCCGGGACCGAACCAGGTCGGCCTCTCGCGCGCGCACATCCTGGCGAGCATCGACGGCAGCCTGCGCCGGCTCGGGCTCGATCACGTCGACCTCTACCAGATCCACGGCTTCGACCCGGAGACGCCGATCGAGGAGACGGTGCGCGCGCTCGACGACGTCGTGCGGCGCGGCAAGGCCCGCTACGTCGGCTTCTCCAACCTGCGCGGCGTGGCTGGCGATGAAGGCGCTCGCCTACGCCGACGCGCACGGCCTCGCGCCGCTTCCAGAGCGCGCAGATGTACTACTCGATCGCCGGCCGCGACATCGAGCGCGAGATCGTGCCGCTCGCCAAGGACCAGGCGATCGCGATCCTGCCGTGGAGCCCGCTCGCCGGCGGCCTCTTGTCGGGCAAGTTCGACCCCGACAAGCCGGCCGCCGACGGTCCGACGGGCGCGCGCCGCGCGTCGTTCGATTTCCCGCCGGTCAATCGCGAGCGCCTGCCGAAGGTGCTGGCGGCGCTGCGCGCGGTGGCCAAGGCGACGAACATCTCGGTCGCGCGCGTCGCGCTGGCGTGGCAGCTGACGCGGCCGTTCGTCACCAGCGTCATCATCGGCGCGAAGAACAAGGAGCAGCTGCAGACAACCTCGCCGCGACGGAAGTGAAGCTGTCGCCCGAGCAGCTCAAGCAGCTCGACGACGCCAGCGCGCTGCCGGCCGAGTACCCGGGCTGGATGGTCGACTGGCAGAACCGCGAGCCGCGCGTCATCACGAAGTAACCGTCGCCTCTAGTACCTCGCCACAGTGATTTCGACGGGTCCGCGCCGGTCTTCGACGTCCATGGCTTCGTTGCTCCTTCTCGAAATACAGACAGTATTCCTTCGTCGTCGCGCCTTGCCCTGAACGCCGAATCCTCGCCGGGGACCCATCAAAATCACGGGGGCGAGGTACTTTTTCCCGATCGCGAAAGCCGCCCGGCCACGTCGGCCCGGCGGCTTTTTCATGGCCATCCCCCGCCTCGTATGCCGAACATCACCCGCGCATTGGCGCTCGACTGCGGCGCGCGCCGCCTTCAATCGCCCGCAAAATAGAAAATATAGCGCGCGATTGAATCGAGTATTCACCAATGACGAAAATGGTTTGGATATACGTAGACGGCGAAACGAAATGAGTTGTTTTTTATTTTTCCTTGACTTCGAATCGCGAAGCCTTTAGCACCAAGGACACAGGAACTCTCATGTCGCGCGAAATCAAACCATTACGGAACGACCGACTGACGCCGCGCTCGACGAGCGCCCGCCTCGGCGGCGATCTGTATGTGCTCGAGTTTGGTGGTCATTGCGCCACCAATCCGGCGCGCCGCGAGGGTAAGGCCAACGGCCCCTAGTCCGAATCCGGGTAGTTTCGGGATCGACTAAAGGGCCGGCAAACCGAGAGGTTTCCGGCCCTTCGCCGTTTCGGGGTTTCACCACGCTGGACCGTTATTCATTCACGTCTTTCGGATTCGATATCCGAAACGGCGAAGGCGGTCGTGCGTCTCGCGGTCGAAGTGTTGTCGGAGACATGCCGGCTCGCCAGGCCGGAGTGGCGGGTTCGATTCCCGCCGACCGCTCGCTGATGTCGGGAACGATTGAAAACCGAATAGTCGACGTGATGAAAACGCTCTCGTTTCGACGAGAGCACCTGCGCGCCAAGCCGACTGGAGAGGCAGCGGATTCTTAATCCGTCTTTAGGTGGGTTCGATTCCCACGGCGCGCACCGCGCGTAACCACGCGCTTCGTACCCCGCGCCGGCCTGGTGATGGCGACCGCTTGTTAAGCGGACGAAGCAAGCTCGATTCCTTTGGGGGTACGCCAATCGCTTTATTAACCGAGGTTTTGAATCGTATTTCGGGAATGTTCGGCGTGTAGCTCAGCCTGGTAGAGCGCTCGTTTCGGGAGCGAGAGGTCGCGGGATCGAAGCCCGCCATGCCGACGAATGATTTCATGGTGAATATCGCTCAATGGCAGAGCGCGCGGCCGTGGACCGCGAGACGGTGGGTTCGAATCCCCCTATTCACCCCATTGCTTGCGGACGCCAACGGCCGGCGGCTCGATTGTCGATCGAGTGAACCGGTTCGACGCCCGTCGCAGGCGCCAATGCCCCGGTAGCGTATGCGGTCCGCGCGCCGGTCTGAAGCACCGGAGAACGAGGTTCGACTCCTCGCTGGGGCACCGCCGAATCGAATCACCGCTATTCGATTCGATATTCAGCCGATTGATTCGCAATTGAAATCAACGCTCACGAAAGGAGGCGCAGATGCGCTGCTCAGCCTGCGGAACGCCGTATCACGAAGCCAGCGGTCATCGACATTCGGAACGAACGCGATTGTGCGGCGCCTGCGCGCGTCAGTGGCTGCGCTGGCTCAAAGGCAACCTGAGCCGTCGCTGGGGCGGCCTGCGCTTTTACGAGCACGCCGCGACCTCGGCGGTGAAGCCGGGCACGCCCGTCATCGTGAAGCTCCCGTCCGACTAACGGATAGGTCACATCCCTGCGAAGGATGCAGTGCTGGCTCGACGCCTGCCGGGGCGCTGTCGCAAACAACGAATATTCGAAACCAACGAATCGAGAAGGAGGTGAGCCGTGACGATTGATTATGGAAAGCTATTCTCGCGTAAGGAGACGCCGCAGAACCAGGCCATCTCCGCGACGCAGACGCCGAATTCGGCGGGCGGTTACGGGTGGGCGGTCGACGATTGGGCGCGCCTCGAGCGCTTTCTGATCCTCGGCTCCGAAGGCGGCAGCTTCTACGTTCGCGAGCGCGTGCTGACGCGCGAGAACGCCGAGGCCGTCGAGCGTTGCTTGACGCTCGACGGCGCGCGGGTCATCGCCCGCGTGCGCGCCGTGTCGGAGGCGGGCCGCGCGCCCAAGAACGACCCGGCGATCTTCGCGCTGGCGATGGCGGCCAAGCTCGGCGACTTCGACACGCGGCGGCGCGCGTTGGCGGCGATGCCGGCGATCTGCCGCACCGGCACGCAGCTCATGCACTTCGCGTCGTACGTCGACGCGCTCGGCGGTTGGGGTCGCGGCACGCGCTCGGCGATGCAGCGCTGGTTCAACGACAAGCCGGCATCGGCGTTGGCCTATCAGCTCGTGAAGTACCCGTCGCGCGATGGTTGGGCGACGCGCGATCTGCTGCGGCTGGCGCATCCGAAGGCGGCGACGGCCGAGCACGACATGCTGTACCGCTGGGTCGTGCGCGGCGAGCTGCCGGACAAGGTGCCGGAGGATTTGGCGCTCGTCGCGGCCGTGGAAGCGGCCAAGCGGGCGACGGACGTGCGCGAGGTCGTGCGGCTGGTGCGCACCCACAACCTGCCGCGCGAGTGCATTCCGACGCAATGGCTGACGGATGCGCGCGTGTGGGAGGCGCTCATGGAGCACATGCCGCTGACGGCGATGCTGCGCAACTTGGCGACGATGACGCGCGTCGGGCTGCTGGCGCCGCTGGGCGCGACGACGCGGATGGTGGTGACGCGGCTGCGCTACGGCGGGCAGCTGCGGGCGGCGCGCGTGCATCCGATCGCGATCTTGTCGGCGCTGCAGACGTACGCGAGCGGTCACGGCGTGCGCGGGCAGCACGTGTGGCAGCCGGTGCCGGCGATCGTCGACGCGCTGAACGACGCGTTTCATGCGGCGTTCGCGCAGGTCGAGCCGACGGGCAAGCGGACGCTGTTGGCGCTCGACGTGTCGGCGTCGATGGCCATGGGGAGTGTCGCCGGCGTGCCCGGTCTGTCGCCGCGCCTGGCCTCGGCGGCGATGGCGCTGGTCACGGCGGCGACGGAGCCGCAGCACGCGTTCGTGGCCTTCACCGGCGATCACGGGCTGTTTCGGCCGTCATCGCCGGCGGTGAGCGAGCTCGACATCTCGCCGCGCTGGCGACTCGACCACGCGCTGAAGCGCGTCAGCGGCTTGCCGTTCGGCGCGACCGACTGCGCGTTGCCGATGGTGTGGGCGCGCGATCGCAAGATCGCCGTCGACACGTTCGTCATCTACACCGACTCCGAGACGTGGTGCGGCGCGGTCCATCCGGTGCAGGCGTTGCGCGATTATCGGCAGCGCATGGGCATCGCCGCCAAGCTCGTCGTCGTGGCCATGGTGTCGAACGGCTTCACCATCGCCGATCCGTCCGACGGTGGAATGCTCGACGTGGTCGGGTTCGACACGGCCACGCCCGCGGTCATCAACGACTTCTCCCAGACGCAGCTCGATTCCGGGCTGCAGTAACGAACGCCGGCCGCAATGGCCGGTCTGCCTCTCGCAGCCTTCCGGTGAAGGCAGCCGTTTCGTATCGGCGAGGGCGACCTGCCCTAAGTCGGTTCGACTCCGACGAGAGGCTCGATGCGGGCCGATCGAGCTGGATTATCTTTAGGAAAGATGGCGAGGAAACTCGCTTTCCAGCTCACTCACTTGTCCGCACTTCATTGGGTCTCGATAGCTCCGCCGCGGGCCGACCGAGTTGGATTATCTTCCGAGAAAAGATGCGAGGAAACTCGCGCTTCCAACTCAATTACTTGTCCGCGGCATTTTGTGCTCCGTTGCGACGGCGGGCCGATCGCGTTGGCTCATCTAGTACCTCGCCACAGTGATTTTGATGGGTCCCCGGCGAGGATTCGGCGTTCAGGGCGAGGCGCGACGACGAAGGAATACTGTCTGTATTTCGAGGAGGAGCAACGAAGCCATGGACGTCGAAGACCGGCGCGGACCGGTCGAAATCACTGTGGTGAGGTACTAGGCCTTTAACCCTTATCCAATTCATTCACTCGTCCGCATTATTTTCGCCTCGATAGCTCAGCGGTAGAGCGCCTGATCGAGCTCGAGCATTCGCCTTCCTTGTCCACCGCGCGTGGGCCGTTGAGATCGCTCGTTATCACACTCAGGGTGTCGCCGGGTTCGAACCCCGGCTCGAGGCACCACTACGAATATCCCTTTAGACAAAGGAGAAAGGAGCTGTCGTGCAGACGTTGGTGTTGAACGTGGGATATCAACCGATCGGGCGCGTGCCGTGGGAGCGCGCCATTTTGTGGATTCTCGGGCGCGCGGTGGAGGTCATCGACGAGTACCCCGACCGGTATATTCACACGCCCAATTGGCGCGTGCGCATGCCGTCGATCGTGCGGCTGTTGAAGGCGACGCCGCGGCCGCGGGGCATCAAGTTCTCGCGGCAGAACGTCTATGCGCGCGACCGCGGGCGCTGCCAATACTGCGGCGCGCACGTGCGGCGCGACGAGTTCACCTACGATCACGTCATTCCGCGCGTGCACGGCGGACGGACGGCGTGGGACAACATCGTCGTCGCCTGCGTGCCGTGCAATCAGCGCAAGGCCGGGCGCACGCCGCGTCAGGCGGGCCTGCAGCTGCGCTCGACGCCGGCGCGGCCGACGAGCCTGCCCAACGTCGTGCCCGGGCTGCAGTTCTCGCGCGAGATGCCGGAGTCGTGGCGCAATTGGCTGCGCAACGCCGTCTACTGGGACGGCGAGCTCGACAGCGACAGCTGACCCAAGATCACGTCGATGCGCCGCGCACGGAATAGGCCGCGCGCGGTCGGCTGCCCCGGGCGGAATCGGCCGCCCGGGGCTTCGCCGTTTCATGGCGTCTTGCGTTTTCGCAAACGAGATCGGATTCCGACGTCGTGCCTTGCAGGCGCGCAAGCGCCTTACGGGCGCGTCGCGGGCTTCAGGGCGACCTCAGCTGAACGTCGCGATAGTGACTGCGACCGTCGAACGCCGAGACGCCCCAGGCGTCGATGCCGCTCGTCGGCGGCCGCGCGTCGAGGACGTCGACGTCGTCGAGCCGCAAGCTCCAGTGGTCGGCGCCGAGCGCGAGCGACAGCCGGTGCGCCGCGCCCGGGACGATCAACCCCTTCTGCATCTTGGCCTGCGCCACGACCTCCGAGTGGCGCATGAGGCGGTAGAGCCGCGCGTTGCCGCTGTTGCCGACGCAGGCGACGTAGCTGCCGTTGCTGCCGTGGACGAAGAGGCAGCTGGCGGGCTCGTCGCCGGCGTGCACGTCGAGCGTGGCCTCGAGCTGGTCGCCGACGGCCGGCGGCACCGGCGGCGCGACGGTCGGACCGACGTAGCGCACGGTGTTGAACTGCTGCGGCGACGCCGTGACCACCAGCTCGTTGCCGGCGACACGCAGCTCGACGCGCTCGGAGGTCGCGGCCCACGGCAAGAGCGGCTCTTGCGCCAGCGCCGCCAGCCAGCGCTGCTCGAACGCGCCCAAGTCGCCGGTGAGCTGGCGCAGCTGCGTCGTCGAGCCATGCAGCGACTGCATGTTGGCCACGCTCTGCATGAGCCGACCGAACGCTTCGGGCTGCTCGACGTCGAGGAAATGGAGCAAGCAGTAGGACTCGGCGTAGAGCGCGGCCACCGTCACCGGATCGGCCGAGTGCGGGCGCGTGCTCTCGAAGGTGAGCAGCTCGTCGAGCGGCACCAACTTGTGCGTCTCGTGCAGGTACATGACATTGCGCGAGCGCAGGGCGAGCGAAAACTGACGCGCGTAGGGCACGCCGAAGATGTCGCGCAGGGCGCGGCTGGCCAGCAGATCGGACAGCCCTTCGACCCACCACGCCGGCAGGTCGTGATAGTGGAAGACGCCGGTGAATTGCACGGCGTGCGCCAGCTCGTGCAGCGCCACCTCCTCGACGAAGCCGTTGGCCTCGGGATCGTCGTCGAAGCCGTCGTGGACGCCGAACTTGACGTGCACCGCCGTCGGTGGCGCGCCAACGATGTACTGGCCCGACGAGTCGCGCCGCTGCTCGCTGGCGAAGCCGGCCTCGTGGTCGATGGGCGCGCCGCGGCCGTGGCTGTAGAGATAGGCCTCGTCTGAGCCGTAGAAGAGCACGAGCGTCGTCCCCAACGGCAGCGGCACCTTCAGGATCTTGGCGTAGAGCTCGACGGCGGCGTCGAGCTTGGGGACGAGGCGCTTGCCGTACTCGCTGTTGCTGCGCGGAAACACGCCCTCGACGTGCTTGCCGGTCCACGTGATCGTCGTGTCGATGGCGATGGGCCGCGCCGGCGTCGCCTCTTTGCCGACGAGGTCGCCGCTCTTGCCGAAGACGCGCCAGAACGCCGGCCCCGACGGCAAGTCGACGTCGGGCGTCCAGCCGTCGCGCGCTTCGTGCTGGACGAGCACGCGTTTGCACTCGCGGTCGCGGCAGAGCTCGAAGACGCCGGCGGTTTCGCCGGGCGGCAGGCGCCAGCTGAAGTGCGGGCGCGGCGTCGTCAGCCGCTCTTTGTCGTCGGGCGCGCGCAGCTCGGGCGGTGGCGGACCTTGCGGCGTCGGGTGCTGCGCGTCCCAGCCGGGCAGCGGCCGAGCGCAGGCGTGCAGCGCGAGCAGGAACGGGAGCAGCCTCTTCAGCGTCTTCACGGCGGCGAGACTACGTCAGCGTCGCCGGCAGCTCAAGACGTGGCGCGGGCGCGAAATGCGGGAAAAACAGCGACGCGCGCGCTAAAACAGGCGGCGCGACGCGAACTCGGCGATGCGCTTGAGCGTGCGGCGCGCGCGCTCGCCGCCGTCGGCGCGGTCGGGCACGTCGTCCGGCCCCGGCGTCTCGTGCGCGCGCGAGATGCAGCTGACGTCGCTGCACAAGTAGAGCCCGACGCGCTTGCGCTCGTCGACGCGCACGCTCATCAGCTTGACGCCGCCGTGCGCGCGCACGACGTGGCACCACTCGCACATCGCGGCCATGTCGGGCGACGCGCCGGCGTTGCGATGGAAGACGATGCCGCGCGCGCGGCTGCCCGGTCGCTCGCGAAACACGAGGAACGCGCGCGGCCCGCTCGACCAAGCGACCACGTCGTCGATGGCCAGCGGAAACCGTAGGTCGGCTGCCAGCTCGACGTCATCGCGATCGATCTCGCGAAAGCAGCTCAGCAGCTCCGTCTCGGATGTCATGCTGTTCATGAGCCGATTGTGACGCAACTTTCGCGAAAGTCACCCCGCGGACATCGCCGGGTGGGTCACTGTACGACGAGCCAGCGCTCCGTGAATGCCGTGCCGCTGCGGTCGTCGTGCACGACGACCCACAGGTCGATCAGCTGGCCCACGGACGGCATGCGATCGTGATCGAGCCGCAGCTTGGTGTCCGGCTCCGCCATGCCCGTCGTGTCTTGCGTGAGCTCGCCCGCCGACGCGTACCACAAGAAGCGCGGCTCCTCGGTCACCGTCGTGATCATCGTGTTCGGCGGCGTGCCGGTCAGCTCGGGGAACGTCTCGTAGGAGTCGGCGGTGAGCAAGAGGCGCAGCACCGGCTCGGTGCCCGCCTGAACCGGCGTCGGATTCGTCTTGTCGGTCGACAGCTCGGTCACGTCGACGGGTGACGCATCGAGCGGCGCGTCGACATGCTCGAGGTTGGCGATGGTCGGGTTGTGATTGGGCGGCAGCTGCGGCAAGGTCAGCCGCACGCCGTAGACGGTGTCGACGCGCTGCGTACCGGCGGTCGCCCGAATGCGCACCGGCAGGTAAAAGCCGCCCGAAACGTCGGGCACGCCCAGCGTCGCCATCGACTCGCCTGCGGGCCAGTCGATGATCGCTTTGCTCGTGTCGCTGCTGAGATCCGTAACGGGAATGAGAAAGCTGGCGGTATCGTCCTTCAAGCAGTCGTCATTGACGTCGGCGGTGCCGGGCGGCGGCGGATCGGTGCAAATGGCCCATTGGTACGTGATCGGCGTGCCGTCTGACAGCTCGGGCGCGATGACCGACAATTGCACTTGGCCGCCGCTGGCGATCTCCGACACTTCGCCGTGGCCGTCGTCGGGCTTTACCGTCTGGAATGGATTGCTCGGATCGACCGGCTGCGCCACGACGCCGAGCACGCGCAAGACGCCCGGCTTCAAATAGGACGACGGATCGAAGCCGGCCGAGCAGCCACTGACCAGCGCGCACAAGACGAACAAGCGGCGCACTAGAAGTCGCCTCGAATGCCGAGATCGGGCAGGAACGGCAGTCCCGTCACCGGCGCCGATTGCGTGAAGTTGTAGTTGTATTGCACCGACTCGACCGAGCGATAGTTGTAGAGGTTTTGAATGTCGAGATAGAGCGTGAACTTCCATTTATCGAAGGTCCACGTCTTGTCGAAGCGAATATCGAGCTGATTGAACGCCGGTAAGCGTGACGAAAAGAGCGTCCCCGGAATCGACGAATAAGAGCCGCTATTGGCGTTGAAATAGGACTGCTGAATCGGCGTCACCGGATCGCCCGTGACATAGCGGAAGCGCAAGCCCACTTGATAGCCGCGCGGCAGCTTGTAGCTGGCGATGATCGTCAGGATATGCGTTTGATCGAACTCGAAAGAGCGCCACGGCTGGTCGTCGTGATCCTTTTGCTCGGAGCGCGACAGCGTATAAGCGACCCAGCCGTAGAAGTTGTGCCATAGCTCTTGGCGCAGTAAGAGCTCGGCGCCGTAGACGCGGCCGATGCCCTCATTGACGAGCACGGCCGTGCCGCTCTCGGCGCTCACGACCTCGTTACGCAGGTCTTTGTAGAAACCTTCGAACTCGACGTGCAGCGAGCGCGTGATATCGAAGTCGGCGCCGAGCACGTAATGCCAGCCGACCTCGGGCAACAGCTTGGGATTGCCGACGGCCTTCACCAGCTGGAACGGCTGCGGCGGCTCGTAATACACGCCGGTCGCCGCTTTCAACGCGACATATTTATTCAGCTGATAGCGAATCGACAGACGCGGCTCGGGATTGGCGTGCACGTTGTCGAACTGATCGGGCGTCCCGCGATATCCGGTAAAGTCATAGACGTCGAGGCGGAATCCGGCCGTGATCGTCAGTCGCTTGTTCAACAACGCGAATACGAGGTCGGCATAAACGGCCGTGTTGTTCTCGTAGAGCAATAAGTTGTCGCTGATGAGGCCGGCGCTGCCGCCGGCGCCACCGCCGCCGCCGCCACCGCCGCCGCGCGTGGCGCCGGCGAACGGCGCCGAGCCGGCCAAGCGCCAGCGGCCGCCTTCGAAGTCGACGCCGCCATCGAGCCGCAAATAGCTGGTAATGGGGACGCGGGCGATTCCGCGTAAGCCATAAGCGATATTGGTGACATTGAAGACGATATTGGTGTTGCCGAAGTCGCCGTTGGCGCTGATGGGCTGGTCGTAGCCGATCCACGGCGTCAACGTCAGCGTCGTGGCGCCGAAGCGGTGCTGATACTTCGCCAATAAGCGGTGATAGAACGTGTGCGAGTCGAGCGACGCCGACGCCGACGGATCGGGCTCGCGCAAGCTGACATTGAGCGCGTCGTCGGAGCCGAAGATGAACAGCTCGAGCTCGTCGACCGACGTCGGCTTCCAGTGCAGCTTGAATTGATAATCGTAATAGGTCGGCGTCAATTGAAAGCTGTTGGGCGTGACGTGCGGCAGCCAGGCGTCGATGGTCGAGCGGCGCGCGGCCACCGTCAGCGACAGCTTCTTGGTCAATTTGGCGTCGAGCATGAGCGATACGTCGATGAGATCGAGCTGCACGAAGCCGTGGAAGCCTTCGTCTTTGGGTTTGCGCGTGTCGATCTCGATGACGCCGCCGTAGCCGCGGCCGTATTCGACGCCGAAGCCGCCGGGAATGAACGTCAGGTCCTGCACCATCTCGCCGTTGACCGTCGAGCGCAGGCCGCCGAAGTGGTACAGCGTCGGAATGTAGACGCCGTCCACATAGCTGCGCGTCGACGCCGGCGCCGTGCCCCAGACGACGATCTGGCCGCCGCCGAAAGGCGCGCGCGCGACGCCGGGCAGCGTCTGCACCGCCTTCAAGGTGTCGCCTTGGGTGCCGGGGATGTGGCGCAACTCGTCGCCGGAGAGCGTGTGCTCGACGGTCTCCTGCACGACGCGCTGCGCGCGCACCACCGACGAGAAGCGGTCGCGATGGGCGACGAACCAGGTGACCTCGAGCCGAACCTTGTGCTTGAGGGTCAGCTTGAAGTCGCTGGCGACGATGTCGGAGCCGCGCAGCTTGACGGCGTGCTCACCGACGGGCAGCGCGTCGAAGTGGAAGGCGCCG
Source organism: uncultured delta proteobacterium (assembly GCA_963785725.1). Classification (GTDB taxonomy): domain Bacteria; phylum Myxococcota_A; class Polyangia; order Palsa-1104; family Palsa-1104; genus JAQBQH01. The sequence continues at coordinate 617,963 of CAWAWS010000039.1, read as the reverse complement.
TTCTCGTCGGTCATGACGACCTGGTCGCCGATGGCGACGCTGACGCCGGGCAGCGGCTGGCGCTCGGCCTTTTGCCGCACGACGCCGTCGAGCGGCACGCTGTCGACGACGAGCGCGGCCGCTGTCGGCGGCGCGGCCGTGCCCTCGGCAGGCGCGACCGGCTCGGGCGGCGGCGGCGCCTTGAAGGCGAAGCGATATTGGTAGGTGATGCGCACCGGGACCGGCTTACCGCCCGCTTCGCCGGGCGCGAACTGGAATTGGCGGACGGCGGCCAGCGCGGCCGCGTCGTACTCGGCGCCGCCCGATTGCGCGACGGCGACGGCGGCGATGTGCCCCGCTTCATCGACGTCGATGGTGAGCAGGACGTCGACCCGACCGCGCTCGGCCAGCGATGCCGGCGGCTCGGCCTCGACGAAGTGCAGCAGCTTGGGCATTTTGTCGAGCGTCGCCGGGGGTGGCGGCGCAGGCGCGGGCGGCGCCTCCTCCGCGCGGGCGATGGCCGACGGCAACGACGATAAGAGCGCGCACAGTAGGAGGAGACGCACGTTGACGGGCACATCATGCCTGAGATTGCGGATCTGGTCAGCGTCTGCGTGCGAGCTTTACAAAGCCGTAACTTTCGCGGCCGCGCAGGCAACCGGCGGCGCGCGATCGGCGTCGGTGTCCGACCGGTCGCAGCGACGAGCGGGCGGTGGCGGCGTCAAAGACGCGGCGGAAGCCGCCGCCGCCGGGCGGTCATGCGCGCCTCAGAGCGCCGACAGCGTCAACAGCGCCTCGCAGCCGCGCGTCTCGACGCGGTTGTACAGGTGCAGCGTGCCGCCGTGCGCCTCGGCGATTTGCCGGCTGAGCGCGAGGCCGATGCCGAGGCCGCCCGGCTTCGTCGTGAAGAAGGGCACGAACAGGTTCGCGGTCGCCGCCAGGCCGGAGCCGTCGTCGCGCACTTGCAATTCGAGGCGATCGGCGCGGCGCTGCCAGGAGATCTCGACGAGCTGACCGCCGGCCTCCAACACCGCGTCGGCGCTGTTCTTCACGAGGTTGATGAGCAGCTGATCGAGCTGATCGGCGTCGGCGTGAATCGTCAGCGCCTCGCCGCCGGCCACGCGCACCGGCAGCCGCTTCTCGAGCTCGGCCACCCGCCGCACCCAGGGCTCGATCTCGACCGGTGCCAGCTGCGGCGGCGGCAGGCGAGTCAGCTGCGCGTACGAGCGCATGAAGCGACCGAGCGACTCGGCGCGCCGCTCGATGATCTCGAGGCCACGCCGCAGATCTTCGTCGACGTCCGGCTGACGCTGCGGCGACGACACGGCCGTCCGCAGCGAGTTTGCGATCGACTGAATCGGCGCCAGCGAGTTGTTGATCTCGTGACCGAGCACGCGCACGAGGCGCTGCCAGGCCTGCCGCTCCTCTTCACGCAGCGCCCGCTGCATGTCGGTGACGACGACGAGCTCGTGGCTCTTGCCGTCGAGGCGAAAGGTCGTGCGGCGCAACTCCCACTGGCCGCGCACGCCGGCGAGCGGGCCTTCGACGATGCGCGGCGTCGCGCCTTCGACGAGCGCGCCCAAGCCGAGGTCGACGACGCGCGCGCCGCGTGACGCCGTGCCGCCGACGAGCCGCTCGGCCGCGCGATTGGCCAGCGCCACTTTTCCGCTTTCGTCGACGGCAAAGATGGCGACGTCGACCTCGGCGAGCACGCGATCGAGCAGCGCCGCCGCCTCGAGCGCGCCCACCTTCAGCGCGCGCAGCCGATCGCCGAGCGCGTTGACCTCGGCCATCGCCTCACCGAGCGCGTCATCGGGGCGACCGAGACGACCGCGGATCGAATAATCGCCTTCGCGCAGCGCGGCCAAGAGGTTGGCGATCGTCTGCAGCGGCTGGGTGACGGCTTCGTGCAGGCGCAGCCCGGCCGTCGCCCACGCGCCCACGATGATGACCGTCAGCGTGATCTGCACCTTCGCCGAGTGCGGCTCCAGCCACAACAGCCAGAGCGCGACCACGACCGCCGGCAGGCCCGCCGCCAACGCCAAGAGCGCCAGCCGCGCCTCGTAAGTCAGTCGCGCGCGCGGCCGCCTACTCACCGGGCGACCGCGCTCGCCCGGGCGAGCTCACTCGTGGCCCCGAATGCCGTAAGCCGCCAGCCGGCGATAGAGCGCCGAGCGCGACAGGCCGAGCTCGGCCGCGGCCACGCTGACGTTGTCGCCGGCGCGCTTGAGTGCCTTCGTGATGAGATAGCGCTCCACTTCGTCGAGCTTCATGTCCTCGAGCTGCGGCGTCCGCGACGGCGAGGGCGGCTTCAGCGCCAGATCGTCCAGCTCGACGCGCGTTCCCGCCGCCAGCAGCACCGCGCGCTCGACGACGTGCTCGAGCTCGCGCACGTTGCCGGGCCAGCCGTGGTTGATGAGCGCCTCCATCGCATCGGGCGCCAGCTCGACGACGGGCTTGCGGTAACGCGTCGCCTGGCGCGCCAGAATATGCAGCGCCAGCCGCGGCACGTCTTCGCGCCGCTCGCGCAACGGCGGCAGCTGCACTTCGACGGTGTTGAGCCGATAGAGCAGGTCCTCGCGGAAGCGGCCGGCGGCGATCTCGGTGCCGATGTCGACGTTGGTCGCCGACACGACGCGCACGTCGGCGCGGCGCAGCTTGGACGAGCCGACGGGCGTGAACTCGCCGGTTTGCAGGACGCGCAGGAGGCGCGCTTGCTGCGCCATCGGCATGTTGCCGATCTCGTCGAGGAAGAGCGTGCCGCCGTCGGCGGCTTCGAAGCTGCCCAGGCGATCCGAGCGCGCGTCGGTGAAGGCGCCGCGCACGTGGCCGAACAGCTCGGACTCGAAGACGCCTTCGGACACGCCGCCGCAGTTGATGGCGACGAAGGGCTGCTCGGCGCGCTTGGAGGCTGCGTGCAGCCAGCGCGCGGCCACCTCTTTGCCGGTGCCGTGCTCGCCGGTGATGAGCACGTTGGCGTCGGACGCGGCCACGCGCTCCAAGATGCGCAGCACCGGCTGCATCGCCCGCGACTCGGCGATCAGCGACGGCAGCTGCTGGCGCTTCAGGCGCGCGTTCTCGTCCTCGAGCCGACCCCGCGCGCGCAAGGCCTGACCGAGCTCGACCTGCGTGCGCACCGTCGCCAACAGACGCGGATTGTCCCACGGCTTGGCCAGATAATCGCGCGCGCCGCGGCGCATGGCGTCGACGGCGCCTTCGACCGATCCCCACGCCGTCATGACGACGATGGGCAAGGTCGCGTCGGCGCGCTTGAGCTCGTCGAGGAGATCGAGCCCCTCTTTGCCCGACGTCGTGTCGCGCGTGTAGTTGAGATCGATCAAGGCGGCGTCGAGGTTCTCCTCCTCGGCGACCGCGCGCAAGACGCCGGCGGGCGAGCCGGCGCTGACGACGTCGTAGCCGGCTCCTTTGAGCAGCAGGCGCAGCGCTTCGATGACGTCGGGCTGATCGTCGGCGATGAGCAGGCGCGGGCGGCGGGCTGGCGACATGACCCTCTATTCGTAGCGCAAGGCGACCATCGGATCGACCTTCGTCGCACGCCGCGCCGGCAGGAAGCTGGCCACGAGGCACACGCCGAGGATCACCAGCGTCACCGGAATCAGCGTCAACGGATCGCTGCTCGAGACGCCGTACAAGAGGCTACGCACGACGCGACCGAGCGCCAGCGCCACGCCGAGCCCGATGGCGATGGCGACCAGCGACAGCCGCAAGCTCTCGCCGAGCACCATGCGCATCACGTCGTTGGTGCCGGCGCCGAGCGCGACGCGAATGCCGATCTCGCGCGTTCGCTGCGTCACCGTGTACGACATGACGCCGTAGATGCCGATCGACGCCAACGCCAGCGCCAGCGCCGCGAAGAGGCCGAGCAGCACCATGAGCATCTTCTGACGCTGCAAGGAGGTCGCCGTCAGCTCCGCCATCGTCGTCAGCTGCGGCGGCGGCAGGTCCTTGTCGACCGTCAACATCGCCTGACGCAAGAGCGGCATCACCACTTTGGGCGTCTTCGTATGCGCCACCACGCCGATGAAGCCGATGGGCCAGCGCCCGAGCGCGACGTACATCGTCGCCGCCACCGGCTTCTCCAGCGAGCGCGTGCGCACGTCGCCGACGACGCCGACGATCTCGAGCGACGTGCCTTGCGGCCCGTCGCCGAGCCCGATGTTGACGTGCTTGCCGATGGCGCCCTCGGCGCTGCCGAACAGCTTGTCGGCGAACAGCTGCGAGATGATGATCACCGGCGCCGACTTCGGATGGTCGTCGTTGGCGTCGAAGAAGCGGCCCGAGTGCAGCGGAATTCCCAGCGCCGTGAAGTACTCCGGGCTCACCGACGACATGATCGAGTCCGTCAGCTTGGGCGAGACCGGCTGCCCGGTGACGTTGACCGTCGTCGACCAGTTGGTGTGCGTAAAGGGAATGGGCGCGCCGATGGCCACCGACTCCGTGCCCGGCAGCCCTTTGACCGCTTGCGTGAGCTTGCGATAGTAGGCGTCGGCCTCTTCGTCCTTGCCGTAGCGACCGTCGGGCAGATGCAGCTGCGCCACCACTTCGTCCTCGATGCGAAAGCCGGGATCGACCTGCTGCAGCTTGGCGAAGCTGCGCAGCGTCATGCCGGCGCCGACGAGCAGCACCAGCGCCACCGCGATCTCGCCCATGAGCAGCGCGTTGCGCGCGCGGCGGCTGCGCGTGTGCGCGCTCGAGCGCGCCGTCTCTTTGAGTGCGTCGTTCAAGTCGGAGCGCGACGCGTGCAGCGCCGGCACGAGCCCGAACGCCAGGCCGGTCGCGATCGAGAGCGCGAAGGTCACGCCGAGCACGCGCCCGTCGATGGCGAGGTCGTGCACGGCGGGCAGGCCGGTCGCCACCATCGCCACCAGCAGATCGACGAGCCACATCGCCAAGAGAACGCCGGCGCCGCCGCCGATGAGGCCGAGCAGCGCGCTCTCGGTGAGCATCTGGCGGACGATGCGCGCGCGGCCGGCGCCGAGCGCCGTGCGAATGGCGATCTCGCGCTGCCGCACCGTCGCGCGCGCCAAGAGCAGGCCGGCGACGTTGGCGCAGGCGATGAGCAGCACGCAGGCGACGGCCAACAGCAGCATGATGAGCGGCGCCCGCGTCGTCTCCACCAGCGAGCCGTGCAGCGACTGCAGCTTGACCGACAGGTACTTGTCCTCGTCTTCGCCGGGATGGTCGCGGTGCATGCCGGCGACGACGGTGCGCAGGTCGGCGGCGCACTGCGCGACGCTGACGCCCGGCTTCATGCGCGCGACGATCGTCAGAAAGTGCGAGCCGCGCGACTTGGCGCTGTCGACCTCGGGCTGCGTGCGCGGAAACGGCAGGTAGACCTCGGGCTCGTCGGTCGTCGAGTCGAGCGGGAAGGCAAAGCCGCGCGGCGCCACGCCGACGACGACGTGGGGCTCGCCGTCGAGGCCGATGCTCTTGCCGACGATGTCGGGCGCGCCGTTGAAGCGCCGCTGCCAGACGTTGTACGACAAGATGACGACGTGGCTGCCGGCCTTGGCCTCGTCGGCGGCGAAGCTGCGCCCGAGCGCCGGATTGATGCCCAAGACGCTGAACAGGTTGGGCGACGACTCGACCGCCTGCACTTGCTGTGGCATGGCGCCGCCGGTGAGGACGATCTGCCCGCGCGTCCAGATGGCCAGGCCGCTCAGCGTGCGATTGCGCGTCGCGTAGTCTTGCGCGTCGAGGAACGACGACGACGAGCCCGGCGACGTCTCGTCACGCAGCACCGAGTTGACGTCGACGAGCTGGTCGGGCTCGGGAAACGGCAGCGGCCGCAACAGCACGCCGTCGACGACCGTATAAATCGCGGTCGTCGCGCCGATGCCGAGCGCCAGCGCCAAGAGCGCCACGAGCGTGAAGCCCGGGTTGTTCCACAGCGCCCGCGCGCCATAACGCAAGTCTTGCAAGAGCGTGCCCATCGTCGGCTCCTTCGCTACGCGGCGTGGCGGGTTTCGTCGACGATCTTGCCGTCGAACAGGCTGATGCGGCGCGAGGCGTGGCGCGCATATTCGGGGCTGTGCGTGACCATGCAGATGGTCGCGCCTTGCTGATGCAGCTCGCGCATCAAGTCGGACACCGCGTTGCCGTTGCGCGAGTCGAGGTTGCCGGTCGGCTCGTCGGCGAGCAGGATGAGCGGCTCGCCGGCGACGGCGCGCGCGACCGCCACGCGCTGCTGCTGCCCGCCCGACAACTGCGCCGGCATGTGCTTCTTGCGATGGGCCATGCCGACGCGCTCGAGCGCCTGATCGACGCGCCGCTTGCGCTCGTTGGCCGGCAGCCCGCGATAGGTCAACGGCAGCTCGACGTTCTCCCACACCGACAGATCGCCGATCAAATTGAAGCTCTGGAAGATGAAGCCGATGTGGCGATTGCGCAGATGCGCGCGCTCCGCCGGCGACAGGCGCGCCACCTCGTGCTCGGCCAGCGTGTAGCGGCCCGCCGACGGCGACTCGAGCAGCCCCAAGATCGAGAGCAGCGTCGTCTTGCCCGAGCCCGACTGCCCTTCGATCGACAGATACTCGCCCTTCTTCACCGTCAGCTCGATGTCCGAGAGCGCGTGCGTCTCGACGTCATCGGTCACGAAGACCTTGGCGATGCCTTCCAGCTTGATGAGTGTCTCGCTCATGTTCTCTCCAACTAGTGATCGGCCCGTAATCAACGCAGCTGCACGCGCGTCTGGTTATCCCACTGCGACATATCGGAAATGATGATGCGATCGCCGGCCGCGAGCCCTTTTTGAACCTCGATCGTGCGCACCGACATGCGGCCGAGCGTCACCGGCACGCGGACGGCCGCGTCGTCGCCGACGAGCTTCCACAGCTGCACGGTGGCGTTCGTGTCGGCGACGGCCGGGCGACCGACGAACAGCGTGTCGGCGATGCGCTCGAGCTCGATGGTGCCTTCGATCGTCAAGTCGGGCCGCGCGCCGTCGGGCCACGCCGCCGTCGGGGTCACTTCGACCTTGACCGTGCCGGCCGTAACCGCGGGCTCGACGCGCGACACCCGACCGGCGACGGTGCCGTTGCGCGTGTCGATGACCGCCGCCTGCCCGACGCGAATCTCCTTGGCCTGCGTCTCGGCGATGCGCACTTCGGCTTTGAGGCGCGTCGGATCGGCCACTTTGGCGAGCAGCGCGCCCGGCGCCACGACCTGCCCGACCTGCAGCGGCAGCTCCTGCAAGACGCCGTCGACGCCGGCGCGCACGTGCAGCTGCTCGACGGCGCGGCGGCGGAAATCGGCGATGGCGCGCAGCCGGCCGAGCTGCGCGTCCTGCGCGTCGATCTGCGCCCGAATGCCGCGCGCTTGCGCCGACAAGCGCTGCCGCTCGATGTCGAGCTTGCCGCCCAGCGTCTGCGCCTGATCGCGCGACTTGGCCATCTCCAGCTCCGACAGAAAGCCGCGCTTGGCCAAGGCGCCGTCGGCGTCGGCGCGACGCGTGGCCTCGTCGAGATCGGAGCGCGTGCCGGCGACGACGGCTTGCTGGCCGAGCCGATCGTTGTCGCTCTTGGCGCGCAGGTTGGCCAGCTCGGCGCCGGCGCCGGCCACTTGCCGCTCGGCCTCGAGCGCCGCCAGCTCGACGTCGGGATTGGCGATGTCGACGAGGATGGTATCGGCGGTGACCGAGACGCCGGGCCGCACGCGAATGCGCTCGACGCGACCGCCCGACGTCGCCGACAGCCAGCGAATGTCCTCGGGCACGAGCGAGCCGGCGCCTTGCACGGCGCGCAGCATCGGGCCGCGCTCGACGCGATCGACGAGCACGGCGGCGCGCTCGACGATCGGCGCCGCCGCCCGCAGCTGATGCAGCGCCAACGTCACACCGACGACGGCGACGACACCGAGCGCCGCGCCGACGCCGATGCGCCGCCCCGTCCGGCGAGGCTTGCGCGGCAGATCCATGTTGCTCGGTCGATCGAATGCGGCCCTCATCGCAGCTTCACTCCCATGCGCGGCAAAATTTCGCCCGTCAGCGCGTCAACGGCGGCGATGGCCTGCTCGTAGTCGACGCGGGCGCGCAGCTGGCGCAGCTGCACGTCGGCCACTTCGTCTTGGCGGCGCAGCACGTCGAAGTTGGTCGAACGGCCGACGGCGAAGCGCGCGCGCTCGGCCTCCAAATCGCGGTTGGCCGAGTCGATCGACGGCGCCAGGATCGTCAGGCGACGGGCCGCATTGTCGGCGGCCGCGACGAGCCGCACGGCGTTGGCCTGAACCTGCTGGCGCACCAACGTCTCGTCGAGATCGGCCTTGCCCACGGCGGCGCGCGCCGAGACGTAGTTGCCGCGGGCGGCGCGATTGAGCGTCGGCTGTTGGAACGTGAGCGAGCCTTGCACGCTGTAGCCGCCGAAGTGGCCGAGCATCGACCAGGCGCGCCCCAAGTTGCTGGAGATGCCGGCCGGTCCGCCGCCGGCGCCGACGTCGAGCAGCGGCAGCCGCGCGTTGGACGCGACCTCGGCGTCGACGCGCGTCGCCCGCAAGTTGGCGCGCGCGGTCAGGAGGTCGAGGTTGCCGGTGAGCGCGACCTGCAGCACGCCGTCGAGCCGTGGCACGCGCGCGGCGCGCGGCGGCTCATCCGCGGCCCGCAACTGAGCGGCGGCGGCGTCGATCTCGTGACCCATGAGGCGCGCCAACTCCACGGCGCGCTCGAGCAATTCCTGCTCGGCGGCGAGCGCATCGGTGTCACGCGCGGCGATGGCCACTTCGACTTCGGCGCTGGCGCTCGGCTGCTGCTTCCCGACGTCGATGTTGGCGAGCACGACGCGCAGCTGCTCGCGCGCGGCGTCGGCCAGCACGCGGCGCACGACCAGCTGATGCTGCGCGAAATAGAGCTCCCAATAGCCGGCGATGACGTCGCGCAGGAGCGCCGCCGCCGTCGCCCCGCGCACGCTGCCGGCGGCCTCGAGCAGGACGCGCGCCTTGTGCTGCGGCGCGCGCGCGACGTCGACGCCGAAGCCGCGCAGGAGCGAATGGGTGAACGTCAGCTGCAGTGTCGGCTGCCACAGCGTCAGCGGCGTACCCACCGCCGAGGCCGCCGTCAGCGTGCTGCCGAGGCCGACCGTCGGCGTGCCGGTGAGCGCCTCGCGCGTGTACTCGTTGCCGAGCTTGAGGCCGATGCGGCCGCCCGTCGGCAGCGGCTGCGTGAGCGCGACCGCGAGCTGCAGGTCGTCGACGGTGCCGGGCTGCACCGGGCTGGACGCGACTTGGTGCGTCTCGGTGAAGAGGCCGGTGCCGTCGAGGATGGGATCGTCGAGCCCTTTGGCGGCGAGCACGGCGCCTTCGGCCGAGCGGTAGTCGGCGATGGACATGCCGAGCGCCGGGCTGTTGCGCACGGCTTCGCCGATGGCGGCGCCGAGCGGCAGCGGGCGCGACGGCTCGGCGGCGGCGACGGCGGCGGGCGCGACGGCAAATGCCACGGCGAGCGCGGCGGTGGCGCAGGCGAGCGCCGGCGGAAGGGACGAATGCACGCCGTCCCCTACAGCGAGCGCCGTGCCAGGGGCACGGTAGGTCAAGTGGGCGGAATTACACGGCAGGTGTCGAGCGCGCTGCCCGCTTTCGAGAATCGCGCGTCCCACAAGCGGACACTCGCGCATTTGTCGTCGGCTTGGGTCGCGATGGCTTCGTCGGATGCGTCAGGGCCGTGTCCGGCGCCGGAACGCTCAGTCGGGCGACCTCGCGGCTGATGCTTCGAGCGACCGAGCTGGCGCCGCCGAGCCACATTGGAACGGCCGTATGACGATGCGTGATCCGCCGCGCAGCACCGTTTCGCCCTGAGCAGTAGAGTCGGGCGATGAAGCTCGCGCTGCCGTTCGTCGCGCTCTCGTTCGTGATGCTCACCGGCTGCGGCGACAACCGAGGTGGCGACAAGCAAGACGGCGGGCTCGACCTCTCCGTCGCGGGCGGCGGCCCGATCGACTTGGCCGCCGCGAGCGACTACGGTCGCCTCGACTGCCAAGCGACGCTCGACGACTACTGCGCCGAGCACGCGGGCTTCTGCATTCGCAGCTTCGCGGCGCTGGGCCTGTCCGACGGCGGCTGCATCGAGCAGACCGGCGTGATCAACTTCTGCGTGCAGTACATCCTCGTCGACTACTACGACGACGGCGACGGCGGCACGACCTTCGTGAAGCTGCCGATCACGGCCGTCTACAGCTCGACCACGCAGGAGCTCGTGGCCATGCTCACCGGGGATGGCAGCGAGAAGGCTGTGTGCCTCGGCGGACCGACGGTCTTCGTCGGGCCCCAGGCCTGCGTCCTCGACAGCAGCGAGACGCGAACGCTGTGCAGGCCTGCATACGGCACGCCGTGAGGCCGCTGTCGCGCGGACGTGACTGACGCGCACGACTTCGCCGCCGGCCAGTCGAGTCGGCTGAACCGCCTGTCCTATGCAAACGTTGCATCGCCGGCCGCGCGCCGCATCTTCCACGCTGTGGTCGATCATGAAACCAACGACGACAAAGTGCTTGCTCGGCGCCCTGGCGGCGCTCGCGCTGGCCGGCTGCACCTCGACCGCGATGGCGCGGGCGGCGGATTCGAGCCGAGGCCCAGGCCGACGTGCGCGCCCAGCTCGGCGACGGCTACAACGCCGCTCGCCTGAAGCAGCGCGCGGCTGATCTGAGGGCAAACGCCGAGCTGCGACAGGAGCAGCATGGCCATCTCTGGTCGGAGGTGACACTCGACTAAGGGCGACTAAGTGGCGCACCGATCACTCAGCTGGCTCGCCTGTCAGCGGTCGATCCCCGCGGCCTCGCGCGAAGATGCGCGTCCTCGTGCGCGCCGTCACGCGGCGGCCTCTTTTGTCGGCTCGCGCGCCCGACGACGCGCCCTCGTCCTTGGCGCGTCGCCGCGGCAGCCATTCGAAGTCGAGCACTCCGTGATGCAGGTCAGCGCCCATTCGTGAGCGTTTCGCTATCGTGGCCTTCTAAAGGGAGACCTCGACTATGACGATTCACTCACTCACCAAACGACCGGCATTCATCGCGCTAATCGGGTTCGCCACGCTCGGCGCCGGCTGCACCAGCGGAGCCATCGTCGACAGCAACTTCAACCTCATCACCGATACGCATCCCGAGCTCACGCGCGACGTCCCGTTGACGTTCATCGGGATCGGCAGTGACCTCCAGCCTAGCGGCCAGAGCTTTACGTACTGGCTCCAAGGTGAGTCGTACGTGTCGTTCGACAGCCTCGCGCCCGACGGCGCCACCTCCAGCCAATTCCCCGGCGTGAAGAACGTCCACCAGGCTATCCCGGAGGGCAACTATTACCTCTTCTTGGACACCTCGCCCACGCCGCCGATCCCCGTGTACCGCTCGGCGACGTTCACGCACTCTTACGATGGCGGCTGCACCGACAACCTCACCGGCAATTCGGATCAATATTGCGCGCAATACCTCTTTCAGATCAGCGACTGCACGCTCGAATTCCCGACCTTTCCGACGACCGCGCCGCAACCGTTGGCGACGCACGGCGGCGTCAAGGTCATCCCGCTTTGCCGTATGATTTAACGACGCCGACTGCTTAGCGCGCTCACGTTCTCCGTCGGCGGGCGCTGACGGCAGCGCGCCGCGCAGACGATCACAGCTCCTGCCCAATATAGATATCGTTGTCATCGGGATCGCGCACCGTCGCTTCTCGCATTCCGTATTCGGGATGGTCCTTCAACGTCGCCGTCAGCGTCTGACCCGTCGCCTCAATCTGCGCGACGTAGTCATCGACGCCCGCGCCGATACGCAAATGGCAAGCGCCTTTGTAACTGAGGCCGACTGGAGCTGGCCCGACTTGCATGAGCACAATCAGCGCCGGCCCGAGTCTGACGCCCGCATAGTCGGCGCCTTGAAAAGCCACCCGGAAACCGAGCACGCGAACATACCAGTCGACGGATCGGGCCAGCTCCTTGACGAAGAACTGCGGCGCAATCGATTCGACAGTCGGCATGGCCAGACTATACAACGTACCAAACGCTGGGCCCATCGTCCTTAGCCCGATGCTCTCGCCGCTCGGATCACGAAGTCCCGCCGTCGGCCTCGCAATGATCGCCGCTCGTATAGCCGGTGAATCCGCACGTGGCCGATTGAATGCCCGCCGCACAGAACGGCCGTTCGTCATTGGAGTAATCGGCGCCGGCCAATTGACCGGTATTCACGTCGTAAAAGCAATCCCAAGCGATAAAAGGTCCGGGCGCGCCGACGACATGATAACCGGTGCATTCGCCCGTTTGTTCGGGACAGGCGAGCCCTTTGGCGAGCGCCTCTTGATACGTGCTGCTGCACACGCCAAGCGACGCGACGAAATAGCGCAGCATGACGACCTGCCCCGGCGCGCAGGGATCGCTGCTGGACATATCGGCGGCGGCCGACGCGTCCGGCAGCGGCAGGATCGTCGTTTGATGCGGCGAGGAGCAACCGATCGTCAATGAAGTCGCGATAACGAGGATTCCAAAGACGCTCGAACGCCCCGCGATAATCATATGAGTCCCCTGCAACGAGGCTATCACGCTCCATCAGCACCCGCCGAGATGCGGCGCACGCGGCGCGCGAACGTCGGCAGCAGCGACGGGGCGACCGAGATCACACCCGGTCGTAGCGCCGCCTCGTATAATCGGCCAATGTCCAATCAAGACGTCGTCATTCGACCCATTCGAGTCGACGACTGGGAAGCAGTGGGCGAGATTCGGCATCAGCCCCACGTGATGGAATTTACGACCGCGATGCCGTCGGAGCGACCGGGGCGCGCCTTCATCGAGGCGCTGACGCCGAATGATCACGTCATGGTCGCGCAGCTCGATGGGCGCGTCGTCGGGCTCGCCGGGCTGCACGTCGGCGGGGTCAAGCGGCGGCATTTGGCGCGAATCGGCATCGCCGTGCACGACGCGTTCGCCGGCCGCGGCGTCGGGCGCGCGCTCATGCAGTCGCTGCTGAGCTTGGCCGACGATTGGCTCGACCTCGTGCGCGTCGAGCTCGACGTCGACGCCACGAACGAACGCGCCCGGAAGCTGTACGAATCTTTGGGATTCGTCGTCGAAGGACGACAGGCGAAGGCGTATTTCTCGGCCGGCCGCTACGCCGACGCGATCTTGATGGCGCGAGTCCGCTAAGCAAGCGAACGCGTTTACGGGGAATACGCGGTTTTCGCGCTGCGAATGCAGCTAAGAATGACGGCGGCCGCGGCGTCGCAGCGCCAATAGCGCGAACACCAATAGGCAGGAGATCGCCGCCGGACTGCCGGCCGCGCCGCCGACCTCGCAGCCACCGCGCGCCGACTTGCCGCCGGCGCCGGTCCCCGACGTGCCGCCGTCGACGTCGGAGCCGCGGCCGCCGTCGGTGCCGCCGCAGCCGCTGCCGCTGCAATCCCCGACCGTGAACGTCTGCGCGATGCTCCAGCCGCCGGCATTTCCCAACGAATTGACCGCGCGCACGCGCCAGACATGCTCCCCAGCACCGGTCGCGATCGTGGCCGTGCCATTGGGCGCCGCGCTCATCGCGCCATCGACCGATACTTCATAATGGTCAATCGTCCCGCCTTGCGCGAGCGCCAACGCCGCTGTCCAACTGTATTCGACCGCGCCCACGCCGACGGAATCGCCATTCAACGGCGCGATCGGATCGGGAATCGTCGGCTGCGTCAATGCCGCGCAATCCGGCTTCGCCGGCGACTGCTGACTGTTCGCGCGCAGCGCCTCCGTCGCCTTACCCGCTAAGCACAAATAGTAATCGGACGGCAGCCCTTGATAGTCGCGAAAATTGGCCTGCGTCGGCGGCGTCTGCGAGACCTTGAAGATCTGCGTGCCCTCGTCCATTTCATCGAACATGCCCAAGAACACCGAATACGCCTTGAGCGACACGGCCGCCGTCACCTGACTCCACAAGAAATCGCCCTGCAAACGATCTTCCGTCGTCGGTCCCCACGGCGTTCCGTCGCGATTGAAGGAGCTGCTGCCGGGATAGATCTGCGGCACGTATTTGACACCGTGCGCCGCCAGCGTCGCTTGATCGCCGGCCCAATAGGCCGTGCTCGGCACGTCGCCGGCCACCCCGCCGCTATTTCCGGTATTCCACGGCTGATAAGAGCCCATGCGAAACATCATCGTTTGCCACGCCGCCGAATACGGTTGCTGACTCCAATACCAAGCGCCGGCAGCGGCCACGAACGCTTGATAAGGCCCAGGCGTCGCGAAGATATCGAGAATGGCATTGGCCGTCGTCGCGCTGAAACGCTCTTCGAAGAAGCCGTAGACACCGATGACCGGCAGCCCACCTTCGTGCAGATAACGCGAATCGGACTGCATCTTCATCGTATCGACGAGATAATGCCAATCGCGGGTAATCGTCGGGACCAAATCGGCCTCGGCGGCGCCGGTCATATCGTATTCGACGAAGAACGTGCGTCCGGTCTGATTCGCCGCGGCGCGCACCTTGTTCATGACGATCATTCCCTGGATATCGACGCCCGGACCGGGAAAGAAGCGCTGTAACGCCACGCCGTCGATTCCATAGGCTTCCATCCATTGAAAATGCCGCAATACGGTGCGCGAATCGTCGTCGCTGAATAACGTCGCCGGCGTGCCGTCGGCGTTCGTGAAGCCGTTGGCCGGATATTGCTCGCCCGGTCCGAGCTCGGCCATTTCGGGCCAATAGTCGACCGCGATATTGGCCGGCGCCATGACGCCATTGGGCACGTAATGAACCCAGCCGGTCACGTCTTCGTCGCCGGGCGTGCGAAACCAAGCCTGATATCCGCACAGCAGCTTCCCCGCCATCGTCGACGCATCGACCGGCGTACCGCCGGTATAAGTGGGCCCGGTATAAGGCCCGAGGAACTGCGTCAAGCTCGTATATAGCGCCGTCGGCTGATCGCTGACGCGCACGGCCGCGATATTCAGCTGCAGCGGCCCCGGCTGCGTCAGCCGCATATCGTTGCCGCCGTTCTCGCCCAGATGAAACGCATTATCGGTCAGCTGGAATACCGCGGTTCGATATGCGCCCGAATTCTGCACGCCGGCGTCGATGCCGAATCCGCCGTCCGCGTAATCATTCCCTTCGGCGTCATATTGAATGCCGAAGCGCGCCGGCCCGCCGACGTCTTTGTAATCGACCTCGACATAGAGCGGGGCGCCGACCGCAAACGTGACGCCGGCCGGCCGCTGAAAATACATGAATGCCGAATACGTGCCACTGCCGCTGCTCGTCGATTGATAGAGGATCTTGCCGTTGTCATTGACCGTATTGAATGTTCCGTCCCCGCCGGAAAACGCCACCATCGTGGCCGTCAGCGCCCGCGCGACGCCCGCGTTGCACAAGAGCGCAGCGACGACGAGCGTGACCGTAGACGCGCGGCTTCGACACTGCACAATCGGGCTCTGGCGCACCGTCGTCCTCCTATCGCGAGCGAACGCGGGAGCTTCGATTGTGCGTCGATAGCGGCGTCAAATCGAGCGCGAATGCGGCCGCGATGTAGGCCCATGTCACCGCCGACAGCGCGCCACCAAGGCTTACATCGGTAACGCTTTCGGATCGGGAAAGCCGTGCTGCTCGCGCCCAACCGCGGCGTCGAACCTCTTCGTCGTCTTATAAAGCTCGAGGTGTCCATCCGACGCCAAATCGGCGCAGCGCCGGCGCAGCAGCTGCTGCTCGCCCGCCGTCATCGGCTCGAACCCGCGCGCGATCGCCAAGTTCTGATGCAACACGGCCAGCGAATCGATGCCACTGATCGTCGTCGCCACCGGCAAGCTCATCGCATAACGCAGCGCCTCACGTACCGTAATCGCGCCCTGCTGAATCGGCGCGCCGCCACCACCGAGCGACTTCATCCCGAACGCGCCCATCTTCCGCCGGCGCACTTCGGGCAAGACGTGCTGCTCGAAGCTGCGAAACGTCGCGTCGAACGGATTGAGCGGCATCTGCGCCGTATCGAAGTGCAAGCCGTGCTCGTCCGCCTTCTTCAGCATCGCCAAATGAATGTCGGGATGTTTATGTCCGGTAAATCCTATGAAACGTACTTTACCTTGCTGCTTGGCCTGCTTTAGCGCGTCGATGACACCGCCTTCACGAAAGTGCAGCTCCGGGTCGTTCCAATAGACGCACTCGTGCACTTGCCAGACGTCGAGATGATCGGTCCGCAATCGCCGCAGCGAATCGTCGAGCATCTGCATCGCGATCTTCGCGCTGCGACCATGCGTGCAGACTTTGGTCATGAGCACGACTTTGTCGCGCCGCCCTTTGAGCGCATTGCCCATCCACTCTTCGCTGCGCCCGCCGTGATATTCCCACGCATTGTCGAAGAAATTGACGCCGGCCTCGACCGCTTCGTGCACGATGCGCTCGGCTTCATCGTAAGAAGGCGCATCGGCCAGCGACGATCCACCAATACCAATAATCGACACCGTCAGACCGGTCGCACCCAACGGCTTATGCGGGATCTTGTCGGAACCGACATTCGTCAACGGCAATGATTCGACGGTGAGCTCCGCTCGCGCGACGCGCTCCCACAGCGCACCAGCGACGGCGACGCTTCCGGCAGCGACCGCGGCCTGCTGCAGGAATTCGCGTCGCGAATGGCCAAGCGATTCGCCGGCGATCTCGGCGCGTGAATCCTCGCTTTCGCGCTGCGAATCCCGCGCTCGGTCGTTAGGCTGATCGCTCATCGATTCTCCTATAACGGCGCGCGCGCGGTATCGACCGCCGGCAAAGCGCTGCCGCCTTCCAAGATCTCCTGCGTCTCTTTGAGCTTCGGATCGAAGGGAAAGCCGTGCGGCGTGCGCGTCTCGGGGTTGTCGTATTTGAGCGAAACCTTATAGAGCTCGAAGCGCCCGTCGCCGGCGAAGCGCGCGCATTTGTCGCGCAGCGCCTGCATGTGCTCGGGCGAGAGCGGCTTGAATCCGCGCGCCACCGCCGCGTTCTGCTGCAAGACCGCCAATGAATCGATGCCGGTCACCGTCGTCGCGACGGGCAAGCTCATCGCATAACGCAGGCAATCGGTCGCCGAAAGCACGCCCTGCTTGACGACATCGGCCGTCCCGCCCATCGACTTCATTCCGATGACGCCGATTCCCTTTTGATTCGCCACCGGAACGACCTGTTTCTCGAAGCTGAAGAACTGCGCGTCCATCGGATTGAGCGGCATTTGAATGGCGTCGAAGGGATATCCACGGCGCAACATCTCCAAATGAAACGCCGGATCTTTATGGCCGGTAAATCCCGTGAACCGCACTTTGCCCTGCTTCTTCGCGCGCTCCATCGCCTCGATGATTCCGCCTTTGGCATACGCCAGCGCCGGATCGTTGTCGAAGCTGACCGCATGGATCTGCCATAGATCGAGGTGATCGGTATCGAGCCGGCGCAGCGATTCTTCGAGCATGCGCAGGCCGAGCCTGGCGTCGCGGCCGTGCGTGCAGACTTTGGTCATGACGAAGGCTTTGTCGCGCCTGCCTTTCAGCCCGCGCCCGAGCCAATTCTCCGACTTGCCATTATGGTATTCCCAGCAGTTGTCGAAGAAATTGATCCCATAATCGAGCGCCATCGAGACGATATCGAGCGCCTCTTCCAACGTCGCTGCGTCGCCTAAGTGGTGGCCACCGACGCCGATCGCCGACACCAGCGCGCCGGTCTTTCCGAGCGCGCGCCGCGGCACCTCCGCCGACGGCATTTCAGTCGGCGGCGCCGGCCGCTTTTGTCCCGGCTGCGGCGCCGCCGACGACGCGTTGTGCGTCGGCGCGTCCGGCGGTTGGCCAATCACGTCCGGCGGCGGCAGCGGCGTCGCCTTCGATTGCGCGGCCGCGCGGCGAATGCCGGCGAGCGCGCCCACCGCGCCCAGCGCGGCGCGAAACAGCATGCGCCGATTGGGCGCGCGCGGCGCCGGCGATTCCGCCGCCGCATCGGCCGGCCGCTGCGTCTGGTCGTCGTCGTGATCGTCCGACACCCGCGCCTCCGTAATGACGAAACCTAGGCAGCCGACATCGACAGTCAATCGCCGCCGCCGCCGAGCGCCTGCGCACCAATGATTCCGCCGCGACCAGGCTTACTTCGCTGACGACTGATTCGCGTCGCTGCGGGTCGCGTTCCTTTGCCGGTCGACCTTGGAATCGGCGCGCTTCGTGCCGCCCAAATAGATCGCCTTCGGGTCGAGCCCCAGCTTACGCAGGGTGTCGAAGTCGGGCATGCCGGTCGCTGCCATTTGCTCGCGCTCTTGAAACTTACGCAGCGACGCTTGCGTCTCGTCATCGAGCTGCCCGCTATTGGGCGTCTCGACGCCGTGACGAGTCAGCGCCGACTGCAGCTGCCGCATCGCCTTCGCATCCAACATTCCGCCCGGCGTCGTGCGCACCGGCCGCTCCGACGCCACCTGCGGCTCTTTCGGCGGCGTCTCCAACGTCGTCTGCCTGCCTTGCACCGTATGCGCGTGACACGCCGCCAATACGAATAACGGCAATAACCATATTCGTCTCGCCATTCCATTCATTGGCAGCTCCCTCATTTCTTCACTTTGGCTTCGACCGGCTGCTTCGACTTCTTGCTCAGCGCCCGCCGCGCCTGATGCAGAATTCCGCCCGTTCCTTGCGGCGGCGGCACATTGGTCAAGCTCGCCGACAAGCCCTCGACGAACGCGTTGCGAATGACCGCCAACACCGTCGGCACCAGTTGCACTTGCGGCTTCTTCAAGTCGCCGTGAATGGGAATGATCGTGCTCACCGCATTTCGCCCCGGCACGCGATCGGAGAAGATCTTGACCGCGACATCGGCCAACAATGCTTTGACCTTGTCGCCGAGCTTGTCGTCCGCCGCTCGCACTTTGACGTTCTTCAAGATCGGCTTGATGCCGCCGGTCAGCTCGTTCCGTTTACAGGTGATCGACGCAAACACGTCAATCGTCCCCTTGGGCAGCGTCAGTCCGCCAATGCTCGTGAATTGATGCAGGTCGGACAGCTCCAGATGATGGAGCTCGACCGACCCGGCGAAGGTCAGCCCCTCATCGAATGGATCCATCGTCAAGAACGCGCTCAGCTGACCGCTGTTCTGCACTTTCGTTCGCACCGTCACCAACAGCGGTAAGCCCTTCATCAGCTTCTTACGCGACGCCATATTCTCCAGCGTCAATTGCAGATCGTGCACCCATAAGCGCTGATTATCGTGCACTTCATCGACGAGGATCACTTGGCTGTCGACGAGCTCCAAGCGCTCCACCCCCGCCGACGGCACCGACTCCAGCGTCTTGGCGATCTCCAGCGGCGGCTGCGACGGCTTCGACTCGTCGCCGGGCCGCATCGGCACTTGCACGCGCGCCTTCCAAATCTTTACGCGACGCACCAAATGACCGTGCAGAATCTCGCGCCACGACCAGCGCATCTCGACGCGGTCGGCATAAAAGAGCGGCTCTTTGTGCGCCGTCACCGGCATCTCGACGATCTTCAATCCATAGACGTTGTAGCCGGGATGAATGAGCGTGACGCTCAATGCCTTGAACGTGCCGCTCGCGCCTTTGAGGCGGTCGAGCCCCTTCTGCGTCGCATACGTGACGATTGGATTGAGGAATACGAAGACGAGAACGATGATGGCGACGATCGTCCCGGGAATCAGCCATAACCAACGCGTGCGATGAGTCGCCATGCTCGCTTGAGGAGCAATTAGTGGGCCGCTACCTCTTCACGGCCTGCCCATCGACCTGCGTTTTCGCCTTTCCTTCCTGCAACAGCTTTTCGTCTTTCTGCAGCAGCTTTTGGGCATGCTTCTCGTCGCGCTCGGCCGCCCACGCACCCACGCGATTGCCCTGTCGCTTATCGATTTCGGCGTCCTCTCTCAGCTGCGCAATATTCGCACGCTGCGCCGCGGCGTCTTTAGCGGGGTCGACGCGCTCTTTGAGCGCGCCCTTCTTTTCGCCCTGCTCTTTTTTCTGTTTGGCCGAGCGCTGATCGGCGCCGCTCTTATCGGTCGCGGCCGCCTTTTCCACGTCTACGCCTTCGGATTTACGACCGGGCTCGGTCGAATCGGCGAACGCCGACGCACACAACAATAAACCGAGGCCGAACGCGGTCAGGCTTTGTTTCAGCATTCCCGAGAATGAATTCACATATTGTGCCGAATGCGAATATCGACCGCTTAGGGGCAGCTCGCGTTCGCCGCCGATCGCGGCGCGCCGTTGAACATGAGCTGCGGCAGCTCCGACAAGGTGCCGGTGGTAAAACCAGCGTTGATCTGACTATCGCTGAGGCGCGTCCACGTCATTCCATCCATCGACGTGTAGATCGCCAGCGCCGGATCGACCTTGCCATTCGAGTTCGAGTACGGCGCCGTCACTTTCGCGGGAACATGAAAGTTGACACCAATCGGCGCCAGCTGCCAGACCGGCGACCAATCGATGTAAGCGGCCGGCGGCGCCATTCCCGTCTCGGTCAATTTGATCGCGCTATTTGCCGTCAGCGACATCGGCGGAATGGCGATCGCGAGGGCGACGCCGCTGAATTGACCTTGTTGTCCCGTGAGCGACGCGGTGCCGCCGGCGAGCCCGATGACGGTCGTCGTCATCTGGCCGGCGCCGCGCGGGCAGGTCGACTCGGCCACGCCGCTCGGCCGCCGCGTGCACGGACAAACGGCGAGGCCGGTGTCCACGGGCGGCGCGAAATCGGCGGGACCCGGCAGCGGCGACGAATCGAACGGAAGACGCGGCAAGTCGGAGCTCGCGGCCAAGTCGGTCACCGCGACATTCCCGCCGTCGCCAGCGCTCAACGGACGCGACGCGCAGCCGCTCATCGCGACGACGAAAACCCACGCAATCGACGAGCGCATCGTCCGTCATCGTAGCAGATGCCCGGCCGACGACGAGCCGCGGTCGCTACCGATATCGATTCATGTCGCGCGAAAACTAAAAGCCTTGACCGCAATCGCGCTGGGCAACGCCGAGCTTGGCTACAGCTTGGCGTCGTCTGTTGGACCGCGAGCGTCTGCGTCGCGGACTTTGCCGCAATGACAGCTGCCGTGATGCTTATCAGTGTTGGATATGCGGCGATTGTAATCGCCGGCACGCCGCGATCAAATGGCGCGGCTCACTGCGCGCCGCAGACGCAGCTGACGGCCGGATAGCCGTTGGCCCCCGGCGCGTCGGCGACCGTGAGCGCGCACGGCGGCGCGCACGGCTCGGCGAGCTGGTAGCGAATGGTGACGCTGCTGCCGCAGTCGTGCGCCGGCACGTAGTCGCACGTGCCGTCGGCGCCGGCGCTGGCCGCCGCCGTGTCGCTCCACAGCTCGCTGCGCACGAGCGTCAGCGCGTCGGCCGCGACCGCGATGGCCGTGACGTCGTACGTGACCTGCGCGCCGCAGCGCGTGGTCGCCTCTTGCCAATGATAGCCATCGAGCGCGCGCGTCGCGAAGAGCGCGTCTTTGCCGACGACGACGTCGGGCATCTGCACGCGCAGCCCGTGATCGGCGTCGACGTCGATGAGCTGCTGCAGCGGCGCGAGCGGGCCGCTCACCGTCGCCGGCTCGCAGTCGCCCGTCGCCGCGGCGACGCTGACGTCGTACACGCCCGGCTGCGGCGGCACGAGCGGCGGAGCCAAGTCGACGACGGGGTCAGTGCTGGACAGCGGCTGCGAAACACAGCCGCCCAATAAGAACGTGATCGCGATCAGCTTGTACATTTTGCGCCTTGGCCATGTAACGACCGCAAGCGCGATTCTTCCGCAGCTGATCGAATTATTTAATTTTACCGACTACTTTCGCTAACTTACAAAGTGATGCCGCGCACTTGCGGCGCGCCCGAGATCACATGCCGCAGATCGGATCGTCCTTGCAGTTGGCGATCTTGTCGGCGAGCTGCGCCTGCTCCGACTTGGGCGGCTCGTCCTTGGCGTTGTCGGCCGTGTCGTCGCGATGACGTCGATGAGAGGACTTCGAAGGCTGCTTTCCATTCGCGTACGCGAAGCTGGAGAGGCCGAACGACGAAACGCAGAGCACGAGCATGAGGCGCGTCATGGCGCGAATCTTAAGCCGCAGCCGATATCGCTTGTAAACCAGAATCGACCGCAAATCGCCCATGTTTCTCGACGGTAAACGTACCTTCGATATGCACAAAAGGAGCGCGGACAATCGGCATCACTGCAACCGAAAGGCGGCTCAGCGACGGAAGCCCGTGGATTCGGCGTCGTTCGACTGCGCGATGCCGCGAGCGCATGAACGCCATTTCATGAATGGGTCTCACGAGAGATTGGAAACAATCGGGGAGCATTCGAGCTTGGTTGCGCGCG
The DNA here is from genome assembly GCA_963785725.1 of uncultured delta proteobacterium. Classification (GTDB taxonomy): domain Bacteria; phylum Myxococcota_A; class Polyangia; order Palsa-1104; family Palsa-1104; genus JAQBQH01. The sequence continues at coordinate 595,726 of CAWAWS010000039.1, read as the reverse complement.
ATCGAACATAGGCGCACCGACATCACCACCTGACGCTTTTACGCCACTATCGCCCGCGCGCCGCCGCGCTCAGCCCGGCCACGGCGGCGCCGACGATCACGACATCATGCATCCGCTCAATGTCGGCGCAGCGTCGCCCTACGCAATGGCCGCACGCACGTCCAATTTGCGACGGAGTCGGCCGCCCGTTGCCGCAGATCTGCAAGCTGGTGCCGAGGCGTGCGATCGGCCACAGTGACCGCGTCCGCACCGCGTGTTCCAACCAGGAGAACAACATGAGCGTGTTCAAGACCAAAGATGGAACCGAGCTCTATTACAACGATTGGGGCAAAGGTCAGCCCGTCGTCTTCAGCCACGGCTGGCCGCTCAGCGCCGACGCCTTCGAAGATCAGATGTTCTATTTGGCGTCGCGCGGCTTCCGCTGCATCGCGCACGATCGGCGCGGCCACGGCCGCTCGGCGCAGCCGTGGCACGGCAACGACATGGACACCTACGCCGACGATCTGGCCGAGCTGGTCGCGCACCTCGGTCTCGAGAAGGCCGTCCACGTCGGCCACTCGACGGGCGGCGGCGAGGTCGCGCGCTACATCGGTCGCCACGGCAACGAGCGCGTCGCCAAGGCCGTGCTCATCGGCGCCGTGCCGCCGGTCATGCTCAAGACGGCGTCCAATCCGGGCGGCCTGCCGCTGGAGGTCTTCGACGGGCTGCGCAAGAGCGTGCAGGCCGATCGCGCGCAGTTCTTCAAAGAGCTGACGCTGCCCTTCTACGGCTACAACCGGCCGAACGCCAAGATCTCCGAAGGCGTACGCGAGTCGTTCTGGCTGCAGGGCATGATGGCCGGCTTTCCGGCGTCGTACTTCTGCATCAAGGCGTTCTCGGAGACCGACATGACCGAGGATCTGAAGAAGATCGCCGTGCCGACGCTGATCTTGCACGGCGACGACGACCAGATCGTGCCCATCGCCGACTCGGCCTTGTTGTCGGCGAAGCTGGTGAAGCACGCGACGCTCAAGGTCTACAAAGGCGCGCCGCACGGCATGTGTACGACGCTCAAAGATCAGGTCAACGAAGATCTGTTCGGCTTCATCAAAGGCTGAGCGTTCGCTCGCCATTTCCCGCTGAATCGCAGCTCGCGCGCTCGTCCTCCTTCGCGCGCTCGAGGTCCGCTCGACTAGGGGCTGTTCTCAATCAGCTCCCGTCGCCAAGCTTGCTGCGGGCCGCGTCTGCTTCGTTGCTCATCGCTCAGTTACCCCCAGTAGCTTCGCTCTTCGCGCCTCGCAGCCGCGGCTCCTCGCGGCGCTTGGCTCGGTCCGCCAATTGAGAACAGCCCCTAGAGCCAGCGCCGCCGCGGCTTATATCCTCGTCTGCGAATTCATGAGGCATTCTTGCTCTGCTCTGGCGCTGTTGGCGCTCGCCGGCTGCGCGCCGACGGTGCGCGCAGGCGACTACTACGCCGTGCCGCTCGCGCGCGCCGCCGCGCCCCACGCGCCGATCGCCGCGCGTTTCCGCGTGCTGCCGCCGCCGGCGGGCTGCGGCAGCACGCGCGCGCCGATCGTCTTCCTGCCCGCGCTCGGCCTGACGCAGCATAGCTGGGCGGGCGTGAACGCGGCGCTCGCCGCCTGTCGCGCGCGCGTGCTCGTCGACGCGCCGGGATTGGGCGAGGCGCCGTTTGCCGGCGACTTCGACGCCGCGGCGGCGCTGGCGGCGATTGTCGACGTCATCGACGCCGTCGCGCCCGGCGGTCGCGTCGTCCTCGCCGGCCACTCGCTCGGCGGCGCCATGGCCGCGCGGCTCGCGGCGCAGCTGGGGACGCGCGTGGAAGCCCTCGTGCTCGTGGCCGCGCCGCTCGCCGAACTCGACCTCAACCGCGGCGAGCGCTTGCTGCTGTTCGACGCGCTGTGGCCGCCGTTCCTGCTGCTGGCCGGCCCCTACTCCGGCATCGGCCTCGGCCTGCGCCGCGTCGCCCACGGCGGTCAGGCGATCGACCCGCTCGACCTCGCGCTCATCGCCGCCGATTGGAGCGATTGCCGCCGCCGCGACGCCATCGTCGGCTACTACCGCGCATTTCTGGCGCCGGCGCAGCTGCGCGTCAACAGCGCCGCGCTCGACCACGTGCGCGCGCCGACGCTGCTCGTGTGGGGCGACGCCGACGACATCGTGCCACCCAGCGTCGACGCGCTGGCGGCGGCGCGGCTCGCCCGCGTCGTCGCCGTCACGACGCGCGTCGTGCACGGCACCGGCCATCTCGTGCCGCTGACCGCGCTCGCCGTCGTCGCCGCGGCCATCGACGCCCACTTGCGCGCGCTGCCCGCCGACGCCGCCGCCGAGCCGACGCGCCCGCAGGCCGTCACCGTCGTCGCCGCCGGCGCCGCGCGGCAGCCCGGCGACCGCGTGTGGCAGCCGAGCCGCGAGCTGTTTCCCATCGCCGGCTTCAACACGCTGTTTACGCTCGACGGCCGCCGCGATCTCTCGCTCAACGCCGGCATCGCGCGCGGCGGCGTCGACCCGCGCTATCCCGTCGAAGCCGGGCGCGTTGTCTTGACCGCCGGCGCCGCGCTGCGCGACGGCCCGCGCGGCGCGTCCTTCGCCTACTTGCGCGCGACGGCGCGGCTCGAGCTCGTGTGGCGTTGGGTCGGCGGCTACCACGTCGACGGCACGCTGCTCGTCGATCCGCGCGACGGCCACGTCGGCGGCTACGGCGCGCTCGGCTACACGGCGTCGGTCGTGCCGTGGCTGCGCGGCTTCGTCGGCGTCGGCCGGCTGCCCGGCGACGGCGCCGGCGCGCGATTCCTGGCCGGCTTCGAGGTCGACGCCCGCCTCACCGACTGGCTCTACTGATTAAATATGTTGATCTAAATATGCTTAGATTAGTTCTTGGCGGGCGCGTTGGGCTGCGCGGCGACGTACGTGTTGATGTGATCGGTGTAATCCATGTTGAGGATGGGCGTGCTGCCCAAGTCGCCGCCGTAAGGACCGACGATGAACAACTCCGAGTTCGGGATGTTGACGGCTTGGTAGGCGCCGATGTCGGTGTCCATGTTGCCGTAGGCGGCCACGAAGTCCCAGCCGAACGTGGCGGTCATGCGCTTCATCCACAACGTCTTGAACGGCTGCGCGCTGTCGCCGGGGACCGACGTGATGATGGCGCCGCGCGGGAAGCCCTCGAGGTCGAGCCAGGCGCGCGTGTCGAAGCGGAAGTCGTGCGCGCGCGCGGTCAGGTAGATCGGGTGGTATCCCTTCTTGACCCACGCTTGCACCAGCTGGACGGCGCCGCCCATCAGCTTCGGAACGTAGGTCTCGTCGGCGAGCTGATCGAGGAACTCCTCGTCGCTCAAGGTCAAGGTGCCGTCGATGTCGAAGACGACGAACTGGGTGCCGGCGGCGTAGAGGTAGTTCCAGCTGATGGTACAGCTGCCGTCGGCCTCGAGCATGTTGTAGATGGGCTGGAAGTTGTTGCCCGCGTAGCCGTTGGTGGTGACGTCGAAGGCGCCGGTGTCGATGGTCTGGACGCGGCCGATCTGCTCCCACGCCGTGCCGTCGTAGGTCCACATGCTGACCCACTCGTTGGGCAGCGCGTTGTCGAAGAAGCCTTGGTTGGGCAAGGTGCGCTGCTTGAAGCCGGTGAACTCGAGGTTGCCCGGCGCCGGCGCGGTCTTGTCGTTGATGAAGACGTTGGCGATGGCGCCGCCGCCGGGATTGCCGAGCGTGTCCGAGGACGAGTCTTTGTCGCGCGGGTTCAGCATCACGGTGACGGCGTTGGCGGGCACCTGAAAGCCGGTCGATTGCATGCGAAACGGCAGCTCGCCCGGCGCCGGACAGGTGATGTAGTTGGCGTCGGTGATGGGCGTCTTCTTGCCGTCGTCAGCGCAGGCGCTGGCGAAGACGGCGGACAACACGAGCGGATAGATGCGGGAGCTGATACGCACTGAAATGCTCCGTTCAGGATGGGTAGCGTTGACGATCGAAGGCCAAGTTCGCCGACGATACCCAATCCCCGTTCCGCTTGTCGAATGAAGTCTGTATGAAATTAGTTTGTTACGGATAGCCGGCGACGGTTTTGTTGGGGAATTGCAGCGTCCAGTACCAATAACCAGGCCCGCAGCCTTCGCAGCCGCGGCTGTCGATGAGCAAGAGCTCGAAGCGGACCTTCTTGGCGTCGAGCTGCAGCGCGGCGTGATCGGGCTCGAGGCGGAACGAGCGCTGCGTGGGCGGGCCGATCTGCACGCGCAAGAGGCTCGGCTGGTCGTGGTCGCCGATGACGCGATAATAGAGCGTGACGCCGTCGGGAAAGCCGGCGCCGAGGTCGACTTGCAAGGCTTGGCCGCCGCTGACGTCGACGATGCCGATGTGCACGTCTTTGGCCGCGCCGGCGCCGAACGCGAGCGGGCCCGAGCGTTCGCGGCGCGCGCTCAAGAAGCGGCCGAGCTGCGCGTAATGGACGGCGCTGCCCTTGAAACGCTCGATCGTCAGGCGCTCCAAGTCGATCGCTTCATCGAGGCGATCTTGGCGATAGAGCACGGTCGCTTCGGTGTCGAGCAGCCCGGCGCGTTCGGGCAGCTCGGTGAGCGCGCGGTCGATGGCGTCGAGCGCGTCGCGCAAGCAGGTCGGTGACGCCTGCGGATCGAGCGCGATGCGCCAGGCGGCGTTGTTGAGCACGACCGGCGGCGGAAACGCGGTCTGCGGCTTGGCGTCCTTGACCTCGGGCGCGCCGTCGACGCAGGCCTGCAGCTCGGCGCTCATCGTCATGAGCGGAGACGGCGACGCCGCCACCGGCGCGACCGCGGGCGCGGCGACGCTGTTGAGCGCCGCGATCGTGGCGAACAAGTTGTTGAGCATATGGAACGTGATGCTCGCCAAAAGGCCGCCCGAACGCGCGCGCAGAAGGCCACACAAGAGGCCGACGCCGAAGAGATAGATCATCTTCTTCGGCTCGCCGTGGGCCGCGGCGAACACCAGCGCTTGCAGCGCATTGGCCACCCAAAACGGCATCGAGCGCGCCAGCACGTCGAGGAGCAGCGAGCGGAAGACGAGCTCCTCGGCGATCGGGCCCAAGACGACGATGAGGAGGACGACGACTGCGAGGCCGTAGGTTTGGCGTAGGGCCAGCACCAGCTCTTCGATCGTCAGCGTCGCCGGGCTGGCGGCGCCGCGCCAGCGCACGAGCAGCAGCCACAAGAGCGCGATCGTGAAGAAGGCGAGGACGGTCAGCGCCGCGCGCGACACGCTCTTGCGCACCGTCCAGCGACCGGGGCCGAAGAGCCGCAGATCGCGACGGCGCACGACGAGCAAGACGAGCAGCGCCACCTCGCCCAAGACGACGCTGAGGCCGAGGCGGGCGACCTCTTGCGTGACGTGCGGCAGCTTCTCGTTGGCGCTGCGCCACCATTGCGCGGTGGCATCGGCGTAGTTGAAGACGACGTAGCTGACGAGCTGCGCGACCAGCAGCGCCGCGCAGCCGAGCCACAGCTGCGTGAGGCGCCAGCGCGTGACCAGCGTCGGCGGCGGCAAGCGCATCGTGTGCCGCAAGCGCCGCCACAGCGACCAATGGTGCAGCGGCACCACCCACAGCGCCGGCGCGAGGAAGAACGCGACGATCGCCAACAGGAAGACGGCGACTCCGGCGGCGTCGCGCCGGCGCCAAGGCAGCGACGGGAAACGCCGCGCCAGCGCCAAGCGATAGCCGCCGTAAGGATCGGCGCGCCAGCCCATGTCGCGCAGCGTTTGGTAGGCGCGATCGGCGGCGCCGGGGTCGCTGCCGGCGAGCGCCTTTTGGACGACGCGCGCCAACGCCGTGTGCCGCGGCGACTCGGGCAGCTGCGCATAGGCGGCGTCGGCTTGGTCGAGCTTGCCCGCCTGTTCGTAGAGCAGGCCCAACTGCGGCCACGCGATGTGGCTGGGCTCGAGGAGCGCGAGGCCACGCAGCGGCGCGCCCGCCTCACCAAGCAGCCGCGCGCGCTCGCCGCGGAGATGGCCGGCGTTCGGCGACGACGCGGGCCGCGACAGCTGCACGATCGCCTCCGTCGTGCGACCTTGCGCCAGCAGCTCGCGGCCGATGATGAGCGACAGATCGATCGTGGGATCGATCGCCAACGCCAAGTGCGCCTCGGCGACGGCGCCTTTGGCGTTCTTCTGCGCCTCGTAGGCGACCGCCAGCTCGCGGTGCAGCTCGGCGCGCTCGCTGTCGGACCAGTCGATGTCGCGCCGCTGCAACGCGTCGGTCAGGAGGTCGACCCTCTCTTTGCCGTAGGCGCGCTCCAGCCGAAAAAAGAGCGCGCTCGGCGAACGCGGATAGCGCGCGATGAGCCCGTCGCGGCAAGCCTGCCGCGGGTCGTTCGGCGGCGCGTCCTCTTCGTCGCGGCCGAGCACGGCCTCGAGCAGGCGGCAGCGCTCGACGGCGGCGATGTCGTCGCTGGGATTGCGCGCCACGGCCGCGTCGTAGACGGCGAGCACCTGTTTTAGCGCGCGGTCGCGGGCGTCGTCGATGACCTGCGCATAGGTCGCGTAGCTGCCGGGCTGGCCCGGACGCGGCCGATCGGAAGCGACCGCCGGCGCCGACCACGCGGCCATCACGGCCAACGACACGAGAGCCGACGCGCGACGCATTCTCTGACGGATATCACGATCCTGCGCGCCGCCCTGTAACCGATCGCACCAGCGACGGATCATTATCGGCTGCAGCTAGACGACACTGTTTACTTCGTCGCGTCCGGCGGGCGGCGAGCGAGCGCCGCGCGCGTGGCCTGCGCCAGCGCGTAAATGACGAGCAGCGCGCCCGGCGGAATCAAGCTGGCGCCCAAGCCCGGGTCGCCGCCGTGGACGAAGCAGCCGCCGACGAGAAAGCCGCCCGGCACCAAGATCGTGCCGGCCACCAGCGCCGTCGATGCCGAGGCCGGCAGCGGGCGCGGCAACAGCGGACAGACCGCCGCCAGTGCCAGGTTCAAGAGGCCGAGGCCGGCGCCATGCGCGTGCGCCAGCGTCCACATGAAGCGGCGGGTCTCGCTGGCGACGCCGAGATACCACGGCAGCTTGAGCGCATGCAGCAGCTCGAGCAGCGTGCCCAAGGTCGCGAAGAAGAAGAGCGTCAAGCAGCCGGCGCGCAGATGACGCAGCTGCAGACGCCGATCGGACGCGCTCCGATCGTTCGCGGCCGGCACGCTATTCATCGCGGTATTTCGGGGCGCGGGTCATTCGGCGAGGAACATTTCGTCGTCTTCGGGGCGTTCGGACATGAGGCGCTCGAGCTCGCCGCGCTGAAAGTGGCCGTCGACGGAGAAGAGCAGCTCCGGGCGATTGGCCGGCGGATTCGCCGGGCGCGACAGGCGTTGGCGCGCCGACGCTTGCGCCTGCCAACGCGCCTCCTCGGGCGCGACGTAGTCATATTCGAAGTCGGCGAAACCGGTTATTTTTCGCAGCGAACGATAAGCGTTATAACGGACGGCGGAATACTCGTCGTCGAGCAGCTCGATCAACAGCGGCGCCATCCAATCGCCGGGCGAGGCCGCGCGCGCCGCGTCCCAGCCGAGGCTCCACGCCGCCAGCGCGCGCACGCCCGGCTCGCCGCGCGCGACGTCGAGCAGCGTCTGCGACAATGTCTGCTGCTCGGCCGTCAGCGACGGTAACGGCGCGCCGTACCAGCGCTGCAGCGCGTTGGCGGTCCAGCCGAGCGAGCGGTCGAGATGGCAGCCGTTGCAGGCGTTCGGCCGTCCCGTCGCCAGCGTCGCCTGCACGCGCGGCACGCTGATCTGATGGCTCCGCATGGCGCGCAGGAGGCCATACGTCGTGTGCGGCATATGGCAGTTGTAACACGACGATCCCGACGAATCGGCGCGATGGTGCGTATGCGCGGAGACGTTGGCCGCCTTATCGCGGTGACATTGCGTGCACGCCAGATTGCCGTCGAGCTCGGCAATGAGCTGCTTATCGGGATCGCTATCGTGCATCGAATGGCAGGAGATGCAGGACAACTTGCCGCGCTGATAACAGGGCGAGCCGATCAAGCCGTTGTACTCGCGGCCAGAGACGCGGACCATGCCGTCACTCCAATAGCGACTGCTGCCGAACGTGGCGTCTGCGGCAATTTGTCGCCGGCAGTTGCTCTGCGCCAGGGTCGCCAGCTGTAGAATGGGCTTCGTGTCCTTCAGCGTTTGCCCGGGACGATAAGCGATCCCGTCTTGCGTCCATTCTTGCGGCGGGCAGCCGATGCCGTGACATTGACCGCACACTTCCGACAGGCGCGCCGGCGGCAGGCGCGCCGGATTGACGATCGTGTCGTCGGCGGCGCCGCTCGTATGCAAGCGCAAGCGGCGCCAGGGATTGCGATTGGCGCTCACGTGCGCGGACGCGGGACCGTGGCAGGCTTCGCAGGCGATGCCGAGCTCGACGGCGCGGCTGGCCGGCACGTCGCTGACGCGATCGATGCGCGGCTGACCGCCGGTGACGTGGCATTCGATGCAGATGCGATTCCACTGCGAGGGCGCCTTCGAATAGTCCTGGCCGACCAAGAAGACGTCGCGGCGCGAGACCCAACGCCGATCGTCCAATAGGTAGGTGAAGGGAAATTCGATCTGTTCGTTGCCTTCGTCGCCGGGTAGCCAATAGGCCTGCATGTGGTGCGAGCCGGTCATGAGGCCGAGCCGGCGACTGACGACGCCGCTGCCGGCCGCGATGTCGGCCCACAAGTCGTCGCCGCGGCGCTGCAGTCGGTAACGGCGGCCGTCGTCGGCGGTGAGCGTCTCGCCGGCGAAGGGCGCCAAGGTCGCGTGCGCGCTGGCGGGCTGGGTCATCGTGCGGTGGTAGCTGCGGTGCCAGCTGGCGTATTCGCTCGGGTGGCAGGCGGCGCAGGCGTCGGACGTGACGTAGCCGCGCGCGGCGTCGGCGCGCGCTTGCGGGACCGTGGCGGTGAGCTGCGCGTTGCGCTCGGCGGCGACGGCGCGACGGGCGGCGACCCGCGCCTGGCCGGCGGCGGTCGCGGCGACGAGGGCGGCGGCGACGAGCAGGCTGGCCGGCGAGCGCGATCGGCGCAGCAGCGCCGCGACCGCCGCCGCGACGAGCGTCCAGACCGCGAGCGGCTCCATCGCCGGACTATAACCGAGTCTCGCGAGCGGCAAGCGCCGGACGGCGGCGCCAAGGCCGGCGCCGTCGTCGATCGCTGCGCGCGCAGTCGTCGATTGCGCGACACTTTGTTACATCGAAAGCGCAGTCGCATCTAACGCGAGGCTAATCGACACGGTTGTCGCACCTCGCCGCCTACGATCGTCCGCTTACCCACATGAGCTGCTGCCACCGACGGGAAAGCCGCTGATGTACGGCATAAAACGCCATCGATCTCCGAGAGGAAATTCTGTAAAAAACCAACAGTTGTTCTCCTTTCATTTTCAAACAAGGAAAAGCATGAATCGCTATCGGAACGGCGTGTGGGCTGTCGCCTGTACGGTTTTCTTGGGGCTCGCCGGCTGCGCCGGCAGCGGCGGAAAAGACGGCAGCGACGGCTCCGTCGGTGGCGGCGGCGGCGACGATCTCGCGCAAGCGACGACCGCGGTGTGCGGCAACGGCGTGCTCAACGCCGGCGAGTCGTGCGATGACGGCAACACCGTCTCCGGCGACGGCTGCTCCTCGACCTGCAGCGTCGAGCCCGGCTACATCTGTCCGACGGCGGGCAAGCCGTGCAACGTCGCCGCGTCGCCGGCGTGCGGCAACGGCGTCCTCGATCTCGACGAAGGCTGCGACGACGGCAACACCGTCTCCGGCGACGGCTGCTCGTCGACGTGCACGCCCGAGCCCGGCTACACCTGCGCGACGCCGGGCATGCCGTGCACCAAAAATCCTTACTGCGGCGACGGCATCGTGCAGCCGCCCGAAGAGTGCGACGACGGCAACGCCACGCCCGGCGACGGCTGCTCGGGCACGTGCCACATCGAGCCCAACTACGTCTGCGCCACGCCCACGCCGCCGCCGAGCCCGACGCACGAAGTGTGCACGTCGACGATCATCTGCGGCGACGGCATCATCGAGGGCAACGAAGCCTGCGACGACGGCAACACCGTCTCCGGCGACGGCTGCTCGGCCGACTGCTCGCAGGTCGAGTCCGGCTTCACCTGCCCCAAAGGCGGCGCCTGCACGGCCGTTCCAGTCCCCAAGTGCGGCGACGCGCATCGCGATCCGGGCGAGCAGTGCGATGACGGCAACACCGTCTCCGGCGACGGCTGCTCGTCGACGTGCGTGGTCGAGCCCGGCTACACCTGCCCGACGGCCGGCATGGCCTGCACGCTCATCGCCTACTGCGGCGACGGCAAGCTGAACCTCGACCTCGGCGAGCAGTGCGACGACGGCAATAAAGTCTCCGGCGACGGCTGCTCGGCCACCTGCACCGTCGAGCCCAACTTCACCTGCCCCGACATCGGCAAGCCCTGCGTCTCGACGGTCAAGTGCGGCGACGGCAAAGTCACCGGCTCGGAGACCTGCGACGACGGCAACACGAAGTCGGGCGACGGCTGCTCGTCGACCTGCACCGTCGAGAGCGGCTGGCAGTGCACGACGCCGGGCGCCGCCTGCACGGCCAAGACCTGCGGCGACGGCATCATCGCCGGCAACGAGCAGTGCGACGACGGCAATACCGTCTCCGGCGACGGCTGCTCGGCCACGTGCACGCTGGAGACCGGCTTCGCTTGCACGACACAGACGACGACGCCGCAGTCGGTCTGCCACGCGACCAAGTGCGGCGACGGCAAAGTCGAAGGCTTCGAGCAGTGCGACGACGGCAATACGCAGCCTTATGACGGCTGCTCGGCGACTTGCACCATCGAGCCCACTTGTTCAGGCGGCACCTGCACCGCGGTCTGCGGCGACGGCCTCAAGTTCCCGAGCGAAGAGTGCGACGACGGCAACCTCATCAACGGCGACGGCTGCTCCTCGACGTGCACCAAGGAGGCCGGCTTCACCTGCACCGCGACCGATCAGGCGCCGCCGGCGCAGCTCGTCATCCCGATCCTCTATCGCGACATGCTGTGGAACGGCACGACGATGACCGTCAATGGCAAGACGATCAACGGCCACCCCGACTTCGAGCACTACAACAACGGCGTGCAGACTGGCCTCGTCAATTCGACGCTGGGCACGGTCAATCCGACGACCGGCGTGCGCGACAGCCAGCCCGTGTTCGCGTCGGTCGGCAACGTCTCCAAGCCGTCGCTGACCACGGCCGAAAACTTCTGCTGGTGGTACCACGACACCGGCTGCGACGGCGTCGCCGGCTCGCCCAACCCGTACGCCAAGGACGTCTACACCGACGCGAGCGGCAACCCGACGACGCTCACGCTCCCCGCCGTCAGCGGTCAGACGAACGTGTACCAGTTCTCGACGTCGGCCTTCTTCCCCCTCGACGGCTTGGGCTGGAACGCGAGCTCGACGCCGCAGCTGTCGACGTGCTCGGGCCTGGCCAACGCCAACTTCTCGTTCACGAGCGAGCTGCACTATCCGTTCACCTATTCGGCCAGCACGTCGCCGACCTTCTCGTTCACCGGCGACGACGACGTCTGGGTGTTCATCAACGGCCACCTCGCCGTCGACATCGGCGGCGTGCACGGCCCGACGAGCGGCTCGGTCACGCTCGACGCCGCCCACGCCACCACCTATGGCCTCGCCGACCAGGGCATGTACACGATCGACATGTTCCAGGCCGAGCGCCACACCTGCGGCTCCAACTACACGCTGACGTTGAGCGGCTTCACGCACACGATCTCGGTGTGCGCGCCCATCTGCGGCGACGGCAAGGTCGAAGGCAACGAGGTCTGCGACGACGGCAAGAACGACGGCAAATACGGCGACTGCTTGCCCGGCTGCGTGGGCCGCGCGCCCTATTGCGGCGACGCCATCGTCACCAACCCGCCCGAAACCTGCGACGACGGCAGCAACCTCGCCACCTACGGCGGCACGTCGAAGCAGTGCGGCCCCGGCTGCGTCTACGCGCCCTATTGCGGCGACGGCATCGTCTCCAACGGCGAAGCGTGCGACAACGGCGCCGCCAACAGCAACGGCTACGGCAAATGCACGACGTCGTGCACCGTCGGTCCGCACTGCGGCGACGGCATCATCAACGGCGGCGAGCAGTGCGACGACGGCGTCTCGAACGGCGCCTCGGCCGATCCCTGCACCGCGACCTGCACGCTCTTGTGCGGCAACGGCGTCCTCGATCCGGGCGAGCAGTGCGACAACGGCGCCGCCAACAACACCGGCGGTTACGGCAAGTGCCAGCCCAACTGCACGCTGGCCGGCTACTGCGGCGACGGCATCAAGAACGGCACGGAGCAGTGCGACAACGGCGTCAACGACGGCAGCTACGGCACCTGCAACGCCAACTGCACGCTCGCCGATTACTGCGGCGACGGCATGAAGAACGGCAACGAGCAGTGCGACAACGGCAGCGCCAACCAGTCGCAGCCTTATGGTCCCGGCTTGTGCTCGACGACGTGCATGACGGCGCCCTATTGCGGCGACGGCATCGTCGAGCCGGCGTACGGCGAGCAGTGCGAGCCGCCGAACACGCCCGGCTGCAGCGCGACGTGCCAGAAGTCGATCGGCTGATCGTCGCCCGCTTCACTCGGCGCGCCTGGCGCGCGGCCGATCCGCTTCTGCACTCGTAATCCCCCACTCATTCGCCGCCCGTCGCCACGCGCGACGGGCGCGCGAACCCACACGCGGCTGCGGGTTTCCACCGCCATGACCAGCGGCCGGCGTGGACTATCGATGGGCCTCTTCGCGCTCGTTTTCTCGTCGGTCCCAGCCGTATTCGCCGCCGAGCCCGAGCTCGCCACGATCAACGACGGCAAGAGCTGGCGCCTCGTCAACGGCGCCGCCGCCGTCGCCACCGACAAGGGGCAAACCGTCGTGCGCCTGCAGCCGAAGGCGGACGCGAGCACGCCCAGCAACGTCGGCATGGCGCTGGTCGAAGGCGTCGACTTCGGCGAAGGCGCGCTCGAGGTCGACCTGCAAGGCCAAGGCGACGAGCGCGTCTTCCTCGGCCTCGCGTTCAACGCCCGCGACGGCCAGCACTTCGAGGCCGTCTATTTTCGGCCGTTCAATTTCACGCGCGCGGGCACGCAAGACGGGCAAGCGTTCCGCAGCCACGCCGTGCAATACGTCGCCTGGCCCGCGCATACGTGGGAGCAGCTGCGCGCCGGCTCGCCGCTGAAGTACGAAGCGACCGTGGCGCCGATCCCCGATGCGCACGGCTGGTTTCACGCGCGCGTCGAGGTCGGCCAGCAGACGGTGCGCGTGTTCGTCGACGGCGCCAAACAGCCGAGCCTGGTGGTCGATCGATTGGCGCACGGCAAGGGTCGCGTCGGGCTGTGGATCGACGGCCACGACGCCGCCTTCCGCAACTTCAAGATTCTCCCGTCCGCCAAATAGAATTTATCGCGAGCGCCAGCGCGACAGCAATTCGGCTTCGCGCTCGGGGCTGATGCCGGGTCCGGGCGGCCGGCCGTTCTCTTTCCACCACGCGAGCGCGCTCGTCGCCGTGTCGGCGACGGGATGAAACGTGAGGCCGCGGGCGAGCGCGCGCGCCGCCGACACGTGGCCGAAGCCCGCCTGGTCGTCGTCGTTGGCGACCACGAGCGGGAAGTCGTCCCAGCCGCCGGCGTCCCGCGCGTTCATCCAGGCGCGATCGGCGTAGACGAGGTGGGCCGAATGGCCGACGGCGCCGTCGATGGCGCCGAGCACGCTGCCGAGCGCCGGATCGGCCGGTCCGACGACGTTGAAGATGCCGAACGCGCGATCCTCGAGCGCGCGCACGGTAAACTGCGCCAGGTCGCGCACGTCGATGAATTGCATGCGCCCGTCGGCGCCGGTCGGGACCAGCACGTCGCCGCCGCGCTCGAGCCGGCGCGGCCAATAGACGAAGCGCCCCGATGGATCGCCGGCGCCGACGATGACGCCGGCGCGCAGCGACGTCGCGCGGCCCGGCATCGCCTCCTCGGCGGCGCGCTCGGCCAACGCCTTCAAGCCGCCGTAGTCGTCGGCCGATGGCTTCGCCAGCCGCTCGGGTGCGACCGTGAGCAGCGGCGAATCCTCGTCGATCGGCGCGCGGCCCAGGCGATAGACCGAGATGGTCGAAATGAACAGATAATGGCCGATGCGATCGCGCAAGCGCTCGGCCGCGGCCCGCACGCTCGCCGGCAGCATGACCCACGTGTCGATGACCGCATCCCAGTCGCGACCCTTTAGGCGATCGATATCGGTGCGGCGATCGCCGAGGATCGTCTCGACGTCGGGGAAGAGATGCGGATTGGTCTTACCGCGGTTGAAGAGCGTGATCGTGTGGCCGCGGGCGCGGGCCAGCCGCACCAGCACCGGGCCGATGAAGCCGGTGCCGCCGAGGATCAGAATGCGCAGCGGCTTGGCCGCGGGCGTGGCCGTCGCAGCCGTGGCGCCGGCGACCCGCGCGATGGGCGACGACGGACGCGCCGCACAGCCAGCGGCGCCGGCCGCCAGCAGCTGCAAGAATGAGCGACGGCCGAGCGCCATACCGTCGAAACACCGCCTGCGCCGTAAAAGTTCGCCGGCGCCGCGCGCGTCGCCAAGCCGCGCTCGATCGCGATCAGTGCCCGTGAGCGCGAACAAGGGGCGTCGCTGTTGGCGCGCTATTGAAGACAAGGCCGGCCGGGCCTTCAATCGACCAATTGCTGTCATTGGGCCGAAACCCGGAATACCCGGAAACTGCCTCGCAAAGGGATCAGTCCGAATGTGACATTGATCCACTGACTCTTAACGATTCCTTTACAATTGAGGAAATCACTTCAATTTTAGATATTTATCATTCGATTGCAGCTATTGTCCGCCGCCGAGTCGATTGGCTCGTGTGCGCTCATGTTTATCTGTGTTGCGATTCACTGGATTTTTATTTGCGTATGGTATAGCAATCCCGACATGCCGCGTCCCCGTAAGCAGAATGCACTCGAAGTGCGTATCGGAACGATCCTTACTGTCGCCGCCCGCCAGATCGCCGAGGCCGTGCGCGCCGACATCGCCAACCAGCTCATGCACGTGATGGGTTCGGGCGCCGGCCGCCAGCTGGCGGCTGCGTCGACGACGTCGACCAGCGCCGCCGCCGCTCCGGCGACGGGCGGCAAGCGCGGCCGTCGTGGCGCGCTGAACGAGCCGATGCTGGCGCGCGTGCTCGATATCGTCAAAGGCACGCCGGGGCTGCGCAGCGAGCAGATCCAGAAGCAGCTGCCGCTGGCGCCGAAGGTCGTCAAGGCCGCGCTCGCCAAGCTGCGCGCCGCCAAGCGCGTCAAGACGACTGGCGAGAAGCGCGCCATGACGTACGCCGCCGCTTAATCGCGTCCGCGACAATCGTTAAATAGGACGCCGCGCCGCGCAGAATCTGCGCAGGCGCGGCGTGCGTTCGTCGGTGCCGCTCGCGGCATTGGTCGGCGCCGGTACGTTCGTCAGCGCGTGCGGATTGCGTGCAATTCGATGCGCGCGTGGCGAACAATAGGCTCGCAAGTAAACGATCGTTTACTTCAACCTCGCGATCGCGCGCGCTCAGATCTTACGCACCTGACCGACCCAATACTTCGCGCGCAGCTCTTTCTTCAGCACTTTGCCGACGGTGCTGCGCGGCAGTGACTCGAGGATCTCCACCGTCTTCGGCGCCTTGACGCTGCTCAGCCGCATCTTGCAGAACGCGATGAGCGCCTGCGCCGTCGCCGTCTGTCCCGGCTTCAGCTCCACCAACGCCTTGACCGCCTCGCCCCATTTATCGTCGGGAACGCCGATGACCGCGCAGTCCTGCACCGCCGGATGCGACCACAAGACCTGCTCGATTTCGCCGGGATAAATATTGAACCCGCCGGAAATGATGAGGTCCTTCTTGCGATCGACGATCGTGTAATAGCCGTCGCCGTCGCGATAGCCCAAGTCGCCGGTGTGATGCCAGCCGTGCTCGCTCGCCGCCACCGTCTCCGCCACGTCGCGATAATAGCCGCTCATGACCAGGTCGCCGCGCACGACGATCTCGCCCACTTCGCCCACCGGCAAATGGCGCCCTTCTTCGTCCATGATCGACGCGCGCGTAAATGGCGTCACACGCCCGCAGCTGCGCAGCCGCGCATCGCTGGCCACGGCGCCGCGCTCGGCCTTCATCGCGCCGCCAGGCGCGGGCGAAGGCCGCAGAGGCTCGAAGTGCTCGCGCGGCGTCAAGAACGTCACCAGCATCGGCGATTCGCTCTGCCCATACAGCTGCGCCATCACCGGCCCGAACACGGACAGCGCCTCTTTGAGCTTGTCGGTCGACATCGGCGCGGCGCCATAAATGAAATAGCGCAGTGACTGATAATCGAAGTCGCGCACATTGGGCTGCGCCAACAACATATAGATCGCGGTCGGCGGCAGGAACAATGTCGTCACGCGATCGCGCGCGATCGCGGCCAAGATCGCCTGCGGATCGACCTTGGTGTGTACGATGATCGTCGCGCCTTCGGCGAAGAACGGGAAGCAGAGAATCCCCGCCGCGTGCGTCAGCGGCGCCGCCGCCAAATAGACCGGCGGCGCGTCGTGCGGCATCACCGCCAGCGTCGTCGCGCAGAACGTCTCGACGCTGCGATTGGACAACATGACGCCTTTGGGCCGCCCGGTCGTGCCGCCGGTGCCGACGAGCATCGCCAGCCGCTCGGGATTCGGCGGCAGATCCACCTCGTCGTCGCTCAGCTGCGCCGCCCATTCGAGGACCGCCGGCTCATCGGCGACGGCCGCGTCGATGCAGCGCCAATGGCGCACGTTCGGCACGCGCGCACGCAAGGCATCCACGACCGGCGCCAGCTGATGCTGATAGAAGACGAGGTCGCAGTCGAACTGCGTCAGTACATGCGCGTGCTCGTCAATGCCGCTCTTCGGATTGAGCGGCACCCACGCGCCGCCGGTGCGCAAGATCGCCAGCGCGCAGGAGAACGCGATCGGATCATTGAAGCTGAGGACCGCGCCCTTCTTGCCTTCGCCGAAGTCGAGACTACGTAGGCCGTTGGCCAGTCGCAGCGTCAACGCGCGGACCTGCCGATATCGATAGCGCCGCTCGCCCGCCACGAAACAGTCGCGATCGGGATGGTGCAACGCGCCGCGATCGAAGAAGTCGATGAGATTCATGACAGGTCCGCGCCCTCCCCGTTTACCTTTCGAGACCAGAAATTGACCGAGCGACCGCTGAGCGCTCGGCCGTATTAGTTACTAATGGTTACTTAGTTATCGACTACTACTGATTGCGATCGCTCCGAGATTTGCGACTACAGCAGTGAGGCGCGCGCGCCGCCGTCGAGCACATAGCCGCCGCCGGTCGAGAAGCGCGAGCGATCGGAAGCCAAGAACACGGCTAATTTCGCCACCTCCTCGACCGTGCCGTAACGCCCCTGCTTCTGCGCGATGACGGCATCGAAGTCGGGCAGATTGAGCAGCTTCTCGAACGCCTTCTTGTGCTCTTTGACGAGCGTCGTATCGATGAATCCCGGCAAGATCGCGTTGACGCGAATGTTGTGCGCGCGCAATTCGAGGGCCGCGGTCTGCGTCAGTGACATCACGCCCGCTTTGGCCGCCGCGTAGCTGGCGATGAGCGGCACCGTCGCCTGCGCCGTAATCGAGCACATGTTGAGGATGACGCCGCCGCCGCCCGCAATGAGCGCCGGCGCCGCGTAACGCACGCAGAGAAAGACGCCGTCGAGATTGACCGACGTGACCTCGCGCCACTCGGCGTAGCTCATCTCTGCGATCGGGACGACCTTGGCGATGCCGGCGTTCGGCACCATGATGTCGAGCCGCCCGTGCTTGTCGATCGTCTGCTTGACGAGCGCTTCGACGTCTTCCGGCTTGCGCACGTCGCAGGCGTTGGCGATGGCGTTGGGGATGGTCTTGGCGATGCGCGTCGCCGCCGCCGCGTCGATGTCGGAGACGACGACCTTCGCGCCTTCCGCGCCATATGCCGCCGCGACCGCCGCGCCCAAGCCGCGCCCAGCGCCGGTGATGATGGCGACTTTGTTCTGCAACAAGGGCGAGCTCATAAAAGGCCTCCTGACAAACCGCCGTCGAGAAGATAGTGAGAGCCGGTGGTCCACGAGGCATCGTCCGACGCCAAGAACGCCACCATTTCGGCGACCTCTACCGGCGTACCGAGGCGCGACTGCTTGAGTGCCACGAGCGCGCTAAAGGGAACGCCGACGGCCGCTTCCACGGCCGGAATCAGCCGATCGACCATCGCCGTGCCCACGAATCCCGGGCAAACGGCATTGACGCGAATACCCGCCTGCCGTAGCTCGACGGCCGCGACGCGCGTCAATTGAATGACCGCCGCTTTCGAGGCCGCATAAGAGCCGAACAGCGGCGCGCCGCCAATTCCGGCCAGTGACGACATATTGACGACGACGCCTTTTCCCGACGCCGCCAAAGGCGCCAATGAATGTTTCATACCGAGAAACACGCCATTGACGTTGATCGCCATCAGCCTCGTAAACTCCTCTTCGGTCTGCTCGAAGAGCGGCTTGACGACCTCGACACCGGCGTTATTGACCAGCAGATCGAGCCCGCCAAAGGCATCCAACGTCGCTTGCACCGCGCGTTTCCAGTCGTCGCTGCTGCTGACGTCGCAGCGCACGGCGCGCACGGCGTCGCCGATCTCGTTGGCGCTGCGCATCGCGCCGCGCTCGTCGACGTCGGCGATCATGACGCGCGCGCCGCGCTCGACGAACAGCTTGGTGATCGCCCGTCCAATCCCTTGCGCGCCGCCGGTGACGAGCGCGCGGCGACCTTTCAGATCAGCGGCCATGGCTCATCCCCCGATTGTGCGCCGACGGTAAATTGCTGGTGACGACCGGCTGTCCGACGAGCCCGAAGCTCTGCAAGGCGCCGAGCAGCTCGCGATGTCCGAACGCCTGACAGCCCGACGCGAACCCAACCGTCTTCGGCTGTCCGTGAATGAGGTGATAGGCGGCGTGCGCCTGCAAGAGGCCGGTCTGCTTATAGTTGCACGCGCCATAAATCGCGCAGTGCACTTTGCCGAGCGGCCCCGACGCCCACACCGAATCGAGCGACGTATTGACGCGGTGGCTCTCGCGCGGCGGCATTCCCGCTTGCACGCTCGCCGCCGCGTCCGACAGCGCCTTGACCTGCTGCTGCGGCGGCAACGGCTTGATCTTCTCTTCCACCATCTGCGCGATCTGCACCACGCCCGTCATCAGCGTCCGGTCGAACACGCCGCCCAGCGACTTGACGGTGGCGACGCGCGGATCGCGCTTGAACGTAATCGGGTGCGACGTCCCGCCCCAGCTGAGCGCCAGCGCCGTCTGATGTTGTCCCGGCACCGTCACTTCATAAGCGGTCGCCGTCGGCCACTTCACGTACTG
This sequence comes from uncultured delta proteobacterium, assembly GCA_963785725.1. Classification (GTDB taxonomy): domain Bacteria; phylum Myxococcota_A; class Polyangia; order Palsa-1104; family Palsa-1104; genus JAQBQH01. Next base: position 576,347 of record CAWAWS010000039.1, on the reverse strand, counting down.
CTTGTGCTCGAGATAAAGATGGTCCGCCATCAAGATGGTAAAGATCGATTGCGTCGACGCGTAAGTGGGAAACCCTTTCCACAAGACCAGCGTGTCGAGCGTGTCGACGCCCGGCGTCTCGAGACAGATCTGCGCCGCGATCTCGCCCGTCGTGAACATCTGCGCCACGCAGGGCGCGAGCACGAGCCGCTTATCGGCGAACTTATGGCCATATTCCTCGTCGCAGACCTTGATCCAGTTCTGCTCGCCGGTGGTGTCGAGATAATGCACGCCCGCTTTCAAACAGGCCTCGACGACCTCGCTGCCGAAGGTGGCGAAGGGACCGACGGTATTGCAGACGACTTTGGCGCCTTTGAAGAGCTCGGTCAGCGCGTCGACCGAGTGCTTGACCTCGATGATGTCGAAGGTCGCCGGATCGAGCCCGGGTACGCGATCCATGGTCTCTTTGACGCGCTTGGCGTCACGACCGGCGGCGATGAATGGAATGCCCAATTCGCGCAGATACTCCGCGATCAGGCGTCCCGTGTAGCCGCTGGCTCCATAAAGAACGACTGGTTTCTTGGCCATGTTTCGTCCCCTTCTCTGGCTGTGTTCCGCCGCAATCGAAGTGACCCAACAATGAAATCGGGACGAAATGTAGCCGTGGCCGCAAAGCCTGGCCCTACCCGGGTGGGTAGTTTTGCCGCTGATTTACCGAGGGCGGCGCGTCAAGAATGTGCGCAAAAAGTGTCCGCGCGCGTCCAAGCACACGTAAAGCCGCGGCTAAGTGGGCCGACTGCCGAGCCGACTATTAAGATAGATGGGCGACGGGGCTGGATTGCGCGGCGAGCGCGACGATCGGCGCGTCTTTAGGCGCGACGAGCACGACCTTGAATGACGAATTCGGTAAGTCGGGATTGGGCGCAAATGACTGCCCAATGCTCTCGAATAAGAGCGCGCGATCGTTTGTCGCAGCGGCCAACAAGTCGTCGGCGTGATCGATGACGAGGACGATCGCTTTGTCTTGCCAATGCAGATCGTCGAGACACTCGTCGAACGCGTCCCAATTGGCGCCAAAATAGTCGGGAAAGGCGAGCGCCTTGGCGATGCTCGTCATGAAGTGCGCCTTGTCGCGCGCCTCGGCGCCGTCGAGCCGCGCGACGATGGCGACGCCGGCCGCGACCAGCTCGTCATGCACCTGCTTGGCGGCGCGCGTCGTCTGCCATACGCGCGCGGGAGAGCTCGTAATGGAGTGAGCGTCGCTCATTTGACCTCGGTGAAGCTGCCGTAATGATCGGCCGTATACCAACAGCGCCCGTCGGACCCGATGACGATGCGCTCGGCGTCGCGCTTCGTGCCGTTGTAAGCATTGACGTCATATTCGGTGTACGTAATCGGCTTTCCCGCTTTGTCTTGCGCGTCGAGCCGCTTCTCTTTGTTGCCGAACGGGAAGCCGCCCGCGCGCTCGCCCTTTTTCAGCGCCGGCGGCTTCTTGTTGACGACGCCGCTGGTCAACCCTTGCGCGGCGCCTTTGCTGCCCGGGTTCTTCATCTGCACCGGGCCGCCGAGCGCCTGCTTCTGGACGGCGGCGCCGGGCGTGCCGCCTTTGGCGGCGCCGTCGAGCAGATCCTCGGCCGACTTGCCGGCGACGACCCGATCGGCGACGGCGTCGGCGTGCTTCTCGTGCGCGTCGCCCTCTTTGCCGACGCCGCCGGCCATCTGCACGCCGGCGCGCTGCTGCACGACGTGCGCGGCTTCGTGCGCCGCCGTATGCAAGCCGGGCTCGCCGCCGCCGAACGCGACCTCGTTTCCCGTCGCGTAGGCTTCGGCGCCCATCGCTTGCGTGGCCGCGTCCGCTTCGCCGCCCAGGTGCGCTTGAATATGCGAGACGTCGTGCTTGCCGAAGGCTTGTTGGATCCGGTCGCCGTGCGGCAGCGGCGACGCCGGACCGCTGACGCCCGCTTCCGCCGCCGCGTGCACGCCCTTGTCATCGGGCTTGGCATCGCCGGCGCCGGCGCCGCCGGGCGGCAGCTGGCTCAGCTGCACCGGACGGCGCAGGTGCTGCGTCGCCTGCTGTCGCTGCGCGGCCAGACGATCGGCCGGCGGCGTCCCCAACCGTCCGCCCGACGTGCGAAACAGCAGCTCGGCGCCGACCTGATTGCGCGAATTCTGCACGCGCGACATGCGATCGCGCGGCGCCACCGCGCTGTTGCCATCGACTTCGGGCACGCCTTGCGGCGACTCGGCTTCGTTGCCGGTCGCCCGAGGCTTACCGGCCAGCAGCTCTTCGCGGTCGTTCACGACTTTACGTTAACACGACGAATGATTCGGGCGCCGCCGCTAAATCAGCGGCGAAGCGCCGAGCGCGCTAAAAGCGATAGCCGAGCGTGCCCATCAAGTCGGTGTCGACCGAGGTGAACTTTTGTACGCCGCCGAGATCGGGCTTGCCGAAGTTGTGCCAGGCGACGGGAACGTCGATGGAGATGCCGATCATCAAATGGCGCACGAAGACGAAGTGGACGCCGGCGCCGGCTTGCACGGTGAACGCCGTCGACGCGAAGCTGAAGCGCTGGCCGGTCGGCGGACCGCCGGGCGTGGGCGTGCCGACGGCGGTCAGCTTCTCGCTGCCGCTCAGCTCGTCGACGCCGGCCAAGACGCGCACGAACGCCGCGCCCGGCCCGAGGTTGAAGAGGAAGCGGCCGCCGGCGACCACGCGATAACGGCCGTACGTCGCCGCCAACGAGTACGTGTCCATGCCGGTCTGAACGTTGCGCACGAAGATCGGGTCGTTCTGGTGAACGTTGACGGGGATGACGTCGAGCTGCGCCTCGGGCGCGAAGCCGACCGCGTGAATGAGCCACAGCTCGACGCCGCCGCGCACCGACGGCTTGAACGTCGGCGACGCGAAGCTGCGATAGGTCGCGCTCAGCTGCGGCAGCTCGACGCCCGCGGCCGCCTCGACGAAGCCGTGCGTCTCCAGGCGATCGGCGTGTGCTGCCGACGAGCAAGCGACCAGCAGCATCCACGACAGGGCGAGCTTCACCGGCGCAGTATATACGTCGCCGCCGCGCGCGAAAGGACGGCGAATGAGGCCGCGCGATACGGAGGCGTCTTCATGCGATGACGCCCATGCGCCGCGCCGCCTCGATCGCCTGCACGCGCCCCGTCACCGCCAGCTTCGAATAGATGTTCTTCAAGTGATACTTGACCGTATTTTCCGAGATGAAGATGGCGCCGCCGATGTCGCGGTTGGACACGCCCTCGGCCAAGAGCGACAGCACCTCGCGCTCGCGATCGGTCAGCGGCTCGTTGGCCGCGGCCGTCGCCGCGGTCGCGGTCGCCGCGTTGGCGCTGCTCGCGTGGGCTGGCGCCGCCGCGGCCGCGCCGACGATGCGCCCCACGAACGCCCGCGACGCGGCGACGTGACCGCCGCCGTCAGCCGGCCCGAGCTCGTCGGCCAGCTCGACCAGCGACTCGCCCTCGTCGAGAAAGCCGCGCACGAAGCCGCCGGGCGCGCCCAGCTGCAGCGCCTGCCTGAGCGCGCGCTGCGTGCCCGTGCGTGAGCCTTTGGCGCGCTGCAGCTGCGCCGACAACAAGAGCAGCTTCATGCGCCGCACGACGCGCGCCGGCTGCCGCCCGAGCTCGCGCTTGAGCCGCGCCTCGGCCTCGAGCAGCTCGCCGCCGCGAATCGCCAGCCGAATCCGCCCCAGCGACTCGCCCTCGAGATCGTCGGCGAACAGCGTCCACGACGGCAGCGGCGCCGACGATGGCCGCGGCGCGATCGCCTTGGCCCGCGCGACGTCGCCCTCCGCCAACGCCCGCCGCGCGCGCTCCCAGCCGACGAGCCGCGTAAGGCGCGCCCAGCCGTTGGCGTCGCCGATCGCCTCCGCCGCTTCCAGCAGCTCGACGGCGCGCGCCGTCTGGCCGCGCGCCTGATGCACGCGCGCCATCGCCACGTGCGCCACCGCGAAGAAGTCGACGATCGTCGATTGCGCGATGAGCTCACGATAGCGCGTGAAGATGGCCTCGGCCGCGTCCAGCTCGTCGGCTTCGTAGAGCGCCCAGACGTAACAGGAAGCGAGCGCCGCCACGGCAAACGAGGCGTCGACGTGCATGCGCTCTTCGGCCAAGGCCGCGGCGAAGCGGCTCAACGCCGGCCGCAGATCGCCCGCCGACAGATGCAGCACGCCGAACAGGCCTTCGGTCCAGCCGCGGCTCCAGGTCGCGCCGCCGAGCTCGTTGTGCGCGCGCGCACGCGCCAAATGCGCGCGCGCCTTCTCGAGGTCGCCCATCGCGATCGCCTTCAGCCCCAACAGGTTCGACGCCGCCGCCAGCTCGAACGCCGCGAAGCCGCCGATGCTGTCGTCATGCAAGTCGACGCGCTCGACGACGGCGAACGCCTGCTCGACGTCATCGGCGCAGATCGCCGCCATCGACAGCAGCACTTTGGGATCGCGGGTCGTGGCCACGTCGCCGCCGCTCAGCTGGCTCAAGCGATCGAGCAGCGCCGGTAGCTTCGCCCGTCGCCGCAAGAAGGCCAGCGCGTAGCCGGCCTTGATCGCCAGATCGGGCCGGCGCGCGATCTCGTCGAAGGGCAGTCGATCGTACCAGCGCTCGACGGTGACGATCTGCCCGAGCGCCACCAAGCTCGAGGCCCAGCGGTTGAAGGTGTCGGCGGCCAGCGTCATGTCGCCGGACGCGATGGCGTGGCGCACGATCTCTTCCGGCTCGCCTGACTCCGGCTGCTGCCGATGCCACTGCGCCGCGCGCCGATGCGCGTCGACGAACAGCTCGGGCGAGCGCGTCCGCAGCTGCTCGACCAAGAACGACGAGAACAGCGCGTGATACTGAAACCAGTGCGACTCCGACTCGAGGCTCGTCAAGAACAGCCCCGAACGCTCCAGCTGTAAGAGCAGCTCGTGCGCGTCCGCGCGGCCGGTCACGCTCTCGCACAAGGGCGCGCACAGCCGCGTCAGCACCGACGTGCGCAAGAGGAAGTCTTGCACGTCGGGCGGCTGCAGCCCGAGCACGTTCTCGGCGAGATATTCCGACAGCTCGCGCGGCGTGTAGCTGTCGGCGCTGCCGAGCGAGCGGCGCACCTGCGGGCTGGCCAGCGTCAGGCGGAACAGCTGCAGCGCCGCCGGCCAACCTTCCGAGCGCCGGTAGATGTTCTCCAGCTCGTCGCCGCTGACCTCGACCTCGGCGGCCGACGCGAAGAACGAGGCCACTTCGGCGCGCGAGAAGCGTAGCTCGGCGGCGTGCATGAGCGCGGCCGCGCCGTTGACGACGAGGCGCGAGAAGCCGACGTCGGGCGTGTTGCGCGAGCCGATGAGCACGCGCGCGTTGCCCGGCAACTCCGCGAGCAAGTGGCGAAAGAACGAGAGGATGCCGGGGTTGTCGAGCGCCTGAAAGTCGTCGAACACCAGCACCAGCGGCGACTCGGCGGCGGCGAGCGCGTCGACGAGCCAATCGCAGCCGCCGGAATCGGGCGTGCCGGGCGCGTCGTCGACCGCCGCGTCGGCGGCGCGCGTGGCGTCGACGGCGAGCGCGGCCAGCAGACCCTGCAGATGGCCGAAGAAGCGGCGCGCGTCGTTGTCGGAGTCGCTCAGCGTCAGCCAGCCGACGCGGGCGCCGCCGTCGCTCGACGCGCGCGCCAGCTGCTGCAGCGTCGTCGACTTGCCGTGCCCGGCCGGCCCTTGCAAGAGCACGATCCGCGGCGCCTCGCGCGCGCACAGCCGCTCCAAGATCGCCTCGCGACGGACCTGCCCGGCGCGGCCCGGCGGCGGGGAAAAGCGCGGCTTGCGGAGGTGCACGGGACACGCTCCTTTCGGACGAACATCGTTGCCGGCGCCGGCGCGTCCGTCAAGCCGCCGGCACTGCCGCAGCGCGGCATCGCGCCGGCGACGGCGTGCGAAGGCTGTGCAAGTTCTGCCGTGAGGAATCGGCCTTCCCACTTTTGGAATCGGCTTTCCCAACCGCCGCGCGATCGGCGGGAGATCGAGCGGCCGCCCTTCGGGCGACGCGTGGCACGACCGCTGCTAAATCGACCAGCAACCGCACCACCAGTGGAAACCGGAAACGGTCGTCACCAGAACCGGCACTGGCGACACAGGAAAGGGCACGCCATGGCGATCGCAGAGGACGAGAGCGAGCAGAAAACGACGAGCGATTTCATCATCGTCGGGGTCGGTGCGTCGGCCGGCGGGCTCGATCCGCTGGAGCGCCTCTTCGCCGCCGTGCCCGATCCGTGCGGCATGGCCTTCGTGGTCTTGCAGCATCTGTCGCCCGACTTCGAGAGCCGCATGGACGAGCTGCTCGGTCGCCAGACGACGCTGACGATCCACCGCGTCAGCGACGGCATGGAGGTGCAGCCGAACGCGATCTACCTGATCCCGCCGCGCAAAGAGATGATCATCTCGGGTGGCCGCCTGTTGTTGTCGGACAAAGAGGAAGGGCGCGCCTTCAGCCTGCCCATCGATCATTTCTTCCGCTCGCTGGCGCACGACATGGGCCGCCGCGCCGTCGGCATCGTGCTGTCGGGCGCCGGCTCGGACGGCTCGCGCGGCATTCGCGAGATCCACGAAGCGGGCGGGCTCGTCCTGTGTCAGACGCCGGAGACGGCGCGCTTTCAGAGCATGCCGCTGTCGGCGCAGCAGTCCAACGTCGTCGACCGCTTCTTGAACCCCGACGAGATGCCGCACGCGCTGGCCGAGTACGCGCGCGATCCGGGCCGGCGCATCGACGATCACGAGCGGCACGCGCCGCGCGGCGCGGCCATGGACGACGTGCTCGTGCTGTTGCGCACGCAGTACGGCATCGACTTCGCGCACTACAAGCCGTCGACGGTGACGCGGCGGATCGAGCGGCGCGTGGCCATGACCAATCATCGCGATCTCGGCAGCTACGCCAAGGCGCTGGCCGCCGATCCCGAGGAGCTCAACGCGCTCTACAAAGATCTGCTCATCGGCGTCACTCGCTTCTTCCGCGATCCGGAAGCGTTCGAGGCGCTGCAGTCGAAGGTGGTGCCGCACATCCTCGAGCGCGTGATGCCGAGCGAGGAGATCCGCATCTGGTCGGCCGCCTGCGCGACCGGCGAAGAGGTCTACTCGCTGGCCATTTTGTTCCACGAGGCGCTGGAAGCGGCGCGCCGGCCCATCAACGTCCGGCTCTTCGCCACCGACGTGCACCGCGCGTCGATCGACACGGCCTCGGCCGGGCTCTACGACGAAGAGGCGCTGGCCGAGGTCACGCCCGAGCGGCGCGCGCGCTACTTCGTCAAGGACGGCGATCGCTTTCGCGTCTGCAAGGAGCTGCGCCAGATGGTGGTGTTCGCGCAGCACAACCTCATCACCGATGCGCCGTTCACGCGCGTCGATCTCGTCACCTGTCGCAATCTGCTCATCTACTTTCAGCCGATGGTGCAGCGCAAAGTGTTGTCGCTGTTGCACTTCGGGTTGAAGACGGGCGGCATGCTGCTGCTCGGTCCCTCGGAGACGCCGGGCGAGATCGCCGACGAGTTCGACACCATGGACGGCCACTGGCGGCTCTACTCGAAGCGCCGCGACGCGCGCCTGCCGGACACCCGCCTGCCGCTGACGATCGCGCTGCCGGCGTCTTCGGCGGCGCGCAGCCTGAACGCGACCAGCCTGACGACGTCGAGCCGCACCTTCTTCGGCGGCGCGCAGCTGATGAGCCTGTACGACGAGCTGCTCGGCCGCGTCATGCCGCCCAGCCTGCTCGTCGACGAGCACTATCAGCTGGTGCACACCTTCGGCGGCGCCGAGTCGGTCCTGCGCATCAAGGCCGGGCGCGCGTCGAGCAACGTGCTCGATCTCGTCGGCGACAACATCAAGACGGCGCTCTTGGGCGCGCTGCAGCACGCCAACAAGGCGCGCACGACCGTGCGGCTCGCGGGAATTCCCGTGCAGACGGCCAATGGTACCGAGGAGTACCGCTTGCGCGTCGAGCCGCTCGGGCAATCGACGGGGCAGACCCACTTTCTCATTCAGTACGAGAACAAGGGGCCGACGGCGCTGACGCGCGCGGCCGAGTCGGCGGTCGACGTGCCCGAGCCGTCGCGCGATTACGTGTCGGCGCTGGAGTCGGAGCTGCGCTTCACGAAGGAGAGCTTGCAAGCGACGATCGAAGAGCTGGAGACGGCGAACGAGGAGCTGCAGGCGACGAACGAGGAGCTGGTGGCCTCGAACGAGGAGCTGCAGAGCACGAACGAGGAGCTGCACTCGGTCAACGAAGAGCTGTACACGGTCAACGTCGAGCATCAGCGCAAGATCACGCAGCTGGGCGAGATGACCGACGACCTCGACAACTTGCTGCACTCGATCGACGTCGGCGTCTTGTTCCTCGACGACAAGCTGTGCATCCGCAAGTACACGGCGCAGGTGGCCAACGTCTTTCGCCTCTTGCCGCAGGATGTCGGCCGGCGCTTCGACGCGTTCGCGCCCACGATTCAGCATCCTGGCCTCGAAGACGACGTCGTGCAGGTCGGCAAAACCGGGCAGGCGGTCGCGCGTGAGGTCACGAGCCGCGACGGCGTGATCTTCCTCTTGCGCGTCCTGCCCTATCGCTCGACGTCGGCCAAGAGCGGCGTCGTGCTGACGCTCATCGACATCAGCGCGCTCAAGCGGTCGGAGGCGCACGTGCGCCGGCTGTCGTCGATCGTCGAGTCGTCGACCGACGCCATCACGTCCGAGGATCTCGACGGCAAGATCGTCACCTGGAACCGCAGCGCCGAGTCGATGTACGGCTTCGCCACCGATGAGGTGCGCGGCCGCGAGCTGTCGCTGTTGATGCCGGCGGAGCAGCGCAAAGAGTGGCCGGAGATCTTGCGTCAAGCCCAGCGCGGCGAGGTGCGCGAGCCGTGGGAGACGACGCGCGTGCGCAAGGACGGCACGGCCGTGGAGGTGCAGATCGCCGTGTCGCCGGTCTACGACGAGCACGATCGCGTCATCGGCGTGTCGTCGATTGCGCGCGACATTTCACAGCGCCGGCGCGACGAGATGGAGATTCGCCGCTCGCTCAAGATGCGCGATCAGTTCATGGCCATGCTGTCACACGAGCTGCGCAATCCGCTGGCGGCGCTGCTGCATGCCTCGGCGGTGCTCAAGGATCATCACGGCAACGCCGAGACCGGACAGCAGGCGCTGAAGATCGTCGAGCGGCAGTGCAAGCATATGGCGCGGCTGCTCGACGATCTGCTCGACGTGTCGCGCATGCGCCAAGTCGGCGTCGAGCTGCGCCGGCAGCGGGTCGACCTGCATACGACCATCGAAGCGGCGGTCGAGCGGGTGCGGCCGCTGGCGGAGTCGCGCGCCATCACGATCGAAGTGTGCGCGACCGCGGGCGAGATCGCGGTCTTCGGCGATCCCGATCGGCTGCAGCAGATCGAGGTCAACTTGTTGACCAACGCCATCAAGTATTCGCCCGAGAATCGCCGCGTGTGGCTGCACCTCGACGTCGAGGGCGCGCAGGCGGTCATCACGGTCAAAGACGAAGGCAACGGCATCCAGCACGACCTGCTCGACAAGATCTTCGAGCCCTTCGTGCGCGCGGTCGAGGACGATTCGCACCTGCATCAGCCGCAAATGGGCGGGATGGGCCTCGGCTTGGCGGTCGTGCGCTCGTTCGTGCGCGCGCATGGCGGCGACGTGCGCGCCGAGAGCGACGGGCTCGGCAAAGGCAGCACGCTCATCGTCACCTTGCCGCTGGCCGCGACCACCTCCGACAGCGCGGGCACGACGGTGCGCTCGCTGTCCGATCCGCAGCGGCTCGTGCTCGTCGAAGACCAAGAGGACAGCCGCCTGCTCTTGCAGACGATCCTCGAGGACGCCGGCTACAGCGTCGCCGCCGCCGGCGATGGCCAGGCCGCGGTCGATCTCATCGAGCGCGAGCGGCCGGCCATCGCGCTCGTCGACATCGGCCTGCCGATCATGAACGGCTACGAAGTGGCGCGGCGCGTGCGGCGGCTCTTCGGACCAAACGACATCTTCTTGGTGGCGCTGACCGGCTATGGACAGCAGCAGGATCGCGAGGCGGTCCTCGGCGCCGGCTTCGATCAGCACATCGTCAAGCCCATCGACGCGTCGTCGCTGATCGAGGTGCTGCAGTCGCGTCAGAAGCTGCGCGCCATCGACCTCAAGCTCGTCGCTAGCGATTGAAGGGCTGGATAAGGAAAGCTGTAGAGCGCGAAGTAAACGAACGTGAAGCGGAACGCGATGCGCTGACCGAGACTCCACGGCGGTCGCGCTTCTGGCGACGGCACGGGGTGAGGCGTCGCGTGCGCGGGAACGGTACTAGCGGCGCGAGTCGGCGCGCGCGGTCAGAAGCCCGACGCCGCTCGGCGTCGGCGTGCGGCGGCGGCGCGCGACCGCCAGCTCATCCTCGGGCTCGATGACCAGATCGTCGTCGCTCGAGCCGTCGACGTCGGCGCTGGTGAGCCGGCGCCAACGCTGCTTGAGCTCGACGAAACCGAAGGCGATGACGCCGCTGAAGTGAACGATCACGCTCGCGGTCAGGAGGATCTGCAGGATCGTACGCATCGACATGCCCACAACTCATCGCAATTCCGGCGCCAACCAGCGCACACCCGCTTACCCTGTGAAATCGACCCGTTCGCACGCCGTCGATCGGGGCCGCGCGCACCGATCGGAACCTGGCGGTTGACGTTGGAAACTGAGGGTTTACGTCCCCATTTGGAGACGATCGAACCCCGTAGTGGATCGACGCGAGCCCGCTCTTTGTTGCACTTGCCGTCGCCTCGGACACGATGGCGCCATGAAGTCACTCGGCTTGGCTTTCATCGTCTGCGGGCTGGCCAGCGGTTGCACCGATCGGCCGCTGTCCATCGTCCCCGGCGCGCCGCGACCGGACGCGGGCGCGCCCGCCGATCTCGCGCGCCCGGCCGTCGATGAAGGCGTAGGCGACGGCGCGACCGATTCTGGCGGCGCCCGCCGATCTCGGCCCCATCGGCGCGCCGGCGCCGCCGTGGTCGGGCGACGCCGTCGCTTACCAAGTCGACCCCATGCATCGCGGCGCGCAGGCGGGAACGCTGGTGCCGCCGCTCCGCCTCTTGTGGATGACGCAGCCGTCCGGCCCCGTCTCCTATCCGCTCATCGCCAACGGCCGCGTCTTCTACATCGTCTCCAGCGGCGGCACCGACTACTTGATGGCGCTCGAGAAGCTCAGCGGCGCCGCCGAGTGGGCCATGCACGCGGTCGGCCCGAGCGGCGCCGCCGCCCTCGCCTACGACGGCGGCCGCGTCTTCATCACCAACTCCGCCGGCAACATCGCCGCCTTCGACGAGAACAACGGCGAGAATCTGTGGAGCACGAGCGTGGGCGCCGATCCTTCGCCGCCGACCGCGGTCAACGGCATCGTCTACGTCACCGCCGGCAACCAGATGGTCGCCTTCGACGGCGCTACCGGCAGCGTGCGCTGGACGCAGTCGCTGCTCGCCGGCGGCGGCAGCTCGCCCATCGTCACCGCCGCCGCGGTGTTCCTGCCGCTCTCGTGCGGGCAGGCGTGGGCGTTGCAGCCGTTCGACGGCAGCGTCTTGTGGCACGCCAACCCCAACTGCGACGGCTCGGGCAGTCTCACCGGCGCCTTCGACAACGACGGCCACGTCTACTTGCGCAGCCCGGGCACGAAGAACCTCGTCCTCGACGCCACCAACGGCAGCACCACGGGCAGCTTCACGAGCGATCGCATCCCCGCTTTCGACGACGCCGGCGTCGCCTATTTCGTCAGCCGGCCGGTGTCCGGCAACGGCCGCTTGCTCGCCGAGGCGCAAGGCGTCACGCCGGTCTGGAGCTTCAACGGCGACGGCAACCTCATCACCGCGCCGCTCGTCGTCAACGGCTACATCTACGTGGGCTCGACGAGCGGCATGCTCTTCGCCGTCGACTCGAACGGCGCGCAGCAGTGGAGCACGAACACGGGCGCACCGTTCGCCGATCCCGATCAGCTCGCCGAGGTGCAGCCGCTGCCGGGCATGGCCGCCGCCGAGTCGATCCTCGTCGTCGCCAATTCGCTGCAGGTCATCGCCTACGGACAGTAGCGATTACGGCGCGCGCTCGCTCGGCGGCGCGCTGAAGAACGCGTTCGTGCTGGCGCGCTGCTTGGCGACATACGCGGCGTTGAGCGCGATCGACTCCAGCGTCTGATCGAGATTGCGCGTCAAGCCGGCCACTTTCTTTTCGCGCGGCTCGAACAGCGCCTTGACCGCCGTCGCCTGCGCCGGGTCGACGAGCATGGACATCGCGTGCGGCAGCTCGGAGGCCTGCGACTCCGGCATGCCGGCGATGACGGCGTCGAGGTGCGCCGGCAGCCACGTCAGCGCGTGCGCGCGATTCTCCGCGCGGCCCATGCTGTCGAAGAAGGCGTTGATCTTGGAGCCGCGCCGGATGTGATCGGTCGGCAACAGCGCCAGCGCGCGTTCGAACAGCGCCGGATCCGCCGTGGAAAAGAGCGCACCCACGATCTGTTGCTGCAGCATCGTGTCGTTGGTCTTGTCGAGCTGCGCCACGAGGCCGTCGAACACCGGCGCGCCGCCGTCTTCCAAGAGCGCCGACAGCGCGAGCCCGCGCAGATCGCCGTCGACCGCGTCGAGATGCAGCGTCCCTTTGGCGACATCGAAGAGCGCATGGCCTTTGGCGATCGCCTGCTTGCGCACGGTCGGATCGGCGATCCGAATCGCCAGCGCCCAATTGACGTGGCCGCGCAGCTCGCGCGTCTCGGTGTCTTCGTCGCGCTTGGCCGTCCAACCGAGCCGCGCCTGCACCGGCTTGTAGAGCGCCGCGAAGTAGGCCGCGACTTTCGGCTTCAGCGCCGGATCGACCACGTCTTCGTAAGCGCTGATGAGCGCGCCGATCGGCTGCCCGGCCGCCAAGCTGTCGCTGTCACGCGCCGCCGGCGCCAGCGCGCGCAAGCCGTCGGCGGCTTGGATGGCGCCGCTCGCCATGCCGGCGCGCACGTTGTAAAGGAACGACAAGCGCTCGCGCGGCGCCAGCTGCGCATAATTCTTCGTCAGCGCCGCCAGCTCGGCTGGCCCCAACGCCCAACGATAATAGCCGGCGCCATTGGCGTTCGGCATGACCCACGCCGGCGCGCACGGCGACTCGAGCGGCAGCGTCCCTTTGGCCTCGGTCAGCAGCGTGCAGCTCTGCTGCACGCCCTTGGCGGTCGGATAGTGCGCGCACACGGGAATCTGCCAGCGGCTCGTCCCGTCCGCCGGCAGCGTCGAGCCGAGCGGCACGTAGCGCGACTGCGTCAGCGCCAGCGCCGCCTTGCCGGCGTCGCACGTCAACGTCGCCTGCACGAGCGGCACGCCCGGCTGCTCGATGAACGACTTGAACGCCGGCGCCACGTCGCGCCCCGCCGCCGTCGAATACGACTTCAAGAGCGCGTCGGTGTCGCCGCCGCCGAACGCGTGCGCCTTCAGATAGTCGCTGACGCCGGTGCGGAACTTGTCCTCGCCCATCCAGCTCTCGATCATGCCGAGCACGGCGGCGCCCTTTTGATACGTCAGGCCGTCGAACTGATTCCAAATGTCGGCCGTGGCGTTGACCGGCTGGCGAATCGCGCGTGCCGCCGCCAGCGCGTCGGTGTGCATCGCCCAATCGGCCGCGCGCTGAACGTTGACGCGCTCGCGCTCTTTGGGGCTCCAGGCGTCGACGGTGCGCGCCGCCATCCAGGTCGCGAACGACTCGTTCAGCCAGGCGTCGGTCCACCAGCGCAAGGTCACGAGATCGCCGAACCACTGATGCGCCATCTCGTGCGCCATCGTGTTGTAGATCTCGTGCCGCATCGTGAACGGCGATTTGCCCTCGGTATAAAGCAGATCGTCTTCGCGATAGGTGATGGCGCCCGCGTTCTCCATCGCGCCGTAGGCAAAATCCGGCACCGCGATGTGATCGAGCTTGTCGTACGGATACTCGATGCCGAAATAGCGCTCTTCTTCGACGAGCAGACCGGCGGCCGCGTCGAGCGCGACCTTGACCTCGGGGCCGCGACCCTTCGGCGTGATGCCGCGGAACGGCAGCGGCCGCTTGCGCACGTCGTTCGGCGGCAGCGGCGCGTGCTCGACGACGTCGAACGGCCCGACGGCGAACGCCAACAGATACGTCGGCAGCGGCTTGGTCTGCGCGAACTTCACGCGCTTCTTGCCGCCGTCGATCTTCTCCTCGCTGAGCTGCTGCGTATTGGAGATCGCCACGTCGTCCGCCGGCACCGTCAACGTCACGTCGAACGGCGTCTTGAACAGCGGCTCATCGAAGCAGGGAAAGCCGAAGCGCGCGTCGATGGCCTCGAACTGCGAGTAGACGTAATCGATCCCCGCTTCCGGCGTCTTGTAGATGCCGACGAGCCGCTCGTTGAAGGGCGCGTCGTAAGCGATGTCGATCATGATCGGCCCCGGCCCCACCGGCTTCGGCAGCCCGATGCGCGCGAAGCCGTCCGTCGGCAGCTCCTCCCACGTCGCCGTCATGGGCGTGCCTTTGATCGGTTGCACCGTCGTCGACGTCACGTGCAGTCCGCGTCCGTGCAGCCAGATCTGCTGCCGCGCCGAGTCGAGCTGCACGGCGATCGTCACATGGCCCGAGAAGCGCGGCTGCTTGGGGTCGAGATCGAGCGCCAGCTGATAGCCCGTCGGCCGCACGTCGCTCGGCAGTCGCAGCGTCGGCGCCGGCTCGGCGGGCGCAGCCGGCGGCGGCTGCGGAATCGACTCCGACTTGCAGGCCGTCAGCGTCAACAGCGGCAACGCGAGGACACACAGCTGGCTTCGGGTCACGGAGACCTCCTGTCCGACATGACGCCCGAGGCGCGCCGGTTTCGCAAGAAGCACCGCAGCCGCGAAATAGTTCGCGGTTGGCGACGAATATTAACGGCGCGGCGGGAGCGTGCGGCCGAGGTCGAGCATGGAGGTGCGCTCGCCGCGCTGGTTGTGGCGCCAGGCGTAGACTGCGCCGGCCGCCGCGCTCAGCGGCATGATGAGGCTGAGCAGCGGCAACAAGATGATGTGCGGCAGCACGTTCATGAGCACGAGGAAGACGAAGATGGCCGGGATCGTCTCCTTCAGCGGCGCCGCGTAGAGCCAGCCGACCGGGCCCAAGAAGAACGACAGCGCGCCCGACGCGATGAGCGACTTCTTCTCGCCGCCGTGCGCGCCGCTGCCGCCGAGGGCGGCCAAGAGGCTGGGCGCGTGCTTGACGAGCGCGCGGCTGGGGCTGATCTCGCCTTTGAGCTGCTGCAGCTTCTTGGCCGCGGCGGCGTCGGTGGTGCCGTTGGTCGCGCGCTGCGCGCCGATGACGCTCCAGACGAGCTCGCCGGCGTCGTCGCTGTCGACCTCGAGCACGCCCGAGCCGACCAGCTCGTCGAGCCACGACTCCAGCTTCGTTCGTTGAATGCCGGTGTAAAACTGCAGGTTTGCCCGCGTGAACGGCACCCGCGTCGTCATCCACAGGTGCAAAACGGCTTGTTCGAACGCGTGTCGGTTCACCCAAGGACGCTGGCACGCGGCTCCGGAGCTGTCAAATGCTCCGGAGCCGCGCCCGCGTTAATCGTGACGAATTACTTGGCGATGACGCGATCGGCGGTGAACTGGAACGCGCCCGAGTACCAGGCGTTGGTGAGGCAGGTCGGCCACGCGGCGCCGCCGGTGCAGCCGGTGACGGAGTTGCCGGTGACGGTGAAGGTGTACTTCTTGCCGTCGGTCGAGCCGTCCGGCTGCGTCTTGGCGATGACGGTGTACGGGCCGATGATCGTCTTGGTGCAGCCGTTGACGATGGCGTCGATGAGGTGGTTGCTCGTCGTATAGCCCTCGTTGCAGTTCTGGATGAGCGCGTCGGGCATGATGACGTTGGCGAGCGAGCCGGCGCTGACGTCGCCGCAGAGCTTGCCGCCGGTCATGGACGGGAACGACTTGAGCGTCGGATCGAGGTTCTCGCTCGTCAGATGGCCCGGCGTGCTGCCACCGGTCGAGATCGTCGGCGCGGTCGCCGCCGCGGTCACCGACGCGGTCATGACGGTGTTGTACATCGTCAGCGACGCGGGCGAGCCGGCCAGCACGAGGCCGAGGATGGCCGTGCCCGGATCGGTCGTCAGCTTCGAGGCCGCGAACTTGCCGTTCATGAGCACGCTGGTGGCCTGGCGATTGGCGTTGATCGAGGCAGTGTCGGTCGGATACCACCAGTCGAGATCGCTGGCGCCGTTGTAGCCGGTGCCCGTCGCCGGCGTCGCGTGCAGGACGCCGAGCGTGAACGGCAGCGTCGACGACGTGCCGGTGAGATCGTCGAGGCCGTTGAACGCCAGCTCGATGGTGACCGAGCCGTCGGCGATGCCGCTGGTGAGCGCCATCTGCAGGTCGGGCTGGGCCACGAGCGGGTCGGAGATGGCGGCGCCAAGCTGGTTCGTCGCGCACACGCTCTTGTTGAACGACATCGTCAGCGAGTTGGCGCGCTGCACCTGCTCGAACTTGCAGTTGCTGTCGCAGCCGTCGAGGTTGGTCGTGTTGCCGTCATCGCACTGCTCTTTGCTGCCGGGCGCGCGCACGCCGTCGCCGCAGACGACCTTGTGGCAGCTGGTGTCGCAGGTGACGCCGTCGGGCGGATCGCAGGTCTCGCCCTTGTTCGGATCGACGAAGCCGTCACCGCACGTCGACGGCGAGCACGAGGTGGTGGTGAGGCAGATGCCGCCGCTGCCGCAGGCGGTGCCCTTCGGCGGCGCCGTGCCCGGGCTGCACTTCTGGCCGGTGCCCGTGCCCACGGTGACCGCGCCGCAGGTCTCGGCGCCGTTGCAGGCGTTGCCGTCGTCGCAGTTGGCGCTGGTCTGGCAGGAGTATTGGCAGTTGGTGCCGCAGCCGGTGTTGGCGCCGTTGCCCGCGCCGAAGTCGCACTGCTCACCGGCCTCGACGATGCCGTTGCCGCAGACCGCGGCCGCGCCGATGCACGCGCCCGTCTTGCAGACCAAGTTGGAGCCGCAGGCCTTGCCGTCCTGGCTCGAATCGGGGCCGGCGGAGCAGGTGTGGTTGGCGGCGCAGGCGAAGATCTCGCACGCGGGCGCCGCGCCGCAATCGGTGGCCGGATTCTGGCAAACGAAGGTGCACGTCGCCGTGCAACCGTCGCCCTTGGTGCCGTTGAGCGCGCCGTCGTCGCACTGCTCGCCCGGCTCGACGATGCCGTTGCCGCAGGTGGCCTTCGTGCACGCGCCGCCCTTGCAGAAGCCGGTCGGGCAGGTGGTGCCGTCGCCGAGCGGCGTGCCGGGCGCGCAGACGTGGGTCGTGTCGTTGCAGGTGCCCTGGCCGGCGCAGGAGTCGGTGGGCGTGCAGTCGCGCGTCGGGTCGGTCGACTCGCAGCTGAACTTGCAGTCGGTATCGCAGCCGTCGCCGTTGATCAGGTTACCGTCGTCGCACTCTTCGGGCGCGGTGACGATGCCGTCGCCGCACTTGGCGGCGTTGCACGTGCCGCCGACACAGATCTCGCCAGTGCCACAGCTGGTGCCGTCCGTCGGAGGCGTGCCGGGCACGCAGGCGTGGTTGACGCAGGTCTCGGCGCCATTACAGGCGTTCTTGTCGTCGCACGTCGAGTCGGCATTACAGCTCCAGTCGCAGAACGCGTTGCACTTGTCGCTGCCGCCGTTGGCGGCGCCGTCGTCGCACTCTTCGGTGCCTTCGACTTTACCGTCGCCGCAGACGGCGTCGCCGTTGCCGCCCGTGCCCATGCTCATGTCGCCGCCGCCGGGCGACATCTTATTTGGTGATGAAGAACAGCCGATGCTCGCGATTAGAGCCAGGGCAAACCAACAGCGCATGTGGAGCCTCCGTGCGCAGTACGTGACCCTGCTATTCGGAAAAGTGCCAATATTTCTCGATGGAAGCGAGGTTACGCTAGTCCAAAGATACAGATTGGAAACACGGCGCAGCGCGTCGGCCCACACGCGAAAGTTTGTAGCTTGCTCACATTATTTTCGGTCGTTGCTCACGTGTCACTGCCAACAGATTTGCTCAGTGGGACGGTCACCAGGACGGGGAAAGCGCCCTCATCCGTTCGGCGTTACGCGCGATCGTCCGCGCTTCCGATCTGCCTGTCCCGCAACGAATTAGCGTGAGCCGAGGTGGTGGAATATGGGTTGCAATGGGCTGCAGGCGAGGTCAACGCCCATGAATTCCAGCCACGCTTTTCATCCGGTCTTGCGCTCTTTGTCGGGAGCGCTTTTGTTGCTCTCACTGCCGGCGTGCATGTCCACCGGCAAGGCGATGGACGCGCCCGCGCAGATCCAACAGCCGACCTTACCCGAAGACTCGTTCGTGGCGCTCAAGGACCCGCTCGACGCGCACGCCGAGCTGTGCGCGCAGGACGGCGCGCATCCGAACTTTCCCGACGACGCCGATATGTTGACCAAGGTGTTTTGTCAGGATCTCGTGCCCGGTGGCGTGATGCCGACGCCGACCGGCTTGAACGATCTGATGAAGCTGTTGAACCTCGACTTCAAGGATCCGACGGGCGAGAACGGCACCGGCGGCAATCCCGGCTTCGCCATCCTCGCGCACTCGTCGGCGTTGACGGCACGCAAGGTGTCGTCGATCGCGCCCACGGCTTTCATGTTCACGCCGCCGCCGGCGGACGGCAGCGTGCCCAACCACTTCGCGTTTCTGGCGTACGATCCGGGCGAGCAGTTCGTCGAGGTCGCCGTCGACGATCCGACGGCGGGCGGCATCAACTTCTACCTCGTGCTGTTCGATCAGGCGTGCAACCTCCTGCCCGGCGGCTGCACGACGACCGATCTGGTGACGCAGAAGAACACGACCGGCTGGAGCAACGTGCGCGTCTACGAGATGACGACGTCGCTCGGCAACACCATCTTCGACTGCCACGTCTGCCACGATCCGCAGAACACCGGCAACGCCATCTTGCGCATGCAGGAGCTGGAGGCGCCGTTCACGCACTGGATGTCGCAGCAGACCGAAGGCGGCAAGGCGCTCTTCCAAGACTTCCACGCCGCGCACGGCACCACCGAGGATTACGGCGGCATCCCGGCGACGATGATCGACAAGTCGAACCCGGGCTTGATGGCGCAGATGATCGTGCAGGACGGCTTCGGCGCGCAGCCCAACCCGTTCCCGTCGGCGGAGATCGAGGCGCAGCTGAAGGCGGCGGCGCCGCAGCAGCCGGAAGTGAACGTGCCCATCGGCAAGAGCGCCGTGTGGGAAGGCATCTACATGAACTCCGTCGCTGGGCAGTTCATCGCCACGCCCTATCACGACGTCAAGGTCACCGATCCCGACAAGCTCGCCTTCATGACGATGCAATATCAGTCGTACCTCGCGGGCACGCAGACGACGCTGCCCGACATCCGCGACGTCTTCCTCGACGGCGGCCTGCGCGATCTCGGCTTCGCGCCGAAGGCGGGCCTCGACGGCAACACGCTGCTCCAGCAAGTGTGCCAGGAGTGCCACAACGCGAACTTGGATCCGGCGGTGTCGCGCGACAACTTCCGCGTCGATCAGCTGGCGCGCATGACGCGGGCGGAGAAGGACCTGGCCATCGCGCGCATCAAGCTCGGGCAGGACACGCGCCTCGTGATGCCGCCGCCGCTCTATCGCACGGTCACCGACGCCGAGAAACAGCTCATGGTCACCGAGCTGCAGAAGTGAGACGCAACATGCACGCGTTACCGAGCTTCGTGTTGTTGGCGACGGCCATGCTGACGGCGGGCTGCCTGAACCAGATCATCCCGCAGATCGACAACGGCAATGGCGGTGACATGGCGGTCAAGACGGCCGCCGGCACGCCGCTGCAGGATCTCGCCTTCGTCTACTCGCCGGATCCGACGACCGACGGCGGCGTGGCCGTGCACTTCGCGCAGATTCAGGCGCAGTTCGACAGCCTGGGCTGCACGACGTCGATGTGCCACGGCGGCACGCAGCAGCCGGTCCTCACGGCGACGCCGACGGCGGAGACGGTGCTGCGCGCCAACTACTTCAACCTCATCGACGGCTGCGCGACGGGCACGCCCGATCCCGCCGACTGCGTCGACACGCACAACGCGGCCATGTCGCTGCTCTTGGCCAAGACCTGCGCGACGAGCGGCGTCGATCACGCGGGCGGCAAGCCGTTCCCGGATGATTCGGCGCCGATGTATCAGCTCTGGCAATCGTGGATCGCCGCCGACGCGCCGTATTGAGCTGGCGCGCCGGACGCAGCGCGAAGGAGGCTGCGACCTCAGCGGCAACTCCGCGGGTCGTTTGGTTGCCGCGCCGGCCACGCCGACGCGACGGAACATGTGACCTCGTGACGTGAACGAGCCGCGGTTCGTTCGCGGCGTCACGGTTGACGCGGCGCGATTTGTCGCACCGCACGCACGCGAAAGGAGGCATGCGCTCTGCAGAACGCCCGGTCGCCTGTGTTCAAGGGCGCAACGGCATTCTGGAGGGACGCGATGAAAAAGAGCGAGAGCAAGAAGAAGCTGAGCATCAGCCGCGAGACGCTTCGTACGTTGACGGCGCAGGAGCTCGGTGAGGTCGACGGCGGAACGTACACGACGACCAACCCGCCGCCGGTGACCCGTCCGTACACGCTCTGCGTGCCGCCCGCCAAACCGATGTAACACGAGCGGGGAGCCGGTAATCCGTAGCCCCAAAGCCGCGATGGTGTGCTCGACGGCGCACCATCGCGGCTCTATTTTTCGGGCGCGGCTTCGTCAGCGATCGAGCTGGCCGTGATCGGTCAAGACGGCGATCAAGCGCGCGACGGCGGCCGCCGGCGGCTCGTCGGCGGCGACGGCGAATTCGTGACGCTTTTCGCCGGCGAGCGCGGCGCCGATGGCGGCCGCGTCCGTGGCGGCGCCGGTCCAGATCGTCACCAGGCCGGCGTCGCTGCAGGCGCGCACGGCCAGCGCTTGCGCGGCCGCCGCCGGCGCGCCGTCGAACGTCAGCACGTGCGCGGCGTGGCCGAGATCGTAGAGCCGCCGCTCGAGCGCGAACGCGATCGTCCGCGCGCCCGTCGGCTCGCCGTGCAAGAGCAGCGCGAAGCCGCTCTGCCCCAGCTTTTGCGCGCGCTCGCCGGCGCTGACCTGCGTGCGCGATGACGCCTCGGCGCCGGCGCGCGCTTCGCGCAAGGCAGCGTCGAGGTCTTGCGCGGCCGCGTCGTCGCGGATCATGCCGGCGCCGACGGTGCTGTTGGTCAGCGAGTCGACGACGATGAACGAGCCGGTCGCGCGATTCTTCGTGTAGGCGTCGAAATAGAGCGGCTGATGACAGGTCAGCGTCAGCTGTCCGATCTCGTTCAGCGCCAACGTCTCCGCCGGCACCGGCTCCAGCGTCGTCAAGTCGATCTTCGACAGCACGCGCGCCACCTGCATGCGCACCGTACGCGTCGTGTGCTTCAAGAGGTAGGTCTTGTGCGGATCGAGCGCGCGCTCGTGCAGCCAGACGATGTCCGCGTCGAACGTGCGCATGACGCGCGGGCGGCGCTCGGCGTGCACGATCATGTCGCCGCGCGAGCAGTCGACCTCGTCCTCGAGCCGCAAGGTCACGCTCTCGGGCGCGAAGGCTTCGGCGCGCTCGCCCGCGAACGTGTCGATGGCCTTGACCTTCGAGCGGCGGCCGGACGGCAAGATCATGACGGCGTCGCCGGTGCGCACGACGCCCGACGCGATCTGGCCCGCGAAGCCGCGATAGTCGAGGTTGGGCCGCAAGACGTACTGCACGGGATAACGGAAGTCGCCGACGCTGCGGTCATCCTTGGTCCCGACCGGCACCTCGTCGAGGAAGCCGAGCACCGTCGGGCCGCGATACCACGGCATCGTCGCTGCGGGCGTCGCCAGGTTCTCGCCTTTGGTCGCGCAGATGGGGACGAACGTGACCGACTCGAACGCCAGCGCGTCGACGAATGCGCCCAAATCGCGACAAATATCGTCGTAGACCGCTTGCTCGTAGCCGCGCAGATCCATCTTGTTGACGGCGACGAGCAGGTGCGAAATGCCGAGCAGCGACGCCAAATACGCGTGCCGCCGCGACTGCTCGAGCACGCCGAGGCGCGCGTCGATGAGGATGACGCACACGTCGGCGGTCGACGCGCCGGTGACCATGTTGCGCGTGTACTGCACGTGGCCGGGCGTGTCGGCGACGATGAACTTGCGCCGCTCGGTCGCGAAATAGCGATAGGCGACGTCGATGGTGATGCCCTGCTCGCGCTCGGCCGCCAAGCCGTCGGTGAAGAGCGAGAAGTCGATGGCGCCGCCCGCCATCGTCGTCGCCTTTTGCACGGCCGCCAGCTGATCGTCGTAAACGGCGTTCAAGTCGTGCAAGAGGCGACCGATGAGCGTCGATTTGCCGTCGTCGACCGAGCCGACGATGACGAAGCGCAACAGCTCCTTCTTCTCGTGACGCTGCAAATACGCGACAATTTCCGCTTCGATACGTTCGCGATCCATCGTCGTCGTCGTCGTCGTTGCTGGCACGGTCTAGAAATATCCTTCGCGCTTCTTGCGCTCCATCGAGGCGTCTTGATCGTGGTCGATGAGCCGCCCTTGCCGCTCGGAGACGCGCGTCGACAACATCTCGTTCAAGATCTCCGCCAGCGTCGTCGCCGAGCTCTCGATGGCGCCCGACAAGCGGATAGCAGCCGAGCGTGCGAAAGCGAATCATGCGCTCGGTCGGCACTTCGCCGGCGCGCAGCCGCATGCGCTCGTCGTCGACCATGATGAGCGCGCCGTCGCGCTCGACCACGCGCCGCTTGGCCGCGTAATAGAGCGGCACGATCGGAATTTGCTCTTGATACAGGTATTGCCAGACGTCGAGCTCGGTCCAGTTCGACAGCGGAAAGGCGCGGATGCTCTCGCCCTTCATCACCTTGGCGTTGTAGAGGTTCCACAGCTCCGGCCGCTGATTCTTCGGATCCCACTGCTGAAAACGATCGCGGAACGAGAAGATGCGCTCCTTGGCGCGCGACTTCTCCTCGTCGCGGCGCGCGCCGCCGAAGGCCGCGTCGAAGCCGTGCAGCGTCAGCGCCTGCACCAGCGCCTGCGTCTTCATGACCGACGTGTACTTCTCGGAGCCGTGATCGAACGGATTGACGTTGTCGCGCAGCCCGTCCTGATTGGTGTGCACGATGAGCTCGAGCTTGTGCTCGGCCACGAAGCGGTCGCGAAACGCGATCATGTCGCGAAACTTCCACGTCGTGTCGATGTGCATCAGCGGAAACGGCAGCGGCGCCGGCGCGAACGCCTTGATCGCGAGATGCACCAGCACCGACGAGTCCTTGCCGATGGAATAGAGCATCACCGGCTTCTCGAATTCGGCCGCCACCTCGCGGATGATGTGAATGCTCTCCGCTTCCAGCTGCTTGAGATGGGTGAGACGCTGCCGGCTCGAATCGACCAAAAGAACCTCCGGCACGTACATTACGATGCGTCGCCGAATCGTCAATCGATTCGCGCGTCTAAACTACGGCAACGCTGCTGTAGTTTAGGGCGCGGGCTTGGTCGCGGCGACGAGGGCGGAGCGCAGCTCGGCGTAGGACATTTTGCTCGGGTGGTAGAGCGCGACTTTGCCGGCACGGTCGATGACGACGATCGTCGGCACGCTGGAGGCGCCGTAGCTGCTGAAGTTGGCGGCGCTGACGGGAACGGGCGCGTCGCCGAGCGCGCCGTAACGCGAGCGGCGCACCTCGTCGATGTAGGGCATTTCGACGGCGGGCGTCGCCTCTTCGCCGCCGCCGGCCGCGCCGTACAGCTGCGTCGGCGCGATGAGGACGAGGCCGCTCGACGCGAATTCCGCCTGCAGCCGCGCGATCACCGGCGCCATCGCCTTGCAGTCGGGACACCAATGCGCCCAAAAGAACAAGAGCACCGGCTTGCCCGCCAGCGACGCCAGCGACGGCACGACCGCGCCGAAGTGCGGCTCGCGCTCGAGCGGCGGCGCCGTCTTGCCCTCCAATGTCAACAAGTTGAGATTCTTCTGCAGGCGCAGCGCGATCGAGGTCTTGGCGTAACGCTCGCGCTCGGCTTGCAGCTGCGCGACGGCTTGCGCGCGTTCGCCTTTGGCCGCGCGCGCTTGCGCCGTGACCTCGATGGCGGCGCCGAGCGCGATCGGCAGCCGCGGCTCGGCGTCGAGCGGTCGCGTCGCCAAGAGCTTCAGCGCCGCCGCTTTCGTCTGCTCGGCGTCGCGCAGCGCCTCGTCGAACCGCTTGGCCAAGAGCTCGCCGCGCGCCAGCCACGACAGCGCCTCCAACGCAGCCGGCGTGTCGCCGTGCGCGCGCTCGTCGCTGACGATCTTGCGCGCGTCGTCGAAGCGCGCGGCCGCGAGGGCGGCGCGCGTCTCGCCGACGACGTCGGCGTGCGCGACGCCGGCCGCCGTCAGCAGCGCCGCCGCGACGAGCGCGCGCCTCATTTGGACAGCGCCTGATCGACGAGGGTCTTGAACTCGTCGAACGGCTGCGCGCCCTTGATGACGGCGCCGTTGATGAAGAACGCCGGCGTGCCGGTGACGCCCGCTTTCTCGCCGTCCTTTTGGTTCGCCGACACGGTCTGCGCGTAGCGGCCGGAGTCGAGGCAGTGGTCGAACTTGTCCTTGTCGAGGCCGAGCTGCGCCGCCGCGCCTTTGAGCTCGGCCACCGACAGGTTGTGCTGATGGTCGAACATCCAATCGTGCAGCGGCCAGAAGCGACCGAGCTCGTCGGCGCAGTGACCGGCTTCGGCCGCCTTCGCCGCGTCGCCGTGGAACGAGAGCGGGAAATCGCGGAACACGACGCGAACCTGGCCGTCGTAACGCTTCAACAGCTCCTGCACGACCGGCTGCGTGCGCGCGCAAAACGGACACTGAAAGTCCGAGAATTCGACGATCGTCACCTTGGCGTTGGGCGCGCCGCGCGACGGCCCCGTCGCCGCGACGTCGATCTTCGGCGGGCCGAGCAGCACCTTGACGTGCGCCGCTTCGCGCAGCTCGCTCATGATGAGCAGCGTCGCCTCTTGCCGCTTTTGCCCGGTCAACCCTTGAATGACGACCGGCTCCACTTCGCTCCACGGCTTGCCGGTCAACTCCTCCGGCAGCCGCGCCTTGTTGTCGTCGTAGAACTGCTTGGCCTCGGCCGGCGTCGTCTCCGGCACGCGCGCCTGAGCCATCGCCTCGACGAAGCCTTGCACCGGCTTGCCCGCCGCCTTCGCCGCCGCGGCCACGACGCGCTCGTCGATGATCGTGTGCAGCGACTGCGCGCGCGCTTCGTAGATCTCGCTCTTGGCGCCGTCGTCGACCTCGGCGAGCGTGATGTCGGTGTCGCCGATGCGCGCGGCAACCGGCGCGGCCGCGGAGACGACGGGACGAGGCGAGGACTCGTGCGCACAAGACACGAACGCGACGAGCAGGGTCAAAGGTAGGACGCGCATCGCGGTAGTCTTACAAGACCGCGGCCGGAAGCAACAGGGGTGATGCGGTGGACGTTAGCGAGGAATCAGCGAGCGGCGTGGACGCGCTGCTTGGCCTGGCGTCGCTCTTGGATCGTGGTCAGCTGTCGGCGCAGCGTGTCGAAGGCGTGACGCGTGGCCTGATAGGCGTCGACATCATGATCGCCGTCGACGACGATCTCGGCGCCGGGTAGCGTCAGCTCGACGCGTACGAGAAATGGGCTGCCGTGACGCTGATGGTGCGGCGGTGCGGCCACGACGACGCGCAGCGAATGAATCCGGTGATTCAGTCGCCGCAGATGTGCTGCTTCCGCTTCGATGAGCTCCGACAAGGCGGGTGAAGGGTCGAGACCACGATAGCTGACCTGGATCGGCTGCATGATTCCTCCGTTTGCCAGAAAAACGGCCGGCAGCGGCACACCGTCATGCCGCAACAAGCTCGGCGACGCATCGAACATGAGGCCCAGCTCAACCGTAGCACCAAGCCGAGCCGAATGGATCGACGGCGTGACGAACAGGTCACAGCTCGACATCAACACTGTGATTTCAGTCGCCATTTTAGTTTGATTCGCCCTCTCGGCCGGCGTCGTTTGCGTTAGCCTGGGACGATGGATCCCGCCGCCCATCGACCGTGGCAGCCGCTCCTCGTCGGTGCCGCCGCCGCGCACGCGCGCCGCGTCGTCGACGAGCTGGCGGCGGCGCTGCGCGAGCCGCCGGCGGCGCTGTCGTGCACGCTCGACGGCGCCGCCGGACGGGCGCTCTTTTTCGCCTATTTGGCCGCCCATCGCGACGACGACGCGGCCGCGCAAGCCGTCGCCGACGCGCAGCTCGACGGCGCCATCGAAGCGCTCGCCGCCACCGACAGCTATCCGACGTTGTGGGCGGGATTCGTGGGCACGGCCTGGGTCGCGCAGCACATGCGCGGTCGCTTCGCCGGCGCCGACGAAGACGACGACCACGAGGCGATCGATCGGAGCGTGGTCGAGCGGCTCGCGCAGGGCGAGTGGCAAGGGCAATACGACCTCGTCAGCGGCTTGTGCGGCATCGGCGTCTACGGCTTGGAGCGCGTCAACCGCGCCGTCGGTCGCGACTTGGTGGCGGCGGTCGTGGCGCGGCTGGCCGAGCGCGCCGAAGCGCGGGACGGCGGCATCACCTGGCACACGCCGCCGCGGCATCTGGCGGAGTGGGCGCGGCCCGCTCATCCGAACGGCTACTACAACTGCGGCGTCGCGCACGGCGTGCCCGCGGTCATCGCCGTGCTCGCCGGCGCCTGCGCGGCCGAGATCGCGGTCGCCGAGGCGCGCCCGCTGCTCGACGGCGCCGTGCGCTGGCTCGCGCGTCAGGCGGACGACGGCGTCTTGGCCTATCCGTGCTGGATCGCCGACGGCAAGCGCATGCCGGCGCGGCTCGGCTGGTGTTACGGCGACGCGGGCATCGCCGCGACCTTGCTCGCCGCCGGCAACGCCGTCGAGGAAGCGGCGTGGATCGAAGCGGCGTTGACGCTCGGACGCCGCGCCGCCGCGCTCGGTCGCGACGAAGCCGCCGCTCGCCGGCTGGCCGTGCACGACAGCGGTCTATGCCACGGCAGCGCCGGCTTGGCGCTCGTCTTTCACCGCTTGTGGCAGCAGGCGAACGAGCCCGTCTTCGCCGACGCCGCGCGCTGGTGGTACGGCCGCGTCCTCGCCGATCATCGACCGGGCCGCGGCATCGGCGGCTACCAAATGTGGGCCGCGCCGGGCAACGACGAGCGCTACGATTTCGCCGACGACGACACGCTCTTGTCGGGCGCGACCGGCGTCGGCCTCGCGCTCTTGGCCGGCGCCGGCAGCATCGAGCCGGCCTGGGATCGCTTGTTGGCCACGTCGCTGCCGCCGCGTTAGCGCTGTTTGCGGCGGCCGGCGAGCCCGGCGCGACCGGTCGCCAGCAGGCAGAGATCGATCAGATATTGCTGCTCTTCGTCGTCGAGCGGACCTTGCTGCAGCGCCGTCGTGAGCGCGTCGACGTGGGCCGGTGTCTCGAGCGCGCACAAGAGCCCGGCCAGCGGCGTGCTCGAGAGCGCGAAGCGATAGAAGTCGGTCGGCGACGGTCGCCAATAACCGCGCAGCGCCAGCCGCTTCCAGCTCGCGTCGTCGACGATGTGGGGCGGAATGTTCTTGAAGTTGTAGAGCGGCGGCGGCGATTTGGTGGCCACGACGCGCGGAAACAGATCGCGGCGCGCGCCCACGTGGCCGGCGTTGTAGCGGACGAGCGCCAGGTCGACCAGCTGGTGCTCGACGGCGAACGCGGCCGCCTCGCGCTCGTGAAACGACGCCGCCACGGCGCGAACGCCGGCGAACCCCGAGCGCTGCAGGGTGCGCGCCATGTCGAGCCGGGGCAGCAGATCGGCCATGCCGACGCCGCCGACGACGTAGACGTCGATGTGGCCGAGCTCGGGGATCGCCTCCAGCAGCTCGAGGAACGGCGCGGCGGAGAACTCGCGGCGCGCGACGTAGGTGACCGCGGCGACGACGACGCGGTCGCGCGGCACGCGGCGCAAGAGCGCTTGCAGACCGCGGCGCACCGGTTCGTAGACGGGCCAGTGCATGTCGGCGGTGACGAAGAAGAAGCGAATGCCGGCGTCGTATGCGGCCTCAATCGTCTCCGGCGTGCGCACGGCGCCGAGGCAGATCGGGCTCGCCTTGACGGCGGAGCGGCCGAGCCGCACGCGTTCGGTCAATCGCAGCAACGGCTTGGCTTTCGCGCTCACGCGGCGACTCTAGCTCGTCGCGGCGACGGTGTCTGTGCGTGGCGGCACGGGCGCCGGATAGCGCGCGCCCGGGTCGCGCCGCGAGCAGCCGGCCGCCACGAGCAGCGGCGCGAAGAGCCACGGCGGCGACGGCAGACGTCGCCGTATGGGCCTTAGCCGGCGCAGAAGGGGCTGACGCAGAACCACGCTCCAGTCGTCCCTTCGGGCGAGTACACGCAGAAGCTGCCGGTGGTGCAGTCGTCGTCGTTGTTACAGACGTCGTTCGCGGTGTGGCAGAAATAGCCGGTGACAGTAGAGGACAGCGACGACCCGCAGGTGGAGACGTCGGGTGAAGGCGAGCAATAGCCGCCGCTGCCGCAGTCGCTGTCGAGGTGGCAAAGACCGCCAACGCACCGGTTGTCGCCAGAAGGCGAATCGGCGTCGCAGGCGCAGATCTCGGTGGAGCTGCAGTCACTGTCGATGCGACAGTCGGAGCCGGTCGGCATCGTCGGACAGGCTGCGGCGACGGGCCGATGGTTGGCCGGCGGCGTGCCGGGCTTGACGCCGTACACGGTCATGTCCGTCGACGTCGTCGTCGGCAGCGTGCGATGGGTGCCACCGCAAGCGGCGACCAACAGGAGGGCCAAGGACGCGAGCCGGCGCTGCAGCATGCGCGCACGATAGCCCGGCGCGAGCGGACGTGAGGTGATCGTGCGCACCGGCGCTGCTAATGGCGGTCGCGCGGGCCGAACATGCGGCCCAACTTGAGGCCGTAGCGGGTCATTTGGCGATAGAGCGTGCTGCGGCCGATGCCGAGCGCGCGGGCGGCGTCGCTGATCGTGCGCGCCGAGGCCAGCGCGGCCAAGAGGCGATCGCGGCCGCCGTCGCCGCTGCCGTCGTCGTCCGCGTCATGAGCGCGCGCGGCGGCGACGAGCTCGGCGGGCAGCGCGGCGCGGCCGATGGTCCCCGGCGTCGTGGCCACCAAGCGGCGCATCAGGTTCTTCAGCTCGCGGACATTGCCGGGCCAATCGTAGCGCGCGAAGATCGCCAGCACCTCGTCGTCGAGGCGCGGCAACGGCAGGCTCAGCTCCGTCGCGGCGTCGGTCAGAAAGCGTTGCACGAGCAGCGGCAGATCTTCGTGACGCGCGCGCAGCGGCGGCAGCTCGCAGGGCAAGACAGCCAGGCGGTAGTACAAGTCTTTGCGCAGCCGACCCTCGGCCAGCGCTTCGCCGGGGCTGCGCTGCGTCGCCGCGATGACGCGCACGTCGATGCGCCGCGGCGTCGTCGCGCCGACGCGCGTGACCTCGCCCTCTTGCAACACGCGCAACAGCGCGGCCTGCGCGCCGTGCGAGAGCTCGCCAATCTCGTCGAGGAAGACGGTGCCGCCGTGCGCGGCCTCGAAGCGGCCGGCGGCGCCGTCGCGACGCGCGCCCGTGAACGCGCCGGCGACGTAGCCGAACAGCTCCGACTCGAGCAGCTCGGGCGGCAGCGCCGCACAATTGACGGCCACGAACGGACGCGTCGCGCGCGCACCGCCGGCGTGAATCGCCTGCGCGACGACCTCCTTGCCGACGCCCGATTCGCCGATGATGAGGACCGGCAGATCGTTGCTCGCCGCCGTCTCGGCCAGCCGCCGCACCGCTTGCAAAGGCGCGCTGTGACCGATGAGATCGGCGAACGCGTAGCGCGTCGCGCCCGCACGCGCCGGTCGCGGCGGCTGCGCGGGGTGCGCCGAACCGGGGCGCGGCGCCGGGCGCAGCCGAATGATCCAGCCGATCGTGAGCGCGCGATGGCCGACGGGCTCGGCGCCGCACGCGCCGATGCGCGCCAACACGGCTTCGTCGAGCACGCCGTAGTCGACGAGGCCCGCGACGACGGCGCCTTCGCGCCATTCGCCGTCCTCCGCGGCCGCCGAGCTGGCGACGACGAGGCCGTTGCCATCGACGACGGCGAGGCGCTCGCCCGGCCGCCGACCCTGCTCGGCCACGAACGCGCGCATGAGCTCGCCGCGCCGCTCGAGGCTCTCGGCCCACCACGTGCGCTCGATGGCGATGCCGAGCGCGCGCACCAGCTCGAGCGTGTGCGGATGGCTGTTGGCGCAAGCGCCGGAGACGTCGATGGCGCCGAGCAGGCGGCCCGACGACGGATCGCGCAGCGGCACGGCCGCGCAGTGCCACGGCTGCCAAGCGCGACAGAAATGCTCGGCGCCGACGACTTCGATGGGCCGGCCGATCGCCAACGCCGTGCCCGGGCCGTTCGTGCCGACGGCATGTTCCGCCCACGAGGCGCCGGGCGTGAAGTTGATCTCGCCCAGCTGCGCCTGCACCCACGGGTCGCCGTGACAGGCGAGCATCGTGCCGTCGACGTCGAAGATGGTGAGCACGTGATCGCGACCGCTCGGCGACAGCGGCGAACGATGCGACAGCTCGTCGACGACGCTGAACCAGGCGCGCCGGCGCAGCAGCGCCTCCAATTCGTCGCGGCCGGCGACGCGCGGCGCTTGCGCCAACGTCGGGTCGACGCCGGCGGCGAGCGAGCGCAGCCACGAGCCGCGCACGTCGTCACGCACGATCTTCGACGGCGTCGCCGACGACGACCCCGCCGGCGACGACCACAAGCGCTCGCGTTCGCGCTCGATCTCCAGCTGCACCGCCGGCTCGCCGCTCGCGGCCCGCAGCGCCGGCTCGGCGGTTTCGGCCGGCGGCCTCGCGATCGGGCGAGTCGAGCGACGGCTGGGCGGCATCACGCTCACGACGCCAAGTATAGAGCCCGCGCGCGGCCGATGCGCCAGCGAGAAGATGTCGCCGCTGTTTCGCGCGGGACATTTGTCCCGCACAGCTGTCTCGCGCGGGACGAGTTCGACCCGCCGCGTCACCGCATTTTCGGCGGGTTGCGCGGCCGCTTCGTCTGGCGCGCCCGTTGCGATGGCCGGGTGTCCGACTACGGAGGCTCAACATGGCGACCACGACCGAGCAGGCGCAGAAGACCACCGAGATCAAGAAGAGCTACGGCAACTTCATCAACGGCAAGTTCGTGCCGTCGCAGACGGGCCAGACGTTCACGAATCCGTCGCCGGTGACGGGCAAGACGCTGTGCGAAGTGCAGCGCTCCAACGCCGCCGACGTCGACAAGGCGCTCGACGCCGCGCACGCGGCCGCGCCGGCTTGGGGTCGCACGTCGCCGACGGAGCGCGCCAACATCCTCAACAAGATCGCCGATCGCTTGGAGGCGAACTTGGAGCGGATGGCGACCATCGAGACGCTCGACAACGGCAAGCCGATCCGCGAGAGCCGCGCCGCCGATCTGCCGCTGGCGGTCGATCACTTCCGCTATTTCGCCGGCTGTCTGCGCGCCGAAGAGGGCCATCTGTCGGAGCTCGATGACGACACGGTCGCGTATCACTTCAAGGAGCCGCTGGGCGTCGTCGGGCAGATCATTCCGTGGAATTTCCCGCTGCTCATGGCGGTGTGGAAGCTGGCGCCGGCGCTGGCGGGCGGCAACGCGGTCGTCTTGAAGCCGGCCGAGCAGACGCCGGTCTCGGCGCTGGTGTTCGCCGAGCTGGTCGCGGATTTGCTGCCGCCGGGCGTGCTCAACATCGTCAACGGCTTCGGCGCCGAAGCCGGCAAGCCGCTGGCGTCGAGCCCGCGCGTGGCCAAGGTCGCCTTCACCGGCGAGACCACGACGGGCCGCCTGATTCTGCAGTACGCGTCGGAGAATTTGATCCCGGTGAGCCTCGAATTGGGCGGCAAATCGCCCAACATCTTCTTCCCCGACGTCATGCGCGAAGACGACGCCTTCTTCGACAAAGCGCTCGAAGGCTTCACGATGTTCGCGCTCAACTCGGGCGAAGTCTGCACCTGCCCGTCGCGCGCGCTCGTGCACGAGTCGATCTACGACAAGTTCATGGAGCGGGCCTTGAAGCGCGTCGAGGCGATCAAGATGGGCCATCCGCTCGACGCGTCGACGATGATCGGCGCGCAGGCGTCGAACGATCAGCTCGAGAAGATCTTGAGCTACCTGGACATCGGCAAGAAAGAGGGCGCCAAAGTCCTGACCGGCGGCGCGCGCCAGATTCACGAGGGCGAGCTCAAGGACGGCTATTACGTCAAGCCGACCGTCTTCGCCGGCAACAACAAGATGCGCGTGTTCCAAGAGGAGATCTTCGGACCGGTCGTGTCGGTCACGAAGTTCAAGGACCTCGACGACGCCATTGCCATCGCCAACGACACGCTGTACGGCCTCGGCGCCGGCGTGTGGACGCGCGACACGAACACCGCTTATCGCGTCGGTCGCGCCATCAAGGCCGGTCGCGTGTGGACGAACTGCTATCACGCCTATCCCGCGCACGCGGCGTTCGGCGGCTACAAGCAGTCGGGCTTCGGGCGCGAGAACCACAAGATGATGCTCGATCATTATCGGCAGACGAAGAACCTGCTCGTCAGCTACTCGCCGAACAAGCTCGGGTTCTTCTAGGCCGCGCATGCTCGAACGAGTCGCCATCACCGACGAAGCGCGCCGGGTCGTCGAGGAGCTGAAGTCCGCGAACGGCCCGCTCTTGTTCCACCAGTCGGGCGGCTGCTGCGACGGGAGCTCGCCGATGTGCTACTTGCGCGGCGAGTTCCGCGTCGGGCAGCGCGACGTGCTGCTCGGCGTCGTCGCCGACACGCCGTTCTATATCGGCGCGGCGCAGTTCGAATATTGGGAGCACACGCATCTGACGATCGATGTCGTGCCCGGGCGCGGCGGCGGGTTCTCGCTGGAGGCGCCGCTCGGCGTGCGCTTCTTGACGCGTTCGCGCGTGTTCGACGCGGCCGAGTACGAGCGGCTGAAGGCGGAAGCGCCGCTGCATCGCGGGCCCATCGAAGTTACACCGTAACTCGTTTCAATTCCCGCAAAACGCAATCGAAACGGATTGGCGCCATCACCGGCCAATCCGTTTCTCATTGCCGCCTGCGCCAATCCTTAACGAGTGCGTGTCAGTGCGCGGCCGGCTCGTCGTGCCACTGCGGCGACCACACTGCCGGCCCCGCCACCGTCCGCTGCCCTTAGTGCAGGACGGATAACACGGCGTCGGCGAGCACGTCGCGGCCCTTCGGCGACGGATGCTCGTTGCACGTGCCGTCGGGCAGCGCGATGATGAGGCCGGCCTTGCACACGTCGCCGCCGAACGCCGACGCCGCCGTCTGGAACGCGCCGTAACCATCGGCCACGGTGACGTCGAAGAGCGCGGCGATCGTCGCCGTCTCGTCCTTGAGCCCGCCCAGCGCCAGCGTCTGCGTCGTGTCACTGTAGTTGGTCGCGTACTGCGTCACCGCCACGATCTGCCCGAAGTAGCCGATGCTGCGCAGCCCGGTGAAGATCGCGGTCAGGTTGGCGCCGAACTTCACGAGCGCGCCCGGCAGCTCGGCCACTTCGCACAACGTCGGGCTGAAGCTCGACGCGCACGCCGTCTGCACGAGCAAGAGGTCGTTGCCGCCGATGTCGATCGTGACCAGCTCGGTCTCCGGATGCGCCCACAAATAGGCGCGCGCATAGTCGAGCTGGCTGCCCTGATACTGCACCTTCAGCTCGCGCACATAATAGGGCGAGCTATGGCAGCCGTTATCGGGCTGATACGGATTGATGAACGAGCCCGACGTCTCGCCCGGGCAGGCCGCGTTCGACAGCGCGAGCGCGGCGGCGCTGGCCGTCGCTTCGGGATAGCCGACGAAATCGCCGGCGGCGACGTTGGCCGGATTATCGACGATGAGCGGCGAGAAGCCGAACGCGATGGAATCGCCGAGCGCCAAATAGGGCGGCAAG
Organism: uncultured delta proteobacterium; assembly: GCA_963785725.1. Lineage (GTDB taxonomy): Bacteria > Myxococcota_A > Polyangia > Palsa-1104 > Palsa-1104 > JAQBQH01. The sequence goes on along the minus strand of CAWAWS010000039.1, from coordinate 542,431 downwards.
CCGTGCGAATTGGCCTGCGCCGTAGCGCCGAACAACGTTGTCGCTGCGAATAGCGTGCTGAGGGCAATCGTCGAGCGCATGCAATCTCTCCCCGCTGGCGAAAAGTCCAGCAGCGACGAGATAACTAAATTACGACGCAGCGCGCAATGAGTAACATTAGCAGGCTAGCGTACATTCAGCCGGGCGGTCGCCACGTCGGCGAGCGAGCGATTCGGCGCGCTCCTTGCTCCTACGAAGAGGCATGTATACCGGCGGAAGTCTGTTCTTGGTCGCAATCGGCGCCATCCTCTATTTCGCGATCAACTATCGCGTTCCCGGCGTCAACTTGCACATGGTCGGCATGATCTTGATGGTCGTCGGCGTCATCGGCGTGCTGTTCTCGCTCATCAGCTCGGCGACGACGCGGCGCACGCGGGTGGTATGACATAACGCGTCTCGTTCGCGCGGATTCGATATCGATTTCGCCGACCGTTACGCGGCATGGACGCGAAAGGCGCGCGCGTCGGGCGTCTCGCCGCGGTCGATCGCGGCCGCCAGGCTCGTCGCGTCACGCTGCAGGCGCGCGACGTCGAGCCCATCGAGCGTCGCCGGCGCGTCCTGCAGCTTCGCCAGCGCCTTGTGCACGAGGCCGCGACAGAGGTCGGCGCGCGCCGCTTGCAGCTTGTGCAGCCCGGTCGCGATCTGAATCAGCGCCTGAAGCCACCGCCGCTCGGGCTCGACCGTCGTCAGCCACACGGTCTCCCAGTGCTCGTGCGCGGCGAAGAAGTCACCCGCGTTACACGCGCGCTGCCCGTCGGCCATGAGCCGCTGCCGCAGCGCCGCGTCCATGGCTACTTGGCGTCGCTCTTGTTCACTTCTTCGGCCGGCGGGCTCGCCTCCTGCACGATCGACGACTCCACGAGCCGATTGATGTCGAGCTTGTTGAAGCCCACGCCGCTGGCCCCGCCGGGCACGAGCACGATCGACTTGCCTTCGAGCGCCTCGGCCACCTTCAGCTTCACCATCGCGCGCCCGCCCGAGCCGCGCAACGCCTCGTTGCGCTTCTCGATCGCCTTGGCCTTGGCCGAGCGCTCGGCCACGATGGCGTCCGCGTTCTGCTGCTGCTTGAAGTACTCGGCGTCGGCGGTCAGCTTGGCCTGCTGCAGCTCACCCTCCGCCTGCGCGATGTCCGACGCCACCTTGCCGCGCGCCGTCTCCAAGTTGCGCAGCGCCTCTTGCGCCGCAGCCTCGCTCTCCGACTTCAGCTGCTGCGCGCTCTGCTCCGCCAGCTTGCGATCGTGAATGACCTTCTCGTACTCGGGCGCGAAGCGATGCTCGTGCAAGATCACCTGCGACACGATCACGCCGTGCGGCGCCAGCGCCTCCAACAGCACCTGCTTGGCCTTCTCCGCCTTCTCGAAGCGCTTGTCGGAGTTGTAGATCGACTCGGAGTCGAGCTCGTTGAGCACGTCGCGCACCAGCGTCCGCGCCGTCGGCCGCACCAGCTTCTCCTTCACCTCCGCCGTCGAGATGCCGACGTTTTGCAGGAGATCGGGCGCGTGCTGCGGATCGATCGTCCACGCCACCGTCACGTCCATCGAGATGTCGTTGCCGTCGGTCGTCTTGAACTGCAGATCGTCGCGCTCGTTGCGATCGCCGTGCTGCGCGTTGGCCACCATCTCCAAGTTCTGCACTTTGGTGTCGAACGTATAGAAGTCGCGAATGAAGGGCGCGAAGAAGCTCGTCGAGCCCGGCGGATAGAGCGCGCGCTGCACGCCTTTGCCGTCGCTGCAGCCGATGCCGAGCTTGCACACGAGCACGCCCACTTCGGTCTCGCCCGTCGAATGCGACACGCAGCCGCCGAGCAACAACGCGCTCACCACTAAGTAAACACGCATTTACTTGACCTCGAACTTGCGCAGGATGCTCTGCAGATCGAGCGGGTTCATGCCCTCTTTGCCGTCGGACGAGATGACCATGACCTTCACGCCGCGCAAGACGTCCGCCATCTTCAGGCCGACGAGGTTCTCCGAGCCCGCGCCCTGCAACGCCGTGTTCTCGAGCGCCGTGCCTTTGGCCTCGGCCAGCTCGACGAGCAGCTTGCCCTCGGCCGCCTTCTTGCGACGGTACAGATCGGCCTGCGCCGCCAGCTTCTGCACTTCGCCGCGGCCGCGCGACAGCTCGACCTCTTGCGTCGCCTTGCCTTCGGCCACGACGGTGTCGCGCTTGCGCTGCTCGATCGCCGCCTTCGCCTCCGCTTGCGCGCGAAACACCGTCTGATCTTTGATGGTGCGCCCTTCGATCAGCTGCTGATAACGCTCGTCGTAGATGTAGCGGCTCACCAGCACGGCGTCGACCTGAATGCCGTAGGGCTCGAGCTCCTTGGCGAGCGCTTCGTGCGCCGCGCGCGCCTTCTCGATGCGCTTCGGCCCTTGGTAGAACTCCTCGGAGTTCAGCTCGCCCAACGTCTTGCGCATGATGCGGTCACAGCGGGGAATGACCAGCCGATCTTCGAACGCGCGACCGGGCCCCGCTTCGGTGAACACGGTGTAGGCGTTGCGCAGCCGATAGAGCACGGTGACGTCGAGCTGCACGTTGTAGCCGTCGGACGTCTGAATCTTGATCGACGGCGCCGCCCGATGTTGCGCCGACACTTCGCTGGCGTTCTCCGAGAAGTTGATCACCTGCAGGTCGTGCGGAAACAGGTGCAGCCGCTCGACGCCCGCCGTCATGAAGTGCAGGCCGGGGCCGCGCAGATCGTCTTTGATGCCGGCGGACGAGCCGTAATAGACCTGGCGCACGCCGACCATGTTGGGCGGCACGTAGGTCGTGAAGCTCGACGGGCCACACCACACGAGCAGGAGCGCGCCGCCGATGATCCAGGCCACGCGCGAGCGCAACAGGCGCCCGGCGATGCGGCCGGCGATGGTGCCGAGGCTCGAAGCGTTGAACGGCAGCTTCGGCTTGATGAAGTCATTGGCCACGGGAATCCCCTTTGTGGGTGCTCGTATCAGGCAATAACAGATCCTCGGTGCGAATCGTTCCGTCGAGCTGGGCTTGCGCGCCCGTGAGCTGCAGCACGATGCCGCCGAGCGCGCGCGAATAGCGCCGCCGATGCCACGCCAGCTGCGCCGACGGCAGCCACCACGCCAGCGCCGCCAGCAAGAACGGGAACCACTTCTCCCAAATGGGAATGAACGGCGCCTCGACGCACAAGCCGCCGATGACGAGACCGATGAACACGTAGGTGATGCGCGCCACCGGATCGCCGCCGCGCCAGATGGAGAAGTCGCGCCGCTCGGCCAGCGTGTAGGGCAGCGCGCGCGAACGCCAGGCTTCGGGCAGCGTCGCCGTCAGCTCGAGCGCCAGCGCGTCGAAGTAGGCGCGCGGCAGCTGCGCGTCTTCGTAAGCGGCGCGCACGGGCACGAGGCTGCGCTCGACCTCGGCGTGCACGAGCGCGGCGTCGTCGACGATCTGCGCGCGGCGGCGCTCGAGGTGCTCCAGGACTTGCACGGTCACGCGGGCCGCGGAAAACTCGTCGTCCACTATCGGCCGAGTGTGCGGCCAGGCGTCGATCTCGTCAATCGAGCGCGGCGACGGCAACGAGTTGACAGCGAGGCGCGTCCCGTCGACAGTCGCCGTCTCTATTATTTGCTGGAGGCCTCATGCAACGCCTCGTCTTACGCGCCGCTATCGCCGGGATCGCCCTGGCCGCGCTGTCGTCGCCGGCACACGCCGTCGATCCCGACATCAAGCTCGAGAAGTATCAGCTCAAGAATGGGCTGAACGTCATCCTGTCCGAGGATCATCGGCTGCCGCAGGTGGCCGTCAGCATCTGGTATCACGTGGGCGCGGCCAATCAGACGCCGGGCAAGAGCGGCTTCGCGCACCTCTTCGAGCACATGATGTTCTCGGGCTCGAAGCACGTGCAGCCGTCGCCGTTCACGTTTCTGCAGGCGATCGGCGTGACGGCGGGCGCGATGGCCAACGGCTCGACCAACTACGATCGCACCAACTACTTCGAGATCGTGCCCTCCAACGAGCTGGGGACGGCGCTGTGGATCGAGAGCGATCGCATGGCCTTCCTGCTCGACACGCTCGACGCCAAGAAGCTGACCATTCAGCGCGACGTCGTCTCCAACGAGCGCCGCCAGCGCTACGAAAACGCGCCTTATGCCACCGGCTACTTGCGCACCTGCGACCTCCTCTACCCGTCGCCGCATCCCTATTTCGAGTGCGTCATCGGCAGCATTCCCGAGATCCAGGCGGCGAGCGTCGACGATCTGAAGACGTTCTTCCGCTCTTGGTATGGGCCGCAGAACGCGTCGCTGGCGATCGTCGGCGACTTCGAGCCGGCGGCGGCCAAGGCGCTGGTCGAGAAGTACTTCGGCGAGATCGTCGACGCGCCCATGCCGCCCCGTCCGCACGTGCCGCAGCCGATGTTGACGAAAGTGGTGAAGGAGACGGTCCAAGATCACGTGGCCGAGCTGCCCCGCTTGAGCTTCATCTGGAACGGCGTCAAGCAGTTCTCCGACGACGAAGCGGCCGGCCACATCCTGGCCGAGGTGCTCGCCGGCGGCAAGACGTCGCGCTTCTACAAGTCGCTGATGTTCGACAAGCAGGTGGCGAGCGACGTCGACGCCGCCAACGAAGCCTACGGGCTCGGCGGCGACTTCATCGTCGCGGCCACGGTCAAAGCGGGCCACGACGTGAGCGAGCTCGCGCCGCTCTTGCAGGCGGAGATCGTGCGCCTCAAGAAGGACGGCCCGACGCTGGCCGAGGTCACGCGCGCGCAGCGCCAGATCATCGCCGGCAAGATTCGCCAGGTCGAAGGCCTCGGCGGCAAGGCCGAGGTGCTCAACGGCTATCAGACCTATCTCGGCGATCCCAGCTATTTGGCGCGCGATCTGGCCCGTTTTCGCGCCGTCACGCCCGATCAGGTCAAGGCGTTCGCCAACAAATATCTCGTCGACGACAAGCGGATCGAGCTGACCATCGTGCCGGCGCCGAAGAAGCCGCAAGCGAGCAACCCGTGAGAATCCACATGAACGCTGTACACAATCGTCTGTTGTCGGCGGCCGCCGCCTTGACGTTGAGCGCGTGCGCGAGCGCGCCCAAGCCGGCGCCGGTGGCCGCGCCGGTGGCGCAGGTGCCGGTCATGCCGAGCGCGCCCGCGGGCGAGCTGCCGCCGGCGCCGCCGCCGAGCACGCCCGATTCGCCGTTCCGCTCGAGCAAGCCGACGGCCGCGGCCGGCTCGGCGCAGTTCACGGCGCCGGTGCCGACCGAGCGCCTGCTGCCCAACGGCGTCAAGCTGCTCGTCGTCGAGAACCACGCGGTGCCGCTGGTGGCCATCACGGTGCTGATCGAGACCGGCATCGATGGCGAGCCGCTCGGCAAGGCGGGTCTGTCGAAGTTCGTGGCCGCCATGCTCACCGAAGGCACCAAGACGCGCGACGCGACGCAGCTGGCCGAGCAGATCGAAGATCTGTCGACGATCCTCGGGGCGCAGTCGCTCCAAGAGGCGACGCAGATTCGCTTCAATTCGCTCAAGGAGGTGCTGCCGCAGTCGCTCGATCTGCTCGCCGACGTCATCATGAACCCGGCGTTTCGCAAGGAGGACGTCGAGCGCACGCGCGGGCTCATGCTCACCGACCTCGAGCAGAAGGCGTCGAGCCCGGGCCTCTTGGCGCGCGACGAGCAACTGCGCATCATGTACGGCGACAAGCACCCGTGGGGACAGCCGACCGGCGGCACGCCCGAGACGATCAAGGCGATCACGATCGCCGACATGCAGAAGTTCCACGATCTCTATTTCCGGCCGACCAACACCATCATCTCGGTCTCGGGCGACGTCACCGCCGACGAGATCGCCAAGCTGCTGACGGAGAAGCTGAGCGGCTGGAAGAAGCGGCCGCGCGTCGCCGTCAAGCTGCCCAAGCTGCGCCCGCCGAAGCGCAGCATCGTCGTCGTCGACAAGCCGGGCGCGTCGCAGAGTCAGGTGTGGACGTTCGGCCCGGCGACGTCGGCCAAAGATCCGGACGCGACCGCGCTGCGCGTGGCCAATCACATCTTGGGCGGGCCGTTCGCGCGGCTCGATCTGAACATCCGCGAGAACAAGGGTTACAGCTACGGGGCGCGCTCGTCGGTGACGATGTTCAGGGATCACGGCTCGTGGCTGGCGAACAGCGGCGTCAAAGCCGACGTCACGGCCGAGGCGCTGGCCGAATTCGAGAAGGAGCTGCAGGCGATGGTCAAGCCGGAGCTGAAGCCGGGCGAGCTGGAGAACGCCAAGCAGGCGCTGGTGCGCTCGTTGCCGTCGCAGCTCGAGCGCAACGATGCCGTGGCGGGAGCGATGGCGATGCTGGCGTTCAACGGTCAGCCGCTCGACTACTTCCGCACGCTCGCCGACCAGGTGGCCAAGGTAGACGAAGCCGCGGTCGCGCGCGTCACGGCGAAGTACGATCGGCCGGAGACGTGGTCGATCGTCATCGTCGGTCCGCGCGCCGCCAGCGAAGCGAAGCTGAAGGCGATGAAGCTCGGCGACATCACGTTCAAGTCGAGCGAGAAGACGGTCGCCAAGGCGGAAGCGGCGGCCAAGACGATCGAGCCTCAGCCCGCCAAGAAATAGCCGTCCTCGCGCCGCGCTCGTCGCCGATGGGCGCGAGCGCGGCCGCCGCAATCGTCAGCGAGCGTAAGAATTCAGCGCTGGTTGACGGCTTCGAGCAGCGCCTGCACGGTGTGCTCGCCCGGCTTGTAGTCGACGATCCAGCGCAGACCCATGCCGGCGTCGTCGCGGCGCGTGATGACCGCGCGCATGCGGAACGCCAGCGACGCGTCGCGCGCCAAGCTCACCGTGACCATGACGACGCTGCCGACGGTGAGCTCCTTGTGCGCCGAGCCCTTGGCGACGACGTACAGGCCGCCGGCCGAGATGTTGCGCGCGGGCAAGCTCGTCGTGTGCGCCTCGACGGTCATGCCGGCGCCGCTCACCTCGTGCACCGAGAAGCGGCGCAGCTTGACGGAGACGTCGATGTCGACGCGCGGATGCACGCGCGGAACCGGCGTCGGTCGCGGCGCGGGACGCGGCTTCGCCAGCGCGACGTCCTCTTGCTTGCGAAAGCGCTCCCAATCGTGCATCGCCAAGTGCGACTCGACGAGCGCGTCGGAATAGACCTCTTCCAGCTGCTCGGCGTTGTCGGGCGACGACTTGAGCGCGCACACCGACTCGAGCAGCTCGGCCGCGGTCACCAGTCGACGCAGCAACTCCGGGGGACAAGTCTCGCGCCCTTGCGCGCGCCGCAGCTCGAAAGCGAGAAGGTCACGCAGCCGGCGCAGCTTCGATTTGGTGCTGCCGCCGTCGATCTCCGCCATCCAATTTTCTCCGCACGAACGTTGCCGAAAGCGTCGCCAAACACGTTGCCGATACGATGTTCAGAATGAACCGTTCGCCGCGTGCGTGCACGAACTTCCGTGGCTGCGTCGATACGCTACACGGGATCACTCGTGCGCATGACAGCGACGCGGCGGCGACGCGCCGACATGCGACTTCGATCACGCGCAACGATGGCGCGCGCAGTCGTTTCGGCCGCTGCATTTTTTCGCGCCGGCGATGGCGCACGATGGACGCGCGCGCAAACGCGAGCCGCGATCTCGGCGTGGCGTGCACGTGGCGGCGGCGATAGAGATATTCGGCGCTCGTCCACAGGAGCCGCGCCGATCGCGCACGGCGCTGCCGGCGCGTCGCGGCGATTTCGCGTCAAGTCCGCGCGCCATCGTCCGATGGATCGGGATCGGCGTCGTCGCGCCGATAGGGCAATCAGCGGCGCGCGGCGCGCCATCGACGGCCGGCGGGAATGTGGTCGGCCGCACGTGCGCCGGGCGCGCAGCCCGCCGATCGTGCGCAGGCCACGTCATCGCGCCGCGAATTCGTGCGGCGCAAGACAGGCCGCCGCGCCCGAGCTAGCCGCGGCGATTTCGGAATCGGCGCGAATGCGGCTACAGTGCGGCTCGTTCATTTCCGGATCGAGCCGGGGGAGATCACATGGTCAATCGGGGACTGCTGGTGGCTGCGTTGGGCGCGTCGTTGTTCGCGGCGTCGTGCAAAGCGACCGTGGAAGGCGAAAACAAGGCTTGGGACGGCAACGTCCAGAAGGTCAATCAGCTGGCGGCGGTCTATCCCGGCTTCGCCAACGCGTTGCACGAGCAGCAGAAGCGCGCCGAGGATGCGATGACGGCGGCGCGCGCCGTGTCCGACAAGGAGCAGCAGGCGCGCAAGATGGCCGACGCCAACGCCATCTTGAACGGCGGCTTCGTGGCGTCGCTGAGCGCGATCGACGGCAAGACGCGACAGCTGCGCGACAAGCTCGTCACCGCCAACAGCGACCCGACGACGCCGGGCGGCGATCCGGCGGCGCGCGTCGCGGCCGATGACGCGCAGCGCATCCTGCGCAACACCGACGACGCGTTGAAGACGGGCGCGCCCAGCGCCGACGCGGCGACGGCGATCATGGGCAAGGTCGACGGCGATTTGTCGTCGGCGACGGCGAACATCGATCGCGTGATCGCGGCGGCGCGCACGCGCAAGCAGGAGGCGGCCAAGCTCGCGGCCGGCGCGTCCGGGACGACCGCGGCGCCGGGCGGCGCGGCCGTGGCGCAGGTGCAGTGGAAGTGCACGTACTGCAACCACATGAACGCCGACAGCCGGCAAAAATGCGAAGAGTGCGGCGCGCCGCGTCCGCAGCCGAAGGCCGTGTTGGCGCCGAAGAAGAAGTAGCACCCGCGGCGGCCTCTTGCTGCCGCACGTCGCGAGCGCCCAGCCGCGACGCGAGCGCCAACGGCCCGCCGCATTCGCGCGCCATCGGCATGATAGATTGCGCCGCGGATGACGTTCGTCGATTCGATCCGCGCCTGGCACGACTTCTTCCTACTCACCGGCGGCGGCGCGGCGACGATGCTCGGCCTCGTGTTCGTCGCCGTGTCGCTGGCGACGGGATTGCCGTCGCTGCCGAGCTCCCGCGAGGGCGAGCTGTTCGTGACGCCCATCTTATGGCAGTACGGCTACGCGTTCGGCACCGCGGCGACCTGTCTCGCGCCCTGGGCCGAGCAGCGCCACTTCGGGCTCTTCATGACGATCCTCGGGGCGTCGGCGGTCCTGCGCAGCGGCTGGCTCTTGCGCGACATGCTGCGCCACCATCGTCGCAGCGACGGAATCCGGCTGCGCTACTGGATTTGGACGGGCCTGCTGCCGTTCGTCACGGCGCTCGTCTTGGTCGGCAGCGGCCTTTGCCTGTGGCGCACGTCGCAGCGGCCCATCAGCTGCGTCGCCACCGCGACCTTGGCGCTCGATCTCATGGGCGTGCGCAACACGTGGCAGCTGGTCGTGTGGATGATCGGCGAGCGCGTTCCGACCGGCGCCGCCAAAGCCGAGACGCCGACGAGCGCGCGCCAATCCGCCTGACCTTATACGAAGATCACGGCTCGCCGGCAATTCGGGCCGCGCGGTCGAACGGCGGCGACCTGGCCGCCCGCGCGCGTTCGCGTCAGCCGAGCAACAGGCCGCGGCCGGCGAGCTCGACGGTGCCATCGAGCGTCGCCACGTAGTCTTGCGCGATCGGGCCGGCGCCGAGTCGCCACAAGACTTGGCCGTTCGTCCAGGCGGCGTCACGCGCCGCGCGCACGCTCCACATCGCCACCGCGTCCTCGGCGTGCGCGAACTGCTTCTCGTCCAAGAGGCCGCTGAAATAGTCGACGCGCAACGCCGCTTCGACGCGCGCCAGCACGTCGTTTACGCGCTGGTAGTCGACGTGCTCGGGCGAGCCGGCGGCCGGCGTCGACGGCATCGCCAGCGCGCGGCAGCTCGTCACGATCGCCAGCGGCAAGTCGCGATTGATGTGCGCGTTCATGCCCGCGAGCGCGAACTGGATCGGCGCGATGTCTTTGCGATCGCGCGCGTCGAAGAGCGGCAGCCAGGCGCGTCGGGTCTCCCGACCCGCGTCATATTCGGCCAGCGCCGCGAAGTAGAAGTTGGCGAAGTCGACGTCGAGCTGCAGCACGAACGTGGGCCCGGCGAACTCGCCGGCGGCGACGCTGTCGCGAATGTTCTCGGTCACGACGCGATAGAGGTGGTTGAAGCAGGCGATGCCGTTGGTCGGCGGCAGCGCGGCGTCGATGGCGGTCAGGCGCGTGATGACGTCGTCGATCGTCGTCGGCGCGGGCGTCGCCAGAATCGCCGTCAGCGTGGGCAGCTCAGCCATGCGCGCCAGCCTAACATGCGCGTCGTCCGCCACCGAGGTCGCGCGAAACGCACGTCGCGGCAGGGGTTGCGTTCGTTGGCCAGCGTGCGGCGCGCCCGCGCTTCCTGCGCTATGCTTCGCGTGGAGCTTAAGGAGCCAGCATGTCCGAACCGAGCGAGCCCGCGCCGCCACAACCTGCGCCTCCGCCGCGTCGCACCTTCGACGATCCGGCGAATCGCGCGCTGCTCGGTCTCTTGTTCGCGCTCGTGCTGCTCGGCGTCAGCTGGATCGTGGTCGATCACTTGTCCGACGCGTCCAAGGAGCAGGACTGCATGATGCGGCACGGCCACAACTGCGCCGGCACGCTCGACACCTCGCAGTAGCAGCGCTCGAGCCGTCGAGCTTCGCGCCGGCACGGGCCGCGCATCGCGAGCGCAGCGTCAGCGGCAGTTGATTTCGGCGGCGGTCGCGTCGCCCATGCGCACTTCGTCGAGCGACGCGGGGTTGCGGCCGCGGCCGGGCGCCAGCGGCACTTCGCCGACCATGATCTCGCCGTACGCTTGCGGATAGCCGCGCGCCGGCTCGACGAGACCATCGGGCGCACGCGCGTGGCCGGCGCCGTCGTATTTGTCGGTCGCGCCCAGGCAGTGCAGCAGCTCGTGCGCCACGGCCACGAGCGCGAATGACGGATCTTCGTCGCTCGTCGCCGTCACGAAGCCGGCGTCGCCGCCTACCTCGCCGGCGCCTTCGACCGTCGCCGCGGCCGCCGTCGGCGCCAGCAGCACGTAGAGCCGCACCGCCGCTTTCGGCAGCCCGGCGCGCGCGTCGAGCGCCGCCAGCGTGCGATCGAGCGTAAACGCGTGGTGCGCGCGCGTCAGCCAGCGGTCGTCGTCGGGCAAATAGGCGGGCAGCCGCTCGACGACGAGCGGACCGCCGAGATGCAGGCGAACGCCGGCCTGCTCGCCGCAATGATGACGGCTGACCTCATTGTCGAGCCAGCGCTCGAGCGACGGCAGCTGCGCCTGCCAGGCGGCCGTCACCTCCGGCGGCGCCGCGCGTTCGCCGAGCAGCACGACGGAGACCTCGAGCGGCCGACGCCAGCGCGTGCGCTCGAGCCGCCGCTGCCGCACGCTCAGCGCCCACGCGCCGACGCCGGCGAGCACGACGAGCAGCACGCCCACGCGCAGCCGCGCCCAGCGCTGCCGTCGCTGCGCGCGCGCCTGACAGGCGCGACAGCGGCCGCGCTGCGTCGCCACGCACACGCCGCAGATCGACGTCGAGCAGCCGCTGCAGCCGACGTCCACGCCGAGCCGAGGGTGGCTGGCGCAGCGCGAGCTACCGCCCGGCGCCGCAAACGTCTCGGCCGCAAACCCCGCTGCGACCAGCGATTCGACGAGCGCCGCCGCCTCATCGGCCGCGAAAAACCCCGGCAAGACGCGCGGCCCGTCGACGAGCGCCCGCGCTTCAGCGAACGTCAGGCCCAAGCCGCGCGCGATCACCAACGCGGCCCGCTTGCGACGCTGCTCGTCGTCAGCGACAGCCAGCGTCCGCACACGAACGCCCCCCGTCTCGTCGCCGCCCATCCCACGATGGTCGCGCCGCTCGCCCCCCAGCGCAACCGCCGACTCCGCAGCCCGAGCGAAGACAACTGACGCTAGAACTCGCCCTGAATCACCTTGTACAGCGAGTGCGAATCCGTCGTATCGGCGGACAGCTCCCAGAACATGATGCCGCCGTAGCCCTTGGAATAGTCGGCCAGCTTCTTCATCGACGCCATGCCGGTGTAATTCACGGTCTGCCCGTCGATCGTCGTCGAATCCTTGCTCCAGGCGCTGCTGTCGGCCTTGAGAATGTCCGAGTAATCCCACTCCTGGCTGTCGTCGGCGTTGGAGCCGAAGAAGCCGGCGCCGAGCACCACTTGCGTCGCCGGCACCGACTTTTGCTGCGCGTAGTAGGTCATCGCCGAGACGCTGTCGTTGTAATTCGAGTAGATCATGACGTTGAGGAAGTCGAACTGATGCAGCGTCGTGTCGGACATGCTGTCCTGCAGATACTGCGCGACCGCCGCCGTTACCAGCTTGCCCTCCGGCCGCAGCTTCTTGACCACCGCGTCGACGAACGCCGAGTAATTCGCGCCCAAGTTGGCGCCATCCTCGATGTCGATGTCGACGCCGTCGAAGTTGTGCGCGGCCACGAACGTATCCAGATTCGCGACGAACGTCGGGATGTTGCCGGTGTTCTTGTACTGCGCGATGACGGTCTGATCGCCGCCGCCGCCGCCGAGCGAGGCCAGCACCTTGACGCCTTTGGCGTGCGCGGCGTCGACGAGCGCCTTGACCGCGGCGTCCGACTGCCCGTCGTCCATGCTCCAGTCGTTGCTGCTGGTGCCGCTGACGAAGGCCAAGTTGAGGTGCGTCATCTTCGTGAAGTCGATCGACTGCGCCCAATCGCTGTAGCTGCCGCTGTAGGTCGGCAAATAGGCGACGACTTTCTGCGCGTTGACCACGGTGCCGCCGTCATCGCCGCCGGTGGTGCCGCCGTCGGTGGTGCCGCCGTCATCATTGCCGGTCGTGCCGCCGTCGTTGCCGCCGGCGGGCGGCGTCGTCGCCGCGCCGAGGCCGAGCGTGAACGCTTCCCAGCTGCCGGCGACCGAGCGATCGGCCCGGACCGCGCCGCCGCCGCCGTTGACCGCCGAGACGTACAGGTCCTTCGTCTTGGTCTGCAGCGCGACCTCGTCGCCGTCGCCGATGGCGCCGCTGCCGACGAGCTTGTGGATGATGAAGATCTCCCAATCGAGCGCCTGCGCGCCGTCGGCCATAACCGCCGCGCCGCCGCCGCCCGGCGCCGACACGTACTCGCCGTCATGGGCGACGAGGAGCAGGGAGTCGCCGTCCATCAAGTCGCCGCCGTCGAGATCGTAGAGCGTGAAGGTCTCGTTGACGCTGGCCGTGAGGCTGGTCGCCGCCAGCGCCGCGCCGCCGCCGTTGACCGCCGACAAATACTCGAGGCCGGCGAGCGTCTCCAGCGTCGCCGGATGCACGACCGCGTTCGCCGTCGACGCGGCGCTGCCCGGCTCGGGCCCGACCGACGCCTTGCCGCTGCAGCCGAGCGCCGCCAAGCCGACGAACAGGCCCAACGTGAGCCCCGACAGCGTCCGGCGAAGCAGTAAGCGATGTAAGTCGGCTTGCATCGGCGATCTCCTCGGCCGAAGGCGCATCGCAAGGACCGTACCGGCGTCAAAGCGGGCGTCGTTCGCGGCGCCGTCGCTTGCGGCTGTAAATCATCGGGTGACACGCTGGGGAATTTGCCACCAGCGCCGCCTGTCGACCGCTTTGCGTACGGCCATCATCATTGCGCGTCCTCGCTACCGCAGCGACGGGAAATGCGCCGCCGATCACGGGCGAGCAGTGCGCGGGCGACCTGCGCGAAGCGGGTTGCAGCCGTCCGATACAGCGTCTCGCCCGCGATACGCCGTATCGTGCGACCGCGGCGCGCTGGCCAGCGTGAGCGCGCGGCGGGCGCGCGGCACCACTTCGGCGCGCCCACAGGTGCCCACTTATCGTCCCTTTCCCGCGGTCGCTCGACTCCCACTAGGCCTGGGGCTGACAGCCTCCCCATTCGTCGTAAACCATTGGCACACTAGGCGTTATTGGCGGCATATCGCTTGCTCAACCGAGGCGCGTGTCACGACCCTCCGAACATCGTCAGCCGATCGGGTTGCACTCGGCCACCTACGCGTTTCAGGTGCGCAGCACGCGCGCGCCGCGTCCCGACGATACGCCGCTGATGGTCGATCTCGCCGACGAGCAGTCCGACAGCGACGATGGACCGAGCCCAGCCGACGACGATGCCGAGGCCGTGAATTACACCCTCATCGAGCGCGCGCCGCCGACGCTGCCGAGCTCGCGCTATCGCGGCCTGTCGCGGCGCGCGGCGGCGCTGTTGTTGGCGACGCTCGTGGCGCTGATGGCCTGCTTCGGCTGGCTGAGCAGCTTGCACGGCCCGGCGACGTTGAAGGCGGCGCCGAAAGAGCAGCGCGACTCCGAGCTGTACAAGGCGATCGTCGAGCGCGTGCGCGCCGGCGAGCACTATTACGACGCCGTCGGCACCGAGCTGCGCGCGCGCAAATATCCGACGCGTCCGATGTTCAACTGGCGCCAGCCGACCTACGCCTTCGTGCTCGCGCAGCTGCCGCGCAGCTGGCCGACGCCGCTGCTCGCGCTCTTGATGCTGGCGACGCTGGCGCTGACCGTGCGCTGGCTGAGCGCGGCGTGGGGCCTTTGGCCGGCACTGGCCGTCGTGGTCTTGCACGCGGGCGCGTTGGCGTTCGCCTGCAGCTGTTTCTACTTTCAGGAGGCGTGGGCGGGCAGCCTCATCGTGCTCGCGCTCTCGCTGTACGCGCTCGGACGTTGGCAGCTCGGCGCCGCGGCGCTGCTGGCGGCGCTGGCGTTCCGCGAGTTCGCGCTCCTGCCGTGCGCGGTGGCGCTGCTCTTCGCCGTGCGCGAGCGGCGCTGGCGCGAGGTCAAGCTGTGGACGGTCGCGCTCACGATCTACGCCGCGCTCATGTCGCTGCACGCGCTCACCATCGCGCACCACCTCATCCCGGCCGACTTCTTGGGCACGCCGCGCACCTGGATCGGCTTCGGCGGCCCGCGCTTTCTGACGCAGATCAGCCGCTTCAGCTTCGCCTTCTTCTTCGTGCCGCCGCTGGTGACGGCGCTGGCGCTGCCGCTGGCCGTCTTCGGCTACGGCGACTGGCGCGAGCCGGGCGCGGCGCGCATGGGGCTGACGCTGCTCGGCTTCTTGTGCGTCTTCGGCGTCGTCGGCCAGTCGTTCAACGCTTACTGGGGCCTGATTTTCCTGCCGCTCCTGTCGGTCGGCCTCGTCCGCGCGCCGCGCGCGCTACGTGACGTCGGGCTGGCGATCGCGCGTCCGCTGGCGCAACCGCAAACCACTTAGCTTCACCTAGATCGAGAGGAAAAGGCGGAGCTGCGGACGCAGCTACTTCATGTACGTCGCGAGGCGCTTCGCTTGCGGCTTGGTGCACACCTTCGTCGACGCGTTGACGGCCACGAAGTAGCCCTTGCCCGGCAGCCACAAGCCGGTCGAGTTCGCGATCATCGGCGCCGACTTCGGCGACAGCGCCTTGTCGGTGTAGAAGACCTTGCCGACTTGGCCCCACTTGAAGAACGGATCGGTCGGCGACTCGGGCACTTCCTTGGCCGCGGGCGCGTAGACCTCGACGAACATCTCGGCGTCTTTTTGCCCTTCGACCTTGAAGAAGTATTTGCAGGTGTCCTTCTTGCCCTGCTCGCCGAGGAACGTCGCCTCCGACTCGCCGCAAGACGAGAAGATCGACTGCTTCGACAGGTGCGCCGCGACCGCCGGATCACAGCAGCTGCCGGCGCCGAACACTTTGCAGCTCGCCGCGGCCGGCGCTGCCGCCGCCGGCTTCGGCTGCTGCGCGCGCGCCGCGCGACCGGCCACGATGCCTACGAGACCCATTCCAACGAGCGCCAGCCCATACTTGATCGTCATGCGACGTGAGCCTCCGAGGTTGGCGGCATCATGCCTGATTTGGTACGTCAATTTCGAGCGATTTTGCGGCCGAGCTTGCTGCAGCTCTCGTCGACCTCGACGATGTTGAAGGTCACGTCGGCGGAGACGTTGGTGCTCGAGCCCTCCAAGTTGACGTAGACCTCGCCGGTGCCGCCCGTCGACGCGTGCACGTGCTTCGGCTTGCCGCGCTGGAGCGTGAGGCACTTGTCGCCGCTGTAGCAGACGCGCGTCGGCTTTTCGCAGCGGCTCACGAGCGTGACGTCGAGGTGCTCGAGCTGCTCCTTCTCCATCGATGCGTTCTGCGTGGTGGGACCATTCATGCCGCCGCCGAAAAACGAGCAGCCGGAGGCGAGCACGAGAACGACGGCGAAGCGCATCTGGCTCCACCTTCGCGTGAAGCCGCGGCGCTGTCCAGCGGCGAACGCGCCGCGACGGTGGCCGTCGGCAGTAGCGCTGGGCCGGCGGTCGCGTTTATGCTGCGCCCATGCTGACGCTCCCTCCTCGCCTAGTCTCTGGCTTCGTCTTTGGCTGCGCCCTCGCAACGCTTGGTGTGGCCGGCGGCTGCGCGCCGACGCTCGTCGCCGGCACGATGCCCAATCCGGCCAAGAGCGCCGACAAGCTCGAGTCGACGCAGGAGTACGACATCGGGCCGTACAAAGAGGATCATCGCTTCCAAATGACGCTGCAAGGCTGGACGGCGACGTCGCTCGGCGTGCGCATCAAGCTGGCCGACGTCGGCGAGTGCGGCCAAGCCGGCAGCTACGCGTACACGCTCGTCGACGACGGCGGCGCGCGTCACGCCATGCAAACGGTCGACGCGCCGCAGGTGACGACCGAGGTCGGGCGCGGCAACGTGACCTTGACGGTGTCGACGTTCAGCGGCCGCTTCGACGTCGCCGTCGGCGCCGGCACGCACGCCGTCACCGTCGAGCAGCGGCCGCAGTCGGGCCATCCGTGCCCGGCGCTCGACTTCCGCTGGACGTTCCAATAGCGCGCCGCGTTGCAAACTCGTTACAGCTTTTGATGACGATTGACCGCAATGGGAAACGCCGGTAGACGACCCGCGCTGTGATACGCTGATCTCGTGAGCGGCGGTGTAGCGATGGCGGCGGCGGCGGTGGCGGTGCTGCTGTTCATGGCGCTCAACAGCATCACCGGCGTTCGCCTGCTCTTGCTCGCGCGGCGCACGCACGAGCTGCCCGAGCTCTGCCTCGGCCTCGCGCACTTGCTCGCCGGCGCGCTCGGCTGGGCGATGCTGATCTTCGCGTCGCTCGTCGATCGTTACAGCTCTCACGCCCTCGCTTCCGTGCTCATGGTCTGCGGCATCGGCTGTCTCAACGTCGGTCACGCCGCCGTCGCGCTCTTCGCCTGGCGCGTCTTCTCGCCGCGCACGCGCTGGCTCGTCGCGCCGTTTACGCTGCTGCTGGTGACGCTGCTGGCGGACTTCGTGCACAACGGGCTCATGACGCGGCTGTTCGCGCCGCCGCCCGACACGTTCTGGTTTTGGCCGGGCGCCGTCAGTCGCAGCTTCGCCTGGACGTGGCTGATGGCGGTGAGCCTCGAGTCGTCGCGCAAGCTTGCGCGCCAGCTGCCGCTCGGTCTCGTCGACGCGCAGACGGCCAATCGCATGTTCCTCATGTTCTCGGCGAGCGCGTTCATCGTGCTCTTGTGCTTCGTCGTGAACACCGCCAGCTTGCTCGGCACTTGGGCGACGCATCCGCTGACGATGGCGACGGTGAGCGAGCTCTTGGCGGTGCCCTCGGCGATCTGCAGCTTATTGGCGTTCGTGCCGCCGCGCGCCTACACCGACTGGATCGCGCGGCGCGCGCCGCAGGTGGCGGAGTAGCCATGGCCGGCGGCTCGACGGTGTTCGAATGGGCGTGCGCGGAGCTGGAGAAGTCGACGACGATGAGCCGCTTGCAAGCGCGCGGCACGCTCCGGCTCGTGCTCGGCAACGCCGGCCTCGACCTCGAGACGCTGACGGGACGGCAGTTTCGCGTCGTCGCGGCGAAGCTGCTGGCCAAGGAGCTGCGCGCGCGCGCCATCGCCGACGCCGACTTCATCTGCGACGAGCTGCAACGAATTCCGATGGACGTGGAGGCGGGCGCGGGCCTGTTGCACCCGGCGCCCGAGGACGTCTTCAAACGCCTCGGGCGTAAGTAGCGCGCGAATCAGCCTTCGAGCGGCAGGCCGCCGATGAAGTCTTGCTTGCCGACGTCGACGCCGTTGTGGCGCAAGATGGCGTAAGCGGTCGTCACGTGAAAGTAGAAGTTCGGCAGCGCCATCTGCAAGAGGTGATGCTCGCCGGTGACCCACTTGCCCTGCATCCACTTCGGCGACACCTTGCGCGTCTCGGCGCCGACGAAGTCGGCCGGCTTGACCGTCTCCAAGAAGGCGCGACAGGACTGGATGCGCGCGCGCAGCTCGGCGATCGTCTTCTCGGTGTCGGGATGTACCGGCGCATCTTTGCCCGTCAAATAGGCCACCGAAAACTTGGCCGAGTCACAGGCCGACTGGATCTGCTTGTCGAGCGAATACTGATCCGGTGCCAGTCGCGCGTGCACGAGCGTCTCGACGTCGAACTTCTTGGCCGCCGCGTGCTCGGTCGCCTTGTCCAGCCAGCGATCGATGTTCTTGAGCATCTTGGAGTACTGCGGAACGAAGTCGTACAAGGTCATGGGAGCCTCCTGCAAGGGACGATGAGCTTACTCCCAACCCGGCGCTTGCGCTCGTCGGCGGGCCTGATACGTTCGCCGTAGATCGAGACCGAGACGATGGCCGACCACGAGCTCGTGCGCAGAATTCACGACGATGTCGCGGAGTCGATCAGCGACGCCGAAGCCTCGACGCGGCCGACGGGCACGACGGCGCGGCAGCTCGCGCGCATGGTCGACGACGTCGTCTCCAAGCTGCAGCTGGCGCCGGCGCTGAGCGTCATCGAATACGGCTGCGGCGTCGGCGTCTTGGCGCTGCCGATCGCGCGGCGCGTGCGGCGCTTCGTCGGCGTCGACATCGCCGCCAAGCCGATCGACGTCTTGCGCCGCCGCCTCGCCGCCGACGCGATCGCGCACGCCGAGGCGCTCGTCGGTGACGTCGCCGACGCCGACGCGCTCCTCGGCGCCGACACGCGCTTCGATCGCGCGCTCATGTACGCGGCGTTTCACTACGTGCGCAGCGCCGGCGAAGGGCGCGCCGTGCTGGCGCAGATCGTCAAGCACCTCGCCGTCGGCGGCGTCGCGCTCGTCGGCAACTTGCCCGTCGCCGAAGCGGTCGCCGAAAATCGCCGCTGGCTCTCGGGCACGACGCGCGTCACGCAGATCTTGGGTCAGCTCGGCTGGGCCGCCGCCGGCTGGCGCTCGTGGCGCTCGGTCGGCTGGCGACTGCGCGTGCAGCTCGCCGTCTTTCGTCAGCAGCGCCTGCCCGGCGGCGAGCGGCGCGGCCCCGAGTTCGCGATGCCGGGCTTGCCCGCCGGTTATTGCCTGCCGCTGTCGATGCAGCTCATCGAAGACTGGCTGCAGACGCTGCCCTATCGCGTGACGCACGAGTGGCTGGCGCCGGCCATCGACACGCCGCTCTTCATGGGCCGCGCCGATCTGCGCATCACGCGCCACGCCTGATTCGCCGCGCGCCGCGCCTTTGTGACGGCCGCGTTGCGCTGGCGCCGCGCAGCGCCCGTCGCCGCCGGCGGCGGCGCAATCGCGTGTTGCCGTAGGCTTTCGCGCCCGCCGCCGCCGGGCTACGCTGCCGCCATGCCGAACCGCGCCGACCGCGACGCCGCCGATCTGGCGACCGTCGAAGCCTTCTTCGCCGCATTCGCCGCCAACGAGCTCGACCGCGCGCTCGACCTCATGGCCGACGACGTCGTCTACCAGAACGTGCCCTTCCCCGCCGATCGCGGCAAGCCGGCCGTCGCGCGCACGCTGCAGTTCTTCGGCCGCTTTCTGACCGGCTTCGAAGTCCACATGCGCAACATCGCCGCGCGCGACGGCATCGTCCTCACCGAACGCGTCGACATCTTGTCGGGCCCGCTCACGCACCTCGAGATCTGGGTGTGCGGCACCTTCGAGGTCCGCGACGGCAAGATCACGCTCTGGCGCGACTACTTCGACCTCGCGTCGGCGACGCTGCAGCTGATGACGAGCCCGCTGCGCAAGCTCTTACGCCTCGCGCGCTAACGTTTTACGCGCTTTTTCGGCAGGCGGAACCCGAACTCGGACAGGTCGACGCCGCCCGATGTGCTGAAGCGAACGCCCTCTTTTTCCAGGCGCAAACGCTGCTCGGTGCCGAATATCGGATCCTTGATCGACACCTGGGCGATGCCGCGACCGCGCATGCCGAGCACGCGCTGCCACGGCACCGAGCGCCACAGCGCGTGCAGCGCGTAGCCGACGAGCCGCGCCGCACGCCCGAGGTTCGCGTCCTCCGCCACTTGCCCGTAGGTCATCACCTTGCCGCGCGGAATCTGCCGAATGACGGCGACGATGCGCCGATAGCTGTCGCTGTAAGCGGCCTCGATGTCGCGGTTGTCTTCACCCGTCCGGCGATTGCGTGGCACGCCAGCCACGATAGCGCAGCCATTCATCATCAGCCAAATTTGACAACATTGGTGTCATTATGCCAATCTCATTGTCATGCTCGATCCGACGCTGTTCGACGTCTTCGTGGAAGAGGTGCGCACGACGTTCTTCGCGCTGCGGGGCGTGTCCGAGCGGCTCTTGGCCGATCTCGACTGCTCGGCGCCGGAGCGTGGCGTGCTGCAGGAGATCGAGCGGCTCGGGCCGCAGACGGTGCCGGCGTTGGCGTTGGCGCGCGGCATCACGCGGCAGGCGATGCAGCGGACGATCGACCGGCTCATCGCGCTCGAGCGGCTGAAGGAAGCGGACAATCCGCGCCATCTGCGTTCGCCGCTGTTGACGCTGACGCCGCTCGGCAAGCGACTCTTGACCGATATTCGCGCGCGCGAACGACGACTGCTGGCGGCGTCGCAGCTGCCGTTGAGCGCGGCCGAGCTCGTGCGGACGACGCGGGCGCTGCGCGAGCTGGCGGCGTTCGTCGCCAACCTGGGGGCGCGCTCGTGATCGCGTTTGCGGACGCGCTCTACGACGCGCAGCTGCTGCGCGCCATCGGCCACGCGCCGTACGGCGGCAGCGAGATCGGCGAATGTTTGGCGGCGGCCGCCACCATCGAAAACGGCGCGCGCGACAGCTGGTATCGCGGCTGGATGGCGCTCGCCGATCGCACGTTCGCCGCCGCCGCCGCCAGCGCCGCCGCCGGCCATCGCAAGAGCGCGGAGCGCGCGTATTTACGCGCGTCGAACTACTACCGCACGGCTTATGTCTTTCACTTGGAAGCGCCGCTGCCGGAGCTGGCGCGCGTCGCCTATCGGCAGCATCGGCAGGCGTTCGCGCTCGCGGCGCAGTCGATGGCGCGGCCGCTCGAGCCCTTGGCGATCGACTTCGCGGGCGAGACGCTGCCCGGCTACTTTTGCGCCGTCGACGAGACGCGGCGGCCGCTCGTGATCTCGGTCGGCGGTTACGACAGCACGGCCGAGGAGTCCTACTTCTTCAACGCGGTGGCGGCCAATTCGCGCGGCTATCATTGCGTCATCTTCGACGGACCGGGCCAAGGCGCGCTGCTGTTCGGGCGCGAGGTCGTCGCCTTTCGGCCCGATTGGCATCGCGCGCTGTCCGCGGTCATCGACGCCGTCGCCGCGCGGCCCGACGTCGACGCGCGCCGCATCGTCGTCATCGGCGAGAGCTGGGGCGGCTATCTCGTGCCGGGCGCGGCGGCGCGTGACCCGCGCATCGCCGCGTGCGTTCTCGATCCGGCGCAGCTGGCGCTGTTTCGCGCGATCTCGTCGCGTCTGCCGCTGCCGCGGTCGTGGAAGGCGCAGCTGCCGCATGGACCGCGCTGGCTCGTGCGCTTACTGCGACCGGCGATTGCGCGCATGGCCAAGCGTCCGACGGCGGGCTGGGCGCTGCGTCGCGGCATGCTCGTGCACGGCGTGGCGTCGCCGTGGGATTACATCGTCGATGCCGCGCGCTACGATCAGACGGCGATCGTGGGCGACATTCGCTGCCCGACGCTGGTGTGCGACGCGGCCGACGACGACATCGCGGCGCAGGCGCGCGAGTTTTACGAGCGGCTCGCGTGCGACAAGCAGTACCTGCGGTTGACGCGCGAGGAGGGCGCCGGCGAGCACTGCGCGATGGGCAATCGCGGGCTCTATCACGAGCGCATCTTCGACTGGCTCGACGCGAAGATGAAGCAGCTGTAAGCGTTACTGCGGCAAGTCGCGCGCGAGCTGCGCGAGAGATCGGCGCGCACCAGCCGCTGCGACATCGCGGCCGCGAACGCGAGCTGCACGGCCAAGACGCGCGTGAATCAGATCGGCCGCGGCGGCGTGATGCGGCAGGAGCACCGTGGCGTCGTCGAGCAGCCAGGTGAACGAGCTCAGGAACAAGAAGATCCACGGGCGCACCAAGAGGCCGCCGCGCAGCGCGATGACGGTGGCGAAGATCGGGCCCACGAGGGCGATGCTGGTGATGTCGGCGGCGAGCGAGATGAAGTCGCTGAGCGCGCGAATGCTGCCGTGGCTGAGCAGCGTGAGGTCGGTGAGCGCGGCTTTGCCGTCGAAGACGAGCGCGAGCGCGAGGAAGACGATCGTCGCGCCCAAGCGGCCCGGCGGCGCCAAGCCGGTGTCGCTCCACATGCGCGCGAACCACGCTTCGGACGCGACCAAGAAGACGTTGAGCAAGAGGACGCAGACGTTCCACAGCGTCACGGCGAGCGTCGTCATCGTCTCAGCTTCGGGGCGCGTGCCGAAGGCGACGGCGGAGCTGAAGCCGAACAGGTAGCCGAGGCCGAAGCAGAGCCAGGCCCAGCGCAGGCGATCGTGGCGCGCGTAGCTGGCGGCGTTGAGGAGTCCCATGACGCAGGCCAAGCCGTAGCTCATGACGCACAAGAATTCGGCCAGCGGCGGCGAGAAGGTCAGCGACGCGACCAGCGCCAACAGCGCGCACGCGACGACGCCGCCACCGAGCAGCGCGTATTTCATGACTGGTTGTTCTCCGCGAGCAGCAGCTTCAAGAGCCGCTCGCTGTCGACTTCGCCGAGCAAGGAGCGCAAGAGCGGCCGCAAGCTGCGAATGAGCTCGGGCACCGCCGTCACCGGCAGATCCGCGGGCGCGACGCCGAAGTGCTTGTTGGCGAACGCTTTGAGCGACAGGCGCGCCGTGTGCGGGCCGACGTACTGCGCGAGCCGTCGCTGCAGCATTTCCATCGGCGTCTCGCGCGCCTTGGGCGGATCCCCCATCAGACTGCGATCATACCCTTTTTTGGAGATCATTTCGCGCGCGGCAAACGTCGCGCCCGATCGCTAAGTCATCGTGGGCGGTACGGATTCGGCGGCTGACGCGGCGCCGGTCAGCGCCGGCGATTCAGGAGCATTTGTCGCCGTGGACGCCGCCCAAAGCGCCGCACGGCGGCGGCGCGCCCGGGAAGCTGGCGCAGATCTGCTGCGGCGTGCCGGCGTCGGTCGGACAATGCACGAGCTCGTCGTCGATGAAGACGTTGGGGCCGGCCACACAGGTCGCGGTGCCGCTCGAGCTGCCGTCCAAGACGGCGACGAGCTGACCGCTGGCGATGTCGTAGACGAAGATGCGCCCGAGCGTGACGATGCCGCCGTCGCTGTCGAGCGGGCCGAAATACTGGTCGATGTAGACGTAGCTGCCGCAGGAGTTGGCGACCATGCCGAAGCCGATGCAGCCGGCGTCGGGCTTCAAGGCTTGCGACAGATCACGCACGCAGACGGCCATGGCGCAGAAGTCGTCGATCGATTGTTTGCAGCTGTAGCGGCCGACGAAGAAGTCGCGCGGCGGCGTCAGATCGGGCGGCTCCTCGGGGACGCCGAGGTCGGCGGACGGGCCGTGACGCGCCGGCGCTTTGTCGCCGCAGCCGGCGGCCACCAGCAACCCGAGGAGCACGAAGCGCGACATTTCGCCGAGCTTACTGCGCGAACGCGAAATGTGCAGCGCGTCTAGTACCTCGCCACAGTGATTTCGACCGGTCCGCGCCGGTCTTCGACGTCCATGGCTTCGTTGATCCTCCCCGAAATACAAACAGTATTCCTTCGTCGTCGCGCCTCGCCCTGAACCCCGAATCCTCGCCGGGGACCCATCAAAATCACTGTGGCGAGGTACTAGTCACTATTGCGCGGCGGTAAGCATCCAATGCGTGCCGGTTATCGCGTGTGCCCGGCGTTCGACGGCGCGTCGGGCGCGCTGGCGGCCTGCACGACGACGAGCTGCGCTTCGTCTTCGTCGTCTGACAGCGCCGGCAACTCGATCGCGATCGGCGCCGGCTTCGTCGTCGTCAGCGCCGTCAGCGCCGGCGCATCGGCGAAGGCGCGCGCGATGACGGCGCCGGCGTCGATCGCCAGCCAGCCGTAGGTCAGCATCCACGGCAGATTGGCGCCGTAAAACAGCAGATACGCGTTCGTCGTGCGCACCGGCATGGCGTCGTAACCGCCGATGATGCCGATCGCGTAATAGAGCACGACCGAGATGGCGAGATAGGCGCCGATGCCGAGCTGCAGCGGCCAGCGATACGAGCGATCGCGCGCGATCGCGTAGATCAGCAGCGCACACAGCGGCTGCATGAGGAAGACGTTGAGGCCTTCGAACGCCAAGGCCAGCGGTGACACCGGATCGTAGAAGCCGCGGTCGGCGATGCTGTACAGGCGAAACCCGCGCGCGAAGAGCTGCGTCTGGGTGCGCGCCGGCAAGTCGGCGTGGAAGACGAGGAAGTACAGCTCGATCGTCGCTGCGGCGAGCAGGAAGAAGGCGAGCAGCCCAATGGTCACGCGATCGCGGCGGGTCATGATCGCTCTTATGCGGTCGGTGTTCGCGCCGCGCCAGCGGATTTCACCCGAGTAAAACCGGGGGATCTCGCGACTCGGCGACGTAACGAATCGCGCCGCCGCGGCATCGTGTCACAGATGCCACGTCGCCCGCGCCGCTCCGTTGATCGGCGGTTTGGCGGCGATTTCGCGCCGGATTTACACGCTGCGCGCGCGCCGGTTCGACGTATTCTGGCGCGCCCCCATTTGCGAACGAGGAGACGAGGATGAGCACCGATAGACCGATCTGGCTGGCCGCGGGTGTGCGCACGCCGTTCACACGGGTCGACGGCGGACTGGCCGCGCGCGACGCCATTGCGCTCGGCGTGCCCGTCTTGAAGGCGATGGCGCAGCGAGTGGCGGCGTCGGGGCGCATCGATCAGGCGATGTGGGGCAGCGTCATTCCCAGCCTGCAATGGAGCAACTTGGCGCGCGAGACGTGGCTCGACTCAGGGCTCGACCCGACGGTGCCGACGTCGACCGTCATCATGCAGTGCTCGACGAGCATGATGGCGGCGTTCGATTTGGCGGGCATCCTCGGCCGCGGCGTCGGCGACTTGGCGCTGGCCGGCGGCGTCGAGAGCATGAGCCACGTGCAGGTCGGATTGACGCAGCCCCTGTCCGATTGGCTGCGGCGCCTCGTGCAAGCGCGCAGCTGGTCGCAGCGCGCGCAGCTCGTGCAGCAGCTGCCGCTCGGCGACGTGCGGCTGCAGCTGCAGTCGATCAAGAATCGCGCGACCGGCAAGAGCATGGGTCAGCATTCGGAAGAGACGGCGCAGGAGTGGAATATCGGTCGCGTCGAGCAGGACGAGTGGGCGCTGCAGAGCCATCTGCGCGCCGTCGCCGGACAGGCGCGCGGCTTCTTCACCGACCTCATCGTGCCCGTCGATGGCGTCGATCATGACGCGTTTCCGCGGCCGGGCAGCACGCTGGCGGCGCTGGCGAAGCTCAAGCCCGCGTTCTTCGGGCCCAACGGCCAAGGCTCGGCGACGGCCGGCAACTCGTCGCCGCTCACCGACGGCGCGGCCGCGGTGTGGGTGGCGAGCGAAGCGGGCCTGAAGCGCCTGTCGGACGCGACGCCGCGAGCGCGACTGGTCGACTTCGAATGCGGCGCCGTCGACATCTATAAAGAGGGTTTATTGATGGCGCCCGCTTATTCGATCCCGCGTTTGTTGGCGCGTAACAGCCTCACCTATAGCGACGTTCATTTGTGGGAGATCCACGAAGCCTTCGCGGCGCAAGTGCTCTATCAACTGAAGGCGCTGGAATCGCCGCAGTTCTTGCGCGACAAAGCCAACGTCGACGTCGCGCTCGGGCAGGTGCCGCGCGAGCGCATCAACCCCAACGGCGGCAGCGTCGCGCTCGGCCATCCGTTCGGCGCGACCGGCGCGCGCATCCTGAGCCAGGCGATCAAAGAGCTGGCGGCGATGGAAAAGGGGTCGCGCGCCATCGTCTCGATCTGCGCCGACGGCGGCGTGGGCACGGTGGCGCTGCTGCAGACCTGAACGGCGCGACCGGGATTCGCGCGCGAATTTGTCGCTTCGCGCGCGAATCCGTCGGTATGCTGCGCGCACGGACATGGCGCGGAAGCGACGCAAAGCCGGCAGACTATCGAGATGGCAGCAGCGCGTCGGCGGCCCCAGCGTCGTCTTCGGCGCGGTGCTGGCCGTGCTCGTCGTCTTGGCGGTGCGCGCCGGGCTCGAGCCGAGCGCGTGGCAGCGCGTCTATGCGACGCGCGAAGGCGAGATCGGCAAGCGCACGTCGACGGGCTACGTCATCGCGCGCGATTCGCTGTTCGTGGCGCTGCCGCATCCCAAAGCGCTCGGCAAGCACGTCGAGGTGCGCTATCGGCAGCGGGCGATCGTCGTGCCCGTGCTCGACGTCGGGCCGTGGAACGTCAGCGACGACTATTGGGCCAGCGATCGCCGGCCGGCCGCCGAGCGCAAAGTGGGCGCCTTTCGCGCGCCGTCGAACCGCGCCGGCATCGACTTGTCGGACGCGACCTTCGCCGCGCTCGGCCTGCGCGACAACGACTGGGTCGAGTGGCGCTTCGTGCACAAAGGCTACTTGGCGCTGCCGTGGCTCTGACGTGCGGCGCCGGCGATCAGGCGACCAGCCGCTTGGTCTCGCGGGCGATCATTAGCTCCTCGCGCGTGTGCAACACGAGGATGCGGGCGCCGCTCGCCGTCGTCGCGACGTCGCGATCGCCGCGGCCGCTCTCGTTCGCCGTCGCATCGAGCTGAACGCCTAGGCACGCCAGGCCTTCGCAGGCCGCGCGCCGCAGCGACGCCGAATGCTCGCCGACGCCGGCCGTGAAGACGAGCGCGTCGACGCCGCCGAGCGTCACGGCCATGGCGCCGATCGCCTGCCGCACGCGCACGGCGTAAATGTCGAGCGCCAGCCGCGCGCGCGCGTGGCCGCCGTTCGCCGCGTCCTCCACTTCGCGGTAGTCGGACGACACGCCCGACACGCCCTTGAGGCCCGACTCGTGGTTCAACGCCGCGTCGAGGGCGTGCGCATCGAGGCCGCGCTGCGCTTGCACGTACAAGAGGATGCCGGGATCGATGGCGCCGCCGCGCGTGCCCATCATGAGGCCGTCGATGGGCGTGAAACCCATCGTCGTGGCGACGGCGCGGGCGCCGCGCGTGGCCGTGATCGAGCAGCCGTTGCCGAGGTGACAGCTGATGAGCCGCACATCGTCGCGCCCGCCGAGTAATTCGCGCGCGCGCAAGGCGCAGTAGCCGTGGCTGATGCCGTGAAAGCCGAAGCGACGGACGCCCCAATCGGTAAACCACGCGTACGGAACCGGGAAGACGTAGTGCGGCGGCGCCAGCGCGGCGTAAAACGACGTATCGAACACGGCCACTTGCGGCACGCCCGGCAGCGCGCGCGTGACGGCGTCGATGGCTTGCAGCGCCGGCGGATTGTGCAGCGGCGCCACGGCGACCATGCGCTCGATCTCGCGGCGCACCTCGTCGTCGATGCGCACGCTCTCGGTGAGCCGACTGCCGCCGTGGACGACGCGCTGGCCGACGGCGCGAACCCGCGCGCGCTCGTTTTTGCCGACGAGCGCATCGAGCGCAACGTCGACGGCGGCGTGGAAGTCGCGCACCTCGTGTTGGCTCTTTTGCGGCGCCTCTCCGGCGCGCTCGATGACGAGCTCGGCGGCGTGCGGATCGGCCTTCCAGTCGATCTCGCCCGTCGCCGTCTCGCGCGCGTCGTCGTCGTAGAGCCCTAATTTCAGGCTGCTCGAGCCGGCGTTGCAGACGAGGATCATGCGCGCTCGCGAACGGCGAACATCAGTCGCTCCAGGACCAGTCGCGGATCTCGGGCAGATCCTCGCCGTGCTCGCGGACGTAGGCTTCGTGCTGCGCCAACATGTTCTGGCACCACTCGATCAAGGGGCCGGCCTGCTCGTAATTGGCGCGGCGCAAGGCTTCCATGACCAAGTGAAAGCGGCTCATCTTGTTGCGCACGACCATGTCGAAGGGCGTCGTCGTCGTGCCCTCCTCGGCGAAGCCGCGCACGTGGAAGCGCTCGGCGTGCGTGCGGCCGTGGACGATGGCGTGGATCTCGCGCGAATAGCCGTGGAAGGCGAACACGATCGGCTTCGTGGCCGTGAACAGCGTCAAGAAGCGCTGCTCGTCGAGGCCATGCGGATGCAAGACCGCGGGATAGAGGCACATCAAGTCGACGACGTTGACGACGCGCACGCGCAGCGACGGCGCGTGCGTGCGCAAGAGCCAGGCGGCGGCGACGATCTCCAGCGTCGGCGTATCACCGGCCGCAGCGAGGACGACGTCGGGCTCGCGCTCGGCCGCGCTCGGCGACAGGCCCGCGTGCTCGTTGCCAGCCCAGTCCCAGACGGACGCGCCGGCGGCGCAATGTTTGGCCGCGGCCTCGGCGTCGAGCCACTGCAGCTCGGGCTGCTTGTCGATGACGATCAAGTTGACGTAGTCGCGGCTGCGGAAGCAGTGATCGGCCACCGACAACAAGCAGTTGGCGTCGGGCGGCAGATAGATGCGCGCGACGGTGCCTTTCATGCCGAGGACGACGTCGATGAGGCCCGGCCCTTGGTGCGAAAAGCCGTTGTGATCGTTGCGCCAACAGGTCGACGTCAACAGGATGTTCAGCGACGGAATCGGCACGCGCCAATCGAGCTTGCGCGCCTCTTCGAGCCACTTCGTGTGCTGCACCGTCATCGACGCCGACACCATCGCGAAGGCCTCGTATGTCGCGAAGAGGCCGTGGCGACCGGTCAACACATAGCCTTCGAGCCAGCCTTGGCACAGATGCTCGCTCAGCACTTCCATGACGCGACCATCGGGCGAGACGTGATCGTCGTTCGCCGTGACCACGCCCGTCGAGCAGCGGTTCTCGACGGTAAAGACGTCGCCGAGGCGATTGGAGTTGGTCTCGTCGGGGCAAAAGAGGCGGAAGTTGTCGTGTTTTTGCGCGTACAGGTCGCGCATGAGCTGGCCCAGCTGGCGCGTCGACTCGGCGCGCTGAGTCGCCGGCCGCGCCACCGGCAGCGCGTAGCTGCGCCAATCGGGCAGCTCGAGCGCGCGCACCAGCTTGCCGCCGTTGGCGTGCGGCGTCGCGCCCATGCGGCGCTCGCCCGCCGGCGCCAGCGCGGCCAACTCCGGCACCAGCCGACCGTTGCGATCGAACAGCTCGTCGGGGCGATAGCTGCGCATCCAGGCGTCGAGCTGCGCCAGATGATCGGCGTTCGTCTTGACGTTGGCCAGCGGCACCTGATGCGCGCGAAACGTGCCTTGCACCTGCACGCCGTCGACGATGTCGGGGCCCGTCCAACCTTTGGGCGTGCGCAGGACGATCGCCGGCCAGCGCGGCTGCTTGTCGAAGCCGTGACGGCGCGCCTCGGTCTGGATCGCGCGGATCTTGCCGTAGCAGACGTCGAGCGTCTCGGCGAACGCGAGATGCAGCGGCATCGCGTCGCCGCTGGGCGTCGGACCTTGCACGAAGTGAACGTCGTAGCCGTGCGCCTCGAGCAGCCGGGCGACGTCGCCGTCTTCGTCGCGCCCGAGCACCGTCGGACCGGAGATCTTGTAGCCGTTCAGATGCAGAATCGGCAGCACGGCGCCGTCGCGCGCGGCGTTCAAGAACTTGACGCTCTTCCACGAGCCTTCGAGCGGCCCGGTCTCGGCCTCGCCATCGCCGACGACGGCGACCGCGAGCAAGTCGGGATTGTCGAAGACGGCGCCGAAGGCGTGCGCCAACACGTAGCCGAGCTCGCCGCCTTCGTGGATCGAGCCCGGCGTCGGCACGCTGACGTGGCTGGGCACGCCGCCCGGCGTCGAAAACTGGCGAAACAGCCGCCGCATGCCCGCCGCGTCCGGCGACACGTGCGGGTAGATCTCGGAGTAGGTGCCTTCCAGGTAGACGTTGGCGACGATCGCCGGACCGCCATGTCCCGGCCCCGTCAAGTAGATCAGCTTGGCGTCGCTGTCCTGTATCAACCGGTTGAGATGCGCGTAGATGAAGCTCAAGCCCGGCGACGTGCCCCAATGGCCGAGCAGGCGCGGCTTGATGTGCGCGGGCTGCAGTGGCTCCTTCAAGAGCGCGTTCTCGCGTAGATAGATCTGTCCGACGGTCAGATAGTTCGCCGCGCTCCAGTAGCGCTGGATCGCCTGCGCACGTGCCGGGTCGAGCTTGCTCATCCGCTCCTCCGCATCCGACGTTGGGATCTCGCGCGCCACTATAAGCCGCGCCCGGCCGTAAGCATCTGCCTGCGCCCCGATTCTGTCGACTGTCGCGCGACGACTCGCGAACGTCGCCGTTTCAACCGCGTAACGTCAGGCTTGGCGCTGCAGGAAATAGTCGATCTTGGCGACGGTCGCCGCCGGATCCTCGACATCGACGACGATCGCTTCGTAGCGCTCGTGCGCGATCGTGATCGTGATCGCGTGCTCGCCGGAGTGGTGCACGTCCCAAAACATCCAGCGGCCGTCGTCGACGTAGCTGCCGGCGGTGAGCACGCCTGCCACGCTCGAGCCCGGCGCTTTCCAGCTCTTGCGCAGCTGCTCGTGCGCCGCCGGCGTGATACCGACGACGGCGCCGCGCACGTGCGCCAGCGGAATCTCCAAGTGGCGTTTGAAGGCGAGGATGACGTCGAGGCCGTTCACCGTCAGCTGCAGCTTACCGCCGAGAATCTCGATCGTCGTCATGCGCCGATTGTAACGCGCGCCAACTCAAGGGGCGATGGGCGCGTGGCCGAGCAAGCGACCGAGGGCGCGCACGTCGGCGATCTTGCGCTCGAACGGCTGCCAGTCGTCGCGCTCGGCGATGGCGGACCAGACGCGCTCGACCTCGTCGATGTGCATGGTCGTCGGACCGGCGCCGAGCCAATAGGGATCGCCGAGCGCCGCCGGCGCGGTCGGCGCGCGCGCTTCGAAGGCGCGCCGGACGGGCGCGAAATCCGCGGCGTCGTAGGCGTTGGCGAAGGGGCCGGCGAGCGCGCGCGCCGTCGCTGCCGCGCCGCCGAACCAGTCGAAGAAGAAGCGATCGAACGGCAGCTGCGTCCGCTGCAGGAAACAGAGGATTTGCCCGCCCAAGATGGCATCGGACACGCGATCGATCGGCGCAATCCCCAGTCGCGCCAGCAGCTGCGTCGTCAGCGACTGCAGATACAGCGCTTCGAATTCGACCAACGCGCGCTCCAAATGCGAACGCGGCGCGATGGTGACGAGCGCATCGGCGAGCCGCTCCAAGTTCCAGCGCACCGACTCCGGCTGGCGGCCGTAGGCGTAGAGCTTGGCGTCGTCGAAGTAGGCGGCGGTGAACAGCGGATCGAGGTGCGGCAAGAAGCGCCATGGGCCGTAGTCGAAGCTCTCGCCGGTGACGTTCATGTTGTCGGTGTTGAGCACGCCGTGGACGAAGCCGGCGGCCATCCAGCTGCCGGTGAGCTGGGCGGCGCCGCGCACGATCTCGGCGAACAGGCGCTCGGGATTGCCGTCGCCGAGCTGCGGGAAATAGGTGGCGGCGGTGAAGTCGCACAGGCGCACGAGCGCGGCTTTGTCCTCCTCGCGCGCTTGTCGCTCGAACGTGCCGAAGCGGACGTGGCTGTGGCTCAAGCGCACCAGCACCGAGCTGCGCGTCGGCGAGGGCTCGTCACCGCGCATCAAGGCTTCGCCGGTCTCGAAGAGGCTGAACGACTTGGACGTGTAGACGCCGAGCGCCTCCAACATTTCGGTGGCCAAGATCTCGCGCACGCCGCCCTTGAGCGTCAGCTTGCCGTCGCCGTTGCGCGACCACGGCGTGCGGCCCGAGCCTTTGGTGCCGAGGTCGAGCAGCCGGCCGTCGCGGGCGTCGCGCAGCTGCGCGAACAAGAAGCCGCGCCCGTCGCCGAGATAGGCGTTGTAGGTGCGGAATTGATAGCCGTGATAACGCAGCGCCAACGGCTGCGGCAGGTTGTCCGGCAGCGGCTGAAATTGCGCGAAATGCGCCGTCCAAGCCGCGTCGTCGAGCCCGTCCAAGCCGACGCGCGCCGCCCAGCGCTGATTGCGAAAGCGCAAAATATGCCGCGGAAACTGCGCCGCGGTCACGACGTCGAAGAAGCCGGCACCGAGCGCCGGCGTGCGCGGGTCGGCGCGATACTGGTGAGCGCGCGTCAACGCGTCAACGCGCGCCGGACGCGAGGCGTGCGATGTATTCGGCGGGCAATTGCGCGCTCTTGGCGCCGCGCACGAGCGCCTCCAAGAAGCGCGCGCTCACCGGCCCGTCGCTCGACGCGCGGCCGGGATTGGTCGTGAACGCGCTGGCGGCGACCTCCTGGCCGTCGACGACGAGCTTGACCGGGCGCGCGACCGACATGCCGGTGACGGCGCCCTCTTTGTGCTCGAGGATCGGCCAGTCGGCGCCGGCGATTTCATAGACCCGTCCATAAATTTTGGCGCCGGGCTTGTCGACGAGGCCGGCGACGCGACCACCCCACCAGCGCGACGGAAAGTCGTAAACGAGATCGAGGTCGACGGCTTCGGCGAGGCGACTCTCGGGCAGGCGGAAGTCTTGATAGCCGTGCTGCGTACGCCATTCGTCGAACGCTTGGCTGTCGAGGATGGTCGAATAGGCGAAGTAGAGGCGCGGCGGCGTGGCCGCGAGCTCGGCGCGGCGACGGGCGACTTGGTCGTGATGGGCGTCCATCGGCGCAGCTTACCGCGAGCGCGGCCGCGCGCCAGCCTTGGTTAGTGCATGCCGGCGGCGAGGAAGCGCTTCAAGTAACCGTAAGTGCCGGCGTTGCCGATGGAGTTGCACGTCGGCGAGGCGTAGGTGTCGCTGCAGTCGTCGTCGCGGTCGTACGACCAGTGGTGCACGCCGGCCAAGCCCTGCGCGATGGCGAACTGCGAGACGGTGTCGACGTCGTCGAGCGTGAACTTCTCGTCCTGCGCGTCGTTGCCGCCGATCATGGGCGTGAGCTCGATGTTGCTGTAGGGCACGCCGAAGTGATCGTGCAAGTTGTAGGCGGCCTGCAGCGCCGACTGCCCCATTTGGCACAACGAATTGGCGACGACGCAGACGTTCTTCGACGGGCTGCCGTAATCCATGGTCATCAAGTTGACCGTGACGTAGCTCGGCCAGGTCGCGGCAGTGCCGTCGAAGCCGAGCACGCTCTTGACCGCCGCCAGCGTGTTGTCGCCGAAGCTGTTGAAGCTGTCGGGCGCGCCGGCGCCGAGCGACTTGGCCGTGGCGTCGCCGGCGTTGTCGGCCAGCGTCGCCAGGGTCAAGCTGAAGCGCAGCTTCGGATACATGGCGTGTGCCGACTTGATCCGCGTGATGAGGTCGCCGATCACCTGCGTCGACTGGCCGGCTTCGATGTCGAAGTCGATGCCGATCAAGTTGTCGGAAGCCCAACGGCCGACGAACGTCTGGAAGCCGGCGTCGCTGCCGCAGGTGAACGAGCCGGCCGCGCCACCGGTCGAGACGATGTAGTCGACGCCGGCGCCGCTCAACACCGAGACGTTGGCGGTCGCCATCGCCGCGCCGGGCACGCCGCCGAAGTTCTCGCTGCCGCACTCGCCGGTCGCGAACGCGAGCGTGATGGTCTTGCCGCCGTTCTTCGTCAGGTCGGCGGCGAGGCCGGTCGGCGTGCCCGAGACGTTGGTGGTGATGAGGTTCGTGTTCCAGTTCATGTTGATGCTGGTGTCTTTGTACGGGCTGAACACGAGCGAAGGCGGCGCGCTGGCGCCGCTGCCGCCGCCGCTCGACGTGTTGCCACCGCCATTGCTCGTGCTGCCGCCGCCGCTCGACGTGCTGCCGCCGCCGTTGCTCGTGCTGCCGCCGCCGGCGCCGTTGCCGTCTTTGCCGCTGCTGTCCATCGCGCCGCCGCAGCCGCACATCGCCGTCACGAGCGTCAGAGCCAAGGTCGTACGAAGGTTCATGGTTGGCGCTATCGCAACCGCCGCACCAAGCGCGTTCCCAGCGATATCGCGTACTTTAGCGAGTGGCGCCGGAGGCTGCCGGCATCACTGGGAAACTTCCGGTTGACGATCGCCCGGACGGCGCAAAATGGTCCGACGGCTCCGTAAAACTGCGGTACACCCTGCCTGCGCATGGTTTCGCCCGCTTCCGCCGCCCCCATCGGCATCGAGCTGTTGTACGCCGACGCGGACATCGTCGTCGCCAACAAGCCGTCGGGGCTGCTCGTCCATCGCGGCTGGGACGACGACGACGACGTGGCCCTCTTTCGCGTCCGCGACGCGGTCGGCGCGCACGTCCACGTCGTGCATCGGCTCGATCGCGCGACCAGCGGCGTGCTCTTGTTCGCGCGCCATCGCGACGCCGCGGCCACGCTGTGCGGCGACTTCGAAGCCGGCCGCGTCGACAAGCGCTACCTGGCGCTGGTGCGCGGACAGCCGCCCCAAGCCGGCGTCATCGACCACCCCGTGCCGAAGAAGGAGGCGGGCGAACGCGTGCCGGCGGTGACGCGCTTTCGCCTGATCGCGCGCTCGCCCATCGACCGCTGCTCGCTCGTGGAAGCGATGCCGGAGACCGGACGGCTGCATCAGATTCGCCGGCACATGAAGCACCTGAGCCATCCGCTCATCGGCGACGTCAACTACGGCTCGGGCGCGCTCAATCGTCATTATCGCGCGACGTATCAGCTGCATCGGCTGGCGCTGCACGCGCATTATCTGGCGTTCGCGCACCCCACGACGCGCGCGCCCATGGTCGTGCACGCGCCCACGCCCGAAGACTTGGGTTTGCCGCTCCAGCTGCTACAGCTGCCGCGGGTCGTAGCGCATGAGTAGGCGCGACAACGTCGAGGCGCGCTGCCGTCGCTGCCGCATGCACGACGTGCTGTGCGTGTGCGATCTGATCCCGCAGCTGCAGACGCGGACGCGGCTCGTGCTCGTCATCCATCGCATCGAAGAGCGGAAACCGACGAATACGGGCCTGTTGGCCACGCGCTGCCTGCCCAACAGCGAGGTCATGCTGCGCGGCGTGATGAACGAGCCCGAGCCGCGCTTCGTCGACGATCCCGCGCGCCAGCCGCTGCTCTTGTTCCCGCATGAGCAGGCGGTGCCGATCACCGAGTACGCGCAGTCGCCGCGGCCGGTGACGCTGATCGTGCCCGATGGAACGTGGCGGCAGGCCTCGAAAGTGCCCAACCGCGTGGCCGGCTTGACCGGCGTGCCGTGCGTGACGCTGCCGCCCGACGAGCCGACGATCTATCGCCTGCGCGCCGAATTTCACGCCGGCCGGCTGGCGACGCTGGAGGCGATCGCGCGCGCGCTCGGCATCCTCGACGGCGCGCCCGTGCGGCAGGCGATGGAGCGCGTCTTTCGCGTCATGGTCGAGCGCACCTTGTGGCTGCGCGGCACGCTGGCGACGGAGCGCGTGACCGGCGGCATTCCCGAGCGCGCGCTGGCCAACGACCCGCGCGGCGGCCCGCCGGCGCTGCTCGCCGACTACGAGCCGTAACCGCCCGCGCGACTAACGTTTCGGCTTCTTCCGACGCGGCTTGGCGACGTTCAGCGGCGCTGACGGCAACGCGCGCTCGACGACGCCGCGCATGAAGCGCGACACCGGATCTTCGTCGGCGAGCTTGAGCCACAACAGCTCCATCGCCGAGCCTTCGAGCGAGAACGGCATCGGCAGCGCGCGCAGCTCGGGACGATGGCGCAACAGATGGCGCGCCATCGTCTCCGGCAGCGTCGCCAGCAGCGCCGAGCCGGCGACGACGTCGGCGACGGCGTTGAACGACGGCACCGAGACGCGCACCTTGCGGCTCTTGCCGGTCGCGTCCTCGACGATGCCGCGCACGTCGCCCGCGTACGACACGACGACGTGCTCGTGCGCGAAGTAGTCCTTCTCCGACAGGCTCTTCGTCAGCTTCACGTGCCGCGGATCGAAGACGCACACGAAGCCCGACGTGAACAGCGCCCGTCGCTGCACCGACTTCGGCAGCTCGTCGGCGATGCTGACCGCCAGATCCACGCGCCGCGACAACAGCGCCTCCTCGATCGTCCGAAACTGCACCGGCAGGACGAGGATCTGCAGCCCCGGCGCCTCGTCGCGCAAGATCGCCAGCAGCGGCGGCAGGATCCAGCCTTCGGTCGACTCCGACAGGCCGAGGCGCACCGTCGCCGTCGAGCTGCGCGGATCGAACGTCGGCGGCGCCATCACGGCGTCGACGAGCGGGCCCAAGTGATGACGCGTCGCCGCCAACAGCTCGGCGCCGCGGCTGGTCAAGACGAGGCCGCGCCCTTGGCGCGCGAACAGCTCGGCGCCGACGAACGCGGCGAAGCGGCGCAAGGCGGCGCTCACCGCCGGCTGCGTCAGATACAGCCGCGACGCGGCGACGGTGACGCTGCCGGCATCGGCGACGACGGCGAACACGCGCAGCAGGTTGAGGTCGAGATCGCGTTCATAAACTGTGTTCATGTGTCACATACATCTTATTCACTGTATTACTGCATATTCCAGCTCTATATTTCCCGGCGACGGAGGGTGCACATGAACATCAGCGGCAATACGATCCTCATCACCGGCGGCGGCACCGGCATCGGTCGCGCGCTGGCCGAGTCGTTCCACGCGCTCGACAACCAGGTCATCATCACCGGCCGGCGCAAGGCGGCGCTCGACGAGGTGACGGCGGCCCATCGCGGCATGAAGTCGGTCGTGCTCGACGTCGACGACGCGGCCGCGATCCACAAGCTGGCGGCGCAGATGACGGCGGAGCAGCCGACGCTGAACGTGCTCGTCAACAACGCCGGCATCATGCGCGTCGAGAAGCTGCTCGAGCAGCCCGACGATGTGGCGGACGCGGTGGCCATCGTGACGACGAATCTGCTCGGCCCGATTCGGCTGACGCAGGCGTTCTTGCCGCTGTTACGCCGGCAGCCGCGCTCGACGATCATGACGGTTTCGTCGGGCTTGGCGTTCGTGCCGCTGACGCTGACGCCCACGTACTGCGCGACGAAGGCGGCGATTCACTCCTATTCGCAGAGCTTGCGCGCGCAGCTGGCGGGCACGACGACCGAGGTCATCGAGCTCGTGCCGCCGGGCGTGCAGACGGATCTCTTGCCGGGGCAAAAGCAGAATCCGGAGATGCTGCCGCTGGCCGACTACATCGCCGAGACGATGCAGCTCCTGAAGGCGCATCCGAACGCGCCCGAGGTGTTCGTCGAGCGCGTGAAGTTCCTGAGCAACGCCGAGGCCGAAGGCCGCTATCCGCAGACGTTCGCCGCGCTCAATCGCATCAAGCACTAGCATTTCCGCCGCTCGAGCGCATCCTCGACTAGCGAGCGGCGACGACCGCCGAGATCCATGCCGCCACCGCCGCTGCGCCATCGGAAGGTCGCGAGGCCAACAGGGCTGCGTGCATCGTCCGCCGGCGCGATTCGTCGCTCAACAGCTGCGCAATGACGGGAACCGTGGCCGCGAGATTGGCGGGCGCGTCGATCCGATCTTGCAGAACGAGCGCACCACCCGCATCGACCATCGGCTGCGCATTGTGTCGCTGGTGTTGGTCGTGGTGGTAGGGATTGGGAAGGAAGACGGTCGGTGTGGCATTGGCCCACGCCTCGGCGACGGTGCCGGCGCCGGCGCGACCGATGGCCAGATCGGCCGCGCCGAACGCGCAGCCCATCTGGGCCACCGTGGCCACGGCCGTCGCGTGCAATCCCGCGGCGGCGTAAGCGCGCGCGATGGGCTCGAGCGGCAAGGCGCCGCATTGGTGCAGCACGTGCCAGCCTTGCAGCGACCGACGCCACTCCACCGACTCGCACCAAGCCGTCATCATGCGAACGATCGATTCCGCGCCGTGGGTCGCGCCGGTGACGAAGAGCAGCGGCACGTGCGGCTCGAGCGCCAGCCCGAGCGCGGCACGCGCCTCCGCCTGGCTTCCCGGCGTGCGCGACGCGGCACGCAGCGGAAAGCCAATCGGCGTCGCCGTCGGCAGCACGGCACTCGGATAGACCGTCAGCACCTGTGAAGCCGAGCGCGCGAGCCGGCGGTTCGCCCTTCCCGGCAGCGCATCCAAATTGACGAGCGCGCGCGGCAAGCCCATGCGCGCCGCCGCCACGATCGCGGGACCCGACACGAAGCCGCCGGTCGCGACGAGCGCCGCGATCGGCTGCGACGCCAACAGCGCGCGCACCGCCGCGACCGCCTGTCGCCAACGCCAAAGAAAGCGCGCCACTTCCAGCGGCCGGCTCAACCGCGGCAGCGGACGCACCGGGCTGCGCGCATAGCGATATCCCAGCCGATCGAGCATCGCGGCGTCGCCCGGACGATCGGACACCAAGAAATACGGCGTCAGATCGGCGCGCAGCGCGGCCAGCTTCTCGACGATCGCGACATTGGGATAGATGTGCCCGCCCGTGCCGCCGCCCGCGAACAAGACCACTCGCCGTTGCACGCAGCGAGGCTAGCAGATCGGCGTGTCTTCTATGGCGCCGGCCGCGCGAAGACGTTGACGACGTTGCCGTCGGGATCGCGCAGCAACAGCGAGCGATTACCCCACGGCATCGTCGTCGGCGGCATGGCGATGTCGACCCGCGCGTCGGCCAAGCGCGAGTGCAGGCCATCGACGTCGTTGGCGTGATCGAGCTGCAGCTCGAGGATCGCCGAGCGATTGGCGGCCGCGACGCACACGCCGGCGTTGAACTGCTTGACCATCCGCTCGGTCGACAGCGCCAGCACGGCGCCGGCCAGGCGAACCTCGGCAAACTCCGGCGCCACGCGCGTGGCATCCACGCCCGTGAGCAGCTGGTAAAACGCGATGAGGCGATCGAGATCGTTGGTGACGAGGCGAACCGAGGCGAGCTTCATGTTCATTCTCCTTGAGCCGTCAAAGACGTCGTCTTTCGCAAGGAGTAGCAGCCGCAACTGACAGCGTAGTGTCAGCAATGATCGCGAGCGGCCGAGATCGCTTCGTAACTATTTGTCACTGCATGCCGATCCATTTTTCGTGCGCGCCGCCTTGATCTGAACATCCGATCAGTGTAGCTATAACCATCCTGGAGGGGCGCCATGGATCACCGGAAGCAGGCCATGATTCTCGACGGTGCAGCGGATCTGTACAGCCTCATTCGCGACGTGCTCGGCATGTCCAAGACCGACGAGCGCGTGCCACTGTTGGATCAAGCGACGGAGCGTTATCTCAAAGACATCTTGGCGCTGAAGGATCGCGATCGCGCGCCGCTGCATCTCGTGGAAAGATTGGGCTGAGATGGACGACGACCAGATCTCCAAAGAAAAAGACGCGAAGCTGTCACGCAAGGAATTCGCCAAGCAGCTGCGCAAGAAAGCCTACGCGCGGGCGAAGGAGTTTCGCGCCAACGATCCGAAGCAGGTCGCGTTCAAGGAAGCGATGAAGCAGCGACGGCGCGACGCCAACGAAGTGGCCAAGGAGCAGCGCAAGGCGGCGGCGCGCGACGAGAAGACGACGGCGCGCGCGAGCCGGCAGTCGACGACGTCGGAGCCCGATGCGAACGACGCCAACGCGCGACGAACGGCGCTGCGCGACGAGAAGGCGGCGGCGCGCGAGCAGCTGATCGCGTTGCGCGCGCAGACGGCGACGGCGCGCGAGGAGCTGGTGGCGATGCGTATGCTGACGGCGGTGGCGGCGATGGCTGACGACGAGCTGCAATCGGCGACGACGAAGCGCGCGCTCGGCCGCGACGAGCAGAAGCTGGCCGAACGCACGGCGCTCGAGCGGCGTCTGCTGATGAAGATCGTGCCGGCGTCCAAGCTGTAGTCGTCGTAGCAGTTCGCGTTTGGCGCGTCGACGGCGGCGCGCCGCGGAAGGCTCAGACCGAGCGCGCTAGAACGTCATTTTGAGGCTGACGCCACTGATGCTGTGGCCGCTGACGTCGCGGCCGGCCATCGGGGCGAGCGACAGCGCGACGACGTCGCGGCTGTGCACCGACGAGAGCACCGCGACCGTCAAGTCGGCGGCGCCGACGGCCAAGTGTGGCGCGGCGAAGCTGAGGGCGAGGCTGGTGTCGATGTGATCGGCGGCGACGATGCCCCAGGCCAAGGCGGCGCCGAGGTTGAGGCCGGCGAAGACGTAGTTGGCAATGCGCCAGCCGCGGCTCGCGCGATGGTGCCCGAGATCGTTGGCGCCGCCGATCATCGTGACGACGCCGGCGACGGCCAGCGAGGCTTCGATGGAGCCGCCGATGGCGATGCCGGCGATGGCGACGGCGATACCGTTTCCACAGCTGGCGTCTTCATCGCAGTCGGCGTGGGCGCGCGTCGGGGCGAGGGTGATGGCGGCGATGGCGAGCGCGGCGATGAGCGTCTGCAATTTCATACCGAGCGCGCATTGCAAAGACGGTGCGCAAGTCCGAAAGCCGCGCCCGACAAGGGCTTGGCGCGTGCTTGCCGCACATCGCGGTGAAGCCTCGACAGCGCAGACGCGCAATCGTTGACGTGGCTGACGGACGCCGAACGGTGCGCGGCGCGACCGAGCCGGTGGCGGCCTGACGCGCTCGAGCAGGCGCGCGCAACGTCGCAGCGGCGTCGGCGGGTCGAGTCGGCGTCGATGTCGTCGCGCGGGACGTGCGGTGGCGATGGCGGGCGAAGTGGACGGTCGAGGCGTTGGCGCAGTCGTTCAGAACGTCATTTGCAGGCTGACGCCATTGATGGAGTGACCGCTGACGTCGCGGCCGGCCATGGGCGCGATCGACAAGGCGACGACGTCGTGGCTGTGGCGTGTCGAGAGGACCGCGACGGCCAGATTGGCGGCGCCGATGGCCAAGTGCGGGACGGCCACGGCGACGCCGAGCGTCGGGTCGATGGTGCGGTTGGCCGCGAGGATGCCCCAAGTGAGCCCGAGGGCGAGGTTGAGGCCGCCGAAGACGTAGTTGACGATGCGCCAACCAAGGGCCGAATGATGATGAGCGACATTATTGGCACCGCCGATCATGGTGGCCAAGCCGCCCAGGCCGATCGCGCCGTCGATGACACCGCCGCCGATGACGCCGGCATAGAGGATGCGCGTGGCGATTGCACGACGGTCGGTTACTGCGGCCTGACGAGCGCGATGAGGACGGCGTGCAGCTGCGCCAGCCGCTCGCCGGCGCGTCCGGCGAAGTCGACGGGCGCGACCTGCGCGCCCAGCTGCGCGACCGACGCGTCGAGCGTGCCGCCGCGCGGTCGAATCCCCGCGTACGACAGCTCGCCGCGCAGATCGATGCGCCGCGTCGCCAGCGCCAGCCCCTCATCCGTCGCCAGATTGGTCGCGAAGCTGCCCCACTGCACGACGACGTCATGCGGCCGCGCGAACGCTTGCCACGCCGCATGCCACTGCGCGACCGTGCCGCCGGCGCGCAGCTCGGGCTCGGCCAGGCCGACGTGACGCGGCGTCATCGGCGCCAGCGGCCGCCGCGGCGCGACGCGCGCTTCGAAGCGTTCACCCGTCGCCGGCCTGAGCGCGACGAAGTGCACCGTCTCCGGATCTTGTCGCGCCGGGTCGCGCGCCGGCCAGCCGTTGGCTTCGCCTTGCACACACACGAGCCGCGCCCACTCGGCCTGCAGCCGCTCGCCCAGCACTTGGCGCCGGCTGCGCGGCGGCCGCCGCTCGCCTTCGTGCAGGCGCTGATGACGATGCGACTGCACCTCGACGGCGAAGCGCGCTTGCCGCTCGACCATCGCGCGAAACGGCGCCAGCACCTCTTCGAAGCGGTCACCGTCGGGCTCGAGCGCGCGCAAGACCTCGGTGAGCGCCTCGATCGTCGACACGCAGAAGTCGGCCGGCTCGCGGCGAATGCGGTTGTACTCGCTCGTCTGCCGCGGCGAAAACGCCAGCCGCGGCAACGCCGCCAAGGTCGGGTTGACGCGAATCAGCGTGCGCGCCTGCGACCACGTGCCGTCGACGACGACGAGCGTGATCGGCTGCGCCGGATCGAGCGCGCGCACGTCGACGGCGTTCGGCCCGGGAAACAGGATGTAGCTCGCCGCGCGCTCCGCCAGCGTCGCCTTGACCACCGCGTCGCGCTCGAAGTCGATGCCAACGCGCATGATCGAATTGGGCAGCGCCAGATGCGCCATGCGCGCCGTGCCGATGCCGACGCGCCGTTCGCGCAGATGCTGCAGCACGAGCACGCGCGTTCGCGTCGGCAGCTGCGGCAAGTGCGCGCAGAAGCAGACCACCGTCGGCCGGCGACAGCGCTCGCAAACCGGCCGCGGCAAAGGCAGCGTCAACGCGAGAGCTCGGCCGATTCGATGGCCATGGGCGCGGCCAAGTCGATCTCGAGCGCGCGCGCCCGCCGGCACATGCGCTCCGAATGATCGACGCCGACGGCGTGCAAGCCGAGCGCGTTGGCGACGGCGAGCACGGTGCCCCAGCCGCAAAAGGGATCGACGACGGTGTGATTGCTCGTGTCGCGGCGGACGAACTCGCACGCCTCCTTGCACGCGTTGACGCCCATCGCCTTCTTGCCCGGCCGGAAGCCGCCGTCGGCGAGCACGTCGGGCGTCGCGCGCCGCGGCGGTCGCGGCGTACGCGAGAAGCCGAGCAGGTGCGCGTAGCTGGCGCGTCCCGACGTCGGCGTTCCCGGCGGCAAGCGACACACGATCTTGTGGAACAGCGGCGTCATGCCGGTGCGCTGCGCGGCTTCGGTGACCATGGCGCCCTTGTCGATCCACGCGCCGTGATGACGAATGTCGCTCTGGAAGAAGATGGCGACGCCGTCGTCGCTGGCGCACTCCATCGACAAGGCGGCGGCGTCGACGAACCAGCGGCGCCAGCCGTCGAAGCCGAGGCTAGGCAGCTCCGAGACATCGGGCAGCGACGTGATGATGCTGGCGCCCGCGATGCGCCCTTTGGCCAACAACCAACCGATGGCATCTTCGTGATGGACGATTCGCTGCACGCCCGTGTTCGGAAGGCTCGACATAGCCGAGAGAATCTAGCCGCATTCGGTCGCGGCGCCCAACGGAGTTTCCGTCGCCCACGTCGTCATTGGCGTTGGCCGCGCGAAGAATTTCTTGCGCATTCCCATCAACTGCACTTATGTTCAGTTCATGGATAACGGCATGGATCCGGTTCCCGCGCCCGTGCGCTCCTTGATGCAGCTGTTGGCCGGTGAGCTGGCCACGCTGCGTTTTCCCGATGTCGACGGCGAGCTCTTGGCGAGCGCCGCGCACGACGTCGAAGCGGCCGCCGATGCCGTCGCCGACGCGGAGGCGGCGCTGGAGACGGCGCGCCAGCTCCTCGGCGAGCAGCAGGAGGCGCTGTTGACGCGTGCCCATCGCGCGTTCGGTTATTTGCGCGTGTTCGCGGAAGGTGACGCGCAGCTGGAGGCGCGCCTCGAGCCCATCGCGCTGCCGCGACGCACGCGCGCCGTCGACGCGGCGACGGCGGCGGGCGAGCCGCTGGCGAAGCGGCGCGGCCGTCCGCCCAAGAGTGACAAAGGCGCGCCGCTGCTCGCCGGCATGCGCGCCAACGACGCGGCGGCCGCGACCACAAATCCGACGGCGACCGCGACGCGCGTGGAAGTGCCGGCCGCGGTGAGCGTCGTCGTTGGTCGCAGCGATGCCGGCCACGTCGAAGCGCACGCGCAGCCATAAGTCGCGCGTCAGTTGAAGTAGGCGAAGAGCACGATGCCGGGAGCCGGCGTGAAGGTGCAGGTGTTTGGCCCGATGCTGCTGCAAATGCCCTGCGTCCAGCCGTTGAAGATGTGGCCGGCTTTGGGTTGCGCGGTGAGCGTGACCGCCGCCGTCGGATGCAGCGGCCAGAAGAAGGTGGACTCCGAAAGGTCTGCCGTCTGGCCGTCGCTGGAAGTGACGGAGCCGTAGTCGGTCGACGGCGACACGCCGATGCTACTCGTGATGTAGTCGATGCTGACGCTGCCGCTGATCTGTGCGGTGGCGGTGACGCCGCTTTGGAATTTGACGGTGAGCGTGTCGGCGAGCGCGACGGCGGTGCTCGTCGTGACGTTGTACGAGAGCGAGCGCACGTCGACATCGCAGGTGGCGCCGCCGGCCAACGCGACGCCGGTGCAATGATCGGCGGTGATGACGAAGCCGCTCAGCGTCGGATTGGCGAGCGCGACGACGCCAACTTTGGCGGTGAGCGAGCCCGAGTTGGTCACGGTCATCGCGTGCGTCGTAAACGGGCCGTAATGCGCGCCGTAGCT
This sequence comes from uncultured delta proteobacterium, assembly GCA_963785725.1. Taxonomy (GTDB): domain Bacteria; phylum Myxococcota_A; class Polyangia; order Palsa-1104; family Palsa-1104; genus JAQBQH01. The sequence continues at coordinate 498,153 of CAWAWS010000039.1, read as the reverse complement.
GCCGAAGTCGTAATCCTCGACGCTGAGCGCGGCCGGCAAGATCGGCGAGCCGGTGATCGGCTGCGCGACGGCGCCGGCGGACGGAGCCGACACGACGAGCGAGTCGGCCAGCGGATTGCTGTCGCCGAGCGCGGGCGCGTAGGCCAGCTGCAGCGTGCACACCTGGCCGCTGCCGAGCGACACGCCCGTGCATTTGTCGGCGACGACGGCGATCTCGGTGCTGCTGAACGGGCTGAGCGCGAGCGCACCGCTGTCGACGCTGCTGGCGTTGGTGATGCTGACGGTGAGCGTGGGGCCGGTCGTGCCGGTCGGGACGCCGCCGAAGTCGATGGGCGAGATGACGAGCGTCGCGTCCTCGACCTCGCCGTGCACGTGCGCCTTGGCGATACCGCCGGGCAGGCCGCTCACGCGTAGGTCGGCCTCGAACGCGCCGATGCGCGACGCGGCGAGCGCGACGGCGACGCGGCACATGGCGCCGGCGACGAGCACCTGGCTCGTGCAGCTGTCTTGGGTGATCGTGAAGGCGTAGTCGTCGTCGCCGCTGACGATGGCGGTCAGCTGTCCGGTGCGCGTGTGACCTTGGTTGGTGATGATGAACGTGGTGGCCGCGGTCGGCGTTTGCGGGATGGTGGGATCGAACTCGAAGTCGTCGTCGTCGATGACGAGCTGCGAGCCGGTGGGGGTGGTCGTGATGCTGGTGTCGCCGGACGAGCCGCCGCAGCCGGCCATGAAGACGAGAAGTGGGAGCGCGATGCGTTTCATGCGCGCGACGTTGTGCAAGCGATATGCCTCGCGGGAAACGCGCGATAACTGTCGAAAATAGAGGTCGCGGATCGAGCTGACGTCAGCTGCAGGAGCCGGCGAGCGCGACCGAACCGGCGGCATCCGTGGCGCGCCGGTCTACAGCACGCGCGGCGCAAGCCGGCGAATGCACGGGCGCGCGGAGTGGCGCGCCCGTCTACGCGTCAGCGGCTGCGGAATGCGGCGCGCGGTCGGCTGCGGACGCCGCATGCCGCGGACCAACGACGCCGACGTGTGCGCGACGAGCCGCCGCTGTAGCGCGGCAAACGCGAGCGGTTGTGCGCTTGCGGAGGCCGAGCGCCGTCGGTATCGTCGGCGGTCGTCGCAGTCGTCGTCCTTCATTCAACGAGCGAGGCCTTCGTGAAACCACCCAGCACGCAGTGGCAGGAGACGATCGAGCCGGGCGAGGACGACCGCTTCGACGGGTTCGCCCAGCAGCTCGTCGCCATGCAGAAGCGCAAGTCGGCCAAATACGGCAACGGACGCGCGCTCCATCGCAAGCAGGTCACCGGCCTCAGCGCGAGCCTGGAAGTCTTCGCCGACCTGCCCGAGCACGCGCGCCACGGCCTGTTCGCCCAAGCGGCGACGTACGACGCGCGCATTCGCTTGTCCAACGGCAGCATGGAGAAGCAGGCCGACTCGCGCGGCGACATTCGCGGCTTCGGCATCAAGGTGCTCGGCGTCAGCGGCAAGAACGCGCTCGACGGCGGCGAGTGCAAGTCGCAGGAGTTCGCGCTCATTCAGCGGGCGGCGTTCGGTTTCGCGCGCGTCGAGCCGTTCGTCGGGCTGGTGTTGGCGGCGGCCGAAGGCCCGATCGCGCTCGTCAAACACTTGGTGCACGAGCACGGTTTGTTGGGCGCGATCAAGCTCCTGAAGCAGCTGACGATGGCGCAGGGCGGGAAGTTCACCGGCTTCGCCAGCGAGCCGTTTTACAGCGCGGCGCCGATCGCGTGTGGGCCTTATGCGATGCGCGTGCGGATTTCGCCGGAGACGTCGGCGCTGTCGTCGGCGCGAGCGCTCGATTGGGCGAGCGACATGCGGGCGCAGCTCGGACGCGGACCGGTGCGCTTCGCGCTGCAGCTGCAGTTCTTCGTCGACGAGGCGACGACGCCGATCGAGGACGCGACCAACGCGTGGCCGGAGGCGGAGGCGCCGTTCGTGACGGTGGGGCGGCTGACGATTCCGCCGCAGTCGATCGGCGACGGGCAGGCGGATCAGCTGACGGCGGCGGTGGAGGCGACGACGTTCGATCCGTGGAACGCGCTGGCGGTGCATCGGCCGCTCGGCAACGTCATGCGCGCGCGCAAGGCGGCGTACTTTCGCAGCGAAGAAGCGCGCGGCGCGAAGTAGGCGGACGGCGGCGGCGGCGCGCGCCTGTCGGGCAGCGGCGCGTATGTCGGGCCGGCCGGGCGAGGGCGCATCGGTCGCGACGGTCGGGCCGTGGGCGCGTCGGTCGGCCCCGCACCCACGCGCGCCCCCAATCACAGCAGCGACGGACGATTCCCTGCGAAATCGACCGGCCGGGCGTCGCGGCGGTAGGCCCGACTGCATTTTCGCATACGCCTCTTCTGTTACCGTGCGCGGCGGAGGGGTGACATGCACAAGCAAGCGATGGTTTGGGGGGCGGCGTTATTCGCGATCGTGGCGGCGTGCGGAGGCAACGGGCATGACGCGCTCGTGGCCACGGCGACCGAGCCGGCGGGCGCGAACTGCCCGAACGGCGGAGTCGCGATCACGGTCGGCGAGGACAAGAACGGCAACGGCGTGCTCGATCCCGGCGAAGTGACGCAGACGCGCTACGTCTGTAACGGCACGGACGGGACCGACGGAACCAACGGCACCAACGGCACCAACGGCGTCTCTTACATCACCAATGCCGGCCCGATCCCCGACGGCACCACCTGCCCGGGCGGCGGCGTGCAGATTCAGACGGGACCGGACACCAACGGCAACGGCGTCCTCGATCCGACCGAGGTCACCTCGACGCGCAACATCTGCAACGGCACGCCGATGCTCATCTTGAGCTCGAACGAGCCCGCCGGTGCCAACTGCGCCGACGGCGGCACCAAGATCCAGACCGGGCCCGACACCAACGGCAACGGCGTCCTCGATCCCGGCGAAGTCGTCGCCACCAGCTACGCCTGCAACGGCGATCCCAGCGCCGCCAACGGCAAGACCCCGGCCGTCACCACCTACTCGGCCGGCCCCGTCATCGCATCCACCGCCGCGGCGACCGTGTCGACCCAGACGGCGAGCCTCACCGTGCCCGGCCCGGGAACCATCGTGGCCATCGGCTCCGCCGACGTCTACTGCGCGTCGCCCGCCACCGGCGCCGGCTACGACTGCCTGGCCGGCGGCGTCACGTCCGGCGAGCTCACCCTCTCCACCTCGGCCACCGCGTCGGCCGGCAGCGGCGACGCCGAGTACTTCTACTTGACGCCGAACGACACCGAGGCAATGACCCGCACCGCGATCTTCCCCGCCGCCGCCGCCGGCACGTACCCGGTCTATCTCCTCGGCGCCACGTCGACGGGCCAGATGGGCTTCTATCGCACGCAGCTCACCCTCATCTTCATCCCCAACTAGTAGCGCTGATTCGTCGGACGCGCGCGGCTGGTCGGCGAGGGCGATCAGCCGCGGCGCGCGCGGCGGAGGGCGAGCTTGTCGACGAGCCGCGGCCCGATCTGCGGCCGGCTGAACGGGCAGACCGCCAAGCAGATGGCGCAGCTCTCGTGCTCATTGAAATAGGGCAGGCACTTGTCGAAGTCGACGTACCAGCGCTCTTCGCCGCGGACGAGCTGCTTGCGCGGCGCGATGGCGTCCGGCGGGCAGGCGTCGACGCAGACGCGGCAGCTGGCGCAGAAGTCGTCGGCGCCGAAGCGGTCGCGCCCATCGGCGACGAGCGGCAGGTCGGTGAGCACGCAGGCGAGCCGAAAGTTGGCGCCGAAGCGACGATGGATCATCGAGCCGTGTTTGCCGAGCTCGCCCAGCCCCGCCTCGATGGCCGCCGGAATCAGCAAGAACGCGCCCGCCATCGGACCGCCATACGGCAGCGCGTCGTAGCCTTGGCGGCGAATCCAGCTCGCCAGCGTCTTGGCCGTGCGAATTCCGCGCGCATATTGCCGCGTGATCTCGCAGAGCGCGCGCGTCGACGGCGCGCTGGCGATGGCCGGATAGTCCTGCGCCAGCGCGAGGACGATCATCCACTTTTGCGTCGGGACGCCGTGCCCGGCGAAGACGTAGTCGGCGCGCATGTCGGTCACGCCGGCGTCGTCGGCGCCGGCGTCGCGCGCAGCCGCCTTCGCGGCCGTCGCCCACTCGCCGGCCGCGCGCGCGACGGGCACGGCCGCGATCGGATCGAGCGGCAGCTCCAGCGCCTGCTGGCGCTCGCGCCGCGCTTCGGCCACGCGCTCGTCGGCGGCCGCCGTGCGCGCATAAAAGTACGTCTGCAACGGCCCGTGCGGAATCGACTCCGGCGGCAGCTGCCAATACACCACCGACGGCCGCCGCGGCTTGCCTTCGCCCTGCCCGTTGATGGCGTTGCCCGAGATTCCCGCCGGCCAATGGCGCATCTGCTCGGCGCTCGGCGTCCACGGCTGACGCTTCTTATGGTTCATTCCCGAGGCTCAATATGTCACCAAAACCGGCTATTTCGGCGTCGCTGGCGGGTCCATCAAGTGTTTGTCGAGGACGACGCCGAGCAGCTTGCGCCAGGCGATCCACTCGTGCGCGCCGATGGGGATCGTCACGACGTCCGCCGGCGGCAACAGCTTCTTCAGCTCGCTGTCGCTGTGCAACAGCAAGTCCTCCTCGGCGTAGCCGAGCACGATGCGCGGATAGCCGGCGGCGGCACGCGCACGCGGCTCGCCCGGATAGCGCCGCAGCCACTCCCACGTGCGCGCGAAGTCGGGATCGTCGGCGTCGGCCAGCTCCTGCATCGACGAGCCGGCGCCGAGGAACGGCGAGAGCAGCACGAGCGTCTCGACGCGTCCGGGATGGCGCATGGCGTAGCGCACGGCGCCGTAGCCGCCCAAGCTGACGCCGACGATGATCAGATGGGCGTAGCCGCGTTTGCGCGCCGGCTCGACCACATCGACGTCGAAGCGGCGCTCGAACGTGCCGCGCTCGTAATAGCCGGCGTGGGCGTCGGCGCCGATGAGGTCGGCCGGGAAGTGCTTCTCGCGGACGATGTCGAACAGGCCCTTGTCCTCGAAGACGCGCGCGCGATCTTTGCGGCCGGGCAGGAAGAACACCACGGTCTCGGCGCGCGCGCCGACGAGCGACGAGCGCACGGCGCCCATCGGCGCGCGCGGCCGCGGAGAGTGGGAGCAGCCGGCGACGACGACGACGAGCATGAAGGTCAAGGCGCGCATTCGCAGCGGAGCATAAGCACCAACGGCGTCCTGCGCAGGCGTTGGCCGCGGCCGGACGCGATCGCCGCGGTTTGCCGGCGGATGACGCGCGCGCCGCGAGATTGCGCGATGGCTGTGGCATCGGCCGGCTGTGGTTCTCGGCGCCACAAACGCGCCCGACAACCCTTGGCGCGCCAACGAATTCGGCGACGGCTCGACTTGGATCGTCGCTTGCTCTAGGTGGGCGCATCACGTTTCAACGAAGCGTCGGGGAGAGACGAACATGTTGCGCAAGACGAAGACGATGCTCGGGTTGGCGATGGCACTGGGGATGGCGACGACGGGCGGCTGCTATACGTCGGACTTCACGCAGACGGGGCAATACGCGGCGCAGCTGCGCGATCCGTCGGCGGTGCAGGTCATGACCGCGCGGCCGGCGGGCGGCTATCGCGAGGTCGGCCTCATCACCTGCAGCGGCACGAAGCTCGAGACCGCGCTCGCGCGTGGCCGCGAGGAGGCCGCGAGCCATGGTTGCGACGCGGTGGTGCTCATCGGCGAGGCGTTGGAATCGGGCCGCGGCGTGCCCGGCTCGGCGTACGGCATGACGCGCGACAACTTGCGCCTCAGCTGCCTCGTCCGCACCGCCGAAGTCGCCAGCCAATAGTCGCGCGGCGCGTCGTCGACGTGGCGCACCTGCCGTCGCTGGATCGCGCGCGAGACAGCGGAATTCGCGGTAATAGCCGGTGCCGGCGGGGCGCCACGCCACGTCGCCCGGGGCGGCGCGCCTCAGGCACTCACGCACCCCGACCTCGGATCGGCGGCCGCAGCGACGGGAACGGCGCGCGCCCATCGACGTGCGCGCTTGGCAGGCGCCGTGCAGTGAGCGACGGCGTGACACTCCCTCGTCTGCTGCTGGTCTCGTGGTCGGCGGCGTTGGCGCTGCCGTTGACGCTCGTCATCGGCTGCTCGGGCCCCAAGTACGACTTGTCGCCGCACGACGCCGGCATGGGAAGCGACCTGAGCGGCCAAGCCGGCGGCGGCGGCAGCGCCGGTGGTAGCGGCCAAGCCGGCGGCGGCCAAGCCGGCGGCGGCGGCGGCGCGAGCATGCCCGACCTCGCGCAACCGGTCGACTTGGCCATCGACCACGCCGGCGAGATCGTCGACCCGGCCGGCGTCTGCGTCGAAGTCGACGCCAGCGCCGACATCGGCCTCGGCACCGCCGTGCAGCTCGGCACATGCAGCGGCGCCGCTAATCAACGCTGGACCTTCGAGCCCGACGGCACCATCCGCGCGCTCGGCTACTGCCTCGACGTCTCGTCCTCGGGCACGACCGACGGCACGCTCGTGCAAGTGTGGGCCTGCAACGGCACCGACGCGCAGGAATGGATCGAGACGACGAGCCACGAAATCATCAATCCGCACGCCAACAAATGCCTCGACGCCACCGGCGCCAGCACCGCCGCCGGGACGCGCATGCAGCTGTACGACTGCAGCGCCGCCGCCAATCAGACTTGGACGGTGCCGGCGCACGGCGTCGGCAATGGCCGCGTCGTCGTCTATTACCAAACGCAATATAGCGGCAGCACGTATGTATCCCCGTTGCCGTTGACGACGAACGCCACGCGCGTCAGCGATATCGCGGTCGGCGCCTTTCATTTGCAGTCGGATCTGACGGTGCATTTGAACAACAATCCGCCGAGCGACCCGATGTTCACGCAAATGTGGAAAGAGCTGGCGACGATGCAGACGCAGGGTGTGCGCGTCGAGGCGATGATCGGCGGCGCGGCCAAAGGCAGCTTCGCCGGCCTCGACAGCAACTTCGCCGGTTACTATCCGCTGCTCAAAGGCATCATCGATACGTATCATTTGGACGGCGTCGATCTGGATGTCGAAGAGACGATGTCATTGGCGGGTATCGAAAAGGTCATTCAACAGCTGCGCAGCGATTATGGCGCTGGTTTCGTCATTACGTTGGCGCCGGTCGCGGCCGCGCTGCACGCCGCCGGCAATCTATCGGGGTTCGATTACGAGCAGCTCTATCGCGACACGGGCTCGAACATTTCCTGGTTCAACGTGCAGTTCTATAATGGTTGGGGCTCATTCGCGACCGGCGCCGATTACGACACCATCGTCGCGCGCGCGCTGATTCCCGCGGAGAAACTCGTCGCCGGCGTGCTCAGCAACTCCGCCAACGGCGGCTCGGGGTTCGTCAGCGTTGCCGGCCAGCAAGCGACGATTACGAGCTTATTGACCGAGCATCAAGAGCTGGGCGGCATCGCCAGCTGGGAATACTTCAATTCATTACCGGGCAATCAAACGGCGCCGTGGCAGTGGGCTTCGACGATCGCGACCGCGCTCGGCCGCTGATATCGACTCGTCGAAGTGTTCGGTCGCGACATCGGCCGTGGTCGCGAAATAGAGGCGCAACGGCGTATGGCCGTAAGCGTGCGACAGTCGCACCCGAATGCGCGCGCCTCGCCGCTCTATCGCCGACGCTCCGCATGTCGCGATTTGCGCATTTCGCGACCGGAGCGTCTAGCGCATGAATATCGGCTCGATATTCGTAGCTAATAAACGTGCAGCAGCTTGGCCGAATTGGCGTCGACCTCGATATTGAGCGCATTCAAATAGCTCGTCGTTCCCGCCCACATATCCTCGACCCAATACCACGTGCCGTCGACGAGGCCGATACGCGCCAGGTCGATGCTCTTGGTCTCGCTGCTGGTGCCGAAGTTGAAGATGGCGAGGAACGTGCTGCCGGGAATCGTCATCATATAGACGTCGGTCGCGCTCGTTCCGGTATTGCCTTCGACCGGCCGAAACGTATTCCCCAAGCTCGCGATCCAATTGAATTCCGAATTGGTCAGGTTCGCCTTGGCCAGCCCTTGACCGGTCGTCTCCGTGAGATCGTCGCCGTTCAAGAATATCGTCCCCGATATCGCGCCCGAGACGAGGCGGCTCATATTTGCGCCGGCGCTGAACCCTTCGAACAGCATTTCATCGGGATCGTTGTAGGTATACAGCTTGTCATTCATCCACCAGCCGTAATTGAGCGAATTGAGCTCGTATTGCGTGCTCATCGAGCCGGTATCGGCGCCATACGTATCGCAGGCGAGCCGGCGCGCGTGCGCATACTTGAACGGAAATAACGGCGAGATCGATTCGCTGATGAACATCGTCCCGGCGATGCGATTGACGATGTACTGCATGCCTTGGTTATAGGCCTGAATGCCGGTCTGGACCGTCGGATCGGCGCGCACGCTGCTCTCGAGCGCGCCATGCGACAAGAAGTCCAGCTTGATGTACTCGAAGCCTTGGCTCTTGAACTTGTCGATGAAGTAATTGATGCGCGTCTTCGTGCCTTCGTGCGTCGGATCGACGGCATAAGCGCCGTCGACCTCGATGGGATTGCCGCTGCCGTCGCGCAGCCAGATCTGCCCGTAGGTGTCGCTGGCCGAGCCTTCCACGGCTCGCGTCGCCGACAAGCCCCAATCGACGAAGGGCGCCCAATAAATGCCGGCCTTTTGATTGTTCGCTTTGCAGTGCGCGACGAACGCCGTCAATTGCGCGTCGCTCAAGTTGTCCCAATAAGAATCGAGGTTGACGTAAACGGTGCCGTTGTTGACGAAGTTATTCGGCTGCAAATTGCCGGCGATATAATCGGAGACGGCGACCGCTTTGTCGTAGCTGATATTCGTCTGAATCTTGCCCCAGCTATTCCAGCCAAAAGGAACGCCGCCGCTCCACGCCAACTTGGAGTCGATGGTCGTGTTGGTGTCGGCATATTCTTCCAACAGATCGCGCCAATCGGCGTCGTAACCGACGAAGACGAACGGCGAATAGAGCGAGTCGCCGGTCACTTTGCCGTGCGGCAACACGTCGTGCGTATAAGTCGAATCGGTGGCGCCGCCGAAGACGTTGAGCGCGTCGAGCTTGTTGTTGGAGCCGCTGTAATAGACGCCGGTCTTCCACGTATCGTGCGTGATGGCGCCGACGACGATTCCGTTGCGGCTGGTGTTGTCGTAAAAGGCGGCGGCATTGAATGACGTGCCGCTGCTATTCATCGAGCCGGCGTTATAGGTGACCCAGGCGTCGTTATCCCACGGCACCCATAACAGTCGCGAATCGGTATAGCTGCCGACGTCGACGCCGCCGGCGGTATCCATGACGACGGGCGCGATCCAATTGGTGCTCAATTGCGAGCCTTGCATGATGACGCGCGTCAGGAAGTGATTGCCGCCGTCGAGCACGAAGAGCTGCTGCATGTTCGGCAATCCGGCGCCGACGCTGGTCACCGTCGTCGTCGTGCCGCTCGTTTGCACATAGCGCGTCGTATATTGCTTGCTGGTGACATAGGTCGTGAGCTGCACGCCGGCATAGAAGTCGGTTATTTTGGGGACGTTGTCGTAATAGAAGGACGCGGTGCCGATGTCGGCGTTGTAGTCGAGCCGCACGTCGCCGTTGCTGACGGAGATGATGCCCGTCGTCGGCGTGCTCGGCAGCGCCATATCGGCGGCGCCGGCCAGGTCGGGGCTGCCGCCATTGCCGGCGCCGCCGTCGCTGGCCATATCGACGCTGCCGCCGACGGCCAAGTCGGCGCCGCCGGCGCCCGCGGATCCGCCGCCGCCGGCCATGCCGATGCCACCGCCGGCCGAGCCACCGCCGCCGGCTTGCCCGCCGTTGCCGCCACCCGGGCTAACCGGCGCGACGCTGGGCGCGCACGCCGAGAGAATGAGCGATAAGGAGATTGTAGCGAGCGGGGAAACGGACCCGGTACAGCGAGCCATTTGCGTACGGTACAGAAACCGTATGCCAACTGACTATCAAACTAAGTTTGATTCGTCGTCGTCAAAGCAGCTCGTCGATGTGCGTCAAAGTCGGCTAATTCCCCAAGGTCATGAGCGAGAAGAGGCCGCCGATGACCGGTCGCGCTTGGAAGCCGTTCTGCGTACCAGCGACGGTGTCATACCAGTCGGTGAAGGGCACGCGCGAGGGCGTGGCGTTGGCGAAATGGTAGAGCGCGTCGACCACGTTTTGACGCAGCGCGGGGTCGCCGACGCCGGCCGCCATCCACATCTCCCAATCGGCCTTGGTGTAGGTGTGACGGCTATCGAGCGGATAGCCATAGGCCGCTTTTTGCTGCGCATACCACGTCGTCTCTTCCGCCAGTGTCGCGGCAGGAATCAATCCGAGGCCGAGCAGACGATCGGGATAGGAGTTGTATTTGAGGCTCCAGGTCGTGTCGTCGCCGTCATACGCGAGCTTCAAGTGCGTCATCGTCGAGTCCTGCGACTTTTGGCTCCACTGCGTAATGTAGCTTTGCGACGTCGTCTTATAGTTGTTCGCGTCCGTCGTCTGACCGACCGCGGTCGAGATCTGCGCCATCGCGCCCAAGCCGAGGATTCCCTTTAGCGCCAAGTTCGAGCTGTGCGCGATGAAGCCGGTGAAATCGTCGGTCTGATTCTGCGACCCCGGATCGAGCGCATTCGCCACCAGATAGTCGGCCCATTTCTTCAATATCGTATAATGGCTGTTCACGAACATCGTGGCGTCCGGGCTATTGGCGTACTTCAAATAGGCGCCGGTCATGATCAGCATATTGGCCGACTCTTCGACCGGCATATTCTCGCCGCCGCCGAGCGGCTGCGACGAGTCGGTGCCGGCGTTGTGACCGTCGCCGATGGGATAATGCGCGCCCAAGTCGTGCTCGGCGAACGGCTGTTGCCAGAGCGTCGTGTTCTCGCCGTAAATCAAGAGCGGCTCGAGCAGATAACGAAGCAATAACGGGTTCGCATAGAGGTAAGCGGGCATCGCCGGATAGATGACGTCGACGGTCGAGAGATTGCCGTCGCTGGAGATTTCCTTTAGGTACATCCACGGATCGGCGCCGGTGTTGACGAGCTCGACGCCGCCGAATGCTTGCCGCAACGCCAGCGCGCACAGGCCGGCGTAGTGCCAGCCGCCGGCGGCGACGGCGTCCTCGGACACTTTGTCGTCGAGCGCATCGGCGCGCTGCACCAGCGTGCCGCCGACGGCGTCGGCGTAGGCGTCGGTGAGCATCGCCTGCCACGTCGGCCAATAGGCCTGCCACAAGGGCGGCAGCGGCGCGCTTTGATAGTTGCCGGCCGGCTGACGCACGTTGCCGAGCACGAATGTGCGCGACGCCGACGGCGTGCCGTTGACCATGCCGAGATCGGATTCGTAGGCGAAAACAGGCCAATTCTGGTTGATCGGGCGCGGCTGCACGGTGTCGATCGTATTGGCGAGCGAGCCGCCGCCGATGAAGAGCGGCCGCACCGTCGTGTCGGCGCCCGACTGATATTTAATCCCCGTCGTGGCAGTGGCGAACACGGCGGTGCCCCACGACGCGTAGTCGTTGGACTCGCCGAACTGCGTCGGCGACGAGGGCGTGACGGCGAAGGCGCTGACCGTGCTCGGCGTCGCCGCGACGTCGTTGCGCGTCCAGCCGATGTTCTGCGTCGAGTCGCCGTGCGCCCATTCGCCGGAGATGTCGAAGTAAAAGCTGGTGTCGTGCGCGTTGCCGTCGACGGAGACGGCCTGGACGTTGATGAAGCCGAAGGGCATCGACAGCTTCTTGGAATCGGTGGCTTCGACGGGCGAGACGAAGTCGACATAGACGTGCATGCCGCCGGCGGCGTAAACGTAACGCGACTGCGTGGCCGTAATTTCCAGGCTCACCTGCGTGGCGTTGCTGGTGATGCCGGTGGGCGCGCCGATGAGCAAGTAAGCTTTGCCGTCGACGCGGACGATGCCGGTGATGGCTTTGACGGCGCCGGTCCAGAACGTCGGCCAATTGCCGGCGGTGTTGTCGGCGGCCATCCACGTGCTGACATACGGCCCGCGCACGATCAGCGGCACCGCCGGCGGACGGACGGGCGTGGTGGCGGCGGCGGCGGCGAAGAGCGTGCTGACGTCGCCGGCGGCGAGCGTGCCCGGCGACAAGCGCACCTCGTCGATGACGCCGGCGAAGTAGTCGACGCCGGCGCCGCCGGCGAGGCCGCGGCCGATGTGCGTCGCCGCTTCGCCCGAGAACGACGCGGCTACGGTCGCCTGCGCGTTGGCGCTGCCGTCGACGTAGAGCTGCACGCTGTGCGCGCTGGCGTCGTAGACGGCGGCCAGGTGATACCAAACGTCGGCGACGGGGATGAACGACGAGACGACGCGCGTGACCTGCGCGCTGTCGCTGTCGCTGGCGGGGAACGCGATGCCGAGGCCGCCCGCGCCCGTCGACGACGTGGGCCAGAAGCCGAGCGTGACGGCGCTGGTCGTGCGGCCATCGAGGCTCAAGATGGCCATCGGCACGTCGGTGCGATCGAGCCGCACCCAGGCGGCGACGGAGAAGCTTTGGCTGTTGTCGAGCGCGGGATTGGCGGTGGCGACGTCGTCGGACTTGCCGCCGAAGTGCAGCGCGGCGTTGACTTTGCCGACGGTCCACGCGGGCGCGCCTTCGAGCACGGCGCCGCTCGCGGTCTTGCCGGAGGCCTCGTCGAACGACCACGTGCCGCCGGTGCCGTACATCGGCGGGCCGAAGTCTTGGACCGGCGCGCCGCCGCCGCCGCCGGCCGTGCCACCGCCGGCCGTGCCGCCGCCCGCGGTGCCGCCGGCCGACCCTCCGGCCGCGCCGCCGCCGCCGCCGGAATTGCCCGGCGAGGAATTGGCACATCCCACTGCGAACACGGGAACGCAGAGCATAAGTAGAAGCAGAGAGGGGCCGCGCATTGGATCGCTTCCTTTCGAGTCGATTAGTTCGCCGTGAGCTGAATGCGATCGAGGTTGAGATATCCGCCGCTGCCGGCCGCCGCGCTGAACGCGACCGTCATCGTGTTGCGCCCCGCCGTCAGTGTCAGCGGCTGCGTCACGGTCGCGTACGTGTCGTAATTTCCCGTCGACGGGAACGCGAGCTTGGCATTGACGCTCGCGCCGTTGACGCTGATGGCGCGACTGGCGGCGTCGCCGGTGGCATAACGCAGGGTCGCCGTGTAAGCGCCGGCTTTGGGCGCGTCGACGAGGATATCGACCGATTGCCCGTCGCTGCCCCAGCCGGCCAAATAGCCCCAACCGGAGAAGCCGCCGTGCGTGGCCTCCAAGCCGACGCCATGCAAGTTGCCCTCTTCGGCCTCGTATTGCAGCGCCGGTCGCTGCGCGGCCGTGCCCAACGCTTTGGCGGCCGCGGCCAGGCCGACCGACGCCGAGCCGAGCGAGCCGACGTCGCCGGTCGTCGCGTCGAACGGGCCCATCCAATCGCAGGAGATGTCGCCCGACGCCGGATCGCGCGCCAGCGTCCACGCCGCCGTGCCCGAGCGCGACAAGAAGTCGCGATATTCGGTATGCGTCATATCGAGCGCATACAGCTGCTCCAAATAGCGGGCGCCGACGCCTTTGAACATCTGACCGTCGCCGCTGCATTTGCCGTCGGAGAGAATCGTCCCGAACGAGACCGTCTCCATCTCCGACGCCAGCATGAAGCCGGCGACTTTATGCGCCAGCGGCAGAATCGTATCGTCTTGCGTCACCGAATGAAGCGCCAAGACAGCGCCGATGAATAGGCCTTCGTTATAGGTAAACGTCCACGTCGTATTGATGACACCAGCCGTCGAAATGCCGTCGTAAACATGACCCGTCGTTTGATCGACCATATACGTCGACCAATAGGCATACGTCTTTTTCGCGAAGTCGAGATAGGTCGTGTCCTGCGTATATTTGTACAGCTCCGACGCGGAAATGACGGCGCCGGCGTTGATGGCGGTGACCTTGCTGTCGTTCGGTTTATGCCACCAAATGCCGCCCGGATGCGCGCCGCAGCAGGTCGTATCCCAGCCCATCATGATATCGGCGAAGACGAATTTCGCTTGATTCAAATACATCGGATCGTTGGTCAACGAATAGGAATGCAATAACGACAGCGTGATCCAGTTTTCGTCGTCGTAATAGTCGTCGGTCCAGCCGCGCTGATTTTGCAGCTGATAGAACATCAGGATCGTGCCGCTGTAGGCGTTGTCGCCGCGGCGCTCGGCGGCGTCGACGAGCGCGTCCCAATAGTGCGCATAAGACCAATCGAACACCGTCGTATTCGCGGCCAACGTCGGCCAGAAATTGAGCATCAGTGTCGCGATCGCCGTATCGGCACGCTCGTGCATGAGCTCGATATTCGGATCGGGCGTCATATCGGCGGGTGGCGCCATATCGCCGGGCGCCGCCGAGTGGCTCATATCGGAGACAGTCGCCGGCTGCGCCAGATCGTCGGCGCCGCCGTCGAGCGTGCGAATGTTCGACGACGAACAGCCGATGGCGCCGACGAGCGCGAGTGCGCAGCAGCCGAAGCTGAATCGTCGTCCGAGCTGCGCCGCGCACCGCTGCATGTCGTGACCTCCGACCGCGCGCGCGGTCATTGATTGGGCGGTGCAAACGAAAGACCACAGTCGGCGTAAGTGGCTACGCCGACTTATGGTTCGCTGTCGGTCCGATTTCGTATTGACGACGAGACAGTTGGGGAGCGAGCTACCCGGCCCATTCAATGGACGCTTGCTCGACGGCGGCCGCACGTGCTCCAGTTTCGCCATGGCCGCATCGAAGAAGCCCGCTACGCCGAAGACGCTAAGCCCACAGGCGAAAGCCGCGGCAAAGAAGCCGGCGAAAGCCCCGACCAAAGCGCCGACAACGAAGCCGGCGGCCGCGGGGCGACAACCTGCCGCGCTCGACACGACCGCGACCGGCGCGAAAGCAGGCGGTGACGTCTACGTGGCGCTCATGCGCGGCATCAACGTCGGCGGCAACAACATGATCCCGATGAAGGACTTGAGCGCGTTATTCAGCGGTGTCGGCTGCAGCGACGTGCGCACGTACATTCAAAGCGGCAATGTCGTGTTTCGCGCGAGCGCCACCGTCGTCAAAGGGCTGCACGCCGCCGTCGAGCGCGCGCTCGTCGCGCGCTTCGGCGCGGCGGTGCCGCTCGTCTTGCGCAGTCAGGCCGAGCTGGCCGAGTGCGCGCGTTCGAACCCGTATTTCACCAAGGACGCCGATCCGGCACGGCTCGTCGTCATGTTCCTCGATCGGCAGCCGTCGGCGACCGACGTGGCGACGCTCGATCCGGCGCGCTCGCCGCCCGACGAGTTCGTCGTGCGCGGGCGCGACATTTACCTTCGCTGCCCGAACGGCCTCGGTCGCTCGAAGCTGACCAACGCGTGGTTCGACGGCAAGCTGAAAGCTGTCAGTACCGGCCGCAATTGGAACACCGTCATCAAGCTGCTCGCCATGTGCGCCGAATGATCAACGCGTCCATTCCGGCGATCGCGATCGTTAACCGTTGGGTTAAGTATTCAGCGGCGCCGACGCCGGCCGCACGAATTGGAGACAGTCGCGAGGTCGCGATCGATTGACGGTTTAGTGCGGAGTGACGGCGACGCTAAGGCGACGCGAGGACGAGCTTGATCGCCTTTTCCGGGCAGGCGACGACGCATAAGCCGCAGGCGTGACACGCATCGGCGTGCGGCGTGTACGCGGTTTTGCGGCCGTGCGCGCGGCTCTTGAGCTTGCCGAAGAGGCCGAGCTTGGCGTAATCGGCGTCGTCGATGCGGCGCACCTCGAACACGTCATAAGGGCAGACGACGACGCAATCGTCTTTGCCCTCGCAGCGATTGCGATCGACGAGCGGCAGCCATTTACCGGGCTCGGCTTTGCATAGCTCGCCTGGTCGTCGCGGGTCTTTCGCGGCTTTCTTGGCCTTTGCGGGATTCTTGGTGCGGGAAACGATGGCATCGTCCATTTTGGAGGCCTCCTGGCGCGGCGATACGCTCGCGCTAATGGGTAGTATAAGGAATTTGTCACTCTTTGCGAGTGACGGCGACACATTGAACCGCCACGTCAGGCGTGTTTCGATGCGCGTATGAAACGATCACTTCTATGTGTGCTGCTGCTCGTCGGTGGCGCGAATGCGTCCGCGGCCGAGCCCGCCGCCAAGCCAGAAAAGCCGGCGACGCCGACGTTGCCGGCGACGCCGAAGCGCCCGGTCAGCACCGAATATGGCGACTTGAAGGTCAGCGAAGATTATCGCTGGCTCGAAGACGCCAAGGCGCCCGAAGTGCGCGCTTGGGCCGACGCGCAGAACCTCTATGCGCGCACGCTGTTGTCGTCGCTGCCGGCGCATGACGCCATCGCCGCGCGCGTCAGCAGCATCGCCAAGGCGCCGACGCCGCGTTGGGGCTCGCTGCAGTGGCGCGGCGGCCAGCTGTTCGCGCTCGAATCGCGGCCGCCGAAGCAGCAGAACTACCTCGTGGTGCGCAAGTCGGCCGACAGCCCGGTCGCCGACGAGCGCGTCATCTTCGATCCGGCCAGCGTCGATGCCGCGAGCCACACGGCGATCGACTGGTATGTCTCGTCGCAGGACGGCAAGCTCGTCGGTATCGCGCTGTCGAAGAACGGCAGCGAGCGCGGCGACCTGCACGTCTTCGACGTCGCCAGCGGCAAGGCGCTGCCCGACGTGCTCGAGCACGTGCAGAACGGCACCGCCGGCGGCTCGATCGTCTTTTCGGCCGACAACGGCGGCGTCTATTACACGCGCTACCCGCGCAAAGGTGACGCGCACGCCGACGAAGACGGCTTCTGGCAACAGGTTTGGTTCCACAAGCTGGGCACGCCGGCGACGAGCGACGTCTATTGTTTCGGCAAGGAGCTGCCGCGCATCGCCGAGATCGTGCTGGCGAGCAGCGACGACGGCAAGTGGATCTCGGCCACCGTCAGCAACGGCGACGGCGGCGAGCACCTCGTGTGGCTGCGCGCGCCCGACGGCAAATGGGCGCCGTTGTCGACGTTTGCCGACGAGGTGAAGCTGGCGCGCTTCGGCGCCGGCAGCGACGCGACGCTCTATTTCAAGTCGACGAAAGACGCGCCCAAAGGCCGGATATTGGCGCTGCCGCTCGGCCAGCCGTTGACGGCAGCGAAGGTGATCGTGCCCGCGGGCGAGGGCGGCATCGAAGATCTGCGGCCGACGGCGACGCGCTTGTGGACGACGGAGATTCTCGGCGGTCCGACGCGGCTCCGCAGCTTTCGGCTCGACGGCAGCGACGCGCGCACCGTGGCGACGCCGCCAGTCTCGAACGTCGCCGCGCTGACGCGGCTCGACGGTGACGAGCTCTTGGCCGCGGTCCTCAGCTACGTCGAGCCGACGGCTTGGTATCGCTTCGCGCCGACGCTGCCCAAGCCGCAAAAGACGATCTTGGCGCAGACCTCGCCGGTCGACTTCAGCGGCGTCGAGGTGCGCCGCGAGACGGCGCGCTCCAAAGACGGCACCGAGATCCCGTTCACGCTGCTCTACAAACGCGGCACGCCGCGCAACGGCAAGAACCCGCTGATCCTCAGCGGCTACGGCGGCTACGGCAACAGCACGACGCCGGGATTCAACCCCACCGCCATCATTTGGCTCGAGCAGGGCGGCGTCCTCGCGTTGGCCAACTTGCGCGGCGGCGGCGAGTTCGGCGAGGCCTGGCATCAGGCGGGCATGCTCACGCGCAAGCAGAACGTGTTCGATGACTTCATCGCCATCGCCAAGAAGCTCGTCGCCGAGAAGTGGACGCGCCCGGCGAAGCTCGGCATTCAGGGCGGCTCCAACGGCGGTTTGCTGATGGGCGCCGTCCTCACGCAGCAGCCGCAGCTGTTCGGCGCGGTGATCTCATCGGTCGGCATCTACGACATGCTGCGCGTCGAGCTGTCGACGAACGGCGCCTTCAACGTCACCGAATTCGGCACGGTCAAAGATCCCGCGCAGCGCAAGGCGCTCTACGCTTACTCGCCCTATCATCACGTCGTCGACGGCACGGCCTATCCGCCGATCCTCATGACGACGGGCGACAACGATCCGCGCGTCGATCCGATGAACTCGCGCAAGATGATCGCGCGGCTGCAAGCGGCGACGTCGTCGAAGGCGCCGATCTTGCTGCGCACGAGCGCCAGCGCCGGTCACGGCATGGGCACGGCGCTCGACGAGCGCGTCGCGCTGTCGGCGGACATGTGGGCCTTCTTCTTCGCCGAGCTCGGCGTCCCGTACAAGCCCGCCGCCAAGAACTAACGCCAATACGAAGACGCCGGCGCATTCATCGCGCCGGCGTCTCATTCTGAAACTCGATTTATAAACCCAGAAACTAAACGAGTTAAGGCACGTGCTTGGCGAGCTCGCGGAGCGCGGCCGTGATGCGGCCGGTCTGCGGCACGCTGGCGTGCTCGAGGTTGTCGGCGAGCCCGACGCCCGGAACGTGCGCGCCCGCCAACAGCTTCGGCGGCGCGTGCAGCTGGTAGAACAGCTCCTCGACGATGCGGCGAATCAAGTGCTCACCGAAGTTGGTGATCTCGGTGTCCTCATTGACGCACATGACGCGGTTCGTCTTGGTGACGCTCTCGACGATCGCCGGCCAATCGTAAGGATGCAGCGAGCGCAAATCGATGATCTCGACGTCGATGCCTTCGGCCGCCAACTCCTCGGCCGACGCCAGCGCCATATGCACGTTGCGACCGTAGGTAATCAGCGTGACGTCGCGACCGGCGCGCGCGACGCGCGCCTTGCCGATGGGCACGAACAGCTCTTCGAGCGCCGGCCAATTGGGCGACCAATCGCTGCGCCCTTCGCCGAGCGGCGCGTCGATCATCTTCGACAGCTCGCGCGGATTCGCCGGCTCGCCGGGAACGTCCTGACCCTCGCCGCCTTTGACCCGCAGCAGCGCCTTGGGCATCAAATACATGACCGGGTTCGGATCGCGAATCGCCGACAACATGAGGCCGTAGGCGTCGCGCGGATTGGACGGCATGACCACTTTCCAGCCGGCCAGACGCGTCGCCTGCGCGTCGAACGAGTGCGAATGATAAATACTGCCGCGAATACCGGCGCCGACGGGCGTCATCAGCACCATCGGCACTTCCCAATCGCCCGCCGACGACCAGCGAATGTTGCCCGCCAGCTTCAATAGATCGATCGCGTTGAACGCATAGTCGCAGAACTGAATCTCGGCGACGGGACGCTGACCCGCGAGCGCGAGCCCGATGGCCGCGCCGACGATGCCGCGCTCGTCGAGCGGCGAATTCCACGACGTCTTCAGGCCCTGCGTCTGCGTAAAGGCGCCGCCGAGCGGCGGTCCGACGTCCTCGCCGAAGATGTCGGTGACGCCGAGGCGCTCTTCGCCGACATGCAGCGCCATGCGAATCGCCTGCACCATCGTCGACATCAGCCGACCTCCTGATCGTCGAACGCGGGCGCGTCGGCAAAGACGTGCTTGAAGATATCGTCGCCCGACGGCTGCGCTTCGTCGCGAATGCGCTTATGCGCCTTCAACAGCTCTTGCGTGTATTGCGCCCGCGTCTCGTCGGCTTGCGCGCGCGTAATCAGCTTGCGCTCCTCCAGCGTCGACTCGAAGCGCGCCAAGCAGTCGTTCTCGCTCTGCACGAAGTTCGCGCCCGACGCCGACGAATGCCCGTAAAGCCGCGACACGTTCGCCTCGAGCAAATAGGGCTTCCGCTCGCGGCGCACGTAATCCATCGCCTCTTGCAGCGCGCGATAGCTGACTTCGGGATCGTTGCCGTCGATGGTGCGCGTCGGCATGCCGAACGCTTTGCCGCGATCGGAGATGCGCTCTTCGCCGTGCTGGCCATCCCAGCTCGTCGAAATACCCCAGCGATTGTTGGTGACGAGAATGAGTAACGGTAATTCGTGGCCGCGGCGCGAGCTCCATACGAGGCAGGTCGCGAAGTCGCCTTCGGCGGTGCCGGCGTCGCCGCCGGTGACGATGGTGATGCCGTCGCCGCCGGCGCGCTTTTGCGCCAACGCCGTTCCGGGCGCGATCGAATATTGCACTTCGATCGGCGAGGAAACGGGCGGGATATTCCATTTATTGACCGAGTAATGGCCGGCGAAATTACGCCCGCGCGAATAAGGATCGGTCGCGGTGTTCTTCATTTGCCGCAAGGAATCGACGGGGTCGGCGCCCATCGCCAGCAGCGTCGCCGACGAGCGATAGTGCAGGTGCAGATAATCGTACTGCACGCCCTGCCCCTTTTTCACCAGCAGGCCGAGCGGCACGTTGAACGCCTCTTCGCCGGGGCCGCCGATCCAAAAGTAACCATCGCCTTGGCGATACATGGAGACGAGCCGCTCTTCGAGAACGCGGGCGCGCACCATCAAGTCATGCATGCGCAGGCAGAGCTCGGGCGCGAGCGGAGCGGAGTCGATCTTATGCGCGTTATTCATCAAAGCAGCACCGTCCAGATTCGTGAAATGTGAGCGACCCGTCCTGCCCGCCGCCCACCAACGCGCTCCTTATACCCTACGAAAGCGGCGATACTAAAGAGCACTTCTCGTTGGTGCCATGACGCATCGCGCCGAGGCTGGGGCCGCGCCGCGCGAGGTCCTGGCCGCGACGCTTGATAGCGAACGTAGCGCCCGCTGTCGAGGGCGAAATGGTCGGGCCAAATTCGCGCCGCGCCCGTCGACGAAGCGGCGCGCTCGCGCGCTGGCGTCGCGCGGGTTTCGCGGCGTCGAGCGCGCACCGCGTTCGCGCCGATTTCGCGCCGGTGTCGCTCGCAACACCACGTCAGCGCGCGTCATACCAACGGTACGACCGTGGCGGCCGTAGCGATTGCCGAGATCGCCGTTTTCGCGCGGCGAAAATGCACGCCGAATGTTTCGTCTGCAGCCCAAGCTCGCGCGGCCTCGCGTCCATATAGGCACAGCGCCGCGTCGTTCGCGATGGCTTCGCGGCCGCGGTCGCCGTCTCCGCTCACATTTCGCATTCGCCGAGCAGCCTCGATTGCCATGTTTCCGATTTGCGCCACGCTCGTCTTCTCGTCACGTAGATGCCTCACGAGCGGCTTTTTCTTCGTATTTTCTCGGGCGAGCGCAACTATCCGACATCCGCGTGGAATGCGCGCGGCGAATCATTTAATTCGCGCCGACCGAAACATTTTGACTCACCGCGGCATCGATTTGGGGTATGGAGATGTAGCGCGTAACGGCGGGGTCGAAAGCTCGACGCGACGACGAGACGCGGCCAGGGCGACGTTGTAAGGGCCACTGCGTCCTATACAGCGCACGCCGAGTACAGCTGTCCCCACGGGGACTTAGAAGCGGGGCTGCAGTCTCCAGGGTCGATTTCTGGAAGCCGCCATCCGCCTGGCTTTGGCGCTGAAACACGAGGGCACCTTGCTTGCACAAGCGGGCGCCTTCAACGGAGGACGGATGGATACGCGGTTCGAAGCTTTGGGTGCCTACTTGCCGTCGACGAAGGTGTCGACGCGCGACTTGATCAGCCAGATGCAATTCGAGCCGCTGTTCGACCTGCAGGAGATCACGGGCATCGAGACGCGGCGCGTGCACGACAAACGGGCGGAGTCGTTCGAAGACTCGTTCGCGCTGGCGATGTTGGCGGCGCGCGACTGCTTGAAGCGCTCGCGTTATCGCGCGCGCGATCTCGACGTCATTATCTCGGCGTCGATTACTCGATATAAAGGCGGCAGTTATGCGATGCATTTCGAGCCGTCATTCGCGCTGCATTTGAAGCGCGGTTTGGGCGCGCATTCGGCCATTCATTTCGACGTCTCCAATGCCTGCGCGGGAATGATGACCGGCGTTCACCTGCTCGATCGCATGATTCGCGCCGGCATCGTTCGTAACGGAATGGTCGTCTCCGGCGAATGCATCACGCCGATCGCCGATACCGCCGTCCAGGAGATCAAGGAGCCGTTCGACTCGCAGTTCGGCTCGCTCACCGTCGGCGATTCGGGCGCGGCCGTCATTCTCGATCGCGCGGAGAACGACGCCGACAAGATTCATTATATCGAGCTCATGACCTGCGCCGAATATTCGAAGCTTTGTATCGGAATGCCGAGCATCGAGCATTCGGGACCAGCGCTGTATACGAATAACGCCGAAATGCATAAAGAAGAGCGCATTCAGCTGTGGCCGCGCTTCCATATGGATTTCCTGGCCAAGCGCGGGACGACGTTCGCGGCGGAGAAATACGATTATATCGTGCACCACCAAGTGGGGACGAAGGCGATTCGCAAGTTTTCGCGCCACGCGAGCACGATCTTCGGAACCGAGATGCCGCAGTCGCTGGTATCGGTCGAGCAGCTCGGCAACACGGCGACGACCTCGCATTTCATCGTGCTCTATCAGCATCTGCAGGAGAAGAAGGTGAAGCGCGGCGCAAAGTTTCTGCTCGTGCCCGCGGCGTCGGGCGTCGTGACCGGCTGCTTGGCGGCGACGATCAGCTCGCTCGAGGCGGCCTAACGATGGGCGCCATCATCAAAGCGACCGGCGTCTCCACCGACGGCCGGATCGGCAGCTCCATCGCACACGCGGCCCTCGCCGCCAAGGACTGCCTCGCGAACGCGGGAGTCGCCATCGAAGAGATCGACATGCTCATCAACGTCGGCGTCTATCGCGACGCCAACATGGTCGAGCCGGCGATGGCGGCGCTCGTCGCCAAGGAGATCGGGCTCAACCTCGATTACGTGAAGTTTCCGACGAAGAAGGCGGCGTTGTCGCTCGACCTCATGAACGGCGGCTGCGGCATCTTGAATGCGATTCAGGTGGCGAGCGCGTTCTTGGCGGTCGATCGCGGGCAGTCGATCTTGATCGTGTCGAGCGACGCGCATCCGTCGGGGCGCACGAACGTGCCCGGCTTTCCCTACGCGACGATGGGCGCGGCGATGCTGCTGCAGCACGACGCCGACGACGGGCGCGGCTTCGGCCGGCTGCAAGTGCGCGACTCCAACGACGGCTTCGTCGGCCGGCAGGGCGTGCTCGTCGAGGACGGGCCGAACGGACGCGAGCGAATCAGCGTGCACACCGACGACGGGTACGCCGAGCGGCTCATCGAGCTGGCGCGCGACGCCGTGCACGAATACGTCGTCGCCGAGCGCATCGACCTCGGCAAGACGCTGCTGGTGACGTCGCAGGTGACGCCGCGCTTCGGCGCCGCCTTGGCCGCGCAGCTCAAAGTGGACGACGCGGCGACGGTACGCGTCGACGTCGGCGGCGACCCGCACACGTCGGCGCTGACGCTCGGCTTTCATGAGGGCGGCAAGAGCGGTCAGACGGCGCGCTTCGAGCAGGTCTTGTTCGTATCCGCCGGCGCCGGCCTGACCACCGCCTGCACAATCTATCGTCGCTAACATCATTGGCTACGCTCGCGCCACAGACGCCGCACGCCTCGCCGTTGAACGTCGCCACGCGGCTGCGGGAAAACGCGCGGCGCTGGCCGGACAAGCGCGCGCTCTACTTCAATGCTGACGCACGTCATCATTATGCGTCGAAGACGTTCCGCGAGCTCGACGAGGAGTCGGACCGCTGGGCGCACGCGCTGGTCGCGGCCAGGATCGGGCGCGGTACGAAGACGCTGCTCATGGTCAAGCCAAGCCCCGAGCTGTTCACGGTGCTGTTCGCGCTGTTCAAGGTAGGCGCCGTACCGGTCGTCGTCGACCCGGGCATGGGCCTCGGACGCATGCTGCACGCCTATCGCACCGTCGGGGCCGACGCGCTCGTCGGCATTCCGGCGGCGCACGTCGTGCGCGTGCTGTTTCCGCGCTCGTTCGAGTCGTTACGGAGCTGGGTCACCGTCGGGCGCAAGCTCGGCTGGACCGGCGCCACGCTGCCGCCGCCGGCCGCTTTCACGGCGCCGAGCGGGCCGTTTCCGATCGCCGAGACGCGCGCCGACGATCTCTTGATGATCAACTTCACGACCGGCGCCACCGGGCCGGCCAAAGGCGTCGAGTACACGCATGGCATCGCCGACGCCATGATCGGCAGCATCGAGCACGAGTTCGCGCACGGGCCGGATGATGTCGCGCTGGCGCCGCTGCCGCTGTTCACGGCCTTTCATTTGCTGATCGGCGCGACGACGATCTTGCCGCCGATCGATCCCAACCGGCCGGCGCTGGCGGACGCGGCGGCGATGATCGCGACGATCGCGCAGCACGAGGTCACGCATATGTTCGCGTCGCCCGCGTTCTTGCGGCGGGTGGGCGACTATGCGGTCGAGCATCATCATAAGTTGCCTTCGCTGCGGCGGGTGATTGCGGGCGGCGCGCCGGTGTTGCCGTCGATCGCGCGGCGGTTCGTCGGGCTAATGGCGGCGGACGCGCGGCTGCACGTGACGTATGGCGCGACCGAGGCGCTGCCGATCGCGTCGATCGCCGCCGACGAGCTGTTCGGCGATACGGCGGCCGGCGACGCGGCGACTGGCGCGGCGGCGACCGGCGCGGCCGCGGGCGATGCCGTGACCGGCGCGGCGGCGACCGGCGACGCGGCCGCGGGCGATGCCGTGACCGGCGCGGCGGCGACCGGCGCGGCGGCGACCGGCGACGCGGCCGCGGGCGATGCGGTGACCGGCGCTGCCGCCGCGGTCGCTGCGGCCGCAGGCGATGGCGCCGCCGGCCGACCCGCGCGGGACGGCGCGCTTCGGTCGGGAAATGCCACGCTCGCAGACGCATCATCTCCCAAGAACGGCGAGCATGCGGGCTCGCTCTCGGCGCGCAGCGCGGCTGGCCACGGCAGCTGCGTCGGCCGGCCGCTGCCGTCGCTGCAGCTGCGCGTCATTCGCACGAGCGACGACCCGATCACGCGCTGGTCCAACGCGCTGCTGGCGGCGCCGGGCGAGGTGGGCGAGCTGACGATCGCCGGGCCGCTCGTCAGTCGCCGCTATCACGAGTCGCCCGAGTCGAACGCGCTCATGAAGATCGAAGACGGCGCGCGCAGCTGGCATCGCACGGGCGACCTCGGCCGCGTCGACGGCGACGGACGCGTCTGGTTCGCCGGGCGCAAGAGCCAGACGGTGCACACGGTGCGCGGACCGCAGTACACGGCGCAATGGGAGGGCATTTTCGACGCGCATCCGGCCGTCTATCGCAGCGCGCTCGTCGGTGTCGGGCCGATCGGCGCGCAACAGCCGGTGGTGTGCGTCGAGCTGCAGCGCGACCAGTGGCGGAACCGGCCGGCCATCGAGCGGCAGCTCATCGCGCTGGCGGCCGCGAATCCGTTGACGCGCGGCGCGCGCGCGTTCCTGTTTCATCGCGGCTTTCCCGTCGACATTCGCCACAACGCCAAGATCGACCGCGGGCAGCTGGCCGAATGGGCCGCGCGTCAGCTGGCGCCGCCGCCGCACGCGCTCAAGCTGATTCCGCTCGCGGGTTGGTTGTTCATCATCATTGGCCTCGTCGTGCCGCTGCCGTCGCTGTTGCGGGTGCTGTGGGCGATCGACGTGTTCCTGAGCGTCGTCGTGCATGGGCTGCAGCTGTTCACGGCGTTGCCGCGCGGTCGGCGCGCCGGCTACTCGCGGACGCAAACGGTGGCTTACACGTTCTTGTATGGCGCGACGTGGTGGAAGTTCCTCGACGCCGGAGCGGGGCCGCGCACGTGAAGGCGTTGATCGGCGGCGCGGTGGATTTCGGGCGCGGCGTGCTCCTCGCGCCTGGCTTCGCCGTGCCGCCGCGCCGCGCGTTGGATTTCGGGCGCGGCGTGCTCGTCGCGCCTAGCTTCGCCGCGCCGCCGCGCAACGCGGTGGATTTCGGGCGCGGCGTGCTCGTCCCGCCTGGCTTCGCCGCGCCGCCGCGCCGCGGAACGGCGAGCGCGGCCGGCACCGCGCATTGCTCGGGCGCCGTGCTCGTCACGCCTGGTTTTGCCTTACGGCCGTGCAAGCGGAGAGCAGTCACAGCCAGTTCGGCCGACTTCTTGGGCGGCCGCCTCGTCCGGCCTCGCTTTCCCGTGGGACCGAGCACGTGAAGGTCCTCGTCACCGGCGCCTCCGGCTTCTTGGGCGGCCACCTCGTCGACCACTGCCTCGCCGCCGGTGACGACGTGCGCGCGCTCGTTCGGCCGACGAGCGACACGGCTCATTTGCGCGCGCGCTCGGCCGCCGTTACCGCCAGCGACCGAGGCGCCGTCGAGCTCGTCCCCGGCGACGTCACCGAGCCCAAGTCGCTCGCCGCCGCCACGCGCGGCGTCGACGTCGTCTACCACTCGGCCGCGCGCGTCAGCGACTTCGGCACGCGCCGTCAATTCTGGGACGCCAACGTCGCCGGCACGCGCGCCCTCGTCGACGCCGCGCGCCGCAACGGCGTCAGCCGCTTCGTGTTCGTCAGCAGCCCCAGCGTCGTCGCCGACGATCGCGATCAGGTGGCCATTGATGAGCGCTATCCTTATCCGCCTCGCTTCGTGAACTTGTACTCGGAGACCAAGGCGCTGGCCGAGCAGCTCGTCCTCGGCGCCAACGGCCGCGGCTTCGTCACCTGCGCCATTCGGCCGCGCGGCATCTGGGGACCGCGCGATCGCACCGGCTTCCTGCCGAAGATCGTCGCCAAGCTGGCCGCCGGTCGACTGCCCGACCTCTCGGGCGGCAAGCGCGTTCAAGGCGAGCCTCTGTTACGTCGACCACGCCGCCGCCGCATGCCTGCAGGCGGCGCGCTCGCCGGCGGTCGGCGGCAAGGCCTACTTCGTGTGCGACGCCGAGCCGACCGACGTCTGGCCGTTCGCGAACGTGCTCGCCGAGCTGTTCGAGCTGCCGCGCGTGCGCCGGCGCATACCGTTGCCGATGGCGCGCGCGCTGGCCCGCGCCATCGACGTCTTGTGGCAGCTGCCCGGCCTCGGCGATCGCCGCTCCCCGCCGCTGTCGCGCTACGCGCTCGGCCTCCTGACGCTGACGGCGACGTACGACACGACCGCCGCGCGCCGCGACTTCGGATTTCGCCCGACGATCGATCAGCCGACCGGCCTACGCCGATTGCGCGACTGGGTCGACGAAATCGGCGGCCTCGACGAATTCACGCGGTTCGTCAAATGACGACGTGCCCGACGCCACGCTCGCCCGAACTGCCGCACGGCGATTTCGCGGCCGATTCAGGCGGTCGTCAAATGACGACGTGCCCGACGCCGAGCTCGCCGCACGCTTCACCGCGCGCGCTGCGACGCCGTTCTCGGCTGATGCTCGATCGGCGTCATTGCGGCAGTCGGCAGGCCTAATGATGACGGCGACTCCAACATTTCGGCACGACGCCTTTTCCCAACCAGCGGCGCCCATCACGCACACGACGCCAAGCTCGCCCCACACTTCACCGCGCGCGCTGCGACGCCGTCCTGGGCTGACGCGCGATCGCCGTCATTGCGGCAGCCGGCAGGCCTAATGATGACGGCGACTCCAACATTTCGGCGCGACGTTTCGCCCAACGAACGGCTGTACTTGGCCGGCGCGCGCATCGCCGGGCCGTTCGCGATTCAGCTCTTCATCGACGGCGAGGGCGACGTCGATTTGGCGCGGCTCACGCGCGCCGTCGCCGAAGCTGCGGCCGCCTGCCCGGGCGCGCGCCTCGTCCTCGACGGCAAGCAGTGGGTCGAGAGCGGTGTCGCGCCGCCGGTCACGGTCGTCGACGGCGACGAACGGCCCGACGAAGAGTCGCCGCGCTGGCGTCAGTCGCTCGACGTGCAGGCCGGCCCGACCTGCGAAGTCGTCGTCGTCCGCCGCCCAATGCGTACGACCGTCATCATTCGCGCGTTCCACGGCGTCATGGACGGCAAGGGCGCGCTCATATGGGCCCACGAGATCTGGCGCGCCTATCGCGGTGAGCCGCTGCGCGCCGCCGCCGCGACGATGACCGACGTCGCGCTCTTGACGCAGCTCGGCGCCCGCCATCGCCGGACGCGACCGACGTTCGACTGCCCGTCGCCGCTCGCCACGACGGCGGCGAACGCGCAAGACGCAGCGGACGCGTTCGTCTGGAAGCGGCGCACGCTCGCCGGCGCGCAGCCCGGCCTCGTCGCCAAGCTGGCGGCGACGTTGGCCGCCAACGCCGCGCCCGGCACGCGTTTGCGCTTCATGGTGCCCGTCGATCTGCGCCGTCATGCGCCGGCGCTGTCCGCGACGAGCAACTTGAGCCTGCCCATCTTCCTCGACGCGCAGCCGAACGAACCCTGGGAAGGCCTCTACGAGCAGCTGTTGTCGGCGTTGGCGGAGAAGCGCGAGCTCGCCGTCGATGGTTCGGAAGGCGCGCTGGCGAAGATGCCGATCTGGATGATGACGAGCATCATCAAAGCGTCGTTGCGTCTGCGCCGGCGTGGACATTTCGCGGCGACGGCCATCCTGTCGCACCTCGGGCGCGTCGATCCGCGGGCGCTGTCCGGTGGCGATTTCCGCGCGACGACGATCTATTCGCTGCCGGTGCATGTGCCGCTGGCGGCGTTGTCGCTCGTCGCCATCGAGTGTCGCGATCGAGTCGAGCTGACGCTGGTCTGTCCCGCCGAGGTCGCGGCCGCGGCCGACGCGCTGCTCGACCGCATCGTCACCGCCGTCGAGCAGCCGAGCAGCGAAGCCGTCACCGGCGACGCGAACCCGCCGTCGCGCAGCGAAGGCGTCGCCAACGGCACGAACTCGCCCTCGCGCAGCGAAGGCGTCGCCGACGGCACGAACCCGCCCTCGCGCAGCGAAGCCGTCACCGACGGCACGAACTCGCCCTCGCGCAGCGACGGCGTCGCCAACGGCACGAACCCGCCCTCGCGCAGCGAAGCCATAGCCAACGGCACGAACTCGCCCTCGCGCAACGTTAGCGTTCAACCGCGTCTCGACGCGGTGTCGGCGCCCGAGCGGAATGACATTGGAACGCTGGACGGCGAAGACCTCCGCGCGCCAGACCGGCTACAGCATCCGAGCGCCGCTGCCAAAGAACGCCCGGCTACGACCCCAGCGCCGGCCGACGCCACTAATGATGACGACGGCTCTCGACCGTCCCTGGATGAGTGGGCGGCCAACGACACGGCGGCGCCGATTCCGGCGCGCACGGTCGCCGGCCTGTTCGCCGACCAGGCGGCGCGCACGCCAGACGCCGTCGCGCTCGTGTGCGGCGACGAGACCGTGACCTACGCTGCGCTGGCGCGACGCTCGGACGCCGTGGCCGCCGCACTGCGAGCCCGCGGCGTCGGCGCCGGCGCAGTCGTCGGCCTGCTCGTCGACCGCGATCCGCAAGCGATCGTAATGATGTTCGGCATCATCAAAGCTGGAGCCGCTTATCTGCCGCTCGATCCGCAATATCCCGCCGAGCGGCTCGGCTGGCTGCTGACCGACGCCCGCGCCGCGCTCTGCCTGACGACGCGCGCCCACGCCGCGCGGCTCGACGGCGTCTTCACCGGCGCCCTCGCGCTCGCCCACGAGCTCGGCGACGACGCGGCGATGTCGACCGCAGACCGCAGCGCCCTTGTGCCGACTGAAGCACACGCCACCGTTGCGCCGACCGACACGCGCGTCGCCGTTGTCGCGGTCGACAGACACGGCCCGGTTCCGCCGACCGACGAACACAGTGCCGTTGCACCGCTCGACGAACACAGTGCCATTGCGCCGCTCGACGAACACGGCTCCGTTGGGCAGCTCGATGGACACAGCGCGGTTGCGCCGCGCGACAGATACAGCGCCGTCGTGCCGACCGACGGGCACAGCGCCGTCGCACCGACCGACGGGCACAGCGCCGTCGCACCGACCGACGGGCACAGCGCGGTCGCGGCGGTCGACACGCACGGCGCCGTGCCGCCGACGAACGAACCCAGCGCTTTCAGGCCGACGGAAAGACATCGTGTCTTCACGCCGATCGACGAGGATCCTCGATCGCTTGCTTACATTTTGTACACTTCGGGGTCGACCGGGCAGCCGAAGGGCGTGCAGATCGAGCATCGCAGCCTCGTCAACTACGTCGGCTGGGCCCAAGCGGCCTACGGCATCGACGCCGGCAGCCGCTTCGCGCTCTTCACGTCGCTCGCGTTCGACCTCACGGCGACGGCGATCTTCCCGCCGCTGCTGGCCGGCGGCAGCATCGCGCTCGTGCCCGAGGCGCTCGATCATCTGACGCTGCGCACGATCCTGCACGACAGCGGCGCCAACGCGCTCAAGCTGACGCCGACGCACCTTCAGCTCATCACGCAGCTCGAGGGAGCGGCGCCGCGCGGCTTTCGCACGCTCATCGTCGGCGGCGAGCAGCTTACGATGACGCTCGCACGCAAAGCGCAAGCGCGCTTCGGCGCCGACTGCCGCATCGTCAACGAATACGGCCCCACCGAGGCCACCATCGGCTGCGTCTGCCACGTCTTCGACGCCGCGCGCGACGGCGACTTGGCGGCCGTGCCCATCGGCGTCCCCGGCCGCAACATGCAAGCCCACCTCCTCGACGCCGACCGCCGCCCAGTCGCACGCGGCGCCAGCGGCGAGCTGTACTTGGCCGGCGACTGTCTGGCGCGCGGCTATCTGGACCGTCCGGATCTGAATCGCGAACGATTCGTCAAGCTACTTGACGGTCGCCGCGCCTATCGAACCGGCGACCTGGCACGGCTGAACGGTCGCGGCCTGCTCGAGTTCCTCGGCCGCGCCGACGAGCAGGTGAAGATTCGCGGCCATCGCATCGAGCCGGGCGAAATCGAGGCGGTGATCGCGGCGCAGCCGGGCGTGGCGCAGGCGCTGGTCGTCGGTCGCGCGCGAGCGGGCGGCGCCGGCGGCGATCCGATCTTGTGCGCGTATTACGTGCCGAGCGCGATCGATGGCGAACGCGCGCGAAGCGCAGCGAGCGGCGACGAAGCCGCCTCGCGAACCTCGCTCGCCGACGCGCAGGCAACGCCAGCCAACGCATCTCGTCGGCCCGCAGTGATCGACGAAACCGCCGCGCAGACCTCGCTCGCCGGCGCGCAGCCGACGGGCGCGGACGAAACCCGGCGCCACGCGGTCGTCGATGAGGCGGCGCTGCGACGGGCGCTCGAGCGTCAGCTGCCGGCGTTCATGATCCCGTCGTTCATCTTCGCGGTCGACGAGATTGCGCTGACCGTCAACGGCAAGGCCGACTTACGGCGGCTGCCGAATCCCGCCGACCACATGCAGCGCGCGGCGACCGCACCGACGTCATCTGACGGCGACGCGACCCTCGCCACGCCCGCCGCGAACATCGTCGCGCCGCTCGCCGCGAACGCGCCCCCACTCTCGCCGAACGCGCCCCAGCTCGCGCCGCTCGCCTCGCACGCTCCCCAGCTCGCGTCGCGCGGCGCGGACGCGCCCCAGCTCGCGTCGCCGCGCGCCGACGCGCAAACCGCGGCCGTCCACGGCGCAAACGGCGCGCCGGCCGCATCGGCGGACGCGCTGACCGCGGCCGTCGCCGCCATTTGGTCCGAGCTGCTCGCCGTCGACGCCGCCGCCATCCACCCCGACAGCGACTTCCACGCCCTCGGCGGCGACTCGCTGCAAATGGTCCAGCTCTTCGCCGCCATCGGCCATCGCATCGTCGGCGCCGACCTCGAGCCGCGCTTCATGCAGCACATTCGCCCCATCTTGCGCCGCCCGACGCTGGGCGGACTATGCGCCGCCATCCGCGACGTCCGCCGCGCCGCCGCCGCCGAGGCCCAGACATGACCGAGCTCCACTTTCGCCCCGCGCGCCCCGAAGACGCCGACGCCGTCGTGCCGCTGATGTACGAGTCGTCGCGCGGCCTCGTCGACGCCTGCTTCCGCTTCGGCGACGACGGGCCCGAGCCGTTCCTGCGCCGCGACTTCCTGCGCGGCGACGGCATCTTCGGCTATCGCCACCAAATCGTCGCCATCGCCGCCGACGGCCAGCTCGTCGCCACCCTGACCGCCTACCGCGGCCGCGACATCAACCGCTTGTCGCTGCACACGCTGCGCTCGGCCTTCGGCGCGCTCGGCGTCGGCCGCTTCTTGCGCGCGGTGTGGCGCTCGTTGGCGCTGACGTCGCTCTTCGCCACGCCGCGCCGCGACAGCCTGTTCCTCGCCAACGCCTGTGTCGTCGCCGATCGCCGCAGCCAAGGCCTGTTCGCCGCGTTCCTCGCGCATGTGTGCACGACGCCCGATCTGTCGCTGACCGTCGCCGAATTCGACGTCTCGTTCGGCAACCCGCGCGCACAGCGGCTCTACGAACGGCTCGGCTTCGTCGTCGTCGGCGAGCGTCCCTATCGCGGTCGCCGCGGGCTCGACGGCTTTCGCCGCATGCAACGCCCGCTCACGCGTCCGACCGCGCCATAGTAACGAGCGCACCCGCGATCCTGACGAACGCAGCGGTATTCGTCGACAGAGCGGCGTCGTATGCGCAGCAACCGCTCGCTTCGATGTCGCCTCGCGCCTGCATTCCGTGCAGCGCGCGACCATTGGCGCGTTGCCGAGACACGCCTCCGCCGATCGGATGTCGCGTCGCGCCTGCATTCTGTGGTGCGCGCGACCATTGGCGCGTTGCCGAGACACGCCTCCGCCGATCAACCGCATGGCTTTCGCAGCCGCAAAAGGCAGCTCGCGACCAAGCCCGCGTCGTCGCGCCTGACGGCGACTCGGTGGCGCGCTCGGGCGCGTCGGTCGTGGCGCCGGCTTCAGTCGTCGACGGAATCGTCGTCGCTGCCGCTGTCGGCGACGTCGATCTGATGACGCTCGAGCAGCCGGCGCAGCTGCGTGCGATGCAGGCCGAGCGCCCGCGCCGTCGCCGCGATGTTGCCGCCGTTGACGCGCAGCGCGTCCTGGATCCGCCGTCGCCAATCGTCGTCGACTTGCGGCATGCGCTTGCGCGGCGTCGGCGTCGACGTCGGCGTGCCCGCCGGATCGCCGGCCGGGAGCGCCGCGCCGGCTGCCGTCGCCATCGCCGCCGTCCCGCCGAACGCGCTGCCCGCCGTCGGCGACAGATGCTGCGCCATGACGCGCCCACCGTCGCGCGCCGCCGTCTGCGCCGCCGCCCGCACTTCGGCCAAGAGCTCGCGCACGTTGCCCGGCCACGCGCGCAACAGACACTGCTCGACGAGCGACACGTGCGCGCTCGCCGGCGGCGTCGCGCGACTCAGCTCGTCGGCGACCAGCGCCGGAATCTCCTCGGGACGATTGCGCAGCGGCGGCAGCGTCAACGCCGGCCGGCCGATGCGAAAGTACAGATCCTCGCGCAGCCGCTCACCAGCAACGAGCGCTCGCAGATCTTTGTGCGTCGCCGAGCAGAACTGGAAGTCGACTTTACGCGGCTTGGAAGCGCCGAGCGGCAAGAGCTCCTTCGACTCGAGCACGCGCAAGAGCTTCGCCTGCACCGCCAAGTCGAGCTCGGCCACCTCGTCGAGGAAGAGCGTGCCGCCGTCGGCCTCTTGCACATAACCGGCGGCGTCGCTCTCGGCGCCCGAGTAGGCGCCGCGCTTGGCGCCGAACAGCAGCCGCTCGGCCAAATTGGGCGGGATCGACGCGCAGTTGACGGCGACGAGCTGGCCGCCGTCGCGCGCGGCGGCGCGATGGAACGCCTGCGCCACGCCCTCCTTGCCGCTGCCGCTCTCGCCGCGAATATGCAAAGTCGCGCCGGCCCGTGCCGCGCGCGCCGCGTCCTCGAGCACCAGCTGCAGCGCCGCGCCGCGGATCATGCCGTCGACGCGCCGCAGCGGATGACGCTCGAGCGGGCGCACGTCGGGCAGCGGCATCAACAGCGAATCGCCCACGCGCAGTAGGCGTTGCAGCGTCGTCGGCGTGTGCGGTGGCAGCGGCTGCGCGTCGGCGCTGGTGCCGTTTTGGCTGCCGAGATCGGTGACGCGAAAGCCGCCGCCGTCATGCTCGACGAGCGCGTGGCGGCGCGAGACGCGACCGTCGGCGAGCTTGCCGGCGGCGCCTTCGCCGCGCCCGAGCTCGAGCGCGCCCGACGTGAGGCGCATGACCTCCGCGCGCGGCGCGCCGCTGCAAAAAACGAGGACGAGGCCGGGTACATGATCGGCGTCATCATTACCGCCGCGCTGGCCGGGTTCGCTGGGGGGAAGGGTCGGATGGTCCACGAGGCTGGCGCGATTATACATGCGGCGCCGCGAGTAGCCGGCTGACACGTTCTGGCACAATCGCCGCGGTGTCGAGGCACGTGCCGCTGCGAAACCCGCGCCGGCCGTGGACTTATGGGCGCTCGCCGCCATGACGACAGCGGCCCGCCCTTTGCTGAGGGGTACGGCGGGTCACGAATTCGGAGGGGAATGAACATGGGAATGACAGGCAGCGAGCGAAGCAAAGGGGGCGTGCTGTTCGCGCTGTTGTTGTGTGGCGGCTGTGGCGTGGAGACGACGCCGCCTACGATGACGACCGGCAGCGAAACGGCGGAGATCAAGTACCGCTGTCCCGATCCGACGACCGACTGCACCATGTCGAACGGCGTCGGCGTCTACACCGACGAGGGCGGCCACGCCTATATCGACGACACGCTGCAGGCGATGATCACCAGCTTCCAGAACACGGGCACGGCGGTGACGTTTCAGGCGCGCTACTACGACTCCCGGCAGAATCAGTGGCTGATGTTGCCGGAGCCGGGCAGCGTCTGGTCGGCCGACTATCAGGGCGTCACCGGGCTCGAGGTCAAGTCGGTGACGGAGACCAACACCGTGCCGACCTGGGTGCTGCAAGAGACCAACGGTACGCTGATCGACGTCAGCAATGCGGCGCTGGTGAACCTGAAGCTGCACCTGAGCTTCGCCGATCCGGCGACGGGCAAGCTCGATATGTACGTCATTGGGTTCGACTCGGTGCTGACGGAGGCGGGCGTGCGGCCGCTGCGCAAGTACGACATGACGTGGAAGGTCGAGGGCGCGACGACCGATCAATCGTACTGCTACGACGCCAACGGCAAGCTCGATCCGGTCGTGTTCCAGCGCGGCATCGCCGTCAATCCGACGACGGCGGCGGTCACGCGCGACGCGACGACGGTGGACACGGTCACGCTCTCCTGTCGCCGCGGCGGCATCGCGACCGTCTATTGGTGGGGCTATCCCTACGCCAGCGGCAGCGACTACTTCTTCGCGGCCGGGCTGCACATGAAGCGCGCGTCATATTGCGGCGACAGCAGCTACTACACGATCTCGGGCACGCAGATCTTGATCGATGATTCGTCGCACATCGAGGACAGCGAGATTCAGCAGGTCGAGGCCTATTGGACGCCGACGGGAGCCACTTGCGTCGGCAAAATGCGGCATCCCGAGCTCGGCTTCAACGGCATCTGCAACGGGGTTTTGCTGCCGCCTTGTCCGACGATCGCCACGCGCAGCGCCGAGGGGGGCGTCTGGCTCGCGGACGGCGTCGACTAGCGGCGCGGGCGCGCGATACGCCGTAGCGCGGCCGCTACGGCGTATCGCCGCGCCACCGCGGTCGGCCGGCAGTCCACGGTCGGCTGCGGCAAGCCGGCAGTCGCTGGTCCGGCACCGGCGGTCGATCGGCAGACGTTTCGGATCGACCGCCGCGATACAGCGTATTTTCGACGCTACAGTGTATCGATAGCCGCGCCTGATACGGCGTATTTTCCGCGCTACGCCGTATCGGCGACCGCGCTTCAATACAGAAGCGTTCCCCACGCTGCGCCGTATCGGCGTTCGCGCTTCAATACATCGTATTCTCCGCGCTACGCTGTATCGGCGACCGCGCGGCGTATTCTCCGCACCACGCCGTATCGGCACTCGCGCTTCGATACAGCTCATTCCCCACGCTACGCCGTATCGGCGCTCGCGGTTCAATACAGCGCGTTCCCCACGCTGCGCCGTATCGGCGACCGCGCTTCGATACAGCGTATCCTCCGCGCTACGTCGTATCGACGATTGCGCTTCGATACAGCGTATTCCCAGCGCTACGCTGTATCGGCGCCTGCCGCGATACGGCGTAATTTCGGCGCTACGGTGTATCGGCGAGCGCGGACCAGCGGGTGCGCAAGCGCGGATCGAGCGTCCACGCGCGGCTCGCCGCGGCGGTCGCGGCGGCCTCGTCGGCCGCGCGCGCCGTGCCCGCCGCCGTCGTCCGCGCGCGCTGACGCAGCAGCGCGGCGCGCACGGCGTGCCCTTCCGCCAAGCGCGAATTCAGCGCCAACGCCGCGTCCACCTGCGCCAGGCCGCGCGCGAAATCGGCGCTACCGCCGCCCGCCACGCCCAGCCGCAAGCACGCCTCGGCGACGACGAGCTTGGCCTCGGCGAACTGACCGTCGAGCGCCACCGCCCGCTCCGCTTCGCCGCGCGCCCGCCGCCATTGCCGGCGCGCCGCCTGCAGATCGTCGCCCGCCGCCTCGCCCGCGATCACGTCGAGCCGCGCCGCCTCGACGAAACAGTCGCCACAATCGCCGTTCAGCCGCAGCGCCTCCGTCAACGCCGTCCGACCGCTCGCCACCGCCGCCGCCACGTCGCCGTGCGTCCGCAGCCGATAACGCGCCTCGTGATGCGCCGCCACCAGCCGATGATAGTAGGCCGTCATATTCGTCGGATGAATGGCGATGGCGCGCGTCAAATCGGCGCGCGCCGTCGCCAGCGCCGCCGTCGGATCGCCGCCCGACTCGACGAGATAACGCGCCCGCACCAACTCCGCCTGCGCCATCGTGTCGAGCACCGCGTAAAAGCTGGGATCGATCGCCAGACAACGCTCGCCCGCGCGCCGCGCCCCGTCGACGGCAGCGGCCGGATCGGTCGCGTGCCCGGCTTCGTGCTCGGCGATGCTGGCCTGAATGTCCGCCTGATTGAAGAGCGCGTACACATAATGCGGATCGATCGTCGTCGCGCGTTCGTAGCTGCGCAGCGCCGCCGCGTATTCGGGCATCGGATCGCCGCCGCCGTCTTCGATGGCGCTGCCGAGCCAACGATGCGCGACACCGACGTCATTATTGGCCCACGGATGATTGGGCTGGATGGCGAGCGCGTGGCCGAGCTCGTCGAGCGCGCGCTGCCACCACGGCATCGGCTTGCCGCCGTGATAGAGCTCGTAGGTGCCGCGATAGACGTGCGCGTTGGCCAGCGCATCCCAGGCGTTGCCGTCGCGGGCGTCGATGGCGACCGCGCGCGCCGCCGCCTCGGCCAGCCGCTCGAGCAGCGCGCGTTGGTCGCCGGTGCCGCGCAGCGCCGGCGTGCGATACCAGCGCAGCAAGATGTACGCTTTCGTCGTGTACGCCGCGGCGTCGCGCGGATCGGCGGTGAGCGCGCGATCGACGGCAGCGAGCGCCTCGGTCAGCGCCTCTTTCGGCGCGCGCCCCTGCCGAAACTCGATCTCGGCGCGCGTCAGCCCCGCCTGCGCCGCCGCTTCGTAGACCGACGCATCACTACGCGCGACGTCGGCCGCTCGCGCATATAGCTGCGTGGCATGTTCCAGCTTGGGTCGAGCATCATCATAACGACCCCGATCGAAATCAGCGACGGCGGCCATATAAGCGGCATCGGCAGCGAGCTTGCGCGCCTCGAAGTGCCACGGCGTCCGCGCGACCGCCGCCAGCGCGCGTGACTCGGCGGTCGCGAGCTCACCGCGATAGAGCGCGATCAGGGCCTCGAGGAACTCGGCGCTCTCGCCGACGTCGCCGCCGGCGCGGCTCTGCTCGAGCTCGGCCAGCGCCGGCGTCAATAGCTGGCGCTCGAGCTCGCGCTGTCGGCCGGCGAGCCAGGCGCTGTCGCCGGCGCGACGCGCCTCTTCCAGCGACCGATGATAGAGCTCGCCGAGCGCCCGACCGCGCGCCGTGTGCAGCCCGCGCGTGCCGAGGCCGGCGGCGGCGGCGCGGCCGAGCTCGTCGGCCGCCTCTTGCCACTCGTGCAGCGCCAGGTGGCCGCGGCCGAGCGCGTCGTGGACGACGGCGTCGCCGAGCGCGCCCAAGTCGGGCCGCTCGGCGGCGATGGTGCGCATGCGCGCGCGAATGAGCTCGCGCTCGGGCGTCGTGTCGTGCAACGGCAGCTGATAGGCCGCGCGCAGCAGCCACTCGATCTCTTGCGCGTCTTGGCCGAGCCGCTGCGCCAGCCGCGTCCGCTCGGCCGCCCGCGCCCGCTCGCGCCGCGAGCCCACGAACGAGCGCAGCCCGAACGCGCCCAGCGCCGCAATGATGACGAGCGACCACGTAGCGAGCGCGAACAACGCCCGCTGCTTCTGCGCCCGCCGCCGCCAACGCTGCAGCAGCGACGGACGCCGGCCCAAGATCGTGTCGCCGTCGAGATAGCGCGACAGGTCGCCGGCCAGCGCCCGCGCCGACGCGTAGCGACCGTCGGGCGACTTGGCCAGGCATTTGAGGACGATCGTCTCGAGATCGACCGGCAGGTGCGGCACGAGCGCGCGCGGCGGCTGCGGATTGTCGTGGATGACGTGCGCCAGCGCCACCGCCAGCGACGCCTGCGGGAACGGCGGCCGGCCGGCGCACAGCTCGTATAATGTCGCGCCCAAGCTATAGACGTCGGAGCGGCGGTCGACGGCGTGCACGTCGCCGCGCGCCTGCTCGGGCGACATGTACGCGGGCGTGCCGAGGAGCGCGCCGGTCTCGGTCAGGCCGGCTTCGTTAGTGGTTTCGCGCGCCAGGCCGAAGTCCATGACGATGGGGAGCCAGCGGCCGTCTTGCGTGCGCTCGACGAGGATGTTGGCGGGCTTCAAGTCGCGATGGACGATGCCGAGCTTGTGCGCCTCGTGGATGGCGAGGGCGACGTCGCGCATGACGGCGACTTTCTCGTCGAGCGACAGGCGCGCGCCCAGGCGGCCGAGCGGCTCACCGTCGACGAATTGGATGGCGATGTAGGCGCGGCCCTCGACCTCGCCGACTTCGTAGACGCGGCAGACGTTGGGGTGGTCGATGCGGGCTTGCGCGCGGGCCTCGCGGACGAAGCGGAGCGTGAGGTTGGGATCGGCGCCGAGGATGAACTTGATGGCGACGATGCGGTCGAGGCGGCGGTCGCGCGCTTTGTAGACGGCGCCCATGCCGCCGCGGCCGAGCAGCTCGCCGAGCTCGTACCGGTCCCAGCCGATCACGGGCGGACCGGCGAAGCGGGCGGACGTCGCGGCCGCGGCGCCGTCCTCGGCCGCGAGCGTCAGGGTCGCGCCGCCCTCCTCGGGCGGGAGGGTCGCGGCACCCTCCAGATCCTGCTTCGACGGCATGGGACGAAGATCTTAGCAGCGAAGCGGCGACGGCGTGCGTCGGCGACGGCAGTGGCGCGCGGCGATCAGGGGCGGCCCGCGGCCGTGACCGTCCGCCCGCGGCGACACCGTCAGCGCGAGCCGATACGGCGCATCGGCCGTGATATACGCCGCATCGGCCGTGATACGGCGCATCGACCGTGATACAGCGCATCGGCTTCGACGCATCGCATCGGCCGTGATACGCGGTGCGGCCGGTCGTCCGAAGCGACCGCGACCGCCGCTTCGCCGCTTCGCCGCGCCTGCTCAGACGGGATCGTGCCAGCCGCCCGGCAACAGCGCGTCTGTCGGCGGACCCCACGATCCCGGCTCGTACTCCACCGGCGGCGTCGACTCGCTCAAGATCCCGTCGACGACGCGCCATTCGGCCTCGACCTGCGCCTCGGACGCAAACAGCGTCTGATCGCCGCGCATCGCATCCCCGAGCAGCCGCTCGTACGCCAACAGCTTGGCCTGCGCCTCCGTCGCCAACAGCTCGACCGGCTCGCCGACCATGGCCTCGCCCTCCTTCTTCACGCGCATCCCGACCGCGATGTTCACCGTCGGCCCCAACCGCATGCGCGCGTAGTTCTTCATCTCGCTGACCGGCTCGCCGAACACCGAAAACGGCGGCCGCTTGAACGTCACAAAGACTTCCGTCGCCGTCACCGGCAGACACTTACCGGCGCGAATGTAAAAGGGGACGCCCGCCCAACGCCAGGTGTCGATATGCAGCCGCACCGCCGCGTAGGTCTCGACGTTGGACCGCGGATCGACGCCTTTTTCCTGCCGATATCCGCGGAACTGCCCGCGCACGACGTCGCCGGGCTGCAGCGGCTCGATCGCCGCCAACAGGCGCGCGCTCTCCTGCCGCGGCGACTCGCCCGCCGACGGCGGATCCATCGCCAGATGCGCCGTCACCTGCAGCAGATGATTCTGCACGACGTCACGAATGGCGCCGGTCTCCTCGTAAAACGCGCCCCGCCCTTTGACGCCGAAATTCTCGGCCATCGTAATCTGCACGCTCTCGATGTGCTCGCGGTTCCACAGCGGCTCCATGATCGCGTTGGCGAAGCGGAAATAGAGCAGATTTTGCACCGGCTCTTTCCCGAGGAAATGGTCGATGCGAAACAGCCGATCCTGCGGGAAGACCGCCTCCAGCTTGGCGTTCAGCTCGCGCGCCGAGGCGAAATCGCGCGCGAACGGCTTCTCGACGACGACGCGCGCGTGCTCGGTCAGCCCGGCCTTTTGCAGCGCCTGCACGACGGTGGCGAACATGCTCGACGGAATCGCCAGGTAGAACAGCGGCGCCTGGGTGCCGGCGAGCGCCGCTTTGAGCTTCGTGAACGTCGCCTCGTCGCGATAATCGCCGCCGACGTAGCGCAGCCGCGCGCCCAGCTGCTCGTCGACGCGGGTCGGCTTGCCGGCGTTGGCGGTCAGGCTGTCGTCGACGCGCTTGCGGAATTCGGAGATGCCCCACTCTTCGCGCGCGACGCCGACGACGGGCACGTCGCAGCGACCGTTGGCAGCCAGCGCCTGGACGGCGGGGAAGATCTGTTTGAAGGCGAGGTCGCCCGTAGCCCCGAAGATCACCAGCGCATCGGCTCGGTCATTCATGTCGAGCATCATCATAGCGTAGGCGCACCGGCTGTCGACGGAACCTCCCGGTATTCGCTCCAGCCGGGACAGGCAAAGGCAGCCCGGCGCGCGATCGACGACGCAACCGCCACAATTTCACGGCGTCTACGTCGAACACCGCAGATTCGTGCGCTTCCCGCCGGCGCGTTTGCTAGGCTGCGCCCATGTCGTTCCGTTTCACCCTCGGCGCCCGGGATCCGGGCTCGCGCGCCCGTCGCGGCACCTTCCACACCGCGCACGGCAGCGTCGAGACGCCCGTCTTCCAAGCCGTCGGCACGCGCGCGACCGTCACCGGCCTGTCGTCGGACGAAATGCTCGCCCTCGATGCGCCCATCGTCCTCGCCAACACCTATCACCTCTTGCTGCGTCCGGGTCCCGAGCTGTTTCGGCAGTTCGGCGGCATCCATCAGTTCATGCAGTGGCCGCGCCCGGTGCTCACCGATTCCGGCGGCTATCAGATCTTCTCGCTGCCCTCGAATCGCGTCATGACCGAAGAGGGCGCGCGTTTCCGCAGCTACATCGACGGCCGCCCGCATCTGCTGTCGCCCGAACGCTCGATCGAAATGCAGACCGCCATCGGCTCCGACATCATGATGGTCCTCGACGAGTGCATCGACTCCACCGCCGACGAGCCGACGATGCGCGCCGCGATGGAGCGCACGCATCGCTGGGCGCTGCGCAGCCTAGCCGCGCGCACGACCGAGCAGGCGCTGTTCGCGATCGTGCAAGGCGGCGTCGTGCCGCAGCTGCGCCAAGAGTCGGTGCAGTTCTTGTGCGAGCATCCGTTCGACGGCTTCGCCATCGGCGGCCTGGCCGTCGGCGACACGCGCGAGCAGCGCGAGGAGATGACGGCGCTCGCCGCCGATCTATTGCCGGTCGATCGTCCTCGTTACCTCATGGGCGTCGGCACGCCGCCCGACCTCTTGCGCGCCGTCGGCTGGGGCGTCGACATGTTCGATTGCGTCATCCCGACGTCGCTCGCCTGGCAGGGCACGGCCTTCACGTCGACGGGCCGCGTGAAGATCAGCCGCACCGAATATCGCAGCTCGGAGGCGCCGCTCGACGCCGAATGCGCCTGCTCGACCTGCGCCCGCTTCAGCCGCGCCTATCTGTTCCACCTCCTGAAGTGCGGCGAGCCGCTCGGTCCGCGGCTGTTGACGACGCACAATCTGCACCATTATTTGCAGCTGATGCGCGATGTGCGCGCGGCCATCGACGCGGGGGAGTACGCGGCGTTCGCGCGCGACAAGCTGGCGCGCATCGACCGGCACGAGCACGCCGAGGTGCGCGCCTGATCTGCGGCGAACGCTCGAGCGCGACGCGCGCGTCGGCGTCGCGCTCGTCGCTGAGCCCACGCCGCGCGCTCATTTTCGCGAGCTGCACGCCGGCTTCGCGCTCGCCGCGCGACGCACGCCGTGCGAGCTGCATGCCGGCTTCGCGCTCGCCGCGCGACGCACGCCGCGAACCCATGTTCGCGAACGACGAACCCGCCGCGCTCGCGCCGCGCGACTCGCACGGCGCGCCCATGCTCGCGAACCGCGCGCCCGCGTCGCGCTCGCCGCACAACCGCGTCGCGCTCGCCAGGCAACCGCGTCGCGCTCGCCGCGCAACCGCGTCGCGCTCGCCGCGCAACCGCTACAGCCGCGTCCGATGACGCGCCACGCAGGCCATCGGGCGCGCATCGCGTGCCGAATGACGCGCCCGCTCCGCCGTCGAGCGCGCGCATGACCCACGAAGTCGTCCGCACGCGCGGCGGCACGCTCGCCATGCGCTCCTTGGACGCGGGCGAGGTCATGCATCCCGGCGTCGGCCCGCTCGTCGAGGCCGACCGGCTCTACGTGCAGCAGTCCCGACTCGGCGACCGCCTGCGCGACGCGACGGCGCCGCTCGTCGTCTTCGACGTCGGCCTCGGCGCGGGCTCGAACGCCGTCGCCGCGCGCGCCGAATCCGCCCGCGCGCCACACGACGCCGCACAGCTGCACCTCGTCAGCTTCGAGCGCGACTTGGGCGCGTTGACGCTGGCGCTCGACCACGCCGCCGCCTTCGGCCTCGACGGCGACCACGGCCACGCCGCGCGCACCCTCCTCGCCGACGGCGGCCATGAAGACGCACGCACCCGCTGGCTGCTCCGTCACGGCGAGCTGCTCGACTGCCTGCACCGCGAGACCGAGCGCGCCGACATCGTCTTCTGGGATCCGTTTTCGCCGCGCGCCAACCCGTCGCTGTGGACGATCGCCGCCTTCCGCGCGCTGCGCGCCACGGCCGGCCCGCGCTGCACGCTCGTGACCTACAGCGCGTCGACGGCGACGCGCGTGGCGCTGCTCGTCGCCGGCTGGGCCGTCGGCGTCGGCGATCCCATCGGCGACAAGGCGCAAACGACCGCCGCCGCCGTCGTCGCCGCCGATTTGGCGCGCCCGCTCGACCGTCGCTGGCTCGAACGCCTCGCGCGCGCCGACGCGCCGCGCCCGTCGGATGCGCCCGCCGATTTCGCGGCCGTCTGCGCCGCGCAGCCGCAATTCGCCTAATCCCCAGCGCGCCGCGCAGCCGCAATTCGCGTCATCGCCTGCGCGACGAAAAATTAACCGCGATTCCCGTCATTATTGGCGCGCCTACGAGCTCGCCGTGATTCGTGGCGCCGCCGGCGGCGCCGAGGATCAGCCGCGCCAGACGCGCAATGCGGCCAGGCCCCGCGCGGGCGGCGGCGCCGGCGCGTCGATCGGTTCACACACGATGTCGTAGCGGCCGTAATCGAACGGCTCGCCCGGCGCGCGCGCCGCCGGCACCAGCCGCTCGCGCAAGCCCTCGGCGGCCAACGTCTTGGCCCTATAATGACAATAGACATTATTGCCGGGGCGACCGAGCAACGAATGCGTCGTGAACGTGCAGCCGGCGAGGCAGCTCTCGGCGAACGGGCAGCTGCGACAAAAGCCCCACAAATCGTCGACGGTACGGACGCGGGCGAAGGCGAGCTCGGGCGTGTCGTCCCAGATGCTGGCCAGCGAGCGGTCGCGCACGTTGCCGCCGACGTACCCGCGCGTCGGCAAGGACGGGCAGCCTTTGACGGCGCCGTTCGACTCGATGCCCATGACGAAGCGGCCGGCCTGACAGCCGCGCCAATGATCGCGGCCGCCGGGCTCGACCGAGCGCAAGAGCTTCTCGTCGCGGCTGTAGTAACCGACATTATTGCCGGGCATGAGCAGGATGCCGGCGGCGAAGGCGCGCTCTTTGAGCCGCGCGATCCGCGGCACCAGCTCGAGCAGCTGCCACGGCTGCAGCAAGAGGTCCGGTCGGTCGGCGGCGCGCCCCATCGGCACGACCAGCTGCACCTGCCAGCCGCGAATTCCCGCCGCCACCAGCGTCTCGAACAGCGTCTCCAGCTCGTCGACGTTCAGCCGATTGACGACCGTGTTGCAGCCGGCCGGCAACCCGGCCGCGCGCACGTGGGCGATGGCCGCCAGCGCGTCATCGAAGCTGCCGCGCCGCGCGCGCACGAGATCGTGCGTGGCGCGCAGCCCGTCGACGCTGACGGCGACCGAGTACATGCCGACGGCGGCCAGCTGCGCGGCCAATTCGGCGGTGAGCGCGCGGCCACCGGTCGTCATCGTCAGGCGCATGCCGGCGGCGACGAC
This sequence comes from uncultured delta proteobacterium, assembly GCA_963785725.1. Lineage (GTDB taxonomy): Bacteria > Myxococcota_A > Polyangia > Palsa-1104 > Palsa-1104 > JAQBQH01. The sequence continues at coordinate 453,836 of CAWAWS010000039.1, read as the reverse complement.
GGCGCGCGCGACGGCGAGGAATCCCGCGTGCAAATAGGCCTCGCCGCCGATGAGCGTCACCTCTTGCGCGCCCGCCGCCTGAAGCTGGCGCACGACGTCGAGCGCCTCGTCCGTCGTCAGCTCGTCGTCGCGCGCCTCGGCCGCGCGCGAGCCGCAGTGCGCGCAGCGCTGATCGCACTTCAGCGTCAGCTCCCACACGACATAACGCGGATGCTCAGCGCGCGCGTGATCGGGCCGCCGCGACGACTGCCGCAGCTGCACGAGCTCGTCGGTCACTTGCCGCCGTCGGGATTCCCCGCGTCGTCGCCGCCGCTCGAGTCGGGCACGGCCATGTCGCGCGCGATCGTGCCGCCGCCGCCGCTGCTTCCGCCGCCACCGCCGATCATCGCGCCGCCGTAGTGCGTGACAACCGTCGTCGAGTCGCAGCCGGCGGCGCCGAGCCCGAGCGCGGCCGACAGCGCCAGCGCCCAATGCTTCCACAACGAAGTCTTACAATGGCAATGGGGACAGCAGCGTCGATCCGCCGGAATCAGCCCGCCGCACGTCGCACAATCGATGAGCTTGGCCATCCTCGTGAGTGTACCCGCGCGCCAAATCGGGGCCTCGTGTGCGCGCGATCAACCGTCGCGCACGTTCGTTTGCAGTCGCGCCCGGCCACTTCGTTCGCGCCGGAGAAGCCAGCGTCGCGCCCGATCGAGCGCGTTTGGCTACGCCGACTAGACTAGGCGCGACGAACGTCCAGTTAGATCGAACGGTAGGCGAAATGGCTGAAGCGATGCTTGGCTTTACCGCGCGCCGGCGCTGCGGCCGAGGCCTTCGGCGACGCTGGTGAACGCGTCGGCCGTGCGCAGCTTGGCGTCGCCGAACTGCTGCCCGAACAGCCGCCGCACCGCCGGAATCTGCGACGAGCCGCCGGTCAAGAACACCGAATCGATCGCGCTAGGCGCCACTTGCGCGCGGTCGAGCACTTCCTGCGTCGTCGTCGCCAAACCGGCCAACAGCGGCGCCGAGAACTGCTCGAACTCGGCGCGCGTGATCGGCTCGTGAATGCTGATGCGCGCCTCTTCGAAGTCGATCGTCGTCGCGTCGCCCGCCGACAGGCGAATCTTGGCCGCCTCGATCGCGCGAAACAGCCGATAGCCCAAGTTCTCCTCGACGAGATCGTACAGCGCCTCGATCGCCGGCACGTTGTCGCTCGCGTACAGCATGCGATCGATGAGCTGCTGCGTCGAGCGCTCGCGAATGAACGACATCTCGTGCCACGACAGCAGCTTCCCCAAGATGTGATTGGGGATCGGCATCTGCTTGCCCTGCTGCTCGTACGTCGATCCGGCGCCGAAGTGCCGCAAGAGCTTGTGCCGCATGATGGCGGCGTCGAAGCGATCGCCGCCGATGTCGATGCCGCCCGATGCCACGACGTCGGCGCGCCGATCGCGCGCGCCGCCGCGACCGGGACCGAGCCGCATCAGCGTCAGGTCCGACGTGCCGGCGCCGAAGTCGGCCACGAGCACCAATTCGTCGTGCGTCAGCGTCGCTTCGTACGCCAAGGCCGCCGCGATCGGCTCGATGAGGAAGCGAATGTCGCGGAAGCCGGCCAGCTCGGCCGCGCGGCGCAGGCGCGCCTCGGCGTGCGCGTCGGCGGCGGCGTCGGGCGAGAACACCGCCGGCCTACCGAGCGTCACCTCTTCGAGCGTCGTGCCGGCCGCGCTCTCGGCCGCTTCGCGAATCCGCCGCAGCAGTAGCGCGATCAGATCCTCGAGCTTGAACGCCTTGTTGCGAATCTGCGTCGCCGTGAACGACGTCGACGGCAGCCAGCCTTTGACCGACTGAATGAAGCGACCTTCGGAGCGCTCGAGATACTCCTCGATGGCCGCGAACCCGGCGAGCACGTTCTTGGCCTCTTCGGGAAAGAACAGCACCGAACGAAACAGCCGCGGCGACGGCGCGTTGGGATCGATGGGGAGCGCTTGCCCCGACGGCAGCGCGACGGTGCTGTTGCTGGTGCCGAAATCGAGTCCGCAAGACGCCATTTGAGGGATCGTTCTCCTACCACGAAATGCGGACGCGAAACCGCATCGTAGGCAGCGCTAATCGTGGCTGGAGAGGTCGACGCCGGTCATGTCGAGCGGCGTGATCGTGACCGTGCCCATGTCGCAGGCGATGTTGAGGCCGCAGATCCACAAGAAGCCGCACTCGCACGAGCACAAGAGCAGCGACGCGTCGACGCACGGCTGGTTGACGTCGGGCGAGCAGAGCCCGCCTTGGTTGGGCTGGCCCGCACAGCGAGGCAGCGACGCGTCGACGGTGGGCTTCATGTCGTCGTCGCCGCAGCCGATGACCCCGAGGCCCAGCGCTAGGATTAAGAGAAGCCGCATCCTTCGATTATATCAGCGACCGCGCGGCCTTGTCTAACTGCCGCGCCCCGCCGCGGACGTGCCGACGGCGCAGCGACCGCGCGGCCTTGCCGTCTCGGCCGCGCGGTACTTCTCGAGCGTGAAATGAGGGGTTTGTTGCGAGTGTTACGCGATCGCTGCGGGTGATGCTGCGGGCTGGTTAGCGGTGACCGCCGCCGTGACCGCCGCCACCGCCGTGGAAGCCGCCGCCGCCGCCGCCGTGGAAGCCGCCACCCCCGTGGAAGCCGCCGCCGACCGCGCCGTGAAAGCCGCCGCCGACCGGACCGCGGAAGCCGACGCCCACCGACGGGCCGCGGAAGCCGACGCCGCCGCGATACACGCCGGGCGCGCCGCGGAAGCCGACGCCGACACCGGCGCGGAACGCCGGCGCGCCGCGATAGCCGCCGTAGTAACCGCCGTGACCGTAGAAGCCGCGACCCCCGTAGCCGTAACCGCGACCGTAGCCGTGCGCGTAAGCCCAGCCCGGCGTGTAGAAGCCGGGATGGTACCAGCCGAAGCGGCCCGGACCGTAGACGCCGAAGAACGGGCTCACGCCGATGCCGATCGTCCACGGCGCCGCGACCCAGTTCCAGCCGTAGCTAGGCTCGTAGACATATTCGTAGGGCGCGCCCTCGGCGTCCGTCGTCTGCGACATATATTCCTGGCCATAGGGCATCCACAGCCAGCCGTTCTGCTGCGTGTACACCCACTGGCCGTTCGCAGGCGCCTGCTGCTGCGCCTGTGGCTCGACGGCGATTTGCTGCTGCTGCGTTTGCGGCGGCGCGGGCACGACGCGCGGCGCCGGCGGCTGCATGGTCGGTTGTGGCGATGCCGGTTGGATCGCCTGCGGCTGGGCGTCTTCCGCCGGCTCTTGAGCGGACGCCAAGCCCGATCCGAACAGGACGAGCGAGAGCGACGCAATCTGCAGGGTCTTCATGACTTCCTCCACGCTGGTACGACGACGAACATCATACCTTATTCAATAGATAGTTCCGCCTGACTGTTTGGTCAGATGTAATCGCAACTTACCCGGCTGCGTCAATCGCAAGGTCAGCTGTTTCATGTACTTATACATCGAAGACGGGTGATTATTTTTGACACGCTCGGTCACTCGCAGCCGATGCGCGCCGGGCCGATGGCCAGCTCGTCGAACCAGATGTCGCTGCCGGCCGGGCGCGGGTCGGATTCGTTGTTGAGCGCGAGCGCGAACTCCGTGAACGGCGGCCACGACGCGACGTTCATCGTCGCATGCAGCGCCGGCACCTCGGCGCCGTCGATCCAGACGTCGAGCGCGCCGCTGGCGCCGGCCATGTCGCTCGTCTGATCGGTGAACGACCACTCGAGGCAGACCCAGCGATCGGTCGGCATCGCCGTCGGCGCGGTCAACACCGGCGACGACTTCGCCACCGTGTCCACGAAGCCGAGGTGCCCGCCGCTATCGAGCGTGAGATAGGCGTTTTCGTAGGGCTCGGCGTCGCTTTGGTAGAGCGACAAGATCGACGAGTCGAGCGGCTCGGTGGCGCTCGGCAAGTAGACGTACGTGCGCATGTACGCCGTCGCCAGCGGGAACGACGCCGTCTCCGCCAGGTCGGTCTCGGTGTAGACGCCGCCGGCTTTGGCCGCGGTGTGCAGGTGCAGCGCGCCGTTGCCCTTGTAGGTGTGCACGCTGTCGATGGTGACGCTGGACGTGACGGTGTTGTCGGTGGCGGGCTGCCAGATCGCAGGGATGCCGTTCTCCCAGCCTTCGCACAGCGTCGTGCCGGCGATCGGGCACGCGCTGGCGACGGCCCCATACAGATCGCGCGGGACGTCGTAGGCCAAGTCCGAGCTCGCGCCTGCGTCGCGGCCGCCGGCGCACGCGTCGCCGGTGCCGTCGCCGTTGGCGTCGGCTTGGTCGGGATTGGCGACGAACGTGCAGTTGTCGATGGCGTCGGACACGCCGTCCAAGTCGCTGTCGACGGTGGCGACGGTCAGCTCGGCGGCGACGTGCGTCGTGTGATGCGGCGCGAGCTCGACGGTGACGCCGGCGAGCGCGACCGGGTCGTCGAAGGCGATGCGCAGCGGCTCGGCGGAGTCGGGCAGGCCGGTCAGCGCCAGCGCGCCGGGAAAGCGCGGATCGGGCACGGTGCGCAGCAGCGTCAGCGCGTGCGTGCGATCGTAAACGCTGGCCGTCAACGTCGACGGCGTCGCATCGCCGGAGGCGAGGGTCAAGTCGACGACGACGGCGGTCGGCGCCGAACAGGCGACGGTGAGGACCGCGAAGGACGCCAAAGCAAATCGCACGCCTCAGCTTGCCAGGTTCGCCGACGCCGCGTCAAAAGAGCCGCGCGCAACCCGTGACGAAACGCATGTCGCCGTAGCCGTTTGCGACGACGCGCTTGACGATTGGCGCAGCGATCTTTACCTTGCCGGCTTCGCTCATCGCACTCTCGCGAACGCGAAGCCGAAGGAGGCCGACCATGCGTGTGAATCTTCGTTTCTCGTCGAGCCTCGGCTTCGTCGCTCGGTAGCATTCCGCTCCGCCGCGTCCGCCAGGCTCTCACCCATTTCAATCGGTCGTGGACACGAGCGCGACGGCTCTTGCCGTCGCCTGGTGGGAGTTTTCATGAGCTCTTCTCGAGATCGCCGGAGGCGCGCGTCGCCGCCGGACGAGTGCGGTAACATTGGTGATCCGTCCGTCTTCTTTGGTGCGCCGCAAGCGCAGCGCGACGAACGGAGTGAACGAAAGACGCGGCAGCTGTGCCGCGAAGTCGAGCGCACGCTGGGCGTCGCGCTCTCGTCGTCGCGCGATTCGTTGGTGCGCGACTTGTCGGTCATGTCGGTCGAGCCGGCGCCCGACGGCTCGCGGCTGATGGTGACGCTGTATCCGGCCGGCGCGTTGTCGGTCGACGTCGCCAAGCTGTTGGCGCATTTGGGTGAATTACGTGGCTTCTTGCGGCAGGAGATCGCGCAAGCGCTGCAGCGAAAACGCACGCCGGAGCTGGCCTTTCGCATCGTGCCGGCGCTGCAAGCGGAGGTGCCGGAATGACGCATGAAACGGCAACCGTCACGTCTGCTGCGGCCACGATCGACGCGTGGTTGACCGAGCCGCTGCCGGCCGAGGTCGCGGCGGCGCTGCAGCGGCTGGCGCGCGCCGACGACGTGCGCCGCATCGCCGTCATGCCCGACGTGCACCTGGCCGGCGACGTCTGCATCGGCACGGTGGCGGCGACGACGCGGCTCGTCTATCCGGCGGCGGTCGGCGGCGACATCGGCTGCGGCGTCGCGGCCGCGCCGTTCGACTGCGACGCCGCGCTGCTCGACGACGCCGGCGCGGCCGCGCAGCTGTTGGGCGCGCTGTACGCGGCGGTGCCGACGCTGCATCATCCGTCGGCGCGCGCGCCCGATCTGCCGGCGACTGTGGCGGCGAAGCGGCTGAGCCATCCGCAGTTGGCGCGGCTGGCCGAGCGCGAAGGTCGCCGCGAATTGGGCACGCTCGGTCGCGGCAACCACTTCCTCGAGCTGCAAGCCGACGACGACAATCGCTTGTGGCTCATGGTGCACTCGGGATCGCGCATCATGGGCAAGTCGATTCGCGATCATCATCTGCGCGCGTCGAATGAACGGCACTTGGGCCTGCACGGCCTCGAGGTCACGAGCGAAGCGGGCCGCGCGTATCTGTCCGACATGCAGTGGGCGATCGACTATGCCGACCTCAATCGCCGCCGCATGCTCGACGCCGTCGCCAAGATCATGCGCCAACGATTCGGCGTATCAATGATGACGGATGACATCATTGCCTGCGACCACAACCACGCGCGGCGCGAGCTCCACGACGGCGCCGAATGGTGGATCCATCGCAAAGGCGCGATCGCCGCGGGCTTGGGCGAGGTCGGCATCATCCCCGGTTCGATGGGGACGCCGAGCTTTCACACCATCGGGCGCGGCGTCGCGCGCGCGCTCGCGTCGAGCTCGCACGGCGCCGGCCGCGCGCTGCCGCGGGGCGACGCGCGGCGGCAGGTGTCGACGCGCGCGCTCATGCGGCAGCTCGACGGCGTGTGGTTCGATCATCGACGCGCCGAGGCGCTGCGCGAAGAGGCGCCGGCGGCTTACAAAGACATCGGCGCCGTGATGCGCGCGCAGCGCGAGCTCGTGCGCATCACGCGCACGTTGCGGCCGCGGCTGAGCTTCAAGGGCACGTAACCCGTAGGAATCGGAAGGGCGCGCCGCGCGTGGCCGGCGGCGCGCCCTTCGGTGCTTCACCACCGCACCACGTGGCTCGATCGCGGCGCGTGCCGCCGGCGCTCGACGGCAGCGACACGGCTTCGTAGCCGGGCGCGGCGTCGGCCGACGCTTCGCCCAGTATCTCGGTGTCAGCGGGCGATCATGAACTCGGCGGGCGTGAGCGCGCGGGCGACGATGCGCACGTCGCCGAGCTCGCCGGAGAACGATTGGTCGATGACGTGGTTGTAGTTGGCGGCGCCGATCGTCCAATAAGTGCCGTTGGCGGCGATGCCGGTGCTCTCCGCCGCGGGATTGCGTAAGATCGGATAGCCCTCGGTGTACATCGTCGTCTTTTGGCCGTCGTTGACGACGGCGATGTGCGTCCACTGATCGTAGATCGCTTGGCTCCAGTTGGTGAGCGTCGCGTCGACGTTGGTCGGATAGAGCGCCCACTGCACGAACGACTCGGGCGACAACGAGATCGTCGCCAGCGGCTCCAGCGGATCGTCGCTCGTCTTGCCGACGTCGGCGCCGACGGCGCTGGTGGAGAGGAGGCCCATCCACGCGTTGTTGGCGCAGCAGCCGGTGGGCAGCTTGACGAAGGCCTCGATGGTGTAGCCGTTGGGGAAGGTCATCGCGTTGAGCGGCGCGTTGTCGGCCGTGCGCAGGTAGGCGCCGCCGAACGCCGGGTTCGACTTCGTGCCGTAAAAACGCAGGCCGCCGCGGCTGGGCTGGCTCGGGTGGTAGTCGCTCGACCAGACGAGGCTCGCGTCGGTGCCGCCGGCGAGCGTGACCCGCGTCAGGTCGTTGCCGTTGCCGGACAGGTCGGGCGCGACGACGCCGGTCGCGGGCACGGGCACGCCGTCGACGCCGGTGTCGAAGCGCCAATAGGCGACGGTGTTGGGGATGACCTCTTGCGCCGCCGGCACCGGCGCCGGCGTCGGCAGCGACGGGCCGCGGAACCCGCGGAAGCGATCGGTGAAGTCGACGTCGACGCGAAAGCGGTTGCGGTCATCGCGCTGCTCGACCTCGATCTGCTGCAGCGGGTTGAGCGACGCCATGCCTTGCAGCCACGGCGAGAACGTCGTCACGTCGATGGTGCCGTTGGCGATGTCGAATTGGTAGAGCCGAATCATGCCGCTGCCGCCGTAGTAGCGGTCCTGATAGTCGGCGACGTGGGCGAAGACGGAGTGGCCGGCGGAGTTGGTCAAGATCGTGCGCGCTGGCGGCCAATAATGACCGTTGATGCTCAAAAAGATCTGGTCGTGCGTGTTGATGAGGTTGTCCCACAGCGTCTGCCCATAGGCCGAGAGCACGGCCGCGCCGCCGCCGTTGTCGACGACGAGCTCGTGCATCGTCAAGATCGCCGGCAGCGTCGGATTGGCCGCGAGGATGCTCTCGGCCCACGCGATCGACGCCGTCGACATGCGCCAATCGAGCGACAGCATCAGGATCTGGAGGCCGCCGCCGACGTCGATGATGTGATAGGTGTTCCAGCCGTTGGTGCTGGCGCCGCCGTACGTCGGCTGAGTGGCGAAGCGCGCGGGCGAGAAGTAGGTCTGGTACGGCTCGGTACCACGCGAGCCGTCATCCTGCGACGAGTTGGTCAGATCGTGGTTGCCGGCGACGGTGCTGTAGGGGATCTGCTTGGTGTCGAACAGGCGGAACACCTGATCGACGCCGGCGAGCTCCGACAGCTCGTGGTTCTCGGTCAAGTCGCCGAGGTGCGCGGTGAAGACGATGTTGTGGTCGACCGTGTGATCGACGATCCACTGCAAGCTGGCCTGCAGGACGCTGGCGTTGCCGCGATCTTCATCGAACAGGTATTGCGTGTCGGGGATGACGGCGATAGTGAACGGGCCGGCCGCGGTCATCGGCGGCGGCGCCATGTCGGCGGACGGCGTCGTCATCGCCAGGTCGTGCGCGACCGGCGCGGCGGCGTCGGGCGCGATCGTGATGGGGCAGCCGGAGTCGGACGTCGGATGCGATGACGAGCCGCCGCAGCCGCCGAAGCCAATGATGATGACGGTCATTATAAGCAAATGTCGAATCAAGTGAGCCTCCGAGCGAGCCGCACGACAGCTCGCGCAGCGCGAGACTAACGGCTCGAGCGCGCGATCGACCAGACACGATTCCGCGAATTTACTGTCGCTGATGCGCCGACACGACGATGCGCGACGCGGAACTGCGCGAGGTGGGAACGACGAGCGGCTACAGCCGCTGCGAGCTGGCGGACGAACGGTGGGTCGACTTCACTGGCCGGTGAAGCGGCAGTTACAGCGATTTTGCTTTGGCCACGTGCGGACGACGCGAGCGCAGTCGGCGCGGCTGCGTCGGGGCGTTGAGCAGCTTCAAGTGCTCGCGGGCGGCGAACATCGGGTCGCTGATGTTGGCGGCGGCCAGATGCAGGACGCGGCGATCGGCGAGCGACGTCTCGAGCTCGCCCAAGCGCGCACACAGCTCCAAGTCACCGACGAGCAAGAGCGCGGCGCGCATGGCCGTCAGATCGGTGGCGCGCATCCAGCAACGAATGCGCAGCTCGAGCTCGGCGCCGTACGCGCGCAGCGGCTCGGCCAGCGTCAGCAGCTGATCGAAGCCGAGCGGCGTCAGCGACGCCTTGACCTGCAGCGCCGTCGCGGCGCGCTCGCCTTCGAGCGGCTCGTTCGCGGCCAACGCCAGCGCCACTTCGACGAGCCGCAAGAGGCGCAGCGGATCGGGCGCCAGCCAACGCACGATGCGTCCCGGACGCAGATACGACAGCTGCTGCGCCAGGTAAAACGCCAGCTCGCGCTCGGAGCGCCGCGTGCCGAGCAGCGGCTTACCGATGATGAGCGTCGCCTGCAGCCGCTGTTGATGCAGGCAGCTGACGAACTGCGCCGCCGCCGGCTGATCGTAGCGCACGAACGCGTCGGGCGCGGGCACGCCGAGCGTGCGGGCGACGTACTGCATGACGCGCGCGAACGTCCGCGGATCGTTGCCGGCGACTTGGTCCTTCTTGTCGAGGCCGAGCTGACGATGCGCCTGCGCTTGATCGGTCATGAGGAACGGCGTCAAGAGCGCGAACAGCGCCGACAAGTGGCGATCTTCGTCGCGATGCTGCAGCCGCGCCCACAGCTGCGGCGTCAACGAAGCGGCCGCGCGCGGCAACGGCACGTCGTCGACCGCGCTGTCGCCGTCGAGCGTCGCCAGATCGGTCACGTCGTCGGCGGCCGCGGCGTCGCGGCGCTGCTCGAGGAAGTTGAGCGACGTGCCGCACGCCGCCGAGCGCAGCGGCAGCCCGGTGCGGCGATAGAGCTGCTCCAGCGCCGCGTACGACTCCAGCTCACCGCCCGAGTTGGCGACGACCAGCTGATGCTCGACGATGGCCGCCGGCAGCTTGCCCGGCGTCTGCGCGTAGAGCGCGGCCAAGAGCCGATGGCGCTCGAGGTCGTAGGGATCGAAGCGCGCCGCCGCCTCCAGCGCCGCCAGCGCGCTGTCGCGATCGCCGAGCCGATTGAGGCACAGATCGCCGAGCTTCGACCACAAGCGGCCGCGCACCGCCTGCTCGCCGTCGTGACACGCGGGGCCGAGCCGCTGCAGCCTGAGGCCGTGCAGGTTCGCCAGCGCCGTCCAGTCGCGCCGCTGGGTCCATAATTCCTCGAGCGCATCGGCGGCGCGGTCGAGCGTGGCGTCGTCCTCGAGCGCGCGCGACAAGAGCGGCACGGCGGCGTCGGGGCGATCGAGCTCGTCGTAAGTGATGAGGCCGGCCGCTTCCAAGTAGCGCCCGCGCCGCGCGCCCGGCGGCGCCAGCGCGATGAGCCGATCGAGCAGCGGCAACGTCGCCGGCCACTCGTGTTGCGCGACCAGTGTATCGAGGCATTTGTGCAAGAGGCGCGTGTCTTCGGGCGCCAACGCCAGCGCTTGCCGATAGGCTTCCAGCGCCTGATCGGGATCGGACAGCGACGCGTACAGATCGCCGATGGCCGCCCACAGCGCCGGTCGTTCGCTGGGCGCGGCCGCGGCCAAGAGCGCGCGCTGATGATCGATCAACGCCGACGGATGCTCGCGATCGAGCTCGATCTGCGCCGCGCGCGACGGCTTGTGCTGCGGATCGAGCGCCAAGGCGCAGCTGAAGTGCAGGTGCGCGTCGCGCTTCAAGCCGAGCGCCAGCGCGCAGCGGCCGAGCTGCCAGCGCAGCTCCACTTCGTCGACGCCGAGCGCGCCCAAGTCGTCGACGAGCGAGCCGAGCGCGATGTGCGCGTCAGCGAAGCGGCCGAGCCGAAAGAGCAGCGCGCCCCGCTTGTGCACCGTCGTCAGGCGGCCGGGCGCGAGCATGAGCGCGCGGTCGAGGGCCTTCAACGCCTGCTCGGGCGCGCCCAACTCCTCGTCGAGCTGCGCCAGCTGCAGCCAACGATCGACGCGCCGCTCGACGTCGCCCTCCGTCGCCGCCAAGCGTTCGACGAGCGGCCTGAGCTCGGTGGTGCGCCCGGCTTTTTCCAAGAGCGCGATGGCCGCGGTAGCGGCGTCATGATCGTCGGGATCGAGCTCCAGCGCCGCGCCGTAAAGGGCGATCGCGCCGTCGGCGTCGTCGAGCGCCTGCCGAAGCTCGGCGCGGCGGACGTAAAGCCGCGTGCGCTGCAGCGGATGCGCGGTCGCGGCCACGGCGCGCTCGAGCAGCCGATCGGCGGTCGAGAGCTTGGCGCGCTCGCGGTAGATCTCGGCCAGCGTCACCAGCGACGGCACGTGCGCGGCGTCGGCGGCCAGCGCCGAGTCGAGCAGCTCGACGGCGCGATCGGGCTTGTCGAGCTGCACGCGCAGCAGCTCGGCGGCGCGATGGTAGAGCTCGGCGCGCGCCGTACCCTGCGCGCGCTCGGCGCGACGCTCCAAGAGCGCGACGACTTGGCCGTAATCCTCGGTGCGCTCGTAGAGCCGAATCGGCGCCGACATGGCGTCGACGGTGCCGGGGCGATCGGCCTCGACCTTGCGATAGAACTCGATGGCGCCGGCGGCGTCTTCGAGCTGCCGTTCGCAGATGCGCGCGACCTCGGTGTGCAAGCGCGCGCGCTCGCCGCTGTCGGCGATGGTGGCCGCGTGGCGGCAGTAGATGTCGACGGCGGCGCGCCAGTTGCCGGCCGCGCAATAGAGCCGCTCGAGCGCGCGATAGGCCTCGTCGCTGGTGGCGTCGAAGCTGAGCAGCCACTGCCAGCATTCGGCGGCTTTGTCGAGGCGGCCGAGCTGCTCCTCCCATTCGATCGCCAAGCGGCGGTAGAGCGTGGCCCGATCGCGCGCGCCGTCGACGAGCCCGGCCTGCGCTTCCAAGACGTCGACCAGATCGTTGACGCGGCGCGCGTCGTCGTAGAGCTTTTCGAGCGCGCGCAAGATCGTCAGATCGCCGGGCAGCTCGCGGCGCAGCTCTTCGTAGCGGCCGATCGCCTCGGCGCGCTCGCCCAGCTGCACGCTCAGGCCGGCGCAGCTCCAGGCGAATCGCGCGCCGCTCGAGCTCGGGCGCGCGGCGCAGCCGATCTTCGAGCCGCGTCAGCAAGGCCGCGTGATCGCCGCGCGCCCGCAGCGTCGCCTCGACGGCCAAGCGCGCCGCGGCGTAATCGGGGTCGAGCGTCAGCGAATGCTCGTAGCAGGCCAGCGCGTGCTCGGCGTGGTCGAGCTGCCGTTCGTAGATGTGCCCGAGGTGCAGCCAGGCGCCGGCGCGATCGGCTGCGTCGAGATCGTCCATGGCCGCGGCCAGCTCGGTGGCGAGCTCGGACCAATTGTTCGTGATCGTGGCCAGACGCTCCAAGTGGCTCCAGGCGGCGCGCGTCGGCATTTCGCGGTAGGCCGTCAAGAGCGCGGTGAGCGCGCGCGCCGGATCGTCGTGCTGATGCTCGAGCGCCGAGGCCAGCTCGCGCAGCCGTTGCCCGCGCCGCTGCGGATCGGCCTCGGCATCGATGCGCGCCAGCTGCTGCTCGAGCTGCGCCGGCAAGTCGCGCAACGACGGCTGTTCCGGCACGTCGCCCAACAGGGGCGACAGCTGCTGCTCGATCTGCGGGGCGAGGTCGGCCGAACGCCCGCCGCTGTTCGGTTGCTCCGCGGGAACCATCTCGAGTGGCATGGCGCCTTTGGGTAGCAAGGTCGCGGCCAGGTCACGACCGGCCGCGTCGCGCCCGCCGCAGCCCGCAAGCCGCCGGGATCGCTAGCGCCGCGTCCACACTGTAGGCGGGGGCAAGCACCGCCGACCGGGGCAGTCCCACCCGGTGTGTAGACGGGATGGTGCCATACATGTATGACGCGCACGGACTTCAAAACGCGACACTGCTTACAGGCGCCGCGAGACGGATTACAATTTGGCGATGCCGAATCCGATCTACTTTCGCGTCGAGCCGGATGCGAAGCGGCAGCTGGTGCGCGTCATTCGCACGGCGACGCCGATGCCCGAGCGCACCGACGACGTGCGCGCGGCGTTCGCCGGCCTCCTGCCGCAGCTGACGCCGCACTTCGGCGGTCGCGTGCTGCTCGATCTGCGCCTCGGTCCCGGCCGCAACGATCCCGAGTTCGAGGCGGCGACGCGCGATCTACGCACGCAGATCTTGTCGCGCTTTGCGCGGGTGGCGATCGTCGTGCGCAGCGCCGTCGGCAAGCTGCACGTCAAGCGGCTGTCGGAGGGTGAGGGCGAGGTGTTTCTCGACGAGGAAGCGGCGCTGCGCCACCTGACGAGACCTTAGAGCGGGCCCTCAAAACCTGTGACCGAGCCAGGCCGAGCGAGGAGCGCGGGCTGCGAGGCGCGACGAGGGAAGATACCGGTGTGTATCTGACCGAGGAGCAACGAAGCAGACCGCGCCCGCAGCCGGCTTGGCGACCGAACAGGTTTCGAGGGCCCGCTCTTCGTCGCTAATACTTCTTCAGGAACGTCGCGAAGCTGTCGGCCTGCGCGGCGTGCGCGGCGCTGCAGACGCGCACGGTCTCCACCGCCTGCGCGAGAATGCGCGGACCACCGACGAGGCGGGTCGTGCGGCCGTTGAAGAACTGCTCGGCTTCGTGGGCGTGCGCCTCGTCGCAGAAGCCCATCACCGCCATGCCCCACGTCGCCGCCAGCCGCGGCGAGAGATTGGCCGTCAGCGCGTCGAGGTTCGTCTTGACGAAGTCGTAGGCCATTTGCCGCAGCGACGGCGCGCCCAGCTGCCCGAGCACGATCGGCCGCGACTCGCGCAGATCGAAGTCGGGGCTGATGAGCAGCCGCTCCGCCCGCTGCGCGACGTCGGGATCGCGAAACGCGCCCATGGCCGCCAAGAGGCGCGTGCGATCGATGCGCGCCGTCGTCGGCTTCTTGGCTTCGCTGACATACGCCTCGAAGAGCGCGCCATCGCCGCCGTACGCCGCCGCCGTCAACACGGCCGACACCAGCTCGGGATCGATCGCTTTACGATCGCTCAGCCAGGCCAGCGCCAACGCACGCGCCTCTTTGCGCAGCGCTTCGTCTTCGCCCAGGTTGGCCAGGAAGGTGATGAGCCGCGGACGCAACAGGCGCGTGTCGTCGTCGTCGCCGGCGCGCGGGCGCAAGCCGAGCTTCTCCAGCCGCTCGCCCCACGTCGCGCGCACGAAGTGCGCCCAGCTCTTGCGCTGCGGCTCACTCACGAGGTCGAGCACGCGCGCTTGGAAGGCCAGGTCCATCGTGCCGTCGACGACGCCGCGCTCGCGATCGTTGGCCAACTGCGCGGCCAGCGTCAGCGCGTCGGCGATGGGAAGCTTGCCCGCGCGCACCAGCGCACCGACGTCGCCGAGCAGGCCAATGCGCTCGGGCACGCTCAGCTTGTCGGCGTTCTCGAGGAGGTGCGTCCACGCGTCACCGAGGTAGCGCACGCGATAATAGCCGCGCTGACCGTCGTTGCCGGCGAGGAAGGCGGGGCAGCTCGTCGCCTCCGGCAGCGGCAGCTCGGCGGTCGCCGTCGTCATCAGCGTGCAGGCGTGCGCGTCTTTGCCGTCGCCGCTGTAGCGCATGCAGACGGGAATTTGCCACGTCTGCGCGGCGCCGCCGCCGACGCCGGCCGGCCGATCGCGCTCTTGCGTCAGCGTCGCCACCGGCGGCTGTCCGGCGTCGCAGCGCAGCCCGACGCTGACCAGCGGCACGCCCGGCTGATCGAGGAAGCTGTGGAACGCCGTGCGAATCGGCGCCTTTGCTTCGATGTCGATCGCGGCCAAGAAGTCGTCCGACGACGCGGCGCCGAACGCGTGCTCGACCAAGTAGCGGTGAATGCCGGCGCGGAAACGATCGGCGCCGACCCAGCTCTCGAACATGGCGATGACGGCGGCGCCCTTTTCATACGTGATGCTGTCGAAGGCGTTGACCATGTCGTCGTTGCCGCGAATCGGCTGACGAATCTGCCGCGCGCTCTGCAAGCCGTCGTCGGACATGGCGCCCAGGCTGGCGTCGGTGCGATCGGCGTCGGCGTGCCAATCGGGCTTCCACGCCTCGAGCTCGTGATCGGTCATCCAGGTCGCGAAGGCTTCGTTGAGCCAGATGTCGTCCCACCACGCCGTGGTCACCAAGTCGCCGAACCATTGATGCGCGAACTCGTGCATGGCTATCGACGTGTAGCGCCGCTGGAAACGTAAGGATTCTTCGGCCGGCTTGGACAACACCAGCTGCTGCGCGAACGTGATCAGCCCCGGGTTCTCCATCGCGCCGCCGATCACGGGCACGTCGATGACGTCGAGCTTTGGGTACGGATAGGGAATGCCGAAGTAGGCCTCGAGCCGCTCGATGACTTGGCCCGACACCTGTTTGGCGAAGCGCGCCTCGTCGCCGCGGCCGTGCGGCGTGATGATGCGAATCGGCGTGCCGTTGCGCCCCGCTTTGCCGGCGTCGACGAGCTCGAACGGCCCGACGCCGATGGCGATGAGGTAGCTCGGGATCGGCTTGGTGGCCGCGAACGTCACCAACTTCATGCCGTCGGCGAGCGGCTCCTCTTTGACCATCGGCGCGTTGGCGACGGCCGTATCCGACTGCTTGACCTTGAGGCGCATCTCCCACGGCGTCTTGAAGGCGGGCTCATCGAAGCAGGGCATCATGCGCCGCGCGTCGATGGGCTCGAAGTGCGTGAACGCGTACCAGCGGTCACCCTCCTTCTGCCGAAAGAGCCCGTCGGACGCCTTGGCCGTCATCTCGCCCGAATAGTCGAGGTGGACGTGGATGGGGCCCGGTCCGAGCGCGCGGCCGAAGCTGACGCCGATGAAGTCGCCGCCGCCGGGCACGACCTTGGCGCCTTGCCCGTCGACGGTGGCGCCTTTGAAGACGAGCTTCTGCGCGTTGAGCCACAAGGTCGCGGTGGGCGCGCGCAAGTCGACGTCGATGTCGATGGCGCCGTCGAAGCGCTCGTTCGTCGGCACCACGGTCAGCTCGACGCGATAGTGCGTCGGCCGCGCGCGATCGCCGAGCCGCAGCGTCGGCGGATTCTCATCGGCCGCGGCCAGCCCCAGCGTCTGCGTCGCCGGTGACGGCGCGTGTTGGCAAGCGAGCAGCGGGAGCGCCAGCAGCGGCGCCAACAGCTTGACGTTCATGTCGTCTCCTCGATCTCGTTCCGCGGTTCCGGCATCGTCGTCATGCCGCGGCCGACACCCTAGCGCGAACCTTGGCCTGGCGCATGCCGGCCGGCGACTTTAAGCTGCGGGCGTGTGGGATTTCGTCCTCATCAACCTCGCGCGGCTGGTCGTATTTCTGATGCAGCCGATCTTGAAGCGAGTCGAGCGCGCGCAGATGCACAAGCAGCGGCTGCGCACGCTGACGATGACGGCGCTGCCCATCGGCGACGTGCGCACCGCGCTGCGCTGCAAGGTTGACGGTGTCGTCGAGCCGGTGACGGCGGGGCGCGCGGCGTTCTTCCTCGTCGGCGACGATGGCCAGCGCGCGCTCGTGCAGCCGGCCGCGGCCGCGGCCGTGTGGTGCGGCCGCGACGGCGGTGACTGCGCGCTCGTGGCCGGCGATCGCGTCGCCGTCGTCGGCGTGGCGCGCGCCGCCGACCCGCGCATCGACCGCGAAATCGACGCCGAGCGGCCGGCGCGCGTGGTCTTCGCCGGCAGCGAAGCCGAGCCGCTCTTCATCGTCCGCCTCGACAGCGCCCGGCCCGCCGAGGGCCCGTATCGCTAACCGATTAGGTCGTCGGTTGCTTGACGGCCGGCGGCAGCGCGATCTTCGGCTTCGTCAGCTTGGCCACCATCCGCGCCGTGAACGCGCGCGGGAAGAAGCGCGCGCTCGACGACGCCAAGTAGTTCGTGAAGCCGTGCACGACGTAGGAGCGATCGGCGGCGAACGCGCGCAGCCCGACGCGCACGACGCCCGCCGGGCTGACGCGCTTGGCGCTGCCCGATGCCGCCTCGCCGGCGACGGCGAAGAACTCCGTCTCGGTCGCGCCCGGGCAGAGGCACAAGACGCGCACGCCGCGCCCGCGATATTCGGCATACAACGCCTCGCTGAACGAGAGCACGAACGCCTTGGTCGCGCCGTAGACGGCCATGTACGGGATCGGTTGAAACGACGCCACCGACGCCACTTGAATGATCCCACCGTGCGCCGCTTCGATCTCCGGCAGGTAGGCGTAGGTCAGCTCCATCAGCGCCGTCACGTTGACCGCGATCTGCGACGACATCTGCGCCACGGCGATCTCGCGGAAGCGGCCGTGCATGCCGAGGCCGGCGTTGTTGACGAGCACGTCGACGCGCAGGCCGCGGCGCGCCGTCTCGGCCTGAACCTTGGCCGCGGCGCCCGGCTGCGCCAGGTCGGCCGCGACGACGGCGACCGGCACGCCGTGCGCCGCCGTCAGCTCGGCCGCCAGCGCGCGCAGCCTGTCCTCGCTGCGCGCGACGAGCACGAGGGCGCTCTTGCGCGCCGCCAACTCGCGCGCGAACTGCGCGCCGATTCCCGCCGAAGCGCCGGTGATGAGCGTCGTCTTGCCAGTGAAGTCGTACATGGCGCAAAGCGTAGTGCGGCTTCGCTTTGCGCAGAAGTCACATCTCCGCACAACCGTTTTGCGTGGATGCAAAACGAGCGCGCATCGGAATCGCCGGCGATAGCGGCGCGACGCTCGCGAGCAGACGCGAGCCGCGGGCGCGTGTCGTCGTCGGCAGCGCTGCGTTGCCGCTTCCCGTGGCCCGATGAGCCGGGTACGATGAGACATGGCTCGGTTGCGCGCGTGGATCGCCTGCAGCTTCATCGCGTGCGCGCTCGTCGGCGCCGCCTGCGGCAAGAGCGGCAACGGCAAGGACGGCGCTGCCGGCGGCGGCGTCGGCGGCGGCACAGCCGGCGGAACCGGCGGCGGCACAGCCGGCGGAACCGGCGGTGGCATGGCCGGCGGCGGCGGTGGCGGCAGCGCGGGCGGCGGCGGTCCGAGCGGCGGCGGCTGCGGCTACATGTCGCAGGGCACGCCGCTCCACGTCGTCGACGGCATCGACTTGTGCGTCCCGCCGTCGACGTGTCTGCCCGAGAACTGCCCGCCGCCGTACGGCAAGTGCGTCAACAACCAGTGCGTCTACGGCACCGGCTACCAAGGCGTCGCCACCTATCCGCAGGCGTGGGCCACGAACTACTGCCAGCTGTCGATGGGCGGCTGCAGCGGCGTCACGCAAGACGACCCGCCGCTGACGACCGCGCAAATGATCGGCGAGGCCATGGGCCATCAATTGTGCGACCAGATGGCGGGCGACTCCTGCATCGGCATCATGGCCACGTCGGCGCCGCTGTTCGGCAACTCGCAGAACGCGCTCGATCCGACGACGGGCAAGCCGGTGACGCCGTGGGGCCTCGGCACGACCGAGGCGTCGGGGTTGTGCTACCAAATCACCGGCCCGGGCGGCACGGCGGTCGTCGCGCTCACCGATCGCTGCGGCGGCTACTGCAAGTGCAACGGCTCGGGCTATCAAGAGTGCGGCCCGTGCGTCAACGCCGCCGACCTGACGCCGAACTGCCCTTGCGTCGGCACCGCCGGCACGCTGTACACGCAATGCTGCGGCGCCGGCCCCGGCTGCTCGACGCCGGTCAACGCCATCTGCGACTGGTGCGCGTCGAGCAACCACCCGCACTTCGACCTCGACGACGGCACCTTCAACTGGGTCTGCGGCGCGCAATCGACGCAAGGCAGCTGCCGGCTCACCACCGTCAAATTCATCCCCTGCTTAGCGCCCAAGAGCTGGCCGCCGCCGTAGCCGCGGCGATGAGGTGTCCCCATGCGTAGACGCGCCCCGACAATTAGCGCGCTCAGCGACGCGCGTGCAGACGCTGCCAGGCCGCGCGACCGCCCAGCTGCGCCGGCTCGTCGAGCACGCTCTCGCGCTCGCGCACGGCGACGACGTCGAGGCTGATGCCGTAGTGCGCCGCCCGCGCCGAGCGCTCGAGCGCCGCCCGCGCCGCGTCGAGGTTGCGATAGTGGCCGAGGATGCGGCCGCGCACGCGCACCAGCCAGGGCGGCAGCCCGCTGAAGCCGCGAATGCTGCCGAACTCACCGAGCGCGTAAGCCCACGGGCCCGTACGGCTCCACGTCAGCGTGCCTGGAGATCGTTCCATGTGGCCTCTCCAGATGCTGTGCCGCGGCCGTCGAATTCGTTGAAGCGTCGTCGCGGGCGCGCGCGTCGGTCGGACCGCGCGCGCCCATCGGCGCATTTTCGCGCTAGCCGGGAACCTTGGCGGCCAAGATGTCGACCTTTTCGATGGTCGGCTTGCCGGCCAAGAGGTCGGGCGCCTTGGCCATGAGCGCGGCCGCGATCTGACCGTCGAGGTGCGCCTGACGACCGGGCTCGCCCGGGAACCCGTCGAAGATGCCGAACGTCGACGGCCCAATCCTGAGGGCGAACCAGACCGTCGTCTGCGTCTCCTGATTGGCCAAGGGCAGCGCGCTCGCCAAGAACTTGCCCAGCTCCTCTTCCTTGCCCGGCTTCGCTTCCAAACGCACCAGCAGACCGACTTTGACCATGAGCGTTCTCCTTGGGTGAGACTGCAAGATAGTCCCCGCGATCGCAGACGACCAGTTGGCGAAACCGACAACTTTAGTATCATTATCGCCATGCGCATCCACGTGCTCGTGCTCGATGGCGTCTTCGACTTGGGGCTGTCGGCGATCCTCGACACCTTCGGCACCGCCGGCGACTTGGCCAGTGCCGGCGGCCGCGGCGCCTCGCGCTTCGAGGTCCAGCTCGTCGGTGTGCGCCGTCGCGTTCGCACCGGACGCGGGCTGGCCGTGCCGGTCACGACGCCGGCGCGCGCCGGTCGCGCCGACGTCGTCGTCATTCCGGCGCTGGGCGCCAAGACGCCGGCGCTCGTCGACGGCATGCTCGAGCGTGCCGACGTTCGCGACGCGATCGCGCTGCTGGCGCGTTACGCCGCCGCCGGCACCATGGTCTGCGCCGCCTGCACGGGCACGTTCCTGATCGCCGCCGCCGGCCTGCTCGACGGCTGCGCGGCGACGACGACGTGGTGGCTGGCGCCGCTGTTTCGCGAGCGCTTTCCGCGCGTGACGCTCGATGACTCGCGCATGGTCGTGCAAGCCGGGCGCGTCGTGACGGCGGGCGCGGCGTTGGCGCACCTCGATCTGGCGCTGTGGCTGGTGCGCAGCAAGAGCCCGGCGCTGGCGGCGTTGTGCGCGCGCTATCTCGTCGTCGACTCGCGGCCGTCGCAGGCGCTGTTCGCGATCCCGGATCATCTGGCGCACGCCGATCCGTTGGTCGAGCGCTTCGAGACGTGGGCGCGGGCGCATTTGGTCGACCGGTTTTCGCTGTCGGAGGCGGCGCGCGCCGTCGGAGCGAGCGAGCGCACGTTGGCGCGACGGCTGCGCGGCGTGCTCGGCAAGTCGCCGCTCGGCTACATTCAGGATCTGCGCGTCGAGCGGGCCGTGCATCGGCTGCAGACGTCGGACGCGACGCTGGACGATATCGCGACCGAGGTCGGGTACGCGGACGCCGTGACGCTTGCGGACGCTGCTGCGGCGGAAGGTCGGCCGCAGCGTGCGCGACTTGCGGCAGCGGGCGTCCTAGTACCTCGCCACCGTGATTTTGCTGGGTCCCCGGCGAGGATTCGGCGTTCACGGCCAGGCGCGACGACGAAGGAATCCTGTATTTCGAGGCCGGCGGTTGATCGCGCAAACGGTGATTGGTTTATCGCGGGCTCGGTCTCGAAGCGCCCACGTTCGCCCGCACACGCAGCGTAAAAAACGAGTGCAAGCTCACGAGTCGCAATGGCCGTGCGGATCCGATCCGCCTCGACGGACCTGCCTGAGGCGGCGTACGATGAGGGCGAGGTGTTGGATGAGCTTTCTGTTCGGCGACTCTAGTCCGTCTACGTTGCAGATCGACTACATCGACTTCTTGCGCGACGCGCTCGACTTCTGCGTGCAGGTGCTGGCCGCCGACGAGCGCATGGCCGCCGGCGCGGCGCGGGTCGAAGACGCGCGCCGCCGCGCCGAGCAGGAGGTCATTCGGCTCGAGGCGCTGGGCGCGACGCAGGCGGCGGCCATCAACGGCGTCGAAGTCGGCGCCGAGGATTCGGCGACCGCGACCTGCGCGCAGACGCTGTTGCGCAGCGCGGCCGAGGTCGTGCGCACCGCCATCGACGGCGTGCGCGCCGTCGCCGAAGCCGACGCCGGCCGCATCGAGGAGGAGGCGCGCCGCGATCGTCGCCGCTGCGTCGACGCGCTGGCCGCGTTCCTGAAGCGCCACGACCTGCCGGAGATGACGAGCGAGCTGCGACTGCAGCAGCAGGCCAACAACGTCTACGCGGCGCGGCTCTACATTCGCGCGCTCGGGGATCTGCAGGCGGTGCTGGAGCTCGAGATCCCGTCGTCGAACGTGCTGGCGCACGTGGCGCGCGTCGACAAGCTGATGGAGCGGCTGGAAGTGCACGCGCCCGAAGCCGGCGGCTGGCTGCGCAAAGAGGTGAAGCTGCGCCCGCAACGGCTCGAGAAAGAGTTCATCACGGCGTTCGTGTCGGGCGGCCGCGAGAACGAGATCCAGCTGCGCGCCGCCGCCGACGGCAGCGGCGTCGGCTACGACTTGGTCATGCGCGACGACGCCACGCGCGTCATCCTGCGCCGCGCCGGCGAAGCCACGGATCTGCCGCCCTTCGATCTCGACGACACCGACTCGGCGCGCGTCATCGAGCTCAAGGACAAGCTGCGCGCGGCGACGACCGACGTCCTGCGCGGCCGGCAGTCGATGATCGAAGCGGCCATCGGCGAGATCCCGCTCGGCGATCATCGCGATCCGAAGCAGCTCGTCGAGCGCTTGGTGACGCTGATGGCGCCGGTGGTGCAAGAGATCGCGCGCCGCTCGCTGACGCCGACGGAGCTGGTCCTCAAGCGCCAGACCGACGCCGGCCGCCGCGAGGAGATCTTCGTGTCGCGGCGCGACCTGCAGCTCAAGCTGCGCAGCCTCGGCGAGGCGTCGCGGGCGCGCTTCGCGCCGCTCGGCCTCGGCGACGTGCCGGCCGAGGATCTCGTCGAGCCCGAGTCGTCGGCAGCCGCGCCATCGGCGGCTCCGCCGACGGCCGCGACGCGCGCCATCGAGCGGTCGATCTTCGGCAAGGCCACGGCCGCGACCGATGCCGCCGTGACCGTGCCGCCGCCCGCGCCGCGCCCGGAGCCCTCGGTTCGCCTCGACGATTCCCTCGATCGGCTGATTATTTCCGAAGCAACCATTCGTAAGCCAGAATAACTGTTATGCTGCTGTCTCCTTGGCGAGACGACGGATTTTAGGGCTCGTTTTCCTACTGGCAGGCTGCTTTGCGCCGAACTTAGGCCAAGGCCAGATCCATTGCGCCGACGATGGAAGCTGTCCGCCCGATTACCAATGTGCGAGCGATCGTCGCTGTTATGTCGCCGGCTCGATGCCGCTCGTCGGCGACCTGAGCGTGCCCGATCTGTCGTCGTCGGTGCCCGCCGATCTGGCGATGTCGCCGCGCGATCTGCCGCTGCCGGTCGTCGACATGCCGGCGTCGCCGCCCGATCTGGCGCGCAGCGGCGACCTCGCGTCGGTCTGCCAGCCGAGCATCAAATGCGCGTTCCAGCAGTGCGGCACCTTGCCCAACGACGGCTGCGGCAACGTGCTCCATTGCGGCGATTGCGCCGTCGCCAACACGTGCAGCGCGCAGACCGCCAACAGCTGCACCTGCACGCCGCACAAGTCGTGCTCCGACTTCAGCACCATCCACTGCGGCCAGTATCCCGACGGCTGCGGCGGCGTCCTCAACTGCCCGGCCTGCGGCGTCAGCCAATTGTGCGGCGACGCCAACGACGCCTACACCTGCGGCAACCAGCGCATCTGCACGCCGCTGACGTGTCAGCCCGGCCAATGCGGCGACATTCCCGACGGCTGCTCGGGCGTGCTGCACTGCAACGGCTGCCCCAACGGTCAAATCTGCGGCGCCGTCGGCCAACCCAACCGCTGCGGCTGATTCCCTAGACCAGTCCGAGAATGACGTCGTCGTGACGTCGCCATCGCCGACGCGGTGCCGATGCGGCGCGCTCGCGGCGACGCGGCGGATTAGGTGGCAACGACGCGGCAGACGTCGATGGGCTCGGCCACGCCCTTGAGCGACGCTCGGTAACGCTCGCGCACGGCCGTCGCCGGCAGCCGGCCCGCGCGCACGGCCGCGTCGGCCAGCGTCTGCTCGATGACGAGCTCGCCCGAATTCGCCTGCGCCTGCAGCCGCGCCGCGATGTTCACCGTCTGCCCGAAGTAATCGAGCACGCCATTGGCCGTGACGAGGTAGCTCGGCCCGCGATACACGCCCAGCTTCAAATGAGTACGCTCGCCGTTGGGCGCTTCGGCGCGGAACGTCTCGAACGCCGTCAGCGCCTCCAGCGACGCGGCGACGGCATCCAGATCGTCGTTGAACGCCGCCATCACCGCGTCGCCGATGGTCTTGACCAGCGTGCCGCCGTGCTTCGACAAGATCGCGAGCACGAGATCGAAGTGGTCGTGCACCAGCTTGAGCGCCGGCGCGTCACCGACGTCGGCATAGAGCTGCGTCGAGGCCGTCAGATCGCTGAAGAACAGCGTCACCGTCGAGACCTTGAGCGCCAAGTCGGGACGCAGGACCTCGGCGGCGAAATCGCGACGGAAACCGGGCATCGCCGTCACCTCGCGCGCCGACGCCGCCAGCGTCTCGGTCGCCACGCGCTCGAGCTTGACGTGGCGCTCGTCGGCGAAGTTGCTGACGATGGTGACGTGGCCGCCCGGCCGCACGCGCGCCGGCGTGGCGTCGTCGGCGAACGCGAGCTCGAGGTCGGCGGGCGCGTCGTCGGCCAGCTCGAGCGCGCGCATGGCGCCGCCGCGCACGAACAGACGATAGCGGCCGGCCGTCGCCGGCACCGGCAGCGTCACCCGGCCGCGCGCCGGCAGCGCCGCTTGCGCCAGCACGTGCGGCGTGCGCGCCGGCCCGCCGACGCAATATTGCGCGACGTCGATGCGGCGCACGGCCGGCGTCGGCGCAAACGTCGCCTCCAGCGCCTCGTCGAGCTCGAGCCCGAACGCGATCTCGCACAGGTGGCAGGTCGCGTGATCTTTGACCGCCGACAGCGTGCTGACGACCTCGGCGCCGACGCGGCAGCTGGGACAAATGACCTCCCAACGCAGCTCGAGCAGACCGACGCGCACCGCTTGCAGGCACGTCGCCAACAGCGCGCGCCGATCGACGCCCCACTCCGCCGCCAACGCGTAGGGACGAATGCGCCCCAGCTCCTCGTCACGACCGTGCGCCACGAACGTGCTCAGCCGATCGGCCAGCTCGGGCGACGCCTCGGTGCGCAGCCGCTCGTGGGCGCGCCCGAACGCCGAGGTCGCCGCGGACGTCGCCGCGACCGGCGCGAGCGGCGCTTTCGTCGGCAGCGGCAGCGGCGAACGCTGCACCAACGCCGCGTCGATACGCCGCACCGCGGTCGCCAGCGCGTCGGCCGCCTTGCGCGCGCCCAGCCGAATGACGAAGCGCAGCCACGACAGCTTCGGCGTAAGCGCGAGGCGAATGATGACGCGCGCACCGCCGTCATTCGCCGGCGAGAAGGTCAGCAGCGTGTCCACCGACGAGACCGGGCCGGCGTTGAACAGCCGCAGCGTGCGAAAATGATCCTCGACCACCCACTCGAACGGCCACTCCTGCCACTCGACGTTGAAGCCGCCGGCGCGCATGCGAATGCGATAGCGCGCGCCGTTCGGGCCTTCGATGGGCGTGATTTCGCGTGGCGCCTCGCCGCTCAACCGGTTCAGATACGACGTGTCCGTCAAGACCTGCCACAGCGCGTGTACGCTGCTCTTGCAGCTGACCTCGTGCTCGACGACGACGGCGCTCACCGCCGATCAGCGTAAAACGACGGACGGCGCGGATCTACTTGTAACTGCGGCGGCGCGGGTGCATCACAATCGACATGCACAAGAAGCTCATGCTCGTCGCTGCTTTGCTATTGTCGGGCAGCGTCGTCGTCGCCAAGGAGACTTCCATGTCGCTCTACGATCTGACCGTCAACAACTTGGGCGGAAAGCCGCAGCCGCTCGCGGCCTACAAAGGCAAAGTGGCGCTCGTCGTCAATACGGCGTCGGAGTGCGGGTTTACGCCGCAATATGCCGGGCTGGAGAAGCTGTACAAAGACTACGCGCCCAAGGGTCTCGTGATCCTCGGCTTCCCGTCGAACGACTTCGGCAAGCAGGAGCCGGGCACGTCGGAGCAGATTCACACGTTCTGCGAGAAGAATTACGGCGTCACGTTCCCGATGTTCGAGAAAGTCGCGACCAAAGGCGCCGATCAGTCGCCGGTCTACAAGTTCGTCACGGCGAAGAACGGCGAGCCGAAGTGGAACTTCCACAAGTATCTCGTGGGCAAGGATGGTCAGGTCATCAAGGCGTTTCCGTCGAACGTGACGCCGGAGTCGAAGGAGCTGCACGACGCCATCGACGCCGCGCTCAAGTAATCAGCCCGTCAAAAACTGCGTCACCAGCTCGTTGACGCGCGTCGCCTGGCCGAACGTCAAGTCGTGACTGGCCTGTGGAATCAGCTCGGCCTGTAGCGTCGCGATCCGCGTCTTCGCCACTTCCACCGCCGCCGCCGCCGGATATTGTTTCTCTTGCGCGCCGTAGACGAGCAGCGTCGGCGCCACGATCTTGCGCGTCACGTCTTCGGGGATCGGCTTCGGCAGCGGCATTCCGAACAGCGGGAACGTGCGATGGCCGGCGTGCATGACGTCGACGAGCGCGCCCATCGTGTCGTCGTAAGCGGCGCGGGCGGCCGGCTCGGTCGGCGCCACGCCCGCCCAGCGCAAGTAGGATTCGACGAAGGCGCGCCGGTGCCAGAAGATCATCGGCATGCCGCGCATCACCCACGCGCCCGTGAAGTTGGCGAAGGTCGCGCCCGGCGCCAGCAAGACGAGCTTGCGCACGCGGGCCGGATGGCGCGCCGCGAAGTGCGCCGACAGCCAGCCGCCGTAGGACATACCGCCCAAGTCGACGACCGGCAGCGCCAGCGCGTCGAGCAGCTGCTCGAGCCAGACCATGAGCGCGTCGAGGCTGCGCGGCGGTTTGGCGGCGTGGCTGAAGCCGTAGTCGCCGAGCGTGTCGACGGCGTAAAAGCGGCGCACGGCGCCGAACGCGGCGGCGTTGGGCGCCCACATCGTCGACGTCACTTTGAAGCCGTGCAGCATGACGAGCGGCGGGGCGTCGGCCTTGCCGCACACGTTCACGCGCGTGGTCGCGCCGTTGGTGGCGACGTCGCGCGCGGTCGGCGCCAGCGTCCAGCGCGCCAGCATCGCGTCGTATGCCGTGGAGAACGCCTGCCGTCGCTCCGCTTTCGTCGCCATGTGCGCACGATAACGTCTCCGGCGCGCCGCGCAATACCCGTCGCCAAGAATGCCGCGCGGCGACGGCGCAGTCGCGCGCCCGCATTCGCCGCAGTCCGCGCGGCCGCGGCGCACGTCGGCGCGCACCGCGATCGCCGCCACGTCCGTCGGGCACGCCGGCGAGCGTCTGCTGCCGGCCGCGCGATGTTATCGTCGCGGCATGTCGCGGGCGCGCGTCATCGAGTGGCTCCTCTTCGTCGCCACGCTGGCGTGGACGGCCCATCGCGCGCTCTTCCCGCTCGCCGAGACCGACCTCTTCTTTCACCTGAAGCTGGGCGATCTGATCGTCGCCACGCATCACATTCCCTTTCGCAACCTGTTCTCGTTCACCTATCCCAATCAGCCCGATCCCGACTTGGCGTGGGCCTTCCAAGTGCTGGTGTCGCTGCTCTATCGCGTCGGCGGGTTCGCGGCGATCGTCGTCGCCAAGACCGCGCTGGTGACGACGGCGGTGGCGCTGGTGTGGCTCGCCTGCCGCCGCCGCGGCATCGCCGCGCTGCCGACGACGCTGGCGCTGGTCGCGGCCGTCGAGACGATGCGGCCGCGGCTGGTGGAACGACCGCACCTCGTGACGTTCGTGGGACTGGGCGCGTTGGCAATGATGATGGCCGACATCGAAGACCATCCGCGACGCTGGCGCTGGCTGCCGCTCATGACGCTCGTGTGGGCGCAGTTCCATGCCGGCGTCTTCTTCGCGACGCTGTTGACGCTGTGCTGGCTCATCGGCGCGCGGCGCGACGGTCTGCAGCTGCCGTGGCGGCGCGCGTGGGCGGCGCTGGCGCTGACCGGCGCGGCCATGTTCGCGACGCCCGCCGGCACGCGCCTGCCGCGTTACCTCTTGTGGCACACCGGCTTGGGCGCGACCCGCAACATCGACGAGTTCCGCCACGCCGACGCCTGGAACGATCCGTGGTTCTTCCTCTTCGTCGCCGTGGCGCTCGCCGTCGCTTGCGCGCGGCCGCGACGGTGGCGCGACCTCGTCGGCGTCGCCGTCGTCGCCTTGCTGGCGTGGCGATCGGTGCGGTTCGTCGCCGAATTCGCGCTCATCGCCGCGCCGCTCGTGGCCGACGGCCTCGGACGCCTCATCGCCGCGCACGCGCCGCGCCTCGGACAGTCGACGCGCGCGCAGGCGCTCGTCGCCGTCGCCATCACGGTCGCGTTGGCCGCCACGATCGCCGTCGAGCGCGTCGCCGACCCGGAGCCGCCGGGTCTCGGCGACCGACGTCGTGCCCTTCGACGCCATCGACTTCGTGACGACGACGGGTCTGCGCCGCCGCATGTTCCACGATCTCGACGTCGGCTGCTACCTGGCCTGGCAAGGCTGGCCCGCGTGGTCGGTGTTCGAAGACGCGCGGCTGCCGGCCTATCCCGACGACTTCCACCGCGCCATCGACGACACGCCGCTCGATCCGCCGACGTTCGATGCGCTGTTGCGACGTTGGGACATCGATGCCGCGCTGTTGAACGAGCCCGGGATCAATCGCCATGCAGGCTCGTTCGATCCCGACGAGTGGGCGCTCGTGTGGCGGCGACCGTCGGCGCTGGTGTTCGCGCGGCGCACGCCGGAGCATGACGCGCTCATCGCCGCGCACGAGCTGCCGTTGCGGCTGGCCTTCCGCTGGGAGGACGGCACGCGCGCGCTGCCGCTGCCGTCGCCGCCGCGGCGCTCGCCGGTGCCGCCGTGCGAGTGGGATCGACGGCTCGCGCGCGTGCTCGACGACGACGGCGACAGCGACGGCGCGCTCGACGCGCGGCGCGACGCGTTGACGCGCGGCTGTCTGCGCGGCGCGGAAGAGGCGGACGCGCGCTTTTACGTCGGCGCACGGCTGCAGCGCGCGGGCGACTTGGCGGGCGCGGCGCGGCAGTACGATCGGGCGCTGGCCATCGCGCCCGACGACGCGCGGGCGCTCGTCAATCGCGGGTGGGCGCGGCTCATGACCGACCCGGCGGCGGCGCGCGCGGATTTCGTGCGCGCCCGCGGGCTGGCGCCGGCGCGCAGCGCGGAGATCGCGGACGCGCTGCGGCAGCTCGACGCGGCGGCGCCGGCACGCTGAATGACACGGCCGCGCGGCGCACCATCGACTGACGCCAGCTGCTGAATCGTAGTCGCCGTCGCGCGGCGGAATGGCCGATCGCCAATGAGCGGTCGGGCTCATCGTCTCGTGCAGCGGCGCGGCGGCGGCGGCGACGCGCGGCAAGCGCACGGTGGCGGCGAACGGCGGCACTCCTGGGCGCGCTCGAGCCGTTGCGCGACCGCGCGTCTTCACGGCGTCGAGCAGCTTGGCCTGATCGGGTGGAAACATGTCCGCATGGGTCTTGCCGACCATCGCGAACGGCGAGGCCGGGTCGACGCCGAGCGCGGCTCGAGTGGCGACGTGCTCGCCGCCCGGTCGAGCGAGCGACAACGGCGGTCGTCAGAGTCCTACGCGAAGTGTCGACCCGCGCGAGCCGCTCGCGTCCTGTCCCATTCACGCAGGGAAGCGATTGCCGAACATGGGCTGTCCGCTCTTCGATTGCTCGCGCGTGGCCTCGTCTTGAATGACGTCCCAGTGCTCGGCCAGCCGCCCCTCTGCGATGCGCAGAATGTCGACGACGATCCACGGCGCCGGCAGGCCGGTTCCCGAGAAGCGCCCGTGCAGCATCACGTAGTCGCCATCGGCCACGATCGTGCCCGGCTCGTAATTCAATGTCGCCGGGCTGCTCTTGACGAGATTGAACAGCCCTTCTCTTCCCGGCGCGATATGCGCGCTATGCTGGATATAGTTGGGCGACCAGTATCGCTCCGCTGCCGCGTAATCGCGCCGGTTGAACAGCGCGTCGAACGCTTCGAGCACGAACGCTTTGTTGCGCGACTCGCATTGCGCCGCCGAAGACTGCGCCAAACGCGCCTGCATCTGACTGTCGAAATGAAAAGGCGAATTGGCGAGCTGCGGACAGAACGGATCCGACACGAGGCAATTCTGCAGCCGATCATAAAACGGATAGTCGGTATAACCGTGATAATCGAATGTATAAAATGTCGCGCGATCGTAAGCATTGAGCGGCAGCCCGCGCTCGATACGCTTCGGCAGATCGGGATTGGCGACGAAGTGGCGCCCGAATGCGACCAGATCGGCGTCGCCTTGATCGACGATCTGTTTGGCGCTATCGGGCTCGAATCCGCCGGCGGCGATGATCTTGCCCTTGAAGATCTTGCGCAGCTGCGCCGCCGCCGTCGGCGCCATTCCCTCGGCGATGACGACATTACCTTTGACGCGCGGCTCGATGATGTGGAGATAAGCGAGCTCGAAGCGATTGAGCTCAGCCGCGACGTAATTGAAGAGCGCGGTCGGATTGCTGTCCGACATCGCGTTCCAGGTTCCGCCCGGCCCGATGCGCACGCCGACGCGGTTGCCGCCCCACACCGACACCAGCGCGGCGACGACTTCGAGCAAGAAGCGCGAGCGATTCTCGATCGAGCCGCCATATTTGTCGGTCCGCTGGTTGCTGCCGCTTTGCAGGAATTGATCGAGCAGATAGCCGTTGGCGCCGTGCAGCTCGACGCCGTCGAAGCCGGCGGCCTTGGCGCGCTCGGCCGCGCGGCGATAGTCCGCGACGATGCCCGGGATCTCGTGAATGTCGAGCGCGCGATGCGGCGACGGCTTGACCCAACCGCTGGGCGTGGAGATGCTGGGCTGCGCTTCGAGCCAATAGGCCGGCACGACGGAGGGCGCCACCGGCATCGCGCCCTCGGTCATGTCGCTGTGCGACGAACGGCCCATGTGCCACAGCTGCGAAAAGAGGTGGCCGCCCTTGGCCTGCACGGCCGTCGTGATGCGCTTCCAGCCGGCGACCTGCTCGTCGGAATGAAGCCCCGGTGCGCCGAGCCAGCCGCGACCGGAGATGGAGATCGTCGTCGCCTCGGTCACGATGAGGCCGCCCGGCGATGCGCGCTGCGCGTAGTACTCGAGCATCAGGTTTCCCGGTATGTCGCCCGGCTGCTCGGCGCGCGAGCGAGTGAGCGGCGCCATGACCACGCGGTGCTGCAGCGTCATCGGACCGACCTGTACCGGTGAAAAGAGCTTCGTCTCGGCGTTCTTCGGCATCGCGGCCTCCTGTCGGTTCATTCGTGCAAGAACCGGGACGGCCGTCCTCTGTGATGATGGCTGCAGGTGTGGACGATGGCTGTGCTCGCTCGACGCGCGGGCGAGTGGCCGTCGCCAGCGAATCGGCGCCGCCGCGCACGAATTCCCGTCGCCGCAGCCGCACGCCGCGCCGGCGGCTGCGTTAAGCTGCCGCCGTGTCCGCTCGCGCCCGCGTGCTCGCCTATGCCGCCGTCTACGCGGCCGTCGCCGGCGCGTTCGTGCTCGCCGGCGGCGCCGACGACAGCCTGCTCTGCGACGACGCCTTCTACTACTTCCAAATCGCGCGCCACGCCGCCGCCGGCCACGGCTTCACCTTCGACGGCCAGCACGCCACCAACGGCTTCCACCCGCTGTGGGCCTGGCTGTGCGTGCCCATCTGGCGCCTCTACGGCGACGACCCATGGCGCCCGATCCACGCGGCGCTGCTCGTGCTCGTCGCGGCCACGGCGGCGACGGCGCTCGTCGCCGCCGCCGTCGGTCGCGCGCTGTCCGACGACGCCGCCGGCGAGCGCGCGGCCGTCCTCTTCCTGCTATCGCCGTTTACGCTGCTCATCCCGCTGCGCGGCTGCGAGGCGGCCTTCTCGGCGTTGACGCTGGCGCTCGCGACTTGGGCCGCCTGCGTCTACGCGCGCCGCCCATCGCCGGCGGCGGCCGCGTGGCTCGGCCTCGCCACCGGCGCCACCGGCCTCGCCCGCACCGACCACGTCCTCTTCGGCGCCTCTATGATGATATTTGTCATCATTACTGGCCGCTCCTGGCGCAAGACGGCGATCTTCGCCGCCGTCGCCCTCGCCGCGGTCACGCCCTGGCTCGTCTGGAGCGCCGTTCGCTGCGGCACGATCGTGCAAGTCAGCGGCGCCGCCAAGCGCGCCATCAATCTGTACGGCCGGCTGCCACCCGTGCGCGGCTTGGCGGTCGCCGCGCGCAACGTCGGCCACTCGCTCATCATCGCCGCCGGCTGGGTCAGCGGCGAAGAATGGCACCCCAAACGCTACACCGGCGTCCTCTTGGCCGCGACCGCCGCGCAGCTCGTCGTCGCCGCGCGGGCGGGCCGCGGCCGGCCGTCGCCGCGCGCGCTCTGGCCGCTGTACGCTTACTGCGCCCTGCAGCTCGCGGTCTACGCCTGGTATTACCGCGCGTATTACACCTGGTACGCGCTGCCGTTAGCGCTCGGCGTCGCCCTCTTTTGCGGCGAGCGCGCGCGTTCGCCGACGGCGTGGCGCGTCGTCATCGCGCTGGCGGCGATCGCCGGCGGCGTCGCCCTCGTGCGCTTCGGCGCGCGCGGGCCCTTTCGTCGCCACGGCGCCGAGCTGACCCAAGCCGCGCTCTTGGCCGACGTCGCACGCCTGCCGCCCGGCAGCCGCGTCGGCCTCGAGAACGCCGGCGCCGCCGGCTACTTCGCCGGCTACGGGCGCCCCGACGTCACCATCGTCAACCTCGACTGCGTCG
This sequence comes from uncultured delta proteobacterium, assembly GCA_963785725.1. Taxonomy (GTDB): domain Bacteria; phylum Myxococcota_A; class Polyangia; order Palsa-1104; family Palsa-1104; genus JAQBQH01. The sequence continues at coordinate 421,838 of CAWAWS010000039.1, read as the reverse complement.
TCAACAACGCCGCCTTCGCCGCCTGGCGCCGCCACGAGTACGGCGGCTGGCTGCTCGGCAACGTCGACTGGGTCGAGCGCGCCCCCGACGGCCGCTTCCTCGGCGCCGACGCCGCAGAATTCGCGGCCGCACATCTGCGCGCCGCGCCCGAAATGCAGCTGCTCCGCGTCTTCAATGCACCTCCGCGCCAAACGCCATAGCCAATGATGACAGAAATCATTATTGACTACCGGTGTTAGACACATGACCAACGATGACGATGATCATCATCGACTCAGCTGACGCGAACGAGGGCGAGGACGCGCACGCAAACGAGGCGAGGACGCGCACGCGAACGAGGCGAGGACGCGCGCAAGGACGAAGGCGCACGAGCGGCATGCGGCGAGGCAGCTTGCGGCGGCAGGCCAGAATTGCGCCGGCGGTCGCCGGGCTGGATCTTCACGCGCGGTCGCCGCGCTGCCAGACTGACGTCATGCCTGCGACTCGCCCCGCGCTCACGCCGCTCGACGGCCGCTTCATCCGACTGGCGCCGCTGCAGCCGGCGCAGCTGCCCGCGCTGCACGCCGCCATCGGCCAGCCGCGTGTCTTCGCCGGCGGCTTCGGCGGCGGCGCGGCCGGCTATCGCGACAACGTGCGCGACTTCATCGCCTGGGCCGAAGGCTACTTCGACTGGGCCCACGGCAACGTCTACGGCGTCACGCTCGTCGGCGGCGCGCACGACGGCCGCCTCGTCGGCACGACCACGCTCTCCGACTTCAATCTGCCGCTCGAGGCCACACACATCGGCTGGACCGCCTACGATCCGCGCGTCTGGGGAACCGCCGTCAACGCCGAAGCCAAGCGCCTCCTACTCGGCCTAGCCTTCGATCACGGCTTCGGACGCGTCAAGATCCAAGCCGACGTGCGCAACGAGCGCTCGCGCGCCGCCATCGCCGGTATCGGCGCGACCTTCGAGGGCATCTCGCGCCGCGACATCCCGCGCGCCGACGGCGGCTGGCGCGACAGCGCCATCTATTCCGTCATCGTCGACGACTGGCCCCGCGTCCGCGCCCACCTCGACGCGCGCCTCGGCAGCTACGCCGGCCCCGTCCAATTCCGCGAGTGAAGGTCATTCAACGAGGCGCGAATGAACGCGTGGGACTGAGGATTGCCTTTATTCCCCGCCGCCGTCGCGATTATGTGTGAACGCCGCCCATCGAGGCATTCGGCGTTGGGCGGCGGTGGCGTTTATTGAGCGGGCAGACTGGCGGGGATCGGACGTGCGCGCCGATTCTCGCGCGCGGTACTGCAAGTAAACGGCCGTTTACAACGTGATGGTTTCGCCGATCTTCATGGCGTGCAGCTGCGTCTTGGCGTGCGTCGCCTTGAGCGCCTTGCCGAGCGCGTCGGGCGTGCCGGTCAACACCGGGAACGTGCCGAAGTGCATCGGGATGATGGTCGTCGCGCCGACGAGCTTGGCCGCTTCGGCCGCGCGGTCGGGGCCCATCGTGAAGTGGCCGCCGATGCACGCCAACATGTAATTGACCTTGTGGAACTTCGAGATGAGCGCCATGTCGCCGAATAGATCGGTGTCGCCGGTGTGATAGATCGACGGGCCGTTCTTGACGGTGATGAGGAAGCCGCCGGCCGCGCCGCCGTAATTCGACTTCGCCTGCGGCGTGCCCGCGCCCGATTCCACCGTCGACGAATGGATCGCCGGGATGAACGCGATGCTGACTTCGCCGTCGAGCACCGAGATCTCGCCGCCGGCGTTGCCGCCCGTCATCATCGAGAACTGCGCGGCCGGAAAGCCGGCGTCGTGGACGATGGCGTTGCCGAGATCGAAGCTGGCGACGAGCTGCGCCTTCGTCTTCTTGGCGATGGCGACGGCGTCACCGACGTGATCGCTGTGGCCGTGCGTGACGAGGATGAGGTCGGCCTTGTCGATGGCCGCGACGTCTTTGGCGCCTGTGGGATTCGACGGATTCGAGATCCACGGATCGATGAACAGCACCTTGCCGGCCGGCGTCACCAGCTTGAACGCCGCGTGGCCGTACCAGGTCAGCTGGCTCTTACCGCCTTCGGCGTGCGCGACCGAGGCGGTCGCGAGCAACAGCGATAGCGCCAGCGGGCTACGAAGCATCTTCATCATCAATTCTCACTTTGCCTTGGGCGTCAGATCGTCAATGAACTTGTGAATCGCGTGATCGAGCTCGTCCGACTGCAAAACGATGGGCTTTTCCAGCGCCAGCTTCGCGTGCGCGCGGGCGTTCGTCTCGTCGCCCTTCTTGCGCTCGAGCTGCGCCAGCGCCCAATAGCTGTCGCCGTCTTGCAGCGCGTCCTTCTGCGCCAGCGTGTTCAACAGCGAAAACGCCGCGTCTTCCTTGCCGGCGCCGTCGAGAGCGCGCGCGTACCACTCGGTCAGCCGCGTATCGTCGGGCGACTGCTTCGTCATGCGCGCGAACAGCTTCTCCGACGCGTCATATTTGCCGGTGAACAGATCGCAGCGCGCGATGACGAGATCGAGCCGGCTGCGCTCTTCCTTGGTCAGCCCGTGCGTCTTTTGCAGCTTCTCGGACTCGCTCATGGCGTCGCCGAGGCGGCCGGCCTCGAGCGCCGATTCGGCGTCGGCGAGCGCGCCTTCTATCGTGGTTGGCTTGCCGTCACCCTTGCCGCCCTTGGCAAGAGCGGCGCCGTTGGCGAGCAACATTGCGATAACTAGAGCTGGAACGCGCATATCGCACCTCCGCGCGGACCCTAGCACATCGCGATCGACGATCGCCAATCGCGTGAATGCGCGGCGGTTACGCCCTGCGTTAGAATTCAACGAACGACCCCGCTAAGCCGCTAAATGACACGATAAGAGTCGCTAAGCAGTTGCCGGCGGCGATGACGCTGCCGAGAACGTGGCCGGCGCGCCGAGCGCGAATCAGACCATGCGTTCGAAGATGCGGAGGAGCTCGAGGCGCTGGGATTGCGTCAGGCGCGCGAGGCGCTGGCCGAACTCCTCGTCGAAGATTTCGCGCGCGCGCTCCATCGCGCGCCGGCCCGACGGGGTCAGCGTCAAATGAAAGCGGCGCAGATCGTCGGTCTGCATCTCGCGCTTGATGTAGCCGGCCGCCTCCATGCGCTTGACCATGAACGTCACCGTCGGCTTCGGCGTCAACAAGGCGCGCGCCAGATCGGCCGGATTGGGATGGGCGTCGAGCTCGGTGAGGAGCAGGAACTCCTTCATCTCCATGTGCAGCCCGCGCAGCCGCGGACCCACGTCGTTCATGAGCGCCGTCATGACCTGAAAATTGAGCGTCCACAAAGTCCAGGGCGAAACCTTACGCATTCGTGACTTCGATCCTCGATGGTCGATGATCCGTTGACAGGAGATAGTTCAACGTTAAACTAGTTCCACATTGAACTATTCCGCGGTGGAACAATACAGCCGCGGAATGAAACCTTACCACAACCGCCGCCGCCAGACGACTGGCGGTGACAGGAGGACAGGATGCCTCTCGATCATTATGTGACACTCGGCCGCTCCGGTTTGCGCGTGAGCCCGTTCTGCTTGGGCGCCATGACGTTCGGCGAAGACTTGGGCTGGGGGTCGAGCGTCGCCGAGTCGGAGAAGATCCTCGATCGTTACGTCGAGCTGGGCGGCAACTTCATCGACACCGCCAATTTGTACACCAAAGGCCACTCCGAGAAGATCATCGGCGACCATATCGGCCGGCACAAGCAGCGGCGCGATCGGCTCGTCATCGCCACCAAGTTCAGCGCCAATTTGGAGCCGGGCGATCCCAACGGCGGCGGCTCGAGCCGCAAGTCGATCATTGCGGCCTGCGACGAGTCGCTGCGCCGGCTGCAGACGGATTACATCGATCTGTATTGGCTGCATAACTGGGACAAGCACACGCCCATCGAAGAGACGATGCGGACGCTGCAGGATCTCGTGCAGGCGGGCAAAGTCCGCTATCTCGGCGTCTCCGATACGCCGGCCTGGAAGACGACGCAGGCGCAGCTGATCGCGCAGTTTCGCGGCTGGGCGCCGTTCGTCGGGCTGCAGATCGAGTATTCGCTGCTCGAGCGCACCGTCGAAGGCGAGCTGATTCCGATGGCGCTGGAGCTCGGCATGGGCGTGACGCCGTGGTCGCCGTTGAAGAGCGGCGTCTTGAGCGGCAAGTACACGCGGCAGAACGCGGCGACGGTGCGGCCGGACGCGCGCCAGTGGGCGGCGGGTTTTCTCGGGGAGACGGCTTACGGTGTCATCGACGCGCTCCAGCGTATCGCGGGGCAGCTCGACACGACGGTGGCGCGCGTGGCGCTGGCGTGGGTGCAAAATCGGCCCGGCGTGTCGTCGACGATCATCGGCGCGCGCACGCTGGCGCACCTCAATGACAACGTGCAGGCGCTGGAAGTGAAGCTGACGGCGGAGCAGGCGGCGGAGCTCGACAAGCTGACGACGCCGACGCTGAACTTCCCGGCGCCGTTCTTGACGATGGCGGGGATGATTCACGCGGGCGGCACGACCATCAACGGCGAGAAGTCGGAGATGATCCCGGCGTTCGGCACGACCAAGCCCGGCGATCATTATTAGCGCCGCGTAAGACGGACGCGCCCCCACCGCTACCAAGCGCGCAAAATATCGCGCCGCTGCTACGGATTCTCACCATTACCCATCCGCTGATCGCCTGAATCGATCGACGCGCGCTGATTCGGTGCGGCGTTGATCTTTAATGATGTTCGCTGTCATCATTAGAGGCCGAGCGGGTCGAAGAGCGCGCGCAGCGAGGGCGGGACGCGGGCGATTCGGTCGAGCAGCTCGGCGCGCCGGATGAACATCGCCTCGCGGCGGCCGCCGCCGAGGTTCTTGCGCAGCGTGAGCTCGGTCGTCGGATGCGAGCGGCGCGCGATCTCGGCCACGACGGGCGCGTAGCCGCTGATGAGGCGGGCGCAGACCTCGCGCGGCTCGTGGCGCTTGTCGAGCGGATGGCCGTCGAGCGTGGCGGCGGTCAGTCGTTCGCGGCGCAGCGCGAGGTCGAACGTGCCGTCGAGGACGGCGCTGGCGAGGCGCAAGATGGGCTCGCGCTCGTCGGCGAGGTCGTTCTCGTCGCCGCAGGGGCGGCCGGCGTCGTCGATGGGCTGGCTGAAGGTGCGGCCGTCTTCGCTGGCGACGGCGAAGCGCCAACCGCTGCCGCTGCGCGGCTTTTGGCGGACGACGAGCATGATGCGCGCGGGCGCGATCTGCACGTCGCTGACGAAGAGGCGATCGAGCGACACGGCTTGCAGGCCTTCGCGCTGACGGCGGCCGAGCGGACGCGGCAAGAGCACGGTCGTCGCCGGCGCGACGTCGACGACGCGACGGACGCGCGCCCAGCCGTGCGCCGCGGGGATCGTCAGCGTCAGGTGTGCGTCGAGGCCAACGCGCGTCTCGAGGCGCGCGTCGGCGTCGTAGCCGTCTTCGTTGGCGTTGGCCGCGAGGTGCCAGGACACGCCGGTTTGCGGCGGAATATGCTGCAACAGCAGCTGCTCGAGCGCGCGCAGCGCGGCGGCGCCGGCCTCGTCGATGACGCCGCTGGCCGAGCTCAGCTCGGTGGCCCACAAGCGGTCGAGGTCGGCGAACGTGCGATCCATGGCCGCCGTCGCCGTCGCCGCTACTTCGTTGGCGACGGCGCGAAGCCGGCTCGAGCCGTCGACATAGTCGCCGGTCGCGACGTGCACCGCCGCCAACAGCTGCTGCAGGCGTCGCTTCTCGACCTTCAGGTTCTGCTCGACCTGCGCCGAACGCTTGAGCGAATGATCGATCGTCGCTTGCGCCGTCAGCAGCGCCACGCAGGTTTCGATGGTGGCGCGGATCGCGTCCAGGAAGTCGATGCCGTACGGGAAGGGCGACGAATCGCCGTACAAAACGAGCGGCTCTTCGCTGCGCATGCCTGATTCGGTTGCAAACGCTTGACGCACCGCTCGAGGACAACAGCAATCGCCGCGCCAAAGCGGAAGTCGCCGGAATGAATGACCGCCCAGTCGGCGCGACGGGGAGTCGATCCCCCGAACGGAGCATATCGCCCCACGTTTGCCGCGGATTCTTGACGCGGGGAGTCTTACTCGTGGCGATCGTTGCTAGCACGAGTAAAGGTTCGCGCGTCGCCACGATGAGCGCGAATGCCGGCGCCGCGCCGGCGACAATCGCGTCCGCCGGCGCCGATGCCGGCGTCAGACGTGCGGCATGCGCTTCAGGTCGTCGTCGTGCCCGTTCGTGCGCTCCCACTTGATCCACTTCAGATCGAGCACGACCGCCGAGTAAATGACGGGCACGAGCACGAGCGTCAACACCGTCGCCACCGTCAACCCGCCGATCTGCGCGTAGCACAGCGGCTGCCACAGCGGCCCGCCGTGCACCGCCAGCGGCACCAGGCCGAGCACGGTCGCACCGACGGTGATCAGCACCGGCCGCAAGCGCACGATGCCGGCATCGAGCAGCGAATCGCGCAAGCGATTCGCCCTTCTCGTGCGCCTCCTCGATGAAGTCGAACAGCACGATCACGTGGCTGACGATGACGCCGATCAAGCTGACGATGCCCAAGAAGGCCATGAAGCCGAACGGCGCCGCCATCACGCGCAGCGACACCAGCGCGCCCGCGACGCCGAACGGAATCGCCGCGAACACGACCACCGGCTTGACCGCCGACTTGAACTGCACGACCAGCGCCAGGAAGATCGCGAAGATCGACAGCCCGAGCACGACCACGAGCTGCCCGAAGCCTTTGGTCTGCTCCTCTTTTTCGCCGCCGATGACGATCTCGTAGCCCGGCGGCGCCGCCTTGGCGATCTTCTCGATCGCCGGCTCCGCCGCTTTGACGACCTCCGACGGCAGCACGCCCGCCGTGGGAAAGCAGCTGACGGTGATGGTGCGAAACTGATTGCGCCGGCGAATCTTCTCGGTCTCTAGCCGATAGGCGACGCGCGACACCTGCCCGAGCGGCACCTTCTGCGGCCCGTGCTGCGACGTCACGTACAAGCTCTGGATGTCGTCGAGCTGCGCGCGCTCCTCGGCGCGCAAGCGCGCGACGATGGGAATCTGCCGATCGTTCTCGCGCAGCGACGACAGCGCGCGCCCGTTCATCGCCACCGCCGACGACAGCGCCACGTCCATGTTGGTCACGCCCGCCAGATTCGCGCGATCGGGATCGACCTCGAGCGCCACCGTGAACGTCTCGGCGCCCCAGTCGTCGCGCACGCGCTCGGCGTTCGGCTGCGCCCGCAGCGTCGCCTTGACCTCTTCGGCCAGCGCGCGCAGCTCGTCCATGTTGTCGCCGGCGATGCGGATCTGCACGGGAATGCCGACCGGCTTGCCGTTCTCGAGCTGCCGCACGTCCAAGCGCGCATTGGCGATCTGCCGCGACAACGCCGCCTGCAACACGGGCACGATATGCGGCGTGTCGTGTTTGTCCTTCACCTGAATGATCAGCTGCGCGTAATTGAGCTGCTGCTGCTCCGGCGACACCGAGAACCAAAAGCGCGGCCCGCCGCCGCCGACGAACGACGTCAGCGACGTCAGCACGTCCTTCTCGCCGTGCTCCGCGCCGTATTTGGCCGCGGTGTCGATGATGACGTGCTCGGCCTTCTCGACGACGTCGCGCGTCGCCGACAAGGGCGCGTCCTCCGGCAGCCACACGTCGACGTAGGACAGATACGACAGATCTTGCGGGAAAAACGCCGTCTTCAAGCCGCGCGCGCCGGCAAAACCGAGCACGAGCATGACGAACGCGCCCGACAAGACCCACTTGCGATGATCGATCGCCCAGCCGACCGCGAGATAATAGTAGTGACCAAAGCCGGTCTGCCGGCGCTCGGCCAACGTCGGCTCGTGCTTCTTGCTCGGCCGCAGCAAGTAGTAGCCGATGAGCGGGATGAACGTCATCGACACGATGCGCGACGCGATCAAAGAGCACGTGAGCACGACCGGCAAGGTGAAGATGAACTGCCCGACGTCGCCGCCGATCGCCAGCAGCGGCAGATAGGCGACGATGTTGGTGATCGTCGCGAACAAGATCGCCGTCGCCAGCTTGGTCGGCCCGAGCCAGGCGGCGACGAGCGGCCGCCAGCCGTCGGCGAGCGAGCGTTTGATGGCGTCGCCGGCCACGACCGGATCATCGACGAGCAGGCCGAGCGCCAAGATCAACGACGCGATCGAGATCTGCTGAATGTCGATGCCGAGGAGGTGCATGAAGCCGAACGTCATCGCCAGCGTGATCGGAATCGACAGCGCCAAGAGGAGCGCCGAACGCCACTCCCAGAACCCGATGAGCCCGACGACGACCACGAGCGCGATCGCCTCGTACAGGCTCGACATGAACAGGTCGACGTTCTCGTGCACTTGCAGCGGCTGATCGCTCGTGCGCCGCAAGATCAGATCCTCCGGCAACAGCCGCTTGACGTCCGCGAGCCGCTTGTCGACGGCGTTGCCGAAGTCGGCGATCTGCTCGCCCGGCCGCATCTGCACGGCCAGCGTGATGGCGCGCGTGCGCGTGAACGTGCCGTCGGGGTTGCGCACGTCGAGAAAATTCAGGTAACGCGCCGGGCTCTGATAGTCGCGCGAGACCTCGACCAAGTTGCGCAGATACTGCTGATCGCCGCTGCCGCCGCCGACGAGGATGTCGCCGATCTCGGTCTCCGAGTGCAGCTCGCCCGACGGATCGATGGTGACGTTCTTGCCGTCGATCTCGACGTTGCCGCCGGGAACGGTGATGTTGCGCGCCTGCAAGACGTCGCCGAGCTGATTCGGCTGCAGCCCGTACGCCGCCAGCCGCTCTTGCGAATAATCGAGGTAGATCTGCTCCGGCAACACGCCCGAGCGCGTCACCTTCGACACCTGCGACACCGTCTGCAAATAGCGCTGGATCGTGTCGGTATATTCGTCGAGCTGGCGGAAGCTGTAGCGATCGCCGATGACCGATTGCAGCTGCTTGACGGCATCTTTCGGATCGCGAATGACGACCGGCCGCCAGACGTCGGGATGCAGCTCGCTCAGCCGCAAACGCTCGCGCGCAAACTGCAACAGGCCTTGCACGAGCTGCGTGTCGGTCTGCGTGGTCTCCAAGTCGATGCCGAGAAAACCCGGGCCTTCGATGAGCCGCGCCGCGCCCGACGCGTCGCCGAGCGCGCGCGCCGCCTCTTGCCCGGCACGACGCAGCGGCGCCGAGTTGATCGACGGCGGAAAGGCCACGATCAGCGTCGCGTGTCCCTGGTTCACGCCGTTGCGCACGCCGGTGATGGCGTGGCTGATGGCGCGCGCCCGCAGCTCGAGCTCGACGTCGCCCACTTTCGGGCTCGCCACCGTCAAGAGCAGCGCCGCCGTATCGCCGAAGTCCTTGATGAAGTTGATCGGCTGCGCGCCCGACGGTAGATCGCGAATGCTGTCGAGCTTGAGCTTGATGTCGTCGAACTCCTTGCCGCGATCGACGACCTCTTCCTTCAACGTCACATAGACGATCGAGACGCTGGTGCGCGAGATCGACTCGATCTTCTCGACCTTCGAGGATTCGGCGATCTTCTGCTCCATCTTGCGCGTGACGAGCTGCTCGACCTTCTCCGCCGACGCGCCCGGCCACGTGCAGGTCGCGACCGCGATGCGCACCGGCACCAGCGGATCTTTCGCCTTCGGCATGCGCACGTACGCGTAGATGCCCCACAACACCGTGCCGACGAGCAGCACCCACGAGACCTGCCGCGTCTCGGTGAAATAGCGCGCCGTGTTGCGATGCGTGGCGACGATCGTTTCGTCCGATTCGTGCCCGCCGTGCGGCTTGTTTTCGGGCTCGCTCACGGGATCACCTGCACCTGCTCGCCGTCGCTGACGAGGGTCGCGCCCTGCACGACTACGCGATCGCCGTCGCCGAGACCGGCGCGAATCGGGATCTGGTTGCCCAAGAATTCGCCGAGCTCGACCTCGCGCAGCTTGACGACGGGCGGCTGGGTGCGCGGATCGACGACGAACACGGCGAAGCGACCGGCGTGACCGGGCGAGCGCACGACGGCGTTGAGCGGCAGCACCGTCAGCGGCGGCGCCACGCCCGAGTCGCTGATCTTGAGCGCCGCGATCATGCCCGGCTTCAGCTCCTGCTCGGCGTTGTCGAGCGTCACTTCGACCTCGAACACGCGGCTCTTCGGATCGGCGACCGGCGCGATGCGCGTGATGTGCCCGATGAACTCGCGGCCGCGATAGGCCTCCGTCGTCACCGTCTGCAGCGTCCCCAGCCGCAGCGCCTCGAGCTCGGTGTCGGGCACGCCGAAGACCACCTTCACCGACGAGGTATCGACGATCGAGAACGCGATCGTCCCCGGCGCCGCCAGCGTCCCCAGCTCGACGTTGCGCTTGGCGACGACGCCGTTCATGGGCGCGCGCAGCCGCGTGTCGTTGAGCGCCGTCTGCGCTTCCGAGACGCGCACGTTGGCCCCGTCGGCGCGCGCGGTCGCCGTGTCGAGCTTGACGCGGGCGTTGTCGAGCTCGGCCTTGGACACGCTCTCGGTCGCCGACAGCTTCGACGCGCGATCGAAGTCGATCTGCGCCTGCTCGCGCGCGGCCTTCGCCTCGGCCAGGCTGGCGCGCGCCTCCGCCAATTTCTGATCGTAATCGGCCGCGCGCACGGTCGCCAGCTCTTGGCCGGCGCTCACGTGATCGCCCTCTTGCAGCAGGCGCTGCCGGCCGTCGACGCCTTTGACGGTGCCGACGCGCTGCACGTAGCCGCCGACCTTGAACGCCATGTCGACGCGCGAGGCCGGGTTGATCGTGGCCGAGTAGCGCGTGGCGTTGCGCGAGGCCGAGCGCTCGACGGCGTGCACGCGCACGGCGGTCGGCGTCTTGGGCGCCGCCGCTTCTTTGTTTCCACAGCCGACGGCGAGACTCAATCCCGCGCAAACGACGACAGCATTCCACTGGATACGCATAGGCTCTCCTTCAATCCTGCGATTTGTTTTTGTCGTCGCCGGCGGCGTCGCGGCCGAGCGCGTGCACGAGGCGGACGCGCGCGACGCGCTGGTCGATGCGGGCGCCGATGGCGTTCAGACGCGATTGCGTCAGATCGGTCTCGGCGTCGGTCAATTCGATGCTGGTGGCGCGGCCGTTGGCGTAGAGATCGCGGCGCACGCGATAGGATTCCTCGGACGCGTCGAGCGCGCGCACCGTCGATTGCACGGCGAAGTCGGACTCGTGCAGCGACGCCAAGGCCTGCATGATCTCGTTGCGCAGGCGATCGTGCAGCTGGCCGAGCTGGGCATCGATCGCGCCCGCTTTGGCCTGCTGCGCGCGCGCACCATATTCGGCGGAGGCGGCTTCGTTGGGGCTCCAGGTCAGCTGCGCGCCCACGTCCCAGGTCGAGCGAAAGTGGTCGACTTGCGGGAAATAACGCGGGTTGGGATCGCCGCTCAGGAGGTCACCGAAGGCGTCGACGCGCGGCAGCCAGCCGGCGCGCGTCGCTTTGGTCTGCGCCTGTTGCGCATGCAGGCTCTCGGTCAAGACGCGCACTTCACGACGCGCGCTCCAGGCTTCGTTGGTGAGCGCGTCCAGGCCTTCGAGCGGCATCGCCGGCAGGTCCACGCGCAGATCTTCGCCGATCTCGTAGCTCGGCGGCTGGCCATCGTGCATTGCCGTCTGCAGCTCGACCGCCCACACCGCCTCCGCATCCTTGGCCCGCTCGAGGAACAGCTCGCTGGCCGCAGTCTGCGCCTGAACGCGCATGACGTCTGCTTTGTTGGCGTTACCGACCTCGAAGGCGCGGCGGGCGTCGGCGAGATGGACGCGCGCCTGCACCAGCGCCTGCTCGGCCACGACCGTCTGCAGCCGTGTCCGCGCCCACTGATAATACGCCGAGCGCGCGTCGGTGACGATCTGCAGGCGCGTGGCCTCGGCGCTGAAGCGGGCGGCCTCGCGTTGATGCTTGGCCGCGTCGTGCACCGCCGGAATCTTGAGCACGTAATCGAGCAGCGGCACCGTCAAGCTCGCCTGCAGCGTCGTCTGGTTCAAGAGCGCCGGGAACACCAGCGGCACCGCCACGGTCTCGCCCTGCGCCGGCGCCGGGCCCGGCTGCGCTGCGAGCACGACGTTGCCCAAGTTCTCGTTCGTGATCGACGACAGCCGCGCGTAACGCGCGAGCAGCGCCAGCCGCGGGAAGTAGGCGACGAGCGCCTGGTCGACGCTCGCCGCCGCCGCCGTCAGCTCCGCCTGCTTCTGCCGCAGATCGAAGCTGGTCTTGACGGCGCGAGCGGCCACGTCGTCGGCGCGCAGGCCGGCGGGGCGCGCCACGAGCGTCGTCAGGCGCGCCCGCAGCGTCGCGTCGGCGGCGTCGGCGCGCGTGCCGCTGTCGCCGTGCGCGCCCGGTTGCGCCAGCGCGGGCGCGGCGGTCAGGAGCAGCGCGAGCGCGGTCGCGGCAGCGGTCGTTGGGGTCGTTCGTGACATGCCCGATCTGTAAAGCGTCACGATTGAAAACGCAACTGATAGTTCCTAAATCATCGTATACGAAACATGTTTGTCGTCGCTGTTGACATGGAACGGCGTCGTGATACAAGTGATCTCGAAATTGCGCCACAAAGCGACAAAGAAGAAGCCACCGCAGCCGCGACGGGGCGGCGCGCGCGCCGGCGCCGGTCGGCCGCGCGACGAAGATGCGGACGCCGCCATCCTCGGCGCGGCGCTCGATCTATTGGAGAAGCACGGCTACGGCGGGCTGAGCATCGACGCCGTCGCCAACGCGGCGGGCGTGGCCAAGACGACGATCTATCGCCGCTGGCCGTCGAAGCCGGCGCTGCTGGCGGCGGCGGCGTGGCCGCTGTATGCGCTGCTCGTCGAGTCGCCGGACACGGGCAGCGTGCGCGGCGATTTGCTGCTGCTCATCGAGCGCAGCCGGCAGGTCATGATGGGGCGCGCCGGGCGGATCCTGCAGATTCTCGTGCGCGAGGCGGCGACGCATCAGGAGCTGCAGGAGCCTGTGCAGGCGGCGCTGTACAAGCGGTGCAAGCTGTACCATCAGGCGCTCAATCGCGGCATCGCGCGCGGCGAGCTGCGCGCGGACGTCGACCAAGGGCTCGTGACCGACATGCTGCTCGGGCCGTTGTGGTGCCGCACGCTGGTCACGCCGGCGCCGATAACGCCGGAGCTGATGGTGCAGCTCGTCGACACCTTGCTGGCGGGCGTCATCGCGTAGCACGGGGTCGCCGCATAGTCCGGCGCACCCGGGTCATCGTGTGGCCGGCGCGCCAATCGCGCCTTCGCGCGTCCGGGCATTCACGCTCATCGTGGCGACGCGCGAACCGTTACTCGTCGTAGCGCTTGCTGTTGGGGGCGTGCGTCGGCGCTCCGAGCGCCGGCCCGCGATAAACCAAGCGCCGGCGTGGCCCGATCCACCGCTGGCCGGCCCGACGAAGCGACGGCGCGCGCGGGCACAGCCCGCCCGCGCGCCGTCGCCGCGCCGCCCAAGCCGCAGCAACCGCGCGTAAACCCCTCCGCCGCCGCAAACCCGCACCGCGCGTAAACCCCTCCGCCGCCACCCGCCGCAAACCCGCACCGCGCGTAAACCCCTCCGCCGCCACCGCCGCAAACCCGCACCGCGCGTAAACCCGCCGCCGCCGCAAACCGCACCGCGCGTAACCGCAAGCCGCCGTCACCGCTCGCCGCCGCAACCACCGCACGCAGCGACCGCGCCCACCCGTCGCCCATCGCCGCGCCGGCCCACCGCCGATCCCAATTTGCGATTGACTGACCGCCAGTCACTGACCTATGGTCACCCGCGTATCCGACACCACGCGCAGCGACCGGAGGAGCGTCATGAAACACCTCGCCCGCGCCTTCAATCTCGCCGTCGCAGCCGCACCCGCCTGCAGCTCCGACCGCGCCTCGTCCGCGACCGTCGCCGGCGCGGCGCTGCCGGCGTGGACCAACCTCGTCCTCAACCAAGGAATCGCCACGCATGTCGATCCGTGACGCGCGCCGCGCCGAGGTGTGGCACCCTCGCGCAATGGAGCATGTGAAGCCGATCGTGACCGTCGACCTCGATCACGCCGGCAAGCCCATCGGCTCCGTCGCCGTCGCCGACATCGAAGCGCCGCGCTCGCGCGTGTGGAGCGTCATCGCCAACCTCGACGGCTACGCCGGCGTCGTTCCCATGCTCGACAAGGTCAAGCGCCAAGGCGACCGCGTCACCGTCCACCTGCGCTTCAAGATTTCGCTCGTCTCGGTCGGCTTCGAGTTCACCTGCGCGCTGACCATGGAGCACGAGCGCTGGCTCGAGCTGAACTGGGTCGCCGGCGAGCCCAAAGGCCTGCGCATTCGCTTCGACCTCGAGGACACCGACGCCGGCCACACGCGCGTCAAGGCCGGCATCTGGTTCGACGCGCTCTCGCTCGGCTGGCTGGCCAAGTATTTCCTGCGCCATCATCCCGAGATCCAGTTCGGCATCTTCCCCGGCTGCGCGCTGGCGATCGTCGACAGCATGCGCCGCGTGTCCGAAGGTCAGAGGTAGCCGCCACACGCACCCTCCCCGATAGCGTCGCCGACCGGCGCTAGCCGGCGGGCGTGAGCGGCCCGAGCGCAAGGCGGAGCGAGGACCGCAGCGGAGCGCACGCTTTGGTGCGTGAGCAGCGGACCGCAGCGACAACGCGGCGATCGGGCGGCTCACGCCCGCCGGCCTCGGGTATAGTCGCTACTACGATGGAACGAGGACGAAGCGCGCGCGGCCCGGCCGGCGCGGGCAAGGCCGTGTGGCGAGCGCTGCGCTATCTGCGCGGCTACAAAGCAGAGACGTTCGGCGCGCTGCTGGCGCTGCTCTTGGTATCGGCGGCCAACTTGCTGGCGCCGCAGATGGTGCGGCTGGCGATCGACCGCGGCATCGGCGCGCGCAGCTGGAACACGGTCGTCTACGCCGTCTGCGGGCTCGTCGCCATCGCCGTCGGCCGCGGGCTCTTCAACTTCGCGCAGGGCTACTTGGCCGAGCGCGCCTCGCAAGGCGTCGCCTTCGATTTGCGCGACGGCCTCTTCACCCACATCCAGAAGCTCAGCTTCAGCTACTACGACCAGGCGCAGACCGGGCAGCTCTTGACGCGTCTGACCAACGACGTCGAGCAGGTGCGCACCTTCGTCGGCGCCGGCGTCGTGCAGCTGGCGGCGTCGCTGGTCATGCTCGTCGGCTGTGCCGCGCTCCTGTTCGTCATGAACGCCACCCTCGCCGCCGCCGCGCTGGGCGCGATCCTGCCCATCTTCTACATCCTCAAGATCTTCATCACCAAGGTCGGTCCGCTGTTCGGTCGCGTGCAGATGGCGCTCGGACGCTTGAACGGCGTGCTGCAAGAGGACTTGCACGGCTTGAAGGTCGTGCGCGCGTTCGCCGGCGAGGAGCGCGAAGCCGAGCGCTACGGCGTCATCAACGAAGAGCTGCGCGACCTCAACATGGGCGTCATCAAAGCCATCAGCAACAACTTCCCGTTCGTGAACTTCTTCGCCAACCTCGGGACCTCGCCGTCGTCGGCGTCGGCGGCGCGCTCATCTTCAGGAGCAGGCTCAGCGTCGGCGAGCTCATCGCCTTCAACAGCTACCTCGCGTTCCTGCTCATGCCGATCATGATGATCGGCTTCCTCTCGGCGCAGCTGTCGCGCGCCGGCGCCTCGGCCTTGCGCGTGTTCGAGCTGCTCGACGCGCCGCTCGACGTCGCCGACGCGCCCGGCGCCACGCCGCTGCCGAAGCTGCAAGGCAAGGTCGAGTTCCGCGACGTGCGCTTCCGTTACGCCGGCTCCGAGCGCGAGATCTTGCGCGGCGTCAGCTTCACCGTCGAGCCCGGCTCGATGGTCGCCTTCTCGGGCACCACCGGCGCCGGCAAGAGCACCATCATCAACTTGATCCCGCGCTTCTACGACGTCACCGGCGGCAGCGTGCTCGTCGACGGCCAAGACGTGCGCGAGGTGACGCTGTCGAGCCTGCGCGCGCAGATCGGCATCGTGCTGCAGGACGCGCTGCTCTTCTCCGGCAGCGTGCGCGACAACATCGCCTACGGCCGTCCCGAGGCGACCGCCGCCGAAGTCGAGACCGCGGCCGAAGCGGCGCAGGCGCACGGCTTCATCGAGCGACTGGCCGAACGGCTACGACACCGTCATCGGCGAGCGCGGCGTCGGCCTCTCGGGCGGGCAGCGGCAGCGGCTCGCCATCGCCCGCGCGCTTCTGACGCAGCCGCATCTCCTCATCCTCGACGACTGCACCTCGGCCGTCGACGCCGAGACGGAGATGGCGATCCAAGACGCGCTCGATCAGCTGATGCGCGACACGCAGAAGACCGCGTTCGTCATCGCGCAGCGCGTCAGCACGGTGCGCGACGCCGACCTGATCCTGGTGCTCGACGACGGCAAGATCGTCGCCAGCGGCAGACACGAGGAGCTCATGGCCACGAGCCGCGCTCTACAACGACATCCTCGGCTCGCAGCTCATCGACAACAAAACGGCCGCGACCGCCGAGAAAGCCGCGAGGTCGGCCTCATGAGGTGGCAAGGCTCGCTCGAGGTGATGGCGTCGCAGGACGAGAAGCGCGCCCGCAACCGCGCGGCGACGGCGCGCCGGCTCGTCGGTGAGTTGGCGCCGTGGAAGTCGATGCTGTTCGCGGCGCTCGGCTACGTGCTCGTCAACGCCGGCGCGCAGGCGGCGGGCCCGTGGCTCGTCGGCCGCACCATCGATCGCGCCATCGCGCTCCGACAATCCGCCGCTGCTCATGCGCATGATCGGCCTCATGCTCGTCGTCTACGTCGGCGGCGCGCTGGCGCAGCGCGCGCAAACGCGCCGCGTCGGCATGACCGGCCAGCACCTCTTGGCGTCGCTGCGCGCGCGGCTGTTCGCGCAGTTGCAGGCGCTGCCGCTGGCCTGGTTCGACAAGCGGCCGGTCGGCGATCTGATGAGCCGCCTTCTCGTCCGACGTCGACACGCTCAATCAGCTGTTCTCGCAAGGTCTGACGCAGCTCCTGGGCGCGCTGCTCGGCCTCGTCGGCATCTTGGGCGCCATGCTCGTCCTCAATTGGCGCTTGGCGCTCGTCTGCTTACGCGATCATCCCGGCGATGCTGCTGATGACGGCGTTCTTCGCCGCGCGCGCCCGCGCCGCCTTCCGCAAGACGCGCGAGACCGTCGGCAACGTCACCGCCGACCTGCAGGAGGAGATCGTCGGCGTGCGCCAGGCGCAGGCGTTCAACCGCACCGCCGTCAACATCCAGAAGTTCCGCCAGCGCAACGCCGCCAACCGCGACGCCAACGTCAGCCGCCGTCGGCATCACCAGCGCGTTCTCGCCCGCCATCGACATCTTTCGACGCTGTCGATCGCGCTCGTCATCGGCTACGGCGGCCATCTGGTGCTCGCGCAATCGGCTCACGATCGGCCTCTTGGCGGCGTTCCTCATCTACGTGCAGCAGCTTCTTCCGGCCCGGTGCAGCTGGCGGCGTCGGTGTACACGCTCATGCAGTCGGCGCTGGCCGGCTCCGAGCGCATCTACAGCATCCTCGACGAGACGCGCGAGCCGCGCCGACGCCGCCGACGCCGCCGTGCTCGGACGGCTGGAAGGCCGCATCAGCGTCGAGAACGTCTCCTTCGCTTACGACCCCGCGCATCCGGTGTTGCGCGACGTCAGCTTCGAAGCGGCGCCCGGCCAGACCATCGCCCTCGTCGGCAAGACCGGCGCCGGCAAGACGACGCTCGCCAGCCTCATCCCGCGCTTCTACGACGTCGTCGGCCGGCGTCGTGCGCGTCGACGGCCACGACGTCCGCTCGGTCACGCGCAAGAGCCTGCGCTCGCAGCTGGCGATGGTGCTGCAGGAGCCGTTCCTATTCTCCGGCAGCATCGCCGACAACATCGCCTACGGCCGCCCCGACGCGCCGCGCGCCGAGGTCGAAGCCGCCGCCCGCGCCGTCGACGCGCACGACTTCATCGCGCCTTGCCCGGCGGCTACGACACCCGCTGGGCGAAGGCGGCATCACGCTCAGCCAAGGCCAGCGCCAGCTGCTCGCCTTCGCCCGCGCCGTGCTCGCCAACCCGCGCATCCTCATCCTCGACGAAGCCACGGCCAACATCGACACGCGCACCGAAGCGGTCATCCAAAAGGCGCTGGGGACGCTGCTTTCGGGGCGCACCAGCGTCGTCATCGCGCACCGCCTGTCGACGATTCGCAACGCCGACCTCATCCTCGTGCTCGACAACGGCCGCGTCGTCGAGCGCGGCCGCCACGACGAGCTCATCGCCCACGGCGGCGTCTACGCCGACCTGCACCGCCGCCAATTCCGCGACCCGCGCCCGGCCGCGGCGCCGGCGACGACCATCGCCAGCGCCTAAGTAAACACTCGTTTACTTGTTGGGGTTGACCAGGAACTTCTGGCCCGTCGTGCGCTTGGCGTAGACGGCGATCGCCTCCTTCGACAGCACCTCGGCCAGCGAAATTTCGCGCGCATACGTCGTCGCGAACGTCGTCTTCAGCTCGGCCACGACCCGCCGCTTCAAGAGCTCCGTCGCCGCCGCGCCCAGCTTCTGCAAGAACGGGAACACGAGCCAGCCGCCGATGCCCCACGCCATGCCGAAGTTGCGGACCAGCTCGGTCGGCCCGCTGTCGAGGCCGCCGTAGATGTAGACCTGCTTGTGCGTCGTGGAGCCGTAGCGGCTGTAGGCTTTGGCGTTGCGGCTCTGCGCCGCCTCCATGCAGCCGAGAATCTGCCCGGCCAGCTTGCCGCCGCCGGTGGCGTCGAACGCCAGCGTCGCGCCGGTCTGCGCCAGCGCCTCGGTCAGCTCGGCCAGGAACGTCGGCGCGCTCGAGTCGCAAACGAATTGCGCGCCCAGCTCGCGCAGCTGCGCCACCTGCTCCGGCTTGCGCACGATGTTGACCAGCGGGATCTCGTCGTCGCGGCACAGCCGCACCAGCATCTGCCCGACGTTCGAGGTCGCCGCCGTGTGCACCAGCGCCGTGTGGCCCTCGCGGCGCATCGTCTCCACCATGCCGAGCACGGTCAGCGGGTTGACGAACGCCGCCGCGCCCTCGGCCGCCGTCACGTCGTCGGGCAAGAGCAGGCACTGCTCGATCGGCAGGCAGCGATATTGCGCGTACATCCCGCCGCCCGACACCGCCACCAACTTGCCGACGAGCGCCTGCGCCGCCTCCGACGTGCCGGCGGCGACGACGCGACCGGCGCCTTCGTTGCCGACCGGCATCGGCACGCCGACGCGGCCGGCGAGCGCCTTCAGCGCGCCCGCCGACAGCGGGCCGGTCAAGATCGGCCGCGCGGACGTGCCCGCGATCTTGGCCGCCAGCGGATCGATCGCCGCGAACAAGAGCCCGATGTCCGACGGATTGATCGGCGACGCGTCGATGCGCACGACCACTTCATGCGTGTCCGGCGTCGGCGTCTCGACCTCGGCCAGCGACACCTCGAGCTCACCCGAGGGCTTGACGAGCGAACGAAGCTGCAGCGCGGCGGGCGGGATCGGGCGGGTCATGCGATTTCTTGTAACGCGCGCGCGCGCCGCCGCCAGCGCGAACTTCACGACGAGTCGGCGCTGTCTGCCGGACTACAGCCGCGACGACGCAAAACCGACGGTCAATGATGATGACGGCTGCTGTCGTGATCTTCGAACGGCAGCGCGGGCGCGTTGGGCTCGGTGTTGGGCGCGTCGGCGAAGTCGTTGCCCGTCGTGTCGACGAGGTCGTCGAAGGCCTCGCCGATGTGCCGCACCACCGTCGCCAGCAGATCGCTCGGACGCACCGGCTTGAGCAGCAGATCGGCGGCTTCGATGGCGGCCGCCTCCAGCGACGGCGTCGCCGTCATGACGACGACTGGGATCGCCGCCAATTCGGGATGCAGCTGCTGGCGCTCGCGAAATTCCCAGCCGCTCATGACCGGCATCATCAGATCGAGCAGCACCAGATCGGGCGGCGAGCTCGCGGCCAGCTCCAGGCCTTCGCGGCCGTTGCGCGCCGTCACGACGTCGTAGCCCTCTTGCGCCAGCGTCTGCGAGACCGACTCGCGGAGCTGCAAGTCGTCCTCGACCACGAGGATTCGCCGCGCACCCGTCCCCGCAAATCCCATGCAAACGATCGTAAGCACCATCGCCGCCCGCTGAACATGCGACATAAGGTCGCACAGCTAAGGCCACGTCACACCCCGGGAATCGGTGGATTCCGTGATCGACGGTCGCTCGCCCATGCACCGCGACTGTGGGTGTAAGATACGCGCGGGGGGATTTCGTATGGGCGCGTCGGGGCGGCGCTGGAGGGCAAAGCTGGCGCTGGCGCTGACGCTGGCGACGCTGAGCATGCCCGCGCGCGCCTCGTCCGACGAACGGCTCGAGCACGCCATCAAGGCCGAGGTCATCGAGCGCTTCACGCACTTCGTCGACTGGCCCAACGAAGCGTTCGCCGGCAGCACCGCGCCCTTCACGCTGTGCGTCGTCGGCGACACGCCGCTCTTGCAGCCGCTGCAGTTCGTGCTGGCGCGCGATCACCGCATCGACGATCGCCACGCCGAGCTGCGTCAGGTCAAAGCCGACGGCGATCTGAGCGGCTGCCAGGTCGCGTTCATCGCCGCGTCGGAGCGGTCGCGGCTGAAGCAGCTGGTGCAGCGCACGGCCGGCCATCCCATCCTCACCGTCGGCGACAGCGACGGCTTTGCGCACGAGGGCGTGCTCATCAATCTCTACCTCGACGAGGGCAACCACGTGCGCTTCGAGATCTGCGCCGAAGGCGTCAAGAAGAGCGGGCTCAAGCTGAGCGCGCAGCTCTTGCGCTTCGCCCGCGTCGTCACCGGGAGCGGCCCATGACGGGCGAACGCCGCAAGGTGGCCACGGCGTCGATTCGCGGCAAGCTGATCGCGCTCACGCTGACGTCGATCTTGGTGCCGGTGTTCACGGTGCTCATCTTCGTCGCCGAGCGCGAGATCGGGCAGATCCGCGCCGACATGCTGGCCGAGAGCGCGCTCATGGGCTCGGTCGTCGCCGATTATGGCGCGGCGGCGCTGGCGTTCGACGAGCGCGCCGCCGCCGAGCAGGCGCTGCAGGCGCTCGGCCGCCACAAATTCTTCCGCGACGCCGCGCTCTACGACACGCACGGCCAGCTGTTCGCGTCGTTCGCGCGCGGCGAGCGCGATCTGCTGCCGCCGCCGGCCGACGTCGCCGGCGCCGCGTCCGGCACCACCATCGACGGCGATCGCATCACCGTCGTTCGCCCCGTCGACCACAACGACGCGCGCTTCGGCACGCTCGTCCTGCACACCGAGGCCGCGCCGTTGACGGCGCGCGTGCACGCCTACCTCTGGGGCCTCCTGTGGCTCGTCGTCGGCGTCATCGCCGCGTCGGTGCTGTTGGCGGCGGCGCTCGAGCGCATCATCTCCAAGCGGCTGGCCAAGCTCGCCGACATCGCGCGCAAGATCGCGCAATCGGCCGACTACACCGTGCGCGCCGACGACGACGGCGGCGACGAGATTGGCCAGCTGGCCGACGCCTTCAACCACATGCTGCACGAGATCGGCCATCGCCAAGAGCAGGCGCGCCAAGCGGTTCGCGTGCGTGACGAGTTCCTGTCGGTGGCCTCGCACGAGCTGAAGACGCCGTTGACGTCGCTGAAGCTGCAAGTGCAGTCGCTCATCGAGATGCCGCCGACCATCGCCGATCGGCTGGAGGCCAAGCGCGTCGCCTCCTCGTTCGCGCTGACCGAGCGGCAGGTGCGACGCCTCGAGCGGCTCATCAACAACTTGCTCGACGTGTCGCGCATCGCCGTCGGCCGCTTCGGCTTGCAGCTCGAGGACACCGACCTGAGCGCCTGTATTCGCGACGTCGCGGCGCAGCTGTCGGCCGAGCTGGCGCGCTCGGGCTCGACGTTGACGCTGAACCTGCCCGACACCGCGCTCGGCCGCTGGGATCCGCTGCGCCTCGAGCAAGTGGTGGTCAATCTCATGACCAACGCCGTCAAATACGGCGAGGGCAAGCCCATCGACGTCACGCTCGAGCTCGACGAGCACAAGGCGCGGCTGCGCGTGCGCGACCACGGAATCGGCGTGGCCGCGGCCGATCACACGCGCATCTTCGGCCGCTTCGAGCGCGCCGTGTCGCTCAACTACGGCGGCCTCGGACTGGGCTTATACATCACGCGCCAGATCGTCCTCGCGCACGGCGGCACCATCCACGTCGACTCCAGCTTGGGCGCGGGCTCGACCTTCACCGTCGAGATCGACCGCGCCGGCCCGCAGGAAACGCCGGCCGCCAACGACACGCGGGCGATCAACGCCATCAACGAACCAGGCGAGCCCTCGTGAGCGTCGTGCTGCGCAGCGTCTTGGCGGGCGCGTTGGCGTGTGGCGCGCTGCTCGGCGCCGGCGAGGCGCGGGCGGAAGCGCCGTCGAACGAAGAGCTGGGCTCGCTGCGGCTCGAAGATCTGATGGAGATCCAAGTGGAAGCGCCGTCGAAGCAGCTGCTGCCGCTGCGCGACGCGCCCACCGTCGGCGCCGCCATCTCGCGCGAGCAGATCGAGGCCTACGGCTGGACCAGCGCCAACGACGTGCTCTTCCGTCAGCCGGGCTTCGCGCCGTCGCAGGACTTCGAGCGCACGACGGTGAGCGCGCGCGGCCTGCACGAAGGGTGGAACAACAACCACCTCATGCTGCTCATCGACGGCGTGCCGCACAACAACAACGTCAACTTGACCGCCTATACCTGGGACATCACGCCCTTGTACATGGTGGAGACGATGGAAGTGACGCGCGGGCCGGGCTCGGCGCTCTACGGCTCGACGGCGATGAACGGCATCGTCGCCTTGCGCACGATCACGGCGTCGAACGATCGGCCGGCAGCGGCGCAGGTGCGCATCGGCAACGACGGCCGGCAGATCTACGACCTCATGGCCGCGCACGTCTTCACGCCGTTCTCGTTCATCGTCGCCTACAACCACACGGAGAGCGACGGCAACCACTACATGTCTTACGACGGCTCGGGCCGCGTCGACGCCTTCGGCCGCTTGGAGAAGTTCGAGACCAACGACAAGAGCTCGAGCGACTACGTCTTCGCCAAGATCGACGGCAAAGGCAGCTTGAGCGGCTTGCAGCTGCAGTTCCATTATCAATATTGGAAGTTCGGCACCGGCCAAGGCTGGCTCTTCCAGATCCCCGATCAGCCGGAGCAGATGGCGACGAACGTGCAGATCGCGTCGCTGAGCTACAAGCCGCATCCGTTCTTGCACGAGCGTTTGTCGACCGAGTTCCTGCTCATGTGGCAGCGCCAAGAGGTCGACTATCACGCCCGCCTGTTGCCGAACGGCGCGGTCAATTTTCCCGACGGCCTCAACGAGGTGCTCGACAACGAGACGAACGTCATCTTCGCGCGGGCGCAGGCGACGTGGCGCGTCTGGCGCGAGCTGACGGTGCTGGCCGGCGTCGAAAATCGGCTGTTCATCTACACCGGCGATCACCAGCACGAAGCGACCGCCGATCTATCGGTGGGCGGCACGCAGCTGCCGTTTCCCGGCAATCAGCTGACGCCGCTGCCGCCGGCGCTGCAGCCGATCCTCGACCACCCCGTCGACAACGTCGGCATCTACACGCAAGTGGCCACCGGCCGCATGTTTCACCGCATCCTGTCGGCGACGGCAGGCCTGCGCTACGACGTCGAGGCCTTCAGCTACGAAGATCTGACCTCGGCGCTGCACCCGGTCGACTCCAAGACGTTCCAGCAGTTCAGCCCGCGCGTCGCCCTCTTGGTGCATCCGTGGCGCGACCAGCTCGTCTTCAAGGCGATGGTGGAGCGTGCGTTTCGCGCGCCGGCGCCGTCGGAGCTGTTCGGCGCCAACACGCTGTTCATCACGTCGAACATCAATCGCACCAAGCCCGAGCAGCTGACGGTGTACACGCTGGCGGGCGACTACGCCGTGCTCTCGCACTTGGATCTGCGGCTCGATTGGTACTGGCAGAAGAACGAGAACCCCATCGACTTCTCGGCGGCGCAGCCCAACTTCGCCACCAACCTCGACAGCGACACCATCACCGGCATCGAGACCGAGATCTTGTGGGACGCGCCCTTGTCGTCACTCGATCTGCTGAGCGGCTTCGTCAATTACACGTGGGCGCATCTCGTCAACGAGACCGTCATCGACACGACGATCACGAAGTCGACCGTCTTGCCGTGGGCGCCGCAGCACGTCTTCAATATCGGCGTCGCTTACAACGGCCACGGCTTCGGCGCGTCGCTGCAGGGCCATTATCAAGGCCGCGTCTACCGCCGGCCGAGCGACATTTACGACCCCGACGGCACGGTCAGCCCGACCGCCGCCTATCGCCCGATGTCGGTGGCGCCGTGGGCGACGCTCGACGCGCGCCTCAGCTATCGCATCACCGATTGGCTGCGCGTCGGCGTGCAGGGCACGAACATCACGAACACCAAGGGCTTCTATTTGAAGACCGATCGCTTTCCGTTCGACTACCAGATCGAAGGCGTGCGCGTGCTGGGCACGATCGAGCTCGCGCTCAAGCTGCCGTTCAACCACCACGAACGTTAGCTTCTCGATTCAGCGCGACGAAGAGCTGGTGCGGAGATTGTCGGGCTCGTTCGGCGCGTAGCGTTTGACGGCCGTGAGCAGCGAGGCGAACGAGAGCGGCTTGCGCAGAATATCGTCGGCGTGGATCGCCGCTTCGTCGAGCGTCGCCGTGGCCGTCATGACGACGACCGGCATCTCGGCGAAGCGCGGATCGGCCAGCTGGCGGCGGCGAAATTCCCAGCCGCTCATGCGTGGCATCATCAGATCGAGCAGGATCAAACAAGGTCCCGGATGATCGGCCAGCCGCTCGAGCGCATCTTGGCCGTCGCGCGCGCTGAAGACCCGAAAGCCGTTGCGCTCCAACGTCTGCGTCACGACTTCGCGCAGATCGTCGTCATCTTCCACCACCAGCACCGTCTGCATTGCTGTGCTCCGCCCCTTACTTTGCCGCCAAGTCGCGACCGTCGTAAAGACCTTCCGCGCGGCGACAACGTGCGTGCTCAGCCTACGTCAGCTCCTGCTTTGGCGCCACGCGAGACAGCGGCGCCGGGCTGTGATAGGGTGCGCGCCGAACTTGGTCACTCGAGGATAACCATGCTCGCGCTCAATTTCGTGCCCGAAGAGATGCTCGCCGGTGGCATCAAAATCAACCCGGTCGTCGGTGGCTTTTTGTACTTCGTCGCCGGCACGGCCGTGCTCATCTTCATCGCCGCGCTCGTCGGCGCCCTCAACATCAAAGACTAATTCAGTCGTCGCGCGACGCTGGCTTGAGCGTTCGCCACGCTTCGGCCAGCGTCTTCGGCTTGCCCGGCAGCGACGTCGACGTCACGACGGTGATGGCGCGGTTCTGCACGACGTGAATCAGCGCCTCGAAGCTCATCGGCTTCATCAGAAAGTCATCCGCCGCCAGCTCCTTCGCGCGCTCGCTCACGTCGGGCCGCGCCGACACGACGATGACCGGAATGCTCGCCAGCCGCGGATCGGACAGCTGCCGCGCGCGAAATTCGCCGCCATTCATCGTCGGCATCATAAGGTCGAGCAAGATCAGCGACGGCAACGGCTCTTCTTGCAGCAGCGCCAGCGCGTCCGAGCCGTCGCCGGCGAGTTGGACGTCGTAGCCCTCTTCGTACAGCAGCTCCGCCAGCGAATGCCGTACGCCCTCGTCGTCTTCGATGATCAAGACACTCATCGAAGAGGTTCTACTCAGGTCTTGGCCCGATTCAACGCCAGCGCTTCTGCAATTGCGCCAGCGCCGCGGCGCCGGGTGTGAGCCGGTCGTACCCGAGCTGCGCCAGCGGCGTCGCCACCGTCTTGTTCACGTCGTGCAAATCCTGGCCGTCCGGCTGCAAATACAAGAGCCCGGTGACGACTTCGCCCGCTTGCTGATGCTGACGGATGTAACCGTAGGCTTTGTCGCGGTCGGTCGGATCGTAGCCCGCTTCGACGCGGCGGAAGCGCACTTGCGAGCCGTCATGCAGCGTCAGCGTCTGTTGGTCGGGCGCCGGCGGCATCGTGATCTCGCGGCGCAGCGGCACGAAGTCGATGTCGGCCACGTCATGATCGTGCTCGCGCGTGTGCGCGTAGGACTTCGTCGAGCCATCGTGATCGTTGAAGGTGACGCAGGGCGAAATGACGTCGATGAAGGCGAAGCCTTTATGCTTGAGGCCCGCCTTCAAGATCGGCACGAGCTGCTCCTTGTCGCCCGAGAAGCTGCGCGCGACGAAGGTGGCGCCGAGCGTCAACGCGAGCAGCGCGCCGTCGATGGCGTCGAAGGCGTTGGCTTCGCCCTTCTTCGCCAGCGAGCCCTTGTCGGCCGAGGCCGAGAATTGCCCTTTGGTCAGGCCGTAGACGCCGTTGTTCTCGCACACGTAGAGCATGTTGACGTTGCGGCGAATGACGTGGCACAGCTGGCCGAGGCCGATCGACAGCGAATCGCCGTCGCCGCTGATGCCGATGTAGACGAGCTCGTGATTGGCCGCGTTGGCGCCGGTCGCGATCGACGGCATGCGCCCGTGCACGCTGTTGAAGCCGTGCGCCTCGCGTAGAAAATAGGTCGGCGTCTTCGACGAGCAGCCGATGCCCGAGAGCTTGGCCACGCGATGCGGCGGCACGTCGAGCTCCCAGAACGTCTGCACGATCGCCGCCGTCACCGAGTCGTGACCGCAGCCGGCGCAGAGCGTCGACATCGCGCCTTCGTAGTCGCGGCGCGTGAGGCCGAGCGCGTTCTTCTGCATGCTCGGGTGGTGCACTTTGGGCTTGGCGATGTAGGTCATGACCGGCCCTCTTCTTTCTTCGCCAAGTGCGCCAACACGCCGCTGACGATGTGGTGGCTCGACATGGGAAAGCCGCCGTAATAGCGCACCGACGGCAGCTTCGTCGGCGCGACGCCGGTCTCGAGCTGCAACAGCGTGCGCAGCTGGCCGTCGCGGTTGGCCTCGACGACGAAGACCTCCTCGTGCTGCGCGATGAAGTCGTGAATGGCCTGCGCGAACGGGAAGCCGCGCACGCGCAGATAGTCGAGCCCGATGTCGCGGCGCGCCAGCTCCTCCAGCGCCTCTTTGGCCGCGCCGTCACAGCTGCCGACGGTGATGAGGCCGCGCGAATGGCCGACGCTCTTGACGATCGGCGCCGGCACGAACTCGGCGGCGCGATTGATCTTGCGCGCGATGCGGTCGACGACCTCGACGTATTCGGCCGAGTCTTCGGTGTAGCCGCCGAGCTTGTTGTGCCCCGAGCCGCGCGTGAAGAAGGCGCCCTTGGGATGCACGCCGGGCAGCGTGCGCGCGGCGATGCCGTCGCCGTCGGCGTCGACGTAGCGGTGAAACACCTTGAGCTGCTCGATCTCGCCCGCGCTCAAGACCTTGCCGCGATCGGGCTGATAGGCGTCGTCCCATTGCAGGTTCTTGACCATCCAGTCGTTCATGCCGATGTCGAGATCGGAGAGCACGAACACGGGCGTCTGAAAGCGATCGGCCAAGTCGAAGGCGTTGACCGCCATGTAGAAGCATTCCTCGGGATTGGCCGGGAACAGCAGCAGGTGCTTGGTGTCGCCGTGCGACGCGAACGCGCACAAGAGGATGTCGCCCTGCTGCGTGCGCGTCGGCATGCCCGTCGACGGCCCGGTGCGCTGCACGTCGAACAGGACGGCGGGAATCTCCGCGTAATAGGCGAGGCCGACGAACTCCGACATGAGCGAGATGCCGGGACCGCTGGTCGGCGTGAAGGCGCGCGCGCCGGCCCACGACGCGCCGATGACCATGCCGATGGCCGACAGCTCGTCCTCGGCCTGCAGGATGGCGTAGCGCTTGGTGCCGTCCGGCTCTTCGCGGAAGCGCTGGCAGAACGACTTGAAGCCCTCCATCAGCGACGTCGACGGCGTGATCGGATACCAGGCGCCGACGGTGGCGCCGGCGTAGACGCAGCCCAGCGCCGCCGCCGTGTTGCCGTCGAGCAGGATGTGATCGCGCGTGGCCTCGAGCCGCGCCAAATGCGCCGGCAAGGGACAGGTAAAGTGCTGTTTCGCGTATTGATAGCCGATCTGAATGGCGCGCTCGTTCGACGCCATCAGCGCCGCTTTCTTGCCGTATTTTTCGTTGAGCAGCTGCTTGATGATCTCGAGATCCATGTCGAGCAGCGCCGCCAACGCGCCGGCGTAGGCGATGTTCTTCATGAGCACGCGCTCGCGCCCGCCGTCGAAGGCCTCGTTGCACAAAGCCGCCAGCGGGATCGGGATCATCGTCACGTCGGCGCGCGTGAGCTCGCGCGGCAGCGGCCAGGTCGAGTCGTGCACGAGCCAGCCGCCGGCGCGCACCTCGGCGATGTCGCGCGCATAGGTCGCCGGATTGAGCGCGACCATCAAGTCGAAGTCGGGCGTGCGCGCCGTGTGGCCGTCTTTGTTGACGCGGATCTCGTACCACGTCGGCAGGCCCTGAATGTTCGAGGGAAAGACGTTCTTGCCCGACACCGGCACGCCCATGCGGAAGATCGCCTGCATGAGCAGGCCGTTGGCCGACGCCGAGCCCGAGCCGTTGGGCGTGGCGATCTTGAAGGCGAAGTCGTTGACCCGTCCGCCCGTCTTCGGGCTCACGAGCGCTTCCGCTTGGCTCATGTCGGCACCTTTTCGGCGGCAAAGGCGTGCGGATGGATGAGCACGAAGCGCTGCATGTCCCACGCGCTCGTCGGGCAGCGCTCGGCGCACAGGCCGCAATGCAGGCACACGTCCTCGTCCTTGATCATCACGCGGCCGGTCTGTTTGAGCCCGCCCGACACCAAGAGCGGCTGCTTCACGTTCAGCGCCGGCGCCATCAAGCGCGTGCGCAGCTCCGGCTCGGGCTCGATCTTGGTGATCGTCAGACAGTCCATCGGGCAGACGTCGATGCAGGCGTCACACTCGATGCACGCCGACTCGGTGAACGCCGTCTGCACGTCGCAGTTGAGGCAGCGCTCGACCTCGGCCACCGTCTGCGCGGCCGAGAAGCCGAGCTCGACCTCCAGGTTCAAGCTCGTGAGCCGCTTCTCCAGCTCGACGTGCTCCATCTTGGCGCGCTTGGCGCCCGAGTAGTCGTTCGAGTAGCTCCACTCGTGCAGGCCCATCTTCGTGCCGTGCAGCTGCATGCGATCGGCGGGACGCTCGTGAACCGGCCGCTGATGACAGTGCGCGTCGATCGAGATCGCCGCCTGATGGCCGTGCTCGACCGCCCAGATGATGTTCTCGGGCCCGAAGGCCGCGTCGCCGCCGAAGAAGACGCCGGCGCGCGTCGACTGAAACGTGGCGCGGTCGACTTTGGGCATGTCGCGCTCGAAGTCGAGGCCGATGTCGCGCTCGATCCACGGAAACGCGTTCTCCTGACCGATGGCGAGGATGACGTCGTCGCACGGCAAGACCACGCGATCGAGCGACTGCTGCTCGAGCTTGCCGTTCACTTCCCGCGACGAGAAGCGCTCGAGCTCCATGCCGGTCAGCTTGCCGTCCTCGATGACGAAGCGTAATGGAGAATAATTCTCCAAAATGTCGACGCGCTCCTCTTCGGCGTCATCGAGCTCCCACGGCGACGCCTTGAAGTACTTGCGCGGCTTTCTGCCGATGACCTTGACGTCGTCGGCGCCGAGCCGCTTGGCCGAGCGGCAGCAGTCCATGGCCGTGTTGCCGACGCCGATGATGAGGACGCGCTTGCCGACGCTGGTGACGTGGCCGAAGTGCACCGACTCCAGCCAGTCGATGCCGATGTGGATGCGATCGGAGTCGTAGCGGCCGGGCACCTCCAAGTTCTTGCCGCGCGGCGCGCCCGAGCCGACGAACACGGCGTCGAACGAGTCCTCGACGAGCTTCTTCAGGCTGTGAATGGGCGTGCCGTAGCGAATGTCGACGCCCATGTCGAGGATCATGTTCACTTCGTCGTCGAGCACCTGCGACGGCAGGCGAAACGACGGGATGTTGACGCGCATGAGCCCGCCCGCCTGCGACAGCTTCTCGAAGAGCACGACCTCGTAGCCGAGCGGCATCAAATCGTTGGCCACCGTCAGCGACGCCGGCCCGGCGCCGACGAGCGCCACGCGCTTGCCGTTCTTGCGCTTGGGGATCGGCGGCAGCTGCTTGCGCACCTCGTCGTGATCGCTCAAGTCGGCGGCGACGCGCTTGAGGCGACAGATGGCCACCGGCTTGCCGTCGACGCGGCCGCGACGACAGGCGGGCTCGCACGGTCGATCGCACGTGCGCCCCAAAATGCCGGGGAAGACGTTGGACGCGCGGTTGAGCAGGTACGACTCGGTGAAGCGCCCTTGCGCGATCAGCCGAATGTACTCCGGCACGTTGGTGTGAGCCGGACAGGCCCACTGACAGTCGACGACGCGATGGTAGTAGCGCGGATCGGAAGTGTCGGTGGACATCGTCCCCCTACTTCGCGCACGACATTAAACGGCGCGCGACATCGACTGTAATGCGGTCGCGCGGTTCTGGCAACGCGCGCGAAACGCGACGGCGCTAAGATTTACGGCATGACGCTCTCGATCCGCGCGGCGACCGCGAACGATCTCGACGCCATCAATGCCATCTACAACCACTATGTCGACGTCTCGACCTGCACGTGGCAGTACGCGCACACGACGGTGGACGAGCGTCACGGTTGGTTCGTCGATCGCCCGCCGACGCATCCCGTCATCGTCGCCGAGCGCGCCGGCGAGGTCGTCGGCTATGGCAGCTTGGGTCCGTTTCGGCCGCGCGAAGGCTATCGCTTCACCGTCGAGAACTCGGTGTATGTGCGCCACGATCGCCAGCGGCTCGGCATCGGCGGCGCGCTCTTGGCCGACCTCTTGGAACGCGCGCAGAAGCTGCAGCTGAAGACGGTGATGGCGGGCATTTCGGCCGAGCAAGCGGGCTCGGTCGCGCTGCACGCGCGGCACGGCTTCGTCGAGGTCGGTCGCCTGCCTGCGGTCGGCTTCAAGCATGACCAGTGGCTCGACCTCCTCCTCATGCAACGAAAACTGTAGCGAATCAGCCGGTGCGGGCGCGTCGCGGTGCCGAGGTCTTGGCGCTCGCCGGCGGCAAGAGATCGGCGGCGCGCGGCGGATCGGCCCAGTCGATGGCGTCGTGAATGCGGCGCGCCAGGAACAGCTCGACGAGCGCCGGATCGAGCTGCAGCCCGCCAGCGGCGCGCAACGTCCGCGCGCACTGCGCCAGCGGCTGCTTGTCGCGATAAGGGCGCGCCGTCGCCAGCGCGTCCCACGTGTCGGCGACGGCGAGCACGCGCGCGGTCACGGGGATCGCGGCGCGCGCCAGCCCGTCGGGATAGCCGCGACCGTCCCAGCGCTCGTGATGGTGGCGCACGGCCAACAAGGCCGGCTTGGCCGCGCCGCAGCGCTGCGCGACGACGTGGCTCGCCTGCGCGTGCAGATGCACCTGCTGCAGCTCGGCCTGATTCAGCCGTCGCGGCACGCGCCACAAGCTGATGCTCGCCGCCAGCTCGCCCACGTCGTGCAACAGCGCCGCTTCGTCGAGCGCGTCGACGTCGGCCGGGCTGAGCCCGATGGCGCGACCGAGCGCCACCGCCAGCGCCGCGACTCGCAAGGCGTGGCCCGAGCCGTGACCGAGCGTCGCCTCCGCCAGCTCCGCCATCGTCAACAAGAGGCGCCGGCGGGCGACGGTGCCGCCCGAGACGAGCGCGTAAGGCTTGGTGTCGTCTTCGACGATGGCGTTGCCGCCGCCGAACGCGACCGTGCTCTCCTCGTAGCTTTCGTGCGCCGGCGCCGACCTCTTCGGCGGCCGCACGTCGATCTTGCGCGAGCGGTCGCTGCGCCGTGGCCGTTCGCGCTCGCCGCCGTCACGACGGACCGGCTCGCGCGCCGCTTCACGCGCCACGTCGCGCACGAGCTCTCGCGCCTGCTCGCGCAGCTGCGGCTCGCGCGCCACTTCGCGCGCCTGGCGCTGCGGCTCGCGCGCCACTTCGCGCGCCTGGCGGGCCTGCTCGCGCATCGGCTCGCGCGACGGTCGCGGCGCCTCGCGCTCGCGCGGCGGCTCGCGGCGCGACTCCACCGGCGGCGCCGAATCCTCGTCGTGCACGTTGGTGCGCCGCCGCGACGACGCCGCGCGCTCGTGCGCCACCAGCGCGTCGCGAATCGGCGCCGCGAAATAGGGCCGCACGAACAGCTGAAAGCGGCCGCTCAGCGACTGATTCGCCAGCTGCGGCCGCCGTTCGCGCGGCGCGATGAGCAGCCGCAGCGCCCCCGGCTGCAGCTCCTCGACGTGCGACAGCAGCTTGGCGCCGCTCAGCCCCTGAATCTGATCGTCATCGGCGACGACGGCGCTGTAGCTGTGCTGCGTGATCGCGCGCAGCGCCTGCGTGGCGCCGGTGACGCCGTCGACGCGATAGCTCGTCTCGCGCAACAGACGGCGCAGCACCAGCACGTCGTCGACGCGCCCGGCGATCAGGACCGCTAGCGACTTGGGCACCAACATCAGCTTGCCGGACCGCTGCGCTCCTCGATGATCTCGATGGCGGCGCTGTCGATGCCGAGCACGTGCGCCGGCAGCGGCGGCGGACCACCGACCTCGTTGCAGGCCAGGAGCTTGAAGCGATATTCCAAATCGGCCTCGTTCAGCGGATGGAGCAGCCGCACGTGAACGAAGGCGCCGTCGACCGCCAGCACCGCAAAGCGCACGAAATCGCCGATGGGCGTGTTGGCCTCGTAGCGCTCGCCCGGCTGCGGCGGCGCCGACCCGGCCGCGGACGGAAACTCGCTGCGCGCGATGTGCATCGTCGGTAGGACGCTCTCGTCGCCGAAGGCGCGGTGCGCCGGCAATTCGCCGCGGGCCTCTTGGCCGACGCGCAGGCCGGCGATGATCTCCTCCAGCGCCGGCAAGAGCCGATGTCGTCCGGGCACCAACTCGAGCAGCCCGCGGTCGTCCGAAGACTCCAAAATGGCGCCATTCTTGGTGCGCACCTCGTATTCCAGTCGCAAAACGGAGGTCATCGTTCCTAGTGACACATCAAGAGTGAGGCCATATCGCATCCATACAGTTTCAACGGCTTAACGAGGTCGCACTGGTGAATCGATGCCCCGTTCGGGTGTCCCGCCCCCATATTGACGCGAGGCGCCTCAGTTTGCGGCCTGACGCGCTAGTGCTTACTCCTCTTTGGGAGGGGTGAACGGAGTCGCTTTTGGAAGCCGAATCGAACGCGCCGCCGCCGCTGGTGCTGGTCGTCGAGGACGATCACGACACGCGCGTGCTTCTGCGCGCGACCCTGGAGACCGCCGGATTCACCGTCGTCACCGCCGCCAACGGCCGCGACGCCCTCTTGCGCTTGGCCGAATTGCCGTCGCCGCCGCGGCTCCTGCTGCTCGATCTGCAGATGCCGGTGATGGACGGCTGGGAATTGCTGGTCACGCTGCGCCGCGACCGTCGCTGGGCGCGCATTCCCGTCGGTGTGCAGTCGGCCAACGTCGACGTCACGCTGCCCGACGGCGTCTCCTTCGTGCTGGCCAAGCCGGTCGACGTCGACGCGCTCTTGGCCTTCGTGCGCCATCACTGCGGCTGAGCTCGTGACGGACGTCGCCGCGAAACGTCAGACAAAACAAAACTAGTTTCACGCACTTGCCCTACATATCGGCGCGGCTTACTCCCACCTGGAACATGGATACGCCGAGTGAGACGGAGCGGCTGCGGTCGCGGCTGCGCCAAGTCGCCGACGAGCTGCGCACGGCGGAAGCGGCGGCGCTCGCTCGCGACGCCTGGCTGGCGTCGATGCTCGACGACTGCCGCGTCGACGCCGAGCGGCTGCTCGCCTGCGACGACGGCTGCCTGCAGAAGGCCGAAGCGCTGTTCGTGCGCACCGAGCTGGCCCTGCGAACCTTCGCCAAGCTGGCCGCGCGGGCCCCGGCAGCGACGGCGCCGGAGCGGCGACCGTGCCCGTTTTGCCGCGGCGGCATGCTGTCGCCGGTCGCCTGCGCCGGTCGCAGCGCGCCTTTTCGCGGCGTGTTCGTGGCCATCCCCGCCGATTTCCCGATTCCGACGTGCGATCGCTGCCAAGCCGAGGCGCTCGACGACGAGACCGCGACCCGCCTCGACGACGTCTTGATGTCGGCGTGGGCCTGGCGCGACAGCGGTCGGACCGATCACGCCCCCATCGACGACGGCCCGCCCAAGCGCGGGAGCGGCGGCGACTGATACACGTTCTAGTCGCTTTTCGTGTACATTCCGCGGCATGAAGATTGCGGTCACGGGCGCCAACGGCCATGTCGGCGCCAACCTCGTCCGTTCACTGCTCGCCGCCGGTCACGACGTGCGCGCCATCACCCACTCGAACCGTCGCGGCATCGAAGACTTGCCCGTCGAGTTCCTCGAGGCCGACGTCCGCGACGCGCCGTCGCTGGTCGCCGCCTTCGCCGGCGTGGAGCGCGTGTTTCACTTGGCGGCGAACATCAACATCGCGCCCGGTAACGAAGCGGAAGTGGAGGCGGTGAACATCGGCGGCGTGCGCAACGTCGTCGCCGCCTGCTTGCAGAACCACGTCGAGCGGCTGGTGCACTTCAGCTCGATCCACGCGTTCTCGGCCTATCCGCGCTCGGAGCCGGTCGACGAGACGCGCGCGCTCAACGACGGTCACACCGGTCCGCCCTACGATCGCTCGAAGGCGGGCGGCGAGCGCGAGATCAAAAAAGGGCTCGAGCGCGGGCTGGACGCCGTGGTGGTCAATCCCACGGCGATCGTCGGGCCGCACGATTACGGTCCGTCGCGCATGGGCCTCGTGCTGCTCGATCTCTATCATCGGCGGCTGCCCGCGCTGATCGACGGCGGCTTCGATTGGGTCGACGTGCGCGACGTCGCCGCGGGCGCGATGGCGGCGGCAGAGCGCGGCCGCACCGGTGAGCGTTATCTCTTGTCGGGCACGCACAAGAGCGTGGTCGAGCTGGCGCAGCTGGCGCAGGAGCTGACGGGCGTGCGCGCGCCGCGCTTCGTGTCGCCGATGTGGCTGGCGCGCGTCGGGGCGCCGTTCGCGACGGCAGCGGCCAAGGTCATGCAGAAGGAGCCGCTGTTCACCAGCCGCTCGTTGCACGCGCTGCGCAATCATCAGCTGGTGTCGCACGCCAAGGCGACGCGCGAGCTCGGCTATGAGCCGCGCCCGCTGCGCGACACGCTGACCGACACCTACGACTGGTTCCGCGAGGCCGGCCAGCTCGACTCGCCCGCGCGAACGATGCGCTCCGCAGGCTAGGCGCATGAACGAGCGGCATTTTTTCGACGGGCTCCTGCTCGTCATGCTGGCGCTGTCGGTCGTGACCTTTCTGGCGCTGTTTCTGATCACCGCGCCTTACGGTCGCCACAATCGCGGCGGCTGGGGTCCGACCGTGCGCTCGACCGTCGGCTGGGTGCTGATGGAGGCGCCGGCGTCGCTGGTGTTCGCCGTCGTCGCCTTTATGGGCGAGCATGCGTTCGCGCGCGTGCCGCTGGTGCTGCTCGTCGTGTGGCAGCTGCACTACTTCAACCGCTCGTTCATCTATCCGTTCCGGCGTCGCGGCGGGGACAAGCCGATGCCGCTGGCCGTCGTCGCGCTCGGCTTCTCCTTCAACTGCGTCAACGGCTACTTGAACGCGCGCTGGCTGACGCACTTTCACGCCTTCGGCGACGCCTGGCTCACGAGCGCGCCTTTTCTCGGCGGGGTCGCCCTCTTCCTCGCCGGCTACGTCATCAACCAGCACTCCGACCACGTGTTGCGGACCCTGCGCGCGCCCGGCGAAAGCGGCTACAAGATCCCCACCGGCGGGCTCTACCGCTTGGTGTCGGCGCCCAATTATCTCGGCGAAATCCTCGAGTGGTGCGGCTGGACGCTGGCCGCGTGGTCACCGGCCGGCGCCGCCTTCGTCGTGTGGACGATCGCCAACCTCGTGCCGCGCGCGTGGTCGAATCACAAGTGGTACAAGGACACGTTCGCCGACTATCCGCGCTCGCGCAAAGCGATCGTCCCCTTCATTCTTTAGGCGCGGCTCACGCGCGATCGGCGGGATAGAGCTTGCGCGTGGCGTTGCCCATGATGCGAATCGCCGTGCGTCGTGACAAGAGGCGGCCGAAGACTTGGCTGACCATCTGGTTGATGAAGCCGGGCACGAAGCTGGGCGCGTGGCCGAGCTGATCGAGCGTCGCTTTGACGACCGGCGCCGACTCCATGATCGGCACTTTGCCGGCCGGTCGCGCGGCTTCGTAGTTGGGCGTGCGCGTGGCGCCGGCGCGGCAGGCGACGACGTCGACGCCGTGGCGGCCGAGCTCGTCCCATAGTCCTTCGGCGAGCACGAGGTCGAACGCCTTCGACGCGGCATAGGTCGCGACGAGCGGTGAGCCTTGGGCCGCGGCCAGCGACGCCATGATGACGATGCCGCCGCGACCGCGCGCCACCATCTGACGCCCGAATTCGTCGGCGAACACGAGCGGCCCGCGACAGTTGACGTCGACGATGCGCAGCTTCTCTTCCAGCGACTGCTCGATGAAGGGCCCGATCAGCGACTGCGCCGCGTTGTAGACGACGAGGCCGACCTCGAGCCCCGCCGTCGCGGCGCGCAGCTGCTCGAGCAGCGCCGGCGACGATAGATCGACCTCGGCGGCGCGCGCTTCCACCTTGAATTCGGTCGCGATTTGCCGCGCCAGCTGCTCGGTCAACGTGCGGCGCCGCGCCAGCAAGAGCACGTTGAGCCCGCGGCCGGCCAGCTGGCGCGCGAACTCGGCGCCGAGCCCGCTCGACGCGCCGGCGACGACGGCCCACGGTCCATATTGCCGCTGAAAATCGCTGACGATCACGACCGCGCCTGCGTAAACGGCCGCTCGCGAATCGCCATGCGCAGCACGATGAGCGGCGGAAACAGCAGCCACGGGACGTTGGCGGCGACGACGATGCCCGGCCGCGGCGTCGCGTGCGCCCCCAAGATCTCCTCGAACAGGATGATGACGACGTTGGCGAACATGACGCCGGCCCAGATGAAACAGGGGATGCGAATCCAGTCGCGGCCTTTGACGAACGCGTAGATGGCGAAGGCGTAGAACGGGCCGAAGCCGAGCGCGTCGATCCAGATCGTCGCCCGCCACCACGGCTCGCGCGCCATCAGCGCCGGGTCGAAGTTGCGCCCCCACCAATGGACCATGTCGACGAGCGGACGCGGCGGCCACAGCGGATAGGTGAAGTTGAAGGGGTTGGCGATCGTCAGCTGCTCGATGTCGACGATATAGGTCACGAAGAACAGGTTGACGATGAAAAAGCCGATGAAAGCGAAGTCACCGGGACGGCGTGACAGAGGCAGCGGCGTGGCCATGCGCGGGAGCATACACCGGCGGATCATTCTTCGTCGCCAGTTCGATTGCCGGCGGCGGGCCAGCCTGATAAACACAGGGCGCCATGACTGAGCCCACGACTGCAGGCAACTTCATCCGCGAGCTGATGGCGGAGGACAAGAAGAGCGGCAAGCACGACGGCCGCATCCTCACGCGCTTTCCGCCGGAGCCGAACGGCTACTTGCACATCGGTCACGCCAAGGCGATGTGCATCAGCTTCGGTCTGGCCAAGGATTTCGGCGGCGGCTGCAACCTGCGCTTCGATGACACCAATCCGATCACCGAAGACGTCGAATACGTCGAATCGATTCAAAACGATATCAAATGGCTCGGTTTCGAATGGACGAATCTTTATTACGCGTCCGATTATTTCGAGCAGCTTTATCAATATGCCGAGTTGCTGATTCAAAAGGGTTTGGCCTACGTCGATTCGCTCGACGAAGAGCAGATCCGCGAATATCGCGGCAACTATTACAAGAAGGGAACGCCGAGCCCCTTTCGTGACCGCACCGTCGCCGAGAACCTGAAGATGTTCCGCGATATGCGCGCCGGTAAATACAAAGAGGGCGAGCAGGTCTTGCGCGCCAAGATCGATCTGAATTCGCAGAATATGAATTTGCGCGATCCGCTGTTGTATCGAATTCGATATGCGCCGCATCACCGCACCGGCACCAAGTGGTGCATTTATCCGATGTACGACTATGCGCATCCGCTCTCGGACGCGATCGAGAAGATCACGCACTCTTTGTGCACGCTCGAGTTCGAGGCGCACCGGCCGCTGTACGACTGGGCGATTCACGAGACGGGCGCCTATCCGTCGCAGCAGATCGAGTTCGCGCGGCTGTTCTTGTCCTATACGGTCATGTCGAAGCGCAAGCTCTTGCAGCTGGTGCAGGACAAGGTCGTCAACGGCTGGGACGATCCGCGCATGCCGACGCTGGCGGGGTTGCGGCGGCGCGGCTTCACGCCGGCGTCGCTGCGTAACTTCTGCGAGCGCATCGGCGTCGCCAAAGCCGATTCGATGGTCGATTACGGCCTGCTCGAATATTGCCTGCGCGAGGACTTGAACGTCTCGGCGCCGCGCGTGATGGCGGTGCTGAAGCCGCTGAAATTCACGATCACCAATTTTCCGGCGGGCGAGACGCGCGAGCTCGACGCGCCGTTGTCGCCGGACAAGCCGGAGATGGGCACGCGCAAAGTGCCGTTTTCGAGCGTCGTCTACGTCGAGCGCGAGGACTTCCGCGAAGATCCGCCGAAAGAGTGGTTTCGCCTGGCGCCGGGACGCGAGGTGCGGCTGCGTTACGGCTGCATCGTCAAGTGCACCGAGGTCATCAAGGACGACAAAGGCGAGCCCATCGAGCTGCGCGGCACGATGGACCTCGACTCGTGGGGCGGCAACGCGCCCGACGGCCGCACCATTCGCGGCACGCTGCACTGGGTCTCGGCGCAGCACGCCAAGCCGATGACGGTGCGGCTCTACGATCGGCTGTTCTCCGTCGAGAATCCGGGAGCGATCGAAGGCAAGAGCTTCCTCGAGGAGATGAACCCGAATTCGCTGGAAGTGGTGACGGCGCAGGTCGAGCCTTATCTCGCGAACGCGAAACCGGGGCAGCACTATCAGTTCGAGCGGCTCGGCTACTTCGTGGGCGATCCCGACGGCGGCTTCAATCGCGCGGTGACGCTCAAAGACGGCTGGGCGAAGATCGAGAAGAAGGTCGCGCAGCCGGCTGCCGTCAAAGAACCGAAAGCACCTAAAGAGCCTAAGAAGGACAAAAGCTTGGATAAGAAGCCGGAAGTGACAGCGGCGGCGGAAGTCGGCATCGAGGACTTTCAGAAGCTCGATTTGCGCGTGGCGCTCGTCAAAGAGGCAGGCTTGGTCGAAGGCGCGGACAAGCTGATTCGCGTGCTCGTCGATATCGGTGATGGGCGCGATCGGCAGATCTTCGCCGGCTTGCGGCAGAGCTATCCCGATCCGGCGGCGCTCGTCGGCAAGCGGGTGGTCGTCATCGCCAACTTGAAGCCGCGGCAGATGAAGTTCGGGCTGTCGGAGGGCATGATCTTGGCAGCGGGCAAGCTCGTCATCAGCGCCGGCGAAGACACGAAGCCGGGCGACAAGGTCTCATGAATACCGAGAAGATTTCGGTGCTGCCGAATCAGCCGGTGGTGCGCACGCGGTTCGCGCCGTCGCCGACGGGCTTTTTGCATATCGGCGGCGTGCGCACGGCGCTGTTCAATTGGCTCTTCGCGCGCAAACATTACGGCAAGTATCTGCTGCGCATCGACGACACCGATCGCGAGCGCAACGTCGAAGCGGCGCTGGCGCCGATTCTGCACGGCTTTCGCTGGCTGCAGATCCAGTGGGACGAAGGGCCGGAAGTGGGCGGGCCGCACGCGCCCTACTTTCAGTCGCAGCGTTCGCATCGTTATCAGGCGGCGGTCGATCGGCTGATCGAGAGCGGCGACGCCTATTACGACTACGCGAAGGCCGACGAGATGGAGGCCGAGCGCAAAGTCGCCACCGACGGCAAATTCCAGTTCGTATACAGCCGCACGTGGATGGCGAAGGACGAGGCCGACCGCGCGCGCTTCGCCGCCGAAGGGCGCGCCTGGGTCGTGCGGCTGAAGATGCCGCGCGAAGGCAAGCTCGTCCTGCACGACGAAGTGCGCGGCGACGTCGAGTTTCAGTGGCAGCAAGAGGCCGATCACGTCATTCAGCGCGGCGACGGCAGCTTCATTTACCACCTGGCCAACGTCGTCGACGACTACGACTTCGGCGTCAGCCACGTCATTCGCGCCGAGGAGCATCTGTCGAACACGCCGCGACAGGTCTTCATCGTCGACGCGCTGAAGTATCCGCGGCCGGTGTACGCGCATTTGCCGTACGTGGCCGAGCCGGGATCGAAGAAGAAGCTGTCGAAGCGCAAGCTCGATCAGTACTTGAAGAACCACGAGTTCAAGAAAGTGCACGAGCACGGCATGCAGATCGCGGCCGCGATGAAGCTCGAGACGACGCAGGAGACGTTCAATCCCGTCGTCGTCGACTTCTACGAGCAGGTCGGCTATCTGCCGGACGCGATCGTCAATTATCTCGTGCTGCTCGGCTGGTCGCTCGACGACAAGACCGAGTTTCTGACGCGCACCGAGATGATCGAGAGCTTCTCGCTGTCGCGCGTCAACGTGGCGCCGGCGAGCTTCGATCCGGCCAAGCTCGACTCGTTTCAGATGCAGTACATGAAGGCGGTGCCGATCGACGAGAAGGTGCGGCGCGTGCGGCCGTTCTTGGAGCGCGCCGGTTGGCTCAACGGCGAGGATGACGTCTATTTGGGGCGCGTCGTCGAGGCCATCGGCGATCGTCTCAAGGTGTTCGGCGACGTGCTGTTGCAGGCGCCGTTCTTCTTCGGCGAGGACGTGGCCAGCGTCGACGACAAGGCGTTCGACAAGCGGGTGCGCGCGCCGGGCGCGGCCGAGAAGCTGAGCGCCTATCGCGGCTGGCTCGCGGACGCGCCCGACTTCACGGCGGCGGCGCTGGAGGCGGGCACGCAGGCGTGGCTGGCGCAGCAGTCGCTCGGGCTCGGCGACATCGTGCACGCGGTGCGCGTGGCGACGACGGGCGCAGCCGGCGGGCCGGGGCTGTTCGAGTGCTTGGCGCTGCTCGGACGCGAGCGCTGCCTCAAGCGCATCGACACGGCGTTGGCCCGCGCGAAAGCTTAGTCGCGCTAGGAGATCAGATTGCCGCTCGTGGCGCAGCCGAAGATGACGTCCATGCGGCCGCCGTGGTCCTGCCTGACGTCGGTGCAGCTGCCGGGGCAGAGCTCGATCTTGGTCGGCGCCGTCGGGTCGTCGTAGCGCCAGCCGACACCGGTCGAGCAGGCGCTGTCGTACAAGAGCTGCTCGGCGGCGCCGCTCGACGGCGTGAACAGCACGTTGACGCTCTTGTAGTCGAGCGTCTGGCCGGCCGGCGGCGACGGGATCGCGAAGTCGCAGCTCAAGACCAGCCCGCGAATCTGCTCGAGCGCGGTCAAGAAGTCGCTCTTGGTCTGGTCGGCGTCGCCGACCGAGACGAGCGTCGGCGCCGTCGTGCCGCCCGACTGCGCGATCATGTCGAGGCTCGACAGGTCGGAGCCGACGCCGATGACGTAGGTCGGGATGGTCGCCGCCGCCTTCGCGACCTCGAACGACACGTTGGAGACGGACGAGTCGCAGGCGTCGGGATCGCCGTCGGTGACGAGGACGATGGCGCTGCGCGCGCCCGCCGTCGCCGAGTCCTGCGCGTACGAGATCGCGCCCGAGACGGTCGGCAGCGTCGGCGTGTCGCCGGCCGGCGCGCCGGCGGCGCTGATGGCGGCAGCATACGTCGTCGCGTCGGGCAGCGGCGACATGGGCACGACCGGCGTGTAATAGGCGTCGGGATTGCACTCGTCGTTGATCGATGGAAACAGATGCAGCGACGCGCTCACACCGGCCGACGCGGGATCGGCGAAGAACGCGTCCAGCCCGGCGGTGACCGGATCCCACTTCAGCGTCGGGTCGCCGTTGACGCCGTCGCCCATCGAGCCCGAACGGTCGAGCAGGACGACGAGCTGCACCGGCACCAGCTGCGCCTTGGCCGTCGACGACGCGCAGCCGAGATCGAACGTGGTCGACGCGAAGCCGCCGTCGCTGTCGAAGCCGGCGTCGGCTGCTTTCGTCGCGTGACTGTGGTGACAGCCGGCCAGCGCCAGCAGCGACACGAGCAACCGCTGCTTCATTGGATCAGCGTCTCGCAGCCGTAGATGACGTCGACCTCGCCGTTGGACGAGCCGCGCACGGCGTTGCAGGCGCCGTCGCACAAGATGACCTTGGTCGGCTTCTTCGGGTCGTCGTAATACCAGCCGTTGTCGAGGTTGGCGCTGCAGCCGGCCAAGCTGCCGACGTAGACGAAGTTGACCGTCGACGACGTCGTGAAGGTGACGTTGACGTGCGTCGGGTCGATCAAGAGGCCGGCGGGCGGCAGCGGCACGGCGAACTCGCAGGCGAAGGCCAATTTGCGGATCTGATCGAGCGCGGACGAGAACTCGGTGGTGATGTCTTGCGTGGTGTCGACGAGCAGCGCCGTCGGCGTGCCGCCGCCGGCCGCGGCGATGGCGTTGAGCGCGGTCAATTCGCTGCCGACGCCGATGACGAACGTGACGACGTTGGGGCTCGCCTGCTGCGCCGCGGTCACGAGCGAGACGACCTCGTCGATCGTGTTGGGCGTGCCCATGTCGCCTTCGACGGTGCAGCTGTCGTCGGGCACGCCGTCGGTGGCCATGACGACGACCTGCTTGCGCGTGGGGTTGGCGGCGGCGCGCGCGGTCTCGTAGGCGAGCACGCCTTGCATGGCCGGCGCCGTCGGTGTGCCGCCGGCCATGCGCTTGGACTCGATCGACGTAATCAGCGTCGACGACGCCGCCGGCAACACGTCGACGGGCACCGCCGGCATCGCGTACGACGGCTCGTCACAGGTCTCGCGCAGCGGGAAATATTGGATGCCCGCGCCCAAGCCGGTGAAGCGCGGATCTTGGACGAACTGCTCCAGCGCTTGCGAGATCGAGGTCCACTTCAGGTTGTAGTCCATCGAATAGGACGTATCGAGCAGGAAGAGCACGTCGGCGCCGAGCGCTTGCACCGCCGCCGCCGAGGACACGCAGGCCGCGGTCAGGCCGCCGTTGCCGCCGTCGCCGATGTGGATGACGGTGCCGCCGTCTCCGATGGTGCCGCCGTCGTAGCCGCTCGCGTTGTGGTGCTTGCAGCCGCCAAAGACGACGGAGCCAGCGAGCAGCGCGACCAGCAAAATCTCGGTTCGCATGACGCCTTTCACGACGGGCACAACACGAAGTGGCCGCAGCCGTCGTTGGGGTGTGGGCCGGCGCCGAGCGTCGTGCACGGTGTGGGCGTGCACTCGCAGAAGCCGTAGGCCGGCGTCGTGCCCGGCTGCGCGACGCAGCTGTCGTTGGGCCACGCCAAGCCCGTCACCGGGTTGTTCGCCGGGCACGGGCAGGGCAAGCCGCCGCCGCAGTGATCGTCGAACGAGCCGCAGCTCGGGTGCTCGGCCGGCGTCGACGCGGCGGCGTCGTTGACGGGCACGCCGGGGATGGTCGTGCACGTGTAGGCTTCGCAGCAGCCGTTGGCGCCGCCGGCGGCCGGATAGCACGTCGGCGACGGCGCCGTGCACTTGCACGACAGCGTGCCGCCGCAGCCGTCGGACGTGCCGTCGTCGCTGCAGCTGCCGCACGCTTTCGGCACGCACGTGCAGACGCCGCCGACGCAGGCGTCGTTGGCGTAGCCGTTGATGGTGACGCAGCCGCAGCTGATGGTGCCGCCGGT
This sequence comes from uncultured delta proteobacterium, assembly GCA_963785725.1. GTDB lineage: Bacteria > Myxococcota_A > Polyangia > Palsa-1104 > Palsa-1104 > JAQBQH01. Next base: position 378,194 of record CAWAWS010000039.1, on the reverse strand, counting down.
GCCGCTGCCGTCGGGGAACGAGCCGCACACGTCGCCCGGCTTGCCGCCGTTCGTCTGGTAGTTGCTGCACGTCTTCTTGGCGTCGCAGACGTTGCCGGTGCCGCAGTAGGCGACGGTGGCGTTGCAGGCGCAACTCTGCATGGCGCCGGTGCACGTGTCGGTCTCGATGGTCGTGTTGCAGGCGTTGCCGCAGCTCTTCTTCGTCGGCGCGCAGCACTGGCCGATCTGCGAGCCGCTGGCGATCGGCGAGGGCGCGGCGCCCGTGATGCACTCGAGCCCGGCGTTGCACGGGCACTTGACGAGCCCGCCGGCGCCGTTGCCGAAGGCGTTGCCGTTGCTGCACTCGCTGCCGGCGGCGCCGTTGGTGTAATCGGCGCACGTCTTGTCGACCATGCAGGTGCCGCCGCTGCAGAACTGTCCCGTCGGGCAGCCGCAGGTCTCCGACTTGCCGGTGCAGGTGTTGTTGACCGTCTGCCCGCAGTTCATGGCGTTGCAGGCGGTGTCGACGCAGCAGGTGCCCTTGGTCGCGCCGGTGACGACGGTGCCGGGCGGCCCGCCTTCGATGCAGTATTCGCCCTGCACGCACGGGCACGAGATCAAATTGCCGCCGCCCGAATCGAAGGCGCCGCCGTTGCTGCAGCTGTCGCCCGACTGGCTCGGCGCGTGGCCGTTCGTGCCCGGCTCCTGCGCGCAGCTCTCCTTGGCCATGCAGGTGTTCGTCGTCGAGTCGCAATATTGCGTGGTGGCGTTGCAGGCGCAGACGATGGGCGCGCCCGTGCACGTGTTGGTCACGGTCGTGTTGCAGCTGTTGGCGGCGCACGACGCGGTGTTGACGCAGCACTGGCCGGCGACGCCGGTCGTCGTCGCCTGGCAGGCGCCGCTGGCGCACGTGCAGTCTTCGGTGCCGCCGCAGCCGTCGTCGAGGCCGGTGCCGCACTGCCCGTTGTAGTCGACGGCGCACGTCTTCTTCTTGCAGCACGTGTTGTTCGACAAGCACGTGTAGTTCGTCGGATCGGGGCAGTCGTTGCACTTGACGACGCCGCCGCAGCCGTCGGGCAAGCTACCGCACTGCGGATTGCCGAGCTGCGCGCACGTCATCGGCGTGCACGGCGGTCCGCACACGCCGTTGCTGTTGCACACTTGCGGCGCCGTGCACGTGCCGCAGCTGATCTTGACGCCGCCGCACTGCGACGTGATCGTGCCGCAGTTCTTGCCCGCCGCTTCGCACTCGGTCGGCTCTTCGTTGGGCTCGCAGCGGTTGGGATCGCCCTGCGCGCCGCAGCTGAAGCCGGCCGCGCACATGTAGCCGGTGACGCCCGAGCAGTCGACGTAGCCGCCGCAACCATCGGTGATGAGGCCGCACTCGACGCCGCTCTTGGCGTGCGCGTTGGCGCACAGCTGCGCCGGCGACAGCGGCGTGCAGCTCGGCTCGCACAAGTTGAAGTAGGGATTGCAGACGGGATTGGCGCCGGCCGGGCACGATCCGCAGTCGGTCGTCGCCGTCTCCGGGCCGCAGCCGAGCCAGGCGTGGCCGCACTGATAGCCGAGCGCCGCGCAGCTGACGTTGCTATTGCACGTGACACATTGATTGGTGTCGGGATCGCACTCTTGGCCGCTCGGACAATCGCCGCAGAAGATGCGCGTGCCGCAGCTGTTGCGCGTGTTGCCGCACTGCGCGCCGAGCGCGTTGCAGTCGGTCAGCGGCGTGATGCACTGATGGCTGACGAGGTCGCAGACTTTGCCGTTGTCGCAGGCGCCGCACTGCACGTTCTTGCCGGTGCAGGTGTCGGGAACGGGGCCGCACAAGCCGACGCAGCTCGTGACTTGCGGCGAGCAGGCCATGTCGCCGACGGCGAGATCGGCGACCGCGGCGTCGACGCCGCCGTCGGCGACGCCGCCGCCGAGATCGGCCGAGACGCTGGCGGCGGTCGGCGCCTTCAACGTCGAATGACAGCCGCTGACAGCGAGTAGCACCACGCATAGACGACGGAGGATGTGCATGGCCCGCGCTCATCAGAACACCGCTAATCACTATCCGTCAACGGATAAACGCGATACTCTCACCGCGTGCGCGCCTTCGCTTCGCTTGCTGCGGTGCTGTCGCTGTTTGTAGTTTTGCTCGGCGCGGGCGCGGTTTCGCAGGCCGCGCCGCGACAGAAGCGCGGCGGGCCGGGCGCGGCGCCGGTCGCGGTGACGCCTTTCACCGGCCTGCACGCCGACGAGCCGCAGGCTGCGGTGTTGAAGGCGCTCGGCGATCGCGGCGCGCTCGTCAAGGCGAGCGATCTGGCGAAAGCCCAGCCATATGTGATCGTGTCGGGAACGGTGGCCAAGCGCGACCGAGGGCTGGTCGTCGAAGTGACCGTGAGCAACGCCGAGTCGAAGCAGCAAGCGGGACAGCTGACGATCCCGTTGCAAGGCGGGCGGCATTTGACGGCCGAGCAGCTGAGCGAGCTCGGCAAGCAGGTCGACGAGCTGGCGCAAGCCGCGCTGGCGCCGCAAGCCGCGCCGGTGGCGGAAGCGACGCCGCCGCCGGAGCAGCCGGCGCCGCCGTCGAAGCAGGCCACCGACACCGAGAAGATCAAGGCGCCGGGCGCGCTCGAGACGTCGCAGCCGATGATCATCGCGCCGCCGAAGCCGCCGCTCTTGCCCAACGTCCCGCGGCCGCGCTGGTATCCGTGGATCGAAGCGTCGGTGGGCGCGATCATCGACAGTCGCTGGCTGAAGTTCCTGCCTGGGACACCGCCCAAATATTCGCCGGGCACGGCCGGCGGCGTGCACGTCGATCTGGCGCTCTATCCGTTCGCGTTCCTGCACGCCGTCGAGCACGGCGTGTTCGCGGGGCTCGGCGGCTTCTTCACGCTCGACAAGCCGTTCTGGCCGACGACCGAGTTCTTGAATACGCCGCATCAATATGCGACCAGCGAATTCCGCGTCGAAGGCGGCGCCAAGTGGCGCTTCGTCGTGCGCAAATGGCATCCGCGGCTGGAGATCTCGGCGCTGCTCGGCGCCGGCTTACACACGTATTCGATCGCCAAGGCAGTCGACCCGACGACGATGGCGCGCACCGACGCCGGTCCGCCCGACGCCGCCTACGTCTACGGCATCTTCGGCGTGCAGGCCAAAGCCAACTTCTGGCACGAGCGCATCACGCCCTGGCTCAGCTTCGCCTACGAATATTTCCCCGACGACGGCCCGCTCGAAGACAGCGACGAATACGGCCTGGCGACGACCAACGGCATCATGCTGCGCGGCGGCCTCGACGTCTACGTGTGGCGGCGGCTACGTGTCGGCGGCTCGGCGTTTTGGGAGCGCATCATGGGCTCGTTCGACAACGACGTGACCACGCGGCGCACGGCCAACCGCTTCATCGACCAGTATTACGGCGGCGTCTTCACCGTCGGCTACGACTACTAAGCCACATAGGTGTTTGCAGGCGCGGGCGAACGCATTGGCCAAGCGGCGATGCTTCGTGTTACGCACGCGGCTCGGAGGTTTCCATGCGAGCCCCGCTCCTTCTCGCCGTCGCCGCGCTGGCGCTCGGCGTAACACCCGCGCGCGCCAAAGCGCCGCCCGCGGCCAAAGCGTTCCCGTTCCCGATGGACGTCCACACGCTGCCAAACGGCGTCCGCCTCGTGCTCGTGCCTTACGACTCTCCCGGCCTCGTCGCCTACTACACGCTCATGCGGGTCGGCAGCCGTAACGAGCCCGAAGCCGGCCGCTCCGGCTACGCGCACTTCTTCGAGCACATGATGTTTCGCGGCACGCCGACGCATCCGGCCGACGAATACAACAGCACCATCGCCAAGCTCGGCCTCGCCACCAACGCCTTCACCACCGAGGACATGACCATCTATCACGAGTACGGTCCGACGAAGGCGCTGCCGTCGATCATCGAGCTCGAGTCCGATCGCTTCCAGCACCTGCAGTACGACGAAGAGCAGTTCAAGACCGAAGCGGGCGCGATCTTGGGCGAGTACGCCAAGAGCGCGTCGAGCCCCGAGCAGATCTTGTTCGAGAAGCTGGCCGAGACGGCGTTCACCAAGCACACCTATCGCCATACGACGATCGGCTACTTGGCGGACGTCAAGGCGATGCCGTCGGGCTTCGACTACTCGCGCGAGTTCTTTCGCCGCTATTACACGCCCGACAACGCCACCGTGTTCGTCGTCGGCGACTTCGACAAGGCGGCGACGTTGGCGCAGCTGACGAAGGCCTACTCGCCCTGGAAAGGCAAGCTCAACCCGGCCGCGATCACGCCCGAGCCGCCGCAGACGGCGCCGCGCAGCGCGCACGTCGACTGGAAGACGCCGACGCTGCCGCGGCTGGTGTTGGCCTGGCATGCGCCGGGCGCGGGCGATCTGGGCGCGACCGCGGTGCAGGAGATCTTGTCCGACTACCTGTTCGGTCCGACCAGCCCGCTCTATCAAGATCTCGTCATCAAGCGCCAGATCGTCGATCGCCTCGACGGCGGCGCCGACATTCACCGCGATCCGTCGCTGTTCGCGGCCTTCGTGCGCGTGAAGAAGGCCAGCGACTTCGACGAGGTGACGCGCACCATCACCGCCGAGATCGCCAAGCTGGCCGGCGGCGACGTGGACGCGCCGCGGCTCGACAGCGTGCGCTCCAACATCAAATATTCGCGCATCATGCGCTTCGACACCGCCGATCACATCGCGGTCTCGCTGGCGGTGATGACGGCGCAGACGGGCGACCTCGAGCTCATCAACAAAGAGTCGGCGCGCATTCAGAAGGTGAAGCCGGCCGAGCTGGTGGCGTTCGCGAAGAAGTGGCTCGTCGACAACAACCGCACGACGCTCACGCTCACGACGGAAGGTGCCAAATGAAGCGGCTCGCGCTGGCCATTTTCTTGCTCGCCGCGCCGTCGGCGTTCGCGCAAGGCGACGACGCGGCCAAAGGTCGAGAGGTCGAAGTCGTGGCGCTGCCGACCAAGTCGCCGCTGGTGACGCTGACGCTGCAGTTTCACGCCGGCTCCGTCGACGATCCGCCGGGCAAAGACGGCCTGACGGCGCTGACCGCCAAGCTGATGGCCGAAGGCGGCACGCAGGCGCTCGACTCCGAGCAGCTGCGCAAGGTGCTGTTTCCGATGGCGACCGAGGTGCACGCGCGCGTCGACAAGGAGCTGACGACGTTCATCGTCACCGTGCACCAGGACTTCGTGCAGAAGATGGTCGGCATCCTCGGCGACGTCGTGGCGCGGCCGCGCTTCGATCCGTCGGAGCTGACGCGCCTGCGCGACGAGACCGTCAACGACGTCGAGAAGCGGCTGCGCCAAGGCGACGACGAGAACTTGGGCAAGGCGGCGCTGGAGGAGCTGATCTTCCGCGGTCATCCTTACGGCCACCTGACGATCGGGCACGCGAGCGACCTGAAGCAGCTGACGATGGCCGACGTGAAGCAGCAGGCGGCGCACGTGTTCACGCGCGATCGGCTGACGATCGGCGTCGCCGGCGGCTACCCGGCCGACGTCGTCGCGCAGCTGCGCGCGGCGGCGGCGACGCTGCCGGCGACGGGCGCGCCCATGGTCGAAGTGCCGGCGCAGGCGCCGCATCGGCCGCGCGTGCGCATCGTCGAGAAGCAGACGGAGTCGACGGCGATTTCGATCGGCGTGCCGTGGGCGTTGACGCGGCACAGCCCCGACTATCCGGCGCTGCTGGTGGCGCGTTCGTGCTTCGGCGAGCATCGGCAAATGCACGGCCGGCTCATGCAGCGGCTGCGTGAAATGCGCGGCCTCAACTACGGCGACTACGCCTATCTCGAGCACTTCGAGCAAGAGGGCGGCGACGCGGTGACCGCGCAGACCGGCCGCGCGCGCAAGCAGGGTGAGCTGACCATCTGGCTGCGTCCGGTGCAGAACGAGAACGCGCTGTTCGCGCTGCGGGCCGCGCTGTACGAGCTGGCGCGCTCGGGCACCGACGAGCCGTTCTCGGCCGAAGAGGTCGAGCGCGCCAAAGGCTTCCTCGACGGCTACGTGCTCTTGTACGCGCAGACCGATCGGCGCCGGCTCGGCTACGCGCTCGACGATCACGCGCTCGGCGGCGGCAAGAATCTGCTGGCGACGCTGCGCGACGACATCGCCAAGGTGACGCCGGCGGACGTGGCGCGCGTGTGGAAGCAGGTGCAAGCGCTGGCGCCGCAGATGGAGATCGTGCTGGTGGCGCCCAAAGCGGCGGAGCTGAAGAAGACGATCCTGACCAACGCGCCGTCGCCGATGCATTACCAGAAGGACGCGCAGGGCAACTCGCCGAAGAAGCCGGCGGCGCTGCTGGCGGCGGACAAGGTGATCGAGCAGCTGCCGATCGGCGTCAACGGCGACGCCGACGTCGAGATCATTCCCGTCGCGAAGATGTTCCAATAGCGACGAGCGGCAACAGCGCGAGCAAGAGCGGCCACAGCGGCTGCGCGAAGATTCCCACCAAGCGCACGAGCACGACCAAGCCCAGCCCGACGACGCGCGCGTTGGCATAACGACCGAGCCAACGCGCGCGCCCCAGCTTATCGAAGACCGGCAGCAGCAGATCCGTCGGCAAAAACACGAGCAGCAGCTCGTTGCGCGTCAGCTCGGGGAACGTCGAGAGCGCCGCCAGCAGCCACAAGATCGCGCCCAACAGGCCGAGCACCAACGCGACCACGACGAGCGCGGCGCGCGCGCGTTGGCGCGCGACGAGCACGAGCAGCGCCAACAGCGCGCCGACGATCGGGAACGCGGCGCGGCCGAGCCAGAGCGCGCCCGGCGGCGGCCGCGGACGACCGGGCACGACGAGCACCGGCGGCGCGTGCAGCCGCTCGGCCAGCTGACGCCGCAGCTCCGACGGCAGGAACTGCGCGCTCCAGCTGTCGGTGTGGCGATCGGACGAGCGGCCCAAGAACAGCTCGACGACCGCCTGCAGCGCGACGTCGCCGGCGAAGCCTTGGCGCGCCCACTGCCGAAACGTCGGGCCGCCGAGCGTGCGATCGCGCGACAAGGTGCCGCCGGTCTCGCGATCGAGGAGGTCGCGGATGCGCGTCGTGCAGTTGTCGTCGAAGTGGTGATAGCGGTAGTAGCGGTTGCGCTCGTCGCTGTTGATGGCGAGCGCGACCGAGATGCGCTGCGCGGCGGCGTCGTCGAGCGCCAGCGTCTGCCGCCACACGGCGCGCCCGTTCGCGACGTAATACTGCAGCATCCACGGCAGATCGGCGACCGAGACCCAGAAGCGGGCGCGGCCGCGGATGAAGTCCCACGTCAGCGGCACCGGCGTCGTGAAGTCGGCGGTGCCGTAGTTGTAACAGCGACCGCGCGGCGCGGCGTCGTCGCTGACGCAGATGGCGGCGTGGCCGAAGGCGCTGAACAGATCGTCGCCGGCGCCCATCGTGTAGACGTCGATGGTGGGCGGCGCGGCCGCGGCCAGCGACGGGAGCAAGAGGAGCGCGAAGGCGGCACCGCGCATGGCCTTCAGCGTAGCACGCGCGGCGCGGGTATAATCGACGCGTGGGCCGAGGCTGGGCATGCGCGCTCTTGCTGACGACGACGCTCGTCGGCTGCGGTGGCGACGACGCGCGCAGCTGGCGTCGCGCCGACGACGCCTGGCAACGCCGCGACGCGCACGCCTGGCGACTGTGGCGCGCGCTCGACGACGCCACGCCCGACGGTCGCGCCGCGCACGCGCGGCTGCGCGCCGCCGACGCCGACTACCGCCGCGGCATCGCGTCGTTGTCCGCCGGCGACACCAGCGACGCGCGCACCGCGCTCGCCGCCGCCGCCGCGCAGGCGCCGATGGATCCGGCGCTCTATTTGCCGCTGGCGCGCGCCTGTCGCAGGCGCGGCCTCGACGAGCGCGCGGCCACGCTCTACCGCTCGTTCCTCGGCCAGGCGGCGCCCGGCCGCGACGCCGACGCCGCGCGCGCCGAGCTCGCCGCGCTCGGCCCGGAGATCGCCGGCTTCCTCGACGCGCCGGCGCCGCCGTCACCGCTGCCGCTCGCGCCCATCGTCGTCGTCGCGTTGGTGACGTTGCTGGCCGCGGCCTTGGTGATCGCCCGTGCGCGTCGTCGGCAGTCGACCTTGGCGGAGCTGGCGGCGGCCAATCCCGAGCTGCAGCCGGCGATCGCGTATCTCGTCGGCTGCTTGCGTCACGAGCTGCTCAAACACCGCATCTTGGCGGCGGGCGACGCAGCGCGAGCGTTGGCGCGCGGCGAATTGCGCGACGGCGAGCGTAAATTCCTCGTCGCGCGCTTGTACGGCGGCGAGCCGCTGCCGGTGGCGTGGGCCGGCCACTTGGGCGCGTTCATGCGCGCGCTCGGCCCGCGCTTCGACCTCGTGCGCCACGATCCGACGTTCGCCGAGGCTGGCCGCACGCTCGCGCTCATCGCCGGCGCCGAAGGAGCCTTGGCGCGCGGCGATCGCGCCGTCGCCGATCGCGTCGTCCGCGCGCTCGAGCGGCTGCGCGCCTTCGACGCCGCGCTCGGCACGCTGACGGCGCGGCTGCAGCACACGATCGTCGACGAAGCGCTGCTGCGCGCGCTCCTGACCGAAGTGCAGCGCGAGCTCGGCGGTCGCGCCGTCGTCGACGAGCTGACGCTGACGCCACCGCCGCCGCAGATCGCCGTCGAGATCTATCGGCTCGACTTGGCGCTGGCGCTGAAGAACGTGCTGCGCAACGCGATCGTGGCCGCCGCCGCCGGCCCGTCGCCGCGCCGCGTGGCCATCGACGTCACCGTCGCCGTCGAGCCGACGGGCGAGGAGATCGTGCGGCTGCGCGTGCGCGACAGCAACCCGGCGCCGCTGCCGCTGCCGTCGCCGCTCGGCAGCGGGCGCGGCTTGGCGCTGACGACGACCGCGCTCGAACGCTACGACGGCGCGCTCGTCGTCGAGCCGGCCGCGCCCGACAGCGGCTACGCCAAGCACGTCGTCCTGCGCCTGTTTCGCGCGCTCGACGCCGACGCCGAGGCCGCGTGAGGCGCCTGCTCGTCATCGAGGATGGCGACGAATACGTCCAGTTCGCGCGCGTCTTCTTGACCGACTTTGCCGTCGCTGCCGCGCAATCGGCCGCCGCCGCGCTGGCGTCGCTGCGCGCCGACGGCGCCGACGCGCTGCTGGTCGACCTGCGCTTCGATCGCGCGCCGGCCGCGGCGCTCGTCGGCGACTTGGCGGCGACGGCGGCGCGCCTCTTCGCCGGCGACACCGCCCGCGCGCTGCGGTACCTGCAAGATCAACAGGGCACGCTGATCTTGGCCGAGCTGCGCGCCGCCGGTTTCGCGCAGCCGGCGCTGTTCGTGCACGACTTCGGCACCCGCCGGCTCGACAACCTGCGCCGCCTGTACGGCGCGGTCGACGCCGTCGCCACGCTCGACGCCGCCAGCATCCGCCGCGCGCTCACCAGCGGGGCCGCATGACGAAGCGGCAGCGCCTTCAGCTCGTGCACGACGTCGGCAAATATGTCGCCCGCACGGCGCGCAATCTGCCCGCGCGTCCGACGGCGGAGATGGTGGCGATGCTGGCGCAAGACCTGTTCGAGCTGCGACCGGGCCGGCGCGCCTCGAGCGTGCTCGCCGAGCTGGCCGCCGACGCCGCCGACGAGCCGCCGCTCAGCGACGCCCGCGCGCTCTTGGCCGAGGCCGACACGCTGGAAGCGGCTGTGCGCGCCGGTGAGCCGGCGGCCGTCGCGCGCGCCGCGGCGCTGGCGCTGCTCGTCGAGCGCCGCCTGCGCGCGCTCTTGGAGGCCACGTGAAGCGACCGAAGCTGCTGCTCGTCGACGACGGCCAACGCTACGCCGAGCTGGCGCACGAGTTCTTGCGCGACTACGACTACGCGACGCTGTGCGAGCTGCCCGGCCCGTGCTGGAGCTGCGTGCGCAAGAAGGGCTGCACGTTGACGCACGCGCACGACCTGCAAGAAGCGGAAGCGGCGCTCGGTCGCCACGCCGACGTCGACGTCGTGCTGCTCGATGTCGCCTTCGAGTTACCCGAGTCGCGACTGGCGCCGTCAGCGACGGGCGAGCCCGACCTCGAGCGCCGCCGCCGCTTGCAAGGGCTCGACATCTTGACCGCGCTGCGCCGTCGCCGCGCCGATCTGCCGGTCGTGCTCATGACCTCGCGCGAGGAGCTGGCGCTCGAAGACGCCGCGCAAGCCGCCGACGGCGACGAGCTGGTGACGCTGGCCGGCGCCGACGCCTTCGACGCGCGCGCCATCGGCCTGCTCGTCGAGCGCGTGCTCGGCGCCCGTCGCGACGCGCCCGCGGCCGGCGGCTACTTGTGGGGCGGCTCGACGGCGATGGCGCAGCTGCGCCGCGACGCGACGGCGTTGGCGCGCACGTCGCTGCCGCTGCTCTTGCTCGGCGAGACCGGCACCGGCAAGAGCGCGCTCGCCGAACGCGTCATCCATCCGGCCAGCGGTCGCGGCGGCGCCTTCGTGGCCGTCGATCTGGCCGCGCTGCCGCCGACGCTCGTCGCCGCCGAGCTGTTCGGCAGCGCGCGCGGCGCATTCTCGGGCGCCGTCGATCGCGCCGGCATGCTCGAGAGCGCCCATCGCGGCACGCTGCTGCTCGACGAGATCGCCAACCTGCCGCTCGAAGGCCAACGCATGCTGCTGACGGCCGTCGAGAGCGGTCGCGTCACCCGGCTCGGCGAAGCGCGGGCGCGCCCGGTCGACGTCAAGCTCATCGCCGCCACCAACGCCGACCTGCCGGCGCTCGTGGCCGCGGGCAGCTTTCGCGCCGATCTGTACGCGCGGCTGAATCCCGCGGCGCGCTTGACGTTACCGCCGCTGCGCGAGCGCGCCACCGACGTGCCGGCGCTCGTCGCCGCGTTCGTGCAGCGGACGTTCGCCGCCGGCGCCGATCGCCAGCTGCTCGTCGACTACGCGCGCGCCGCCGGCCTCGACGGCGCGCCACGCGTCGACGTCGCCTTCGGCCGCGCACCGAGCGCGCCGGCGCACGTGACGTTCGTGTTCGCCGCCGCATCGCTGGCGGCGTTGCGCGCGCACCCGTGGCCCGGCAACGTGCGCGAGCTCGGCCTCCTCGTCGGCACCGCGGCCTTGCTGGCGCTGTCCGACGCGCTCGCCGCCGCCGAGCGCGGTGCCGGCGCCACGTCCGCGGCGCCGCGCCTCGTGCCCATCTCCGCGCAGCTCGTGCGTCGCCTGTTGTCATCGTCATCGTCGTCGAATGGCGCCGGCGCCGAGCGTCACCCTCGGCTTTCGCCCGCGCGCGACGCTGCACCAAGTCGCCCGCGAGCTCGAACGCCAGCTCTACCAACAGCTGTTCACCACGTGCGACGGCGACTTCACGGCCATGGCGCGCCGCCTCCTCGGCTCGGCCAGCGCGACGGCGGCGCGCAAGGTCCGCCTGCGCTTCAACCAGCTCGGCCTACGCGCCCGCAAAGCTTGATTTCGTAGATCCAACTCTACGATTCGTAGCATCGCGGTCGGGGCTGTCGAATGTTCGCCGGCACTTGCGGCTGGCGCGTCGCTTGCGATGTCAGCTGTGTATGCGACAGGAAAATAGTGTGCTCTTCGCGCTGCATGACTTGCGTTCGATGGAGGCGGAGCGCGTGGCCCAAGAAGCGGCCGAGGAGGCGCGGCAGCGACAGGCCGCGCTCGAACGGCAAGCCGCGCAGCGGCGCGCGGAGGAGCAGGCACGACGCGCCGAAGCCGCGGCGCGCCTCGCCGCCGAGCAGGCGCGCGAGCGCGTCGAGCTGGCGGCGCAAGTCGCGCGCAACGCGCAGCTCGAGGCGCGGCTGCGCGAAGCCGACGAGGAGCTCGCGGCCACGCGCACGGCGCCGCCGGTATTCGCAGTGAACATGCCGGCGCCGGACGGCTCGACGCACGCGGCGTGGCCGCTCATGACAGCGGCGCTCGGGGTCGCGCTCGTCTTCATCCTGCTACGGCCGCACGCGGTTACGCCGCCCGTCGTGCCGCCGAATCAGACGATCGTGGCCACGCCCGAGCTGCCAGCGCAGGCGATCACGCCGCCGCCGCCGCGCGTGATTCCGCCGCCGCCGGTCGAGACGACGGCGGACGCGCGATCGCACCTACCGCGCAGTCGCACGCGGCACATCAAAGCGCCGACGCCGCGCCAACCGAATCCGAGGATCGGTGTCGATACGGACGATCCGCTGGCCGGGCTCGACATACTGCCCTGAGTCAGGCGAGCGCCTTCCACAACGTGTACGTGCCCATGCCGAAGCCGACGACGATGACGAGACCGCGCACCCAGCGGGCGTCGATGCGCTGCGACAGCCGCGCCGCGACGTAGCCGCCGACGATCGAGCCGGCCACCATGCAGCCGGCCAAGCCCCAATGGACCTGGCCCGATAGGCCGAAGGTGATGGCGGCGACGCCGTTGATGCAGACGGCGGCGAAGTTCTTGAGGCCGTTCATGCGCGCCAAGCTGCCGGAGCTGACGACGCCGAGCAGCGCCAACATGAGGATGCCCATGGCGGCGCCGAAGAAGCCGCCGTAGATCGCGATGGCCAGCTGCGTGAGGACTTGCAGGACGCGGCGGCGACCGGCGGCGGCGTTACCTTGGCCGAGCTGCCGATCGACCCAGCGTTTGATGGGCGCTTGCACGAGAAACAGCACCGTCGCGCCATAAATGAGGAAGGGCACGATCTGGCCGAACAGCTTGTTGCCGATGCGCATCGCCAGCCAGGCGCCGAAGAAGCCGCCGGCGAGGCTGGGCAGCGCCATGACGACGAGCTCGCGGCGATTGCCGGCGACCGCGCCGCGGAAGCCCCAATAGGCCGAAAACGAAGCCGGCACGAGCGCGACGGTCGACGTGGCGTTGGCGTTGACGGGCGCGATGCCGAACGCCAGCAGCGACGGGAACGTAATGAGCGTGCCGCCGCCGGCCAGCGCGTTGACGGCGCCGCCGAGCGCGGCGGCGAGCGCGAGCGCAATCCACATCATTGGCGAGAGACCATTCGCGACTAAGATACGCGACCAGACGATGACGCGCGACCGCCACGACGACGAAGCTTCGCACTCCGTAGCCGAGCTCTTGCGAGCGCTGGGCGGTAAGGGTTATCAGCCGGCGCGACACGAGATCGAGCCCTTGTTGGCGCTGGTCGTCGACGGTGAGCGCGAGCAGGCGGAGGCGGCGTCGCGGGCGTTGGCGCGGCTCGGGCGCGCGGCGACGGCGGCGGCGATGGCGCGGCTGACGGCGCCTTCGGCGACGGCGCACGCGCGCTCGCGGCTGGTGCGGCTGCTCGGCCGCCTGGCGCACAAGACGCGCGACGCGCAGCTGGTGGAGCTGCTCTTGGCGCGCGTCGGCGACGGCGACGAGAAGACGGCGCGCCACGCCGCGCTCGCGCTCGGCAAGCTCAGCGCGCTCGAGTTGGCGCCCGCCAAGGCCGCGAAAGGCAAGGCCAACGATCGAGAAGCTGTCGCGAATTCAGCGGCCGCCTCCGCAGCTGATGAAGCCGTCGAGCCCGCGGTCGCCGAGTCTGTGGATGCGAATGCGGCGGCCGTGCCATCGGAAGACGCGGCAGCGCGGTCGTTTGCGGCGCGCGCGGAGGCCGTGCTGCTGGCGCGCTGGGCATCGGCGCCGCCGTCGCTGCGACGGGCGCTGGCCGAGGCGCTCGGCAAAGTCGGCGGCGCGGCGGCGTTGACGCTGCTCGACGGCGCCATCGCCGACTCGGCCGAGCCCGAGCTGCGCCGCGTCGTCGACGAGGCGCGCCTGAAGCTGCGGCGCACGCGCGAGCGGCTGTCGCCCGGCACCATCTTGGCCGACCGCGCGCCGACGACGCCGACGGCCGTGCGCGTCCACTGCCGCCACGGCTTGGCGCGCATGTGCGCCGAGGAGCTGGCGGCGCTGGGCGCGCGCGTCGCCGACGACTCCACCGTCACGCTGACGCTGAAGGCCAAGCTGACGGCGCTGTGGACGGCGCGCACGATGCTGCGCTTCGGCTTCCCGCTGCCGACGCCGCCCGTGGCCAAAGGCGCCAAGCTCGAAGACGAGACGCTCGGCAATGCCGTCGTGAGCGCGCTGACTTCGAAGGAGGCGCAGGCGATTTTCGCGCGTTTTACCGACGGGCCGGTGCGTTATCGCGTCGAGTGGGCCGACGCCGGGCATCGCCGCGCGCTGACCTTTCGCGTGGCCGCGGCGGTGGCGGCCAAGCGGCCGCAGCTGGTCAACGATCCGACGGCGAGCTTGTGGGAGGCGGTGGTCGTCGAGAAGCCGCGCGTCGCCGTCGAGATTTGGCCGCGTGGCCTGACCGATCCGCGCTTCGCCTATCGTCGCGCCTATGTGCCGGCGTCGTCGCATCCGACGTTGGCGGCGGCGTTGGCGCGCGTCGGCGGCGCGCGCGCTGATGACGTGGTGTGGGATCCGTTCGTCGGCGCCGCCACCGAGCTCGTCGAACGCTCGCTGCTGGGCCCGTCGCGCGCGCTCTACGGCACCGACGCCGACGAGGCGGCGCTGGCGCGGGCGCGCGAGAACCTGGCCGCGGCCGGCGTCGCCGCCGAGCTGACGCTGGCCGATGCGCGCAGCTTCCGCCCGCCGCTGCCGCCGACGCTCATCGTCACCAATCCGCCGCTCGGCCGGCGCGTGCTCGATCGCCACACGACGGGCGCGCTCTATCGCGAATTCCTGACGCACGCCGTGACGGTGCTGGCGCCGCGCGGTCGCATCGTCTGGATCTCGCCGCGTGGCGACGAGACGGTCGCTTACGCCGCCGAGCTCGGCCTGCGCCCGACGCTGCGGCAGCGGGTCGACATGGGCGGCTTCTGGGCCGAGATTCAAGCGTTCGCGCGGCAAAAGTAGCGCCTGCGCCGCCGGGCAGCGACGCTCATAGACGCGTCAGCGCCGGCGCCGCCGGTCGCGACGCTCATAGACGCGTCAGCGCCGGCGCCGCCGGTCGCGACGCTTGTAAACGCGTGTTTACTTAGTGGGTTGGCTAGCGCGACTGGCGTTTACGGGCGCGCGTGCCTTTGTGCGCGATCGTGTGCTTGCGCGCCTTCGGGGGCGCGGCCTCGCGCTTGCGCGTGCGCGCGGCTTGGCGCGCGGCGCGGCTGCGATCGGCCGCCGTCCGCCGCCGCGCCGCCCGCTTCGCCTGTCGCGACAGCGCGCGCCGCGACGCCGCCGCGCGCGGCTGCCGCTCGAGTGCCCGCTCCGTCGCGCGCGAGCGCTTGCGTGACGGCGGTCGCCGCGGCCGCCGGCTGGCCGCCGCGTCTTGCGTCGCCTTCTTCTTCGTCGCCGCCGACTGCCCTTTGCCCGGCGCTTTGAGCTTCACGCCCGCGCGCCGCGCTTTCGACAGCCCGATCGCGATCGCCTGCTTCGCGCTCTTCGCACCATGTTTGCCATGACGAATGTGATCCATTTCCTCGCGCACGAACTCGCCCGCTTGCGTGCTCGCCGATTTTCCGGCGCGTTTGTCCGCCTTTGCGCGCCGCAAGGTTCGCTTCTCCGGCATGTGCACCTCCGTCACGTTTGAAATTGCAAAATCGCTGCCGAATCGTAGATTGAGCAAATGCGTGACGGCGCGCTCCCGACGCAATTGGAGGCGGCTCTCGTGCGGCAGCTGCACGCGACTTGGCGCGGTCTCAACGACTCCTACTTCAAGGGTCGACTGAAGCCGCCGACGCTGGCGCTGGCCGACGGTGCCACCAAGCTCGGCCAGTGGCTGGCGCGCGAACGGCGCATCGAGCTGTCGCGCGCCTTCGTCGTCGACGGCGAATGGGGCGCGGTGGTCGAAGTCCTGAAGCACGAGCTGGCGCATCAGTTCGTGACCGAGGCGCTCGGCGATCCCGACGAGAGCCCGCACGGACCGGCGTTTCGCGCGGTGTGCGAGCGGCACGGCATCGACGCCAGCGCCGCCGGCGTGCCCAACGTCGCCAAGTCACCCGAGGAGGAGCGCGTGCTCGGTCGCGTCGGCAAGCTGCTGGCGTTGGCCGAGAGCCCGAACGTGCACGAAGCCGAGTCGGCGATGGCCGAAGCGCAGCGCCTCATGCTCAAGCACAACCTGGAGGCGACCGCGCGCGCGGCCTACGCCTTCCGCCACTTGGGCGTGCCGACCGGTCGCGTGAGCGAGGCCGAGCGCGTGCTGGCGAACATCTTGAACGATCACTTCTTCGTCGAGACCATCTGGGTTCCCGTGTGGCGGGCGCGCGAAGGCAAGCGCGGCAGCGTGCTCGAAGTGTGCGGCTCGGCGGTCAATCTGGAGATCGCGGCGCACACGCACGCGTTCCTGACGCATACGGCGGAGCGGCTGTGGACGCAGTGGCGGCGCGCCCATCGCATCGGCAATCGCGATCGACGCGCCTATGTCGCCGGCGTGATGGCCGGCTTCCGCGAGAAGCTGGAGACGCAGCAGAAGCAGCAAGCGGCGGCCGGGCTCGTCTGGGTGGGCGACGGCGACCTCGGGAAATATTGGCGGCGGCGCCATCCGCACATCCGCTGGACGCGGCATGCGGGCGTCGAACGCAATCACGCGCACGACGCCGGGCGCGCGGCGGGGCGCAACATCGTGCTCCATCGCGCGGTGCACGAGCGCGTCGAGCGCGGCCGCCTGTTGCCCGCGCGCCGCGGCTCGGCGTAATCCGGCGCGGCCCCGACCGAGCGGCCGGCGCAAACGCGGCGTCACGTCCAGCAACCGCTGTTTGGGGGCGAACGTCGGCGCTGCGAGACCAAGCCCGCGATAAACTATGCGATCGCGGTGCCGGATCCGCCGATGGCCGGCCCGACGGGGCGACGGCGCGCGGCCGATTCCTCGCTGGACCGGGCCGTCGCACCGCGCGAACGCCGCCCGCCTCGAACGCTAGCGCGCGTAGACGCTGCGGACGACGCGCCACGTGTTGACGTACGCGTCCACGCTGCGCTCGATCGGCTGCGCATATCCGCCGCCGAGCGACAGCGTCACCGGAATCCGCCGCGCGCGGCAGCCGTCGAGCACGAGCCGATCGCGCGCCATCAACCCGTCGAGCGTCAACGCCAGCCGCCCGAGCTTGTCCTCGGCCAGCGGATCGACGCCCGCCTGATAGAACACGAGGTCGGGCGCGAACGCGAACAGCGGCGGCAAAGCCGCGGCCAGCGCCGCCAAATAGTCGGCGTCGCCGGTGCCGTCGGGCAGCTCGACGTCGACCGTCGACGGCACCTTGCGAAACGGGAAGTTGTTGGCGCCGTGCATGCTCAATAGATAGGCGCGCGGCTCGCCGCCCAAGATCGCGGCCGTACCGTCGCCTTGGTGCACGTCGAGATCGACGACCGCGACGCGCGCCACCGCGCCTTCATCGAGCAGCGCCCGCGCCGCGACCGCGATGTCGTTGAACACGCAGTAGCCGGCGCCTTCGTCCGCGCGCGCGTGATGCGTCCCGCCCGACAGCGCGCCCGACACGCCGTCGACGAGCGCCGCCTGCGCCGCCGCCAACTGCGCGCCCACCGACGCCCGCGCCCGCGCCACCAGCTCCGGCGACCACGGTAGCCCGATGCGGCGCATGCGCTTGTCGTCGATGCTGCCGTCCAAGATCGCGTCGACGTACTCGGCCGTGTGCGCGCGCAGAAGCTCGCGGCGCGACGCCGGCTCGGCCTCGATCAGCTCCGACTGCCGCAGGACACCGTCGCTGACGATGCGCTGCCGCAACAGATCGTACTTACGGCTGGGAAAGCGATGGCCGTTCGGCAGCGCGGGCACCGGCGCCGCATCGGTCACGAAGACGCGCATCGCCGGAAGTTGTAGCCCATCTGCCCAGAAACGCTCATCTCCGTCGGGCGTATTGATTTTGCGCGCTTGCTCGGCAATCGATCGCCGCTTATGGATTGTTTGACGCACATGGCCGAATTGATCGACAGCTTCGCTAGCTCGCCCGAACGCGCTTGGTCGCTCGGATTGTGCGCGCGCTGCGGTGGTCGCGTCGATGTGCGCGGCCGCGATCTGCAGATCGACGGATCGACGGTGCGCGTCTATTGCTCGCGCGACTGCGCCAGCGCGCCGGCGACGCCGATCGTCGTCGACGTGGCGCCGCCGCCGAAGCAGTCGCCGTTGTCGCACATCGCGCGCGTGACGGCGGCGCTGCCGCTGCTGCTGTTCACGAGCGGCCTGCCCGCGCCGCACACCGCGACTGCCAACGCCGCGACGACGACGACCGGCGCCGCCATCGCGACGCCGAGGGTTCCCGCCGCGCCGCCGTTCGGACCGACGTGGCCGCCGTCCGAAGTCGACTGGGCGCGCGAGATCGCCACCGACGCCTGGATTCATCCGCTCGACGGCCCCGTTCGCCGGATGCCGATTCGCGACGCGCGCGTCTTCGGCGCCGAGCGACCGGGCGATCGTCCCGGCGAATGCCGCGGCGGCCACTGCGGCGTCGACCTCGGCGGCGAGGTGTGGGGCGAGCCGATCCACGCCGCCCACGACGGCGTCGTCGAACGCGTGCAGCGCGGCCCCAACGACGATCACGGCGGCGCCTACGTCAGCATCGCCCATCGCGGCGGCACGATCTTCACCAAATACTTCCACTTGGCGGCTATCCCGCGTTGGATTCAGCCGGGCGTGCACGTCAAAATGGGCGAGGTCATCGGCCTGCTCGGTGACAGCGGCGTCAAACATTCGCGCCCGCACTTGCACTTCGCGGTGTCGGTCAAGCCGTCGGCGCTGTTGCCCGAGCAATATATCGATCCCGAGCCGCTCATCGCGCTGTGGCCGCTGCGTATGACGATCGGCGACACCGCCATGGTCAGCGCCTCGGAAGCGCCGGGAATTCCGCTGGGCGCGCGCGGAAATCGGCGCACCCACGCGCACGCTGTCGCCGCCGACGCGGCGCTGTCGGAGTAGCGCCTTACATTCAAACCATGAGCGACCAGCGACTGACGGCGAGTGAGGTTCAGCTCGTGTTGCGCCGCGCGGCCGAGATCGAGCACCAACGAGAAGCGGCCGAAGACGACGCCGATCGTCTGGCGCCCGCCGAAATCGAAGAGCTGGCGCGCGACGTCGGCCTCTCGCCGCTGGCCGTACGGCAAGCGCTGGCCGAGGTTCGCGCCGGCGCGCTCACGCCGACCGCGCCGCCGACGCCGTTGGCGCGCGTGCTCGGCCCGCAGTCGCTCGTCGTCGAGCGCACGGTGCACGGCCGCGTCACCGACGTGCAGCGGCGCGTCGAGCGCTTCTTGCGCGCCCATCTGTTGCGGCGCGTGCGCGACTTCGGCGAGCGTTCGTCGTGGGTGCCGGCGAGCGGCTTTCTGCCGCGCCTGCGCCGCGCGCTCGATCTGACCGGCGAGCTGACCTTGGGCGAATTGCGCCACCTCGACGTCAGCGTCGTCGCCATCGCCGACGATCGCGCCACCGTTCGCTTCGTCGTCGACGTCGCGCCGCTGCAGCGCCGCGTGTTGAGCGGCGCCGCCGTCGGCACGGCCGTCGGCTTGGCGGCTGCCGCCGGTCTGTCGGCGCTCGGCGCGCCCATCGCGCTCGACTGCCTCGTCGCCGCCGGCGCCAGCGGCACCGGCGCCGTCACCAGCCTGCGCTTCTATCGTCGCCAAGTCACCTCGACCGCCACCGCGCTCGAGCACCTCCTCGACACGATCGAGCACGAACGCGCCACTCCATCCGCGTTGGACTTCCTCTTCGCCCGTTGACGGCCGTTAACGAGGCGCGGTGAGCACGCGATAGCCGCGGATGTGCTCGATCGCCATCTGATGCGCCAGCACCTGATTGGGCAGCGTCTTCGGGTTCTCGCCGACCGCGCGCAGCAGCGAATGCGCGAACGACAGCTGCCGCTCGACCAAGAAGTCGTCGGCCTGCAGCTGCGCCAGCTGCGCCTTGGCCGCGTCGAGCGCGCGCTCGTCGACCACGATCGCCGGCCGCAGCTCCGGCGCGCGCCGCTTCGACTTCGATTGCTTCACGAAAGGAATTCGCCACGTCGTCATGCTGGAGATTTACGAGCGGCCCGATCCAGTCTTGACGAAAGTGATGCAGCGCACGCTCGAACGCGAACGCAGAATGTCGCGCAACCACACGACACCTGTAATGATTAGGTGCTAGGTGCTGCTGCTGGGCGGGGTCTTCTGCAGCTTGCGTTGCAGCGAGCGACGATGAATGCCGAGGCGGCGCGCGGCCTCGCTGATGTTGCCGTTGCACGCCTGCAAGACGCGGTTGATGTGCTCGAACTCGGCCCGCGCCAGCGTCGGCGATTGGTTGCCCTTTTCGCGCTGCTCGGCGCGCTTGAGCGCCTCCATGAGCTGGCCGCCGCTGATCGGCTTCTGCAGGAAATCGACGGCGCCGCCGTGAAAGGCTTCGACGGCGTGGCCGACGCCGGCATGCCCCGACAACAGCAACACGACGACTTCGGGCAGCTCACCCTTCAGCGCCTGCAGGAGCTCGAGGCCCGAATCGTCGCCGATACAAAGGTCCAAGAGCGCGGCATCGGGCTGCTCTTGTCGCGCCACTTGCAGCGCGCGCGACGGCGAGTTGGCCGCGAACACCTCCATGCCGCGGCTGCCGAGGTCGCGCTCCAGCGACGAGAGCAGCACCGAATCGTCGTCGACCAGCAAGATCGAACGCAGCCGTTTGCGCGCCGCTCTCATGAGCCCACCTTGGGAATCGTGAACGTCACCGTCGTCCCCTGTCCTTCGATGCTCGAGATTTGAAAGGCGCCCCCCGCGCCTTCGACCAAGCGCCGGCACTGCGCGACGCCGAGGCCGGTGCCCTCTTTGCGCGTCGAGAAGAACGGCGTTCCCACTTTTGCCAAGAGCTCGGCCGACATGCCGGGCCCGTTATCGTCGACGGAGATGCGCACGTGGCTCGCCTCCTCGACGGCGTTGACGACCACGCGGCCGCCGATCTTGTTACGCTCGACGAGCGCCTGCGCGCCGTTGGCCACGACGTTGATGAACACCTGGGTCAGCTCGGTCGAGCCGATGCGCAGCTTGTGCAGATGCGCCGGGCCTTCGTAGACGATGCGGCCGCGCGCCCGCACCGCGGCTTCCCGACAGACACCCATCGCATATTGGATGATCGGCACCGGGTCGACGCCGCTCGGCTCGGCGTGCGGCTCCGACTTCAGGAACTGCTTCAAGCCCACCGTCATGTCGGTCATGACCTTGCAGCTGAGCAGCAGATCTTTGGCCAGCTCGGGCAGCTCGCTCACGACTTCGTGCAGGTGCGTCTTCTCTTTCTTCGTCGCCGTCGCCGCCGCGATCAGCTGATTCAGCTTCTCCGCCGACTTCGCCAGCTCGCCGAAGCGCTCGACATTCACCGTCAGGTTCGTCAGCGGCTGATGCAGATCGTGCAACACCGCCGCCGCCATCGAGCCCAACGTCACGAGCCGCTCGGTCTGCATGAGCCTGAGCTGCAGCGCCGACTTCTGCCGCCCGAGCGTGAAGGCCTCGATCGACCACAACAAGATCTGCTCGACCTCGACGCGATCCCACGGCTTGATGACATAACGCGCCACCAAGCCTTCGTTCACCGCCGCCAAGATCGGATCGAGCTCGCTGTAGGCCGTGATGACGACGCGCACCATCTCGGGATAGAGCTGCTTGACGCGCACGAGCAGCTCGTGGCCCGACATGTCCGGCATGCGCTGATCGGTGATGAGCACCGCCGCCGTCTCGTTGCGCAACAGCTCGAGCGCCGCCGCCGCCGACGGCAAGGCGCGAATGTGGAAGCGCGCCGCGAACGACTGCTCGAAGACGACGCGGTTGGCGCGCTCGTCGTCGACGTAGACGATCAGATGATCCTTGGCGTTCACGAGGCGCCTCGCGGCGCGGACGCGCGCTCACGAGGCAACCGGCCGGCGCCGAAGCGCCGCCTGCCGTTACCTCGCGGCCTGCACCTCATCCCGAGGGGGCCCACTCACCGTCTCCAGCAGTGAGCCATGCACACCGTCGTCATCACTGTCCTCGTTACAGTATGTCACAAGGCGGAGCACTTTTTCGTGGGGTACTGCCTCAGAATCGGAACCTGTCCGACAAGTTGCCCGCGCGGCGTCAGTTCACGGCGCGAATCAAGGGCGCGCGCTTGGACGCCAGCGCCGCGAAGCGATTCTTTCTTCGGCATGCGCACCGCCGGATCGATGCGCACGTCGACGACGACCGGACCTTGGCGCCGCAGCCGCATCAGCTGAGCGGCCGTGAGCTCGCCCGGCCGCTCGACCGTCACTGCCTGCGCCCCGAGCGCGCGCGCCAAGTCGGCCACGTTCATCGGCGACGTCGAGTAGTCGGGCTTGCGACCATAGACGGCGGCGTGCCCGATCTCGACCATGCCGAGGCGCGCGTCGTTCATGACGAAGACGATGATGGGCACGCGCTCCTGCACCGCCGTCGCCACTTCGAACGCGTTCATCGCGAAGCAGCCGTCGCCGCAGATGGCCGCGACGACGCGCTCGGGCTTGGCGATCTGCACGCCGATGGCGGCGCCGATGCTCTGGCCCATCGAGCCGAGCCCGGTCATCGCCAAGAAGCCGTCCGGCGTCACCGTCTTCAGAAAGTGCGTCGCGAAGGTGAAGTGCTCACCCGAATCGATCGTGAAGATCGCGTCGCGCGGCAAAATCTCCTGCATTTCGGCGATCGCCCGCTGCGGCGCGATCAGATGATGCCCTTCGGACACGACATGGCGTTTGACGCCGAAGCGCCGCGCCGCCGACGGCGGCAGCTCTTGCAGCATGCGCTCCAAGAACGACTCCGCCGTCGCCACGATGCCGAGCGTGCACGGATAGCCGCGCCCCAGCTGCCGCTCGTCGACGTCGACGTGAATGAGCGCGCGCCGCGGCTCGAGCGCCTTGGACCACCCCTCCGTCGACAGCTCGCCGAGGCTCGTGCCGATGGCCAAGAGCGTGTCGATGCCGCCGTCGACGAACTCGCTCGACGACGGATGGCCGGCCATGCCGAAGACGCCCAGCGCCAGCGGATGATCCTCGGGAAACACGCCTTTGCCTTTGGGCGTCGTCATCACCGGGCATTGCAGCCGCTCGGCCAATTCGACCAGCTTGCCGGGCGCGTTGCCGTTGCGCACGCCCGAGCCGGCGAAGATGACGGTGCGGCCGTCGCGCATCTGCCGCCGCGTCTCCGCCAGCGCCGTCGATGAGATCGTCGACACGCCGGTGGACGCGCGGCTGATGAACGGCATCTTCAGCGGCTGCATCATCAGATCGACCGGCAACGTCAGCGCCACCGGACCGCGCGGGCCTTGCAACGCCGTCTGAATCGCCGCGTTCAACAGCGCCGGCGCCCGCGCAGGATCGTTCACCTCGACCGCGCTCTTGGTGACGCGTTTCAGGATCTCGACCATCTGCAATCCGTGTGCGCTGCCGTCTTGCAAAGCGCCGCGCCCGAAGTTCTTGCGCGCCACTTCACCGACGAGCATGAGCACCGGCAGCCCGTCGCAATAGGCCGACGCGAGGCCGCTCATGGCGTTGAACGCGCCCGGCCCCGAGGTCACGAGCGCGACGCCCAGCCGACCGGTCGTGCGCGCATAGCCGCAGGCGCCGAAGAGCGCGCCCGACTCGTGCCGCGTGGTGATGACGCGAATCTCGGGTCGATCGAGCAAGGCGTCGTGCATGGGCGAGATGGGGCCGCCCGGAAGCCCGAAGATCAGCTCGACGCCGTTCGCAACCAAGAGGTCGACGAGCACGTCTGCTGCGCGCGTCGTACCTGCCTCCGTGACCGCTGCTGCCGGAACGGAAAAAGCAGACTCTCCTACATCCATCCACTACCCTTCTTTCGAGCCTCTCGAGTCGCCTCGGACGCTCACACCCCCAGATTTTGTGACAACCCGAGATGCTCCAAGAGCACCTTGAGCTCGATCGGCTTGGGCAGGCAGCGGATCGCTCCTGCGCTCAAGGCGTTCTCTTCGACCGCACGCGTGAGATGCGCGCTGGTGACGATGACTTCGATGCCGCGCGTGTCCGGATTCCGCTGCAGGCGACGGCACACTTCGAGACCATCGAGCTCGGGCATGAAGACGTCGAGCACGATGAGATGCGGCCGAAACGAACCGACGAGCACGAGCGCGTCGATGCCGTTTTCGGTCAGCTCCACTTGTAGTCGCCCGCGATGCGTCTTCAACCGCCGCTCGAGCGCGCGCAGATGCACCGCGTCGTCGTCGACGATCAAAATGCGCTTCTTGCCCGCGCCGGCGAGCTGACGCGGAATCGGCATCTTTTGCCGGTCGAGAAACTCCACCAAATCGCCCACGCGAATGCGGCGATGACCTCCCGGCGTACGAAAGGCCGGAATGCGCCCTTCATTGACCCACTTCTTTACCGAGCTGGGATTCACTTGCAGTAGATCGCCCACTTCATGCGACGTCAAAAGCTGCTCGGCGTCGATTTCCTGCTCCATCACGGTTTCCCCGTTTTAGCGGCCTTACCCGCTTCCGTCAATGCGACAACGGTGTCGCGCTTTACACATTCAGCGACGAGAACGCGTCAAAATAATGACGCTCATCGAAGAAGATTCCATGTCTGCCATAACGTCCACGATTCAAGCGACTGTCATCATTCAAACCCTCCCAGTGTTTAGCCGACTCGATGGCTATCTTTGATACGATTGCAGTGATGAATTTGATCGAAGGTGAATTGAAACACGGACGACGATTAAATTTGTCGGTTATTGAAGCTCAACGTTTGCCTTAGCGCATATCCTAGCGCGTGCGCGAAATGCGCAAGTCGCCGCAAGATTGTGTGCCAGTCGACGCGGAGTCGTTACAGCGGGAGGCGGTCGTCGTTCGGAGCGGGCGGCGCGGCGTCGGCGCCAAAGTCGGACGCGCCGTCGGCCTGAGCGCCGAGCAGATGCGCGAGCGCGGCCGGCAGCGTCGGATGCGCGAAGTGAAAGCCGGCGGCCACGAGCCGACGCGGATGCAGGCGCGCGCCGCCGAGCACCGTCTGCGCCAGCTCGCCCATGGCCAGGCGCATAGCCGCCGCCGGAACGCGCAGATGCGGCGGGTGGCCGAGCGTGCGACCGAGCGCCTGCGTCAGCTCGCCCATCGTCACCAAGTCGGGCGCGACGACGTCGAAGGCGCCGTCGAGCAGCGGGTGAAAGAGCGCGAAATGGAGCGCGCCCAAGACGTCGTCGAGCGCGACCCACGGCACTGAGTTGCGCCCGTCGCCCGGCGTGGCGCCGAGGCCGACCTTGAACGGCGGCAGCATCTTGGCGAGCGCGCCGCCGGCCGGCGTGAGCACGACGCCGAGGCGCGGATGGACGACGCGAATTCCCGCCGCCCGCGCCGCGTCGGCTGCCGCTTCCCAGGCGACGCAGACGTCGGCCAAGAAGTCGTCGCCGGGCGCTGCGCCCTCGTCGACGTCGACGTCTTTGGCGCCGTAATAACCCACCGCCGAGGCGCTCACCAGGACTGTCGGCGGCCGCTCGAGCCGCGCCAATGCCGACGCCAACAACGTCGTGCCTTGCACGCGGCTGTCGCGGATTTCGCGCTTGCGCGCCGCCGTCCAGCGCGCGTCGGCGACGCCGGCGCCGGCCAAGTGCACGACGGCGTCGACGCCGTCGAGCCCGCGCTCGTCGATGCGGCCGGCCGGCGGATCCCAAAAGATCTCGTCGGCGTCGCGCGCCGCGTGCCGGACGAGCCGCTTGACGCGATGGCCGCCCGTCGACAAAAACGCGCACAGCGCCTGCCCGATCAATCCCGACGCGCCCGACACCACGATCGTGCGCGACGCGCGCGGCGCCGAGTTATGCCGCTCCAGATCGTTGGCCAGCGTCGTATGCCGATACTGAAACGTGCGCGCCAGCGTGCGCGCCATCCACTCGCCGGCCACGGCGCCGCCGAGCTTGCCGAGCGGCAGCTCGTAGTCGATGCGATCTTCGAGCACGCAGGCCGCGCCGTTGCGCTGCTCGAAATGATGCGTGTGCACCCAGCGCTTGAACGGCCCTTCCAGCTGCTCGTCGACGAACTGCACGCCTTCGACGTAATCGCGATGGCGCGCCACCCAGGTCTGCTGCAGCGGACCCAGCTTCAAGACCGCCAGCGCGCCGTCGCGGATGCCCTCTTGGCGGAGGATCTGCACCTTTTCCCACGGCGGCATCAGCCGTTGGAACGCGCCCGGCCGCGTGTGCCAGGCGAAGACTTCGCGCGCCGGCGCCGCCAGCTGCGAGCGCTGTACGAAGCGCGTCATGCGAAGTAGATCTGCCGTTGGAGATAGGCGAGCGCGTGGCGCTCGGCGGCGCCGGCGATTTCGGCGCGCACGCTGGCGAGCGACCATTCGCCGCGGCCGTAGCCTTCGATGCAGTCGTGCAAGCGGCGCCGCTCGGCGACGTCCGCGCTGCCGCGGAAGTAGCCGAACGCGTGCGCCAGCGCGTTGACGTGCCGGCCGCGCGTCGGCTCGACGGCGATGACGGCGGCGACGCGGTCGCGATAGGCCGCCGCCAGCTCGGCCGGCGGCAGCGCTTTGCCGGCAGCGACGAGCCGCCCGAGCTGCTTTTGCCCGAACGGCGCGCACGCCATCAGCGCCAGCTTCAGGCGCGCCTGCATCGCGACGAGGTCACGCTGTCGCCAGTCGCCGGCGAAGAGCGCGTCTAGCTCGGCCGTGACGCGTCGACACAGCTGCGCGTGCTCGTCGCTCGACCGCGCTGGTCGCGGCGCCGGCGGTCATCATAGTCCGCCGCCGCGCGCCAGCTTGTCGACGCGCGCGATATAAGCCTTGGCGTTGAACTTCCGCGAGGTCGAGGCCAGCGACATATAGCGAATCTTACCGAAGATCGGCCGTTCCGGGCCCCACGCGCGATCGTGCTTGCCGCCGAGCGCCCAGGCGATGCCGGCGTAGCCGTTGGGATCGCGCCCGTCGAGCTCCCATTTGTCGTTGAGCTCGACGGCGACGGCGAACGCCTCGTCGACGCTGCGGCACCATTCGAGCAGCTTCTTGGCCCAATACATCCGCAGATAGCCGTGCATCCAGCCGGAGACCATCATCTCGCGCTGCGCAGCGTTCCACAGCGGATCGGGCGAGTCGGCCGCCTCCAGCTGCGCCCGCGTCAGCGCCGACGGACGACGGTCGCGCGCGTGATGATGCAGCGTGTGCCGCGCCCACGGCTCGCAGCCGTCGAGCCGGTCATATTTGGGATTATAACTCACATAGTTGATCGCCAGCTCGCGGCGCACGATCAGCTGCTCCAAGAGCGCGTCCTTGTCGGCCGCGGGCGCGTCGGCCGCGCGCACCGCCAGCGCCACCTGCCGCGGCCCCAGGTGCCCGAAGTGCAAATAGGGCGACAGCTTCGACGTGGCGATGAGCTCGGGCGCGTTGCGCGACTCGCCGTAGCCGCGCAGCCGCTCCGCGAGGAAGTCGGCCAGCGCGCTTCTCGCCGCCTGCTCGCCGCCGCGCACACGCACCGGCGACACCGCGCGATCGAGCGGAAAGCCGTCGAGATTCAGCGTCTGCGCCGACAGCGACTGCAGCTTCGCCGGCGGCCGCCAGGCGACCTGCGCCGACTGCTCCGTCGACGCCACGAGGAACTCGGGCAGCCGCGCCTTCAAGCGCGGACGCATGACGCGCGCCGAGAACTGCTCGCGACCGAGCAGCTTCGTCGGCACGACCACGTCGGCGTCGACCGTCCACAAGGGCACGCGCAGCTTCTCCGCCGCCCGCACGCGCCAGGCCTCGGTCTCGCGCAGCGGATTCTCGTCGCCGATGACGAGCGCCGGCTGCAGCTCCTCGACGACGCGTAAGAGCGAATGATCGGGATGCCGGCGCAGCACGAAGCCGACGTTGCGCCGCGCCAATCCCGCCGCCAAATCGGGCACGCCCTCGACGAGAAACTGATAGTGGCGCCAGTTGCCGTTGGGAAACGAGGGCACGATGCCGAGGAAGGCCACGACCGGCAGTCGCAGCGCGTTGCCGGCGGCGATGGCAATGTCGAGCGCCGGATTGTCCGTCGCCCGCTGCGCGCGCTGCACCCAGACGAGCACGCAGCGCCCGTCGGGATCGAGCGGCCCATCGCGGCGCACGGTGACGCGCGGATCCTGCTTCAGCTGTTCCATCTCGCTCATTTTGTCTGCACGATTTGAACGAATATATTGCGCCTAATTCGTGCACTAGCAAGCCTATCTGCGTCTTTGGAGTAACGAATCGGTTGCCAAAATCGCTCAAATCGTTCAGAGCTAGGTCATGAACGAGCCGCTGCTGTCGAGCGCCGAGGTCGCTCAGCTCCTCGGCGTGAGCGCCGCCAGCGTCAAACGTTGGGCCGACGCCGGCGCGCTGCCGTGCGTGCGCACGGCCGGACAGCACCGGCGCTTTCGGCGTGCGGCGATCGATCACTTTCGCGCGGCGCACGCCGCGGACGTGGCGACCGTCGCATCGCCGACGGTCGGCGGCCGCGACGCTGCGGCGTGGGTCGACGAGCTTTTGGCGGCGCGCCCGCCGCTGATGCTGGAAGCGACGCTGCTGACGACGCGCGCCGAGCTCGGCTGCTGGTGGCGCGTGTGCCAGCGCTTGGGTCCGGCGTTGCACGAGCTCGGCCGGCGCTGGGAGCGCGGCGAAATCTCGGTCACCGACGAGCATCGCGCCAGCGAGCGATTGAGCCGCGCCTTGTCGCGCCTCGGCGATTGGATGCCGGCCGCGATCCCGGCGACGGACGCGCCGCAGTGCCTGTTGGCTGCGGCCGAAGGCGACGAGCACACGCTCGGGCTGTCGCTCGTCGAGGTCTGCTTGCGCGAGCGCGGCTGGCAGCCCAATTGGATCGGCCGCAGCGCGCCCATCGCCGACGTCGTCGCCGCCATCGCCGACGCGCGCCCGCAGTTGGTGGCGCTGTCGGCGTCGGCGCTGTCGAGCAACGGCGCCGATCTGGCGCGGCAAGCCGAGCACATCGGCGTCGCGTGTCGGCACGTCGGCGCCGACCTCATTTTCGGCGGCAGCGGCGCGTGGCCCGCGCGGCCGTTATACGGCCGGATCGTGCGCGATTTCGCCGCGCTCGCCGATTTATTGCGTGCCCGTTCAGGAGTGTGAAGCAGGTGTAAAGAGGTCGTAAAGGGTCTTGCTGACACATCGGGACAGGGTACATTCCCGTCGATGAGTCGCTGGGCCGTGATCGGTGTGATCCTTCTCGCTGTCGCCGCGGGCGGCATTTACTACGAGCGTCACGCCAAGCCTGCGCCCACGAAGTACGAGACGACGGCCATCACGCGCGGCAACATCAGCTCGAAGGTGACCGCGACGGGCACGCTGTCGGCGTTGGTGACGGTCCAGGTCGGCAGCCAGGTGTCGGGTCGCATCGCGGAGCTGCACGCGGACTTCAACTCGCCGGTGAAAAAGGGCGAGCTCATCGCCAAGATCGATCCGCAGCTGTTTCAGGCGGCCGTCGAGCAGGCCAAGGCGTCGATGGCGCAGGAAGTGGCGCAGGTCGAGCAAGCGAAGGTCAACTTCAAGAGCCTCGATCTGCAGCGGCTGCGCAGTCGACAGCTGCGCGCGCAGAACCTCATCGCGCAGCAGGATTTGGAGACGGCGGAGGCGGCGGCGGATTCGGCGAACGCCAACATCGCGGTGCAAGAGGCGCAGCTGGCGCAGGCGAAGGCGAACTTGCATCAGGCGCTGACGAACCTCGCCTATACGACGATCGAGTCGCCCACCGACGGCACGGTCATTTCGCGCAGCGTCGACGTCGGGCAGACGGTCGCGGCCTCGTTGTCGGCGCCGACGCTGTTCACGATCGCGCAAGATCTGACGAAGATGCAGGTCGATACCAGCGTGGCCGAGTCGGACGTGGGCAAGCTGTTGCCGAGCATGCCGGCGATCTTCACCGTCGACGCCTATCCCAACGAGCGCTTCCGCGGCAAAGTGCGGCAGATCCGCAACGCGGCGCAGACGGTGCAGAACGTCGTGACTTACGACGCGGTCATCGACGTCGACAACAAAGAGCTGAAGCTAAAGCCCGGCATGACCGCGAACGTGACGTTCGTGTGGGCCGAGAAGAGCGACGTGCTGAAGGTGCCGAACTCGGCCATGCGCTTCAAGCCGCCGGAGGCCGTGAACGCCGCGGCGTCATCGTCGGGAACGGCGTCGGCGGCGGTGCGTCCGCCGGGCGGCGGTTCGAGCGGTCCGGGCGGACACAAGCGCGATCATTCGCAGGCGAGCGACAAGCGGCAGATCTGGCTGTTGCGCAACGAGGCGGCGGCTCAGGTGCCGATCCGCATCGGCATCAGCGACGGCTCGGTCACCGAGATCGTCGAAGGCGACGTGCACGAAGGCGATCAGGTCATCACCGATCTCGCCAACCCCGGCAGCGGCAAGGCGGCGGCGAACGGTCCGGGCAACGGTCGACCGCCGGGGTTCGGCCGGTTCTAACCATGGCGCTGCTCAGGCTGCAGGACGTCCACAAGACGTACCACATGGGCGACGTCGACGTGCACGCTCTGCGCGGGGTCAGCTTCGACATCGAGGCGGGCGAGTTCGTCGCCATCATGGGCAGCTCCGGCTCCGGCAAATCGACGATCATGAACCTGGTCGGCTGCCTCGATCGACCGACGCAAGGCCACTACCTGCTCGACGGCAAAGACGTGTCGCGCATGACCCGCGACGAGCTGGCCGACATTCGCAATCACACGCTCGGCTTCGTCTTCCAGAGCTTCAACTTGTTGTCGCGAACGACGGCGGTGGAGAACGTCGAGCTACCGCTGCTCTATCAAGGCGTCGGCACCAAAGAGCGCGTGCAACGGGCGATCGAAGCGCTGAAGACGGTGGGGCTCGGCAAGCGGCTCGACCATCACCCGGCGCAGCTGTCGGGCGGGCAGCAGCAGCGCGTGGCCATCGCGCGGGCCATCGTCGCCAAGCCAAAGGTGATCCTCGCCGACGAGCCGACCGGCAACTTGGACTCGAAGACCAGCCTCGAGGTCATGGCGCTGTTTCAGCAGCTCGGTCGCGACGGCATCACCGTCGTGCTGGTCACGCACGAGCCGGACATCGCCGAGTTCGCGGCGCGCGTCATCGTCATGCGCGACGGTCGCGTGCAGTCGGACACGCGCCATCAGCCGCGCGACGCCGCCAAAGCGGCGCGCGAGCTGCCCTCGCCCGACGACGACGCCGCGGCCGCGCCGAAGGTGACGGCGTGAGCGCGCGGCGAGCTGACAGGGTGCCGCGCCCATGAGCATTTTTCAGACGCTGCGGGTCGCTTTGCGTGCGCTCTTGCGCAACAAGATCCGCTCGTTCCTGACGACGCTCGGCATCATCATCGGCGTCGGCGCCGTCATCACCATGGTCGCCATCGGCGAAGGCGCGAAGGCCAACATCGAGGAGACCTTCGCCGCGATGGGCTCCAACCTGCTCATCGTCCAGCCGGGCACGACCAACGCCGGCGGCGCGCGCGGCGGCAACGGCTCGGGCTCGACGCTGACCTGGGACGACTGGCGCGCGATGCAGTCGGAGATCGCGACCGTGCGTTACGCGGCGCCGGTTTTGCGCACGTCGGCGCAGGTGATGAGCGAGGATCAAAACTGGACGACGCAAGTGCAAGGCACGTCGCCCGATTACTTCGCCATTCGCAACTGGCCGGTGTCGCGCGGCGCGCCGCTCACCGACGGTGACATCGAAACGGGCACGAAAGTGGCCGTGCTCGGCCAGACCGTCGTCGACAAGCTGTTCGGCGAGAACTCGGATCCGATCGGCAGCGTCGTGCGCATCAAGAACATCCCGTTCCAGGTCGTGGGCGTGCTCGCGCGCAAAGGCCAGTCGGCGATGGGCCAAGACTACGACGATGCCGTCTACGTGCCCTACTCGACCTTCGGCAGCAAGATTCAGGGCGGCTTACACAACTACCTGAGCGGCACCATCTACGTCGGCGCGACCTCGCAAGGCGACACCGCGCGCGCCGAGTCGCAGATCTCGAACCTCTTGCGCGACCGGCACCACTTGGCCTTCGGCTCCGACGACGACTTCTTCGTGCGCAACTTGACCGAGCTCGCCAACTCGCAGGCGCAAGGCACGAAGACGATGACCTGGCTGCTCAGCTGCATCGCCGGCGTGTCGCTCCTCGTCGGCGGCATCGGCATCATGAACATCATGCTCGTCAGCGTCACCGAGCGGACGCGCGAGATCGGCCTGCGCATGGCGGTCGGCGCCAAGCCGCGCAACATTCTGCTGCAATTCCTCGTCGAAGCGCTCAGCCTGTCGACGCTGGGCGGCATCATGGGCATCGCGATCGGCATCGGCGCCGCGCGCATAGTGGGTTCGAAGTTGGGCTGGCCGATATTGATTCGTCCCGACGTCATCGTCATCTCCGTCGCATTCTCGGCGGCCGTCGGCGTCATTTTCGGCCTCTATCCCGCGTGGAAGGCGTCGCAACTCGACCCTATCGACGCGCTCCGGTATGAATGATGAATCTCGCGATCACGGTCTTTCTCGCTACGACGCAGGTCCTGACGCTCGATCAAGCGGTGCAGACGGCCGCGAAGAATCAGCCGCAGCTGTTGGCGGCGCATGCCAACACCGACGTCGCTTACGCGCGTGCCGGTGAGGCGCGCGCGCCGCTCTTGCCGCAGGTGAGCGGCAGCGCCACCTACACGCGCTCGACGGCCAATCAGCAGCCGGGCGCGGCGGCCGTGGCCGGCTTCGGCGGCGGCACCGGGTCGACCGCGTCCCTCGACTCGTGGAACACGCTCAACCACTGGAACTTCGGCATCACGGCGCAGCAGACGCTGTGGGACGGCAGCGGTCAATTCGCGCGCTGGCGGCAGAACGTCGCCACCGCCGAGAGCGTCGAAGCCACCGAGCGCGCCACCAAGCTGTCGGTGACGTTGACGGTGCGCTCGAGCTACTTCACGGCCGTCGCCGACAAGGCGCTCGTCGGCGTCGCGCGCGACACGCTGGTGAACCAGGACAAGCATCTGCAGCAGACCGACGGGCAGGTCAAAGTCGGCACGCAGCCGGAGATCGCGCTGGCGACGGCGCGCACCAACGTGGCCAACGCCCGCGTGCAGCTGATTCAGGCGGAGAACAACTACGAAGTGGCGAAGGCGACGCTGAATCAGTCGATGGGCGTCGAGCGCGACACCGGCTACGACGTCGCCGACGAGAGCATCGGCGCGGTGGCGGGCGAAGATCAGCCCCTCGATCCGCTGCTCAACGAGGCGCTGCAGAATCGCCCCGAGTTCGTCAGCCTCGACAAGCAGGTCAAGGCGCAGGAGCTGGCCGTGTGGGCGGCGAAGACGGCCTACGGCCCGACGCTGACGGCGTCGACCGGCTTCACCGACGGCGGCGTCGATCTGAGCAACTTGGGCTGGAACTGGACGTTCTCGCTCGGCATCAACTGGCAGCTGTTTCAGGGCGGCCTCACTTGGTACACGGTCAAGGAGCAGAAGGCGAACCTCGACGGCGTCATCGCCAACCGTGAGCTCGTGCGCCAGCAGACGCGACTGCAAGTCGACCAGGCGCGGCTCGCGGTCAAGGCGAGCAAGATCGCCGTCGTCGCCGCCGAAGAGGCGGTCGTCAACGCCAAGGAGCAGCTGCGCTTGGCCGAAGGGCGTTACACCGCGGGCGTCGGTAGCATCATCGAGCTCGGCGACGCGCAGGTCGCGTACACGACGGCGGCCGCGCAGAAGGTGCAGGCCGACTTCAACGTGTCGACGGCGCGCGCGCAGCTGGTGCAGGCGCTCGGCCGCAACTAGTCTCTCCGCAAATTCCCGACTAAATTTCGACGGCGGCGACCGACGCCGCGCGACCGCTCGGCCGCGACCGCTCGGCCGCGCGCAGGAGCTCGGCCGCGCGCCAGCCGATCATCATGCTGGGCGCGTTCAGCGCCGACACCGGCACCGACGGAATCACCGACGCATCGGCGACGCGCAGCCCGCGCACGCCGCGCACGCGCAGCTCGGCGTCGACGACGCTGTCGGCGCCCGTCCCCAGCTTGCACGTGCCCGCGA
Organism: uncultured delta proteobacterium; assembly: GCA_963785725.1. Lineage (GTDB taxonomy): Bacteria > Myxococcota_A > Polyangia > Palsa-1104 > Palsa-1104 > JAQBQH01. The sequence goes on along the minus strand of CAWAWS010000039.1, from coordinate 344,429 downwards.
AGTGATACGTCGTCATGACGTTGGCGCGAATCCACGCCGCCACCGCCTCCGGCGACGCCACGCGCGCGCCCGGCAACAGCTCGCGATTCCCCCACGCCGCCAACGCCGGCGCCGCGGCCACGCGCCGCGCCAGCTCGACGCCGTGCACGAGCGTCTGCAGGTCTTCGGGCGCCGTGAAGTAGCCGAGGTCGACGTGCGCCGCCACCGTCGCGTCGCGCGACGCCAGCCCGACGCGACCGCGGCTCTTCGGCTTGCCGAGGATGACGACGACGCCGTACATCCGCTGCACGAACGAGCGCACCGGCGGTAACGCGAACACGCCCTTCAACGCCTGGCGAAATCCATCGCGCAGCCAAGCCTGCCGATAGAGCGGCTGCGGCAGCGCGATCCCCGGCAAAATTCGGATCGCGCCCTCGCGGAATGAGGAGCGCGCGCTGTAAAAGACGTAGCAGCTGTCGGGCTCGCCCGCTTTCAGCTCGGTCGCCGCGTTGGCGCGATGAAAGCCGTACAGCTGCGCCCAGTCGCAATCGGTCGGCTGCCGCCCGCGGAAGAACACCTGCACGTTGGGATGGTCCATCAAGTTGCGCCCGACGTGCGGCGACTCGACGACGACCTCGATCCCATGCGCGCGCAGCTCGTCGGCGGGCCCGATTCCCGACAACATCAGCAGCTTTGGCGTCTCGAGCGCGCCCGCGCACACGACGACTTCGCGCGTCGCGTAGGCCTCGGTCACGAAGCCGTCGCGATCGTATTCGACGCCGACCGCGCGCGGCTGCACGCCGGCCGCGCGCGGCGCGATGTCGCTTCTGCGACCGCCGGACTCGAGCAGAATCCGCCGCACCGTCGCCCGCGTCTGCAGCGTCAAGTTGGCGCGCCCGGCCAGCGGCTTGACGAAGGCGACGTAGGAGTTGCGCCGCGCCTCGCCTTCGATGTTCATCCACTCGTAGCCGAGAAAGCCGCCCAGCGTCCCGTCGTTGAGGTCCTCTTTGCGGCGAAATCCGGCCTGCTCGGCGGCGTCGATGCACGCTTCGGTCCAGCGCGTCGGCGGCTTGCGCGAGACATGCAGTCGCGCCTCGAGCTGCTCGAACGCGGGCACGACGTCGTTCCAGCGCCAGCCATCGCAGCCCCACATCTCGTAGTCGTGCCGGCTGCCGCGCGTGTAGACCATGGCGTTGACGGCGCCCGAGCCGCCGACGCCGCGCCCGCTGCCGACGAACAGCCGATGGTTGCCGCACTCGGCTTGTGGCGCCGAATAGCGGTCGTACATGAGCGCGTCGTTGATGAACGCTTGTTTGTACCCAGCCGCCGCCAACGTCTCCGGATGCTCCTCGGCGGCGGCCCCGCTCTCGAGCAGCAGCACGCGCGTGCGTCCGTCGGCGGCGAGCTGTCCGGCCACGACGCAGCCCGACGAGCCGGCCCCGATGACGACGTAATCGTACGTCGCCGTCGCCTTGGCCCGCGCCGTCATCGCGTCACCGCGGGCAAATCGTCGCCGATCTGCCGGTAATCGTGCCGCGATCGCAACAGCATCATGGATTCCTCCGGCCGGCATCTTACAATTTGCCGACCGATGCTCAACGTCTCCGAGCGGCGCGTCGTCTTTCTCGTCGGCGCCGTCCAATTCGTGAACGTCCTCGACTTCACGATGGTGATGCCGCTGGGCCCCGATTTCGCGCACGCGCTCGGCATTCCCACGTCCGAGCTCGGCAAGATCGTCGCCGGCTACGGCCCCGCCGCCGCCCTCTCCGGCCTGCTCGGCAGCTTCTTCCTCGACCGCTTCGACCGCCGCTCGGCGCTCGCCGTCGCCATGCTCGGCCTCGTCGTCGGCACGCTCTTCGGCGGCCTGGCCCACGATCTGCCGACGCTGACCTTGGCCCGCGTCGTCGCCGGCCTGTTCGGCGGCCCGGCGACCTCGATCGCCTACGCCATCATCGCCGACGTCATCCCGCCCGCGCGTCGCGGCAAAGCCATGGGCGCCGTCATGGGCGCCTTCTCGGTCGCGCAGATCGTCGGCGTCTCGGCCGCGGTCATGGTGTCGAGCAAGTGGGGCTGGCGCATGCCGTTCTTCAGCGTCGCCGCCATCGGGCTCGTCGTGACGCTGAGCGCGATCTTCCTCTTGCCGCCGCTGCGCTCGCATCTCGCCAAGACGGAGCCGCAAGCGGCCAGCCTACGCGAGCTCTTGTCGCAGCCGATCGTGTGGCTCTCGTACGCCATGACGGCGGTGCTGATGGCGTCGGGCTTCGTGCTCATCCCCAACTTGCCGGCCTACCTCACGGCCAACATGCGCTACCCGCGCAACCACTATCAGTATCTGACCGCCGTCGGTGGCACGGCCAGCTTCATCACGCTGCGCCTGATCGGCCGGCTCGTCGATCGCACGAGCTCCTTGCGCATCACGCTGATCTTCGTGCCGATCGGCCTTCTCATCAGCTACTTCTTCTTCGTCCATCCGTTGCCGCTGCCGGTGATGCTGTTCTACGTCACGTTCATGATGGCGCTCGGCGCCCGCAACGTCGCCTACAACGCGTTGACCTCGAAAGTGCCGCGTCCCTACGAACGCGCCCGCTTCCTCTCGATCCAATCGACCGTCTATCACGCGACGGCCGGCTTCGCGGCCTGGTTCTCGACCGGCCTGCTACGCCAGCGGCCCGACGGCACGCTCGACGGCATCCCGCGCGTCGCCCTCCTGTCGATGGCGCTGGCCACGATCTTCCCGATCTTGGTCGCCATCGTCGAGGCGCGCGTCAACGGCGAGGCCGCCGCGCCGACTACGAATGTTTCGCCGTAGCCTTGTGCTCGCGCGACGCGTGCGCCGGCGACGACTTGTGGCTGCTGCGCGCGGCGTGCTGCGAGCGCGCCTTCTTGCTGCTCTTCGCCTTGGCGTGCTTGGCCGCGCGACCGTGATGCTGCGGCTTCTTCGACGCGTGGGTCGCGGCCGAGGCCGACACCGGAATCGCGAGCAGACAAGAGACCAGAGCGATGGCGAGCGTACGCATGTTCAACCTCTTCGTTTGTGGTTCGACCTCCGACAAAGCACGCCGCGTACCAATCGCAACCACCTGAAACCACTAGCGCTGCAAGCGAGACGCTTTCCGGTAATCGGATCGGCGCCAACCGAATTCCGGACGCTCCACTGATTTCGCGAAAACCCAGCCACGAATTCTTCGCGCGGCCGATAACGACTCGCGAATGAATCGGACCGACCGTCCGGCGAATCGAAGCCGCTTCGAGATGCGCGTTTTCGGCTTGATTCGCGATCTGACGCGTCTGCCCGCGCGGCTGCGACGAGGCGTCGCGGCCCTCGCCGAGACGCTGGCGGCGTGGCGGGCTCGACGGCGATTGCGCACTGCGCCCTTGCAGCCGCTTTTATACGGACCCTATATTGTGGCGATGCCGACTCCGGATGCCGCGCGCGTTCTCGTAGGGACGCCCGACTCACTCATCGCTGCTTGTCGCGCCGACATGGCGCGTGCCCGCCAAGGAATCGCGACGCTCTACGGAATGACGATGCCGCGCGATCCGATCGCGGCGCTCGAGGCCTACGACCGCGCGATGGGCGCGCTCGGCGACGCGGCGGCGCGCGCCAGCGTCTGCCGCAACTCGCATCCCGACGAGAAGATGCGCGACGCCGCCGATCAGTGCGAGCAGGAGGTCGACGCGCTGGCGACGGAGCTGTCGCTCGACCGCGGGATCTACGACACGCTGGCGGCGATCGATCTCGTCGAGCAGGAGCAATCGACGCGCTATTACGTCGCCAAGACGCTGCGCGATCTGCGGCGCTCGGGTGTCGACAAGGACGAAGCGACGCGCACGCGCGTCAAGCAGCTGCGCGAAGAGCTGCTCAAGATCGGCCAAGAGTTCGGCAAGAACATCAAAGACGACGTGCGCACGCTGCTCGTCGACGCCGCCGATCTGGAAGGGCTGCCCGAGGACTACAAGTCGTCGCACGCCGCCAACAGCGACGGCAAAGTCACGATCTCGACCGATAATACCGACTACATTCCGTTCGTCACCTACGCCAAGAGCAACCAGGCGCGCGAGGAGTTGTGGCGGCTCTATCGACTGCGCGGCCACCCGAAGAACCTCGACGTGCTCTCGCGCATGCTGGAGAAGCGCAACGAGCTGGCGACGATCCTCGGCTATCCGAGCTGGGCGGCCTACGCGACGGAAGACAAGATGATCGGCTCGGCGCAGGCGGCGTCGCGAGTTCATCGCGCGCATTACAGCGGCGTCGGAAGCGCGGGCGCAGCGCGATTACGCGCAGCTCTTGGCGCGCAAGCAAAAGGACGATCCCCAGGCGACGCAAGTGGCGGCGTGGGATTCGGCCTTCTACCAAGAGCGCGTCATGGCCGAGCAGTACGGCTTCGACTCGCAGGCGATGCGCGCCTACTTCGAATATGCGCGCGTCAAACAGGGCGTCCTCGACATCACCGGGCGCATGTTCGGCATTCGCTATCAGAAGGTCGAGGACGCGCCGCTGTGGCATCCCGACGTCGAAGCCTACGACGTGCACGAGCGCGACGGCGACGCGCTATTGGGTCGCATCTACCTCGACATGCACCCGCGCGAAGGCAAGTACAAGCACTACGCGCAGTTCACGTTGGCCAACGGCGTCGCCGGCAAGCAGCTGCCGGAGGGTCTGCTCATCTGCAACTTCCCGCGGCCGACGGCGGCCGAGCCGGGATTGATGGAGCACGGCTCGGTGCGCACGTTCTTCCACGAGTTCGGCCATCTGCTGCATCACGTGCTCGGCGGCCACACCAAGTGGTTCGGGCAGTCGGGCGTGGCGACGGAGTGGGACTTCGTCGAAGCGCCGTCGCAGATGCTCGAAGAGTGGATCTGGGACTTGGAGACGCTGCAGACGTTCGCGCGCCACTACAAGACAGGCGAGCCGCTGCCGGCGGAGCTGCTGACGCGCGCCAAAGCCGCCGACGAATACGGCAAAGGCCTCTGGGTGCGCCAGCAGATGTTCTACGCAGCGACGAGCCTCGAGTTCCACGCGCGCAATCCGCGCGGGCTCGACACGACGCACCTCATGGCCGAGCTGCAGAACCGCTACACGCCGTTCAAGTACGTCGAGGGCACCTATTTCCACGAGTCGTTCGGCCATCTCGATGGCTATTCGGCGATCTACTACACGTATATGTGGTCGCTCGTCATCGCCAAGGATCTGTTCAGCGTCTTCAAGCACGAAGGGCTGCTCAACCCGGCGCCGGCGACGAAGTATCGGCGCGCGGTCCTCGAGCCCGGCGGATCGAAGCCGGCCGCCGAGCTCGTGCACGACTTCCTCGGCCGCGACTATGACTTCAGCGCGTACAAAGAGTGGCTAGACGCCGGCTAAAATCGGGCAAACCGCCGCGAGCGGCCCAATTGCGTCGTTGTCGCTGCGCTCCGGTGCTCACAGCCTCAGAGGCTGCTCCGCTCCGGTGCTCGCTCCGCCTAGCACTTGAGCCGCGAGCGACGGTTTGCTGCGATTTTACGGCAGGTTTTTTGGTCACGAATCGAGGCGCGATGACGACGTCAGCCTAGTTTCTCGACGGAGCCGGCGCCTTCGCGCACGACGTCGACGAAGCCTTGCGAGAGGTCGACGACGGTGGTCGGCTCGCTGCCGCACAGTCCGCCGTCGAGGACGAGCGCCAGCCCTTTGAACGTCGGGACCAGATCGCGCGCGTCGATGAGCTGCTCGCCGCCGGACGGATGCGCGCTCGTCGAGATGACCGGCCGACCGAGCTCGCGCGCGATGGCCGTGATGATCGCCGAATCGGGCACGCGAATGCCGACGGTCCGCTTGTCGGACGTATGCAGGATCTTGGGCACTTCGCGCGTCGCCGGCAGAATGAACGTATACGCGCCCGGCAAGACCCGCCGCATGATGCGATAGGCGTGCGTGTCGACGACGGCATACTTCGACAGATCCGCCAGATCGGGGCAAATGAAGGCCAGCGGCTGATTTTTCGCCATGCCTTTGACCTGATAGAGCCGATCGATCGCCTTTTTGTTCGTGAGGTCGCAACCGAGCGCGTACACCGTATCGGTCGGATAGCCGATGATCTCGCCGGCTTCCAGCGCTTCGACCGCGCGACGAACCTTACGCGGCTCGGGATACAGCGCGTTGATCTCGATCAACATCTGTCAGCGGCGGGAGTGCATCGCGGCGCGAAAGATGATAGGACGGTCGCCATGATGAAACCAGCACTGTTCTTGGGTCTGCTGACGCTCGCGCTCCCGGCTTGTAACAAAATGAGCGGCGGCGGCGGCGGATCGGTCAAGCTCGACAGCGACGACCAGAAGACGCTGTACGCGCTCGGCCTGATCATTGGGCGAAACGTCGCCAACTTCAACTTGTCGCCGGCAGAGCTCGAGACGGTCAAGGCCGGCATCAGCGACGCGGCGCTGGCGAAGAAGCCCCAGGTCGAGCTGGAAGTGTACGGCCCGAAGGTCAATCAATTCGGTCGCAAGCGCTCGGAAGCGAAGGCGACGGACGAGAAGAAGAAGGGCCAGGAGTTCGCCGACAAGGCGGCGCAGGAAGCGGGCGCCGAGCGCTTGACGTCGGGCGCGGTCTACAAGTCGCTCACGCCGGGCACCGGCGCGCAGCCGAAGGACACCGACACCGTCAAGGTCAACTACCGCGGCACGCTCACCAACGGCACCGAATTCGACAGCTCGTACAAGCGTAACGAGCCGGCCACGTTCCCGTTGCACAACGTCATCCCCTGCTGGACCGAAGGTCTGCAGAAGATGAAGGTCGGCGAGAAGGCGCGCCTCGTGTGCCCGTCGAACATCGCCTACGGCGACCAGGGCCGTCCGCCGACGATTCCGGGCGGCGCGACGCTCGTGTTCGAGGTCGAGCTCGTCGACATCGTCAAGGCGCAGACGCCGGTGCCGGGCCTGGTCCCGCCGTCGGGCATGCATATGGCGCCGGGCGCGCATTTCGGCGTGCCGCCGTCGGGCATGCGCTTGGCGCCGCCGGGTGGCATGCACTTGCCGCCGCCGTCGGGCGCGAAGACCGCCCCGGCCGCGAAGTAGCTCGAATCGGGCCGCCACACGCGGCCCGATGCACCGACGCCGCAGACCCTTATTCGCGCGCGGCCTCGTCAGTCTCCATCGTCACGAACGTTCCTGAAGTGAACGATCGCTCGACGTCCGCCAAACCAGCGCCAGCGACGAAAACCGCGTGACCATTCACGATCGCGCCCGCTTGTGGCGATCGCACGGCGACGCCACGATCGCGCGCGGCCGTGCCGGCGCGACGTAAGGTCGAGCGCGAATGGCCTGCGTTAGCGGAGCTGGTCGGCGAGGAAGTCGGCGACGCGGCGTTCGGCGAAGCGAATCGGCGACCAGGGCGGGCCGTGCACGAAGGCGACATGCCCGCCGCCCGCGAACACGTCGAGCGTCACCAGCGGATTCGCCGCCGCCGCCGCGCGCGGAATCGCCGCCGAGGGAATGAACGGATCGTCATCGGCGGCGACGATGTAGAGCGGCCGCTTCACGTCGGGCAAGAGCGGTCCCGAGCTCGAGCGCGTGTAGTAATCCGCGGCGTCGGTAAAGCCGTGCAGCGGCGCCGTGACGCGGTCGTCGAAGTCGCGCAGATTGCGCGCGCCGTCGGCGGCCGCGACGTCGACGCCGGCCACCTTCTGCGCTTTGGCCGCGACCTTCGCCCGCAGCCGCTTCAAGAAGCGCTGACGATAGACCCACGCCATCACGCCCGGACCGTCGAGGGCGGTGCAGCACTGCGCCAGATCGAACGGCACCGACACCACCGCGCCGGCGACGACTTCGGGCGCGACGTCGTCGCCGCGCTCGCCGAGATACTTCGTGACGACGTTGCCGCCGAGCGAGAAGCCGGCCAGGCCGATGCGCGCGACCCGGCCGCTCGGCGCGCAATTTGTCGATGACGAACGCCAAATCGCCGGTCTCGCCCGAGTGATAAAAGCGCGGCAAGCCGATTGAGCTCGCCCGAGCAGCCGCGAAAGTTGATCGCCACCGCGCCCAAGCCGTGCCGCTCGAGCTCGCGCAGAAGGCCGCGCACATAACCGGCTTTCGAGCTGCCCTCGAGGCCGTGGCAGACGACGACGATGGGCGAATCGGGCGTCGGCGCCGCCAAGCGATCGACGTCGAGGAAGTCGCCGTCGGGCAACTCCCAGCGTTCACGCACGAGCTGCAGCTTGATCGGCAGCCGCACCAAGGCCGCGAACACCGTCTGCGCGTGTCGTCCTGCGAGCCAGCGCGGCGCGACGAAGGTCATCGCCGCGCCCAGTCGACGCCGGACATCGCCGCCAGCGCCAGCTGCAGCGCCTGCGTGCCTTTGCGACCGAAACCGAGCGCTTGCACCGAATGATAGAGCTGCTCGGCCAGCGCCAAGCCCGGCAGCACGAGCTGCATGCGCCGCGCCTCTTCCAGCGCGATCGCCATGTCCTTGACGAAGTGCTCGACGAAGAAGCCAGGCTCGAAGTTGCCCGCCAAGATGCGCGGCCCGTAGTTCGTCAGCGACCACGAGCCGGCCGCGCCCGACGCCACCGACTGCAAGACGCGCTCGGCCTCGAGGCCCGCTTTGTGCGCATAAAGCAGCGCCTCGCAGACGCCGATCATGCCCGACGCGATCAAGATCTGGTTGACCATCTTCGTATGCTGGCCGGCGCCGGCGTCGCCTTGCCGCACGAACGTCTTGCCCATCGCCGACCACAGCGGCTCGAGCGCGGTGAACGCGGCTTCGTCGCCGCCGACCATGATCGACAGCCGCGCCTCGCGCGCGCCGACGTCGCCGCCGGACACCGGCGCGTCGAGCGCCACGCGCACCGCGCGCCGCCGCCGCCGTCGCGATGTCGCGCGCCAAGCCCGGCTGCGACGTCGAGAGGTCGACCAAGATCTGGCCGGCGCGCGCGGCCGTGGCCAAGCCGCCGTCGCCCAAGTAGCAGCGCGCGCACGTCGGCCGGGAAGCCGACCATCGTGCACACGACGTCGCTGGCGTCGGCGACGGCGCGCGCCGAGTCGGCCCAGACGGCGCCGCGCGCGACGAGCGGCGCGGCCTTGTCCCGCGTGCGCGAAAAGACGGTCACGCCAAAGCCGCGCGCCAGTAAGTGGCCGCACATCGAGGCGCCCATGACGCCGGTGCCGATCCAGCCGATGCGCGTCTTGCCTGCTTCGATCGTCATCCATTCTCCCGCGCGCCGTCGGCATCGCTCGTCGTCGGTCATGGCATTCGCCGTCTTAGATGCAGCGGCGCTCAATTTTCCAGCGGCGCCTTGAAGCTCACCGGATCGCCGTGGCCTTCGCGCGGCTCGGGATCGAGCACCCACGTCAAATCGCGCTCGGCCAAGGCGTGCGCCAGCTGCCGCAGCCGCACCAGCACCGGGATGGTCTCTACGCCGTGGCGCTCGTGAATCCAGTCGCCGAACGCCGCCGCCGCCGCCCGCGAACGAAACAGCCAGGCGGTGCCGCGGCGCGTGTCCCCAGCCGGGATGGGGCGGGCAACCTCAGGCGCGAGGATGAAAACGGCCGGATCGTCGTCCTCGAACGTCGGCTGATAGGCCTGCAAGCGGCGGATCACGGCGTCCACTCCGGCGTTCCGGCCCAGCCTGGCTTGTTCGTTGGAAATCCACATCTTTTGCCGATCGCCACGCGCGGGCGACGAATTTGGCGACCGGACACTAGCACGACCGGCAGCGTGCGTAACTGCAGGCGGCGCTAGGACGTTGCGTTCTAGTGATTGTGATGGCTGTGGCGGGCGTGGACCGGCATGGGCGCCGGCTCGCCGAGGCGATGCGGGCCGCGCGCGACGGCGGGCGCGGCGTGATGGGTGCGCTTGGGACGCGCCCCGGCTACCGACGACACGCAGAGGAGAACGGCGATGACGATGACGCTGCGCATGACGCGGACGGAGAGCAAGCCGCGGGCCAGCCCCATGTGCTATGCATGCGCGAATAGGAGGCGGTATGAAATTGCAAGGATCGGTAGCCCTGGTGACTGGCGGCGCGTCGGGCTTGGGTGAAGCGACGGTGCGGCGGCTGGCGGCGGGCGGCGCACGCGTGGTCATCGTCGACCGCGACGAGAAGCGCGGTCCGGCGTTGGCGAACGAGCTGGGCGGCGATCGCGCGCGCTTCGTCAAGACCGACGTGACGTCGGCGGAAGAAGTGCAAGCGGCCGTCGACGCGGCCAACGAGATGGGCGGTCTGCGCATCGCCGTCAGCTGTGCCGGCGTCGGCTGGGCGGCGCGCACGCTGAACAAAGAGGGCGTCGCGCACGACCTCGACCTGTTCAAGACCGTCATCGGCATCAACCTCGTCGGCACGTTCAACGTCACGCGCCTCGCGGCCGCCGGCATGGCCAAGCAGCCGGCGCAGGAAGACGGCGAGCGCGGCGTCATCGTCAACACCGCGTCGGTGGCGGCGTTCGATGGTCAGATCGGCCAAGCGGCCTACTCGGCGTCGAAGGGCGGCGTCGTCGGCATGACGCTGCCGATCGCGCGCGATCTGTCGGCCGTCGGCATCCGCGTGCTCACGATCGCGCCCGGCACGATGGACACGCCGATGCTGGCGCAGCTGCCGGAAGCGGCGCGGCAGGCGCTGGCGGCGGGCATTCCGTTCCCGAAGCGGCTCGGCTCGCCCGACGATTACGCGGCGCTCGTCGAGCACATGGTCGCCAATCGCTACTTGAACGGCGAAGTCGTGCGTCTCGACGGCGCGCTGCGGATGGCGCCCAAGTAACCATGGGCCGGCAGGAGATCGTCGACGGCGCGGTGACGCTGACGGAGCTGCTCGCGCGGCTGCGGGCGGCGGGTGCGCCGTCGACGATCGTCATGGTCGACGGTCAGCTGGTCCTGCCCAACGCGGCGCCGGCGGCGTGGAGCGACGTGCGGCTGAAGACGCCGGCGGGCACGTTCGCGCTCAAGCGGCAGCCGAACGGCGCCGTCGCCGTCGTGGCGTTCGGGAACGCCGACGCCGCCGCCATCGCCATGCAGTCGCAGCTCGCCGCCGCGCTCAAACCCTAGTCGCGCTACAGATTCGCCCGGTAGCGGCTCGTCGCCGTTTTCAGCTCATCGCGACGTGGCCAGGACCCATTGATCCAATCGATGGGCGTAGCCCGGGCCATAACCACGATTGATATGTCGAATGACGCCGTCGCCGAGCACGAAGGTCGTGGGAAAGCGGTGTTGGCCCCAGCGGTGCGCGGCGTCGCCGTCGGGATCGAGCACCAGCCGCGCGCCCGCCGGCAGCGGATGCGCGGCCACGAACGCCTGCACGCGCTCGGCCGGCTCGCCCACGTCGACGACCACGAGCTGCGCGCCGCGGCGCTTGACGATGTCGTCGAGCGCCGCCATCGCCAGCTGGCACGGCCCGCACCAGGTCGCGTAGAAGTCGACGACCACGACGCCTTTGCCGAGCGCCGCGTCCGCCAGCGCCGGCGCCGCGTCGCCGATGATGGGATCGGCCGAGACCAGGGCCGGCGCAATCGCCAGCGAGAGTAGGAGCACGAGCGCTTTTCGCACCCGCGTATGTTACTGCGAGATCGGCCGCGGCTGCGGCGCCTTCGCCGACTTCGGCGTCTTGAGCGCCGGCACGTTGTCGGCGTCGACGACGCGCGCCACGCCCTGCTCGCCGTCGCGCGAGATGGCATAACGCACGAGCGCGCGCAGCACGCGCGAGCGACCGACGCCGCCCAGCACCTGCACGAGCTGCTCGTAGACCGTCGGATCCATGATGAGCGAGCCCATCGTCCCTTGCCCGGTCTTCATGTACGCCGCCATCTGCGCCAAGTCGCCCGAGGCATGATCGAGGTTGGCCACGATCTTCGATTTCTGTACCGAATCGGCCGTGTCACCGATGCTCTTGGCGGCGCGCGAGACGTTGTTGAGGACGTTGCGCCCGTCGCCGTCGATGGAGCCGAGCACGGTGTTGATGTGCTGCACGCTCTCGTCGACGTGCTGCGACAGCCGCGTCAAGTTGCCCTCGATGCGCTGCAGCTCGTCGGCGGTCTTGCGATCGTAGAACAGCGCGTGCGCCAGGCCGTCGCCCTTGTCGGTCGCGTGCAAGAGGCCGTGAATGTGCTCCATCGACTCGCGAATCATGTTCACGGTCTTCGGATCCAGAGATCGTATCGACGGTCTCCGCCGCGCGATCGGCCACGTGCTTGACGTCGTCGAGCGTCGCCGCCGCCTGCTTCATCATCTTGTCGAAGTCGGGCCCGCTGCCGGTCTTGACGTTGCCGCCGTCGGCCACCTGCGGCGACGCGTTGGTGCCCGCTTGGATCTCGACGATCTTGTCGCCGAGCAGACCTTGCGCCGAGATCGTCGCCACCGAATCGGCGCGAATGAGCCCTAGCGCCGACTGCGAAATCTGCATGTCGACGCGAATCTCCGGCCGCGGATCGGCGTGCACGAACATGATCTGCGCGACCGTGCCGACGTTGACGCCCGAGACGCGCACGGGCGCGCCTTGCACGAGGCCGGCGACGTCGCCGAACGTCGCGTGCAGCCGCACGCGCGACTCGAACACGTGCTTCGACCGGCCGAGCAAGAGCACGGCGACGATGCCCAAGGCGACGAGCCCGAGCACGAACCCACCGACTTTGACCTCTAATTTACGGTCTTTGTTCATCTTCGCCTTCTCCGTGCATGAACTTCGACAGCCGCTCGGGCGGATCGCGCTCGGCCTCCTTGGCGTCGACGGTCAGCGTAATTTTGCCGCCCTCGAGCAGCGCGATGCGATCGGACACCGCCAGCGCCGACGCCATGTCGTGCGTGATGACGATCGACGTCACGCCCAGCTGCTCCTGCAGCGAGACGATGAGCTCGTTGATGCGCCGCGTGTTCGTCGGATCGAGCCCGGTCGTCGGCTCGTCGTAGAGGATGACTTCGGGGCCGGGCGCCAGCGCGCGCGCCAGGCCGACGCGCTTGCGCATGCCGCCCGACAGATCGCTCGGCCGCATCCGCTCGACGTCGGGCAAACCCACCGACTTCAAGCACTCGGCGACGCGCGCGCGCACTTTCTCTTCCGGCCACTTGTAGTGCTCGCGCAAGCCGTAAGCGACGTTGTCACCGACGTCGAGCGAGTCGAACAGCGCCGCGCCTTGAAAGAGCATCCCGACCTTGCGCCGCACCTCGCGCCACTGCTCTTCCTCGTAGTCGTTGACCGTCTCGCCGCCGACGATCACGCGACCGCCGTCGGGACGATGTAGGCCGATGAGCAGCTTCAGCATGACGCTCTTGCCGACGCCCGACGGGCCGAGCACGGTGAACGTCTCGCCCTTCCGCACCGTCAAGCTCAGCGACTGGTAGATCACGTTGTCGCCGAAGATCTTGCGGACCTCTTTCAGCTCCACGACGGGCTCGTTTTCGTTCGCCGGCGCGCTCATAGCGTCAACATCACCTTCGTCAGCAGGAAGTCGGCGCCGAGGACGACGAGCGCGCCGGCCACGACCGCGCGCGTGGTCGCCTTGCCGACGCCTTCGGTGCCGCCTTGCGCGCGCATGCCTTCGGACGTGCTGATGGCGCCGACGATGAAGCCGAAGACGACCGCTTTGACGAGGCCGGAGCCGAAGTCGCTGATGGTGACGAAGTCGTAGACGCCGTTGATGAACATGCGCGGCGGCACGCCGTATTGGCCCCACGCGACGAGCATGCCGCCGAAGGTGCCGACGACGTCGGCGCACACGGCCAAGAGCGGCATGGCGATGGTGACGGCGATGAGCCGCGGAGCCACTAGTCGCTGTAGCGGATCGGCGCCGAGCGCGCGCACGGCGTCGATCTGCTCGGTGACGGCCATGCCGCCCAATTCCGCGGCGATGCCGGCGCCGATGCGGCCGCCGGCGACGAGCGCGGTCATGACCGGCCCGAGCTCGCGCACCAGCGCCGTCACCGTGGTCTGGCCGATGTAGAGCTTGGCGCCGAAGCGTTCGAGGCCGTAGCCGAACTGGAAAGCCAGGACCATGCCGGCGAAGGCGGCCATCGTGACGACGAGGCCGAGCGAACGCACGCCCACCGATTGGATTTGGTAGACGACGTCGGCGAGGCGAACCGAGCGGCGAAAGAGGCCGGTCGTCGTGCGCGACACCATCAGCGACAAGCGGCCGAGGCGCACGAGCACGCCGTCGGTGAGCCCGCGGCCGATGAAGCCGACGGCGCGAATGGGCAGCGACGAATCCGATGACGCCGACGAGTCCGGATCGGACTGCGAGCGCGATGCCGGCGGCGCCGACGCGGTGATGGTCGCCATCTACGAGCCGCCTCGCTCGGCGCGCGCTTGCTGGCGATCGTCGGCGAAGCCGTGCACGAAGCGCGCGAAGTCGTCGCTGCCGCGGGCGAAACGCGCGGGCGGCGCGGCATACGACAGGTCGAAGATGCAGCCGTTGCGCTTCATGACGAGCAGCTCGAGCGACACGGGAACGCCGTCGAGCTTGGCGTCGACTCGCGTGCGCAGCGCCTCGCGGTCGTCGAGCGGCACCTTCGTTTGCGCCTTGAAGCTGCGATCGGTGTAGCCGATGAGCAGCAGCCGCGTCAGCGCTTCCAGCGGCGTGGCCTCGGCGTCGTCGCGGCAGCTGGCGTTGGCCGCGATGACGCCGCCGATATCGTCGCTGTAGAAGCCGATGGCCGCGCTCTCCAGCTGCACGACGCGCCAGCCCGACGGCAGCGCGCCCATGCGATAGCAGACGCGACCGGCGCAGACCCGATCGGCCGCCGCGTCGAAGTGCCCCTTCGGCGGCGCATGCGCGCACCCGATCGCGAGTGCTCCGGCAGCCAAGCAAGCAAGCGCTCGAACCATGAGCTAGTCCTATGCGCCCATTACGTTGTCACCAGGCTTGCCGTTGTGACGTCGGTGTCTACAATGCGGAATGTTCGCGTTCGCGCTGGCGCTGGCCGGCACGCTGCTCTTGTGGCTGCCGGCGCAGCGCTTCCGCATCGACGCCGCGACGTGCGCGACGTGGCCTTCGCCGCTCGCCGGCGCGTTCTACGCAGCCGCTTATTTGGCGGCGATCGCGCTGCTCGCGTGGGCCTGGCAACGCGCGCAAGCGGCCGGCTGGTCCTTCCGTCGCGCGCTGGCGCTGGGCGCGATCGTGCACGTCGTGGCGTTGGGCGCGCCGCCCTTTGCGTCGAACGATCCGCTGTTCTACGCCGCCATCGGTCACGCCGAGGCGCGCTATCACGCCCGCGCGTCGACACCGCTGTCGGCGACGCTGCCGGCCGACGATCGCTTCCTCACGGTGCTGCCGACGAGCCAGGATTGGCGCGACGGCACGAGCCCATACGGCCCGGCCTTCGACGCGCTCAGCCGCCTGGTCGCCACCGCCGGCGGCGACGATCTGACGCTGCAGCTGCGACTGTACCAGGCCATCAACGTCGTCGTCCTCGTCGCCACGGCGGCGTTGGCCGGCGTCGCCTTCGGCGCCCCCGCCGTCGCGTTCGTGCTCTTTTGCCCGCTGGCCATCGTCGACGGCACGATCAACCCGCACAACGACGTCTGGCTCGCGCTCGCCGCCGCGCTCTTCGCCGTCGCCGTGTCGCGCCGACGCAGCGGCGCCGGCTTCGTCGCGCTAGCGTCGGCGATCGCGGTCAAGATTTCGGCGTCACTGCTCGTGGCGTTCGAGCTCTTGCGCCGTCTGTTGCGGCCGATCGCGCAGCGCATTCCGCCGCGCCGCTTCGTCATCGCCGCCGCCGCGCTCGCCGTCGCTGCCGTCGCGTCCGCCATCGTCGCGCTGCGCACCTGGCCGACGTTGACCGCGTTCGCCGCGCTGCTCGGCGATCCGAGCGAGCGCCACCCGCTGTTTTCGCGCTCGTTCGAGGCCTTGCCGCGCGCCGCGCTCGTCTACGTGCTGCATCGGCCGGCCATCTCGTGGGCCATCGGCCTCGTGTTCCGCACCGCCGCGGCCATCTGGATCGCCTGGTGCGCCTACTGCGCCGCGCGTGACGGCCAGATCCTGCGCTGGGCGGCGACGCTGCTGCTGGTTTACTACGTGCTCTTTCACGCCTTCGTGAACGGCTGGTATTTGCTCCCACTGCTGCCGCTGGCGCCGGCGCTGCCCGACTTCATGAAGCCGTCGTTGCGGCTGTTCGTGCTGGCGCTGACGAGCTACTACGCGGCGACGCTGCCGCTCGATTGCGACTATCGGCCGGTGGTCTTGGGAACGAAGGAGCTGCTGGTGGCGTGCGCGCTGATTCCGCCGACCGCGCTCAAGCTGCTCTTTGCGTGGCGCCGGCAGCGGCAGGCAAGTCGCGCATCCGCCGCAACGTAGCGCCGCGCTTGCGGAACCAGGTCATGACGTCGCGCAGCGACTCGAGCGCCGGATCGCCCGTGCGGAAGCGGCAGTCGCGCGGAATCGGCGCCCGCGTCATGTCGACGAACTCCCACGGGTGAAAGAAGAAGACCACCGGATCGCGCATGCGCGAGAGGAGCAGGTTGCGCACCGGCGCCGGCAGCCGCAGCGCCGACGGCGCCATCGTCGCCGGCACGCGCGCGACGCCGGTGTTCACGTGCGGCGTGATGAAGAACGAGCCCGGCTTGTGCCGCCCTTGCGAGGAGTCGAGCGTGAAACCGTGCTCGGCCAATAGCGGCACGAATTCATTAGGGAAGTCGAGATTCGGCGCGCGGAACGACGTGACCTTGGCGAACGGATCGAGGGTCGCGCGGGCGTCCACCAGCTCCTTCGTCGCCTGCGCGCGATCCATGCCGCCGAAGCGCGTGTGCGTGTCGCCGTGGCAGCCGAGCTCGTGCCCTTCGGCGACGAGGCGGCGCACGATCGCGGGATGCTTGCGCGCGACGTCGCCGGTGCAGAAGAACGTCGCCGGCGCCGACTCGCGCGCCAAGAGGTCGAGCAGCCTTGGCATTCCTTCGGTCACGCCGCGATAGGTCGTCAGAAACGGCGGGCAGTCATGCTCGAGGTCGACAGTGATGCAAAGGTCCATAGTGCGCAATCCTTCTACCACCGGGGCGGCGGGAATCTGACACTTTTCGACAGCGTCCTCATCTAACCGCTCATTAATAGGGCATTCGTGGCCGCTTCGAGTCGGGCTCCGAAATTGCTAACCCGATGCCAACCAACTAACGTCGCGAGCCTATGGAAACCCTTCCCCAGCGTATTACCCGCACCCTGCGTGAAGTGCGAATGGTCACGTGGGGTTTACTCGATACGACCCACCCGATCTTGGCGCAGATCGTCCCCATGCGCCGCTGCAACCTCGCCTGCGGCTACTGCAACGAGTACGACAAGGTCTCGGATCCCGTACCGATTGCGGAGATGCTGCGGCGCATCGACAAGCTCGGCGAGCTGCGCACCGGCATCGTCACCATTTCCGGCGGCGAGCCGATGATGCACCCCGAGCTCGATCAGATCATCAAGCGCATCCGCGACCGCGGCATGCTCGCCGGCCTCATCACCAACGGCTTCTACCTCGGTCCCGAGCGCATCGCGCGGCTCAACGACGCCGGGCTCGAGTATCTGCAGATCTCGATCGACAATGTCACGCCCGACGAGGTCTCGCAAAAGAGCCTGAAGACGCTCGACAAGAAGCTGCAGCACCTGGCCGAGCACGCGCGCTTTCACGTCAACATCAACAGCGTCGTCGGCGCCGGCATGAAGCGGCCGGAAGACGCGCTCGAGATCGCGCGCCGCGCCTCTGCGCTCGGCTTCTCGACGTCGGTCGGCATCCTGCACGACGAGTCGGGGCAGCTGCAGCCGCTCAATGCGCGCGAGCGCGCCGTCTACGACGAGTGCGTGCAGCTCGGCCAGGGCTTGTACACGCGCATCAACGACTTCCAGCGGAACCTCATCGAAGGCCGCTCGAATGACTGGCAATGCCGCGCGGGCGCTCGCTATTTGTACATTTGCGAGAAGGGCCTCGTGCATTATTGCTCGCAGCAGCGTGGTTATCCGGGCACGCCGCTGGCCGACTACTCCGTCGCCGACATTCGCCGCGAATATACGTCGCCCAAGACCTGCGCGCCCTATTGCACCATCGGCTGCGTGCATCGCGCGGGCACCGTCGATCGCGTGCGTTCGCCGCTCGTTCAGCTCCGCAGCATGTTGCAGGTGCGCCAATCATGAAAACGCGAACCGGCTACAAGATCGCCATCGTCTCCGACTGGTATTTGCCGCGCATCGGCGGGCTCGAGCTGCATCTGCGCGATCTCGCCAAAGAGCTCAACGCGCGCGGCCACGAAGCGCACGTCATCACGGCGACGCCGGGTGAGCGCGAGCTCGACGGCATCAAAGTGCATCGCCTCGATGTGCCGTTGATGCCGGGGCTGGATACGATCCGCAGCAAGAAGGCGCTGATTCCACTGGAAGCGCTGTTCGTGCGCGAGCAGTACGATCTGATCCACTGCCACACGGCGCTGTCGCCGCTGTCGATCGGCGCCGCCTACGTCGCGAAGAAGCTGTCGATTCCGTCGGTGATGACGGAGCACTCGGTGTTGAAGGGCGCGGGCTTGGCGCTCTTGTCGACGCTGCACAAGATCTGGGGCTGGGCCGATTGGCCGGGCGTCTTGACGGCGGTCAGCCACTACGTCGCCGGCGACATGCGCGCGGTGTCGGGCCGTAAAGACGTGTATGTGCTGCCCAACGGCATCAACCCGGGCGAGTGGAAGCCGCACAATCCGCCGGCGCCGAACGAGCCGAAGCCGCTGCGGGTCACGACGGTCATGCGCTTTACCAAGCGCAAGAAGCCGCACGAGGTCATCCGCGCGATCCCGAAGATTCACGCGCTGTTGCCGGCGAATCTGCGGCCGACGTTCACGCTCGTCGGCGATGGTCCCGAGCGCGCGCACGTCGAGCGCGAGATCGCGCGACTGGGCGTCGGCGATTACGTCGAGCTGACCGGGTTTCAGCCGCGGCATCAGATCCGCGAGATCTTGGCGCGCTCGTCGCTGTTCATTCTGCCGACGTCGAAAGAGGCGCTGTCGATCGCGACGTTGGAAGCGCGCTGCTGCGGCTTGCCCGTCGTCGCCATGAACCACGGCGGCGTCGGCGATCTCATTCGTCACGGCCGCGAAGGCTTCCTCGCCAACACCAACGCCGAGTTCATCCAGCACATCGCCGAGGTCATGCGCGACGGCGAGCTCCGCGCACGCATGAGCGAGGCGACGAAGCGCAGCCTCGACTGGTTCGCTTGGGATTCGGTGATCGCGCAGCACATGCATGTCTACCGCTTGGCGTATCAGGCGTGCCACGGCCGCGCGCCGAGCCTGCCGAACATCCACGTCATCCCCGAGAATCAGGCGCTGCAAGAGCGCCTCGCGTAACTCGGCTCCGCGTCAACTTCGCTTCACGCTAATCAATCCGAACGTTCACGCGCGTACGAACCGCGGGATGCTTGCGCGGGCGCGCTTCGATCTGCGCTTGCACGGCGCCGGCGAGCTTGACCCAGCCGGCGCGCGCCGCCCGCTGGGCGTCGAGCGCGCGCGGAATGCGCGCCGTGGCAACGACCGCGCCGGCGCCGCCGAGCACCAGCGCCAGCCGCTGGTCTTCGAGCCACTGTTGCGCCAGCGCCAGCGCGCGCTCGACGTCATCGAGCGCCGCCATCTCCACGTCGTCGACGAGCGGATCGATGAACGCGCTCACGTACAGCTCGGCCACCAATTCGCTGCCGGAGACGGTCGAACGCAGCTCCTGCATCATCGGCTCCACGTTGTCGTAGCGGCGAGCCGGATCGGCGCGTAGACAGCGCAGCACGACCTCGTCGAAGCCGGAAGGAACGTCGGCGAGCGTGCTCGGCGGCAGCGGCTCGGCGTGCGGACGAACGCCGGTGACGGCTTGGTACAACAGCGCGCCCAAGGCGAAGACGTCGCTGCGACGGTCGCACAGGCCGCGCAGCTGTTCGGGCGCGAGGCGCGTGCCCGAGAGGCGCGCCATGCCGAAGCTGACGATCTTGACCGTGTGGACATCGCCATCGCCGCGCGCGACGAGGCCGACGTTGCGGCCGTGCAGCTCGCCATGGACGACGCCGAGCGCGTGCGCGGCGGCGAGCGCGCTGCCGATCTCGTCGGCGATGGGCATGAGCGCGTCGAGCGGCAAGGGGCCGCGCTGATCGAGCAGCGTCTGCAGCGAGCGGCCGGCCACCCATTCGACGACGAGGAACGGGCGGCCGTCGTCGAGCTCGCCGGCTTCGAGGATCTCGGCGACGTTGGCGTGGCGCAGATGATTGAGCGCGCCCAGCTCACGCTTCAGATCGCGCAGCGATGGACCGGACGCCGTCGGACGGAGCAGCTCGAAGGCGACCGTGCGGCCGGTCACGCTGTGATGCGCGCGATGGACGGTCACGTGCGGCAAGCGCGCGCGCACCGCTTCGATCTCGTAGGCGCCGACACGCACGCCGATGCCGAGCTCCGTCTGAATCGGCTGGCTGTGGCCGTCGCGCGCGAGCATGACCGGCAGTTCGAGAGCAGGAAACGCGCCAATCGAGTTTTCGCCTGATCGGCGCCGATGCGACGCAGCGACGTTGGCTGGCACGCCACAAACGGCGGCTACTGCGCTTGCGGCGGTGAGACTTATCGCGCCAACAATGGCCGCGCGCGCCCTTCACCGTGGAGACTGTCGGCCCCACGTGTCGACGCGCGGGTCACGTCTCGCGCGCGGCCAATTGCGTCAGCGCGTCACCGTCGACGCGACAGGTGCGCCATTCGGCCAACAGCTCGGCGCCGAGGCTGAGGTAGAACTTCTGCGCGCGCACGTTCCAGTCGAGCACGGTCCACTCGAAGCGGCCGCAGCCGTTGCGCACGGCCTCGCCGGCCAGCGTGCGCATCAGCCGCTCGCCGATCTGGTGCCCGCGCGCCGCCGGATGGACGAACAGGTCCTCGAGATACAGCGACGGCAACGCGCGAAACGTCGAGTAGGTGAAGAAGTAGAGCGCGTAGGCGTTCACGACGCCGTCGGCCTCGGCGACGAGCAGCTGGAAGCGGCCGCGCGCGAAGTCGGTCGTCATGCGCGCCAGCGCCTCGGCGTCGGGGCCGGGCAGCTTCTCGAACTCGGCCAGCGCGGCGACGAGCGCGACGACGGCGGGCAGATCGCGCGCCTCACCCGGGCGAATCAACGCAGCAGCTCCTGTCGACATGCGGCGACGATACTACCGCGCGCCGCTCGTGGCGGCTAAGATCGCGCCGTGTACGACACGCATTGTCACTTGCACGACGCGCGGCTCGTCGACGACGCGGCGGCCGCGATCGCGCGGGCGACGGCCGCGGGCGTGACGACGATGATGCTGGCGGGCGTCGACCCGAGCGGCTGGCGCGTCGAGGATTCGCTGGCGGCGGCGCATCCCGAGCTGACGCTGTCGTACGGCATTCACCCGCAGATCGTGGCGCTGGTCGACGATGACGCGTGCGATCGCATGCTCGGCGAGCTCGACGCGGCGTTGGCGGCGCGCCGGCCCAACGTCGTGGCGCTGGGCGAGATCGGCCTCGACGGAATGGGCGAGCGCAGCGCGACGCTGGAGCGGCAGGAGCGCGTGTTCGTGGCGCAGCTGCAGCTGGCGCGCAAGTATCGGCTGCCGGTGGCGCTGCATGTCTTGCGGCAACATCCGCGCGCCATCGCGGTTTATGCGCGCCACGCGCCCGCGGCCGGCCTCTTGCACAGCTGCTCGTCGTCGCCGGAGCTGACGAAGGAGTGGGTGGCGCTCGGGCTGCACGTGTCGTTCTCGGGCTCGCTGACGTGGCACGGGCGCGACAACAAAGCCGCGCGCGCCGCCGCCGTCGTGCCGCGCGCGCGACTGCTCGTCGAGACCGACGCGCCCGATCAGACGCCGGAGCCGCAGCGGCCGGGCCGCAACGAGCCGGCCTTTCTCGTTGCAATCGTGGCCGCGGTCGCGCAGATTTGGGGGGTCGAATTTGCCGAAGCGGCCCGGATTACCGACGAGAACGCGCGCCGCCTGTTGGAACCACGCTGATGGAATTGCCGAAGCAGACGCACCCGCAACCGCCCACGCAACAATTGGATCGCGAGACGAGCTATCGACTGCATCGGCGGTTCGATCGCATCGGGCGGCTCGTCGGTGACAGCGCGATGGAGCGGCTGTTCGGCGCGCACGTCATGGTCATCGGGCTCGGCGGTGTGGGCTCGTTCGTCGTCGAGGCGCTGGCGCGGTCGGGCGTCGGGCGGCTGACGTTGGTCGACTTCGATCGCGTGTGCGTGACGAATACCAATCGGCAACTGCAAGCGGTGGCGACGGCGGTGGCGAAGCCGAAGTCGACGATGTTGGCCGAGCGCGTCCGCGCCATCAATCCGCAGGCGACGGCGGTGCCGCTGCCGCTGTTTTATTCGGACAAGACGAGCGACGCGATCTTGGGGCACGAGCCCGATTGGGTCGTCGATGCCATCGATAACGTGACGGCGAAGTGTCACTTGCTGGCGACGTGCAAGGCGCGCGGCATTCCGGTGGTGACGTCGACGGGCGCGTCGGGGCGGATGGATCCGACGCAGCTGCGCGTGGTCGATCTCGCGGACACGGCGATCGATCCGCTGGCCAACGCCGTGCGCCACCTGCTGCGCAAGAAGTACGCTTTTCCGACGGGCGAGCCGTTCGGCATCACGGCGGTCTACTCGATGGAGCATCCCGAGGTGCCGCACGAGCTGCACTACGACGGCGCCGAAGGCTTTCGCTGCGTCTGTCCGGGCGGCACCAACGACGTGCACTCGTGCGAGGAGCGGCGCGTAATCTACGGGACGGCCGGGTTCGTGACCGGCGCGTTCGGGCTCGCCGCCGCGTCGGTCGTCGTGCGGGCCATCGCGGCGACGGCGGAAGTGACGACGCGCCGCGCGCCGACGGCGACGCCGCACGGCTGCTGCTCGCATGAAGCCGCGATCGGCGCCGAATCGGTCGCGCCAGAATAAGCCGTTACGCGCGCCGACATTGTTTAGAATGCGCGCATGACGGACGTCGTCGAGCTGCTGCAGCGCCTCATTGCCGTCGACACGCATAACCCGGGCGGCGACGAGCCGCGGCTGTGCGCCGACTTGGGCGAGCGGCTGCGCGCGCTCGGCGGCGACGTGCGCGTCGAGACGGTCACGCGCGAAGGCGCAATCGGCGCCTACGTCATCGCGACCTGGGGTCGACCGCGGCTCATCATCAACGCGCACGTCGACACGGTGCCGGCCAACGAAGGCTGGAGCCACGATCCGTTCGCGGCCCGCGTCGCCGACGGGCGCGTCTACGGCTTGGGTGCGTGCGACACGAAGGCGGCGATCGCCGCGACGTTGTGCGCGCTGGAGACGACGCCCGGTCACGACTTGGCCGTCATCTTCTCGGGCGACGAGGAGAACCGCGGCACGGTCGTGCGCGCGGCGCTCGAGCGCGAACGCCGGCTCCTCGGCGACGTGACGCGCGCCATCGTCTGCGAGCCGACTTCGCTGCAGGCGGGCGTGCGTCATCGCGGCATTCTCGCGCTCGAGGCGCGCATCGACGGTCGCGGCGGGCACAGCTCGCGCGCCGATCACGAGCCGGCCGCGCTCTACGACGCCGCGCGGCTCGCCGTCGCCTACGGGCAGTGGGGCATCGAGCAGCGCGAGCACGGACCGAGCGGCTTTACCGGCATGTGCCTCAACGTCGCCAAGCTCGACGGAGGCATCGCGTTCAACGTCATTCCGTCGGAGGCGCGCTTGAGCGTGAGCGTGCGACCACCGCCGGGCAGCGACGTCGAGAAAGTGCGCGACGAGCTGTTCGCGCTCGCCGGCGCCGTCGTGCCGCGGGCGCGGCTGACCGTGCCCATCATCAATCCGACGTTCGCCACGCGCAATCGCGACGACTTCCCGGCCGAGCTCGGACCGGCCGTCGATCTCGCGTTCTGGACCGAAGCCGCGCTGTGGTCGGAGATGGGCATCGACTGCGTCGTGTGGGGACCGGGCGACATCGCCCACGCGCACGCGCCCGACGAGTTCGTGCCCATCGTCGAGCTGGAGCAGGCGCGCGATGTCTTGACGCAGATCTTGCGAGCGCATGGATCCGGCTGACGTCGTCCTGCGCTTCCTCGAGAGCGTCGGCTCTCGTCGCGAGGCGGACTTCTACCTCGCGCTCTTTCGCGCCGGCGAGCCCGAGCGCTTCGCGGCCATCTCCGTCGACGCCAACGTCGCGCGTCACGCGTCCGAGGCGGTGACGCTCGATCTGCGCTTCCTGGCGTCGCTGGGACTGTACCCGGTCGTGCTCCTCGGTCTGTTCGAGTCGACCGAAGCGATGGATCACGCGGTCCGGCTCGGCAAGCGGCTCGAGCGCGCCGGCGTGCGCGCGACGTTGCTGGGCGCGCACGAGCCCGACGCCATCGAGCGCGCGACGGCGGCGACGCGCGCGCAGACCATCCCCATCTTGACGTTCGCCGTCGGTGCCGAGGCGCGCTTCGAGACGCTGGCGGCGCTGGTGGTGGCGATGCGCACGCGCAAATTGATTTTCCTGCACCGGCCGGGCGGCTTGCGGCAGTCGGGGACGTTGGTGCCGATCGTGAATTTGACGACCGACTACACGGCGTTGGCGCAGTCGAAGGAGCTGTCGCGCAAGGAGCGGGCGCTCGTCGAGGAGTCGCGCCGGCTGGTCGAGCGGACGCCGCATCGGCTGTCGATCGCCATCACGTCGCCGCTCAATTTGTTTCGCGAGCTGTTTACGATCAAGGGCGCCGGTACGCTGCTGCGACGGGGGGCGATTGTCGAGCGGCGCGACTTCGGCGATGTCGATCGCGAGCGGCTGCGGGCGCTGTTGACGCGCAGCTTCGGGCGGCCGCCGGTCGACGACTTCTTTGCGCGGCCGATCGCGCGGGCGTACGTGGCGATGGTGCCGCGCGGCGACGCGACCGACGCGCCCGTCGCACGCGCGGCGGCAGACGCGGCCGTCGGGCGCGCGGCGGCCGACGTGACTGTCGGGCGCGCGCCGGCGAGCGCGCCGACTGAGCGGGCAACGCCGAGCGGGCGCGCGGCGGCAGACGTTGCGGCCGCGCAGGGCGCGGCGAGCACGCCGGTCGAACAACGCGCCGCGGCCGACGACGTCGTCGCCGCGAGCCGCGCCGCGGCGGCGCATGCGATCGACGCGTCCGATCGCGCGCAGGATCCCGACGATCACGGCTGGCGCGGCGCCGCGCTCGTCGTCGAGACTCCGCTGGGCGCGTATTTGTCGAAGTTCGCGGTCGACGCCGAGGCGCAAGGCGAAGGCATCGGGCGCGACTTGTGGCAAGCGCTGGCGAGCGACTATCCGCGCATTTTCTGGCGCGCGCGCGCAGCCAACGCCATCGGACCTTGGTACGTCAAGCTGTGCGACGGCATGATGCGCTTCGCCGACTGGCACGTCTTCTGGATCGGCCTCGCACCCGACGACATTCCGGCGGCGCTGCAGTACGCGCTGGCCCAGCCCGTCGACCTCCCATAACGACCCGGCAGCTGCCGAAGGCATTGGCCTCGAGCTCACCGCCTAGGCCAGCGGCCCGTATCCGGCCGCGTACCCTTTGATGTCCGCGACTGCTGCGTTCAATCTCCGCCCGCCCGCAACCTCAACCAATGTTCGCGGCTCCATTTTTCGTGTCCGCGACGATGCTTCGATATTCGCGACGACGCCTCCGCTGTCCGCGGCTCAAGCTTCGACGGGCGCGGATAGCGAGCCGTCGCTGTCGTCTGCTTTTGATGGAGGCCGCCTTCGATTCGTCGCTGCCGCCTTCACGGCCGCTGCCTCACATGCGCGCCGATACGCTCCGATATGTGCCTTCCGTGCTTTCAGCCGCGTGGCTGAATGACGCCTGTGCTGCGCAGTCGGCGCCGCGCAATCGAGACCACGTACCGACCACCCTGTGTCGCGGAATGACGCCTTTGCCGCGCCAAATCGAGGGCTCGCCGCGGGACACAACAAACAAGCAGACTTGACTGTTTGTTATGTCGGCGTTACGGATCGTCCGGTGAAGGCACGCCGCACCCAAGAGGAACGCAGCGCCGAGACGCAATCGCGCCTACTCGACGCGACGATCGACTGCCTCATCGAGCTCGGCTACGCGCACCTGACGACCTCGACTGTCGCGGAGCGCGCGGGCGTGTCGCGCGGCGCGCAGCTCCATCATTTTCCGACGAAGGAGGAGCTCGTGCTGGCGGCCGTCGAGCATCTGTTCGAACGGCGCAACCAGGAGTTCCTCGACACGTTCGCGCGACTGCCGCCGACGGCCGATCGCGCCGTCGCCGCCATCGACCTGCTGTGGAAGATGATCGGCAGCGAGCCGTTTTACGCGTGGCTCGAGCTGGCGGTGGCCGGGCGCACCGATCCGACGCTGGGCCGGCGCGTGCGCGAGCTCGGGAGCCGCGCGGCGATGCAGGTCGAGCGCACGTTCCGGCAGGTGTTTCCGCCGCCGGACGTGACCAATCCGTTCTTCGAGATCGCGCCGCGCTTCACGTTCGCGCTGCTGCAGGGGTTGGCGCTCGATCGACTGCTGGTCACACCGTCGCGGGCGCGCGCCGACGATGTTCTGCAGGGGATGAAGCTGCTCACCACGTTCGCTTTTCCCGGAGGTCAACCATGAAGCTCCCCGTCGATCGTACCGGCAACGACGAGTCTTCCGCGGCGATGCGCGACCTGCCCGCCGATGGCGCGCCGGGCACGGCCGGGCGCGCTGGCGCCGGCGACGGCACGGCAGCCGCCACCGAGGCCGAATCCGCGGCCGCGGCTGCCGTCAGCGCTCCGGGTTCCGCGGCCACTCGCGATACAGACGTCGACGCCCCGTCTTCCGCGGCCACTCGCGATACACATCTCGACGCCCCCTCTTCCGCGGCCACTCGCGATACACATCTCGACGCCCCCTCTTCCGCGGCCACTCCCGATACACATCTCGACGCCCCCTCTTCCGCGGCCACTCGCGATACACATCTCGACGCCCCCTCTTCCGTGGCCACTCGCGATGCGTCCTTCGACTCCGCGCAATCTGCGACTCGTCGCGATGTGCACGTCGATGCGCCGTTATCCGCAACTCATCGCGATATGCGCGTCGACGCGCCGTCCGCCACTGCCATTCGCGATATGCACCTCGCCGCCGGTCCAGCTGCGACACCTCACGATACGTCCGTCGCTGCCGCAACCCATAGGAAGGCCGTTCACGCCACGCCGTCTGCAACTCGCCGGGATGCGCCTGTTCACACAGCGCCATCGGCGGCTCGGGATACGTCCGTCAACGCCGCGTCGTCTGCGGGTCCGCGGGATGCGTCGGTTGATGCCACGTCACCTGCGGCTCGGCGGGACACGTCCGTCGCCACAGCAACATCTCCAGCTCGGCGAGACACGCCGGCCGACGCCACGTCATCTGCGGCTCGGCGAGATACGTCGGTCGACACCACGCCATCGCCGGCTCGGCGGGATACGTCGGTCGATGCCACGTTATTTGCGGCTCCGCGCGATGCGTCCGTCGCCGCCTCGTCATCTGCGGCTCCGCGCGATGCGTCGGTCGTCGCCGCGCCATCTGCGGCTCCGCGCGATGCGTCCGTCGCCGCCGCGTCATCTGCGGGTCCGCGCGATGCGTCCGTCGCCGCCGCGCCGAACGAGCGTCACCCGGCCGTCGCTCGAGATTCGGCCCGCGACTCCGCCACCACTCCATCCGTTGCCGATCCCACGGTCGCCGACGAAGAGCACCGCGCACCGCGCGAGGCCTACGACGCCCTGTTGATGCGCCTGTCGCGACAATCGGTCAGCAAACGCTACGAAGCCTTCCGCGACATCGACTGGGACGCGCCCGACTTCGCCGTCCGCGACGACGACTCGCGCTGGGAGCTCGGCCCCGACGATCCGCTCGGTGGTACCGCGTGGTACCGCGCCAAGCCGCCGGCGGAACGCGCGCGCATCGGCCTCTATCGCGTCGCGACGTTCATGAAGGTCGGCGTGCAGTTCGAAAACGTCCTCAGCCGCGGCCTCTTGCTGTTCATCCTCTCGCGCTCCGAGCAGTCACCCGAGCATCGCTACGCCTATCACGAGCTCATCGAGGAATCGCACCACTCGATGATGTTCTCCGAGTTCGTCCGCCGCAGCCGCTTCGACATCAGCGGCCTCACGCCGCGGCTCGCCTGGCTGGGCACGCGCGTCGCCGGCTTGGCCGCGCGCTTTCCCGAGCTGTTCTTCGTGTTCGTGCTTGGCGGCGAAGATCCCATCGATCACGCGCAGCGCCTGGCGCTTTCAGGCCAGCCCAACCTCCATCCGTTATTGCGGAGGATCTCGCAAATCCACGTCACCGAGGAGGCGCGCCACCTATGCTTCGCGCGCAGCTTCCTGCGCGAGTATGTGCCGCGCTTGCATCCGTTAAAACGGATGGCGCTGGCGGCAACGGCCCCCGTCATTCTCCGCATCACGGCCGAGCTGATGCTACGACCGCCGCCAGCGCTGATCCGGGAGTTCGACATTCCCGCGTCCGTCGTCGCCGAGGCGTTCACGAACAATCGCGCCTATCGCCGCGTGACACTCGATTCGCTGGCCAAGGTCTACGCCCTGATGCAGGAGCTCGGCCTGGTGACACGCCGGACGGCGCCGCTCTGGAGCGCACTCGGCACGGCGTAAGCAGCGGCCGACGTCGCCATCCATTGGCTAAACCAACTCTCCGCGTCCGCGCATAAACGAGACGGCTTCGACTCGGCGAGAATGGTTAAACCAATTCTCCACGCGTACGCGGGCAGCGTCGCCGCAAGGATTCATCGCCCATTCGGTAGCGAACGCGGAGCCGGTCGACGTCCAGCTTCACTGTCGAATGGTTACCCAGTTTACTCGTACGAACACGCGCAGCGGTCCGGTCACGCACCCGAATCCACCGATATTGGTTTAACCAATTATTCAAACGTGGAGCGCGCGGCTCGCGGCATGCAGCCGAGTCCAACTAGAATTGGTTTAACCATTATCCATGCGCGGATTGGGCCGGCGTACGAATTCAGGGCAGGTTGGCTGCTGGACGGCGCTCGCCGCCAGCCGCTCAGCAAATTGGTTTAACCAATCGGCAAGCAGGCTTGCCGGGTCAAACCCTGTCGACGCGTAAGCGGCCAGGCATCGTTCGGCATCCCGTCGAAGGCTGAGGCGTCGACGAAATGCGCGGCTACGAAACGAACGGAGCTACCGTCGCGTCGGGCGCTGACGGAAACCCGGGCGCTGCGCGAAGCCGCGCATCGCCTTCGGCACGCCGGGCTTGGCGCCGTCGAGCCCAAAATGCGCCCAGCGGTCACCGTAGGGCACGACCTTCATCTTCTTGCCTGCCTCGACGAGCTCCAAGTTGCCCTGCAACCGCTCGTCCGCCGGCAGCTTCGCGATGGCGCGCTTCAACACCGCGGTCGCTTCCGCCTTCTTGCTCCGCGACGCCAGACACCAAGCGTAGACCGTCCAGCACAGGCCCTCTTTTTCGCCCGCTTTGACGGCCTTCTCGAACGCCGCGGTCATCTTCGCGTCGTCGCGCTTCTTGTAGTACGCGCAGCCCAAAAACGCCGGCGATTCCCAGGGCCGCGACGCGCCGCGCTCGAGCTCGGTGATGGCCGCGTCCATATCGCCCTGCTGATAGAGCAACAGGCCGATTTGTGTACGCAATTGCGGCTCCAGCATCGGGTGCCAGCGGCCGAAACGCAGCGCGTCGCGCAGCGACTTCAGCGCCAGCTCGGCGCGGCCGCCCTTCAGATGCCGCTGCGCCTCCTCGACGACTGGATTGACCAATGCACTGACGCGCCGGAACAGGAAGATCGCCGCCACGATCGTCGCCAGCACGCCGGGCAGGATGGTCCCGGCGAACGAGTGGACGAGGTGGGTCAATCGGAACAGCGCGCCGACGAAGACACCCGACAGAATGGCAACGACGATGGACAGCACGCGGATCTGTTATCACATTATTGGCGATAATCCATGGGTCGAGTCCTCGTTCTGTCGTCGACCACTTCCTACCGGGGTGACGATTTCCTGCGCGCCGCCGACCGCGTCGGGGTCGAAGCGGTGCTCGGTACCAATCGTTGCCACGAGCTGGCCGAGATTTGGCCTCGCGCTGCGTTCGGCGGATCGCTGCCGCTCGAGTTCCGCCACGAAGAGGAAACGACGGACGCGATCGTGCGCGAGGCAATGGTTAAACCATTCGACGCCATCATCGCCACCGACGAGCCGACAGCCGATATCGCGGCGCGCGCCGCGGCACGACTGGGTCTGCGCGGCAACTCCGTCGGCGCGGCCGCCACGGCGCGCAACAAGCGGCTCATGCGCGCGGCGTTGTCGCGGGCGGGCGTCGCCAACCCGGCCAGCGCCGTCTTCGACGCGCAGGATTCGCCCGACGTGGTCGCCAATGGTTTAACCAATCGCTGGCCTGTCGTCATCAAGCCGCTGCTGTGCTCGGGGAGCCGCGGCGTCATGCGCGCCAACTCGGCGGCCGAGCTCGTCGTCGCGTGGCGGCGGTTGCGCGCGCTGCTGCAGACGCCGGCCTTGCGCGCGGTCGAAGATCCGGACGGGCAGCGTATCCTCGTCGAGGATTTCGTGCCTGGCGCCGAGGTGGCGCTGGAAGGGATCTTGCGCGACGGTGAGCTGACAACGCTGGCGCTGTTCGACAAACCCGATCCGCTCGACGGCCCCTTCTTCGAGGAGACGATCTATGTGACGCCGTCGCGCCACGCGCCATCGTTGCAGCGCGCGATCGAGACGGAGGCCGCGCAGGCGGCAGTCGCGATTGGTTTAACCAACGGTCCGATTCACGCCGAGCTGCGGCTGTCGCCGGCTGGCCCCGTCGTCATCGAGGTGGCGGCGCGCTCGATCGGCGGCCTGTGCGCGCGCACGTTGCGGTTCGGTTTGGGCGCGACTTCGCTGGAGGAGATCGTCATTCGCGCCGCGCTCGGGCACGATCTGGGCGCGCTCGAGCGACAGGGCGCGGCGGGCGTCATGATGATTCCGATTCCGTCCGGCGGCATCTTGGCCGAGGTTCGCAGCGTCGA
This sequence comes from uncultured delta proteobacterium, assembly GCA_963785725.1. Classification (GTDB taxonomy): domain Bacteria; phylum Myxococcota_A; class Polyangia; order Palsa-1104; family Palsa-1104; genus JAQBQH01. The sequence goes on along the minus strand of CAWAWS010000039.1, from coordinate 313,574 downwards.
CGAAGCGCGCCGAGTGCCGCTCATCGAAGACGTGACCATCTCTGCGCGGCCGGGCGAAGTCCTCGTGCCCCTGCCCGAGGGCGCGAGCTACCTCGGCTTCATTTTCGCGCGCGGCGAGACGCCTGCAGAGGTCGAAGCGGCGCTGCGTCAGGCCCATCGCCACCTCGAGCTCGACATAACCCCGCTGCTCCCAAAATTGGTTTAACCATTTATCGGATTGGTTAAACCATTCCTACGCTCGAGCCGACCAGTTCGACCAACTGCCGAGCACCGTCAGACCTTGCGCCGTGATCCATCGCAGCGACCCTCGTGAATGAGCCTTCCCACGCTGATCGTGAATGAAGATGCCTGATCCTTCGCACGCTGATCGTGCATGAAGATGCCCCGATGTATCTGCGGGCGCAGAGATGATCGAAAATGAGTCGGGCAGATGTGGCCCACGCGACGGGCACTAAGCGCACTACGGAATTGGTTTAACCAATTCCGGGAGCGGGTCAACGGCTGAAGTCTTTAGCGCGCCGAACTGGCTCGCTGTGGGTTCCGCTCAACAGAACCAGGATTCGCTCAGGCGCGGCGGCCGGCCGCGAACGCGCTTGTGCACGATCGCCGTCGTCGACAGCTGCGGCAGCGCCGCCGCCGCTCGCGCCAGCGCGCGCACGTCGGCAAAATGCGCCCCCTCGGCCACGGCGCTGAAGACGTCGTGCGCCAGCCGATCCATGCGCGGATCGGGATGCGTCCAGGCGTAGCTCAGCTTCTCGGGCTCGAGCGGACCGAGCACCGCTTGCATCTCCGGCAGCGACAGCAGCTTCGAGCCCGGCGGAATCAGCAGCCGCACCGCCAGCTGCACGAGATCGACGTGATCGATCATCGCGTGCGACTCGATCCAATCGAGCATGTCGAGGTAGTCGTCGAGCGTCGTCCAAGGCGTGAACGGCAACCACGTCGGCCGCAGCGGCAGACCGGCTGCGTCGAGGATGGCGAGCGCCTCGTCGAGATCGGCGCGCGTGTGGCCCTTGTCGAGCAGCCGCAAGACCGTGTCTGACGTCGACTCGACGGCGCTAACGACGAAGGCACAGCCGAGCGTTGCCAGCTCACCGAACAGCGCCCGCCGCCGCAAGATGTGCTCGACCTTGATCGTGACATCGAACGTCAGCGACGGATGTGCGGCGTGGATCGCGCGCGCCACCGCCATGGCGTGGCCCGGCCCGTTGAAGAAATCGGGGTCGCCGAGCGTGACGTGACGAGCGCCGGCGGCCACTTGCTGCGCGACATCGGCGACCACCGTCTCGATGGGAACGACGAAAAAGCGCCCTTCGTACACGGGCGGAATCGGGCAATGTCGACAATGGTGCAGGCAGCCGCGACTCGCCTCGGCATAGCCCGCGAGCCGCGCCTCGCCGTCGACTTCGAGCCGCGCATATCGGGACAGCAGCGGCAGCCGCGCTCGCGACGGCACGGGAAAGTCCAACCGCTCGAGCACGATTGGTTCAACCATTTCCGAAATTGGTTTAACCAATTCGCCTGGACGGTCGGCGGCCTTCTCGGCCGAGCCCGCATCGTCCGATCGTCCGGCAGCACAGGGCTCGCCCAGCTCAATCCCGCCGACCGTGCCTGTAGCTGCCGAGCGGACCGCCGTCGTTCGTTCGCCGGCGAGTGGTTTAACCAATTCTGCCGCGCCGCTTTCGCCCCCTGGAATCGGCGGACCTGAGCTGACACGCGCCGTTGGAATTGGTTCAACCATTGCGACAATTGGTTTAACCAATTCTGCCGCACCGATTTCGCTCGCTGCAATCGGTGGAGCCGCGCCCGCTCGTCCCGGAATTGGTTCAACCAATGCTGAAATTGGTTTGACCAATTCAGCGGCGCCGATTTCGCTCGCGTGGGCCGGCTCCGGCGCTACGGGCAACGCGGCCGCAACGGCTGCGACGAGCACGGCAATTGGTTTAACCAATTCCGCCGCGCGGACGACCGCGACCAACGCCGCTTCGTACTCGCCGCCGAGAACCGAGTCTGCGCCGTGCTGCCGCAAATATTCACGATTGAGCGGCGCGTAGAGACCGAAGTAGCAGAGGTGCGCCGTCGGATTCAGCGCCTTGACGCGCGCCCCCACCTCCGCGCCCAACCGCAGCGCCGTGTGCATCGGAACGGCGACGGCGACGAAGCGCGCCCGCCGGATCGCCTCGTCGTCGAGCGGCTCGACGGAGACATCGACCGCGCGCGGCCGATAGCCATCGCGCTCGAGGAACGCCAGCGGCGACGCAAGGTGCAGCGGCTGGTGACCAAGCTCGTACGTCGAGACGAGCAAGATGTCACCAGCCGCGCGCATCACTTCGCTTTGGGCGCCTGAAAATCGGGCGGCAGCGCCGATCCTTCACCGAAGAAATACTGCTCGCACTGCTCGCGCAACGTCGCCTGCGCCTTGGGCGTCATGAGGTCGAGGCGATACTCGTTGATGATCATCTTCGAGTGCTCGAGCCACATCTTCCACGCCTCTTGCGAGACGTTGTCGTAGATGCGCTGGCCCAGCTCGTCTTCCCACGGCTTCCACTTCACGGCGGGGAGCTCGCGCTGCAGCTTCACACATTTGACCATTCTCGCCATCAGCTTCTCCTTCGAACGCCAATCCAATACACCAACGGGCCCGCTCCTACCAGGATGGCGCCGAGAGCCAGCGTCGGCAAGCGGCCCGCTTGCTCGTGACAACCGCTGACTAGCGCCACGACGATGAGCGCCATCGGCGGCACGCCCAACAGCGCTGCGCCGATGACGCCACCGGGGACGCGAAATGGTTTAACCAATTTCGGCTCGCGAATGCGCAGCGCGACCAGCGACACGAACTCGAGCAGCAGGCTGAGGCCGTAGACGAGCACGTCGAGCTCGATGAGGCGCACGAAGCCAATTTCCAGGCAGGCCGTGTAGGCGACGCAGCAGGTGACGACGGCGAGCCAGGGCGCGCCCGACGGCAAACGCTGCGCGAACTGGCGCGGCAAGAAGCCGTCTTCGGCGAGGGCGACGGGAACGCGCGAGTAAGAAAGGATGAGCGCGTTGAACATGCCGATGCCGCACAGGACGCCGCCGACGGCGATGGCGCGGCCGAGCCAGGGGCCACCGATGGTGCGGGCGACGTCGACCCAGCCACCCGTCGACCAATCGCGCGGATCGAGGTCGACGTGGGCGACGGCAGCGACGGGGATGACGTAGGTGAGCGCGACCAAGGCGACGGCGAGCAGCATCGCCAGCGGGTAGGTTCGCTGCGGGCGGTGGACTTCGCCGGCGACGGTGGAGGCGTTGTCCCAGCCCATGTAGTTCCACATGGCGACGAGGACGCCGCTCCACAATCCCGCCGACGCCAGCGACGGCGGAGCGGCACCGCTTGCCGACGCCGTCGACGCGAGCGACGGAGCAAGAGCGGCCGTCGGCGCGAGCCAAGCGCTGGCGGCGAGCACGGCGAACGGCGCCAAGAGCGCTACCGTCAACGCCACGGCGCTCCAGCCGATGGCGCGCACGTCGCGCAGGTTCCAGGCGCCACAGACGAAGATCATGAGCGCGCCGGCGACGAGCGGGCGGTGGCCGACCGCGAGCGCGGGCCACAAGTGGCCGAGATAGAGCGTGAACAGCGTCGGGTAGATCGCCATGTCGAAGATGCTGGCGACGAGCGAGAGCCACGCCTCTTGAAAACCCCAGAAGCGACCGAGCGCGCGCTTGACCCACGCGTAATAGCCACCCTCCTCGGGCAGCGCGGCGGCCAGCTCGCCGACCATCAGCGTCGTCGGCAACGACCACACGAGCGGGGTCACGAGCAGGATGATGATCGCGCCGCGATAACCGGCGCCGGCCACGATCTCCTCGAGCCCGTACGGGCCGCCCGACACCATGAAGTAGGTGGCGGCGACGAGCGGAATCAGTGTCAGGCGCGGCTTGGCGATTGGCTCAACCATTCGCGCGCTGTCGTGCGCGGCGTTCAGGTGCCGTCGCCCGCGAGAAGCTCGGGCGGCAAATGGCTGGTGTCGCCGAGCACCTGCAGCAGCGGACCCGTGGGCTTGAAGTCGATGATCGACACGGCGCACGTCTTCTGCGCGATGCGCGTGCGGAAGAGATCGACGTCGACGCCCATCAGCGCGCAGACGAGCACGCGAAGCGTCGCTTTGTGCGAGACGACGAGAACCTTGCCGTCTTTGTGCGCGGCGCGGATGCGCTCGACGGCGGCGATGGCGCGCGCGGCGATGGCGTAACCGCTCTCGCCGCCCGGCGGCGCGATACGACCGGGATGCGCCGCCCAGGCCGCGAAACGCCCGGGATCGTCGCGCTGGACATCAGCCTCGGGCCGGCCCTCCCACTCACCATAGGCGATCTCGCGCAGACCATCGTCAATGGTTAAACCAATTCCTGCGCCGCGCGCCGTCGGCTCGGCGGTCTGACGCGCGCGCAGCATTTGGCTGGCGTAAATCGCGTTCCAGCGCTCACCCGGCGTAGGGCCGGCGCCGTAGCGCTTGCCGAGCGCCTCGGCCATGGCGTGCCCGACGTCGTTGAGCGGCGGATCTACGCTGCCGCAAAAACGATTGTGCGCCGAATAGTCGGTCTGGCCGTGGCGAACCAGATAGAGGCTGAGCATGTCGAGAGTGTAATGCCCCGTCGTGTAAGATCGATGGACGAATGCGCGTCGTCGTCCTCACGCGGCTGTTTCCCAATCCGGTCGAGCCGCTCTGGTCGCCCTTCAATCAGCAGCAGTTCACCGCGCTCGGCAAGCTCTGCGACGTCGAGGTGCTGGGGGTCATTCCCTGGTTTCCGGGCGCCGGGATGTTCCGCAAGTGGAGCGCGGCCGGTCGTTTGGCGGCCGTGCCAGCGACGGAGAGCGTCAATGGTTTAACCATTTCGCACCCGCGCTACTTGATGGCGCCCAAGCTGCCGGGCGCGTCGGCGGCGCTGTACGCGGCGTCGCTGTTGGGAGCGGCGTGGCGGCGCCGGCGGGCTGATGTGCTGCTCGGCGCGTGGGCCTATCCCGACGGTGCGGCCACGGTGATGCTGGCGGAGGCGCTGCGGCTGCCGTCGGTGGTGAAGGTGCACGGATCGGACGTCAATATCGTCGCCAAGCTGCCGTCGGTGCGGCGGCAGCTGCGCGCGCTCTTGCCGCGGGCGACGCGTGCCGTCGCCGTTTCGCGACCGCTCGCCGATTCGCTGGCGACGCTGGGCGTAGCGCGCGATCGCATCGCCATCGTGGCCAACGGCGTCGACGCTACGCTGTTTCAGCCGCGCGATCGCCGGCAAGCGCGCGTCGAGTTGGGTCTGCCGCCGGAAGGTCGTGTCATCGTCTACGTCGGTCGGCTCGTGCGCGATAAGGGGCTCATCGAGCTGCTCGACGCCTTTGCCACGCTGGCGCCGCGTCATCCCGACCTCTCGCTCGTGCTCGTCGGCGACGGCGCGGCGCGGGCGGAGTGCGCGGCGATGGCGGCGCGCATCGGCCCGCAGGCGCAGCTCGTCGGCGCGCGGCCGCTCGCGGAAGTGCCGCGCTGGCTGGCGGCGTGCGACCTCTTCGTGCTGCCGAGCTGGAACGAAGGGACGCCGAATGTGCTGCTCGAGGCGTTCGCCTGCGGTCGGCGCGCGGTCGCGACGCGCGTCGGCGGCATTCCCGATGTCATGACCTCGCCGGCGTTGGGCGAAATGGTTGAACCAATGAACGCACCGTCGCTGGCGGCCGCGCTGGAGCGGCAGGTCGCGATCGATTACGACGCGAGCGAGGTGGCCGCGATTGGCGCGCGCGGCGGCTGGGCGGAGAGCGCGGCGCGGCTGCACGCCGTGCTCGAGGACGCGGTCCGTGCGTATCGCTAGCAGCAGCCACAGTTGGCGCGTCCGGTCCTGTAGCCGTCGTCGGAATGACGATTCGAGCGAGCGAACATGGCCATGGGCATCGGCGTCCGCATCGCAGTCACACTCGCATGCGCATTCAGTGTCGACGTCGGCGTCAACGCTGCTATTGGCCCCGCAGGATCGCGACTCATCGGCATCGATGTTGGGCTCGCAAAATCGCGACTCGCCCGCATCGATGTGGGCCGCGCGAAGTCGCGACTCGTCGGCATCACTATCGGCCTCGCAGATTCGCGACTGGTCGGCATCACTGTCGGCCTCGCAGACGCGCGACTGGTCGACATCACTGTCGGCCTCGCAGATTCGCGACTCGGTCTCACGGTCTAGGTCACTTGGAGCTGTCGCGCGATGACGCGCATTCTCGTCGTCGCTGCGTTCGTCGCGCTGAGCGGCTGCGGCCGGCGTGATGCGCGCACGGCGCAACCTCGCGACGACGGCCGCACCGCCGACGCGCGCGCCGCGGGCGGCGCCGAGCTGGCGATCGTGACCGAGGACACGCGATTACGTCGCGACGAGCCGCTGCCCGCGACGTCGCCACTGTTCGACGGGACGCGCGTGCGATTGCGCGGCGGTCGCGGCGAGACGCTGGCGCTGCAGGTCCTGACGCGCACGCACGACGCCGCGAGCTCGCTGACGTTTGCGACCGAGCCGCCGCCCACCCCTTCGACGAGCGAGGCGCCGCAATCGCAACCAGCCGCGCGGCCCCCGAACGGACCGTCATCCGCAGCGCAGAACGCGGGCACGTCGACGCCGCGAACGTTGCCGAGGGCAGCGTCAACCACGCCCGGGACCGAAGCGCCGTTCGCGAAACCGGCGTCGCCGCGAACGTCGACACGCGCGGCGTCAACCGCACCAACGACCGAGGCGCCGTGGTCGACACGGGCGTCGCCGCCCACGCAGCAGCCGTTGATGAAGGCGGCGGCACCGACGCAGCGAGCGTCCGTATCGCCGATGCAATCGCCGACCGGCCGCGCGGTCGATGTCGCGGCGGTGCACGTCGACGCGTTCGCCGTGCAATGGTTGAACCTCCGCGAACCGTCGACGACCATGTATGGGCCGAGTCGCGGCGCCGGCGTTTACCCCGATCCGCTGCGTCCTTCGTCGCAGCCTGTGACCGGGGACGCGCTGTTCGACGTCGCCATCGCCGCCGACGCCGCGCCGGGCCTGCATCGCGGCACGCTCATCGTCGGCACGCGCACGTTTCCCGTCGAGCTTACCGTCGAGGCGGTGCAGGTCGCCGTCGACGAGGAGCCGCTCGTCTGGATCTGGTACATGCCGGCCGAGATCGCGCGCGCGCACGGCCTGCCCGACGACGATCGCGCGCTCCTGCCGCTCGAAGAGCGCTACCACGCGTTGGCCCGTGCGCACGGCGCCTACCTCGCGTCCGATCTGCCGCTCGACCGATTTGTCGCGCGGCAAGCACTCATGCGGGGGACGCGCTATTGGCCGGTCGAGATCGATCTCTCGACGGTGGCGAGCGCGCAGCACGACGTCCAGCAATGGTTAAACCAATTCGCGACGCGGGCGCAGACGGCGTTTACGATTCCGATCGACGAGCCGCATTCGGCGGCTGAACGCGCGTCGGCACGCGCCGCCGGCGAGCGTATCGGACGGCACGACAAGCTGTTGCGCGCGGTGACGGCGCCGCCCAATCGCGATTTCGGCGACGCGATCGACGTCTTCATCGGGCCGGCGTCGCGACCGCCGCATCGCTGGACCTACAACGGCACGCCGCCGGCCGCGGGCAGTATGGTCATCGACGCCGCCGGCCCGTCGCTGCGGACTTGGGGTTGGATCGCCGCGCGTTATGGCGTCGAGCTTTGGTACGCCTGGGAAGGCACTTACTTCGCCGACCGGTATAATGGCGGCGGACCGACTGACGTGCTCACCGATCCGCTCACGTATGACCAGCGGCGCAAGCGCCTGCGCAATCCCGACTGGGGCAACGGCGACGGCGTGCTCTTCTATCCGCCGCCGCAGGGCGCGTCCCCACAAGCCCCGGGCGACACGTCTTCGTCGGTGGCCGCTGCGACGGACCCGAAGTCATCGATAGGTGTGACCAATCCGAGCGCGTCGTCGGACCGGTCGGGCGCGCCGTCCAAAGTGCGGTCGAACGACGCCGAGCCGGCGCACGCAGCGCAAGCGCAGACGGTGCGCGCGTCGGCCGAGGCGGCGGCGGTCGACGGGCCGTGGCCTTCGTTGCGCCTGAAGACGCTGCGACGCGGGCTGCAGGACCGCTTGCTGTTGCGCGCGCTCGAGCAGTGCGGCGCGGCGGATGTCGCGGCCGCACTGCTGCGGGAGCTCGTGCCGCGCGCGCTCGACGAGGGCGCCGGCGCGGCGGCGTGGCCTGAAGATCCGGCGGCCTGGGAAGCGGCGCGCGGCCGGCTGTACGACGCCTGGCGCGCGCGCTGCGGAGGGCCACATGGCTAAGCATCGAGGGGCTCGCGCGCCGTCGCTGCAGGCGATGGTTAAACCCTTGTGTGCGAACCGGTCGGCAGACATTGGTTTCGCAGCACGCGCCGATCGCCGTCGAACGTCGGAAACTTGCGCTGCCCAATGCCAGTGCGCGGTCGCTGTGGACAATGGTTAAACCAATCCTGCCGCAGCGCCTGCCCGACATCGATCTCGCGGCAGCGCCCAGCACCGTCGAACGTCGATTGGTTGCGCCGCGCACTGCGGGTGCGCAGTCGCCGCGGGTAATGGTTGAACCATTGCGCATGCAGCGGCTGCCCGACACTCACCGCCCGGCGCGCGCCAAACGCGCTCGATCGGCGATGGGTGCGCGACGCACGGCTCGTTCGGCGTCGTTGCGGCCAATGGTTAAACCCTTGGCCGCGGGCGTTCCGCGTGAGGCGCGCGCGGCACAGTTGGACCGAGCCTTACGTGAGGCGCGCGCCTCACGTGCCGGACACGCCGAAGTCGCGGCGCGCGCGGGCGGGTCGGACCACGCGTCTAAATCAGCGCGCACGATCCTGCACTGCCTTCGCCAGCGCAGGATCGACGCTGATTCAGCATCGATCGACAGGGCGCAAGCGCGCCTCGACTGGCTAAGCCAGTTGAGCCTCCCCGCGGCCGGACTCCCGGCCGATGCTCGCTTTGCGCGCTCGATCCAGAATCGCGATCGGCTATTTGGCGGGCGCGATTGGCGGCGGGCAATGGTTAAACCATTGCAGCCGAGCCTGCCCCGCGATTCCCGCGCCGCAGCGCGAGCCCGCCGCCACGAGGGGCCACATGATTGAGCCGCGCGCGAACCGGCCGCATCCGCCGCGGCCGGTGGTTAAACCATTGGCCGCGAGCGCGCCGCACGGCTGGGATGCCGACGAGCGCGCGTCCGGCGGCGTTCTCGACGAGCTGCGCCGACTCCTCCTGCGCGCGGCCGCGCGGCCGTGGCTGACGCTCGCCTTGACGCTGCTCGCGACCGCGACCGTTGTCGGCTATCGCGCGCGCAAACAGCAAGTGTTCGAGTCGCGCATCGCCTTTCGTGTCGTCGAAGGGGACGTCGATCCGGCGACGGGGCCGTCGCCCAACGGCCGCCTGCGCGAATATGTCGCCGACATCTGCTTTTCGACGTCGCGCCTACTCTCGGTCATCCGCGCGCGTGGCCTCTATCCCGGCCTGACCAAGCGCGATCCGTCGCTCGCCGTCGAAGAGATGCGCGACGATCTGAACATCGAGGTCTGGCGCAATTACTTCATCGAAGGCGCCGCCGGACCCGACGGCCGTGAAGCGCGCGTCGCCATCAGCTATCAAGGCCACGATCCGCGCCAGGTTTACGACGTCGTGCGCGACTTGGGCGCGCTCGTCACCGAGGCGGAAGCGACCTCGCGCCAGGACGAAGCCGACAGCGCGCTCATTGCCGCCGACGACGAAGTGGCCGACGCCAAAGCGGTGCTCGAGAAGGCGCAAGCGGCGCTCGTCGCCAAGCAGTTCCTGCGCGCGAGCGCCAAGTCGACGGCGGAGACAGCGCAGCTGCTCGTGCAAGCGATCGACCTCGAGCAAGGCATGCCGAAGCTGGAGCGGCAGCTCGAGGCCGCGCAAAAACGGCGTACGCGAATCTACATGCGCTCGCAGATCGAGCGTAAACAGCTGGGGCTGCGCTTCGAGCTGACGGATCAGGGGCGCGTGGCGTCGGCGGGCGTGAGTCGGCACAAGCTGTTGGCGTTCGTCGCGGTGGCGATGTTCTTCTTCTCGCTGCCGCTGGCGATGATCGCAGTGGGTGCCTTCGACGATCGCATCTACCGCACGGTGGATGTGCAACGGCTGGGACTGCGTGCGTTGGGCGCGATGCGGCCGTTTGTCGGCGACAACGTGGGCGCGCTCGACATTCGGCTGCAGCAGGATTCGCGCGGCCGCGGCGGAGACGGCGGCAGCGGGTCGGGCCGAAACAGCGGCGGCTCCGTCGGGAACGGCGGCGGCGGCTCAGCCGGGAACGGTGGCGGCTCGGTCGGGCAGCGTGCCGGCGGCTCAGCCGAGCACGGTGGCGGCTCGGTCGGGAACGGCGGCGCCAAACGAGGGGTGTCCGTCGGAGCGCCCGACAATGGTCGAGCGGCAGGCGGGAGTGACGCCGCCGCAGATAGCACCGCTGTCGAGGGTGACGACGGCCGTGGGGTCATCAGCTCGGACGGCGGTAACCGCGCGAGCAGCGCAGAGAGCGGCGTAGGCGCGAAAAGCACGGGTGGCATCGGCACAGGCGAGCCGCCTGTTGATGGCGGTCGATCGACGAAAACGGGCGGAAAAGCGTCGAGTAAGCGGCGTAAGGGGAAGTCCGACGACGCGAAGTAGCGCTCGTTGGGGCGTTCGCGAGCGCCAGCAGACGGGGGACGAGATCGATGGGCGAGGCGGGCGAATCTGCGGTGACGGGCGCGCGGCCGAGCGGCGGGTCGCGGGAGAATACGCCGCGGGCGGCGCACGAATGCTTAGCCATTTTGCGATTTCGGCGCCTGTGATCACCGCAGCGCAACCGGACCGTTTCAAGGTCGCCGCGCTGGCTGCGCGACGTGCCGATGCTGCGACAAGCGCAGCCCAACAATGTGTTGCCTCTGCCGTGCCACTCGTGGCGGACGTGCGTTTGGTTGGCCTCGCAATCCGAGTCGCGCGAGGTGCCACCGCGACGCTAGCCGCTGCCGACGTGCGACAATTCGCCGCTGCCAGGCAGTTCGCCGCTGCCAGGCAGTTCGCCTTCGCGACCCAACTCGTCCACCCGACTCGACTTGCCTTCGCGACCCAATTCGTCCGGCCGGCGCGACTCGCCTCCGGCACGCAGCCCGTCGGCCTGGCGCGACTCGTTGCTGCCGCCGCTCGACTCGCTGCTGCGCAGCTCGTCAGCACACGACTCGTTGCGGCCGCCGCTCGACTCGCTGCTGCGCAGCTCGTCAGCACACGACTCATCCCGGCCGCCGCTCGACTCGCTGCCCTGCAATTCGTCGGTACACGACTCGTCGCGGCCGCCGCTCGACTTGCCGCCGCGCAACTCATCGCCGCCCCCAGCGCGCGACCGGACGGCCTGGCGCGGCTTATTGCTGCCGCCGCTCGACTTGCTGCCGCGCAACTCGTCAGGGCGCAAACCGCCGCTGCGCGAGCTCTCGGGCAATCCGCGCGGCCTGGCGGGCATTCCGCCGCCGCGCGGCCTGGCGGGCATTCCGCCGCCGCGCATTCCGCCGCTGCGCGAGCTGCCGCGCCCCCGCCGCGCAGTGCGCCGCCGCCTCCCGCCGTCGCCGCTGCGCGGGCGCGGCTATCGCGAATCCTCGTGCTACACTGTGGGCCTCGTGAGCCAGCCCCGCACCGCGCGCGATCGGCTCGACCGCGTGCTGTCCCTCCTCGGTCGCTCGCGCCGCTTCATAGGCGCGGCGCTCGTCCTCTTCGTCATCGGCACCGGCGCCTCCGTCGGCTACGCCATGATGCGCAAGCGCGTCTTCAAGTCCGAGACGCTCATCCTCTATCGCGAAGGCATCCGCTCGTCGGATCTCGTCGGCGGCGAGGACTCGGGCGATCGCGCCAACAAGCTCGGCCTGCGGCTGAAGGAAATGGTGCTGTCGCGCACGCAGCTCGAGCAGATCATCGCGCAATACAAGCTCTATCCGGCGATGGTCGAGGATCGCGGCATCATCGAGGCCGTCGACGAGATGCGCGCGCACATCAACTTTCGCGTCAAGGACGGCGACACGTTCGGGCTCGCCTTCGACGGCGACGATCCGAAGACGGTGCAGCAGGTGACGGCACGGCTGGCCGAGGCGCTGCTCGCCGAGAACTCGAAGACGCACGCCTTGCAGGCCGAGGTCACCAAGCACTTCCTCGATGGCGAGCGCGTCCACACCGAGGCCGAGCTGAAGGAAAAAGAGACGGCGCTGGCGCAGTTCTTGGCCAAGCATCCCGAGTTCGCCAAGGAAGCGGCGCAGCAAGGCGGCGGCAATCAGGCGGGCACGGCCGTGCGCGCGGCCGCGGCCAAGAACGCGGCGCCGAAGGCGTCCGATCCGGCGCTGGCGTCGCTCGAGCGCGAGGCGACGCGCCTGCAAGAGCGGCTCGGCATGCCGGTGGCGCGCAAGAAGAACGAGGCCCAGGCCGATCCGGTGCTGCTGCAGATCAAGGGCGAAGCCGACTCCGATTTCCGCGCGGCGCAGAAGGATCTGGCGGACAAGCAGTCGCAGTACACCGAGGAGCATCCCGACGTGCGCGCGGCCAAGCTGCGTTACAAGCTGGCGCAGGACAAGCTCAAGCGGGCGACGGACGCCGTGTCGGCGAGCATCGCGGCGGCGCAGCAGAAGACCGAAGCGAAGGCCGAGGACGAGGGGACGATCGATCGCGCGGCCCTCGAGAACGAGCTCAAGCGCATCAACGACGAGATCGTGCAGTACAAGGCGAAGAAGCGGCAGGCGGAGCAGCCGTCGACGGTGGCGACGTCGGTGGTGGCGCTCGAGACCGACTGGACGCGGCTGAATCGCGAGGTGGCCGAGGTGCGTGAGCGCTTCGGATCGCTGCAGGACAAGGAGTTCAAGGCGTCGATGGTGGAGAGCGCCGCGGCGACGGGACGGACGGCGCAGATGGTGGTGGTCGATGCGGCGTTCACGCCCACGCACGCGGCCAAGCCGGCGCGCAGTGTGGTCGCGGGCGCGGGCATGGCCATCTCGCTCCTGTTGGCGATCGCGCTGGCCATTGGGTTGGCGCTGCTGGATGACCGGCTCTACGATCGCGCGGACGTCGAGCAGCTGGGGCTGTTGCCGCTCGTGGGAATGGTGCCGCGAGCGTCGAGGAAGGTGGAGCATGTCTAATTCGCGCCGGCCCGGCAGTGGTGACGGCGAGCAGCCGCCGGCGCGCGTCACGCAGCCGCGCATGCCGGTGCCGCGTGAAGCGAGCGAGCAGCGGGTCACGGCCGAGCGCGTGTCGGCGCAGCCGCTGTCCGAGCGCGTGACGTCGGAGCGCGCGGCGGCGCCGGGGACGATCGAATCGTGTGGGCGCCGATTGGAACGCGGCCGCCGCGGGGCCGACCGAGCGCAACATCGAGCGCGTCAAGCCGGAGCGCGAGCGCGTGCTGACGCCACGGCCGGGAATGGACGCGCGCCCGACGGCGCAGATGCAGACGCTCGGCTCGAGCTCGGCGCGCGCGCGGGCGTTGGCCGAGAGCGTGCTGGCGGAAGACGAAGGCGGCGGCGAGGATCCGACGCGGGCGCAGCCGTCGGCGCCGGGCGCGCGCTTCGTGTCGGAGGAGAATATTCGGACGGCGCTGGTGCCGCACGCGACGACGCGACAGCGCAACCTCACGCCGCCGGCGACGCAGCAGCTGGCCGCCGTCGAAGTGCAGGTCGGCTCGCCGGCGACGTCGCCGCGCACGCAGGTTTGGGTGGCGACGCACAAGCCACCGGAGGATCCTGACGCGCGGCTCATCCTCGTGCGCGAGCCGGATTCGGCGCGGGCGGCGAGCTTTCGCGTCATGCGGCATCGGCTGGCCGAGCGCGGCGATCCGCGCGTCATCGCCGTGACCAGCGCCGGGCCGCGCGAGGGCAAGACGACGTGCGCCGCCAATCTGGCGTTGGCGCTCGGCGAATGCGGACGCGCGCGCGTGCTGCTCATCGAGGCCAATTTTCGGACGCCGGCGCTGGCGGCGCTGTTCGGCTTCTTGCCGCCGGAGTGCTTCTCGGTGCAGCTCCAGCGGCACAAGGAGAGCCCGCAGGAAGCGTGGAGCGTCGTCGAGATCTTGTCGCCGTCGCTGCATGTGCTGGCGGTCAAGCCGGAGTCGGAGTCGCAGCCGCTGCTCGACGGGCCGGCGTTCACGCTCGCCGTCGACATGCTGCGCCACGCGGGCTACGACTACATCGTCATCGACACGCCGCCGGTGCTCGGCATCGCGGACGTCAACCTCGTCGAGGACGCGGCTGACGGCGTGCTGTTCACGGCGTGGTCGCGCTCGACGTCGGCGCGCACGCTCACGCGCGCCGTCGAGCAGCTCGCGCCCGCCAAGCTGCTCGGCCTCGCGCTCATCGACGTCTGACCGCCCGGCGCCGCCGCGCTGCTCGACGCGTGACGTTGCGTTCGAGCGCGTGACGTTGCGCTTGGGGGCGAACGTCGGCGATTCAAGACCAAGCCCGCGATAAACCATGCGATCGCGGTGCGCGCTCCACCGATGGCCGGCGCGGCGGAGCGCCGCCGCGCGCGGGCACAGCCCGCCCGCGCGCCAGCGCCAATCCGCTCACCGCTAATCCCCGCCCGCCAGCCGCAAGCCGCCACCGCCGCCTCAAGCCGCCGCCCGTCACCCCCGTCGCGACAGCCGCCCCACGCCCCGACAGCCGCCTCACGCCCGACAGGCGCCTCAGCCGCCTCAGCCGCCGCCCGTCACGCCCGTCTCGCCAGCCGCCCCAGGACCAGCCGGATCAGCGCCGGCAACACCACCAGCGCCGCCAGCAGACACAAGATCTCCCCCAGATCCGCCAGCTTGCCGAACGACCGCAGCGCTCGATTGTGCGACAGCAGCAGCGACGAATATCCGATGATCGTCGTCAGCGAGCACAACGCCACGGCGCTGCCGGTATCGGCCACGACCTCCTGCAGCCGCCCGACACCGTCGTGCCTGACGCGCGCCCAAATGTTGGCCGCGTAATCCGCGCCGACGCCGAGCGTAATCGGCACCGCCACGAAGTTCATGAAGTTCAGCTTCAGCTGAATCGCGCCCACGATCCCGCCCAGCCACGTGACACCGACCGCCAGCGACACCAGCACCGGCAGCGCGCTCCCGATCGCACGCAAGAAGCCTCGCGGCGACGGATCGGCGATCAACACCGGCAGCCCGAACAGCAGCAGCACCAAGAGGGTCACGCCCAACAGCGCCACCTCGGTCACGCGCGGGCCGTCGGCGATGATCGTCTCCAACATGCCCGCGAACAGCGTCGCCGTCGACGCCGCCACCCACGTGCGGCCGAGCGCCTTGACCGTCAGCGCCTGCGACAGCCGCAGCAAATCGCGGCCGCGCCAGTCGTAATAGGTCCGGTGATCGCTGTCGATGCCGACGAGCCGTCCGCGCTGACCGTCGGTCTCGGTGAACGCGTCGCGAATGACCTTCGGCAGATCGTCGACGTCGAGCGGACGCAGCGAATCCGGCGGCCGCCACTCCCCGACCTCCGCCTTCTCCTTGTCGTCCATCAGCCGCACGTGCCGATCGATCTTGCGGCGAATGCGCGCCAAGATCTCCAGCTTCTCCGGCTGATTCTGCGGCAACACCGTATGAATCGTGCGCACGACCTTGAGCACGTGCAGCTCGGGCCCTTTGGCTTCGTCCTGCGCGCGCAACGCGTCGGCGACGGCGTCGGCCTGCTCCGGCTTGTCGACGAGCAGCACGCCTTTGTTGGCGATGAAGCCGGCGCCGACGTCGGCCATGCCCAGCTGCTCCATCGGCTTCCAGAACTTCTGCGACGGCGGATCGTCCGTGCGCAGGTTCTCCATGTTCCATTCGAGCGGATCTTTGGCGTAGCCATAGAGCGGCTTCACCGCCGCGCCCAGCCCGACGACCGCGAGCAGCGCCAAGAGCAGCGGATGGCGAACCGACAGCCGACCCAGGTGCGCGAACAGCACGCGCCACAAGTTCCGTCGCGGCGTGAACTGCCCCGGCCAGCGCCGCTCACCGAAGATGACCAGCGGCGGCACCAACACGAACGTCATCAAGCCGACGAAGATCATGCCCGCGCCGCCGAGCAAGCCGAACTGGTTGAACCCGCGAAACGCCGTCGACAACAAGCTGCCGTACGCCACCGACGCCGCCGCGACCGCGACCGCGATGCCGGTGAACGAGCCCGTCATCGCCACCTGCAGCGACGTCGTCACCGACCGTCCCGCCTCGCGCTCCTCGCCGTAGCGCCCGAGCAAAATGATCGGCGAGTTGATGCCGTTGCCGAGAATGATCGAGATGAGGAACGACGTCGTGAGGTTCAAATAGTGAATCGTCACCGACGCCAAGAACAGCGCCATCAGGAGGCCGAGGAACGCCGGCGCGCCGATGACCCACAGCAGCGCCAGGCGCCGGAAGTAACTGTAGAGCGCCAAGAGCACGCAGATCGTCACCAGCGCCGTCGCCAGGGTCAGATCGTCTTTGACGCCGTCCTGCTGCTCGATCGCCTGATAGATGCCGCCCGTGTAGTCGACGCTCATGTGCGGGTCGAAGCTCTTCGGGTTGGCGTCGGCGACGGCTTTGCGTGTCGCATCGAGCGCCTCGCGCGCGCCTTGCGTCGCCAGGCCGTCGAGCTGCTGCCATAGCATGATGCCGATGTAGTGCTCCTCGACGCCGCCCTTCGGCGTGATCGGCCCTTCGAAGTATTCGCCTTTGCGCCCCGTCGACGGCGCCGGCGGCAGCTTCTGGTCGATGTCGCCGCGCAGCTTCTTCAGCTCTTCCTCGGGATCGCCTTCCAAGTCGACGAAGCCCGGCTGCGAGCGGCGCGCGATGATGCGATCGAGCAGCGCCTCGGCGTTCTCGAGATCCTTGGTCTCCGCGTACAGCCACTTCTCTTGCCGGAAGAACTCCGGCATTTCCTTGTCTTTGGACCACTGAATCTGCGTGAACGTCTTGGGCACGAGCGCCTGCAGGCGCGGCCGGAGCGCCTCGGCGAGCCGAAAGTTGGCCTCGGCGTTCGGCGAATGAATCAGCATGACGAGGTTCGTCGCGCTGCGCTGCCGCCCCGAAATGCCGTGATAAGCGACCACCGCCGGATGCGTCGGCGGCAACAGCTCCGCGAAATCCGTATGCAATTCGAGTCGCGACGCAAAGAACGCCGAGACGAACATGAGCCCGAGCAGCGCCGCCAACAGCTTGCCGTTGTGGCGATCGGCGATGTCGACGTACCAAGTGAACAGCCGTTTCATCTTCGTATCTCGTTCCTGTGATTCCTGCGGGGCGCTCACGGACGCACCAGCCGCGTCCGTGAGGCTGACGTCGATCCGCGGGCCCTACGGGCCACGCTCAAGTTCGCTCGCTCGCGCTCGCTCACGGAACGCACCAGCCGCGTCCGTGAGACAGACGTCGATCCGCGGGCCCTACGGGCCACGCTCAAGTTCGCTCGCTCGCGCTCGCTCACGGACGCACCAGCCGCGTCCGTGAGGCTGACGTCGATCCGCGGGCCCTACGGGCCACGCTCAAGTTCGCTCGCTCGCGCTCGCTCACTGCGAGGCCTCCTTGGTCGGCGCCCACCAGCGCCGCAGCTCGATGAGCCCGATCAACGTCACCGGGATGAAGTGCGCCATATGATGCAACAGGGCGATGGCGAGCGCGCGATCTTGGTCGACGCCGACGAGGCTGAGCGCGCCGACGACGCCCGCTTCCTGCACGCCGAACTGCCCCGGCGTCGACGGCACGAGCCCGGCGCCGCGCGCCGCCAACATCGTCAAGAACCACGCCGCGAACGGCAACGTCACCCCCACCGCCATCAGACACAGCCCGACGGTCACGGCGTTGGCTGCGTCCGACAACATCGACCAGCCGAGCGCCCGCAGCCACACGAGCGGCGCGCGCAGCTGATGCAACCCCTCGCCCAGACGACGAAAGAAGTTGCCAACGTTCACGCGCAGCGCAGCGCCAAACGGCAGCCCGGCCGCGTCCGGCAGCGGCGCCGTCGTCGGTCGATAACGCCAGCCGACGATGAGCGCGACCACCGCGCCGCCGACGCCGAGCGCCGCGACGCCGAACATCCAGCGGTCGAGCGCGTGCGGCAGCTGCCCGAGCGACGCCATCGTCAGCGCACCGATGGCCAAGCCGAGCGCCTCGATGACCTTCTCGATCAGCTGCGCCGCGACCAACACCCCGACGGTATAACCGTGCCGCCGCTTGAGCTGCACCGTGCGCAAGACTTCACCCGCCGGCGCCGGCAGGACGTTGTGCGCCGCCGACGACGCGAAGTAGATCGACGCCAATTCCCACACGCCCACCGGCTCGTCGTGCGGCAGCTGCTGCAGCAGCCGAAACAGCCGCAACACCAAGCCGCCCATGCACAGCGTCGCCGCCAACCCCGCCGCCAACGCCACCAGCGGCCAGCGCGCGTGCGCCAGCGTCGTCCAGAAATGCCGTAGATCGATCTGCCGTCCGAGCAGGCCGACGATCGCCGCCAAGAGCAGCGTCGGGAGCATCCAGCGCAGCAGCGTCCGCTTCCAAGTCACGCGGGGACGGGCGTCATCCAAGAACCGTTCCAAGGGCGGCGCACTATACAGTATACAACGCGCGGTCATGCTGCATAATCCGCGGCGCGATGTTGCAGGTTCTCGAAGTCACCGACGGTGCGGCGCTCTCGTCGCTGCGCGCGGAGTGGAACGATCTTCTCGGACGCGCGGCTGATCCGACCCCGTTTCAATCGTTCGAATGGCAGGAGACGTGGTGGCGTCATCACGGCTCGGGTCGCTTGTGGGTGCTCGTGGCCCGCGACAACGGTGTCATACAAGGGCTCATGCCGCTGCACATCGCGCGCTATCGCGGCACCCCGCTGCGCCAAGTCCGCTTCTTGGGCGCGCCCCTGTCCGATTTTCAGCAGATCTTGGCCGCGGCCGGTCACGAAACGGCGACGCGACAAGCGTTCCTCGAATACCTGGCGGCGCATGCAGATCGCTGGGATCTGTGCGATTTCGCGGACCAACGCAAGGGCACTTCGCTCGCCACCACCGCTGAGATGCCGCGCGGGCTGCGTCCGCTGCTCGTGCATCACCGCGTCTGCCCGTATATTCCGCTCGATGCGACGTGGGAGAAATTCGTCGGTCGACTGTCGAAGAATATGCGCACCAACGTCGGTCGCCGTCGTCGCCAGGTCGCCAAGCAGTTCAAAGCCGAGGCCGACATCGCCGCGCCCGAGAATTTGCGCGAGTCGATGGAGGCGCTGTTCGCGCTGCACAACGCCCGCTGGCGCCGTCGCGGCGTCGCCGGCGCCTTCGCAGGTGCGCGGATTCAGGCGTTTCATCACGAAGTCGCGCAGCTGTTTCTCGCGCGCGGCTGGCTCAAGCTGCACCGGCTCAAGCTCGACGGCGTCATCCGCGCCGCCTTCTACTGTTTTCAGCTCGGTCCGCGCGTCTACTATTACCTGAGCGGCTTCGATCTTGCTTTCTCCAAGTTTTCCATTGGCAACGTCACCATGTCCTACGCAGTCGAACGAGCCATGCTCGATGGTGCGCGCGAGTTCGACCTCCTGCGCGGCGACGAAACCTATAAGTTCGCCTGGAACGCCGAGGAGCGCGACACCGAGCGGCTCATCCTCGGTCGCCAGTCGCTGCGCTCGTCGTTCGCGCTGTCGGCCCACGCGTTCGAGCGCTACATCGAAATCAAGGGTCTGGCGCTGCAGCGGCGGCTGTGGGGACGGAAGGCGAAAGTTGAAACGGCTGCAACGTAAGCTAGGCTTACCGCTGATGCGCGTAGTCCCGCTGCTTCTCGTGCTATGCGCAAGCTCGATCGCGGCCGCCAATGCGAAGCCGTGGCCGCTCACACCGTTGCCGGGCGACAAGCTGCTGACGCTGGCGCCGTCGCTGCATCAGGCGGATCTGGCGCTCATCGAGTACGACGCTCGCGGCCTGCTCAAGCAGCTGACGACCGTCTCGCTCGTCGCCGCGCCGCCGTCGGTGGTGCACGCCATCGTCGCCAATCCGGGCGGCTACGGCAAGTTCGTGCCCAACATGACGCGCTCCGATGCGCGCCGCGAGCCGTCGGGCTCGCTGTTCCACGAATACAAGCTCGACTACTCCATCATCAGCGTCGACGGCCGGCATCGTTACGTCTTCTTGCCGCCGGTGCCGGGTCAGGCCGAAGCGCCCATCGACGTCTATGATCCCGACGACAACGGCGTGCGCCACTATCGCTGGGAATTCTACGCGGCGCCGGGCGGCACGCTGCTCGTCTGTTACGGCTACACGCAAATTCCGACGGACGGCTTGTACGGCAAGCTGATTCACCGCGCGCAGACGCTCGAATACGGCCTGGCGCTCATTCCGCAGCTGACGTTGTTGCTCGCCATCAAGCAGCAGTCGGAGAAAGTGGCCGGGCCGCAGTCGATGCCGCCGGGCGGCGCGCAGCCGAACCTCGGCTTCCTGCTCGATCGCGGCACGGTGGCGCTGTTTCGCCGCGCCGGCGGCCGCTTGTCCGAGGTCAACCTCGTCGACCGCACGCGCGCCCGCGCCGATGTGCTCGTGCGCGTCGCCAGCAACACCGGCGAGTGGTCGCGCTTCGTGCCGACGATCGAGAAGTCGAAGGCGCTCGGCGCACGCTCGGGCCTGCCCGGCTTCCAGCTCGACCAATCGCTGCCGCTGATGTCGTGGGACACGACGTGGGGCGTCGCCAGCAACGCCACGTCCGTCGACATGTTCGGCCTCGACGGCGACTTGCAGCGCGGCCGCATGCGCTGGGACGTGCGTGAGCTGCACGACGGCGGCGACGCGCAGGCCGAGATCGTGCTCCGCTGCCTCGAGAACTTCGATCGCGGCAGCATGGTCATCAAGGAGCTCTATCGCCTCGAGCCGTTCTTCGAATACGGCATCGACGTCGGCCTGCAGCTCGTGATTTTGCGCGGCGTGAAGCAGCAAGCCGAGCAGCTCTCGCCTTCGCGCGCTGCTCGTTAAAACCGTCGCGCTCGCGGCGGTTTTGCTAGCCGCTCGGTTTGATGCCGTGGCGACGGAGGATTCGATACAAGTAGACGCGATCCATGCCGGCGGCGGCGGCGGCTTGCGCGACCTTGCCGCCGTGCTCGCGTAAGAGCGCCTCGGCGTAGCCGCGTTCGAAGCCATCGAGCGCGCGCCGGCGCGCTTCCGCGTACGCCAGCTTCGGATCGACGCCCGGCATCGACGCTGGATTGGCCGGCGACTCCGTCGAGACCGGCAGCGCTTCCTGAAACACCAAGCAGCGCTCGAGATAGTTGCGCAGCTCGCGCACGTTGCCTGGCCACGCCGAGTGCTGCAGCGCCGCGAAGAAGTCGGGCGTGCGCAAGGGCTGCGTCTGCGCCGGCTCCGCGCCCAGCGTGCGCAAGATCTGATCGACCGTGATCGGAATGTCTTCGGGCCGCTCGCGCAGCGGCGGAATCGTGGTCTTGACGACCGCGAGGCGGAAGTACAAGTCGCTGCGGAAACGGCCGGCGTTGACCTCGTTGCGCAGGTCGCGATTGGTGGCGGCGACGACGCGCACGTCGGTCTTGTTCATCGCGTTGCCGCCGACGCGGCGGAACTCTTTGGACTCGAGCACGCGCAGCAGCTTCGGCTGCAGATCCTGCGCGAGCTCGCCGATCTCGTCGAGGAAGATGGTGCCGCCCGACGCCTCTTCGAACGCGCCCACGCGCCGCGAGACCGCGCCGGTGAACGAGCCCTTCTCGTGGCCGAACAGCTCCGACTCGAGCAGGTTGGGCGGGATCGCGCCGCAATCGACGACGAGGAACGGCTTGTCGCGCCGCGTGCTCGCCTTGTGGATCGCCTCGGCGGCGACGCCCTTGCCGGTGCCGGTCTCGCCTTCGAGCAAGACCGTGACGTCGCTGGCAGCGGCGCGCTCGAGCAGCGCGAACGCCGTGCGAATCGCCACCGACGTGCCGACGAGGTTGCCGAACGTGTTGCCCGCCGACACCGGCAGGCGGTTCGACTCCGACGCCAGCTCGAAGCGCAAGCCGACGCGGCCGAGCTTGAGCAGCGAGCCGCCGCGCAAGAACGCGTCCGACACGCGCACGCCGTCGAGCACCGTGCCGTTGCGGCTGTCGAGATCGCGCACGTGCGCGCCGTCCTCGCCGATGCGCACTTCGCAGTGAAAGCGCGACACCGTCGCATCCTCGACGACGAGATCATTGGAGGGATGGAAGCCGATCGAACAGCGGTCCGACGACGACTCCCAGCTCAGCCCCGACTTCGGCCCTTCGACGATGGTGAGGCGAAAACGCCGCACCGCTCCCGGCGGCAGCTTGGCATTTCCTTCCAACGAAAGAGTTTGCTGTGGATCACTCACGATTGACCCATTCTGGCATGTATCATCGCCAAAATGCGACAGATCTGGATAACCAAGGCTGGTGCGCCCGAAGTGCTCGTCGTCAAAGAGGCGCCCGATCCCGAGGCTGGCGCCGGCGCCGTGCGCATCCGCGTGCGCGCGTCGGGCATCAACTTCGCCGACCTGATGGCGCGCGTCGGCGTCTATCCCGACGCGCCCAAGATCCCGTGTGTCGTTGGCTACGAGGTGGCTGGCGTCGTCGATCAGGTCGGACCAGACGTCACCGGCTTTGCCGTCGGCGATCGCGTCTTCGGCATGCCGCGCTTCGGCGGCTACAGTGACACCGTCGTCCTGCCGGCTCCGCAAACATTTCATATGCCGGCGCAGATGACGTTCGAAGAGGGCGCGGCCCTGCCGGTCGTCTACTTGACCGCCCATCACATGCTCTTGCACACGGGCGCGCTTCGTCGTGGCATGAAGGTGCTGTTGCACTCGGCGGCCGGCGGCGTCGGGCTCGCGTCGATCGATATCCTCACGGCGCACGGCTGCGAGATCATCGGCACCGCGTCCGCCGGCAAGCACGAATTCCTACGCGCGCGCGGCGTTCAGCACTGCCTCGACTCGGCCGGCGACGTCGTGGCGCAGGCCCGCGCGCTCGTCGGTGGCGACGGCAAGATCGATCTCATCCTCGATCCCGTCGGCGGCCGCTCGTGGAAGCAGTCGTACGACCTCATCGCGCCCGGCGGCCGCGCCGTCTACTTCGGCGCGTCGACGATGGCGCAGGGCAAGACGCGCAATTTATGGGCGATCTTGAAGTTGGCGATGTCGATCCCGTGCTGGAGCCCGATCAAGCTCATGAATGACAACAAGACAGTGACGGGCGTCAACATGGGGCCGATGTTCGACCACCTCGACATCGTGCGGCCGCAGTTCGAGGCGCTCTTGCGCATGTACGAGGCGGGCCAGATCAAGCCGTTCGTCGACAAGACGTTCAAGTTCGACGAGGCGGCGGCGGCCCATCACTATCTGCACGACCGTAAAGCGCGGGGTAAGTTAGTCCTCATCCCGTAGCCTGCGCAGCCACAGCATCATTATATAAGGTGTTTGCCTGGTCGACTTTCTGACGCACCCTGACGCGATCTGCCTGATTTCTGACACCCCGCGCACCCTTGCACTGTTCGTTAGCGCGGGCACCCAAGTTGCACACGACTCGCGCATTTGTTGACAAGTAGCTGTAACGCCGGGTAGCGTCGCTGCCCATATATGATCGGCGCGTCACAGCCTACTTGGATTAACGACCAATGAAAGCGAGCTTATGAGAGTCAGCGTCGCCGTTCCCGCGTACAACGAAGAGCGCAATATTGGGCTGCTCATCGATTCGCTGCGATCGCAGAAGACGCGCCGCGCCGAAATCGTCGAGATCGTGGTCGTCGCCAGCGGTTGCACCGACGGCACAGCCGATATCGTCCGCGAGCGCCAGCAGCGCCGCGGCATTCCTGTCCGTCTCATTGTCGAGCCGATGCGCCGCGGAAAGGTCGCGGCCATCAACACGTATCTTGCGCACGGCGACAACGCGCGCAACGTCGAAGCCATCTGCCTCTCGTCGGCCGATCTGTTGGTCGCGCCGGAGGCGATCGAGCGGCTCGTGCAGTGCCTGCTGATCAACCACGACATCGGCATGTGCGGCGCGCGACCGGTGCCGACCAACGGCCACGGGACGTTTCCCGGCGAGGCGACGCGCTTTCTGTGGCACATGCACCATAAGGTCGCGCTCGAGGCGCCGAAGCTGGGCGAGCTCGTCATGCTGCGCGCCGGCATCGTGCATGGCCTGCCGCCCGAGAGCTGCGTCGACGAAGCGACGCTGGAGCAGATCATCGTCGCCGCCGATTACCGCTTGGCGTACGTGCCGGAAGCGGTCGTGCACAACCACGGGCCGGAGACGGTGCGCGACTTCGTCAAGCAGCGCCGTCGCATCGCCGCCGGGCACTATTGGCTGCGCGACGTCAGCGGCTACACCGTGTCGACGATGGACGTCTCGCGCATCGCGCGCCTGACGCTGTCCGAGCTGTCGACGAAGACGCCCAAGCGCACCGGTTACGCGCTGGGGACGATCGCCGTCGAAGTGCTCTCGCGCGCGCTCGGCTACATGGATTTCCGTCTCGGCCGCAACCACCACATCTGGCAGATTTCTGAGACCACCAAGTCGGTCATCACCGATGAGCTGCGCATGGAGTACGACCTCGACGCCGAGCCCGCGCGGCAGGTCGCCAACACGTAACAAGCTGCAGCATGCGCGCTCTGCCAGATGTCTGGGTTCATCGCCGCCCGAGCGGCTTGTCGTACGGTAATTTAGACGGCGACAGCCGCGCTGACGCGCCCCCGTCACGCTGGTCACACGTGCTGGCGGTGCTGACGCGCAACGAATTCCGCGCCCGCTATCGCGCGCAGGCGCTCGGCATCATCTGGTCCTTGCTCAACCCGCTCGTGCAGATGCTCATCTTGAGCCTCATCTTCACGCGCGTTTTTCACTCGGCGACGGCGAATTTTCCGGTCTTCATGCTGATCGGCGTCGTCTTCTGGCAGTGGGTCTCGAACGCCATCAACGCCTCGACGCAGGCCTTCGTCAGCAACGCCGACGTCGTCAAGCGCACGGTCTTCGCGCGCCATCTCTTGCCGATGGCGTCGCTGCTCAGCTATGGCGTGAACTTCGCGATGGAATGCGGGCTCGTGCTCCTGTTCGTGCCCATCTTCCCGCACGCGTTCGCGCTGACGCCGGCGCTGCTGCTGGTGCCGATCGTCCTGGCCTTGCTGGTGGCGCTCTTGGCGGGCATCGCGCTCATGACGAGCGTCCTCAACGTCATTTACCGCGACGTCGCCTACCTCGTGTCGACCACGCTGATGCTGCTCTATTGGCTGACGCCGATCATCTATCCCATCTCGATCGTCCCCGAGCCTTACGCCAAGATGCTGCATCTCAACCCGTTCGCGGCCATCTTGATCGCGCTGCGCGGCTGCGTGATGGACGGCGTGACGCCCGACCGGCTCACCTGGATCGGCATGACCGTGCCGACGGCGATTATTCTCGCGGTCGGTTGGGCGATCTTTCGTCACTACGAACGCATGGTGCTCGATTATGTTTAGTCGAGCCATGACGCCCGTGCTGCTGCGACCGCAACCGACCGAGCTCATCGTGCGCGTGCACGATGTCGGCAAGGCGTTCCGGCGCTTCGAGCATCAGCCGTTTCTCTTGCGCAACGCGATGCTGCGGCTGCTCGGCCGGGGCGCGGCGCCGAGCCAAGAGCTGTGGCCGCTGCGTCATGTCAGCTTCGACATTCACCGCGGCGAGACGCTGGGCATCGTCGGGCAGAACGGCTCGGGCAAGTCGACGCTCTTGCGCATCATCGCCGGCGCGGCCTATCCGACCGAAGGCCGCGTGGCCGTGCGCGGCCGCATCGCGCCCTTGTTGTCGCTCGGCGCCGGCTTTCAGCCGGACATGACCGGCCGCGAGTGCATCGAGATCAACGCCACGGCGCTCGGACTGTCGCGGCAAGAGATCATCGATCGCCTCGACGACATCATCGCCTTCGCCGAGCTGGCCGACTTCATCTCGACGCCGGTGCGCTACTACTCGTCGGGCATGCTGGCGCGGCTCGGCTTCTCGGTCGCGGTGCACACCGATCCCGACCTCCTGCTCGTCGACGAAGTGTTGGCCGTCGGGGATCACACCTTCCAGCTCAAGTGCTCGGCGCGCATCGAGCAGCTGCGCGACGGCGGCACGACCATCCTCTTCGTCTCGCACGACTCCGATCTGGTGCGAAAGCTCTGCCGGCGCGCGCTGTGGCTGCGCGGCGGCGCGTTGGTGGCCGACGGCCCGGCGTCCGAGGTCCTCGCGGAATACGCGAGGGCCGAATGACCGCGCCGGTCAAGATCGCCGCCATCTACTTCCCGCAGCTGCACGCGATCCCCGAGAACGACCGCTGGTGGGGTCCCGGCTTCACCGACTGGACGAACGTCAAGAAGGCCAAGCCGCTCTACGACGGGCATCATCAGCCGCGCGTTCCGACGGACGGGCACTACGATCAGAGCCGGCCGGAGACGATCCGCCGCCAAGTGGCGCAGGCCAAGGAATACGGCCTCAGCGCCTTCTGCCACTACCACTACTGGTTCGACGGCAAGCAGCTGCTGGAGAAGCCGACCAACGCCTTCCTCGACATGAAGGACTTGGATCTCGAGTTCTGCTTGTCGTGGGCGAACGAGACGTGGTCGCGGCGCTGGGATGGTCAAGAGCACCACGTCCTGCAGCTGCAGACGCATCCGCCGACCAAAGCGGCGTGGGGTCGGCACTTCGACTATCTCATTCGCGCGTGGAGCGATCCGCGCGCGCTGAAGGTCGACGGCAAGCCGATCTTCATGATCTATCGCCCCGACAAGATCGAGCGGCCGGGCGAGATGTTCGACTACTGGCAGACGCGGGCGCGGGCGCACGGCCTCGACGGGCTCTACTTCATCGCCGTGCAGCAGTGGGCGCCGCTGCCGTGGGACACGCTGCGCCACTTCGATGCGCTCTTTCGCTTTCAGCCGTTCGTCGCCACGCAGGCGCTGAACGAGGCCAATCCGCCGTTCTACAAGCGCCACTTCGCGCAGCTGCGCGCGGCGATTCCGCGGCCTATCGCCGTGCGCCTGCAGTCGCTCATCGATCACGCCGACAGTCGCGCCAATGGGCCCAAGCGGATCGACTACGAGCGCGTGTGGCGCGAGATCATCGCGCAGCCGGTCGATCGCGCGCTGACGACGTTCGAAGGCGCCTTCGTCGACTGGGACAACACCGCTCGTTACGGCGCGCGGGCGACGATCTACCAAGGCGCGCGGCCCGATCGCTTCCAGCACTGGCTGAGCCAGCTCTGCGACAAGGTGGCCGAGCAGAGTCGCCCCGACGCGCGCATCGTCTTCGTCAACGCCTGGAACGAGTGGGCCGAGGGCGCGCACCTCGAGCCCGACGCGCGCGACGGCGACGGCTACTTGCGCGCGATTCGTGCCGTCGTCGACGGGCAGCGCACGCCGGCGGCGTCACGGCGACGCCTTCAGTCGACGTGAGCGAGCCAGTCGTCGACGGCGCGCGCCAGCGGGTGCGTCGCGCCCACTTGCACGGCGGCGACGCCGGCCGCGCGCGCCGCTTCCAGATCGCGCGGCATGTCGCCGAACAGCACCGACCGCGCGCGATCGATGTCGTGCTCGCGCACGGCGCGCTCGATGAGGCCGGGCAGCGGCTTGCGGCAATCACAGGGCGCGACGTCGGGATGGTGCGGACAAATATAGAAGGCATCCAGACGCGCGCCGGCTTCGGCCGCCAGGGTCGCCGCCAGCCGCTCGTGAATGCGCGCCAACATCGCGTCGTCGATGAGCCGGCGCGCGATCGCCGACTGATTGGTGATGACGATCGCCAGCACGCCGGCGTCGTTCAGGCGACGAATGGCACCGGCCGCGCCCGGCTCGAGCAGCAGCTGATCGGGCGTCGTGACGAAGCCGACCTCGCGGTTGATCGTGCCGTCGCGATCGAGGAATGCGGCGCGCCGCTTCGCCTGGACCATGTGAGACAACCATGCTAACCGATTCCGCGATGCAAGCGGTCGCCAAGGCCTCGTGCCATCACTGCGGCGCGCAGGCGCTCACCGACGCTGCGCCCGAGCAGCGCTGGCAGCGCGCCGGACAGGAGCACACGCTCGTTCGCTGTCGCGCCTGCGGCGGCATGTTCACCGATCCGCTGCCGTCACAGCCGCTGCTCGATGAGCTCTACGGCGCCGAGTTCAACTTCGGCTGGTATCGCGATCACTACCCGGTCAAGCTCCTCGATTCACTGCAGCGCGTGCTCCAGTATCGCCGGCTCGGCCTGCTCGGCGGGCGCATCCTCGACTTCGGCGGCGGCCTCGGCTACTTCTCGCGCGTGCTGCGCTTGTGCGGCTACGACGCCGAGACGCGCGATCCCGTTTACAACGGCGCCGACAAGGCCAAAGGACAGACGACGCTCGATCGCTTCGACACGATCGTCGGCCATCACATGCTCGAGCACGCGCGCGAGCCGGGTGAGCTCCTCGAGCAGCTGCGCGGAAAGTTGGCGCACGACGGCACGCTGCTCTTGGCCGTGCCCAACGCCGGGTCGCTCGGCTACGAAGCGATGGGCACGCGCTGGGTCTGGAGCCAGCCGCCCTACGTGCACATCCATCACTTCACGGCGACGGGATTGCGCGCGCTGGTCGAGCGGCACGGCTTGCAAGTCGTCGGCGAGCACTACTTCGAGCGCTGGGACGCGAGCACGCTGGCCGACGTCAAGCTGCACACGCTCTTCGAACGCAGCGACGGCGGCTGGTCGCATTCGCGCTGGCGCTGGGGTCGCGCGCAGCTCAATTCGCTGTTGCGCGTGGCGGCGCTGGCGCTGAACGCGATCGTGGCCCGCGCGCCCGAGCCGAGCCGAGCCGAGCTCTTGTTGGTGCTGCGGCACGCCGAAAAATGAGGCTGGCCGCGGCCCTTCTGGCCGACGCGTCGCCGGCGATCCCGAGCTGGCTGCGCGCGGCGACGATGACGCGCTTTTCGTTGGCGCGCGATCCCCATGTCGCGCTCGACGGCACGGCGATGCTCGAATCCTGCTTCGCGTCGCCGGGCCGTTACGTCGGCGAGATGCTGCGCCGGCTGCGTCGCGATCAGGCGGAGGCGCGCCGCTATCTCGTGTGCAATCCATACGTGACGCTGGCGCCGCACCTGGTCGACGAGCTCATCGTGCGCAGCTACTGCATGCCGGTCGACGAGGCGCGCGGGTTCGTGCTCTTCGCCGACGACAAGACGGCGCTGCCGCTGGCGTACGCGTTCAGCGCCGACGTCGCCGATGACGCGCCGGCGCAGCATTTTGGCCTCTTGACCACGTTCGACGCCGCCGTCGACGAGCGCCTCCTGCGCGCGTCGTTCGGTGCCGGCGTGCGCGTCGACGTGCCGCTGCGTTGGCCGTCGGACGTGGCGCCGGCGGCGAACGGCTACTGGCCGCTCAGCCCGGCGCTGGCCCACGCGACGATCCGCGCCGCCGAGCGGCTCGAAGCGCGCCCGCTCGAACGCGCCGACCGCTTGCACGGCGAGCGCATCGCCGTCATCGGCTATCACGCCGGCGACGTGCTCTTCTGGTCGCAGGCGCTCGGCCTCGTCGACTCGGGCGTGAGCGCGTTCGTGACGCTGGCGCCGTACGCCGACATCGCGCGCTGGGCGCGGCCCGACATCGCGACCTGGACGGCGACGCTGCCGACGCCCTATCGCCCCGGCGTCGACATCCGCGACGAGCACGCGCACCTGTGGAGCTGCGTGCTGGCGCTCGCCGATCCCGAGCCGCGCTTCTGGCACCTCTATCGTCCGTTTCGCGACTATCGCCCGCCGCATCATCACTTGCGCGAGTCGATGGCGTTCGCGCTCGGCGGCCCCGGTCACGGCCCGCGCCAACCGCCGGCGCTGCCGCCGGCAGGCGAATGGGGAACGCTGGCGCCGATCCCCAGCCGTATCGTCGTGCACTTCGAAGGCGGCTGGAAGCTGAAGGAGCTGCCGACGGCGCGGCGCGGACCGCTGTTGCGCAAGCTGCAAGCGGCCGGTTTCGCGCCGGTGATCCTCGGCAAGCCCGAGCCGTCCTGCCCCGATGTGCCGGCGCTGCCGTACACCGATCTGGCCAGCTTTCGCGTGCTCGTCGGCTCGGCGGTGGCGCTGCTCGGCACCGACTCGTTCCCGGCGCACTGCGCGCAGGTGCTCGGCATCCCGACGGTGCAGCTGTTCGGCTCGACCTTGCCGGCGCACGCCTGCGGCGTCGAGTCGCCGCGCTATCGGCTGCTGCACAAGCCGCTGCCGTGCGTACCCTGCGTCGACCAGACGCTGTGTGCGCTCGACGGCGGCAACGTCTGCCACGCCCACGCCGACGACGACACGATCGTCGCCGCGCTGCGCGACCTCGCCGCCGACGCCGCCGTCGGCAACGCCGACGCGCCGGCGCTGCGCGCCTTTCCGTCGGGCACGCCGATGCCGGAGGCCGATCGCGATCGCTTCCTCGACGCGCTCTTCGCCGAGGTCACGTTCGAAGAGCTGACGGCCTGCCCGCTCTGCGGCGCCGCCGCGCACGCGGCCGTCGGCGAGCGCTTTCGCCTGCCCATCGCCGCCTGCGACAGCTGCGGCTTGTGGTTCGTCCGCCGCCGCATCACCGAAGCCGATCTACCCAAGCTCTATCGCGAGACCTACTGGACCGACTTCATGCGGCTGCACGGCTATCCGCCGCACGTCGAGCGCTATCGCTACGACTACTTCGCCGCCGCCGAGCGCGTCGACGACGTCGCCGCCATCGCGCCCGCCGGCAGCGCCGTCCTCGACATCGGCTGCGCGCTCGGCACTTTGCCGCGCCGGCTGCGCGAGCACGGCTTCGCCAGCGCCGGCCTCGAGCTCGACGCGACGCTGGCGCAGAAGACGTCGGTCTTATCGGGCGTGCCGGTCTATACGTCGCTGCAAGCGCTCACGAGCGCCCCGCGCTTTTCCCTCGTCTCGATGTTCGACGTCTTCGAGCATCTCTACGATCCGGTGGCCTACTTGCGCGCGCTCTTGCCCTTCGTCGCCGACGACGCGGTGCTGCTGCTCGAGACCTTTCGCACCGACTCGCAGGCGTTCACCGATCACGGCATCGATCACGAAGACGTCAAGCCGTTGGAGCATCCGTACATGTATCGTTCGAATCACATCACCGAGCTGCTCGTGCGCGCGGGGCTGACGCCGTTCAGAGTCACCTATCCCGAAGGCGAAGCGCACGCCCGCATCCGCATCGCCGCGCGCTGGAATCGGGAGCCGCAATCGTGAAACGCGCCCGCGTCATCGCCTTTTATTTGCCGCAGTTCCATCCCATCGCCGAGAACGACGAGTGGTGGGAGCCGGGATTTACCGAGTGGACCAACGTCACCAAAGCGAGCGCGCTCTATCCCGGTCACCAGCAGCCACGTCTGCCGTCGGAGCTCGGCTTCTACGATCTGCGGCTCGAGGAGTCGCGCATCGCGCAGGCGGCGTTGGCGCGCCAATATGGCGTCGAGGCGTTCTGCTACTGGCACTACTGGTTCGGCGGTCGTCGCTTGTTGGAGCGGCCGTTCGACGAAGTGTTGGCCGCGCGTAAGCCCGATTTTCCGTTCTGCCTGGCGTGGGCCAATCAGACGTGGACCGGCATCTGGCACGGCCGCGCGAATGACGTGCTCGTCGAGCAGACCTATCCCGGTCCCGAAAACGAGCGGCAGCATTTTGCGCTGCTCATGCAGGCGTTCTCCGATCCGCGCTATGTGCGCGTCGACGGCAAGCCGCTGTTCGTCATCTATCGCCCCGAAGATCTGCCGGACGCGCAGCGGATTACGGCGCATTTTCGCGCGCTCGCCGTCGAGCATGGGCTGCCCGGCATTCATCTCGTCGGCATCGCCGCCGAAAATTGGGTGCCGAGCGAGCACGGCTTCGACGCCTCGATCTTGTGCGAGCCGGGCGCGACGCTCATTCGCGTACAGGAGACGCACAAGCCGTCACGGCTGGCGCGCTTCGGCAAGCGGCACTTGGGCTGGCCCGACGTCTATTTGCCCGACGAGTTCCACGAGCGCGGTCTGCCGCTGCGCGAGCTGCCCTTCGCCAACCATCCGTGCGTCGTGCCCAATTGGGACAACACGCCGCGCTCGGGCCAGCGCGGCTTCGTCTTTCACGGCGCGACGCCGGCGACGTTCGCGCCGCTGATGCGACGCGCCGTCGAGTCGGTGCAGTCGCGACCGGCCGACCAGCGGCTCGTGTTCGTCAAGTCGTGGAACGAGTGGGCCGAAGGCAACCACTTGGAGCCCGACCGTCGCTTCGGTCGCGGCTGGCTCGAGGCCGTTCGCGACGCCGTCGAGTAACGACCGGCTACTTCTCGGATGACGCTTCGCGGTCGAGCCACTCGTCGAGCGCGCGGCCGAGCTCGCCGTAGACCCGCGCCGGCGTGAAGCGCTCCAAGTAGGCGTCGAAGCGGCGCTCGAGCATGACGCGCAAGCTGACGTCGCCGATGAGCGCGATGACCTGCGCCGCGAAGTCGTCCCAGTCGGTCGCCACGAGATACGGCGGCGCCGGATCTTCCAGGCCGGCCACGCCGTTGGGCCAGGCGACGAGCGGACGCCGCTGCGCCAACGCTTCCACCGACTTGATCTTGAGCCCGCTGCCGGCGATCGACGGGTTGATGACGAGCTCGCAGGCGGCATATTCGGCCGTCAAGTCGGGCACGATGCCGAGCCAGGCGACGCCGGGCACGTCGATGCGATGACGGCCGAGCCCGCCGGCGACATGCAGCGTCGCCTGCGGCTGCGCGGCGCGCACGGCCGGCCACGCGCGCGCCAAGAAGTCGTGCAGGCCGCGGCTGTTGACCGCGTTGTCGGAGCCGACGAGCAGGACGCGACCGGAGACGCGGCGGCTGGTCTGGCGCGGCGCGAGGTCGGCGTCGAAGCCGGCCGTGACGACGGCGAGCCCGGGCGCCATCGCCTCCACCTGTCGCCGCTCGTGATCTTGAATGACGACCACCAAGTCGGCGCGCCGCAACAGGCGCGTCTCGTCGGCGCGCGAGATGACGAGGCGATCTTCGATGCCGTGCGCGACCACGTTGTCGTGCCGCGTGGAGAACAGATCGTGGGTGTCGATGACCTTGAGCACACCCGGCGGCGCGGCGCGAAAACAGCGCGTCATGAACACGTACTCGGCCAGCATCACCTGCGGCTGCCAGCGCCGCACGATGACGTCGAGCGCGCGCAACAGCGGCGGCGGGCAGAAGTCTTCCTCGATCTGCTCGAGCCGCGTGCGCGGCCGCTGCAAGCGCGAGCGCGCCTGCGACGCGAACGAGACCAGGCCGTGCGCGCGCGACAACAGCTGCCGCGCCGGCCACGGCAAGCGCGTCGTCAGCGGCGTCGGCTGGCCGACGAGCTCGAGCGCGCGCACCTCGCCGCGCAGCTGACGAATCCGCTCCGGCGTCAGCCGCAGATGCAGCGCGTTGACGACGAGCACGACGTCGAAGCCACGCGCGTTCAACCAGCGCAGCAGATGAAACAGCCGCTTCTCGTTGCCGGCGCTCGGCGGCACGGGCACGAAGTGGCTCACCACGACGACGACGGGACGGTCGTGCACGTCGCGGGCGCGCCTTGTGAGCGGATTCTTGCCTGTGCTAGCTTGACGCACGAATGAGCGAGCGACGCGGCGGCGCCACTTTGGACACAGTACGCGACGTGCGCGCCGCGCTGCAAGAGGGGATCGCGCTGCGCCAAGAGCTGGCGGCGACGATGTCCGAGGCCATCGCCGACTGCGCCGATCGCATCGCCAGCGCCCTCTTCGGCGGCGGCAAGCTGCTGTTGTGCGGCAACGGCGGGAGTGCAGCCGATTGTCAGCACATCGCCGCCGAGCTGACCGGCCGCTTTCGCGCCAATCGCGAGGCGCTGGCGGCCATCTCGCTGACGACCGACACCAGCGCGCTGACCGCCATCGCCAACGACTTCGGCTTCGAGCAAGTCTTCGCGCGTCAAGTGGAAGCGCTCGGGCGCGCCGGGGACGTGCTGCTCGCCGTCTCCACGTCCGGCCGCTCGCCCAATGTGCTGCAAGCGGCGCGCATGGCCCGCGGACGCGGCTTGTACGTGATCGCGCTCACAGGCCCGAAGGCGGACGCGCTCGGCGAGCTGGCCGATCTCGTGCTCACCGTGCCCGGCCTCACGACCGATCGCATCCAGGAGCTGCACATCACCATCGGCCACATCGTCTGCGATCTGATCGAGCGTCGCTGCGGCGAGAGTCGTTGATGCTCGACCAACTGCGGCAACGTTGGTCCGAGCGCACGCCGCGCTTGTGGGTCATCGGCGACGTCATGCTCGACCGCTATGTCGCGGGCGCCGTCGATCGCGTGTCGCCGGAGGCGCCGGTGCCGGTGCTGCTGGTCAAGCAGCGCATGGAGCGCGCGGGCGGCGCGGCCAACGTCGCGCTCAACGCGCGCACGCTCGGCGCCACCGTCGCGCTCGGCGGGCTCATCGGCGACGACGAAGCCGGCGCGCGCCTCGTGCAGCTGGCGCGCGAGCGCGAAGTCGGCACCGGCGGTCTCGTTCGCGGCGCCGGTCCGACGACGACCAAGCTGCGCGCGCTCGCCGGCGCCCAGCAGCTCTTGCGCATCGACGAGGAGGAGCGCGCGCCCTTGAACGACGCGCAGCGACGGCAGAT
Source organism: uncultured delta proteobacterium (assembly GCA_963785725.1). GTDB lineage: Bacteria > Myxococcota_A > Polyangia > Palsa-1104 > Palsa-1104 > JAQBQH01. The sequence continues at coordinate 279,070 of CAWAWS010000039.1, read as the reverse complement.
CGTCGACGGCTTGCGCGCCGAGCTGCCGTCGCCCGACGTCGTGCTGGTGTCCGACTACGACAAAGGCGTCGTCTCGCCCGAGCTGATGGCGCTGCTGACGGCGGCGACGTCGGCGCCCATCTTCGTCGACCCCAAAGGGCGCGATTATCGTCGCTATGTCGGCGCCGCGGCCATCACGCCCAACGAGCGCGAGGCGCAGCTGGCCAGCGGCGTCGAGATCGTCGACGAGCTGAGCTTGCGCGCGGCGGCGACCCGGCTCAGCGAGATCGTCACCGGCGCCAACATCATCGTCACGCGCGGCGCCCGCGGCATGACGGCGCGGCTCGCCGACGGCAGCATCGTGCACCGTCCGGCGCGCGCGCGGCAGACGTTCGACGTCACCGGCGCCGGCGACAGCGCCATCGCCGCGCTCGTGCTCGCGCGCGCGGCCGGGCTCGACTGGGCCGACGCGCTGCACGTCGCCAACGTCGCCGGCGGCATCGCCGTCGGCAAAGTCGGCGCCGCGCCGGTGTGGGCCGAGGAATTATTCGCCGCGCTCGGTCACGAAGACTTCAGCCTGAAGATCGTCGAGCGCCGCGGACTCAGCGAGCTGCGCAAGACGGCCGACGTGCTCGGCCAGCGCCTCGTCTTCACCAACGGCGTCTTCGATCTGCTGCACGTCGGCCACTTGAAGCTGCTGCAGGCGGCGCGGGCGATGGGCGATCACCTGGTCGTGGCCGTGAATACCGACGAGTCGGTGCGGCGGCTGCACAAAGGACCGGATCGTCCGATCATCGGCGAGCGCGAGCGCGCGCTGCTCTTGACCGGCCTCGAGTCGGTCGGCTCGGTGACGCTGTTCGCGGAGGACACGCCGCTGGAAGCGATCTTGGCCTGTCGACCGGACGTGCTCGTCAAAGGCGGCGACTACACGGTCGAGAACATCGTCGGCGCGCGCGAAGTGCAAAGCTGGGGCGGCGAAGTGCGCATCGTCCCGACCGTCGCCGGCCACTCGACGACCAACACCGTCGCCAAGCTGCGCCAGACGTAGTCGTTCAGCGCGGGATCCAGCGCGTGTGCCACTTGGCCTCGAACTGGCGACGGTTGGTCCACCACAGCCGCAGATAGCGCGCGCCCGGCAGCTTGCCAAACGCCGCGCCGCCATAGTGGTGCACGAAGACGTCGCGCGCCAAGCAGACGCGCAGGCCGCGGCGCAGCATGGCCATCGCCAAGTCGTCGTCTTCGAAGAGGCCGAGGCCGTAGCGTTCGTCGAGCGCGCCCACCTCGAGGAAACGATCGCGCCGCGCCGCCGCGCAGAACAGCGCCAGCATCGGCACGTCGTCGACCTGGCCGTCGTGCTGGCGCGTGTAGTCGCCGGCAAAGGCGCGCATGCCGTCGAGATCGGCGTAATGCGTACCCAATTGCGCCTCGCCGTTGCCGCCCGAGTTCGTGACCGGCCCGATGAGCCCGATGCGCGCGTCGGCGTCGAGATGCGCCACCAGCCGCTCGAGCCAGCCCGGCGTCACGACGCAGTCGTTGTTGAGAAAGACGAGAATATCGCCTTTGGCGTGCTGCGCCGCTTGGTTGTTCGCCGCCGCGAAGCCGCGATTGTCGCGGTTGAGCTCGACGGTCAGCGGCAGCAACCGCGACGCTTCGGCCTCGCGCAGCCAGGTCGCGCTGTCATCGGGCGAGTCGTTGTCGACGACGATGACCTCGAACGGCAGCGCGCCCGCGCAGCGTTGCAGCGACGCCAAGCACAGCCGCGTCAGCGCCAGGTTTCCATAGGTGACGACGAGGATCGACACGCGCGGCGGCGTCGTGAACGCGATCGGCCGCGCCGGATCGAGCGTCGCCGGCACGCCCCAGGCCGCGTGCTCGCGCGCGCACACGACCTCGGCCGCGTCGGTAATGCGCGCCGGATAGAGCCCGAAGCGCAGCCGCTCGGCGACGACGCGCGGCAGCCGATCGCGCACGGCGGCCAGCGGCAGCGCGCGCGCCAGCCGCTGCACCGCCTGCCGCGGCAGGTAAAAGCGCAGCCACGCCAGCTCCTCGAGCAGCTCCATGGCGCGCGAATATAGTCGAAGCGGGCGGCGCTGCGGCGATTTCAGGACAGGGCGCGCAAAGCGATGACGATCGACGTCGCGGCCAGGCCGAGCCCGACGGCGAACGCGGCGCCGGCCAACAGCGCCGTCCGCCGCGCGATGACGATGGCGCGCGCGATCGGGTCGGAGCCGCGCGCCGCCGGCCGCACGAAGTGGCCGGCATCGACGACCGCCAGCTGCGGCAGCCGCGTGTCGCCGCGATAGCCGGCGCCGCGTGGATCGTCGACGAGCCCGCCGCCGAGCCCGACGACGACGACGTCCGCGCCGTCGACGGGCGCGACGCCGGCGTGCCCGGGCGCGAACACGACGAGCGCGGCGCCGCTGTCGTCCTCGACGAGGCCGCGGCGATCGTCGAGCGCGCGCCAACGGCCGTTGACGCAGGCGAGCCCGGGGGCGACGTCGCGCACGCGGCGCCGCGCGGCGCCGATACGGTCGAGCTCATCGAGCTGCCGCCGAGCGCGCGCCCGCCAGACGAAGCCGAGGATCGCCGCGACAATGCCGGCGATCGACAGCGGCCACAGCACGCTGCCCACTTGGTCGTAGAGCCACGAGGTCAGAAGCGCCGCATAACCGAAGAGCCGATTGCTGGATTCGATGCCGTCCATCAGCTGCCCTGCTTGTTGGTGGCGCGCGGCAGATAGCGCGTCGTCAGCTGCACGAAGCGCGCGTCGCCGCGCAAGGAGGCGAACGCCGGATCGCGCGTCAAGTCCATCCACACCTCGAACTCTTTGATCGGCACCAGCGTGTCCACTTGCGCCAACCCCGTTTCCAGCGCGGAAAAGGCGGTCTCGCGATCGCCGGCCAGCGCCGCCAACGCCGCGCGTTGAATGGCAGTGTACGCGTAGTTGCCGCCGCAAGCCGCGTCGCTGCGCGCCAACGTCTCCGCCGCCGTCGCCGCGTCACCCTCTTTGGCTTGCAGGAGCGCCAAGCCGTTGAGCGCGTGGCAGTCGCGGTCGTCGCGCGCCAGCACGCTGTCGATGAGCGCGCGCTCCTCGACGCGATCGCCGCGCCGCTTGGCGATGTTGGCCAGGTTGTTGACGGCGTCGGTGCGCTCGGGCTCGCGCCGCCGCGCATCGACCCAGGCGCGCTCGGCGTCGTCGTACTGCCCTTGCATGTAGTGCGCGAGGCCGAGCCAGTTGAGCTGCTCGTATTCGAGCGGCGCCTCACGCGACGCGCGCGACAGCTGGTCGACCGCCGTCCGCAGATCGGCGTTCAAGAGCGCCGCTTGCGCGGTGGCGATGCGCTCCGTGCGCGTCGGCGTCTTCGCTCGCGGCTTCGAACGGCCGAGCAATCCCGACCGTTGGGCCGACGGCGGCGACGGCTTCGGCGGGCTCGGCTGCTCCTTCGCCTGCGCGCGCAGCTCGCGACCGCGCCCCGCTTGCGGCCGCGACGCGCCCTGGCCCGTCGCCGTCCAGCGAACCCGCAGCTGACCCGCGGTGACCGCCGACAGCCGCACGGCATCGTCGTTGCGCGACCGCTCTTGCCGATAGGCGCGCACGAGCTGATAGCTCGCGCCCGAGAACAGCGCCAACAAGAGCGCCGTCATCGTCCAGCCCCACAAGGCGGCGTCCCGTCGCGTGCGCTGCAGCGGCACCAGCTCGAACGACACGACCGCGCCGTCGAACACGAGCGATCCGCAGCGCGCTGCTTCCACGCCGGTCAGCGTCAAGACGCGCCGCTGCCCGACCGCGCCGTCGCTGTCGGGCTGGCCCGGAATCGCCAGCGAGCGCACGACGCGCGCCGGCAGCCGCAGCTCCCAGCCGTCGCCGCGCCGGATGAACGCCGCATAACGACCGTCGCCGCCGTCGTCGGACGCCGGCGCGGCCACGGTCGCCGCCGGCCCACTGCCGACGAGCACCAGCGGCCTGCGGCGAAACAGCCGGTCTTCGACGACCACCCCATCCCACTCGACGATCAGCCTGAGCGCCAGCACCTTACGTCATACGCCGGGCGCTGCGAAAACGATCTACCTGCCGTGGAAATGCCGAATTTGGCGCTGCGAAAGCTACCAGCGACCGGCGATTTGCTTCATGAACTGATAGGGATAGCCGAGCTCGAAGGCGCTGGCTTCGTCGAGCCGCTGCATCGCTTCCGGCGGCAATTTCAGCTCCGCCGCCTTCAGGTTGTCGTCGAGCTGCGCGACCGTCCGCACACCCAAGATGACCGAGGTCACGGCCGGCTTCTGGATCAGCCAGCGCAGCGCCACCGCCGACACCGTCGACGACAGCTCGCGCGCGATCGCCTCGGCCACCTCGAGCGTCTTCCAGTTGCGCGGCGTATCGAGCCCTTTGTACCACTCGCCCATCTTGGCCAGGCGCGTGCCCGCTTGCGGACCCGATTCCTTCTTGTATTTACCGCTGAGAAAACCCGACGCCAGCGGCGACCACGGCAAGATCCCGAGGCCGAACTTCTGGCACAGCGGCACGTGCTCGCGCTCGAGCTCGCGCACGACCAGCGAATATTGCGCCTGCAACGCCACGAACTTCTCGAGCCCCAACGACTTCGACAGCCACAGGCTGTCGGTCAGCCGATAGGCCGCGTAGTTGCTGCAGCCGAGATAGAGCACCTTGCCCGCGCGCACCAAATCGTCGAGCGCGCGCAGCGTCTCCTCTTCCGGCGTGTCGAGATCCTGCATGTGGATCTGATAGAGGTCGATGCGATCGGTCTTGAGGCGCTTGAGCGATTCCTCGACGGTGCGCACGATGCGATAGCGCGACGCGCCCGATGCGTTCGGCCCTTTGCCCATCGTGAAGCGGAACTTCGTCGCCAGCACGACCTCGTCGCGGCGCTTGGATTTGGTGAGCCAATCGCCGATCACGCGCTCGGAGAGGCCGTCGTTGCCGTAGACGTCGGCGGTGTCGATGAAGTTGATGCCGCAGGCGAGCGCGCGCTCGATCATGGCGTGCGAAGTCGCCTCGTCGGCGGCGATGTTGTGCATCATCGAGCCGGCGGTGGGCTCGCCGAACGTCATGGCGCCCAGACACAGCGTCGAGACCTTGACGCCGCTTTGCCCCAGATTGCGGTATTCCATGCTAATCCTCCTGCCGACCAGGAACGATGATGAATCGATGGAACAGCTTGGCCCTAGACAATTGCACGAGATGATGGCGCGCGGCGAGCCGATTTGCCTCGTCGATGTGCGTCAGCCTTGGGAGCACGACCTCGTGCATTTACCCGGCGCCGTGCTGCTTCCGCTCTCCGAGCTTGGGCAGCTCGAGGATTTGGCCGACGAGCTCAGCCCGCCCAAAGACGCGCTGATCGTCACCTACTGTCACCACGGCATTCGCTCGCTCAACGGCGCCGCGATGTTGCAACAGCTCGGACACGCGCGCGTCGCCTCGCTCGCCGGCGGCATCGACCGCTGGGCGATCGAGATCGACCCGTCCTTACCCCGGTATTAGGCAGGTATCAGCCGCATGCGTTTTTTTGCCACTTGTGCCAAGGCGCTCGAGCCGCTCGTCGCCACCGAATTGCGCGACTTGGGCGCCGAAGACGTCGTCGAAGGTCGCGCCGGCGTCGCTTTTGCGGGCTCGCTCGAGACCGCTTATCGCGCCTGTTTGTGGTCGCGCGTCGCCAGCCGCGTCCTGTTGCCGCTCGCCGATTTCGCGGCCGCCGACGAGGACGCGCTTTACGCCGGCGTCAAAAGCATTCGTTGGCGCGAGCACCTCGGGCCCGATCAGACGCTGGCGGTGGACTTCGCGTCGTCGCCGACGTGTCAGCTACAGCATTCGCAGTATGGCGCGCTCAAGACGAAGGACGCCATCGTCGATCAACTGCGCGACGAGACCGGGCGTCGGCCGTCGATCGACACCAAAGCGCCCGATGTGCGCGTCAACGTCTACGTGCACGACGACAAGGCGACGGTATCGATCGATCTGTCGGGCGACAGCTTGCATCGGCGCGGCTGGCGGCAAGTCGGCGTCGAGGCGCCGCTGAAGGAGAACTTGGCGGCCGCGCTCTTGCTGCTCGCGGAATGGCCGGCTTTTGCGGCGAACGCGGCACCGTTCGTCGACCCGATGTGCGGCTCGGGCACGCTGCCGATCGAGGCCGCGCTCATCGCCGCCGACGCCGCGCCCGGCCTCTCGCGGCGCCACTTCGGCTTCCTCGGCTGGCGCGGGCACGACAAGGACGCGTGGACGCGCCTCGTCGCCGAAGCCAAAGCACGCCGTAAGCCGATCGCGTCCAAGATCTACGGCTGGGACGAAGATCCGCGCGCCGTCAAAATCGCCCGCGACAACGCCAAGAGTGCCGGCGTCGCCGACGCCATCGTCTTCGAAAAGCGCACCTTCGCCGACGGATCGCCGCCGGAAGGTGCGGCCGGCCTCGTGGTCATGAATCCGCCGTACGGCGAGCGGCTCGGCGAGACCGCTGCGCTCGGCCCGATGTACGAGCAGATTGGCGACGTCTTGCGCCACCGCTTCACCGGCTGGCGCGCGTATGTCATGAGCGGCAACCCCGCGTTACACAAGCGGATCGGCCTGCGCGCCGGCCGTCGGCACGTCGTCTTCAACGGCGCCATCGAGTGCCGCCTGATCGAATTCGCCATCGACGCCGCGGCGCCCAAGAGCCCGATGCGACCGCGGTCGACGGTGCGCGCCGAGCCGTTCGCCAACCGCGTGCGCAAGAACTTGGCCGAGCGGCGCAAATGGGCCGAGCGCGAAGACATCCACTGCTATCGCATCTATGACGCCGATCTGATCGAGTACAACGTCGCCATCGATCAGTATGAGAACGCCGTGCACGTGCAGGAGTACGCGCCGCCGGCGACGGTCGATCAAGAGCGCGCCGAAGAGCGGCTCGGCGACATCATGGCGCTCGTGCCGGAGCTGCTCGGCGTCGATGCCAGCGACGTGTTCCTCAAGCAGCGCCGGCGGCAGCGCGCGGGCACGCAATACGAGCGGCAAGCGGCCAAGAAGCGCACGTTCGTCGTGCGCGAAGGCGGCCACCGCTTCCAAGTCAACCTGAGCGACTACCTCGACACCGGCCTGTTCCTCGACCATCGCCGCATTCGCGCGCAGATTCAGCAGCTGGCGGCGGGCAAGTCGTTCCTGAACCTGTTCTCGTACACCGGCTCGGCGACGGTGTATGCGGCGGCGGGCGGCGCGCGCTCGTCGACGAGCGTCGATCTGTCGAACACGTATCTCGACTGGGCCAACGAAAACTTCGATCTCAATCGGCTGCAGCGCAACAAGCACCACCTCGTGCGCTCGGACGTGCAGGAATTCCTCGACGAGGAGACGCACAAGTACGATTTGATCTTCTGCGCGCCGCCGACGTTCTCGAACTCGAAGGGCATGGAGCACGACTTCGACATTCAGCGCGATCACGTGCCGCTCATTCAGTCGGTGGCGCGTTTGCTGGCGCCCGATGGCATCCTCTTGTTCAGCAATCACTTCCGCAAGTTCAAGATGGACGAAGCGGGGCTGCCCGACTATCGCTGCGACAACATCTCCAAGAAGACGCTGCCGCTCGATTTCGCGCGCGATCCGCGCTTTCACAACAGCTGGCGGATTACGCGGAAGACGCAGCCGTGACGCGTTCGCGCGCCGCGGCGACGATGACGGCGGCGCAATCGGCGAGCCGCGCGTCGCCTTTGCCGAGCGGAATGACGTTGGTCGCGAGCGGCGCGTGCACGAGCGCGTCGGCGGCGGCGCGCGTGGCTTCGGCGAGCGCGGCGTCCTTGGCCAGCGCGTGCAAATGATCCATGTAGCTGCGGCCATACCGCTCGTCTTCGCCACCGACGAGCACGGCGTTCCAGGCCATGCCTGCCGCCCGCCGGCAGCCGGTCACGCCGGCGCGCTGCTGCTTGCCGACGAGCGCCGTGCGGGCGCGATCGAGCTCGTTGGCGGCCGCGCGCAGCCACTCGTCGGCGTCGAATCGATGCAGCCAATGCGTGGGATCGCGGCCGGGCATGAGGTATAGGTTATAGCCAATGGCCCGCGCCGAGCTCACGTTGTTTGCGCATGTCGCCGCCCGTCCCGACGACGAGCTCGATCTGGCGCAGGCGTCGCTGCTCATCGCCGAGGACGAATATCCCGGCCTCGACGTGGCGCGCTATGTCGACCTGCTCGACGAGCTCGGCGAAGGCGCGCGTCGCCGGCTCGAAGACGTCGCCAAACCCGGCGATTTGCGCGCGCAAGCGCCGGCGCGACTGACGCGTGTCCTGTCGTACGTCTATCGCGAGCTCGGTTTTCACGGCAACGCCGTCGATTATTACGATCCCAAGAACAGCTGGCTCAACGACGTCCTCGAGCGCAAGACCGGCATTCCCATCACGCTCGCCGTGGTCTTGCTCGAGATCCTCAATCGCGCCGGCGTCGAATCCTACGGCGTGTCGTTTCCCGGCCATTTTCTCGTGCGTTCGCCCGGGCCGCGCGGCCCGATGTTCGTCGATCCGTTCGACGGCCGCATCCTCGATCGCGAGGACTTGCGGCAGCTGCATGGCCGCGTCGCCGGCGAGCCGAGCGACCCCGATCCGCGGCTGCTCGAGCCCGCCGACAAGCGCCTCATTTTGGTGCGCACGCTCAGCAACTTGCGCGGTATTTGGGCGGCGCGCGGCGATCGCGAGCGCATGCGGTTGACGCTGGAGCGCCTCGAAATCCTGGCGCCGTCCGACGAGCTGCGGCGCGAGATCGTCTCGCTCGGCGGCGAGCCGGCTGGCCCGCCCGCCAAAACCCGCATCTTCAACTGAAAACGGCGTGAACGGGGCCGTTCGCGTCGTTCTCGCTGCGCTCCGCTGCTCACGCACCAAAGCGTGCGCTCCGCTGCGGTGCTCGCTCGGCCTAGCGCCCGACCCCGTTCACGCCGTTTTCCCGCACGCTGCTTAGGTCCCTTCGCGTCGTTCTCGCTGCGCTCCTCTGCTCACGCACCAAAGCGTGCGCTCCGCTGCGGTGCTCGCTCGGCCTAGCGCCCGACCCCGTTCACGTCGTTTTCCCGCACGCCGCTTAGGTCCCTTCGCGTCGTCTTCCCGGCGATCGCGGCAATGATTGCGCCGGCGTCGCTGGGAATTCAGGGCATCAGCGTCGGAATACTTGTCAGCACCCAGCCGAACAGGGTGAGCGCGCCGACGCCGACACCGACGGCCAGCCACGGCATGCGCGGCTCCATCCGCTCGGCGCGCACATCGACCGCGCCCAGGCCACAGCGCGACAGCTGCGCCGTGAGCTGCTTGCGCTCACCCTCCGACGGCACGAGCAGCACCCAGCCGCCGCGCGCACCCATCGCGCACGTCACCCGCGTCGCCGCGCCGTTCTCGAGCCGCCCAGCCGCCACCCAGCGCGCCGACAGCGGCGCCTTCACCAACTGGAATCCGCTGTCGACCAACAGACGCTGAATCTCCAGATCCTGCACCGTCGACCCCCTATCGAATGTGGACACGCGCTCGCCCGCCAATCTCGCTAGATCGCGCGGGCGAGCGCATCCTTCACATACGAACCCTTACGAGCAACCGCTCGTCGCTGCGCAGTTCAAGCACTTGTAGCAAGCGCCCGAGCGAACCATGATCGTCCCGCACTCGTGGCACGGCGGCGCGTCCGATTCCTGCGCCCACGTGCCCTGCAGATTCACCACCGTCGTCTTCGCCTCGACCACCAGCGTCGACGTCGCCGCCACTTGCACGACAGGCTTGACCTCGTCGACGGGCAGCGTCAGCTGCTCCGACGGCGGCGTCGCCATGAACTTCCGCCCGAGCCAGCGGAAGATGTAGTCCATGATCGAAGAGGCGCGAGAAATGTCGGGATTTCCCGTCCAACCCGAGGGCTCGAAGCGCGTGTGCGAGAACTTGTCGACGAGCAACTTCAACGGCACGCCATGCTGCAGCGCCAACGAGATCGCCGTCGCGAAGCTGTCCATCAGGCCCGAGATCGTCGAGCCCTCCTTGGCCATGCGGATGAAGATCTCACCCGGCATGCCGTTCTCGTAGAGCCCGACGGTGATGTAGCCGTCGTGATCGGCGATCGAGAACTTGTGCGTCAGCGACTGGCGCTCGTCGGGCAGCTTGCGCCGCACGGCGACCGGCGCGCCCTTCGGATTCGCCTGCGCCGCCACTTTGACGACCAGCTCTTCCGGCGTCAGCCCCGCGAACGCGTCGAACACGCTGGCCGCGGCCGCCTGCGAGCCGCCGAGCGTGCCGTCTTTGTTCTGCTTCTTCGACGTCGACATCGGCTGCGAGCGCTTGCAACCGTCGCGATAGACCGCGACCGCCTTCAGGCCGAGCCGCCACGACTCGAGGTACGCGCCTTCGATATCCTCGACGGTGCAGTCGTTCGGCAGGTTCACCGTCTTCGAGATCGCGCCCGAGAGGAACGGCTGCGCCGCCGCCATCATCTTGATGTGACCCATGTAATGGATCGAGCGCTCGCCGTCTTGCGGACGGAACGCGCAATCGAACACGGCCAGATGCTCGTCCTTCAAGCCGGGCGCGCCTTCGATCGTGTCCTGCTCGTTGATGTAGTCGACGATCTTCTTCACTTCATCGTCGGCGTAGCCGAGCCGCGTCAGCGCTTCCGGCACCGTCTTGTTGACGATCTTGAGCATGCCGCCACCGACGAGGCGCTTGTACTTGACGAGCGCGATGTCGGGCTCGATGCCGGTGGTGTCGCAGTCCATCATGAAGCCGATGGTGCCCGTCGGCGCGAGCACCGTGACCTGACCGTTGCGGAAGCCGTACTCGCGACCGACTTCGAGCGTCTCGTCCCACGAGTCGCGCGCCGCCGTCATGAGATCGTAAGGCACGAGCGCGCCGTCGATCTTGTCGACGTGACGACGATGCTTCTCCATGACCGTCAAGAACGGCTCGCGATTGACCGGATAACCCTCGAACGGCCCGGTCACGTCGCGCGCGATCTTCGCCGACGTCGCATACGCGTGCCCGCACATCAGCGACGTGACGGCGCCCGCGTACGCGCGACCCGGATCCGAGTCGTACGGCAGGCCGAGCGACATCAGCAGCGCGCCCAAGTTCGCATAGCCGAGGCCGAGCGGCCGGAACGCGTGCGAGTTGGCCTCGATCTGCTCCGTCGGATACTTCGCGTTGTCGACGAGGATCTCCTGCGCCAGGATCGTGATCTCGACGGCGCGCTTGAACGCCTCGACGTCGAGCATCGCCGTTCTCGAGTCTGGAACTTGCGCAGGTTCAACGACGCCAAGTTGCAGGCGCTGTCGTCGAGGATACATGTACTCGGAGCAGGGGTTCGACGCGTTGATGCGCGCCGTGTTCTTCGACGTGTGCCAGTCATTGAACGTCGTGTCGAACTGCATGCCCGGATCGCCGCACTGCCACGCCGCCTCCGCGATCTGCCGCCACAAGTCGCGCGCGCTGTGCGTCTCGACGATGGCGCCCGTCGTCACGCTCTTGGTGTGCCACACGCGATCGTGGCGCACGGCGTCCATGAACTCGTCGGTGACGCGCACCGAGTTGTTGGAGTTCTGGAAGAAGACCGACGCGTAGGCCTCGCCCGTGAACGAGCCGTCGTAGCCGGCGTCGATGAGCGCCCACGCCTTCTTCTCTTCGTTCACCTTGCAGTTCGATGAAGTCGACGATGTCGGGATGCTCGACGTTCAGGATGACCATCTTGGCGGCGCGACGGGTCTTGCCGCCGGACTTGATGACGCCGGCGAAGGCATCGAAGCCCTTCATGAACGAGACGGGGCCCGAGGCCGTGCCGCCGCCGTTGAGCAGCTCGCGCGACGAGCGAATCGGCGACAAGTTCGTGCCCGTGCCCGAGCCGTACTTGAAGAGCATGCCTTCGGTCTTGGCCAGGCCGAGGATCGACTCCATCGAGTCGTCCACGCTATTGATGAAGCACGCCGAGCACTGCGGATGCTGCTCGACGCCGACGTTGAACCAAACGGGCGAGTTGAACGACATCTTCTGCTCGACGAGCAGGTGCTTGAGCTCGTCGGCGAACGCGGCGGCGTCAGCGTCGGTGGCGAAGTAATGCTGCTTCGTGCCCCAGCCGGCGATGGTGTCGACGACGCGGCCGATCAGCTGCTTGACCGAGCGCTCACGCGACGCCGTCCCCACGACGCCGCGGAAGTACTTCTGCACGACGACGTTCGTCGCCATCTGCGACCACGAAGCCGGCGTCTCGACGTCCTTCTGCTCGAAGAAGACCTGTCCGCCTTCGCCGGTGATGGCGGCGGTGCGCAGCTCCCAGGTCGACCTGATCGAAGGGATCGACGCCGGCGCGCGTGAAATACCGCGAGACCGTCATGCCACGCGCGGTAGCGGGCGCATTCTGCTCACCTTTGCGCCGTTTCGGCGTGCCAGCGAGCTTGTCCTTCTTTTGGCCGTTCAAGCCACCCTTCGAAATCATGTGCCCCTCCGCGCCTTTCGGCAAAACGCGCCTTTTCGGCAAAAAGAGCTCCGCGGCCAAGGGCACCTTCGCCCTAGGCCGTTGCTGGAACCCTTCAGGATGTCGCTGTGCCGTGGAAACTACTGCCGACGGCTGTTTGAGTCAATGCGAAAAACAAAACAAATCGATGACTTAGCTGTGGATAGATCTGTGATCTAATTGTGTCTGGTTGTGAATCGCGCGTGTGTCTTCCCAGCAAAATCAGCGGATTCACGACCGCCCCCAAGTGTGAAGAGGCAACAACTCGACGAGATAACTATATCGCAACTGCCATACATTGCAATAACAAACTAGTAAGACTACGTAACCGTTTAAAACAAAACGGGTAGCGAAATTTGCGACCTGTGCGTAGGCCGTGATAGCCGTCTTTAGGGATGATCCAACTCGACGGCGTCTGGAAGTCGTACGCGGGCAGCCCGGCCCTGCGCGGCGTCTCGCTCACCGTGTCGGACGGCGACGCGGTGCTGTTGACCGGCCCGTCGGGTGCGGGCAAGTCGACCCTGCTGCGGCTCGTATTTGCGGCCGAGCGGCCCGATCGCGGCGAGCTCCTCGTCGCCGGGCGCAGCTTGGCGCGCCTGAGCAACGCCTCGATCCCCTACGTCCGTCGCAATATTGGCGTTGTCTTTCAGGATTTTAAGCTGCTGGGCGATCGCTCGGCGCTGCAGAACGTGGCCATGCCGCTGGAGGCGCTGGAGCTGCCGAAGCGGGAGGTGCGGCTGCGCGCCGCGGTCGCGCTCGAGGCCGTCGGGCTCGGGCACAAGCTCGACGCGCGCGCGGCGACGCTGGCCGGCGGCGAGCAGCAGCGCGTGGCCGTCGCGCGCGCCATCGTCGGAGAGCCGGCGATCGTGCTGGCCGACGAGCCCACGGGAAATTTGGACCCGGAGCGCTCGCGCGACTTGTTGGTGCTGCTGGAGACGATTCATCAGCGCGGCACGACGTTATTGATGGCGACGCACGATCCGGCCGTCGTCGACTTCGGCGTCATGCGCGGCTGGCGCGTCGTACGCCTCGTCGAAGGCGAGCTGCTCGACGTCGACTTGCCGCCGGCGCGTCCGGCGCGGCACGACGACGAGACCGAAGGCTTCGCCGGCCGTGGCGACGACGAGACGGGGGTGGTCCGTGTGGTTCGCGCGTAGCGTCCGGCGAGCGTTGGATGGCGCGCGGCGCAATCCGCTCATTCAGCTGACCGCGGTCGGCTGCATCGCGCTGTCGCTGTTGCTCGTCGGCGTCGTGCAGCTGACGGCGGTGAACGTGCGGCGGCTGTCGAACGGCTGGTCGGCGGACGTGCAGATGACGGTCTATCTCGAAGACGGCGTGACGACGGCGCGGGCGGAGAAGATCGCGAACGCCATCGCGCGGCTGCCGGGCGTGCGCGGCGTGCGCATGATCGACGGCCACACGGCCTGGGAGCGCCTGCGTCGCGGGCTGGGCGCGCGCGCCGATCTGCTCGACGGCGTCGAAGAGGACTTCTTGCCGGCGTCGATCGAGGTCGCGCTCAAGCCGGGCGTGGCCGAGATCTTGCGCGCGCATCCGGCGTTCGAGCGGCTGCAGCATACGAGCGGCGTCGAGGAAGTGGAGCTGATGGGCGATTGGGCCGGCCGGCTGCACGCGCTCGAACGCTTGCTCGACGGCGCCGGCTGGGCGGTCGCGGCGCTGGTCTTGTGCGCCTGTCTCTACATCGTCGGCTCGACGATTCGCCTGGGCGTGTTCGCGCGCCGCGACGAGATCGAGATCTGGAAGCTCGTCGGCGCCACCGATCGCTTCGTCAAGACGCCGTTTCTCGTCGAGGGCGGCTTGCAAGGCGCGCTCGGAACGTCGCTCGCCGTCGGACTGTTGTACGGCCTGTTTCGGCTGGCGGCACCGCGCGTCGAAGCCGTGCTCGGCGGCTGGCTGGCGGCCGGCCCGCTCGGCTTCTTCACGCCGGCGCAGCTGGCGATCGCCATCGCCGCCGGCACGCTGCTCGGCCTGTGCGGCTCGGCCCTGGCGCTCGGCCGTTACGTGAAGGTGTGACGCGCTTTTGGTCGTCGCTGCTGCTTTTTGGCGTCGCGAGCGCGGCGGCCTCTTCCGCTTTTGGCGGTCGTCCGCCCGAAGCCGTCGACGCCGATCGCGGCAACGCCGAAGCCGAGGTGCACGATCTCGAGCGGCGTGAGCGCGCGTTGCAAGATCAGCAGGCCGATCGTCGCCAGCGGCTGAAGCAGCGGCTGCGCGCGCTGTACAAGCTGGCCAACGGCGGTTACGTGCGGCTCGTCGTCGGCGCCGACACCGTCGAGCAGCTCGACGCGCGGCGCGCCGCGGCCGGTCGGGTCGTCGCGCGCGACTTGGCCGAATTGGCCGCCGTGCGCGCCGAAGAGCGCGATCTCGACGTCGAGCAGGCGCGGCGCAAAGAGGCGTTGGCGCGCGCGCTCGACTTCGGCGCGCAGGTGGCGCTGGCCGAAGTAGCCGAGCCGAGCAGCTTGCAGCGACGGCAAGGGCAGCTGCCACGGCCGGTCATGGGGCCGATCGTCGCCGGCTTCGGGCCGCACAAAGATCCGCAAACCGGCCTCATGCTGGCGCGGCGCGGCGTCGAAATGCGCAGCCACGCCGGCGAGCTCGTGCGCGCTATCGCGTCCGGCCGCGTGCGCTTCGTCGGCGAGGTGCCCGGTCTCGGCCGCGGCGTCGCCATCGATCATGGCGGCGGCTACGTCACGGTCACCGCCGAGCTGGGCGAGCTGCGCTGCGCCGTCGGTGACGAGGTCGGCGACGGCGACGTCATCGCGCTCGCGGGCAAAGGCAACGTCTACTTCGAGCTGGCGCAACAGGCGACGCCGATCGATCCGACGCGCTGGCTCGCGCGCAGCACTCGTTAGCGCGACCGACTGTAAGTGGCAGCGGCACGCGTCACCACATGCGCCGGGCCGCCGGCGCAACGACGACCGCAGCGACGGGAAACTGCGCCGCCCGCGCCCGCTCGGCGACGATCGACGCGCGGCAAACGCGCGAATGTCGTCATTGCCGGGCGCGCGCCTACGGGTTAACATCGAGGGTCCGCGACATGCGCAAACCATATGCAGGAGGACTCATGCGCCGGCCGCGCTCCACCGCCTTCGTCATCGTCGTCTCGGTCGTTTCCACCTTCTTCGGTATCGCCGTCGTCGGTGGCGGAGCGATGGCGCTCCCCAAGAAGTTCAGCCCTTACCACAAGCTGAACATTTTCACGCACGTGCTCTCGTACGTAGAGAACAACTACGTCGAGAATGTCGATCAGGACGAGCTCATCTACGGCGCCATTCGCGGCATGCTGGAGACGCTCGATCCGCACACCTCCTTCTTGAAGCCGGATCAATATAAGGAGATGAAGAGCGACACCGCGGGTGTGTTCGGCGGCGTCGGCATCGAGGTCGAAATGCGGCCGGCGGTGGATTCGGCGCACGACAACGCGCTCACGGTCATGTCGGCGATGGAAGGCACGCCGGCGGCCAAAGCTGGGCTGACGACGGGCGACCAGATCGTGAAGATCGACGACACGCCCGTACATGCGATGCGGATGGACGACGCCGTCCAGAAGATGCGCGGCAAGAAGGGATCGCCCGTGTCGCTGAGCGTCGTGCGGCCCGGACCGAAGGGCTGGAAGGAGCCGCGCGTCTATAATTTGATGCGCGAAATCATCAAGGTCGACAACGTGTCGGCGCGGTCGCTGGAGCCGGGTTACGGCTACGTCAAGCTCAAGCAGTTCAGCGAGAACTCGGATCGCGACATGGAGTCGGCGCTCGATCGGCTCGAGAAGGAGTCGCCGGGCGGACACCTACATGGGCTCGTGCTCGACCTGCGCAACAACCCGGGCGGTCTGCTCGATCAGGCGGTGCGCATCGCCGACGAGTTCATCGACCAGGGCTTGATCGTGCGCACCGAGGGCAAGGGCGGGCGCATCATCGACGAGGAAAAGGCCCATTCGCGCGGCACGCGGCTCGGCTTCCCGATGGTCATTTTGGTCAACGGCGGGTCGGCTTCGGCGTCGGAGATCGTGGCCGGCGCGCTGCAGGACCATCAGCGGGCGGCGATCATGGGCACGCAGACGTTCGGCAAAGGCTCGGTGCAGACGGTCATCGAGCTCGACGACGGCTCGGCGCTCAAGCTGACCATCGCGCGCTACTACACGCCGTCGGGGCGGTCGATTCAGGAGCACGGCATCACGCCCGACATCGTCGTCGACCAGGTGAAGCTGGCGGATCTGAAGCCGCAGCATGGTGACGAGCCGCAGCAAAAAGAGCGCGACCTGCAAGGGCACCTCAAGAACCTGCAGGACGCGGCGCCGGCGGCCCTGACGATCATGGCGGGCAAAAAAGGGAGCGCCCAGTCGCCCTACGTTACGATCGGCGACGACTTTCAGCTGAAGACGGCGTACGATCAGCTGAAGGCATGGAACATCTTCGCGCGACCGGCCGGATTGGGCACCTCGACGCAGCAGCTGGAAGCGAAAAGCGCAGCCACGCGTCAGTAGCGTCGCAACGGCACTTGACCGTTCCCCCACAACTTGAAATGGTGGCAACGCGGCTCGGTGGTGCGAGTCGCGCAGCTGGGGTACTGTGTCCTGCTGCTGTTGTCGTTGTCGGACGAGTTGACTGATGCGTTGGAGTGGCCGAGTCGATGTTCTATCTCTTGACCCTCGATTGGCGACCCAATAAACTGGCTTACGCCGTTTTGTAGCCCTGACCGTCGCGAAAGAGCATGTATAAGCTCATCATAGAGGACGACGAAGGTAAGACGACCGTCGTCCCGCTCATTCGCGACGAGATCACGATCGGTCGTAAAGAGGGCAACACCATCCGCTTGACCGAGCGGAACGTGTCGCGGCGACATGCCAAGCTGCTGAAACAAAACGGCAGCGTCTTCATCGAAGACCTCACCTCGTACAACGGCATCAAGGTGAACGGCGATCGCATCGCCGGACGCGCGCCGGTCAACGAGGGCGATCGCATTCAGATCGGCGACTACCAGCTCGCGCTCAAGCTCGACAAGACGCAGAACGCGGGCGCGGCGCAGGCGGCGTCGGCGACGACGTCGCCGGGCGCGCCGGTCAGCGACGCGGGCGACGGCAAGACGACGCCGTTCATGAAGGACAACGCGGCGCCTTCGGCCGTGCTCGACATGGCGCCGACGGTGCAGACGCCGATCAACACGGCGACGCCGGTCTCGGGGCAGCAGGAAGCGCCGGCGCGGCTCGTAGTGGTGTCGTCGAACTTCGCCGGGCAGGAGTTCGTGCTCGACAAGGCGGCGGTCGTCATCGGGCGCACCGACGAGAATGACGTCGTCGTGAACCACCGCTCGATCTCGCGCCATCACGCCAAGGTCGTGCGCGAGGGCGGTCATTATCACATCGTCGATCTGCAGTCGGCCAACGGCGTGCGGGTCAACGGCGAAGAGTACGGCAAGGTCGAGCTGCGCAAGGGCGACCATGTCGATCTCGGCCACGTGCGCCTGCGGTTCGTGGCGCCGGGCGAAGACTTCTTGTTCGATCGCGACGCGCAAGTCGTCGACGTGTCGGGCGGACGCAAGTCGCGCGCAGGATTGTTCGCGGTGTTGGCGCTGGTCGTCGTGGCGTTGGCCGGCGGCGCGTTCGTGCTCATCAAGCTGTCGCAAAAGGGCGGCGGCGCGATGGGCTCGGGCGACGTCGTCAAGCCGAGCGGCGACACCGAAGGCGCCGTGGCGCGGCTGCTGCTCGAAGCCGACAAGGCGATGAAGAGTGAGGATTGGGAGACCGCGATCGGCAAGTGCGACGACGCGCTCAAGCTCGATCCGGCGCAGGAATTGGCGCGCGACAAGCGGCAGCGGGCCGAGGCCGAGCGCAAGAATCGCACGGCCTACGGCAACTTCATGAAGGCGGCGGACGACAACCCGCCCGATTACGACTCGGCCGTCGCCAGCTACGGCGAAGTGGCCGAGGACAGCGTCTATCGGCAGAAGGGTGCCGAGCGTTACGCGCAGGTCAAGAAGATGTATTTGCGCGCGCACCTCGACGCGGCTCGCAAGGCCAAGGGCGGCGGCAAGTGTGAAGAGGCGCGGCAGCATGTCGAGGCCGCGCTGACCGTCGACGAAGGCAATGTCGAGGCGCAGGAGATCTTGAAGAGCTGCGGGGCGGCGCCGCATCCCGCGACGAAGCCGACGCAGACGCCGACGAAGCCGAAGGGCCCGGCGGCGGCAGCGGCGACGCCGAAGACGCACGAGAAGCCGGCGCCGGACGAGTCGAGCGGCGACAGCAACGCGCCGAACCCGGCGGCCGAGAAGCTGCTGCAGGATGCGCAGGACGCGTACGTGCACGGGCAGTATGCGAACGCGATCGAGACGGCGAAGAAGGCGGCGAAGGCGCAGCCGATGCGGGCGTGGCGGATCATTGGCGCGGCGAGCTGCTTCCTGAAGGACCGGGCGGGCGCGACGCAGGCGTGGAACAAGCTGGGGCCGCAGGAGCGGTCGTTCCTGAAGTACGTCTGCTCGCGTAACGCGATCGCAGTGCCGTAGCAGGCGCCGCGCGCCGGCAGCTCGGCGCGTTAGATTCGAGCTGGCGTTTGGCGGGCGAACTAGCCGGTGCGGACGGGTTCGGCCGTTCAGGGCGGGCACCTGGTGAGATCTGGGATCCGCTCGCGCGCGCCTGGCGCGCATCTTGGCTGGCGCGGTCTCGGCTTCGTTCAGCTCGCTGACCACGTGTGCCGCCGGTCCTCGGCTTCGCTCGCACAAGAGTGCCGGGCGCGGATCTCGGCTTCGCTCACGTCGGCTTCGCTCACGTCGGCTTCGCTCACGTTCGCCTTCGCTCATACGGCTTCGCCCACGCCCGGCTTCGCCCATGCCCGGCTTCGCCCACGCCCCGCTTCGCTCACGCCCCACTTCGCTACGCCCCGCTTCGCTACGCCCCGCTTCGCTACGCCCCGCTTCGCTCACGCCCCGCTTCGCTACGCCCGCTTCGCTACGCCCGGCTTCGCTACGCCCGGCTTCGCTCACGCCCGGCTTCGCTCACGCGGTACCAGCTCGGGCGAGCCCGCTTTTCGCTCGCGACGTGCGCTCGGAGGGCGGTCTCGGCGCTCACGGCGTCATAATCAGCCACTGCGCTTCCATCTCGCGCACGGCCTCGCCTGCCTCATGGCGGGCCGTTCGCGCTTCGTTGCGTCGCCGGGAACGGGTGGTCGTCAAATCTGCGGGACGGCTTCGATGATTTCGTCGACCGAGAGGCCGGCCCACGGGCTGAACGCGACGCGCGCGCCGTCGCCGAGCGCGGCGCGCACGGCCTTCAGGTCGACGACGCCGCGGCCCGGCGCCAACGCGCCCACGGCGCCGCAGGCGTCGCCGAAGTAGCACAGCGGCGCCGGGGCGAACGCGGCCAGCGTCAACGCCAGCGGCGCGAAGCCCATGACGTCGACGAGGTGCGCCGCCGGCACGTCGAGCAGCGGCGCGATCGGCGCCCCGCGCAGCTCGGCGCGCAAGACGTCGAGCTCGCGCGCCGACGGCACGTCGTGATAGCGCCGCCCGTTGCGCACGAGCAGCGTCACGCCCGTGCGCTCGGCCCGCCGCGCCAGCCGATCGAGCGCGCGCATGGCGCCGTCGACGGAACGCTCGGCCGCCGCGTCGCGCGTCTGCATGAGCCGCCGCGCCCGCTCGTAGTCGAGCTCGCCGCGCAAGAAACGGTCGCGCGCGCCCGCCCAATCGCTCGCCACCGGCCGCACCGAGCCGAGCCGCACGATCACGAACGGCGCGCGCAGCTCGCTCGCGCGATGCACCGTCGCTTCCGCCGCCGACAACGCCGCTTGTGCCTCGTCGCGATCGTGCGCGCACAGCTCGGGCTCGCGACCGTTTCCGTGCGCGACACGCGGACACGGCGACTCGAGCGCCACGACCGGATGATTGCCGCCGCGTCGCTCGAGCTCGAGCGACAGCTCGTCGATCACGTCGCGCGACAGGCCGGAATCGAAGACCAACCCGTGCGCTTGCGCGCGCTCCACGATGTCGAGGATCGCGCTCGGGCCCAGCGGCGCTGCGCTAGCGTGTGCGAACGTCGTCGTCAACGCCGCGCGAGAATGCTCAGCTGTGCCCATTGCTCGACAGCCTAAAGACTGGCCGATTCATTGACAACCCACGCTTTTACCGAGTAAAAGTGTCAGTTAATTAGCCCTTCGTGTGAGGATCGACTGACATGCCACGTGCGCGACGCAGCGCAGTCCTCGCGGTCTTCGGTTTGCTCTTGGTCCTTGGCTCGGTCGCGCACGCGCAAAACGCGGCAGGCCCCGCGTTCAGCGTGCAGAACTTCCGGCCCGCGGTCGACTCCAAGGGCTACATAACGGTCGACGCATCGCAGGTTCTCGGTCACCTCGACTTCTCGTTCGGGTTGGTCGGATCGTACGCGAGAAACGTCCTCAACCTGTCGGCGAACGGCAATCACTTCGACGTTCAAAACTTCATGACGCCGCAACTGCAAGGCGCCTTGGGTCTGTTCAAGGTGCTCGAAGTCGGCCTGTCGCTGCCGGTGCACATCATGTTCGGCGGGCGCTCGCCGGGATTCACGGATCCCCAAGACGCCAACTCCAACAACGACTTGAGCTTCTCGGGTCAAGGCGTCGGCGACATCGGCATCCACTTGAAGGGCCGATTCCTCAACACGTCGAAGTATCCCGTCGGGCTCGGCCTGTTGGCGTCGATCTACGTGCCGTCGGGCGACAGCAAACACTTCCTCGGCGAAGGCCAGGTCACGATTCGGCCCGAGCTCATCCTCGACAAAGAGTTCGGCTACTCGCGCCGCTTCCGCATGGCGTTGAACGTCGGCGCGCTCATTCGTCCCGAGAAGCACACGTTCACGGACAACGGCACGCTGCTCAACACGGGGTCGACGACCGATCCAAACGTCAACGGCGGCATGCCGTTCTGCGATCCGGGATTCAACGTTATGCACCCGACGAGCGGCTGCGGCACCGGCCTTTCGCGGTCGCTCGGCACGCAGATGACCTACAGCCTCGGCATGTCGGTCGGCGTCGTGCCGGGCAAGTTCGACCTCGTCGGCGAAGTGTTCGGCTATGGCGACGTGACCGGCTCGAAGGCGGCCTCGCCGCTCGAAGGTCTGCTCGCCCTCAAGGTCTACCTCGCGCAAAAGTCGTACTTCGAGATCGGCGGCGGCGCCGGCCTCTTGCCGAAGACGATCACCAACGAAGGCGGCATGACCGGCTCGCCGGAGCTCCGCGTCTTCATCGGCTTCATCTTCGAGCCCAACATCGGCGACCGCGACGGCGACGGCATCAAGGACGACGTCGACAAGTGCCCCGACGATCCCGAAGACTTCGACGACTTCGAGGACGAGGACGGCTGCCCCGATCCCGACAACGATCGCGACGGCATCCTCGACAAAGACGACAAGTGCCCCAATGAGCCCGAGACCAAGAACGGGTTCGAGGACGAAGATGGCTGCCCCGACTCGATCGATCTCGATCGCGACGGCGACGGCATTCCCGATCGCGTGGACAAGTGCCCCGACGATCCGGAAGACAAGGACGGCTTCGAAGACGAGGACGGCTGCCCCGATCCCGATAACGACAAGGACGGCATTCCCGACGTCGACGACTTGTGCCCGAACGATCCCGAGGACAAGGACGGCTTCGAGGATCAGGATGGCTGCCCCGATCCCGATAACGACAAGGATCGCATCCTCGACAAGGATGACAAGTGCCCGAACGAGCCGGAGACCTACAACGGCTTCCAGGATGAGGACGGCTGCCCGGACAAGGGTCGCGTCATCCTGAAGAAGGGTCAGCTCATGATCCTCGACAAGATCTACTTCGAGACCGACAAGGCGATCATCAAGTCGATCTCGTTCCCGATCTTGGACGCCGTGGCGGGGACGATGAAGGGCAACCCGCAGATCTTGCTGATCGAGGTGCAAGGCCACGCCGATGAGCGCGGCGGCGACGATCACAACATGTCGCTGACGGAAGATCGCGCGGCGGCGGTCAAGCAGTACCTCGTCGACCACGGCATCGAGGCGGGCCGCTTGCAGTCGCACGGCTACGGCGAGACGAAGCCGCTCTGCAATCAGCACAACGAGTCGTGCTGGTCGAAGAACCGCCGCGTCGAGTTCGTCATCCTGCGCCAAAGCGACGCCGGCGGCCCGTAAGCCGCGCGCTTTCGTTCGCATCACACCCTCCTCCATTCCACTTCGACCGCGCCGACGGCTCATGCCGGGCGCGAGTCGTCACGCGCCCTCGTCGTCACAATCGGTCGTTCAGCTACAACGCTCGCGGCCGCGAAACGCGCTCGTCGTCAGGAGCCCGACGTCAGCTTCGGCGCTGCTTCAGGTTCACGAAGAAGTCCTGCAGCGTGCGCGGTCGCTCGTCGCCGAACGTGTCGTCGGTGACCCACAGCCGCTGCACGCGATCGAGACGAAAGGCGCGAAAGTCGTCACGCAGCTCGCACCACGCCGCCACCGTCCAGGTCGTGCCCCAGAAGAAGAGGCCGAGCGGACGAATCAGCCGGTTCGACTCCGTCGCCGTTCGATCGACGTACTCGATCACCAATTTGCGCCGCTCACGAATCGCCTGCCGCAACGTGCCCAGCTCGCGCGCCGAATCGGGCGGCACGTGAAAGCCAGGCGCGAACAGCGGCGCCGCCGCCAGCCGCTCACGCAGCCGCTCCGGCAAGATCGCCTCGACCTTGGCCACGACTTGGCGCGCCGCCTCCGCCAGCGTCGCATCGGTCCAGCTCTCGACGATGCGCACGCCGAGCACCAACGCCTCCAGCTCGTCGTCGGTGAACATGAGCGGCGGCAGATTGAACTTCCGCTCGATCTCGTAGCCCACGCCCGCCTCGCCGCGAATGGGTACGCCCGAGCCGATGAGATCGGCCACGTCGCGATAGACCGTCCGCTCGGACACCTCGAGGTCGTCGGCCAGTCGCCGCGCCGTCGTCATTCGCCGACGACGCAGCAGCTGCACGATACGAAATAGTCGATCTGCTCGCCGCATCTGATCTCCTCACGCGCTCGTTCATGGAGGAGTGATACGGTTTGGCTCCTGACAGCTTGATGTCAGGAGAGATCGATTATTGCTTGGCGCGCGGCTTTTTTAGCGCTTTTGGAAGGCGAACCAGGTGTTCTTGCCGTCGCGCTTGACGAGCAGCCGCAGCATGTCGCCGTGCGGCGCGCCGCGAACGGCCCGCGCGTAATCGTCGAGCGACAAAATCGTCAGCTCA
Source organism: uncultured delta proteobacterium (assembly GCA_963785725.1). Lineage (GTDB taxonomy): Bacteria > Myxococcota_A > Polyangia > Palsa-1104 > Palsa-1104 > JAQBQH01. The sequence continues at coordinate 255,444 of CAWAWS010000039.1, read as the reverse complement.
CCGACGCGCACGATGATGTCGCCGCGCTCGAGGCCGGCTTCGACCGCCGGGCTGTCGGGCTCGACCGACATGACGACCACGCCGCGTAGCTGCGCCTGACCGAGCTCGCGCGCGATGCCGGGCGAAATCTCCGACACCGTCATGCCCAGCGGCGACTTATGCGTCGACGGCGCATGCACCGGCGAGACGTGATCGGGCTCCTCGGGCGCCGCTTGCAGCGTGACCGCGATGTGCGCCGACGTGCCGCGCCGATAGGTGGTGAGCGGCACCTTCTTGCCCGCCGCCGTCGTCGCCACGAGCCACATCAGATCGTCGGCGCGCTTGATGGCATGACCGTCGAAGTCGAGGATGACGTCGCCCGTCTGCAGCCCGGCGCGCGCCGCCGGCGAATCGGCCACGACATCGCTGACCAAGGCGCCGCGACGATCGGGCAAGTTGAACGCCCGCTTCAAATTGACGGTGATCGACTGCGGATAGACGCCCATCCAGCTGCGTGGCGCCTTGCCAAACTCGCGCAGCATGGGAGCGATCACCTTGGCCATGTTGATGGGAATGGCGAAGCCGATGCCTTGCGCCTGCGCGTTCATGGCGGTGTTGATGCCGATGACCTCGCCGCGCGTATTAATGAGCGGGCCGCCCGAATTGCCGGGATTGATCGACGCGTCGGTCTGGATGAAGTCGTAGTAGCCGGTTTGCGTGCCGCCCGGACGCACGTCGCGGCGACCTTTGGCGCTGATGATTCCGGCGGTGACCGTGTGATCGAGGCCGAACGGGTTGCCGATGGCCATGACCCACTCGCCGATCTGCACGTCGTCGGAGTTGCCGAGCGGCGCGACGTCGAGCGCGGCGCCGGCCTCGATCTTGAGGAGCGCGATGTCAGTATGCTCGTCGCGTCCGATGAGCCGCGCCGACAGCTCGCGCTCGTCGCTGAGACGGACGCGTATGTCGTCCGCGCCTTCGACGACGTGGCTGTTGGTCAGGATGTAGCCGCTCTTGTGCACGACGAAGCCGGTGCCCTGGCCGCGACCGTGTCCGTGCGGTTTTTCGCCCGGTCCGGTGTGATCTTCGGCGGCGGCGCCGTCGGGCGAGCTGATGGCGATGACGTTGACCACCGCCGGGCCCAAGGTTCGCGCCAAACGCACGAACGCCTGCAAGTTGATGGGCGCGTTGGCCACCGACTTGGCCGAGCCCTCGGTCCACAAAGGCTCTTCGGCAGCGACGGGCGCCGCGACCAAGAGCGCCAACATCAGCAGGCGAAACATGCGCGTCGATTGTGCCATCGCGACGACGAAGCCGCCACTCAGTGCGTCTTTTGCTTCACCGGATGATCGATCTTGCGCCGCGCTTTGTCGTTCGGGCCATCGCCGGGATCGAGCGGCTCGACGACGCGCGGCCGCGGCGGCGGGCTCAAGTCCGGCGTATGCAGCCCTTCGCGCACGCGCTCGGCCACTTTCTGCGCCTCTTCCTTCGTGCCGTCGGCCAAGTCTTTGGCGGCTTGCGTGCCGAAGATCGCCTGCGTGTGGCCCCACAACGTGCGCTTGCCGAGCGGCACCGTCACCGCGAACCAGATGAAGGCAGCGAACATCATGAGTGAAATCAGGAAACGAACGAGGCTGAACATGCCCTAGCCTTCGACCTCTTCGGCGCGCGTCGCGCCATAGCAAACGAGCGCGCGCGGCCCGTGCCGCGACGCCGAATAGGCGACCGCCGCGGCCAAGCCCGGATCGTCGAGCGACGCCGTCGCCACATGCAGACCGGCCGAGCGCAGCTGCGTCTCCAGCGCATCGTCGGTCAAATAGGGCGTCTTCACGCCTGCCGTCATCTCCGAGCGCCGATTGACGACGAGCACGTGCAGCACTTCCCGCTTGGCGATAGCGTTGTCGAGCACGCCCAACAGCTCCGAATGGTAATGATTCGTATCGCCGATCAACGCCACGGCCAGCGGCGCACCGGCTTGCTCCTCGACTTCGGACGCATCGGCCAGCGCGCCTGCGATCGGCGCCGCCGAGCCCATGTGCATCTTGACGTCGACGAGCCGATCGCGAATGCCGAGCACGCCCGTCGTCCCCGGATCGCCGACGATGATGGTCGGCCGCTCCAGCTTGCGCAGGCTCGTCAGCAGCGTCACGCGCGGATCGTTCGGCGAAAACGCCTTCATTTTCGCGCGCGAACGAGCGACATGCAGCGGCCACGGCTCGCCATCGTCGTCGCCCAAGCTCGCCAGCGCTTCGGCGGCATCGCGCCAATCGGCCGGCGCGCGCACGACCGGGTCGACGTCCGCTCTGACCCGACCGCCGAAGCGGCTGAGCAGCGTATCGATGCGTTCGTCGTCGAGCTTCTGCGGCCGCGTGTCGCCCGATCCGCGCACGCGACAGGCCAGCGACTCGCGATGCGCGAACGCCTGCAGCTCGCGCTCGAGGAACGGCTCGCCCTCTTCGAGGACCAACAGCTCGTCGCGCCCTTTCATCAGCTCGATCAACGTCTGCCGCGGCAACGGCCACGACGCCGCCAGCCGCACCGTCGAGAGCCGGCGCGCCCACGAGCGCGCGTGCGCCAGCGGCCCGAGCGTGCCCGATAAAACGACGGCTTGGTTGCCTTCACCGAACGTCCGCACCGTCAGCGCGTCGACGAGCGGCTGGAGCTGACGCAACCGCCGCGCGCGCTTGTCGACGTGATAGCGATAGGTCGCCGCCGTCGAGATGAACGGCCCGGCGGCGCGCGAAAACGTCATCAGCGAGCCTTCCGGCAGCTCGGGCGGCGCCTCGAACACGTCGCCGCGATGGTTGAGCGCGCGCTCGTGAACCCGCAGCAACACCGGCATTCCCGTGCGATGGGAGACGCTCGCGGCCAGACGCGTCAGCTGGTAAACCTCGTCTGGCGAGCCGGCTTCGAGCTGCAGCAGATGCGCCAGATCCGTCAGCGCCCCGCGATTGTCCTGCGCGTTCTGCGACGAGACCGGCCCGGGATCGACGCCTTCGATGATGAGCGACGGCGAACGCAGCTCGTTTACGAGCCCGAAGGTCGCCAAGGTGTCGAGCGCCACATTGATCCCGACATGCTTCATGAGCGCGCACGTCCCGTGGCCGGACAAGAGCGCGCCACCGAGCGCCAGCGACATCGCCACGTGCTCGTTGACGGTGAAGCGATGGTTGACCCCGGGCGCGCCGCGACCGTCGAGCAGCAGCTCCAGCTTCGTCAGCGGCGAGCCGGGGAAGGACCACGCGCTGCGAATCCGTGCCGTCGACAGCGCGCGCGCCAACGCCTCGTTGCCGGTCAGCACAGCTCGAACTCCTTGCAGAAGTCGAGGATTGGCGGCCGTTCGCGCTCGCGATGCAGCTCGTTGGGCCATTCGTGACGACAGCGCTCGTGCGCGGCGTCGAAATGCGCGCAGTCCTCGCAGCAGAAGCGGAAGGCGAATCGCTCGCGCTCAGCGTCGAATTCGGGCGTCCAGGGAAGCCGCACCATAGGAGCATCGTCGGCCTGGGCGTCGCCGTCAATCTGCTATGATCTCGATAGTCATGACTGCTTCGGATCACCTGATCCGCGCTATCGCTCGCGAGTCTCATGTGCGTGTGGCGACGGTGCTTACAACTTCTCTGGTCGCTGAAGCTGCGCGCGGCCACCACCTCTCGCCGGCAGCCACCGTGGCGCTCGGGCGCGGGCTGACCGCCGGGCTCCTCTTGGCGACGCTGACCAAGGGCAAAGAGCGCGTCACCTTGCAGATTCTCGGCAACGGGCCGCTCGGCTCGATCACCGTCGACGCCAACGGCGCCGGTGAAGTGCGCGGCTATGTCTCGCATCCCGAGGCCAACCTGATCTTGCCGGCGGGAAGACAGCAGATCGGCGAGCTCGTCGGCAAGAAAGGCGTCGTCAGCCTGTTGCGCGACTTGGGGCTCAAAGATCTGTACCAAGGGCAGACGGCGCTCGTGACCGGCGAAGTCGACGAGGATGTCGAGAATTATCTGCAGATCAGCGAGCAGGTGCCGTCGGCGTTGGGCTGCGAGGTCGTGCTCGACGAGCGCGGTGCCGTCGTGGCGGCGGCGGGCGTGCTCGTGCAGGCGATGCCGGGCGGCGAGCCCGATGCAGTGGTCATCGCGCAGGGCATGCTGCGCGGCGGTCGGCTGTACGACCTGTTGGCCGCGGGCGAGCGTTCGACGCAGGCGATGGGCGAGGCGATTTGGGGACCGGGCTTGGAGATTATCGGCGACGAGCGGCTGCTACGCTTCCAATGCCACTGCACGCCGGAGCGAATTGCGAACCTGTTGGCGATGCTCGGGACCAAAGAGCTCGACGAAATGATCGCAGAGAACAAGCCGGCGGAAGTCGTCTGCAATTACTGCAGCACGAAATATCGGGTCGAGAAGCCGGAGCTGGAGCGGATTCGCGCCGTCGCCGATAAGCCGCGAGAGCCGAACTAAATGGAACTGTTGCAGATTTCGGACGAGGTCCGGACCGCGCTGAGCGGAGGGCAAGCCGGTCGTGGCGCTGGAGTCGACGATCGTCGCGCATGGGCTGCCGTGGCCGGAGAACTTCGATGTCGGGCGCGCGCTCGAGGAAGAAGTGCGGCGGCATGGCGCGGTGCCGGCGACGATCGCCGTCGTCAGCGGGCGCATCATCGTCGGCATCGACGGTGCGACGTTGGAGGCGATGGCGCGCGCCAGCGGACCCGATCGTTGGCGCAAGGCCGGCGTCGCCGACTTGGGCCTGTTGTGTGCGCGCGGCGAAAGCGGCGCGACGACGGTCTCGGCGACAGCCTTCGCGGCCGCGCGCGCCGGCATTCGCGTCTTCGCGACCGGCGGCATCGGCGGCGTCCATCGCGGCGACGACGGCGACGTGTCGAGCGATCTGACGACGCTGTCACGCGAGCCGATCGCGGTCGTGTCGGCGGGCTGTAAGTCGATCCTCGATCTGCCGCGGACGCTCGAGATGTTGGAGACGCTGGCGGTGCCGGTCATCGGCGTGAGAACCAACGAATTCCCGGCGTTTTATACGTATACGAGCGGGCTCAAGCTCGAGCATCGCATCGACTCGCCCGACGAAGGTGCGCGCGTCTGTCATGCGCACTGGACGCTCGGTCAAGCCGGAATGCTGATCGCGAACCCGATTCCGAAGGCGCACGCGCTCGACGTCGAGCTGATTCAGCACGCCGTCGACGAGGCGCTGGCCGACGCGACGCGCAACGGCATTCGCGGCAAGGCGCTGACGCCGCATCTGCTGGCGTTCGTCTCGCGCGCGACGCAAAAGCGCAGCCTCGCCGCCAATCGCATTCTCGCGCTCAACAACGCCAGCTTTGGGGCCGAATTGGCGTTGGCGCTGAGTCAGCTGCCGCCGTTGCCGTCGCACTAAATGGCGAAACGCGTCTATACGCGCTTTTCGAACGATCCCGTCGAGCTCGTGCAGATCCTGACGCCGCGGCTGGAAGTCGACGCGGCGGAGATCGTCCGGCTCATGAGCGCGGGCTGCATTTACGTCAACGGCAAGCGCGTGGCGACGGACGTCAAGCTCGCGGTCGGCGACAAGATCACGGTGTTTCAGCAGCCGGGCGAAGCGCTGCCGCGGCTGCAGACGGTGCTGCAAGATCCATGGTTCGTCGTCGTCGACAAGCCGGTCGGGCTGCCGTCGCAGGCGGAGCGTTCGCAGTCGGCGCATGCGCTCGACGCGCTCGTGCAGCGGCGGTTTGGCGACGACGTGCGCCTCATTCATCGGCTCGACAAGGAGGCGTCGGGGCTCGTGCTCTTCGCGCGCAAGCCGGACGCGCGGGCGCCGCTGCAAGACGCGCTGGCGGCGGGCGAGATTGAGCGGCGCTATGTGGCGCTCGTTGACGGTGAGCTGCGCGGCGACGGGCATATTCGGCTGCGTATCGGCCGGCACGCTAAAGACACGCGGCTGCGCGCGGCGCTGCCGGAGAACGCGCCGGCAGGCGAAACGGCGCATACGATCTATCGCGCGCTCGGGCACGGCGTGCGTGACGGTCGGCCGCTGACGGCCGTCGAGCTGCGGCTCGACACCGGGCGAACGCATCAGCTGCGCGTCCATTTGGCGGCGATCGGCCATCCGCTCGTCGGTGACACGGCTTACGGCGGCTCGACGTTCACGCGCTTGTGCTTGCACGGCTATGCGCTCGAGCTGCCGCATCCGCTCGATCGCTCGATCGTGAAGGTGCATTCGCCGACGCCGCGCGACTTCACGCAGCTGGTCGCAAACTTGACAAGCTCGCTGACCTAGCCACACAACGAAATCATGCGCATCGTTGCTGCTTTGTCGGTCGTGCTCGGCGGCGCGGTCGCCGCGGCGGCGCCCATCGCTCACTGGGATGCCGGCGCCGGCGGCTTCATCGATGACGGCTACGCGCTGCGCAGCGACGGCAAGGCGGCCGCGTTCATCACGACCGACGGCGCGACGAAGGCGACGCTGCACTTGGCCGATGTCGGCGGCGCGGACACGGCGATCGAAGGCGCGCCCATCGACGCCAGCGCCATTTATTGGCTGGGACCGGCGCGCGTCTTGATCGTGCGGGCGCATGACGGCGCGGCGACCGCGCAAGTGTTCACTCAGGCGGGCGCCGGTGCGCAGACGCTCGGGCCGTTCGGGCAGCTGGCGATCGGGAAAGTCGGCGGCAAAGCGGCGATCGTGACCTATACGCGCGTCGAGAAGGCCGGCGTGGAGCATACGCTCGTGGCTTATTCCGTCGACAATTTTCGGCCGATCAAGAAGCGCAGCTGGAAAGAGGACAACGAAGGGCAGATCAAACAAGGGCCGCTCGTCGTCAAGCCGCTGTGGTGGGCGGACGATTTTACGGCGCTGGTCGCGTCGCGCGCGGGCGAGTACGACAAAGCGCATGACATCCGCCGGCCCGATCGCTCGGTCAAGCTCGACGCCTTCACCGGCAAAGTCCTCGAGGAGAAAGAGGTCGAGGACGTGATGGCGTTCACGAAAGTGGCGCTGCTGCGACGGGAGACGGCGAATCAGCCGGTCATCGTCCATTGGTCCGAAGATCGGAAGCAGCTGCTCCTGCTCGATGGCGCGGTCGATCGCGAGCTGACTTTGCCGCGCGCGCTCGACAAATACGACCCGGCGACGCTTGGCTTTCAGCTGCTCGATGGGCAAAAGCTCGCGGTCTCGTTGACGATCGATCCGGTCAATCCCGATGCGGTCAAACGGCAGAAGGCGGACGTCGACGATCTCGACCTCTACGCCATCGATCGCAAGACGTTGGCGGCGACCTTGTGGCTGCGGCTGCCCGGTCAGCAGCGACCGTCGAGCTGGCGCATTGTCGGGAATCGGCTGCTGCTCATGCGCAAAGGCAAAGGGTTCGATCGCGGCGGCGTGACGCTCGAAGTTTACGATTTGCCCGACGCTGCGGCTGCGCCGAACTGACGCGCCGTAGACGTCGCGTTCGCAGCACATATAAAAGGAAGCGAAGCCGAGCAGCACGACCACCAAGGTCAAGAGGCGGCTCGCCCGTCGCGGCCGGCGCGTCACGCGCACGCGACGGCGAAGCTGCGACTTGAGCCGAGCGGCGTTCATGCGTGCGGGCTCAGCAGGTTTCGTGCCGCGCGATCATTTCGTGTAACCCGTGATTTCTCGACGAGCCCAGCGCAAGAATAGATCCGGTAGCCGGACAGCTCGCGAACAGTGGCCACTCATGTCACCAGCGCCACTTCGTCGAGCGTTCCATTGGACGTCGCCGAGGCCATCGGCAGCACGCCCAAGTTTGCCCGCTCGACGACATGAAGCGGGCTCATCGCCGTCGGCAGCGTCATCGAAATCGACAGCGAGCTCATGGACGATCCCGGCGAAGGCATGTTAGGTGTCGCCGAGACCGTCTTCGCCGCGGTTACGACGGAAAACGCGAGGCTCCATGATCGACCGCAACGCCGCAATCGCCCTATTCGCGCAGACGGCCGATCATGGCGTCGACACCGAGCGCGAGCTGCTGTGGGGCTACTTCTTCGTCGATCGCGATCCGGAGACGCTGCGGTCGGCAGTGCCCGATCTCTTGCAGGACGGCTATCGCCTCGTCGCGCTCTTCGAAGCGGACGCCGCGCCTGACGACGGCCCGGCGCCGACGTGGGTGCTGCATGTCGAACGCGTCGAACGACATGACGTGGACTCGCTCGACGCGCGCAATCAACAGCTCAATCGCTTCGCCACGGCGTGCGGCATCGAGACGTATGACGGCATGGACGTCGGCCCGGTCGACGGCAAGCCGTTTCCGCAGCGGCCCTGAGCGCTTCGGCTCGAGCGATGGTGTCCGAAGCGACGCCGCCATCGCGCCGCCAGTCGTTGGAAGCGAGCCTCCCCGACGCGGCGAGCGGCGTCAGTCGAGGAGCTGGACCGTGCCGAGGCGCACGCCTTCGGCCAGGATGCGATCGGTGATGGCGCGCGCCTGGCTGCGCCGATCGAAGCGCCGCGGAATGTGCCCGCGTTCGAGCGCATCCACGAGCTCGGGATGCTCGCCGCTGTAGGCCGGCCGGTTGACGAAGCGTGAGCGACGAATCTTCATCATCGGCAGCTTCGGCGGCGCTTGCGGCTTGCCGAGTAGACTGGGATCGATGCAGCTGGCGAGCGTGTTCGCCGCCGCCGTACGCGCGTTGAGCGGCGGCAGCCCCCAGCGCGCCGCGACGGTGGCCGCCACCGACACGTGGTCGAAGACGGTGTCGATGGCCGCGCCGCGCTTGACGCACGGACCCGCCACCAGCGTCGGCACACGAAAGCCGAGCTGCTGGAATTCGGTGCGCTCGTCGGTCGTCGTGGGCGGCGGCACGTGGTCGAAGAAGCCGCCGTTTTCGTCGTAGACCAGCACGAACAGCGAGCGATTCCACTGCGGGCTGGCCGCCAGCGCCGCGAACACCGTGCTGATGAGCGTCTGCCCGAGCGTGACGTCATGGCTCGGATGATCGTCGTTGGCCGTGGCGCCGAGAAACATCGGATCGATGATCGAAAAGCTGGGCAGCGTGCCGGCCGCGGCGTCCGAAAAATAGGTCTCGATCGTGGCCAGCCCGTTGAGCTTGAGATATCCGCCGGAAGCCCAAGCGATATCCGAATAATAATTCTTATTCGATATTCCCGCGTTATCGAGCGAATCGAAGATGCTCGGCGAGCCCGTCGACGGGATATTGGTCGTGACGCCGTTGGAGGTCGCGCAATGCAGGAACATGCGATTGGGCCAGGTCGGACCGAGCAGCGACGAGAACCAGCGCTGACAGACCGCCGACTGGTCGGCGAGCGCGTAGGTCACCGGCAGCTGCGAACGCATGTAATAGCCCATGACGTCGTTCTGATCGGCCCCGGCGTGCGCGATGACGAAGCCGTCGTTGGCGCCGTTGTCCCATTGCTGATGCGCCGGATCCCAATCGTGCGGCGGATCGGCCGGCGTCAGATTGGGCAAGGGCGCCACGAACACTTTGTTGCCGTTGGGATCGGGATTCCACTCGTTGCCGGTCAGGCCGTCGATCGGGCGCCCTTCATCGAGCGCGAGCGAGCCTAGATAATGATCGAACGAGCGATTCTCCATCATCAGCACGACGATGTTATCGATGGACGCCAGCAGCTGCTGGTCGCTCACGGCCATGTCGGGGGCGGTGGCGGCGTCACGTGCGGCGGCGTCTCGCGCCATCGCCATGTCACGCGGCACCGATTGGTCAGCGCCCGTCGCCAGATCGGGCGCGCCTTGCATGCCGCCGCCTGCGTCCTGGTTGCCGCCGGCGTGGCCGTCGTGGCACGCGGCGCCCAACGTCGCCGAGCCGATCGCCAGTCCGAGACCTTCGAGCACCTGCCGACGCGTGATGCCTTTCATCGCGAGCCTCCGCAAAACGGTAGGGAGCCGGTGCGCGTTTCGGGCGCCATTCAAACGCAGCAGCGGTTAGGCGGTCAATTGCGCCTTAGCGTTAGCATTGCGCCCTCGTCGCCAGTCCCACATGCACGTGCCAGGTTCGCGACATTTCGCTTCGTTTCGAGTCGAGCTTACGCGGGAGCGATCGGACGCTGGTTATAGGTAGGAAGGCAATGGACGTCTGAGACTCGGCCGAACAATTCGCGTGGCAGCGAAGCCCGAGAATGGTTTGCGCGAGGGCCAACGTGCCCAATAGCTGTCCGGCTCAGTAAGAGACGGCTCGCGTCTCGAGCGTTCCGGCGGCCCTTAGCGGAAGACGCCGGTGACCGAGCGTAGGTAGGCGTCGCCCTGCGCCAGCGTTGGCACGATGTAGCCACCCTCGCTCAGCTCGTTCCAAGCGTAGACCAGCGCCACGCCGATGGAGCCATCGCGCGCCGGCAGGCGGAAGTTGGCGTGGTGATCGATGGCATCACGCTCGGCCACGATCAGCGCACGCAGGCCGTCGGACGTTTGTCCGGTGATCCAGTTGGTGCCTTCGGGGATCGGCCGCGCGTCCCAGCCGGCGAGCGCCGATGGCACGTAAGGAAGCGGCGACGCCGCCGCGAGCCCACGCCACAGCTCGGTCTGGGTGCGCGTCATATCGGAATAGTCGGTCGGCACCGACGGGAAGATGGTGGTGTCGTCGACGTCGAGCGCGTAGGTGGTGAGAAAGTCGTAGCCGTCGGCGGCGCTCGTGCTCGCGTAGGCGCCCGCCTCGTAGACCGCGCCGCCGCCAATGAGTGGCGACGGCAGCCCGGCGGCGATCGCTTGCGCGCGCAAGCGATCGAGCGCCGCTCGTGCAGCAGCGGCCGATCCCCAAGCAGTGCGTAAGAGGTCGGGGCGAATGACGATGAGAATCGGCCTCCCCGCGATCGAGACATATTGCGGATCGCGCATCAAATCGATCCAGGCCGCCACGTTCGCGTCCCAATTTGCCGTCGGCGAAAAGGAGTGGTTGACGTAAACGACCGCGAATCGCAAACGCGACTTGTTTGGCGACGTCAAATAATACTTCAGCCCATTGTTGGCATTCTCGGCGGCGCCGGGATTGCCCGGCCCAACCTCGGCGTAATAGTCGAATACGAAGAAGTCGAGGCCACCATCGGCGGCGAGCGCAATCTCCTGGTCGACGGCAGCCTGGGTATCGTCGAACCAGCCGAACACCGGCTCGCGCTCGGGGTATTGCGGGCGCCAGTCGGTCGTGTGGTTGGTGAGGTAGTTCGACGGAACCGGCGTGGACCACCAGCCAGCGAAGTAGTAGGCGCCGACCTGATACTCGCTCGGTGGTCGCGACGCGGCATCGGCTCCGGGCGCAGCGCAGCCGGCGGCGAACAGCAGCGACAGCAAGGCACGCAGCATCATCGTCCGCTTAGGGCCCTCGAACGGTGATCGGGTGAAGGCCATTATGTGACTCCGGATTTGCGCGACCTCGATCGACTTTCTGCTCCGAGAAAAGGCCTACCGGACCCTCGTGGCGTTGGTGCAGTCGCTGGCAAACAATGCGCCGATGAATTCGATGCGACTCACTTCACTAATTGAGGAGGCCGTCGCTAGTCTCGTGAGCTGGCTAGAGCAGCCAGTCATGCGACGAAGGACCGTAGCGGACTATTCAGGGAACCAGGTCGATCGGACCAAGGTGGAAAGAACGCGGTGGCGAAGCTGCTTACCCCGGGCGGTAGCGGTCGCGACGACTTGGGCGTGTCCGCCCCTGCCGCAAGAACGCCTGGTTGAGAATGTCGACGACCGCGCTACAGCGATCTCCTATCTTTCACAGCAGGGTCGGGCGGTTACTACCAAGGTCATGCGCGTCCACCCCTGCGTCCTGGTCTTAGCCCTGGGCCTGCCACTACGCGTCCTTGCCGAGCCGACAACGCAGACGCCCACGGCTGATGCCGCATTGAAGACGCTGATCGCTGGCAATCACGCCTTCGTTTCCGCGGGTGCGTCGTGTCCACGCCAGACGCGGGCGCGGCGCGGCGAGGTGGCGACCTCACAGCACCCGCTCGCCGTGGTCATCGGCTGCGCCGATTCGCGCGTCCCGCCGGAGGCGATCTTCGGCCAAGGCATCGGAGACTTGTTCGTCATCCGCATCGCCGGCAACGTGATCGACGACGCCGTCCTCGGCAGCATCGAGTACGCCGTCGAGCACCTCGGAGTCCCATTAGTGGTCGTGCTTGGGCACGAGCGCTGCGGTGCGGTCGAAGCGGCGCTCGCGCCCGACGCGCCGGGGGCGCACATCGACGCGCTGGTCAGTCGCATTCGTCGGGCGATCGCGCGTGCCCCCAAGCCGGACGGAGATCCCGTCGAAGCAGCCGTGCGCGCCAACGTGGCCGCATCGGTCAACGACGTGCAGTCCTCGCGCCCGGTAATCGCGCCGCTGGTTCAGGAGGGCAAGGTCAAGGTGATTGGCGCACGCTACGACCTCGACACCGGTGCAGTGGAGTTGCTGCATTGAAGCGCGGGTCGGGAGCAGGACCCTCACGCTGACGGCCGACCGCGCGACGGGAGAGTTACACGCTGCGACTCGGGAACTTGCTGGCGCTCGCCTCGGCTCGACGTGACCGAGCCACGACGACGCGCCGGTGATCGTTGCTCACTTCCCGCTCAAGCTCGCCTGCACGTAACCAAGCACGGCCACGGCCGATGGCAAGTCGTGTCACGGCCTCGACGACGCTGCAGTCCTACGGGGACGTGATAGCCGCAGCGGCTGCACGCCTCGCATGAAGCATGAAGCCGTCCGGTAGCCGGACAAGATCCGCATACCGGACGCCACCCGAGACCACCTGAGCTTCCCTATCACCGTAACCATGCGGATCTTCTAACGCGGCCAGCGGCACGTCGCTCGCAATGGCCCCGCGCATGCTCAACGACCGCCTTGCCGCCTTGTTCGCCGAGATTCACCACAACGTCGATCGGCTCTGCGACGATCTGCAATTCGATCGTCCCGACCTCGCCAACGCCGTTCGCCGACGCGCGTCCTGCATTCCGCGACCGGAAGAGCTGGTGCCGAAAGCGCCGGTGCAATCGCAGCTCAGCGTCGAGCGATTAGGCCCGCTGTTGTACGACGCGCTCGACGAAGGCGTCATCGACGCCCGGCAATTCGATGCCCTGATGATCGATCGCACGCGCGCGCGCCGCCTGTTCGCCGAGCGGGCCCAGCGATGAGGTCAGGGCGCGGGAAGCTGCGGATCGCCGTCGGACTCGGAGTCGTCGGGCGTGAGCTCGGCCGGAATTTCCTGGTCGCGATCGCTGCCGTTCGTCGCTGGCGCGTCGCTGCGCAAATAAGACAACATCGCCTCGACCATGCGCACCTGCGCGTGCCGAACTTCGTTCGTCTTCTTGTGGCGAAAGCCTTCGACGAAGATCGAGAAGATGAGCACGTCGTCTTTGTCGCCGACGTATCCCGACAGCGCAGACACGCCGGTGAGCGTGCCGGTCTTGGCGCGCACGAGCCCGACGGCGTCGGTGCCCATGAAGCGATTGCGAATCGTCCCGTCGATCCCGGCGATCGCCAGCGACGCCAAGAAGTCGGGCGCGACAGACATGTCGTAATAGATCTTGCGCAACAGCGTCGCCAAGTCCGAGGGCGTGATGCGATTCTCGTGCGTCAGCCCCGACCCGTTGACGATCTTGACCGCGCCCGGTTTGATGCCGGCGCTGGTCAAGTATTCCATGACAGCTTTCGTACCTTTGGCGAGCGTTCCCGGGGCACCGTAGAGCTCGCCACCGAGCGTCTTGTAGATCGCCTCGGCGACAAAGTTGTTCGACGGCTTGTTGGAGATTTTACAAACATCAGCGAGCGGTGCCGAGACATGCTCGCCGAGCAGCGCCGGACCTGCGACGTTGCCGGCACGCACTCGACCGGTCAGCTCGACGCCGAAATCAGCCAGCGCGCTACGCAAGACGGCGGCGGTCAAGAGCGAGCCGTCGGCCAGGCGGCGCATGTCGGTGTAATCGTCGTGCCCTTCGGCCATGCGACCGCGAACGGTGATGACCAGCCGATCGTCCTTGCGGTAGGAATCGATGCGCAACCGGGAACGCTTCGCGCGCACCGTCTGGGTCTGATTCTCGACGGCGAAGAGATCGACGTGGGGCTCGATCGACACGATCGCTGCGTGACCGAGCTCGCCCGGCCGCACGCGCACCGCGTAGGTGTTGCGGTTGAGAATCAGCGCGCCTTCACCGTCGCCATTTTGCTCGCTGCCTTTGCCGTGAAAGCGCGAGTCGGAATAGAGATCGCCCTCGATGCGCTGAATGCCACGCGACGCGAGCGCGCGCGCGATCTCGGCGACATCGGTCGTCGTCAGCGACGGATCGCCGCTGCCACGCAAGGACACGTCACCGTGCACGACGCCATCCGCGTCGGGCTCGGGACCGAACAGCGACGTGTGATAACGAAAATCGGCGCCGAGATAGGACATGGCGGCAGCCGTCGTCAGCATCTTGGTGTTCGACGCTGGATTGAACTGCTGCGCCGAGTTGTGCGCGAAGAGGACGTCGCCGTTCGAAGCCTGCATCACCTCGACGCCGACCTTGGTTCGGCTCAGCGGTGCCTCGTGCAGCATCGACAGCAGGCGTTCGCGTAGGTGAGCGATGCGCAGCTCACGAGGATCATTCGGATTGGCGACTTCGCGCGGAGTTGTGCTCGTGTCGCGGCGGATGGGTGCGGCGATCAGCGGCTTCTTCGTCGGCAGCATCCGCGCCTGGCGCGCGCTTCCATGCGTGGCCGCGATCGGCAGGCGCGCCTTGGCGCGCTTCGGCACCGCCAGCGCTGGCGCGCACAACGCACATGCTACCGCCAGTGCGACAGCGACCCTAGCTCGACCAATCACTGGAAAACATTGTGAGCGGACCGAGCGTGCGGCGCAACAAGCTGTGGCTGAATCTTCAGGCGGCGGCTGGTGCCAGGAGATACTTTTCGAGCTCCAACGGCGCAAAGATCTCGCTCTTGTTCGACGCGTCGAGGAACAGCAGGTAAGCCGCCACCTCGGCCTTGTCGTGCGTCTCGAACAGCTTCTTGGCCGCCTCGATGAGCTTCTCGGGGGTCGAAGTCTGCATGAAATCGGCGTCGGTGAGCCCGTCCTCGTGCGGAACCTCGAGCGCGGTCAGGAACTGCGCCAGCATCTTGCGCCGGGTGCGCGTGAGCCACTCGAAGAGCAGCGTCGCAGCGGTCGTCGAAGCTGCGCTGCTGGAGACGGTGCGCCAGACCCGGTTGGCCCAGTCGTCGTTCCGCTTGCGAGTGGACGTATGGCTGGCGAGGCGATTGGTGGGGATCTTCGCCTCGCGCAGCACCTTCTTCATCGCCTCGGCGGTGAGCTCCAAGAAGATGCTCTTCGTCTTCTGCTCACCAACCTTGCGACAGATTTCTTCGGGCGCCATAGAGCTTCCGCTTATACCGGCAGCGGCGCGCGCCCGTCAACGCAGGTTGCTGCGCGCGAGGCGGCGGCGGGCCTCGGCGCGACCGGCGGTCTCGTCGCTGACGGGCTGCGCCAGCCGTTCGGCGATGAGCTGCTGAAAACGCGGATCGATTCTCACACCCGAGCCAGCGGCGACCGAGCGCCTCGCAGGCGACGAATGTCGTTCCGGAGCCGCCGAACGGGTCGACGACGAGATCTCCCGGTCGCGAAGCGGCCGCCACGAGCCGACGAACCAGCTCGAGCGGCTTCTGTGTCGGATGGATCGTCTTTTCTCGCATTCCATTCGTAAGAGTCGGTATTTCGATGACATCTCGAGGCTTTGCACCCAGTGGATTGGGCTGCCAGACGTACTTTTGGCGACCGTAACGCGACGTCTCCGCTTGCGGATGGGCCGGGTAGCGCAGCGTGTGCGCGTTATAAGGCACGCGTGCCGCGTCGACATCGAGGACGAAGTCGCGGTGCCGCAAGTGCAAGACACTCTCGTGCGACCGGCCCCAGTCGCGCCCGAGGTTGGCTTTGTTGCGGTAGTGCCAGACGAGCCAGCGACAGCCGGCGAAGTGCGGCGCGGCGATGACCTTAACGTCGGCCAACAGCTCGGAAAACCCGCAAATGTAAAGAGAACCCGTCGGACGAAGAATGCGCGCCGCCTCGAGGATCCAGCGACGGCTCCAAGCGACGTAGTCGTCGTTGGACCCGAAATCGTCCCAATGCTCGCGTCCGAGGTTGTACGGGGGATCGGCGAAGACGAGATCTACCGAGGCTGCGGGCAGTGTGGCGAGCCATTCGAGGGCGTCCCCGGCGGACAATCGACCAAAATCGGTGACAGCGACGAATGCTGTGACAGCCATTCGTCGGACGGTAACATGATGGTCGCATGCACCCAACCCGACGAAACTCCGAGCGAGCGTTTTGACTTCGACACGCGGGCTCGGTATCATCACACGCCAGACCGCGGAACCGCCGACCGTGCCGACGACCTCCTACGCGCTAAGATTCATCTCGGGCAAATATCAGGGCGGGGAATTTCCGCTGCGGATGGACCGAGAGATCATTGTCGGCCGGTCCAGCGAGCTGGACATGGTCCTCGTGGAGGACATGGTGTCGCGCAAGCACGCCAAGATCACCACGGCCGGCGACCAGATCATCATCCAGGACCTGGGCTCGACCAACGGAACCTTCGTAAACGGCGAGAAGATCAAGAAAGTTCGCCTGAAGGAAGGCGATCGAATCCTGATCGGGACGTCGATCATCAAGCTGGTGCCGGTGGATGCGGCGCAAGTGGTAACGGAGGGCGAGGCGCGTCAGCGGCTGGAAGCGACGGGCCAGCGACGGAACGTCTCGGGTGCGAACAAGCCGATGTCGGGCTCGATCGACGAGATCCCGCTCCCCGATCTTCTGCAATTGTTATCCACGAGCCGGAAGTCGGGTGTTCTCTCCGTGCGCGGCGAAGGCGGCCACGGAAGGATCTACCTGCGCAAGGGTCAGATCTACTACTCGACGATCGACGACTCGTACGATCTGTCGCCGCGCAAAGCGGCCTTCCGTCTGTTGACGTGGGCGACGGGGACGTTCGAGCTCGAGCCGCCGGACGAGAAGTCGGTGCTGGAGGAGATTCAGGACTCGACGGAAGCGCTGCTGATGGAAGGCATGCGCCAACTCGACGAGTACAACCGGATCTTGAACGACCTGCCGTCGCGCGAGGATGGGCTGGGCCTGCCGTCGCCGGTGCAGCCGGCGCTGAGCGAGCTGAAGCCGAACGAGTTGGATACGCTGCAGTTGGTGATCAATTACGGCCAATTCCAGGCTGTGCTCGATCGCAGCCCGCGGACGGATCTAGAAACGGCGCAGACGCTGTTGACGCTGATTCAGCGCGATTACGTCACCGTTCGTCGCTAGCCTCGATCATCGTCGCGTTCGTCGGCCTCGTTGCGTGGTCGCTGCGTCGATGTGGGCGCCTGGCCATGTCGCTCGCTCGTCGCCTCAAGCTCGGGCTATGGATCGTTGGGATCGCATTGTTGATCTGCGCGTCGCCGGCGCAGGGTTCGATCGCAGGCACGACGCAGCTCCGCGGCAACGGCGGGAATTGCGGCAACGCCGCGGCAACGCCGAGACTGACCGTGAGTCATCGTGGCGCGCGACGTGCTCCATACGACGTCGTGGGCGTCGGCCGGACGATGCCGTCGGTCGCCGGCTACCGACGGAAGCCTCGCAACGCCACGAAGGATCGAAAGAAATTCGCGGCACGGAACCCCGGCGGAAATCGCGTTCGTTCGAGCGCGGCGACCCGCGATTGTCGACGATAGTGAGTGCCCGTCCGCAGACGCTGCCAACGATCGGAACCTCGCGGGACAGAACCCTCAAAGCGGCGGGATCCACACCGACCCAACCGCGCTTCGCGTGTCTGTTCGGTTCGATCTGCTCCACGACGCGGCATCGTGGCTCTGATTGATCGTCTCGCGTGGCAGGAGGCTTCGATCCGCTCCGAGGATTCGGCGGCAAGCTTGAAGATCCATCCCGCATTAAGCTGCTTCAACCTGCTCCGAGGATTTGGCGGCTGATTTTGAGATTTGTCTCGCTTTGTGTGAGATGAGCCGCTTAGAGCTGCGCCAAATTCGGCAGTCTGGTTTTGAAGATCGGTCTCGCTGCGTGAGATGCGCTGCTTTGAGCCGAATCAAGACCCCGAAGCCAGGTTCCGAAGCTCCGTTTCTCGTCACAATAGCCAACGCTTCGAGTTGCGTTGGCTGCAGTCTGTCCGCTGATTCGCGAGATATGCGCTTTCTGGCCAGCCGTGTTCCGCGCAGCGCATTGGCACACTGGAAGAATTTCGGACGAGGGTTGAGGTTCCAACCACCTTTGCGCCACGGGCTCGCGACGCATGACAGTCCAACTCGCGGCTGAGCGAGTCGGCATTCACGCGGTCGAACGAGCCGGTATTCACACGGCCGAACGAGACGCGGTCCGAACGAGCGGCATTCACACGGCCGAACGAGCCGCCTTCGCGCGGCCGAACGAGCCCTCTTTCCACGCGGGCGAAGGAGCCGGCATTCACGCCGCGGAGCGAGCCCGTTCTTACGCGGCCGAACGGGCCCGATCGCACTTGACGTTGCCGACGGATACCGCGTGCTCGTCGATCACGAAACGGCCGCCCTTGTTCGACGGCAAATCGAACATGCTGTCGAGCAGCAGCTCCTCAAGCACGGCGCGTAGACCGCGCGCGCCGGCCTTGCGCGCGAGCGACTGCCGGGCAATCGCCAACAGCCCGCCGTGCGTACATTCGAGGCTGGCGTCGTCCATCGCGAATAGTCGTTGGTACTGCTTGAGGAGCGCGTCCTTCGGCTCGGTGAGGATGCGCGCCAACATTTGCTCGTCGAGCGGACACAATCCGACGCGCACCGGGAAACGCCCCACGAACTCCGGTAGCAGCCCGAACTTCTGTAGATCCTCGGGCATGATGTCTTGGTCCGTCTGCTGCTCATCGCTCGCTTCGGACTTCGACAAAAAGCCGGTGTGCTTGTGATGTTTTCGCTCGGCGATTCGCTGCTGGATGCCTTCGAACGCACCGCCCGCGACGAATAGAATGTTCGAGGTGTCGACCTCGATGGTCTCGCCGCCCATGCCGTTCTTGTCGGCTCCCAGCCGAACGATTACTTTCTTGCCCTCGAGAAGCTTCAACAGACCCTGCTGAACGCCTTCGCCGGAAACATCTCGGTCGTGGCCGGGTCGCCTGGCGAGCTTGTCGATCTCGTCGAGGTAAATGATGCCCCGCTGCGCGCGCGCCACGTCATTGTCGGCGGCACGCAGCAGCTTCGCGACGATTGATTCGACATCTTCACCGACGTAGCCGGCCTGCGTCAGCGGCGTGGCGTCGGCGATGGTGAACGGCACGTCCAGCATCTTCGCCAGCGTTCGCGCCAAATGCGTCTTACCGGTTCCCGTCGGACCAATGAGAACGATGTTTGCCTTCGTCAGCTCGATGTCACTCGACTCATCGCGTAGCTGCACTCGCTTCATATGATTGTAGACAGCCACCGAGAGCATTCGCTTCGCTCGCTCTTGGCCAATAACCCATTGGTCGAGGTGTGCCTTGATCTCTTTGGGCTTCTGCGGCCGTGAGGCAGTCGGAGAAGGAAGCGAGACCGGCGGACTGCTCGGACGCTCTTCGGCCAACAGGTGGCGGCAGACGATCACGCAGCGATCGCAGATGTAGACGTTGGGCCCGGCCACGAGCTTCTTGACCTCTTGGCGCGGTCGACCACAGAAGGCACAACGACGATCTTGAGGGTCTCGCTGGTAACTCATCCCACCTGTACGTCGAGCAACGCGCATGCCACGGGGTCTACGCGCGAAGAGGAAAGCTATTTCCTCAGCGCGTACAGGACATGTCGATAGACGTCCTCGCTCATGACCAACGACGAGTGACCGAGCGGAACCGTTAGGGACTCGGCGCCTTCGAGCGGCGTACACTCCACCGGGCAGACCCAATCGCGCTCCGCTGCGATCGTGAAGTACTGGACGTTCGCCGGTAGAGCTCCTGCGGCCAACTCCTTCAGGAAGCGGCTGCCTGGCAGAAGCTGCCACGCGCTCGACGAAATAAGTCCCACGACCGCGATACCGAGCAGCGCTGACCAGGTTCCACGCTGTGGAGTGCCCATCATCACTAGCTTGCGGACGCGTTCGTGCCCGCCGAGCTTCTTGACGTAGTAGAGCCCAATGAGGCCGCCCATCGAATGGCCGATGATGTCGATCTTCTTGACTGATGTCTGAGCAAGGATCGATTCGATCTTTCGATGGATCAAGAAGGCTGAGGTCCGGATGTCTCGTACGTTCAAAGAACCAAGATTGAACGAGAAAACGCACACGCCGTCGTCGTTGAGCCGGCGTTCGAGAATGTACATCGAGCCGCGCGTTCCCAAGTAGCCGTGGATGAGCAAGACGGGCGGCCGCGACTCGTCGACTGTGTCGAAAAAAGCCTTTCGTTTGATGCGGTTGCCGCGCGCGAGATGGCGAACATAGGAGATCGCGTGGCGCGCGCCGTAGAGGTCGTGACGCACAGCCGTGTCGATGCGACGCAGGCGGATGCCCGGACGCTTCAGGAGCTGCGCGAACCGGCCGAGATACGAGTCTTCGCTTTCCTTTTTCGACCTCAAGTTGCCCGATATCCTTCCAGGACGCCGCGCGCGATCAGCAGTCGCTGGATCTCGCTGGTGCCTTCAACGATCCTCATCATTCGCGCTTCCCGGTAGATTCCTTCGACGGCGCAGTCGCGCATGAAGCCCATGCCGCCATGGATCTGCACGGCACGGTCGGCCGCGCGTCCCAACGCCTCTGATGCGAATAATTTAAGCATTGCGGCCGCCTGAGTCACCGTATCGCCGCCGTCACGGCGACTGGCAGCGTCGTAGAGCGCAGGACGCAACATGGCGATGTCGGTCGCCGTGTCGGCGAGCATGTGTTGGATGACGGGTTGATCGGCGATCGGCTTGCCGAACTGGACGCGCTGGCTGGCGTGCGCTGCTGAGAGCGCCAGCAGCTCCTCCATGGTGCCAAGACATCGAGCGGCTAAAGAGAGGCGACCGAGATCGAGGACGCGCATGGCGGTTGCGAAGCCTTGGCCAACCTCGCCGACGACGTGATCCGCGGAGACGCGACAGTCCTCGAAGACGAGCTCAGCCTGTTTGACGGCGTCGGAACCCATCGATTCTTGGATGCGCGCGACCGTGAATCCTGCCGTTCCTTTTTCGACGATGAAAGCGGTGATGCCGCCGCGCGCACGCGTGACGCTGTCGGTCACGGCAAAGACCGTGATCAAATGGGCGATGTCCCCGCGCGAAATGTAGTGCTTCGTGCCGTTGAGGATGAAGTCGTCGCCGGACCGGATAGCACGCGTCTCGATGGCTTGCGCGTCGGAGCCGGCGTTGGGCTCGGTCAGGGCGAACGCCGCCAGCCACTGGCCGGATGCGAGGTTCGGCAACCAGCGATCCTTCTGGGCGTCGGTGCCATGGAGGACCAGCGCCATGACGCCGATACCGTTGTTGCCGGATATCAACATGTTGATACTGGCGTGAGCGCGACCGAGCTCCTCTTGCACGACGAGATGCGCCAGCGTCGAAAGGCCGAGGCCGCCGTAGCGCTCCGGAATCGTTAGCCCGAAGTAGCCCAATTCCCGCAGGCGCACGACGATCTCGTCGGGAATGCGACGTTCCCGTTCGATCTCGAGCGTCCGCGGTCGCAGCTCACGATCGACCAGGCGACGCGTCTGCGCGCGCAGGAGCTCGATTTCCTGCGACAGCTGCACGATTCCAGCATAGCGGTAAAGAGCCGCGGTGGGCAAATCCGACCCGCGCCGTGGTACGATATCGCCCGGGTATGGATTCGAACAGTCGCACCTTCTACCTCGGTCGGTACAACTGCATCGAGCAGCTGGGATCGGGGCCGCTCGGCGAAACCTTCCGCGCCAAGATCTACGGCGTCTCCGGTTTCGAAAAGCAGTTCGCGGTCAAGCGGTTACATCTACAACTCAGCGCCGACGAGAACTTCGTGACGCGCTTCGTGCAGGCAGCGTCGGCGTTCGCGGCGCTCGATCATCAACGGATCACCCGCGTCCACGAAGTCAATGCTCAGGGTGCGCACTACTATATCGTCGTCGATCTCGTTCGCGGGCTCGATTTGCGGCGGCTGCTCGATCTGCTGCAGATGCGCGGCGAAGCGCTGCCCGCCGATGTGGCGGCGACGATCGCCGTCGATGTAGCCGAGGCGCTCGAATATGCGCACGCGCACACGACCGTGCGACCCAACGGCGTCTTGCACCTCGGTCTGACGGCGCAGTCGGTGATGGTCACCTATGAAGGCGGCCTCAAGCTCATCGATGTTGGGCTGCTCACGGGCATGATTCAGCCCGGCTGGAGCGACGACGATTCGCTGACGCCGACGCTGGCCTACTTGGCGCCCGAGGTCTGGCGCGGCGAAGGCATGGACGCCGGTGCCGACATTTTCTCGCTCGGCGTGCTGCTGCATGAGCTGACTGGTGGTGCGCGCGTGTTCTTCAGCGATCGCGCGGCCGAGCTGCGCCAGTCGATCGTGGCCGGTCCGCCGCCGCCACCGCCCGCGGATCCGCGGCTGCAAAAGATCATTACGCGCGCGCTGCAGCCGGATCGGGCCGCGCGCTTTGCGACGATGCGCGAGATGCGCGTGGCGCTGCAAGAGGTCGTGCGCGGTCGCAGTGAGCGGGCACACTCGGATTTGAGCGCGCTCGTGCGTCGGCTGGCGTTGCCACGTGAGCGTCGGACGGGCGCGTTTTCGGCGATTAGCATGTCGATGACGACGGGCGATTTGCTGACGCCATTGACGCCGAGCAAGCCGCCGCCGATTCCGAGCGACGCGATGGCGCATGCCGAGCCGACGACTGCAACGACGGGCGCGCGGCCTTGGGCGCCGCCCGCCTCACGAACGACGGGAACGATGGCGGCCGTGCCGCGGCAGAACACGCTCGCCGGAATCGGGCCGTCGGAGATGACGCTCGGGCCGGAGGACATGATCGAGCTCACCGGCGCAACGACCGAGCGGACGACACCGCCGGTGCACGTCGAAGATGCCGAGACGCATCGGATGCCACGCGTGGGCGACGACCAGCATGGCGGTGCGCGGCTGGCGACGATGTCGATCGGCGAGCACGCAGCCGTTGGCGCGAGCAGTGCCAATGGCCCGGTCGACGCGACGATCGCGAGCGCGACCGCAGATGCGTTTGCGGATGTCGCGGCGACGACCGAGGCGCTCGGTGCTCATTCCGGCGCTGCTGCATTCCCGACTGGAGTCAACGCCGGGACGCAGTCGGTGGGCGCGCGATCGAACGCTGGTACATCGCCGGGCGTGGGCGACGCCGGCTCGGACATAGTCGCGAACGCCGGTACGTCGCGGGGCGTGGGCGATCTCGGCCCGGCTATAGTCGCGAACGCCC
Organism: uncultured delta proteobacterium; assembly: GCA_963785725.1. Lineage (GTDB taxonomy): Bacteria > Myxococcota_A > Polyangia > Palsa-1104 > Palsa-1104 > JAQBQH01. The sequence goes on along the minus strand of CAWAWS010000039.1, from coordinate 232,199 downwards.
GTACGACGGCAGTGGCGGACGCTGCGACGAACCTGGCCGGAGGCTTCGGCGAAGCGGCAAGTCATGCAAGTGGCGTTGCCGGCCGAACGGCAGGCATTGCGAGCGGCGCAGCGTCTGGTGGTGCAAGCGGTGTTGGCGGCGGATCGGCGGGTGATCGGCGTGGTGTTGGCGGCGGAGCTGCAGGTGATGCGCGCGGCGTTGCCGGTGCTGCTGCGAGAGGTGGCTTGCCATTCGCGGATCCCAGCGGTGTTGGTCGCGATTTCGCAGCGACACTGGCTACTGAGGACATCGGCGAGCGGACGGCGGGCGATGCGGCTGTCGGGCAGCGCGCGAGCATTGCGGCGGGCGGACAGCGCGCGGACTCGTCGGACGGGCGCGAGCACGCCGATGCGCTGGGGTTACGTTCGGCGGTCGCGTCAGTGGAGTCACGGTCGGCGGCAGATTCGGTCGCCTCGGGTGCGCGCGCGAAGCTGACGGCGGATGTTCACGATGCCAACGCCCCAGTCATCGCCGGGCACTACGCGGGCGCGAGTGATCGTGCAAGAGCCGCGGCCGAGGATGATTGGGGCGATGTCGTCGTCGATGATGCCGATGAACGGCCGGGCGCGAGCGCGGGTCCGGCGGCGCGTACACCGGAATCGGGCGCGGACGACGCGGGTCGGGTGGAGCCCGCGCCGGTCGCGAACGGTGCGACCGCGGTCGCGCGCATCGCGCTGACGAGCCTCCTCGACAGCGAGCGCCAGCGGACCGCGGCCGATGATGCGACGACCACGCGGTTCGTCAAGGATGCGGCGTCACCGCCTGTCGGCGAATTTCCGGCGCGAGCCGCGGTCGATTCATTGCCGTCGGCGGCGGGACGCGCCGCGCACGCGAATGCTGGCGACGGCGAGCGGGCGCTGCCGAACGGCGGGCCGTCGGCGGGGAGCGGCGCGAGTCAGCGGACCGATCGTGCCGCGGCCGACGACACGACCAAGTCCGTCGACGAAGCGGCGGCGCGGCGGCGGACGATTTCGCCGGCGAGCGGCACCGATCGCTGGTCAGTCTCGGGGGAGTCGGAGCTGCGTGCGGCGGCGAAGGAGCCCGCGGCCGATCCGGCGAGCAGCGGCATAGCCGTTCAATTCGATGCATCCGATGCCCAGTCGGCCCATGGCGAGCTTGGGGCTCCGTCGGCAGTGGCGGGGAATTCGTCGCTGGCGCTCGTCGATTCCAGCGGGCGAGCCGTCGCGAATCGCGACTCGGCCACGCTGCAAATGACCAGCGACGCGACGGCGGGCGCTCGTTCGCCGGGCACGCCCTCGCTGAGCTTGGTGCCGGCCGCGCCCGGCGATGGCGCGGGCGAGGCGTCGTGGACGCCTCCGGCGATGGCGCAGTCGCTGCCATCGCCGGAGCCGGTGTTCGCGCAGCCGTCGTTGGGGCGCCGGGAAACGGTGGAGCCGATTCGCTCATCGGTGCCGGGGACGAAGCTGCCGCCGCGCAATGCGGCAAATTGGATCGCGATGGCGGCGATCGCCGGGCTGGCGTTGGCGGGCGGAACCGCGGTCTTCCTAGGCTTGCGCGGCGATCGGCCGCCGACGATCGTGTTGCCGCCGGGAGCGACGAACGAGGCGCCAGCGCCGGCCGTGAAGGGCGCAACTGCGACGACGAACGAGGCGTCGGCCGCGGCCGGAGCGAAGGGCGGGACGACCGGTCCGGCAGCCACCGGCGTCGCGGTCGGAGCGCCGGGCGCTGCCGCGGTCGCACCCAATACGAACGGTGGACCCACCGCCAACGCCGGTGCAGCGACGGGTGGCACGACCTCGTCGGGAACCCCCGCGAGCGCGCGCAACGGCGCAGCCGTCGTTGGGCGCAATGGCGTGGCAGGCGCAAGCTCAGCCGCGGGCAACGACAACGGCCCGCAGGGGGCCGCGTCAATCGGCGGCGGCAGTGCACAGATGACTTCGGCGGCTGTCAACGGCGCTGCGGGGGCGACGTCCGCTGCCGCGAACGGCGTCGCTGGCATGACCCCGGCTGGGTTGAACGGCGCCGCTGGTGCGACGTCCGCTGTGACGAACGGCACTGCCGGCAGGACCTCGGCTGGCTCGAACGGCGCCGCTGGTGCGACGTCTGCTGTGGCGAACGGCACTCCGGCTGCCGCGAACGGCGCCGCCGGTGCGACTTCAGCTGCCGCGAACGGCGCCGCCGGTGCGACTTCAGCTGCCGCGAACGGCGCCGCCGGTGCGAGTTCGGCTGCGCGCGACAACACGACGGGCACCGCTCGAACGGCGCGCAATGACGCTCTGGGCGCGACTTCAGCGGTCGATAGCCACAAAGCGACTGCCGCGCCAAGCTCCGGCGCTGCGGCGACTGGCGCAAGCGGCCCGGCGAGCGCGGCGAACACGGACACGGCGAGCGCCGGCAAAGGCACGCGCGTCGTCGGTGCGAGCGGCGCGAACGCGGTCGCCGGCGCGGCGGCCGCTACGTCCGCCGCCGGCACTGCGGCGACCACGAATCAGCCGCCCGCGCACGCGGCGGCCGCAAACGGCAACGCGAATCATGCGATCGTGAATTTGGCGGCGATGGCGCGCATGCAAAACGCAGGAGGCGCGGCGAGTCCGCCGCCGGCAGCTGCGCCCGTCGAGGCGCCGCGTTCGACCGCCACGTGGTCGCCGATCACGAACACGCCCGCCGGCGGCAGCTTCGGCGTCACCAGCGTGCCTGCCGGGGCTGCCGTCTTCATCGACGGCGAGGCGCGCGGCAGCACGCCGGCGCAGCTGACGCTGACGCCGGGCGCGCACAAGCTCGTCGTCGCCGCCGAGCATCACAAGCTGCTGACGCGCGACATTACGGCCAACGCCGGCGCGGCGCTGTCGCTGACGCTGGAGCCGGCGAAGCTGCCGCCGGCGCTCGTTGGACCGGCGGGGCTCAAGGTGCGTTGCCGCAGCCATGGCGAGCTGCGCATCCTCGTCGACGGCGCCGACAGCGGGCTCAGCTGCCCCAACGACGAGCGCATCTCGGTCACGCCCGGCGTGCACAAAATCGGGCTGCACTCGTTGCGCACCGGGGAGACCCACGAAATCGAACGCGAGATCGTCGACGGCGACTATTCGACGCGCGTCTACGTCAAGTTCTAACGAGGAGAGCGAATGCGAAACGGGCTCAAGGCGATCGGCGTGATCTGCCTCGTGGCGACCGCGATGTTGTCGCAGAACGCGCACGCGCAGACGCAAGAGACGGCGAAACAGCAGGATATTCGTCGGCTTTTGAAGATGACGGGCTCGGCCGAGCTCGGCACGCAAGTGCTGACGCAGATGTTGAGCAACATGAAAAAGTCGCTGCCGAACGTGCCCGAGGCGTTCTGGACCGACGTCGCAAAAGAGATTCATACCGAGGAGCTGGTGAGCTTGATCGTGCCCATTTACGATCAAAATCTGTCGCAGGACGACGTCCGCGAGCTCATCAAGTTCTACGCGTCACCGACGGGGAAGAAGTTCGTGTCGGTGTTGCCGAAGATTACCGAGGAGTCGATGGCGGTGGGGCAGACGTGGGGCAATCAGCTGGTGCAGAAGGTCATCGGCAAGCTGCAGCAGTCACAGCAGCAGCAGTCGACCCCGGCCGATAAGTCCAAGAAGTAGTCGCGCCGTCGATCGGGAGCGCGCTCCCAGCTCGGGCGGCGACTGGAGCCGCCTGAGCCTCTCAATTAACGCGGTTGGCGTAGCCAGCGGGCGCGACTGTCGTCGCTGGCGAGCATCGGCAGACGGTCGAGCCAGGCGTCCACGCCGCGCACGCCGACGCGCGCCTCTTCGCTGGCGAGCAGCGCGTCGTGGCGTCGCAACTGCGCGACGACGGGCAGCCGCGGCGACGGCAGGCGATGGTAGGCGCGGACGAGCGCGCCGATGGTCTTTGGCGGACGGCGCTCGACGCCGAGCAGCCGCTCTTCGGCGTGCGCGACGAACCCGACGTCGCCGAAGAACGCGCATGCCACGAGCTGCGGCGCGATCCAGCTCGCGCCATCGATGGCACGCCAGATCTGCGCGAATGCCGCGCCGTCGCTGCCGTCTCCGTTGCCGCGCGCGCCGTCGTTCGTGCCGGCGGTCTGCCGGCCGCTGCTTTCGATGTCGCCATGGCCGGCGTCGGCATTCGCGTCATTGCCGGCGCTGCCGTGGCCGGTGTCGGCGCGCCCGCCGATCACCAACGCTGCCGCCGCCACCAGCTGCGCGTGCCAGTCGCCGTCGAGTAGCGCGGCGACCTCGTCACGCCAGTCGTCGCCCATCGCCGCTTCCAGCGCGCGCCACGCCGCCTCATCGCGCAGCTGCAGCAGCGCCGACGCCTCCGCCACGCGATCGCGCAGCATCGTCAGCGGCGAATGGTGCCGATGGTGATCGCCGTGCCGCGCCCGAGCTGCTGCGCGATGTCGACGAGCCCGGCGTGCATGAACATCGCCGTCAACAGCGGCCGCTCCGGCCCACGTCCGACGAGCCCGACCGGCGTCGCCAACAGCACGCGCCCGCCGTCACGCAGCACGCGCACACACTCGCCGAGCAGCGCCGGCGCCACCGTCAGATCGGCCAGGCCCGACGCGCACAACGCATCCGCCGTCGCGTCCTCGACCGACAATTTCCCGCCGTCGAGCTGCGCGCGCACGGCCTCGTGACCGGCCTGCTCGACCGCGCGCGCGACCGCCTCGCCAATCGCAACCACGCGCTTCTTCCCGTTCTCGGGCGCGCCCACGGCTCGCGCCAATGCCCGCGCGCCACGCGCCGCGCCGAGGCCCAGCGCCAGCGCCAAGTCGTCGACGTTCATCGCTTGTGCGCGTTCGCGGTCGGCTTTTGGGCGCCACCGCTATGGTGCGCCAGCCACGCCTTGGCGATCGAACGGCTGCGCGCCGCCTTGCGCAGCGCCACCTTCTCGGCCATCCGATGCTGCTTGAACGTCTTGTGCAGCTGCACCCAATCGCTGTGCTCGTTGTCGCGATCGCGCATGGCAAAGTCGCGATGGCGCAGATATTCGCAGCGCGGCTCGTCGACGGTCGGCGTCGCCTTCATGCGCCACCACAAGTTGTCGGCGATGAACTTGAAGTTGAAGTAGCTCTCGACGAAGAAGTCGAGCTTGTGCTCCTTGATCGCGCCGCCCATGTCGTCGGCGCGCAGGCAGCCGTCGTGGCGGGTGCCGTCGGGCATGAGCACGCCGACCAATTCCGGCACGTACACCGGCGCGCCGATCGGGATGAACCGCGGATCGACGGCGATCGAACGGAACGGCTCGAGCGGCCGGCCTTGCACGCCGGCGCCGAGCGGATGCTGATCGAGCGCCAACGTCTTGAAGCACGTGCCCATGCCGTAGTTGCACTCGCCGTCGTAGTTGAGGACGCGGCCGTCGCGCAAGATGCCCGAGCCCTCGAGCTTCAGCTCGAAGATGAACGCCGACGGGAAGCTGCCGATGTAAAAGCCTTGGCGACTGTAGATCGCGGTGTCGTAAGGCTCGTTGGCGTACTCGGATTCGTAGGCGAGCCAGTAGAAGCTGAGGCGAAATCCCTCTTTCTCACCGACGGGATAGCCGCAGCACTCTTTGATCTTGGCGATGAGCGGAACTTTATCGGGCGCGCGCTCGTCGATCTTCGAGGCGTCCGATTCTTTGGTCTTCGGCTGCTCGATCGCGTCTTTGGAGCCGGCCGGTTTCAGCGCGTCGCCCGACGTCGTCGCCGGCGCAGCGACGGGCGGCGGCGCGGATTCCTCCGCGCGTGACGTCGCCGCTGCGGCGTTCAGGCACGCGAGCACGAGGAAAAAGCGCACCATTGCAGGATAGCCGAGGCGCGCGCCGACGGCAATTTGGTGTTACGATGACGCCCCATGGGCCGCCAGGCGTTATTGACGATCGTCCTATCGATCACGATGACCACCGCGACGTACATGGCCTTGCACTTCGTGGTCAAACCGCGCTTGCCGGTCCACGCGGTCGACGTCCCTTCGCTGCAAGGTCTGACGCCCGATCAAGCGCGTGGACTCCTAGAGCCGCGCGGACTTCTGCTGATCTTGGACGAAGAGCGGCCCGATGAGCGGCTGGCCGCGGGCACGTTGATGGAGCAGCGTCCGCTGGCCGGGTCGCGCATGCGCCGCGGCGAAGACGTGCACGCGGCGCTGGTCAAAGCGGCCGATATCGTCAAAGTGCCGCGGCTGCTCGGTTTGACGAGCGACGCCGCGCGGGACGCGCTCGAGCAGGCGAAGCTGAAGGCGGGCAACGTCAGCGAAGCGCCGTCGGCGACGGTGGCCAAAGGGCTCGTCATTGGCTCGTCGCCGGCCGTGGGCGCGGACGCCAAGCCCGATCAGACGATCGACCTGCAGCTTTCCAGCGGTCCGGCGGCGGCGGCGGTGCCGGCGGTCGTCGGCAAGAGCCGCTCGGGCGCCAAGGCGCTCTTGGAAAAGGCCGGCTTCATCGTCGGTGACATCAAATACGGCTCGAACGACGATTACGACTCGGGCGTCGTCATCAAGCAAGATCCCGCGGCCAACGCGCAGGCGCCGGCGGGCAGCAAGATCGACCTCACCGTCAACGACTGAGATGCGCGCGCTCGACGCCTGCGTGGGCCTCTTGGACGCGGGCGGGAAGGCCGAGACGTTGGCGCGCGCCCGCGCCGCCGGGCTGCGGGTGGCCGATGGCGCCGTCGTTTTGCCCGGCGAATCCGTGGATGCTGCGGAGCTGGCGGCGCATTTGGCGCGACTCGGTGGGGCGCGCTTCGTCGTGCGTTCGTCGGCGTCGCTGGAAGATCGCGCGGGCGCGACCGCCGCGGGCGTGTTCGTCTCGGTCGTGGCCGATGCGGCCGAGGTCGCGCGCGCCATCGCCGTCGTGCGTGCCAGCGCCGATGGACCAGCGGTGCGCGCGTATCTGGCGGCCCGCGGATCGGCCGAACAGGCGCGCATGGCGGTGCTGCTGCAGCCGTGGATCGGCGCGCGCGAATATGGCGTCGCGCACTCGGCGGGCGGGCAATTTCGCGTCGAGACGCGCGCGCCGGGCGAGCCCGAATGGGGCGACGTGCGCGCGTCCGTCGTCGCGCGTGAGGACGATGGTGCGCTCGCGACCGGCTTGCGCGCGCTCGAGACGCTCGTCGGCGGCCCGGTCGACGCCGAGTTCGCGCGCGACGGCGAGCAGGTGACGTGGCTGCAAGCGCGCCCGCTGACGTCGCCGCGCCAGCCGCCGTCGGAGGCGCCGGCGCTGCCGTTGCCGGGTCGCTGGACGCGCGACGCCGAGCACAACCCCGATCCGCTGTCGCCGGCGCAGGCGTCGCTGGTGGCGTTCGTCGACGGGCTGGGCGTGGGCGCGCAGCAGCTCGTCGTCGGCGGGCAGCTCTACGTCGAGCGCGGCGCGGCGGCGCGAACGTCACGCCCGATCGCGCTCGCCCATCTTCGCCGCCGCTTCGACGTCGAGATCGCGCCCGATTGTCGCCACGCGCTCGCCGCCGCTCAGGCCACGCTCGAGGGCGCGCTGGCTGCATTCGCGCATGTCTATCGTCGCTATGTGGGCGAGCTGTCACCGTCGCTGTCGCTGGCGCGCGCCACGCTCGATCGGTTTCTGCGCGCCAACACCGGCGAGCCGCTGACCGCGCACGCGGGGCTGCTCGGCGGCCTCGGCGGCGCGACGACGGCGCGCGATCAGCAGCTGTGGCACCTCGGTCGCGGCACGGCGACGCTCGCGGAGTACCTCGTCGCGTATGGCGATCATGCGCCGGCCTGGGACGTGGCGACGGCCACCGACCGCGAATGTCCCGCGCGCGTGCAGGCGCTGGCGACGCTGGTGGCGGCGTCGCCGGCGTCGCCCGCCGAGCGTCAGGCGAGCGCGCGCGCGACCGCCGAGGCCGCGGCCGACGCGCTGTATGACCGGCTCGATCGTGCGGCGCGGCAGGAGCTGCAGACGCTCTTGCCGCTCGTGCGCGACGTCTTGCCGATCGCCGAAGACGACGACCTCTTGTTTCTGGCGGCGCAAGCGACCGTTCGTCGCGCCATTCTCGCGCACGCGGGCACGCTGCCGCTGGCGACGCCCGACGACGCCTTCCTGTTGACGCTGGACGAGCTCCGTTCGCCGCCGCAAGCGCTGCCCGCGCTGGTGTCGCAGCGACGCGCGGAGCTGCAGCAGCAGCGACGGGTGATTCCGCCGGCGGCGTACGAAGACGGCGTGCCCGAGTGGCCGGCGCCGCCGTCGCGAACGGTGCTGCGCGGCGCGGCCACGGCCGGTCGCGCGCGCGGTCGCGCCGTCGTCATTCGCGCGCTGGCCGACGCGCCGACGACGCTGCCGCCCGACGCCGTGCTCGTCGCGCCCGCGCTCGTGCCGTCGCTGGCGCCGCTGTTGCCGTTGGCGCGCGCGCTCGTGACCGATCACGGCGGCGCGCTCTCGCACGCGGCGACGTTGGCGCGCGAATATGGCATTCCCGCCGTGCTCGGCACCGGCGCCGCGACCACGATCGCCGACGGGGCCGAGCTCTACGTCGACGGCGACGCCGGCCGCGTCTACATCCTATAGAACCTGCGGCGCGGTCCAATCGCCGCAGTTGTCACTGCCTTGCGCTTGGACCGCTCGCTACGGTGCTAATCGACGGAAACAGCCGACCGATAGAAGCTAGCCGCCGGTGGAGGAGGACGTCGGGACGGCCGAAGACGGCTCCGGGCCGCTGCGGCCATCGTTCACGCGCTCGCGCAGCTCCTTGCCGACCTTGAAGAACGGCAGGCGCTTCTGCTGCACCTTCACGGCTTCGCCGGTGCGCGGGTTGCGGCCTTCGTAGCCCTTGTACTCGCGGACCGTGAAGCTGCCGAACCCGCGAATCTCGATCCCGTCGCCCTGCTTGAGCGCGTTGACCATCGAGTCGAAGATGGTGTCCACAATCTGCTCCGCCCGCGCTTTGGGCAGCCGCAGCTTGTCCGCGACTTGATCGATCAGCTCGCTTTTCGTAATTGGCATAGGGGAGTCCAAAAGCTACTTGCTCACGGGCGGATGGTCAACCGTTACGGCACTATCGCTCGCTTGACCGGCCGATTGGGCTCGCGCGGGCAACGTGCCGGCCGTCGTCCAGCGCCGGTAGCCGCGATAGAAGCTGTACTCGTCGCAGTTGTGGCGCGCGTAGAAGTCGATGACGTCGGCCCAGCCGGTGTGCAGCTCGCTCGTCGACGCCTGGATGTCGCGCCAGGGCACGAAGCTGCACTCTTTGGCCGGCTCCGGCACCGTGTGGCCGGCCGAGGTTCGATCGTCGAGCAAGATCTGATTGGGGTTCAAGCGGCTGACATAGTAATAGCCAATCATCGGAAGCTCCACGACTTCCACGCTGCGAAGCGTCAACGCCGTATCTTTGTGCCACAAGCACTCGGTGCGCTCGGCCGTCTCGCCCGCCTTCAACGCCACGGCGTTGTGCGCGATGGCGCCTTGGCTCTGGCACGACTCGGGGTGGTTGATCGTCGTCTCGACGCGATAGGCGAGCGGCCTCGACGTCTTGTTGGCGATGGACAGCACGATGTGCTCGTAGCGAAAGCGCTGCCCCGACTGCGTCGACGCCCACTCTTTGATGACGCGCGTCGTAATCTTCAGGTGCGGCGTCTCGACGACCTCTTTGCCGATCTTGAGGAGCCGCGGCTCCGACAGCTCGTGCGCGTACACGAGCGGCTGCGCCAGCGCGTCCAGATCGAGCGGGTCCGGCAGGCCGTAGCGTTTGACGTCCTCTTCCGTCACGGCTTTGTAATACGTCGGCGTGTAGCGCATCACGCGGTGCACGCTCTGTTCGGGCGGCGGCGGTGGCGGTGGCGGCGGTGGCGGCGGCTCTTTGTGGGTAAACCGCAGCGAAACCACCGCTACGACGATGACGAGCGCACAGCCGGTCAGCCCGAGCCCGAGCAGCTGATTGCCGGACATGCCCTGAGGCTTGCGCCCGCGAGTCGGAGGAGCAGTTGGAGGAGCCGCCACGCGCCGAGGGTAGCGGCCGCGGCGCGGCATCGCAACATTACGCAAGCGTACCTACCCCGGGACCTTTTGTTCACCTTGACGAGGTGGCGGGCGATTTCATCTAATTGAAGAGCAGTGTCCATCGTGTGTCGCGCCTCCGTGACCTCCGTGCTGATCTTGGGATTGCTGACGGCGAGCGCACCCGCGCGCGCCGATCGGGTGGACGATCTGTGCCGTTCGCTCACCACCGATCCCAGCTGGCGCGTGCGTTTGCAGGCGGCGGTCGTGCTCGGCAAGCTCAAGGACGCGCGCGCCGTGCCGTCGCTGGAGCGCGCGCTCGGCGACGAAAACGAGACGGTGCGCGGCCTGTCGGCGCAGGTGCTGGGCGAGCTCGGCGACGCGTCGGCCAAGTCGGCGCTGGAGCGGTCGAAGCGCGATCCGTCGGGGTTCGTGCGCGACAAAGCGGTGGCCGCGTTGGCGCGGCTGTCGACGCCGCCGTCGGAGGCTGCGCACGGCGGCGGCGGCGGCAACGGCGCCTTGCACGTCGAAGTCGGCGGCATCGGCGTCAAAGCGCAGCACGTCTCGCCGCAGATGGCGATTCGGCTGAAGGAATTCATCATTCGCGAGCTGAACAAGACGCCGGGCTTGACGCTCGAGGGCAAGCCGATCTCGGGCTTCCTCATCGACAGCTCGATCACCAATGTCTCGCGCCGCACGACGCCCGAGTGGGTGGAGATTACGTGCGAGATCAGCTTCGTCGTCGGGCGCTTGCCGTCGCGGGCGATGGTCATGATGACCTCGGGCGGCGCGACCGTGCAGGCGCCGCGCGTGGGGCTCCGGCCCGAGCGCGAGCAGGCGCTGCAGCTCGACGCGCTCGAAGGTGCCGTCGAGGGCGCGCATCAGAATCTCGTCGCGTACATCAAGGGGCAGCGCAGCGCCAACTGACGGCTGGCGCCTCCGATCGCATCTGATAAGGTGTTCAGGGTGGGCACGACGCTGCACCTGCACGCGACGGCGGACGCGGTCGAGCTCGAGTGGCGACTGGCGCTGGCTGCGGGTGGCGTCGTCGAGCTCGGGCTGGGCCGGGCGACACCGCGCGAGCTCGTCGAAGCGGCCTGCGCGACCGGGCCCACGGCGGCGGCGCGGCGCTTGGGGCCGGTCGGCGAGAAGCTGGTGGTCGATGCCGTGGCCGAGAGCGCGGGCGGCTCGCTGGCGCCGATCGCGCACAGCCGCGGCCTCCGGCGCAGCCTCGGGCGCATCTTCGCCGCGCTCGGGCAGAGCGGCTTGTCGGCGCGCGATTTGGACGCGGCGGCGCGGCAAGCGGGCGGCGCGGCGGCGCGGCACGGCGAGGAGATTGCCCGCCGGCTCGCGGCCTACCAAAAGCACCTGAAGGGCGGCGAATTGTGCGACGACGCGGCGGCGTGGCATGCCGGCTGTCGCGCCATCGCCGGCGGCGCGCGCGTGGCCATGCTCGACGACGTCGATCGCGTCGTCACCCACGACATCGTCGACTGGGACGCGGCCCATTTGCAGCTGCTCGATGCGCTGCTCACGCGCGGGCTCGTCGTGCAGGTGCGGCTGCCGTCGTCGTCGGACCTGCCGCCGCAGGCGGCGCGCGCGCTCGATCCGACGCTGTCGGCGCTGGAGGCGCGCCACGGCGCCGCGCGGCTCGAGCGCGTGAACGCGCCGCTCGAGCGCGCGCCGCTCGTCGACTTCACGCAAGCGCCGACGCCGTCGACCGAGGCGCGCGAGGTGGCCCGGCGCGTGCGTGATCTGGTCGACGCCGGCGCCGCGCCCGAGTCGATCGCCGTGCTGGCGTCGTCGGCGGAGCGGCGCGCGCTTCTGGAAGCGGCGCTGGTGCGTTACGGCGTGCCGGTGGCGGCGCGCAAACCGCCGAGCGCCATCGACGCGCCGCCGGTGCGCATCGCGCTCGAGCTGTTAGCGCTCGCCGACGACGAGATCCCGCGCGAGCGGTTCATCCAGCTGCTGTCGTCGCGCTATGTCGCGGGCGAGGCGCATGGGCCCAACGGCAAAGTGCTGCCGCACGAGATCGCGCGGGCGCTGCGCGAGGCCTACGTGACCGACGCCCGCGGGCTCGGCTACAGCGTGGGCCTCGCGACGTGGGCGCGCGGCAAGCGGCAACACGTGCTCAAGGAAGGCAAAGCGGAGACGATCTGCCGGCACGTCGACGAGCTGGTGACGCTGATCCAGAAGCTGCCGGCGGAAGCGAACGTGGCGCAGCACTGCCAAAAGCTGCACAAGGCGTTGAGCGAGCTGGAATTGTTCGAGCGCGCGCGTGGGTTTCGCAAGGAGCAGCCGGCCGATTCCGAGGCCGAGACGCGGGCCATCGCGCGCGATCAGGCGGCGATGCGCGAGCTCGAGGTGGCGCTGGCCGACCTGCCGCGCGCGGCGCTGCGGGCGGGGCTGAAGTCGCAGAAGCTGTCGCGCGCCCGTTTTGCGCGGCTGCTCGGCGAGCTGCTCGCGTCGGCGCGGGCGCGGGCCGGCGGTGTGCGCGGCGCCGCGGTCGAGCTGAGCGACTTCGGCGGCGTCGCCGGTCGTCGCTTCGCGCATCTGTTCGCGTGCGGGCTCGTCGACGGCGAAGCTCCGGCGCGGCCGTCGGAAGATCCGCTGCTCGGCGACGACGATCGCGCCGCGCTCAATCGCGCCTTGGGCGCGCCGGTCTTGCCGCTGGCGTCGCGCGCCATCGATCGCGCGGCGCTGGCGTTCCACCTGGCGCTGGCGGCGACGGACGCGGCCCATCTGTCGTGGACGCGCGGTGACGAGGATGGCGCGCCCCAGCTGCGCTCGCCGCTCGTCGACGATCTGCACCCGACCGAGGCCGAGATCCGCCTGCTCCTGCGCGATCCCATCGCCCGCGCCCGTGACGCGCGCACCGTCGACGAGCTGGCGGCGCGCGTGCTGCTCGAATGCCGCGGCGATCGCGGCTCGCGCCTGTCGCCGCCCGACGTCGAGGCGGCGCCGTTCTTGCCGCTGCTGACGGCGCTCGATCGGCCGCGGCTCGGTCGGCTCGAGCATTTGGTGGCGGTGGAAAAGCGGCGCCATGGCTTCTTCCAGCAGCAGCTGCCGGCGCACGCCTACGTCGGTGCGCTGCGCGATCCCGAGCTGTTGGCGGCGCTCGTGCGCTCGCGATTGCCCGGTCGCCAAGAGGAGCCGCTGTCGGCGACGAGCCTCGAGCAATACGCGTCCTGTCCCTATAAATTCTTCCTGCGGTCGCTGTTGAAGGCGCGCGAAGGCGAAGAGAACGACGACGAGATCGACTCGCGCACCTTCGGACGGCTGCATCACGAGGTCTTGGAGCGGCTGTTTCGCCGCTTCGTCGACGAGGGCCGCCTGCCGCTGCGCGGCGACCCGAGCGAGCTCGAGCTGGCCGAGGAAGTGTGCGACGACGTCGTCGATCGCTGGCGCAAGACGGAGGCGCTCGGTCACCCGGCGATCTTCGCGATCAAAGAGCGGACCTTGCGCGAGCAGGTGGCGGCGATTCTTGAAGGCGGAGGCGCAAGAGCCGCCGTCGCCGGGGTGCACGCCGGCGCTGTTCGAGCGGCCGTTCGGTCCGCTGGACGTGGCCGGCGTGTGGATCGCGGGCAAGATCGATCGCATCGACGTCGGCGACGGCCGGGCGGTCGTGCTCGACTACAAAGCGGGCCGCAAGTCGACGTACGTGCCGGATACGGCGCCGGAAGCGCTGTGCGATAGCGCCTGGCAGCTGCCGCTGTATGCGTTGGCCGCGCGGCTGGAGCTGAAGGTGCCGCTCGTCGAGGCGCGCTTTTATTCGCTGCGCGAGGCCGAGCTGACCCGGCCGGTGCGCGAGCCCGACCACTTGAGCGAGCGGCTGACGGCGGTGCACGCGGCGATGCGCGCCGGCGAGTTCCCGGTGCGGCCGCGCGAAGACGCCTGCGAGACCTGCAACATGGAGTCGGCCTGTCGCGTGCGGCAGCTGCGCACGACCGATGCGCCCAAGAGCGAGGACGAGTCGTGACGACGCCGCCTGCGCAGCCGCTCGATCGCATCGCCGCGTTTGCGCGCGATCTGGTGGTGCAAGCCGGCGCCGGCACCGGCAAGACGCACGCGCTGGTGACGCTGTATCTGCATTTGGTGGCCGGCGCGCACGCGGCGCGAGCGGCCGTGGCGCCGCCGCGCATCGCCGTCATGACGTTCACCGACAAGGCGGCGGGCGAGCTCAAAGAGCGCATTCGCACGCGGCTCGGCAAGCTCGTCGCCCAGCCCGACGACGTGGCGCGCCTCGAGCCGACGCTGGCGGCGGCGGCGCGCGCGCTCGGCTCGCCGTTGCCCGACGGCGACGGCTGGACGGCGGCGCTGTTGTCGCTGGGCGCGGCGCCGGTCGGCACGTTCCATTCGTTCGCCAGCTTGCTCTTGCGGCGACACGCGGCGCGCGCCGGGATCGATCCCGACTTCACGATGCCCGACGACGCCGAGCTGCAGCAGCTGGTGACGCAGTCGGCGGAGCGCGCGATCTTGGACGCGCTGACGGCGGGCGATACGGCCGTGGAAGAGCTGGTGGCGCAGTTCGGCTTTCACGGCGCCGGTCGCTCGGTCGGGCTCGTCGAGCTGGTCGGCAAGCTGCGCGGCCAGCGCGCCGAGGAGGGTCGCACCGCCGCCGGCCTCGATGGCAACTACGAGCCGGCGCAGATGGCGCAGCAGCTTGCGCAGGCGAGGACGCGCCTCAAAGCGGTGGCCGAGGAGGTGTACGGCTTCGAGCTGACGCGCGGCTCGGAAGGGCAGCGGCTGACCGGCGAGCTGGCGGAGCGGCTGCCGCGGCTCGACTTTGCGCAAGCGGCGGACGTCGACTTCGTGCTCGGCATCGGCAAAAAGCTGCGCGGGCCGAAAGTGACCGAGTGGAAGCGCCTGCTGGCGACGGCGGGCGAGATGTGTCAGGACGCCTACCACGGGCAGCGTGCGGCGCCGTGGGCGGCGGCGTTGGCGCGGCTCGTCGATGCCGTGGAGCGCAATTATCGCGCGCACAAGCAGAGCGCCGGCGCCATCGACTTCGCCGATCAGCTGGTGATGGCGCGCGACCTCTTGCGCGACGACGCGGCGGTGCGCATGACGGTGCGCGCGCGCTTCGACGCCGTGCTCGTCGACGAATTCCAAGACACGAACCCGGTGCAGGCGGAGCTGGTGCAGCTGATCGGCGCGCGTCAGCCGGACGACGAGCGGGCGCGGCTGTTCGTGGTCGGCGATCGCAAGCAGTCGATCTACGAATTCCGCGGCGCCGACGTGGCCGTGTTCGCGCGCGCGGCGGCCGAGCTCGAGCGCCGCGGTGGTGACAAGGAGCTGCTGACGCAATCGCGCCGCTCGTCGCCGCCGGTGTTGGCGCTGTGCAACGCGCTCTTCGCCCGCGCCATGTCGGGCGCGGCGGTGGGCGCCGACCGGCACAAATGGGAGGTCGTCTACGATCCGCCGAGCGACGATCTGGCGCCGCTGCGCACCGACGCGCCGGAGTGGGCGGGCGCCGAGCTGATCAAAGTGGCACCGGGTGCCTCGAGCGAGGCGCGCGGACGCGAGGCGCGGGCCATCGCGCGGCGCATGGCGCAGCTGCGCGGCGACGGGCGGCGGCTCGGCGACATGGCGATGCTGCTGCGGCGCTTCACGCACGTGACCGACTACCTCGACGCGCTGCGGGCGGCCGGGCTGCCCTATTTCGTCGTGCGCGGGCGCGGCTTCTTCGCGGCGCAAGAGGTGCGCGATCTGGCCGCGGCGCTGACGGTGCTCGACGATCCCGACGATCTGTTGGCGCTGGTGGCGGTGCTGCGCTCGCCCATCGTCGGCGTGTCCGACGAGACGTTGGCGCGTCTGTCGCTGGCCGGCCAGCTGCGAGCGCGCGTGCTGTTCGATCGCGCGACGGTGTTGCCGGCGTCGCTGCCGCAGGCGGAACGCGCCGGGCTGCTGCGGTTTCGCGCGCAATTCCGCGAGCTGGCGATCACGGCCGATCGGCTGGGGCCGGCGGCGTGCGCGCAGGCGATCGTCGACGGCGCCGACCTCGTGCCGCTGTTGGCCGCGACCGCCGACGGCGAGCAGCGCGTGGCCAACTTGGCGCGCTTGATCGAGAAGGCGCGCGCGTTTCAGACGGCGGGCGGCGACCTGCGCGCGTTCACGAATTGGCTGCGCCGCGCCGCCGGCCCCGACGGTGAAGCCGAGGCGGCGCAGGCGCAGATCGCCGACGAGCGCGATGATGTCGTGCGCGTCATGACGGTGCATCAGGCCAAGGGCTTGGAGTTTCCGATCGTGTTCGTGCCGGCGTGCGGGGCGATGGAGCGGGTGGAGACTTCGCCGATCGTATACGACACCAGCGCCGGCCTCGGGCTCAAGCTGCGCGACGAGCAGCATCCCGGCTCGCGCGCGCACACGACGGCGTCGCGGCGCGTGTTCGAGCTGCGGCGCCGGCGCGAGCAGGCGGAGTCGCTGCGCGTCTTTTATGTCGCGGCGACGCGAGCGCGCGACTTGGTGGTCTTCTCGGGCGAGGGCAAGCGGAAGTCGTGGCGCGGTAGCTTGGACGAGCTGCTCGCCGACGACCGGACGGCGCCGCTGTTGCGTGAGGTCGACGGGGATGGGCTGCCGCCGTCGCCGGTCGAGGTCGAGGTCGCGGTGGCGGCGGCGGCGGCAGGAGCGGCGGCGCGGGCAGACGATGGAGCAGCGGATGAAGCCACGGCGGCGGCGATCGCCGCGTGGGCGGACGGCGGCGCGGCCGATTCCGTCGCCGGCGCGCCTGCCGGCGGATCGCGCGGCGACGCCGTGGCGGCAGCGCGCGCGCTAGCCATCGCCGCGGGCGCGACCGGCGAGGCCGTCGCGATCGACGACTACGCGTGGCCCGACGATGCCGACCCGACGGCGACGGATGCAGCCGATGGCGCCGCGACGAGCGAGCAGTCGTTACCCACCGCCGAGGGGGCGACGCAGGGCGAGGCGCCCGTCGGCTTCAGCGATCGCGATGCGACGCGTGGGCCTGCGGAAACTGCTGCGGCTGATGATGCGCGCCTTCGCCCGTTCGCAGTCGATGGGGCCGCGAGCGACCGGGCCGACCCGTTGCCGCCGAGCGGCGCCTTCGTGTCGCCGCCGATCGTCGACGCCCAGGCGCGGCTGCGGTCGCTCGTCGCGCGCCCGTCGCCGCGCCCGTCGTCGCTGACGGTGGCGGTCACGCAGCTCGCCGACTTCCAGCTCTGCCCGCGCCGCTACCAGCAGTTTCACGCGCTCGGGCTGCAGGAGCATCCGACGTCGGCGCGCGCCGCCTCGCCCGACGTGCTGCTCGACGCCAGTGACGACGATGCCGCGCCGCCGCTCGATCCGCTACGCCGCGGCACGCTCGCCCATCGCCTGCTCGAGCACGCGCCCTTCGTCGCCGCCGGCGCCGACGAAGCGGCGGTCGATCGCCTGCTCGTCGCCGATGGTTACGACGGCAAGGATCCGGCCGTCGCCGAAGTGCGCGCCCACGTCCTCGCCTTTCTCGACGGCGACTTCGCGCGCGGCCTCGACGGCGCAGCCGTTCGCCGCGAGCTGCCGTTCCTGCTCTCGGTGCCCTTCGACGGCGGTGTCCTCTACTTGCGCGGGCAGATCGACCTCGTGCTGCTGGAGGCCGGCGGCGTCACGGTCGTCGACTACAAGCACGCGCGTCAGGGCGATCCCGACGACTACCGCTTCCAGCTCGACGCGTACGCCTTGGCGGCGCGCCGGCTGTATCCGCAGGCGCCATCGGTGCGCACGGGCCTCGCGTTCCTCAAGGAGGCCGACCCATCGCCGCAGATCGCGGTCGCGGCGCCGTCGGAGCCGTTCGTCGACGAGCTGGCCGCGCTCGGCCGCGACTTGGCGGGCGCGCGCGCTCGCGAACGCTGGGACATGCGCCCGCTCTCGACGTGCCATCGCCTGCGCTGCGGCTTCATCTACCGCTGCTACCCGGGTGAGCGCTGATGCGCGTGCTGCTCGTCGTGGCATGTCTGTTACCGTTGCGCGCGCAGGCGCAGTCGACGGCAGAGGCGGCGCAGAATTCGCGCCCACCGCAACCGCTCACGATGTCGCCATTCCCGCTCGAGCCGGACGGAGCGACGCCGCGGCTGTCGTCGCCGGTCGTGACCGATCGGCTGACGACGCCAGCCGTGACGTCGCCGTCTTCACAACCGCCACTGCGACTACGACTTCCGAATCGCCCGCTGCTTGTGCCGCTGCTCGCCGACAGCTCGCGGCCGCCCATCCCGACCGCCCAGCGCGCGCCGGTCACGCCGCCGACGTCGACCGCGCCCTCTTCGCCAACGGCAACTTCAGCGTCCGGCGATCCGCCGTCGTCGACCGCGGGCACGCCGCCGGCCGATTCGACTGCGCCGCCCGCGAACATGCCGCCCGCCGATCCGCAAGCGCTGCCGCCGCTCATCAAGCCCGACGACTCGCAAGCGCCCGCTCGCGTCGACCCGACGCAGCTCGACCGCGCCTACAGCCGCGCTCGCACCACCCGCAACGTCGGCCTCGGCCTCGCCGCGCCCGGCGTCGCGCTCAGCATCCTCGGCGGCGTCGTGCTCATCTTCACCTCGCGGTCGCAGCAGATCTTCACGCAGTCGAGCCAGATCATCGGCGGCACGATCGCGCTCGCCGGCGGCCTCGCGCTCGCCGTGCCCGGGATCTACTTCTGGACGACGGGCCAAGACGACATGGACACCGTCCTCTGGCGCCGCCGGCAGCTTACTTCGTTGCCGCCGTGATGACGTCGAGGCCGCCCAAGTACGGCCGCAGCACCTTCGGCACGTCGACGCTGCCATCGGCGCGCTGATAATTCTCCAGCACCGCGATCAACGTCCGCGGCAGCGCCAAGCCCGAGCCGTTGAGCGTGTGCACGTAGCGCGGCTTGTCCTTGCCCGACTTGGCGCGGATCATCGCGCGTCGCGCCTGAAAATCGCCGAACGTCGAGCACGACGACACCTCGAGCCACTCGTTGCAGCCCGGCGCCCACGTCTCGAGGTCGTACTTCTTGCACGCCGCGAACGACAAATCGCCCGTCACCATCTCGACCAAGCGATAGGGCAGCTCGAGGCGCTTCAAGATCTCCTCGGCGTCGCTCACCAGCTTCGTCAGCTCCGCCAGCGAATCCTCGGGCGCCACGAACTTCACCATCTCGACCTTGTCGAACTGGTGGCCGCGCTTGATGCCGCGCGTGTCCTTGCCGCTCGCCATCTTCTCGCGCCGAAAGCAGGCCGTATAGGCGACGTGCTTGATCGGCAAGTCGGCGGCGTCCAGCACTTCGTCGCGATACATGTTCGTCACCGGCACTTCCGCCGTCGGCACCCAGTAGAAATCTTCCTCGATGTCGCGATACACCGTGTCCGCGAACTTCGGCAGCTGCGCCGTCCCGACCAGGCATTCGCCCTTGACCATATACGGCGGATAAACCTCGGTGTAACCCTGCTCGTTGTGGACGTCGATCATCCACGCGATCAGCGCCCGCTGCAGCCGCGCCCCGACGCCGCGCAGCAGGTAGAAGCGCGAGCCCGAAATCTTCACGCCCCGCTCGAAGTCGAAGATGCCGAGCGCGCTGCCCAAATCCCAGTGCGGTTTGGGCGCGAAATCGAACACGCGCTTGTCGCCGATCTCGTGCAGCACTTTGTTCTCGGCGTCGCTCTTGCCCGCCGGCACCGATGGATCGGGCAGGTTCGGCAGCTGCAACAAAATGCCGCGCATCTCCTCGTCGAGCGCCGCGATCTTCACGTCCGCCGCCGCGATCTGCTCTTTGTAGCCGTCCATATCCGCGATCAGCTGCTTGCGCTTGTCGGGATCTTTTTCGCGTCCGACGGCCGCCGATCCGGTGTTGCGCTTGGCCTTCAGGTCGTCGCTCGAGGCGACGATCTCGCGCCGCTTGCCGTCTAGCTCGACGAGCCGCTGGGCGTTCTCCGCCGCCGCGTCGTCGAAGAGTCGCTCGCGATAGATGGAGATGACTTCGTTCGGCTGATCTCGAAGGAGCTTGAGGTCGATCATGCGTCGGTAACTCTCGACGCCGCTAAGGCCCGTGTCAAGCGCCGGCCGCACGACGCCGCGAAGCTGGCCATGCTTTTGCAAAAGAGTATTGACGCTGAGCGCGAGGTGAATCGTGAAGATCGGCAAAGATCGTATCGTGTGCATCGACTACACCATCCGCTTGGCGTCCGGGCGGGTCGTCGAAACCAGCGTCGGCCACGAGCCGCTGACCTACCTTCATGGGCGGCATCAGATCGTGCCCGGCGTCGAGAACGCCATCGAAGGCTTGGACGCCGGCGCACTATTGGAGACGATCGTCCCGCCCTCCGAAGCCTACGGCGAGCGCGACCCGGCCGGCGTCTTCGTCATTCCGCGCAGCTCCTTTCCCGCTCGCGAGGAGATCGGCCCCGGCATGATGTTCTCGGCCGCGCGACCCGACGGCAGGACGGTCACGTTTCGCGTCATGCAGGCCGACGCGGAGCTCGTGCTCGTCGACACCAACCATCCGCTCGCCGGCGAGACGCTCCATATCTCCATTCGCGTCCACACCGTCCGCAGCGCCACCAGCGACGAAATCTACAGCGGTCGCGTGCAGCAGTCGGCGCCACTCGATCAGCATTACCTGTGTTGACTTCCGTCAGTGTCCCGGCTGCGCGTAACCCCAGCGCCGCATCATTCCCGCCACTTCGCTCGACGATTTGCTGCCGCTCGCCGGTAGCCCCAGCGACGTAATCGGGCTCGGATCGCGCCACAAGAGCAGCTCGCCGCGCTCGCCCGGCACCGGCGGCCGCGCGGCGTCGAGCCAAGTCAGCCGCTCGCCGCGCAGCTGCACCCGCGGCTCCGATGCCAAGAGCGGCAGCGCGAATTCGCCGAGCAGCAGCTGTCGCGCTGTCAACGGCGTGCCATCGCGACGCAGGTCGAGCTGCACGCTCGCGGTCGGCGGATCGATCGCCAAATCCACCTGAGAGGCGCCGCGCAAGGTGAGCGCCAGCGTGTGCGCGTCGACGGGCGCAGCCTCGGCGCCGGCCACGCCGCGTACGGAAATTGCGCCGTCGCTGCGGACCACGGCTTCGACGACATGCGCCCGCGCATCAGGCGCCGCCCGCAGATGCAAGACGGCCACCGGCGCGTCGCGTGACGTCGGCGTCTCCCGGTCGAAGAGCGCCCGCATGCGCGCCAAATCCGCCGGTCGCTTCGCCGCCAAATCGTCATGCTCGAGCGGATCGCGCTGCAGATCGTACAGCTCCTCGGTGCGCACGACATGCGCGCCGTTTTCCAGCGTCAGCCGGCCATCGCTGCGACGGAGATAGGCCCAGCCGCCGTCGCGGACGACACGCACGTCTTGGCCTTCGACGAACGCCGGCCGCTCCGTCAGCGGTCGCCCCTCGAACGCCGGCACGAGCGACTGGCCGCGCGCGCCTTCCCGCGGCGCGATGCCCACGAGCTCGCGCAAGGTCGGCTCCACGTCGACGAGGCTCACCTGTTGCGAGATCGTCGTCGCCGGAATCGTGCCCGGCATGCGAAACACGAGCGGCACCCGCAAGAGCTCGTCGTAACCGGACCAGCCGTGATGATGCAGCGTCGGCAGCTTCAGCGCGTCGACGGTGTGTGCATGCGCGTGATCGAAGATCTCGCCATGATCGCCCATGACGACGACGATCGTTTGCTCGCTCAGCTTCAGCCGATCGAGCGCATCGATGACGCGGCCGAGATAATCGTCGGCATACGCGGCCTCCGCCAGGTACGACTTCGCCATCGAATCAACCGGAAACGGCAGCGGTGGCACCTTGCCGAGATAGGCCGGCGGCGGCGTGTAGGGCCAGTGCGGCGCGTCGTAGTGGAGATGCAGCAGCCACGGCTCGTCGCGATGCGCTTCCATGAACGCGATGGCCGCATTCGTGATCGCCGGCGTGTCCAGCACCGGGTCGCGAATATCGGCCACTTCGTCGAAGCCGAGCGACAGCCCGATCTCGGGATAGCCGAGCAGGAAGAAGTTGTTGCCGATGGCGATCGCGCGATAGCCCTGCTCTTCCATGACGCGCGGCAAGAGCGGCGGCGCGACGGCATAAAAGCGGCGCCGATTGCGATCGGACGGGATCATCTCCTCCGCCGCCTGCCCGAGCGCGGTCGGCAAATCGCCGCCGAGCATCGCCAGCACCGACGGTCGCGTCCACGTCGCCGCGGTGATCGCCTGCGTGAAATTCGCGCCCTGTTTCGCCAGCGCTTGCAAGCGCGGCATCGCCGGCAGCGCATCGACGCGCAAGGTATCGATGACCACGAACAGCACATTCGGCGTCGGCCGCTGCGTCTCGCGATCGACGATCACCGGATCGCCCCAAAACGCCGCCGATTCGCCTTCGGTCACGAGCGCGATCGTGTGCGCGCCCGGCGGCAGCGGCGTCTTCGTGTCGATCCAAGCGCCCACCTGCGCGTCGGGGATCGGACGGCGCAGCTGTTCCACGCCGTCGACGGCGATCGTAAACGTCGTGGCGTGACCGCCAGGCACGACCGCCAGCGCCACTTGCAGCTCGCCCTTTGTCGTCGCTGGCACGTGAAACTCGTAGCGATTTTGACCAGGGGCGAACAGCGCGCGCTTCGACTCGTAGACCGCGCGCGTGCGATTCCACACCGGATCGAAGCGCAGCGAGCGAGCGCGGGCCGGCGACAGCGGATGCGGCGTGCCGTAAGACGCGACGTCGGAGTCGGCCAGCGCCAGCTCGATGACGCGCAACGCCTCGTCGCCACGCAGCCCGGCGTACGGGTCGGCCAGCTTCGCCGGATAGGCCAGCGTCTGCCAGGCGTCGGCGAGTGGCGGCCCATTGCGTGTCGCCGCGCCGGCGTGATCGATCAAGCGGAAGGCCAGCCGATCGCCGGCGCTCGTGCGCGGCAATGGCGTCGTCGTGGAGGCGCTCGCCGGCGCGGCGGACGACGTCGTCGCCGCCGGTTTGCGACCGCAAGCCGCGAGTGTGAACGCGAGCAGCAGCGCCAACGATGCCCTCATTTCGGCACCAGGAACTCGCCGCGCATCGTCATCCGCGGATCTTGCAGCATCCACGCCTTCAGCTTTTGCTCGAGGCTCGCCGCGACATCGGGATGCTCGGCCAACACATCCTGACGCTCGTTGGGATCTTGGCGCAGATCGTAGAGGCTCCACAGGACGCCTTGCCGCGTCGGACGATAGAGCAGCTTCCAGCGATCGGTGCGCAGCGCGCGGTGCTTGGCGACGACGACCGTATCCTGCCATTCGGGACGCAAATAGATGTCGTCGTCGGGCGCCATGTCGGACACGCCGGTGATCGTCGGATAGGGCAGCCGCTCGTCGGGACCGAAGCCGGGACCGTTGCTCGTGAACCACAGCTCGGTCTCTTGGAACGCGTCGAGATCGAGCGTCGACTTGGTGCCGCGCAAGAGCGGGCCGAGGTCGACGCCGTCGGTCGGCGGCGCCGGAATGCCGAGCAGCTTCGACAGCGTGGGCGCGAAATCGACGTCGCGCACGAGGCCGGGAACATCGTGCGGCGGCAGATGATCATGCGGATCGATCCACACCCACGGCACATGATCGGCGGCGCTTCCCCGCAGATGATCGCCGTGACCCATTCCGCGATCTTCGAAGTCGTAGAGGTTTTCCCCATGATCGGCGAGCAGCACGACGATGGTGTCGTCGGCCAGCCCATCGTCCTCGAGGCGCGTCAGAATTCGTCCGATGGCCGCGTCGGTCGCCGCCACGGCGCCGTCGTAGAGCGCGCGAATCTGCTGCCGATCGGGCTCGCCCGCCGGCGCCGGCGCCAAAGGCGGCTTCTGATAACGATAGGGGCCGTCGTAATCGTGGCCGCCGTAACGTCGATAATAGGGATCGGGCGAGGCGTAGGGAAAATGCGCCGCCGAGAAGAACACGGTCATGAAGAACGGCTGATCGCCGGCGCGATCGAGCTCGGCCAGCGCGCGCTTAGCCAGGCGCGCCGGATCCGACAGCTCCGGCATCGCGTTGACGGCCGGAAAGAGGCGGCGCCCGAGCTCGCTCGTCGCATAAGGCAGCACGTTGGGATGCACTTGCAGCCCGCGCAGCCCGACGATCGTCTTCATGTCGAAGTAGGGCACGTCGATCGTCGAGAAGCCCATCGGCGTGCGCGAAAAGATCTCGCCGGCGTAGTCGCTGATGACGCTCGTGCGGTAGCCGTGATCGCGCAAGACCGACGGCAGCGCCGGACCGATCGCCGCGCGCTCGGCTGCCGACGGAAACATGTGGCGAATGCCGTGATGATGCGGATAACGACCGGTCAACAGCGTCACGAACGAGGGGAACGTTCGTGGCACGGTCACGTGCGCCTCGTCGAAGCGCACGCCGCGCGACGCCAGCTGCGCCAGCGACGGGAAACGGCGCGCGGCGTCGGGTCCGAAGACGCGATCGGCGCGCAAGCTGTCGACGGCGAGCAAGAGCACGTTCGGCTGCCGCGACGGGTGCCGCAGATGATGTCGGCGCACGAAGAGGCCCGTCGCCAGGACCAAGACGAGGAGCGCCGCCGGCCCAAGCCAACGCAGCGAACGTTTAGTCGCGTGTCGGTTTACGAAGGCGAGCGCGACCGAGCGCGCGTGCGGCTTGGCGAGCGGCAGCGCCAGGACGACGACGATGAGCAGCCCGAGGCCGACGTCGAGCGTGCGCGCCGACAGCTGCTCCGTCAGCCACACCATCGCCGCGCGCCGAAAGCCGCCCCGATCGTAGAACGCTTCGGAATAGAGCTGCGGATAGTGGACGACGCTGCGCGCGAAGAAGTAGGCGTGCAGGACGAGCGCCGTCGAGACGCTCCACGCCAGGCGGCGCGCGTTCGACGGCGAGCGGCCGCGGGCGCGATCCCACCAGCGGCCGACGAGCGCGCCGAGGCCGCCGAAGATCGCGCCGGCGACGAGGTAGATGGCGAGCACGCGCAGCTGATCGAGCACGATCTGCCGGCCGTAGCGATGCAGGATGAGGCTGTAGGCTTTCTCGTCCGAGAAGCCCATGACCTCGAGCGTGGCGCCGACGAAATCGAGGCCGAAGAAGATGGCGAGCGCGAAGGCGCCGGCGACGGGGCCGCTCGCGGCCGCCCAGCGACTGCGGCGAACGTTGACGCGCGCGTTGCCCACGGACGCTTCAGTCTCCCATGACCGATGGCTGCACGCCAACGTCTTGCGGGCGGAATCGATGGACCGTCAGGAACGACGACGCGGAGGCGACCGAGGCGTGCCAGCCGCGCGGCGCTTCCGTCCACGCCGACTGCCGTCGCGACAGCTCTTCGCGCACGAGCAGCGTCGGCGCCAGCCGGTCGAGCGCCGTCAAGGCCGGCCGCCAGCGCGGCGTCGCGCCGCCGTAAGCCAAGATCAGCGTCAAATCTGGCTTCGTGCGCTCGACCACCGTGCGGGCAGCGGCGCGAAAGATGTCGCTTTGCAGGAGCACGACCGTTTGCCGCCCGCTCAGCCAGACCGCGCGATCGTCGAGCACGTCTCGATCGCGCGTCGCCGCCGACGCCCACAGAAGCCGCCGCCCGCGGTCGCACGCAAACGCGAACGACCGCGGACGACGGGCCCCCACCCATTGCTCGTCGGCGAGCAGATCGATACCAAACGCCAGTCCCACGCCGTGTTCACGCGAGAGGTCGGCCAGCTTGCCGGCCCAATCGTCCCGTTGCTCCAGTGAGGACGCGAACAGCGACCCCGCCGGCAACGCCACCGTCGCCCCCTCGTCCACGGCGGCGATGGTCTCGATGGCGCCCGCGGCCAATTCCAGCCGCAGGAACGGATCGCGACCGCAGGGGACGATATCCTCGCCGCGGAACGTCAGCGTGTAGACCGCGCTCATGCGACGGCCAGGCCTTGCGGCTCGACGCCGTCCTCGAGCGTGGCCGCGGGCAGCTCGGGCTCGGCCGTCTTCAACGCCGACAAGAGCCGGTCACGCAACGACTCGGCGATCTCCGGATGCTCGCGCAAGAACGCGCACGTGTTGTCGCGCCCGAGGCCGATGCGCTCGCCGTCGAGCATGTGCGACGCGCCCGACTTCTCGATGAGGCCGTGCGTGACGCCGAGGTCGACGATCTCGCCCATCGTATTGACGCCGGTGCCGAACATGATCTCGAACTCGGCCTGGCGGAACGGCGGCGCGCACTTGTTCTTGACGACCTTGACCTTGACGCGATTGCCGATGGCCTGATCGCCGTCCTTCAAGCCGCCCAGCCGACGAATGTCGAGCCGCACCGACGCGTAGAACTTGAGCGCGTTGCCGCCCGTCGTCGTCTCGGGGTTGCCGAAAATGACGCCGATCTTCTGCCGCAGCTGGTTGATGAAGATGATCGTCGTGTTCTGCTTGAACGTGACCGACGTCAGCTTGCGCAGCGCCTGGCTCATGAGCCGCGCCTGCAGGCCCATGTGCGCGTCGCCCATCTCGCCCTCGATCTCGGCTTTCGGCGTCAGCGCCGCCACCGAATCGACGACGATCAAGTCCATGCCGCCCGAGCAGATCAGCTGATCGGCGATCTCCAGCGCCTGCTCGCCGTTGTCCGGCTGCGACACCAAGAGATCCTCCAGCTTCACGCCGAGGCGCCGCGCGTACTGCGGATCGAGCGCATGCTCGGCGTCGATGAAGGCGCACGTGCCGCCCATCTTTTGCGCCTCGGCGATGGCATGCAGCGTCAGGGTCGTCTTGCCCGACGACTCCGGCCCGTAGATCTCGACGACGCGACCGCGCGGCAAGCCGCCGATTCCCAACGCCGCGTCCAGCGACAACGAGCCCGTCGGAATGACCTCGACGTCGCTCACCCGATCGCCTTGCAACGGCATGATCGCACCTTTGCCGAACTGCTTCTCGATCGCTGCCAACGCCAATTGCACTGCCTTCAAACGCTCTTTGGCCTTCATGTTCTCCCCCATTCGTTGTGTTCGCTCGTTCGTTCAAGCCAGGTTCATGCGCAGCAGCTGCCGTCGCAGTCGCTGCCGTTCGTCCTCTCGGGTTCGCGCGGCTCGCGTCGCCGTCTGAAACATGAGGTCGTAGCGGTGCTTGTTGATGCAGCCGTCGCGCAGCGCGCGATAGGTCGCGATGCGAATCTGCCGCTCGGCCAGCGCACATTCGCGCCAGCTCTGGAGCGTCTGCCGCGGATCGTGCGAGCCCATCGCCGCCGACGCCGCGATGTGCATGCAGTTCGCGCCCATGCGCAAGAGATCGGCGTCGACGTGCGTCGTCATGATCTTGCGATACAGCTGCTCGGTCGCTTCGATCAGCTCGCGATGACGCAAGAAACAGCGACCCGAGTCGTTCAGCTCGATGCGCGCGGTCATCGCAGCTCCTGATCGAGGGCGCGAAAGTCGATGGCGCACTGAATGTGCGCGCGAACGATGTCGTCGCTGCCTTGTAAGTCGGCGAGCGTGCGAGCGACGCGCAGGATGCGATGGACGCCGCGCGCGCTGATGCCGCGCTTGCCGACGATGGCCTTCAAGTGCGCCTCCGATGTCGCGTCGAGCTTGCACCAGCGCGCGATCTGTCGCGGACCGAGCTGCGCGTTGGCGTGCAAGCCGCTGCCGACGAGACGGCGCCGCTGCACCTCACGCGCTTGCATGACGCGATCGCGTACGTTCGCCGACGGCTCGCCTTCGCGGACGGCCGTCAGATCTTTGAACTCGACTTGCGGCACTTCTACCTGCAAATCGATCCGGTCGAGCAGCGGACCCGAGACGCGACCGCGATAGCGACGGACGCGCAGGAGATCGCAGGTGCAGCTGCGCACCGACGAGCCGTGATAGCCGCATGGGCACGGATTCATGGCCGCGACGAGCGAGAACGACGCCGGATAGTCGATCGAATGGCGCGCGCGCACGATGGTGACGCGACGCTCTTCGAGTGGCTGCCGCAACGCTTCCAGCGCCGCGCGCTTGATCTCCGGCAGCTCGTCGAGAAAGAGCACGCCGTTGTGCGCCAGGCTAATCTCGCCCGGCTTGGGCACGCCCGTTCCGCCGCCGATCAATCCTGCGATCGACACGTCTTGATGCGGCGCACGAAACGGCCGGCGACGAATCAGCGATGCGCCCTCGAGCTTGCCTGCCGCCGAGTAGATGCGACTGGTCTGCAGCGCTTCGTCTTCGTCGAGCGGCGGCAAGATCGTCGGCAGCCGCCGCGCCAACATGCTCTTACCCGAACCGGGCGCACCTATTAATAAGAGGTTGTGCGAGCCCGCGGCCGCGACTTCCAGCGCCAGCTTGACGTATTCCTGACCGCGCACGTCCGAGAGGTCGACGTCGTCGTAGCCTTTGTCGGGCACGCGCAGCTCTTCGACGCGCAAGAGCTCGTGCTCGCCGCGCAGATAGGCCGCGACCTCCGGCAGCGACGATGCGGCCAGCACCGGCACTTCGCGAATGGCGGCGGCTTCGGCGGCGCACGCCGTCGGCAAGATGACCGCTTTGGCGCCGAGCTCGCGCGCGAACATCGCGACCGGCAGGCCGCCGGCGACGCGGCGCAGGCTGCCGTCGAGTGACAGCTCGCCGAGCATGAGGATTCCTTCGAGCGCGCCGCGCGGTACGATCTCTTGCGCGGCCAGCACGCCGACGGCGATGGGCAGATCGAAAGCGGCGCCGTCTTTGCGGACGTCGGCCGGCGCCAAATTCACGGTCACTTTTCGCGGCGGCAGCTTCCAGCCCGAATGATCGAGCGCCGCACGCACGCGCACGCTGCCCTCTTTGACGGCGCCCGCGCCCAGCCCGACCAAGTTGAAGCCGGGCAGGCCGTTGGCGACGTCGACTTCGGCGCAGACGCCGTACGCTTCGACGCCGAGCACGGCCGCGGATTGCACTTTTGCCAGCACGCGCCGGAGCCAAAGCACGCGCCGTGCCGAATTCGCGAGCCCACGATCTCGCGCGTTTGCTTCACGATCGCGCGGCTTCGATCGCGAGGTGGCAACCGGTATGCGGATCTTGTCCGGCTACCGGATCTTGTCTGGTGTACGAACCGTCGCCACTTACGCGAGCACGAACGGCGTCGGCTAGAATCGGACGGCGTTGGTCGTCCGATCGTCATTCATTTTCGGCAGACATAAGAGCGGCGGCGCAATGGCATGCCGAGGCAAGGCCAGTCGCGCCGCCGCTTGGAAGGAGGGTCAGCCCTTCGAGATGAGCTGCTTGAGCTCGGCCTTATCGGCCGTGAGGAGCTTCTTGATCTGCGCGGCGTCGACGTCGGCGACGATGATCTCGCCCACCTCGGCATTCACCGACGAGAAGATGCCCTGCCGCTTCATGCTCTCGGTCTGGCGCTCGTTGTCCTCGCTCGGCGTCAGATAGTGAACCGAGTCCACTTTGTACCGATTGATGAGGAACAGATGCGCCAGCGTCATGAGGCGCTTACGCCGCAGTCCGGGATCGGTGTTCTGATCGCGCACCGATAGAATGCGCCGACCGCGACGATCCTGAACGTTGGTGAAGACCACGCTCAGCACCTTTTCGCCGAGCACGGTCTTGTGGCTCAGGATGCTGAGCTCGAGAACATCCGAGCCCGGCGCGTGCGGCTTGAGCGACACCTTGAGCTGGAACGGATAGTCGTTCTGCTTGCGCCACAGCTCCAGCCAATCTTCGAGGACCTTCGGCGGAACTTCGGTCTGCACGAGGTGCTGGAACTGCGTCGAGCCTTTGCCCATCGCCTTCGTCGTCGAGGTGCGGCCCGAGATCGACATGAGGGCCGCGTCGGCGCGCGGACCGCCGACGAGCGTCTGCGGCGTGCGATAGGGCGACTCGACGAGGCGCAGCTTGCGCTGCAGCCGGGCCAGCGCCAGCATGCCGTCCTGCTTGAGCGACGCCGCGAACTCCTCCGACGCGATGCCGTCGACTTGGTGGCCGCCGTAGGTGATGAAGTTGAAGACGTAGCCGAGCTTGGCCAGCTCCTCGGGGAACTTGCGCATGTCCTCGTCGCTCATGCCGGTGGTGTCCCAGTTGAACGACGGCGACAAGTTGTAGGCCAGCATCTTGTCCGGGAAGACGGCGTGAATGGCGTCGGCGAACTCCTTCGCTTCGTGCAGATCCGCGGTCTTCGTCTCCATCCACAAGAGGTCGGAGTACGGTGCGCACGCCAGCGACTTGGCGATCGCGTAGTGCACGCCGCCGCGAATCTGGTAGTAGCCGTCGGGCGTCTTGGCGTGCTCACAGTCCCAGGTCACGTCGAGGTGCAGCGACTTGGCCTTGGCCTGCGCGTCGTACCAGCCGACCTTGTTGGCCCACGTCAACCACTCGGCTTGCGTCAACGGCAGGTGCTCGCCCTCGTTGGCGCGGAAGGCGATGACTTCGCCGACCGCCTCGGCGTAGGTCTTGATGCCCGCCTCTTCCTGCCAAATGTCGACGAACTTGTCGAACACCTTGTCGAGCGTGGCGTCGACGGTGGCCGAGCCCGCTTTGTAGGCCGCGGCCGCCTCGACGATCCCTGCCTTGAGCTCGTGGCGCTCGAGCCAGGCGTCGGCGTACGCGTACTGCGCCTCCGACATGGCGTAGATTTGGTACCCGCTCAGCTCCGAGACGCCGGCGGCGTTGAACTGCCGCAGGATCGCCAGGAACGCCGCGCGGAACGACGGCACCGCGACGTTGGTGGCGCCGAGGATGAACGGCTGATCGCGCTCGTCGCCACGACCGTCGAGCAGCGTGGCCGCCTCGGCGTCGGTGCGCGCGACGATGAGCCCCGGCACGGCCATGATGTCGAGCTGAAAGCGCGCCGCCGAGAGCCGCTTGATCTGCTCGTCTTCCGACACGAGCACCTTGCCGCCTTGATGACCACACTTCTTGACGCCCGGCTTCTGGTCCTCGATGTGATAGCCCGGCACGCCCACTTCGACGAAGCGGCGCACGAGGTTACGCACGTGCGCGTCGCCGCCGTGGCCGGTGTCGGCGTCGGCGATGATGAACGGCCGATAGTCGATCTCGGGCGTGTTCTTGAGCTCTTTTTCCTTCATGCGCGTCCGGGCGTGGAACTGGTTCTTGTCCGCCGTCAACAGCGCGCGCACGATCGGCGCCGCCTCGTCGGGAACCTGGCCGAGCGGATAGCTCGCCAAATCCGGCCCCGGATCTTCCTGCTTCGAGCCCTTTGCGCTCGTGGCCCAGCCGCCGAGGTAGATGCCCTCGATGCCCTGGCGCTTCATCGCGACCGCCTGCCCCGGCGAATAGGGGCCGAACGTCGTGATGCTCTTGCGCTGCGAGAAGAGCTCGCGCAGGCGATCGTAGAAACCTTCGGCCGCCAGGCGCGCGACGGGATAGTCGATCTTGATGCTGCCGCGCTGCTCGGCTACCTCGCGCGCGCTGTGCAGGCGTTTGATTCCCTTGAACCGCGGGCTGTCGAACCAGCGCTGCAGCTCGGCGATGTCGTCTTCGATGCGGGCCATTGAACCTGCCTCCTTGGTGCGCGTTCCTAGTCGGACGTCTCTATCGTTCAGCCGACGACGAAGTCGGGGTTGTCGGTGATGCGCGTCCCGTCGCGTTCCAGCCGCGCGAGGTACTCGCCGATGCGTTGGCGGGCGCGCGCGAGCTCCTCGTTGTTCAAGTTCAGGTTCAAGAGATCGACGTACCAGGGCGACTTGAGCGCGCTCGTGACGTAGCGGTCGGCGATCTCGCGCGCGATCGGCAGCGTCGTCGTCTTGGACTCGTCGTGCACGTCGCGATTCGACGCCTTCAGCAGCTTGGCGTACTCCTCGGCCAGGAGCCGCTCGAACAGCGCCTTCGTCAGCGGCTCTCCCGCTTTGACGCCGGCGGCCGCGTCGTCCTCCGTGAACGCCGCCCGCTTGTGTAGCCACTCCCACAGGATCGAGAGGCGAATTTCGCCCGTCGCCATGTCTTCCATCAGGTACAGCACGTCGTCGTTGCCGAAGAAGTCGGCCGGCTTCAGCGCCGCCGCCTGGAATCCCCGCCCGAACGCGTTTCCGTACTGGACGGCGACGCTCAATAGATCACGCGCACCACGCACGGTTCTCGGCGCGGGCTCGAGCAGCGTCAATGCCTCGGCGTCCGCTTTGGCGTATTCCAACGGCGGGAACTCGCGTCCCAGCTGGTTCGCCTGGCCGGCTTTTTCCCAGACGGGGCGCACGATATGCACCATCTTCCAGTGCGCGACCCACTTGCCGCTCGCACCGGCTTTTTGCTCGCGCTCGCCGCCGGCCACGGCGCGCTTCATCGCCTCGGCGACGCCCTTCTCGCTGCCGACCGGGATGTTGGGCTCCATGCCGCCTTGCCAGAGCGCGAACTGTCCTTTGGCGTCGGGCGTATTGACCGCGCGGCGCACGCGGTCCTCGTAGTTCCGCATGTAGCCATACGTCATCGTGATGGCGTCGATGTTGGGATTGACGAACGCCGGATCCCACGCCATCGCGTCGGACACGGCGTTGATGTAGTCCCAACGGCCGGTGTTGAAGCCGACGAAGCGTGGCGCCAGCGCGGCGCGGATCTCCATGAGCTGATACGACGCCTCGAGCTGCTCGACGAGGACGTAGGTCTTGATCGTGCCCGTCGGCAGGCCGACATGACCTTCGAGCGCGCCGAGGATGTCGTTCCACAGCGCCGCCTCTTCGGCCGTCTGAATCTTCGGCAAATAGAGGACCAGCGAGCGCCCTTCTTGGCGCAGCGTCGCGTGATTGTTGACGACGTAGATGGCGGCGTCGACGATCGAGGCCGAGAAGCCCGAGCCGTCGCGGTCGCGGATGTGGCGGTCGTCGAGGTGGAGGCCGCGGGCGCGGAAGATGCGCGTCGTGAAGTCGAGCTGCTGCTTCCAATCGGCGATGGTCGCGCGGCCGAGGAAGCCTTTGGCCCAGCCGTTCATCTCGTGAGCCACCTGCTCGGCGACGGCGAGAAACGTCGCCGAACGCGCGAACGCCAGCTTGAGACATCGCTGATTGTCGAGCGACATCGTCGACACTTGGCCGAGCGCGTCCTCACCGTCGAACATCCAGCCGTCGGCGCCCGACAAGAGCGCGTAGGCCACGTTGCGCAGGCTCTGCTCGACGCTGGCGCGCGGTCGCGCCGCCGGGCCGGTGCCCTGAATCCACTGGCGCTGCAGATCGCCGGGAATCGTCGAGCCGACGAACTTGCCCGCACGCGCATCGGCGACGGTGATTTGCGTGCGCGGGATGGTCGCGTGGGCGTCGAGGAACTCGATGCGGCGATGCTCGCGGAAGCGAGCGGCACGTCGCGCGCTGCGCTCGGCGAGGATGCGCTGACGCTCGCCGTTGAAGTGGGCGATCGCTTCCAGCGCCGCGAGCACCTCCGGCGTCAGGACGTCTTCGTAGCTCGGAACGAGCCCATCACGCAGGTACAGTCGACGAGTGGCCATTCAGCCTCCGATCGTTCGATCGCAACAGTGGCGAGAACGACGCCGTGCGTCAAGGCGAAACTGAATGGTCATTCATTCCGCTTCCGACCGCGTACGCGCGCGCCTCACGGCTTCGATAAGCACTCTCGGCACTTCTGCCAGGTGGTCGCGCCAGACGCAAAAGCTGCGAATTCCTGCGAGTAAATCGCCGCCGCCGCATTCGACTGGGCGCGCGCGCATTACTTATATCGTGCGCTTCGGGCTCGGCTCGATCGTCGGCCCCGCGTCGCTGCCGGAATCGGCCGCATGGCCGATCGCGCGGCTCGGCCGAGGGCGTGTCGCCGCCTCGCCATCTCGGTACTGCCGCGATCGTCGTGGCTCGGGCTCGGCCTCGTGCTGCTGTGGCCGTTCGGCGCCCGCGCGCTGCATTCGCTGCCTCGGTGAGCGTCAGCGCCGAGCCCGGCGTGCCCAGCCACTCCGGCGCCCAGGCTTGACTCGCCTTCCCCGCCGCCAGATCATCCAGCGACGTACATGCCTCACGCGCCGTCTCGGTTTCCCGCACGTCTTCCGAAGGAACAACGAAACCGCGACGGTGGCGTCAGCACGCACCGTTCGAGCGCCGTCCGGTTACCGGATCGGCGACGCGGTGCCACGTGATCTCCGACTTCCACTTATTGGCGCTCCAGCTCGGCAGCGAAGAGGAGATGTGGGATCGCGCGGTGGCCTCGCTCGAGCAAGTCGCCGCTGGCGAGACCGCGTTCTTGCCGGAGTATGTCGCGTGGACGGCGAGCGGCTCGGGGCGCGCGTTCGCCCGACTCGTCGCGCTGGCGCAAGCGCGTGACATCAACATCGTGACGACGCTGAACGTAGCGCCCGACCTGCACGAAGATCTGCCGGGACGCGATCCCGAGCTGCGCTACAACGCGCTCGTCATCTTTACGCGCCACGGTGTCGTGCACGTTCCGCAGGCGAAGGTGAGCCCGCAAGCGTTCGAGATGGAAGACGGCATCGGCGTCGCGCCCTATCAGCGCATCAATCGCGTGCGGCTCGATTGGCAGGAAGATCTGATCGAGGCGCGCTTCATTATATGTTCCGACTTGATGGCGTTCGTCGAGCTATCGCCGGTCGCGCTGCGCTGCGATCTGCTGGTCGTGCTCGGGAACTTCGCGTATGGCGCCGAGAAGGTCGCGTCGCGATTGCTTGGGCGCGCCTTGCAAGCCGGCGTCGCGCGCTCGGCGTTCTTGGTCAACGCGTATCAGGTCCCGCGCGAAGACGGGCAGCGACCGCTGGCGCTGAAGGTCGAGGAGGTGCTCGACGCGACCGAAGCCGTCGAGGCCGGCGACGCGTGGCCGAATCCTCGCGTCATTCGCAGCGGCTTTCACGTCTACGCGGACGACGAGGCGCACGACTTCGTCTCGGTTTGCCAACTTCCACGTCGCGGTCGCATCGCCATTCCACGTTCGCGCTGGCGCCCGGGAACGATCGCCGGCGAATACCCCATCACGGTGTCGCTATGAGCCAGCCCGAGGATGACACGATGATCTCGCTGCTCGATGTGCCGCATCAGGAAGCCCAACGGTTGGTTCGTACGGGTGCGCCCGTCTACTTGACGGTCAATCCGGTCGAATATCATGGGCCGCATTTGTCGCTGCACAACGATCGGCTGGTCAGCCTCGGCATCGTGCGCGAGCTTCACGATCGACTACGCGCGCGTCACGATTGGCCACTGCTCATGGCCGCCGATCTCGAAGTTGGCGTCGAGCCGTGTCCCGGCCCGGGCACGCGACGCACACCTTATTTGGTCGCGCGCAATCTCGTGCTCGAGGCCTGTCGGGCGCTGGTCGAGCTCGGCGCCAGCAAAGTCGTGATCATGACGTTTCATGGCGCGCCGCTGCACAACCTGGCGATCGAAGCGGGCGTGCAACTGCTCACGGAGGCGGGCGTGCGCGCGGTGGCGCCGTTCAATATCGTGCTGCAGGAGATGTTGACGGTCGACCCGGCGAAGTACGCGGCGGCCTTCGCGCACATCGAAGACGCGAACGAGCGCGAACAGATGATGGCGACGTTGGCGCTCGATTTTCACGCCGGCTTCTTCGAGACCTCGATGGCGCTGCATTACGCGCCCGATTCGGTCGCGCCCGATTATCGATCGCTGCCGCCTTGTGCCGACGTTCGGCCGGACGCGAAGTTCGCGTTGGCGGCGAAGCTCGCGAGCGCCGCGGGCGCCGATCGGCTGGCGCGCGAGCTGACGTTCGCGGCCGCGGGCGTCGGCTGGAATTCGCTGCGGCCATTCCCGGGTTACACGGGCCGGCCGCATCGCGCGACGGCCGAAGCCGGCGCGGTGTTCGTGGCGCAGATGGTCGAAGACTTCGAGCGCGTGGTCGAAGACGTCTTCGCCGGGCGCACGCAATCGCCGCCGCCGATCATGCAATGGGTCGAGACCGTCTCGCTCGGCGGGCGAATCGGAAATCTGCCGATCCCGAATGTCTACTCGGCGGGCGGCGGCGGCGGCATGTAGTCGGGCGGAACGGCCGGCGGCGGCGGCGGCACCGGCTCGCCATAATTCTCCTGGCTGCGCTCCTCGGCCGCTTTGGCGCGCAGTCGATCCGCTTCATGCTTCTCTTGCGCCGCGCGATCGTAGTCTTCGTAAGCCGCCGCTTGACGGGCCCGCTGATCATGAATCTGCGCGCGCTGCGCCGTCTCCTCGGACGTCGCGCAACCGGCGACCAACAGTCCCAATGCACCTGCGAGCCACACACGTTTCGACATTCCGTCTCCTCCTATTGGATCGGCGAGGGTGCGATGGGCTCGGGCGATCGCCACGGCGTGCTCGGCGGAGTCGCCGGGCGCACGCTGCGGCCGAAGTCACTCGCCGGCTCAGCATGCTTCGGACGTTGCGCCAGGTCCGCTTGGTGATGGGCGCATCCGAAGGTCACGAGCAGCGGCAGTATGAGCACCGTTCGCATCGATCCCGTTGAGCAGAGAGGCTGCACGCTTCAGGCCAGTGGGCCCGCTTGCCGAGCGAGCGAGCGCCTGCTGCCCACGCGCGACGGCGGCATCGCCAACCGCGCGCGCGGCGATCAGCGGGTGATGCGGCGCGGGTCGAAGCGATCGCGAAGGCCGTCGCCGACCAAGTTGCAGCCGAGGACGACGAGCGCGATCGCGATGCCCGGCGCCATCGCCAGGTGCTGCGTCCGCCACAGATACGTCGTGCCTTGCGACAGCAGCGCGCCCCAGCTGTACGTGTGCAGCCGGCCGATCCCGAGAAACGCCAGGCTCGCTTCGACCAGGATCACGCCCGCGAAGCCGAACGTCGCTTGCACGATCAAGGGCGACAACGAATTGGGGACCACGTGGCGCAGCATGATCCGCCACGACGACGCGCCGATCGCGCGCGCGGCCTGCACGTACTCGCGTTCGCGGACTTGCAGCACTTGGCCGCGCGCGACACGGGCGTAGCCGACCCAACCATTAATGGTGATGGCGAAGATGAACACGCCGACGCCCGCCGAAGGGACAATGGCGACGATGGCGAGGTTGAGGAGGATGCCGGGGAAAGCGAGCAGGACATCGACGACGCGCATGATCGTCTCGTCGATGAGCCCGCCGAAATAGCCGGCGATCGTGCCGACCGCGATACCGATGACGAGGCACAGCGCGACGATGGCCAGCGAAATGCCGGCGGCGAGGCGCGCGCCGAAGAGCAGCTGCGACAGGACGTCGCAGCCGTTCTCGTCGGTGCCGAGCCAATGCGCGCGGCTCGCATGCTCGAGCAGGTGCGCCAGGTTCTGCGCTTCCGGATCATAGGGCGCGATCCACGGTCCGATGAGCGCCGCTAAGAAAAACAGCGCGAGTAGCAACATTCCTAAGAAAGCGCCGATACCCATCTGTGAAAGGAGGCGCTTCATTGCACGCGAATCCGCGGATCGGCCAGCCCATACGCGAGATCGACGAGCAGGTTCACCGTCACGTAGCTGACGGCGATGACCAGCGTGCAGCCTTGCACGACGCGATAGTTGCGCTGCGAGATCGCCTCCAAGAGCAGCGTGCCGATGCCGGGTCGCGCGAACACTTTTTCGGTGACGACGGCGCCGGCGAGCAGCGAGCCGAACTGTATGCCGGCGACGGTGATGACGGGGACGAGCGCGTTGCGCAGCGCGTGGCGGAGGACGACGGCGGTCGACGACAGACCTTTGGCGCGCGCCGTGCGGACGTAATCTTCGCCGAGCACCTCGAGCAGCGACGAGCGAGTCATGCGCGCCAGCATGGCCATGAGGTGCGTGCCGAGCATGATGGCGGGCAAGATCAGCGTCGCCAAGCCGGTCTGATCGGCGGGACCCGGCAGCCATTGCAAGCCGACATAGAAGATGGCGAGCAAGAGTGGGCCGAGCCACATCGCGGGCATGGAGATACCGGCGAGCGAGATGGCGGTGGCCGCCGCGTCGAGGCCGCTGCGTGGTCGCAGCGCGGCGACCATGCCGAGCGGCAGCGCCAGGATGAGCGCGACGACCATGGCCGCGGTGGCCAGCGCGATGGTCGACGGCAGCGCCTCGGCGATGAGCGACGAGACGGTGCGACGCTGATCGGGACAGGTGTGGCCGAGGGTGCCGTCGCCAACGTTCTTGAGGAAGCGGCCGAACTGAATGATGAGCGGCTGATCGAGATCCATGCAGCGGCGCATCTCGATCTTGTCGATCGGATCGGCGCGCTCGCCGAGCAAGTTGTCGATCGGATCGCCGGGAATGAGATGGACGAGCAGGAATACGAGAATCGAGACGCCGAAGATGGCGCTGAAGCTGGAGACGAGGCGGCGGCGAATGAAGCTACCGCGCATGAGGACGCTTCAGTTGGTGATGCCGGTGGGCGCGCAGAACTTGGAGGTGACGTCGCCCATGTCGAAGGTCGCGAGGCCCTCGGCGCCGAACGTGCCGGTTTCGCGGCACTGATAGCCTTCGCGGCAGTCGCCGTTGTGAGCGCAGCGCTTCATGCACCAGCGATGCTCGGAGGCGGTCGGCGCGCAGTGGCCGCCGACATCCTCGATGGCGCCACCGTCGCTCAGGACGGGTACTTCCATGTCGCCGACCAGCGTCTCCAGCGTAGCTTGCGTGGTGCACTTGCCGTTCGTGGTGTCGTCGCAGACGCAGCGCTCGTCGATGGGACAGAGCGGGCCAACGGGCTCGTCGCGCGGGTCGCAGACTTCGTCCTCGAGCGGCGTGAAGAAGCGGACGCAGACCGAGTCGCCCGGGCAGCTGTCGTAGTCGCAGTTTTCTTGGGTGCAGTAGCCGTTGAGCGAGGCGGTATCGCAGAAGCGATCGCCCTGGGGGTTGCAGTCGACGTTGGTGGTGCAGGGGTCGCCGATGTTGTGGCCGCAACCGGCGATCAACAGCAAAGCGACGAGTGGTACGGCTCGCCACATCAGGGGGCGCACTATAGACGCGGGTATTGGGCGGCGCAAGACCACGTTTGGTCGCGTGAACGACGGCGCGGGTTGCCTGATGGGTCACCATCTCAGCGTACGAAAAACGCGACATCAGCGCGACTTTGTGGCGCAAAAGAGCCAGCGCGGGCAGGCGGATGCGGCGTAATCGCCGGATCTTGTACGAAATCATCGACACTTTCGCCCCCGGCGACGACGGGCCCGTGTGATCGGTTGAGCAGATCGGAGCGGAGTGCTATCAGAGCGCGGTGCGAGCGGTCGTGCAGCGTGTCCTTCGCGCCGAGGTCCGAGTCGGCGACGAGCTCATCGGGAAAATCGGGGCCGGCTTGCTGGTGCTCGTCGCTGCCGCCGACGACGACGGCGACGAGGACGTGCGCTACACCGTCGACAAGATCGTCGGCTTGCGCATCTTCGGCGACGACGAAGGCAACATGAACCGCTCCGTCGTCGACGTCGGCGGCGCCTTGCTGCTGGTGAGCCAGTTCACGCTGTACGGTGATGCGCGCAAGGGACGGCGACCGTCGTTCATCAAGGCGATGCCACCGCAGCCGGCGGAGCTGCTCTACGATAAAGTCGTGGCGGCGGCGCGAGCGACGGGCGTGCCGGTCGAGACCGGGCGCTTCCGCGCGATGATGCAGGTCGAGCTGGTCAACGACGGCCCGGTCACGTTGCTGCTCGATTCCAAGAAGCAATTCTAAGCGCACCGGTTTCGGTCCGACGAACGTCGCCGTCGGCGTTCGTCCCGGCGAGACGACGTGCGCTCCGTCGGCACGTCTGGCCGGCCGTTCGCCGCCGTGCCCGCCGCTCCAGCCGCGGCCGCGTCGCTGGGGCATCGTGGATCTTTGATTCCGTGCGTGTTACCGTCGACCCGTGAAGGTGCGCTTTTGGGGGGTGCGCGGTTCCTACCCGGTGCCTGGACCGGAGACGAACCGTTACGGCGGCAACACTTCCTGCGTCGAGGTGCAGACCGACGGCGGCCCGCACATCATCATCGACGCCGGCACCGGCCTGCGCAAGCTCGGCAAAGAGATGATGCAGTCGAGCTTCGGCGAGGGCGACGGCACCTCGCACCTGCTCGTCAGCCACACGCACTGGGATCACATTCAAGGGCTGCCGTTCTTCGCGCCCATGTATCAGCGCGGCAACAAATTCTTCGTCTACGCCCGGCAGCGCGACGACACCCATCTGCGCGCCGTGTTCGCGACGCAGACCGATTCGCCCTATTTTCCGGTGCCGTTCGACAACGTGCAGGCGGATGTCGCCTTTCGTGAGCTCGTCGAAGGCGCGAAGTTCGAGATCGGGCCGGTCAAGGTGTCGTGCACGCGGCTGAACCATCCGTGGATCGCGATGGCCTATCGGCTCGACTGCGACGGCGCGTCGGTGGCCTACGTGACGGATACGGCGCCGTTCAAGGACATCCTCATCGAGCAGGAATACATTCGCCAGCCGCCGCAGCCGGGCGAGCCGCTCAAAGCCGAAGACGCGGCCAAGCTGCAGGCGATGCGCGATGGCGTCGTGCGGCTGTGCGAAGGCGCCGATCTCGTCATCTACGACACGCAGTTCACGCCCGAGGAATATCGCGCCAAGCCGCATTGGGGCCACTCGTGTCCCGAGGATGCGATCGAGATCTCGCGCGCGGCGGGCGCCAAGTGCGTCGTGCTCTTTCATCACGCGCCCGAGCGCACCGACGATCAGATCGACGCGCTGTTGGCTCATCATCGCAAAGAGACGCCCGATCTCGATCTCGTCGCCGCCGCCGAAGGGATGGAGCTGCAGATCGGCAAGTCGACCGGCCGCGGCAAGGTGACGGGATGGAGGTAACTTTCTGGGGCGTGCGCGGCTCCGTGCCTGCGCCCGGTCCCGGAAATGAACCGCTACGGCGGGAACACGTCGTGCGTCGAGCTGCGAACGGCGGGCGGCGACCTGTTCGTGCTCGACATGGGAACGGGCGCGATTCCGTTCGGCCGCAAGCTGATGGCCGGTCCGTTCGGCAAGGGCGCGGGCGCGGCGCAGATCTTCTTGTCGCATGCGCATTGGGATCACATCCAAGGCTTCCCCTTTTTCGCGCCGGTGTTCGTCGCCGGGAACAAGCTGGTCGTGCATGGCCCGGGGCGTTCGTCGTCGATGCTCGAGGGCATTCTCGAAGGTCAGATGAACCCGCATTTTTCGCCGCTGCACACGATGCGCAACTTGGGCGCGGCGATCGAATTGCGGCCCGTCGATGGCATGGCGAAGGATCCGAGCTTCGACTGTCATGGCGTGCGCGTGTTGGCGCGGCTCAATCCGCACGGCGCGACGCAGGCGCTGGCCTATCGCTTCGAAGAGGACGGTCGTTCGCTCGTCTATGCCAGCGACGCCGGTTATCCGCCGGGCGGTGCGACCGCCGAAGTGCGCGCGCTCTACGCCGGCGCCGATGTGCTCATTCACGACTGCACGTATTCGCCCGAAGATCGCGCGTTGCGTTTGGCGCGCGGCTTTTCGTCGATCGCGGACGCGGCGCAGGCAGCGGTCGAAGCCGGCGTTGGCAAGCTCGTGATGTTTCATTACGATCAGGATTATTCCGACGACATCGTCGACTCGCTGGCCGAGCGCACGCGGCGGCTGCTCGACGAACGCGGCGGCCGCGCGGTCGAGCTCGTCGCTGCCCGCGAAGGCCTCGCGCTCCCGGTCTGACGCGCGTGTCGCTCGATCGCCAACGGTTTGCGCGGCTGCGCGACGATGCGCTCGGCCGCGTGGTCAACGCCGAGCCGGCGCACGACGCGCTGCACGTTCGCCGCGTCATGTCGCACGCGCGCACGATCGCGGCCGCCGAAGGCGCTGACGTCGACG
Source organism: uncultured delta proteobacterium (assembly GCA_963785725.1). GTDB lineage: Bacteria > Myxococcota_A > Polyangia > Palsa-1104 > Palsa-1104 > JAQBQH01. The sequence continues at coordinate 190,785 of CAWAWS010000039.1, read as the reverse complement.
TCGTCGAGACGGCGGCGCTGCTGCACGAGCTGCATAATCTGCCGAAGGATCATCCCGACTCGGCGCTGTCCGGCGATCGGTGTGCGGACGAAGCGGCGGCGCTGTTGCGCGCATACGGCTACGACGATCACTTCGCGACGCGCGTCGAATACTGCATTCGCGTGCACTCGTTCTCGCGCGGCGTCGTGCCCGAGACGTTGGAGGCGCGCGTGCTGCAGGACGCCGACCGGCTCGACGCCATCGGCGCCATCGGCATCGCGCGCTGCTTCGCGACGACCGCCGTCATGGGCCGGCCGTTCTATGCCGTCGACGATCCGTTCTGCCGCGAGCGCGCGCCCGTCGACAAGGAGTTCGCGGTCGACCACTTCTACAAGAAGCTGCTGCTCGTCGGCGATCGCATGCACACGGCGACGGCGCTACGCATGGCGCGCGAACGCAGCGAATTCCTGCGTCAGTACCTGCAGCAGCTCGAACGCGAAATCGCCTAGCCCCGGCCACAGGCGCGACGACGACAGTGCCGCCAAGAAGTGGCGGTCGACCACGCGTCGTGACAGTCATTCGGCGCCAACGCTGTGCTCGTTTCTACTTCCGCGTTTGGGGGCGAACGTCGGCGCTTCGAGACCAAGCCCTCTATAAACCAACCACACCGTTGCGCGATCCACCGCTGGCCGGCCCGTCGGAGCTCGGCCGCAGCGCGCCCACCGGGCGCCCGCTGCGTCCGCGCCGGTCGACAACCCCTCCGGCAACGAACCGACCGCCGACCCCCGTCCAAGCCGCAACAGCCGTCACACTCGGAAGCGAACGAACCGACCGCGCAGAGTCGCGCGGCCGACCGACCTGCGGCCTGCCGCCTGCTACCCCTCGTCGCGCGTCAAATCGCCGCGCGGATCGAGCCCATACTTGCGGATCAGCTCGCGCAGATGCTTGCGGTCGATCTGCGCCTCGCGCGCCGCCGCCGACAGGTTCATCTTGTGCCGCTTCATCAGATCGACGATGTACTCGCGCTCGAACAGCTCGACGAGCTGCCCTTTCGCCTCTTTGAACGGCAGATCCGTGCGGATCCCCAGCGCCGGCTGCGTCGCGCCTTCACCGCCGAGCACGTCGTCCAAATTCAACGTGTCGCCCTTCGACAACACGCACGCGCGCTCGATGACGTTGCGCAGCTCGCGAACGTTGCCCGGCCACGCATACGCCTTGAGCCGCTGCATGTCCTCGGGCGTGATCCGCAATCCGCGCGCCCCGCCGAACGTCTTGATGAAATGCTCGACGAGGATCTGGATGTCGTACCCGCGCTCGCGCAGCGGCGGCAAATGCACGCGAATGACGGCGAGGCGATAGTACAAATCCTCGCGGAACGTCTTCTTCGCGACTTCCTCACGCAGATCGCGGTTGGTCGCCGCGACGACGCGGACGTCGACCTTCTCGTATTGATTGGCGCCGACCTTGCGCACGGCCCGCTTGTCGAGCGCGCGCAGCAGCGCCGGCTGCATGTCGATCGGCAACTCGCCGATCTCGTCGAGGAAGATGGTGCCGCCGTTGGCTTCGGCGAACGCGCCCTTGCGATCTTGGACGGCGCCCGTGAACGAGCCTTTGACGTGCCCGAACAGCGCCGACTCGATGAGCTCGCGCGGCACGGCGCCGCAATCGAAGACGACGATCGGCCCTTTGTCGCGCTTCGAGTGATTGTGGATCTCTTCGGCGATCAGCTCTTTGCCGGTGCCGGTCTCGCCCTCGATGAGGACGGTCGCGTCGTTCGGCGAAATGTCAGCCAATAGCGCGAACAGACGGCGCATTTTGACGTCGCGCCCGACCAATTGGCCGAAGTTGTCGCTCTCGGCCTCGGTCGGCTCGACCGCCTCTTCTTCAGGCAGGAACTTGATGACCGTGCGGCCGAGCTTGATTTCAGCTCCGAAGCCGACGGTGATCTCCTTGAAGCGCGACCCTTGGATGAAGCTGCCGTTCGTCGAGCCGAGATCCCGAACCAGGACCTCGTTGTTCTCGAGCAGCGCCGTCGCATGTCGCCGCGACACCGTCTTGTCGGACAGCACGAGATCGCATGCTGGCGCCGACCCGAAGGTGACAGGTTTATTCGACAGCTGCACCTGTTCGCCACGGTCGGGACCCTTGATGACAAGGAAGGTTCCGCCTGGGCGCTGCCGTGTAAAGGCAGGCGCTTCGTCGAGTACGCTAGTGACGTTGGTGTCGCGCGGGGGAGCCATCTATCGGGACGGTTGATTCTATCGTGAGGGGTCCGCACCGTCAAACCCCTTATTTGTCCCTTATTTCTTAGGGCGCCCCCGAAGTTGCCGGCGGAGGTCCGGGAAGCTCGGATGGCGCGGGCGGTTTGGCCGTCGCCGGGGCCGCGGTTCCAGTCGCTCCCGGCGCCGTTCCGGCCGCGGGCGGCGGCGACGTGACGGTCGGATCGGTCACTTCGAGCTCGGGACCGGAAAATGCGACGCCGAGCGCCACGCCGATGCCGATCAAGAGCAGCACGATCATGATGCCGATGAGTCGGCGTGGGCGCGCACGGACCGCGGGCGTCACGTCGCCGAACGGGCCGCCGCGCGGACGATCGCGGATGCCCGATTTCGGCAGGCGACGGCTGCCCGAGCCCGTCTGCGGCGAGTTGGCCGGGTCGCCCAGCTTCGGCGTACGGAACGACGGCTGCTCGCGCGGCGGGTCGCGCAGCGGCGTTCCCGAGCGCGGCGAGGCGTCACGCGCGCTCGCACGCGGCGCGGCGCCCGGACGCGGCGAGTCGCGCACGGGCGTTCCCGAACGCGGCGAGGGATCGCGCGGCGGCGACTTGCCGTTGTCGCGCGCCGGCGGATCGGAACGGAAGGCCGGCTCGCCGCGCGGATCGCGCTTGGGCTCGCGGAACGACAGCTCGCGGCGCGGCGCCGAGTCGCGCTGCGGATCGCGCGACGAATCGCGGGGCGCCGAGTCGCGCTGATCGCGGACCGGCAGCGACGGATCTCGCCGCGGCGCCGAATCCCGCGCCGGCAACGACGGATCTCTCCGCGGCGCCGAGTCGCGCGCCGGCAACGACGGATCTCTCCGCGGCGCCGAGTCGCGCGCCGGCAACGACGGATCTCGCCGCGGCGCCGAGTCGCGCGGCTGGCTCGACTGCGGGTGCACGATCGTCGCGTCGCCCGTCGCCGGTCGCGCCGAGCTGCCGTCGCGAATGAGGGTCTCCGAGCGCGAACCCTCGTCGTGATCGAAGGCGTTCGTCGGCTGCGTCGGCACCCGCCGCAAGCTGCCCGACGACTTCCCGGCCGCGATCGGCTCCGAGCGGCGCGGCTGCAGCGGCGAAAGCGGCGGCTCGTCGCCGCGCACGCGCGTCAACATCTCGCTCTCGGCGCCGCCGCGCACGGCGATGACCGACGTCAGCGCGCCCGTCGGCAAGCTGGGCGGACGATTGCGCCCGCGCACGAGCGCGACTTCGCTGTCGTCATCATCGTCGTCTTCGTGCGCATCCGAGAGATCGAACGGCACTTTGAGCGGCACCGAGTGATCGCCGTCTTCGGCGCTCGTCGTCAACACGGCGGTGCCATGCGTTTGCGTCGGCTCGCGCTCGTGACCGAACGACTCCAGCCGCAGCCAACCGCCCGGATCTTCGCCGGCGATGACCTTCAAGTGGCCGGCCATTTCCTGCGCGCCGATGAGCAGCCGATGACGCGTGGCGACGCGCGACAGCGCTTCCTGGAACTCCTCGGCGCTCTGATAACGACCGGCGGGATCGAGCGACAGCGCCTTCAAGATGACGGCGTCGAGGTCGGCGGGAATTTCGGGGCGCTTGTGTGACGGCGCTTTGATCGGCTGCGCGTAGATCTGCGACGCCGACGACATCAGATCGCCGACGAACAGCCGCTCACCGACGAGAACTTCGTACAACACGACGCCGAGCGAGAACAGATCGGCGCGCGCATCGACGGGCTCGCCGCGCGCCTGCTCGGGTGACATGTAGCCGACTTTGCCTTTGACCTTGTAGAAGACCGAGCGGTGCGTCGAGGCCTTGGCGATGCCGAAGTCGGTGAGCTTCACCTCGCCCGCGCCCGACAAGAGAATGTTCGACGGCGAGATGTCGCGATGAATGAGGTTGAGCGGACGGCCGTCGTTCGCGGCCTTGGCGTGCGCGTAAGCCAGCGCCTCCAGGATCTCGTGGCCGATGAAGATGCCCGCCTGCGGCACGAAGCGCTGATGACGACGCCGCACGCGCTTCAAAAGCGTACGTAAATCAGCACCTTTGACGTACTCCATGACCATGAAGTAGTCGTCGCCGGCGTTCACGAGGTCGATCGTGTGGACGATGTTGGCGTGCTCGAGCGACGCCGACAGCCGCGCCTCGCGCAAAAAGAGGTCGATGAATTTGGGCTCGCGCGTGAACTCGGGCAGCAGCTGTTTGAGGACGACCTCTTTCTCGAAGCCGCCGACGCCCAGCTTTTTGCCGAGATAAATCGCGCCCATGCCGCCTTCGGCCAGGTACTCCACGATCACGTAGCGATCGCTGGATGTTTCGAGGACGGCGCGGTCCACGGCGCAGTCAGCATAGCACGCACGGGCGGGTTACAATGGGTTGTGCCGCCGCGTGCCACGACTGAAACATTGTTGCGACTGAGGCGCGCGGAGGAGCTGGAGGCGATGCGCGGGCTGGCGGACGCACGCGCGGCGGTGGACCGGGCGGAGTCGGCGCGCGCGGCGGCCAAGGCGGCGGCGGATGCGCTGAAGGCGCGCCTGCGGGAATCGGCGGCAGGCGTGAGCGGTGGGCGGCGACGGGTGGGCGACCTCGCGGCGCGGGAGGCGTTCGCGGGCGAGGTGCGCGCGCGGTTGGCGGCGGCGGAGGTGAGCTTGGAGTCTGCGGAACGGGAGGTTACGCTGGCGTTGCGAGGGGTTACGCTGGCGCAGGAGCGGCTGGAGCAGGCGCTGCGGGCGCGCGAGGCGGCGGGGTTGCAGCGGGAGGCGGAAGATAAGGCGGGGATGCGGCGGCGGGAACGGCGGGATCAAGCGGCGGCGGATGATCGGTGGCGGCCGCCGCGGAAGTGACGGACGGCGAGCGGGCGGGCGGGCGGGGCAGCGGCGACGATCGATTCCGGAAGATCGGCCGATTCCAGAGGATGGTGGGCTCGACGGATTTCCCCCATCCGCCCACCCATTATCGCGTTCGCCGGCCAAAAGTTGCTCCTGTCGGCGTTCACACACACTCGGGCGAGCGTTCGGCGAGCGTCTTCGTGCGGACGCGACCTTCGCCACGAGCAGCATCGGCTGAGCGGTCGTCCTGCGGCTTCGGCGCGGCAGGTGCCCGGTGGGCACGCGCGCCGAAGCTCCGTCGTGCCGGCCAGCGGCGGATCGGGGCGCCGCGGTGCTTGGTTTATCGCCATCGGCGTCTCGGAGCGCCGCGGTTCGCCCCCAGCTGCAAAGTCACGCGCTCGGCACACACTTGCGCGTCCGGCACGGCGGTCGCGCCGCGCAGCCGCTGCGTGCGTATGGGTGCGCGTCGCGCGGGCTTATTGACGTCGGTGAAAACGCAGCGCTATTGTGCCCGCCATGCGCACGAAAATGATGGTCGCAGTGGTCGTGCTCGTCGCGGGCTGCGGCCCGATGGCCGAGCTCGGCATCGTTCACCCGAAGTCGTCCGGCGGAATCGTGCACACGTTCAGCCAAGGCAGCGACGGCGACCACGTCAACGTCTACTGGTTCGACACGCAGACGGGGCCGATCGTCGTCGACGTGCCGGCCACGACGTCGGACGCCAAGAGCATGCGCGGCAAGATGATCCGCCCCTATCGCATCTACATCACCGAGGCGTCGCCGACGCACTTCGGTGGCCTCGCCGAGATGCGCAAGCCGGACGTGCCGGCGTGGACGACGCCGGCGATCGCGACCGAGATTCAGAACCACGGCGACCAGCGCCTCTCGATCCTGCGCCGCCGCGTCGGCGACGACGTGCCGCGCCACGTCGACGCGCCGACGCCCGCCGTCGAAGAGCGCATGCACGACATCGTCGGCGAAGTGGAAGTCGAGATCATCCCGCTCGGCCCCGCCGCCGCCGAGGCGTCGCTCGCGGTCTACCTGCCGAAGACGGGCGAGCTCATCGCCGGTGATGTCGTCGCCGGCAAGCAGCACCTCGACCTCACCTGGGGCCGCAGCAAAGTGTGGCAAGACCGCATCGCCGAGCTGAAGGCGCTCGAGCCCAAGCTGATCTACCCGTCGCACGGCACGTCCGGCGGCCCCGAGCTGCTCGACGACACGCTGGCGTACTTGAAGTTCTTCCACGACGCCGTCGCCGAGCACGTCAAGCAGGGCGCGCCCGCGCGTATCGCCGGCGGCGCCGCGGCCGACGTCAAGCGCCGCATGCTCGCGCGCTATCCCAAGCTGGGCCGCGCCGAGCTGCTCGACAAGTCGATCCCCGCCGAATACGCCGTGCAGCTGGCCGAGCTGGCGCCGGGCGCGCCGGGCAGCGATCAGCAGGCCGCCGCCGGCGGTGCGACGCCGCCCACCGCCGCAACGCCGGCCTCGTCGACGCCGGCCGCGGCTCCGGCGGCCAAATCGTCGTCGTCGGGTAGCGCCATGGACGATCTGCTCGGTGACTCCGAAACGCCCGGCGCCAAGAAGAAGTCCAAGAAGTAGGCAGACCCGCCCGTTCGCGGTACGATATCGGCCGGAGGTGTGCCATTCCCGGCGACGGACCGCGTCGTGACATCAGTTGGCAAGAGTTCGGCGAGCTGTGTAAGCAGCTGGCGGTGGCGGTGTACAACCGCGGACCGGTCGACGCCGTCGTGGGCATCGCTCGCGGCGGATCGATCGTCGGCACCACGCTGAGCTTCATGCTCAACAAAGAATATTTCCCCATTCGCCTGGCCAAACGCGGCGGCGTCACGCGCGTCATCGTGCCGCCCACGCGCGACCTGGCCGACCGCAGCGTCTGTCTCGTCGACGACCTGTCGCGCACCGGCGATACCTTCCGCATCGCGCTGCACGAGCTCAAGCGCGTCGGCATCAAGGACGCCTTCACGGTCGCTTTGGTGCGCCGCGAGCCCGGCTTTCGCCCCGATTTGGCCGCGACGACCGCTTCGGCCGTCGACAAAGTGGCCTTCCCGTGGGGACGCGAGGAGCTGGTCAACGGCCGCTTCGATCTGCGCAAGCTGTAACTAGAACACGTTACATTTAGGCTAGAACATGTTCTAGTCATTCCGTCGGTCGGGCGCGCGCAAATGCGAGCCTTGCCGGCGCTTGACCCTGCGCCGACGAACGGCTATTTCGGAGCACAACGTGCATTTCGAGCTCGCCAGCATCTTCTTCTTCGTCGCGGTGGGACTGTCGGTTCCGCTGCTGATGCTGACGCTTGGTTGGCTGGTCCGACCGAGAGTGCCCGAGTTCGACAAGCTGACCGTCTACGAATGCGGCGAAGTGCCCGTCGAATCGGCCTGGTTCAACTTCAATCCGCGCTTTTACATCGTGGCGCTGGTCTTCCTCATCTTCGACGTCGAGGTCGCCTTCACCTATCCGGTCGCGGTCGTCTTCCGTCGCTGGGTGGCGCGCGGCCTCGGCGGCGTGGCGTTCGTCGAGCTCTTCGTCTTCATCGCGATTCTGGCGCTCGGGCTCGCTTATGTCTGGCGGCACGGGGATCTCGAGTGGATCAAGGCGTCGCGACAAGACACGCTCGAAAATACCGAGACGTGACGGCCGGCTGATGGACGCCCGCAGCCTCTTCGACGCGCTCGAGCGCCGCTTCGGCGACGCCGTCCACGACTTCACGACCGACGGCACCAAAGATCCGTACTTCCGCGTCCGCGCCGAGCGCTGGCTCGAGGTCGCCACGGCGCTGCGCGACGATCGCGACTTCGCCTTCGAGTTCCTGCAGAACCTGACGGCGGTCGATTGGATCAAGCAGGAGCAGCTCGAGATCGTCTATCACTTGTGGTCGTACGCGCAACGACACGGCTGCGTCGTCAAGATCGCGCTGCCGCGGGCCAAGCCGGAAGTGCCGTCGGTGGCGCACATTTGGCGGGCCGCCGATTGGTCCGAGCGCGAGCAGTTCGACCTCTTGGGCGTCGTCTTCGTCGGCCATCCCGACTTGCGGCGCATCATGCTGCCCGACGATTGGCCGGGGCATCCGATGCGCAAGGATTACCAAGAGGCGACGCAATATCGCGGCATGCCGACGACGCGGCCGAACACGCTCGACCTCTTGCCCATCTGGGACAAGGCCACGAAGGAGCCGACATGAGCGAGCTCATCTTGGCCTACGAGGCGTCGGGCGAAGAGATGACGCTCAACATGGGGCCGCAGCATCCGAGCACCCACGGCGTCATCCGCTTCATCATCAGGACCGACGGCGAGATCATGCACGAGGCGATCCCCGACGTCGGCTACTTGCATCGCGCCATCGAGCACATCGCCGAGAAGTGCACGTACGAGGGCTTCATGCCCTACACCGATCGCGTCGACTACGTGTGCGCGATGCCGGCCAATCACGTGTGGGCGCTCGCCGTCGAGAAATTGGCCGACTTGCCGGTGCCGGAGCGCGCGGAGTATTTGCGCGTCATCTCCGACGAGCTCAACCGCATCAGCTCGCACTGCATCGCGCTCGGCGCCACGGCGATGGACATCGGCGCCATCACGCCGTTCACGTACATCTTGCGCGAGCGCGAGTACGTCAACGAGCTGCTCGAGATGCTCTGCGGCGCGCGCTTGACCTACAACTACCATCGCATCGGCGGCGTCGGCTGGGACATGCCCGCCGGCTGGCGCGACAAAGTGCTCGCCTGGTGCGACCACTTCGAGTACGTCGCCGACGAGTTCGATCGGCTCATCACGCACAACGAGCTGTTCGTGCGCCGGCTCGCCAACCTCGCCGTCATCACCGCCGACGAGGCCAAGTCGTTCGGGCTCGTCGGACCGAACTTGCGCGCCTCGGGCGTCGACTTCGACGTGCGCCGCGACCTGCCCTACTCCATCTACGGCAAGCTCAAGTTCGAGGTCCCCATCGGACGCGGCCTCATGGGCGTCGTCGGCGACTGCTGGGATCGCTATTGGGTGCGCGGTCAAGAGTGGCGCCAGTCGGTGTCGATGATCCGCCAGTGCCTCGACCTCATCGACGCGACGCCGCCCGACTTCTGGAAGCAGCCGAAGAAGCTCAAGCCCAAAGGCGACGCCATGGCGCGCGTGGAAGCGGCGCGCGGCGACATGAGCTGCTACGTGGTCGGCGACGGCGGCGCGCACGCCTATCGGGCGCGCTTTCGCACCGGCTCGTTCAACGCCATGGGCATCATTCGCGACAAATCGCGTGGCCTCATGGTCGCGGATTTGGTGGCGCTGATCGCGTCGCTCGATGTCGTGGCGCCGGAGATCGATCGTTGATGACGCGGCTCGCGGCAGTCGCGCTCGTCGTCGTCGCGGCCGGTTGCGCGAACGATCGGTCGCCAGCCGCGACCGCGGCCGCCGTCGCGCGCGAAGGCGCCATCCGCGACGCGCGCCCGACCAAGCTGCAGCGCGGCGAACGCATGCTCGTCGAAGCCGACGCGCCCGTCTTCGTCGTCGGCGCCGCGACGCGCGTCGTGCTCGATGACCTGCGCGACGCCATCGGCCGCCCGCTCGAGCTGCCGGCGCGCGCCGTCGCGCCCGATCGCGTCGTCGCCGACGCCGACGACAGCGTCGAATCGGCCGTCGCCCGCCAACACACGCGCGGCCCGACGACGGTCACCGTGCAGCAGTCGTTCGGCGGCGCGCCGCAGCGCTGGACGTCCGACGCGCGCACGCCCTTCGACGTCGATCTGTTTCCGCCGAGCCTGCAGCACCTCGCCAACGGCTGGTCGGCGCGGCTGCCGGGACCGGCGTGGCTGTGGTGGCTCGTCGCGCTCGCCGCCGCCGCCGCCATCGTCGCCGGCCCGCTGCCGGTCATCGCCGGCCTCGTCGTCGTGTGGGAGCGCAAGATCTCCGGCTACATGGGCTCGCGCCTCGGCCCCAATCGCGTCGGCCCGGGCGGCTGGCTGCAGTGGCTCGCCGACGGCCTCAAGCTGCTGATGAAAGAGGACATCGTCCCGCGCGAGGCCGATCCGCGGCTGTTTCGCGCCGCGCCCTATCTCGCGTTCATCGGCATGTTCTTGACGTTCATCGTGCTGCCGTTCTCTCGCTTTCTGGTCGTGTCCGATCTCGACATCGGCCTCTTGTTCTTGCTCGCGGTGACGCCGCTCGTGGTCGTGTCGATCATCATGGGCGGCTGGTCGTCGAACTCGAAGTGGTCGCTGCTCGGCGGCATGCGCTCGGCCGCGCAGATCATCAGCTACGAGCTGCCGGCGTCGGTGGCGCTCTTGACCATCGCCGCGCTGACCGGCTCCTTGTCGACGCAGAAGATCATCGAGCAACAGGGCGGCTGGCCCTGGCAATGGTACCTCTTTCGCGACCCGTTCACCTTCGTCGCCTTCTTCATTTGGTTCATCTCGGCGCTGGCGGAGGGCAATCGCACGCCGTTCGACCTGCCCGAAGCCGAGTCGGAGCTCGTCAGCGGCTACAACACCGAATATTCCGGCTTTCGCTTCTCGCTGTTTCCGCTCGTCGAATGGGTCAACCTCGCCGTCATCGGCGCGGTCGGCACGCTCCTCTTTTTGGGCGGCTGGCGCGTGCCGTTTCTGACGACCGCGTTCATCGAGCACCATCGCGCGCTCGATCTCGTCGGCTTCCTGACGTTCCTCGGCAAAGACGTGGCCATCGTCTTCGTCATCATCTGGATTCGCTGGACGCTGCCGCGCTTCCGCGTCGATCAGATGATGAATTTGTGCTGGAAATACTTCATTCCCTTCTCGTTCGTCTGCTTTTTGGGCGAGCTGGTGTGGATTTGGCTGGCGTCGCCGTTGTTGCAGCAGCTGCTGTCGCTCTTGATGTTCGCGCTCTTCGGCCTCGGCTTCGGCGGCTGGTTCATCGGGCGCGTCCGTTCGAACGCGCGTCGCTACTCGGACCTCGTGCTCAACGACGCGCTCGGTAAAGGCAACCAATGGAGCGAGTCGGGCAAGGCGCTCAAGCGCGGCTACTTCGGCAACGTCGTCGCCGCCGCGCGCACGACCGCCGAGGGGCTCGCCATCACGATGGCGCAATATTTCCGCCGCCCGACGACCGTGCAATATCCCGATCGCACCGACGTGCCCGTCGTCGACAGCTTGCCCGAGCGCTATCGCGGCTTCCTCGAAGTCGACATGGACATCTGCACCGCCTGCAAAGCGTGCGAGCGCGACTGCCCCATCAACGTCATCGCCATCGACATCGAGAAGGTCGGCGATCAGCGCGCCATGACCCGCTTCGACATCGACATGGGCAAGTGCATGTACTGCGGCATTTGCGTCGAGAGCTGCCCCATCGAAGCGACGGCGCCCGGCGATCGACGAGGTCACCAAAGCCATCCGCATGACGCGCGAGTTCGAAGGCGCGACCAGCGATTTTCCGTCGCTGACCTTCCGCTTCGTGCGCGCGGCGATCCGGTCGTGCCCTACAAGCCGCACAAAGGGCAAGTTCCGCCGACGCCCAAGCGCGGGCTCATCGCGCGGCAAGTGCGGCGCACGGCGCAGTCGGCGAATCCGGTGGCGTTCCGCTGGTCGCTGGCGCAGCGCGCGGGCGGCAGCGTCGCCGAGCTGACGCGCGCCGATGTGGCGTTGGCGCGCGCGGAGGCGCTGCAGCCGCTGGTGGCGGCGGCGCGCGACGACGACGCGGCCATCGCGCAGCTGCTCGTCAAAGAGGCGCTGGCCAAGACCGACTGCGAGCAGTGCGGCTGGGCGAGCTGCCGCGCGTACGCCGACGCCATCGCCGCCGGCAAAGATCGCGCGCTCGCCAAGTGCGCGCCCGGCGGCGCCAAAGCCACGCGCGACGCGCACTTGATCGTGCAGCTCCGTCGCGGCGCCACGCCCGCCGACGCCGCCGCGCAGGCGTCGACCGCCACGCTCAAAGCCGAAGCCGCGAAGCCGGCAGCAGCGACCACAAAGGAGCCGACATGACCCGCAGCGTCCGCGGCTCGGCGGGCAGCTCAGTGCCGCTTTCGGTGCGGCCATGAGCGCGTGGGTGCCGGGCGCGTTCTTCTTTTACCTGCTCGCCGCGCTGACGCTCGGCTCGGCGGCGGGCGTGGCCTTTTCGCGCAACATCCTCTACTCCGGCTTCGCGCTGCTCGGCACGCTCGTCGGCATCGCCGGGCTCTACCTCTACTTGGCGGCCGACTTCTTGGGCGTCGCGCAGCTGCTCATTTACGTCGGCGGCATCCTCGTCCTCATCCTGTTCGCGGTGCTGCTCACCAATCGCATCGGCGACATCAAGATCTCCAATCGCTCGACCGGTCTCGCGTTTGCGCTGCCGACGATCGCCGGGCTCGTCGTGCTGCTCGTGCGCATCGGCCTGTCGACGCCGTGGCCGACCACCGAGGCCGTGCCCGCGCCCATGACCGCGCGCCTCGGCGACGCCTTTCTGCGCGAGCTGCTCATGCCGTTCGAGGTCGTGTCGCTGGTGCTGCTGATGGCGCTCGTCGGCGCCATGGTCATCGCGCGCCGCGCCGCGAAGGAGAAGCGCTCGTGAACGCCGCGACCACCGTCGGCGCCGTCGGCCTGCCGCACTTCCTCGTCGTGTCGGCGATCTTGTTCGGCCTCGGGCTCGTCACGGTCGCCTCGCGCCGCAACGCCGTCGCCATTCTCATGGGCGTCGAGCTCATCTTGAACGCCGCCGCGCTCAACTTCGTCGCCTTCGCGCACTTCGTCGAAGGCAACGTCGGCGGCCTGGTGTTCGCGCTCTTCATCATCGTGCTCGCCGCCGCCGAAGCCGCCATCGCGCTCGCCATCGTGCTCGCGATCTTCCGCCACTTTCACTCCATCGACGCCAACGACGTGTCGACGCTCAAAGACTGATGCCGCCCGTCACCGCCGCCATTCCGCGCCTCACGACAGTCGGCTGGCTGTTCCTGATCCCGCTCTTGCCGCTCGTCGGCGCGGCGATCAACGGCCTGTGCGGCGCGACGTTGCAGCGGCGCTTCGGCGCGCGCGTCGTTCACGCCATCGCCATCGGCGTCATGCTCGCCGCCGCCGCGCTCGCGCTGGTCGCCGTCGGACAGCTGGCCGCGCTGCCGGCCGCCGCGCGCTACCTGCACGATCGCGTCTTCCCGATGCTCGCCGTCGGCAACCTGCGCGTCGACTTCGCGCTCGCCCTCGATCCGCTGAGCGCGACTCTGCTGCTCGTCATCACGCTCGTCGGCACGCTCATCCACGTCTACTCGGCCGGCTACATGCACGACGATCCGGCGCAGTGGCGCTTCTTCGCCTATCTCAACTTGTTTATATTCGCCATGCTGCTGCTCGTTCTCGGCGACAGCTTCGTGACGCTGTTCTTCGGCTGGGAAGGCGTCGGCCTGTGCAGCTACTTGCTCATCGGCTTCTGGTATCGCGAGCGCAAGAACGCCAGCGCCGGCCTCAAAGCCTTCGTCGTCAACCGCGTCGGCGACTGGGGCTTCATCGCCGCGTTGCTGCTCTTGTTCTGGAGCCTCGGCGGCAGCTGGTCGGCCATCGATCACCGTTATTATCCGGAAGATCCGGCCGGTCGCACGGCGCAGCTGGCCGTCGCCGTCACCGCGGAGCCGGACGCCGCCGCCGCCAGCGCCACGTCGCACGCGCTCGTCACCGTCGCGCCCACGGTCGTATTCCGCGAGCTGCAGGCGCAGCTGGCGGTGACCGATGAAAGCGGCGCGCGGCCGCTGGCGCTGGCGCTGCAGCAAAAGACGCTGTGGTCGATCCCGGTGGTGACGCTCATCGCGCTCTTCCTCTTGCTGGCGGCGACCGGAAAGTCGGCGCAGCTGCCGCTTTACGTCTGGCTGCCCGACGCGATGGCGGGCCCGACGCCGGTGTCGGCGCTCATTCACGCGGCGACGATGGTGACGGCCGGTGTCTACCTCATGTCGCGCCTCGGCTTCCTCATCGTGCTGGCGCCGGCAGTCATGACGACGATCGCGATCGTCGGCGCCGCCACTGCGCTCTTCGCCGCCGTCATCGCGCTGTTCCAATACGACATCAAAAAAGTCCTCGCCTACTCGACGATTTCGCAGCTCGGCTTCATGTTCGTGGCCGTCGGTGTGGGCGCCTTTTGGACCGCCATCTTCCACCTCGTCACCCACGCCGTCTTCAAGGCCTGCCTGTTTCTCGGCGCCGGCAGCGTCATCCACGGCATGCACCGCCTGACGCACGCGCGCAGCCACGCCCACGACTCCGAGCGCGAGCTGCACGACCAGGCGCACGGCGACGACGACCACGCGCCCAAGCCGCTCGACCCGCGGCTGGCGGCCGACGCCACCGACCCGCAAGATCTGCGCAACATGGGCGGGTTGGGCGCGCTCATGCCGACGACGCGCTGGACCTACTTCGCGGCGTGCTGGGCCATCGCCGGCTTGCCGCTCGGGGCCGGCTTTTACTCGAAGGACGAGATCCTGACCTCCGAATTCGGCCGCAGCGGCGTCTTGTGGGCGTTCGGCCTCGCGACCGCGCTCTGCACCGCGTTTTACAGCTTCCGCGCCTACTATTTGGCGTTCGCCGCCCACGCGCCGACCGACGAGCAGCGGGCGCACATCGTGGAGTCGCCGCGCTCGATGACGGTGCCGCTGGCGATCTTGGGCGCGCTCACGTTCATCGTCGGGCCGGCGCTGGCGCTGCCGCTGCTGCTAACGCATCACGAGCCGTGGCTGGCCGAGTGGCTCATGCCGGTGACCCAGCTGACGCAAGCGTGGCTGCCGAAACCGTCGACGAGCACGCCCGCCGAGGCCGGGTTGATGCTGGCGTCGCTGGCGGCGGCGTTCGGCGGCTGGCTGGGCGCGCGGGCGCTCTATCGTGACCTCGGCGCGACCAGCCAGCCGCTGGTGCGCTTGCGCGCGCGCTTCGCCGCCGTGCACGCGCTGGCCTACGATTGCTTCCGCGTCGACGAGCTCTACGACCGCACCGTCGTGCGCAGCTTCGGCCGCCTCGCGCACGCCGCTGCCTGGCTCGACGTGAACGTCGTCGACGGCCTCGTCGCCGCCATCGCCGCCGTCGCGCGCACGGCCGCGGCGCTGTCGGGCCTCATCGATCGCTACCTCGTCGACGGCGCCGTCGACGGCGTCGCCAACTTGCTGCTCGGCTCCGGCCGCGCGCTGCGTCGCATGCAAACCGGCCGCATCAACAACTACGTGCTCGGCGTCGCCGTCGGCATCGTCCTTTTGATCGTCCTCACGAGCTGGCTATGACGGAGCTGCCATGAAGTACGCGTTCGTAATTGCCTGCGTCGTCGCCGCGTGCGGAGCCGTCGCGCACGCCGACGGCGCTTCGTCGTCTTCGCTGCACGGGCCGGCGACGCTGGTGGTCACGCCGTCGTCGCTGACGTTCACCGGTGCTGGCGCGCAGACGTTGACGCTGCAAAACCGCGGCCTCGCGCCGCTGCAGCTGCATCGCGTGGCCAAGACCGACGACTCCTACGGCTTTGCCGTCGACGATCCGGGCCACAAGACGCTGCAGCCGGGCGAAGCCTTGCCGCTGCAAGTGCGCTTCATCCCCGACGGCAAGCGCACGCAAGCGTTCGGCGCCGTGCAGATCTTCAGCGACGACGCGACTCAGCCCGTCGATCTGCATGACACGTCGCTGCGCGTCACCGGCGTCGCCTTGCGCTACGGCTCGTCGTGGCTGCTCACGCTCTTGATCTTCTTCCCGCTCGCGGGCGCCGTCTTGATCCTGCTCGCGCCCGCCGGTCGCCACAACCTCATGCGCGGCTTGGCCTTGGCGACGACGCTGGTGCCGCTCGCCGCCTCGATCTTCTTGTGCGCGCGCTTCGATCGCACCTTCGCGCAGGTGCACGGCAACGGCGGCCTGCAGTTCATCCAGCACGCCGTGTGGATCCCGAGCTTCCACGTCGAATACTTCGTCGGCGTCGACGGCCTGTCGATCACGATGGTGCTGTTGACGGCGCTGGTTTCGACGATCGCCGTCATCGCCAGCTTCAACATCGAGCGCGACGTGCGCGGCTATTTCGCGCTCTTTTTGCTGCTCGAGACCGGCATGCTCGGCACGTTCTGCGCGCTCGACTTCTTCCTCTTCTACGTCTTTTGGGAGCTGATGCTCTTGCCGATGTACTTCCTCATCGGCATCTGGGGTGGTCCGCGCAAAGAGTACGCCGCCATCAAGTTCTTCCTCTACACGCTGGCCGGCTCGGTGTTGATGCTGCTGGCCATCATCGCGCTCTATTACAACGCCGCGCCGACGACGCTCATCGACGGCTCGCCGGCAGCGCACACGTTCGACATGGTCAAGCTGGCCTACGCCAACGACTGGAACGCCAAGGGCCTGACGCTCTTCGGCCTCGATTTCACGCACGTCGTGTGGGTCGCGTTCTTCATCGGCTTCGCCATCAAAGTGCCGATGTTCCCGTTTCACACGTGGCTGCCCGACGCGCACGTCGAGGCGCCGACGGCCATCAGCGTCATCCTCGCCGGCGTGCTCCTGAAGATGGGCATCTACGGCATCTTGCGCGTCAACTTCGCCATGCTGCCCGTCGCCACGCAGTGGGCCGCGACGACGATGGCCGTCTTCGGCGCCATCAATATTTTGTACGGCGCGTTGTGCGCCTTCGCCCAGCGCGACTTGAAGAAGCTCGTCGCCTACTCGTCGGTGAGCCACATGGGCTACTGCCTCGTCGGCATCGCGGCGTTCACGAGGAGCGGCTTCGACGGCGCCATGCTGCAGCTGTTCAACCACGGCACGATCACCGCCATGCTCTTCTTGCTCGTCGGCGTGCTCTACGATCGCGCGCACACCCGCGACATCGATCGCTTCGGCGGCATGGCGACGCAAATGCCGAAGTACGCGGCGCTGTTCGGCTTCGCGTTCATGGCGTCGCTCGGTCTGCCCGGGCTGTCGGGCTTCATCGGCGAGCTGCTCGTCTTCTTGGGCGCCTTCCCGGTGCATCGCGCCATCGTGCTCGTGGCCGCGCTCGGGGTGGTCATCACGGCGGCCTATCATCTGTGGGCGCTGCAGCGCGTGCAGCTGGGTCCGTGGAATTCGGCGTGGACCGATCGCCGCATCTTCAACGACGTGACCTTCCGCGAAGCCGTGACGCTGCTGCCGCTGGCGGCGATCGTGCTCGTGCTCGGCTTTTACCCGCTGCCGATCTTGTCGCTCATCGAGACCGGGCTCGGCGATCTGTTGCGCCACGTGAGCGGCGGAAGCGGCGCCGGCGCGCTGGCAGGGCTGCCCTAGTTGCTCGACAACGCGCACAGCCTCGTGCCGTTTCTGCCGGCGACGATCGTGTCGATCGCCGTCTTCGTCATCCTCGCGGTCGATCTGATCGCCGGCAAGCGGTCGAACGCGCGGGCGACGGCGTTGACGCTCGTCGCGCTCGCCGCCGCCGCTTGGGCGACGATCGCGACCGCCGATCCGGCCGGCCGCGGCCTCTTCTTCGGCCTGATGGCGCGCGATCCGCTGGCCGACTTCTTCACGCTCTATTTCCTGCTGGCGAACGCGCTCATCGCCGTGGCCACGTGGCGCGCGAACGATGCCATTGGGCCGGACGGCGAACGGCGCCGCCGAGCTGCACGCGCTCATCCTGACGACGACGTTGGGCATGATCTTGATGGCCTCGGCGACCAACCTGCTGACGGCGTTCCTGGCGCTCGAGATGGTCTCGATCATGAGCTACGTGCTCGCCGGCTTCCGTCGCCGCTCGCGCCAATCGGCCGAGGCCGCGCTCAAATACGTCATCTACGGCGGCGTCGCCTCGGGCGTGATGCTCTACGGCATGTCGCTCTTGTACGGCCTCGCCGGCTCGACCAGCTTCACCGCCGTTCGCCTCGCCTGCGTCGCCACGCCCGCGACGGCCACGGTGCTGCTCGCCGTCGTCTTCTGCTTGGCCGGCTTCGGCTACAAAGTCGCCGCCGTGCCGTTCCACATGTGGTGCCCCGACGTCTATGAAGGCGCGCCCACGCCGGTCAGCGCGTTCTTGTCGGTCGGCCCGAAAGCCGCCGGATTCGCGCTCCTCTTGCGCTTCTTCGGCGGCGCCATTCCCGTCGAGATCGGCCACGCGGCGGCGCCGTGGCCGCTCCTGCTCGGCCTCATCGCGGCGGCGACGATGACGCTCGGCAACCTGGCGGCGCTGCAGCAGACGAACCTCAAGCGACTGCTCGCCTACTCCTCGATCGCGCACGCCGGCTACTTGCTGCTCGGCCTCGTCGCCGGCGGCCTCGACGGCACGCGCGCCATCCTGCTCTATCTCGTCACCTATTTGTTCATGGGCTTGGGCGCCTTCGTCGTCATCATCGCCGTCGAGAATGTCGGCGTGGCGCCGACGATCGCTGGCTTTGCCGGCCTCGGTCGCCGCGCGCCGCGCACCGCCGCCGCCATGGCCGTCTTCCTGTTCTCGCTGACCGGCTTGCCGCCGCTGGCCGGCTTCTTCGGCAAGTTCTACTTGTTCTATGCGTTGCTCGCGCGCGGCGGCAGCTTCATGCTGACGTTGGCGCTCGTCGGCATCCTCAACTCCGCGCTGTCGCTCTACTTTTACGCGCGCGTCCTGAAGACGATGTACTTCGAGGCGCCGAAAAACGAGACGGCGCTGCCGATCGCGCGCGTCCACGGCGGCCTCCTGGCGATTTTGGCGCTGCCGACGCTGGCGCTGTTCTTGTGCTGGTCGCCTCTGCAACGAATCGTCGACGCCTCGATGGCACAGTGGTCGCCGCCGCCGCCGCCGATTTCCCGACGTTGACTTCGCGTGCCGCCGATTGCAGATTACGCGGCGATGCAACCGAACACGTTCACGGTCGGGCTCGTGCAAATGCGCTGCGGCCTCGATCCGCGCGAGAACCTCGATAAAGCGGCGGCGAAAGTCGAAGAGGCGGCCAAGCTGGGCGCCCAAGTCGTCTGCCTGCAGGAGCTGTTTCGCGCGCAATATTTCTGTCAGACCGAAGATCACGCCAAGTTCGATCTGGCCGAGTCGATCCCCGGTCCGTCGACGGAAGTGCTGACGAAAGTCGCCAAGGCGCACGGCGTCGTCATCGTGGCCTCGCTCTTCGAGCGGCGCGCGGCGGGGCTGTATCACAACACGGCGGCGGTCCTCGACGCCGACGGCAGCATCCGCGGGCTCTATCGCAAGATGCACATCCCCGACGATCCGCTCTACTACGAGAAGTTCTACTTCACGCCGGGCGATCTCGGGTTTCGCGCGCACGACACGAAGTTCGGCCGCATCGGCACGCTGGTGTGCTGGGATCAATGGTATCCCGAAGGCGCGCGGCTGACGGCGTTGCAAGGCGCCGAGATCCTCTTCTACCCGACGGCGATCGGCTGGCATCCGAAGGAGAAGGCGCAATATGGCGCGGCGCAGGCCGACGCCTGGCGGACGATCCAGCGCTCGCACGCCATCGCCAACGGCGTGTTCGTCGCCGCCGTCAATCGCGTCGGCCACGAAGGGCCGAGCGACGGCGGCATCGAGTTCTTCGGCGGCTCGTTCGTGTGCGATCCGTTCGGCGTCGTCTTGAAAGAGGCCGGTCGCAGCGACGAGGAGACGCTGATCGTCGACTGCGATCGCGGGCGCGTCGAGGAGACGCGGCGCAACTGGCCCTTCTTGCGCGATCGCCGCATCGACGCCTACGGCCCGATCACCAAGCGATTCCTCGATGAATAATTCGGCGATGATGCCGGGCGAGTGGGCGCGGCATACGGCGACGTGGATCGCGTGGCCGCACAACGAGAGCGACTGGCCGGGCAAATTCGCGCCCATTCGCTGGGTCTACGGCGAGTTCGTGCGCCACTTGGCGCGGCACGAGCGCGTGCGCATCTTGGCAGCCAGCGACGCCGTCGAGGCGGAGATTCGCGAGACGCTGCTGCTCGTCGGCGCGGCGGCGAACTGGGACATCGTGCGCGTGGCGACCAATCGCTCGTGGACGCGCGACACCGGGCCGCTGTTCGTCAAGCGCGGCAACGAGAAGCTGGCGACGCATTGGCATTTCAACGCCTGGGCCAAGTATGACGATTGGCAGCTGGACGCGCTGGTGGCGCCGGCGATCGCGCATGCGGCCGGCGTGCAAGCGGTGACAGTCGAGGCGCGCGGACGCCAGGTCGTGCTCGAAGGCGGCGCCGTCGACGTCGACGGCGAAGGCACGCTGCTTGGCGACCGAGGAGTGCTTGCAGGACGCGGTGCAGGCGCGCAATCCCGAGCTGTCACGCGAGGAGCTCGAGTCGACGTTGCGGGCGCAGCTCGGCGTCGAGCACGTCGTCTGGCTCGGCCGCGGCATCGCCGGCGACGACACGCACGGCCACATCGACGACCTGGCGCGCTTCGTCGCGCCCGGCCGCGTGGTCATCTGCCGCGAACGCGACGGCAGCGACGAGAACCATCGCGCGCTCGAGGAAAACTGGGAGCGGCTGCAAGGCGCGCGCGACGCCGAAGGGCGGACGCTCGACGTCATCGAGCTGCCGATGCCGCGCGCGCTCGCCTTCGAAGGGCGGCGCTTGCCGGCGAGCTACGCGAACTTTTACATCGCCAACGACGTCGTGCTCGTGCCGACGTTCAATGATCCGGCCGATCGCCGCGCGCTCGGTATCCTCGGCGAGCTGTTTCCGTCGCGCGAGATTGTCGGCATCCACTGCGTCGACCTCGTGTGGGGCCTGGGCACGCTGCACTGCATGACGCAGCAAGAACCCGCGTGAATCAAGCCGAGCGGCGCAAGCTCGTCGTCGCGCATCAGGCGGAGCTGGCGGCGTGTACGCGCTGTCCGTCGATGTTCAAGCCGGTCGTGATGGGTCGGCCGGTGGTGTCGCCGGTGCTGATGGTCGGGCAAGCGCCGGGCGACAAGGAGCCAATCGCCGGCAAGCCGTTCGCGTGGACGGCCGGACGCAACCTGTTCAAGTGGTTCGGCAGCATCGGGCTCGACGAGGAAGCGTTCCGTGCCAGCGTTTATATGTCGGCTGTTTGTCGCTGTTTCCCGGGCAAGAATCCCAAAGGCGGCGACCGCGTGCCGTCGCCGGAGGAGATCGACAACTGCGCGCCCTGGCTCGATCGCGAGCTCGAGCTGTGCCGGCCGGAGCTGATCGATGCCCGTCGGCAAGCTGGCGATCGCGCGCTTCATGGCGGACGCGCCGCTGGCGGAGACGATCGGCAAGGCGCATGCGTGGAAGCACGGCCGACGTGCCATCGACGTCATCCCGCTGCCGCATCCGTCGGGCGCGTCGACTTGGTATCACGTCGAGCCGGGCAAGACGCTGACGCGGCAGGCGCTCGCGCTCATCGAGCGGCATCCGGCGTGGCAGAAGCTGCGCGCGCCGTAACGTCGGCGTTCCGGTGGCGTGCGCCGACGCCGAACCTGTGCTCGTCGCGTGACGTGCGCTTGGGGGCGAACGTCGGCGCTGCGAGACCAAGCCCGCGATAACCCTCGACTGCTGTTGCGCGATCCGCCGATGGCCGGCGCGACGGAGCGCGAGCGCGCGCGGGCACAGCCCGCCCGCGCGCTCACGCCGAGCCGTAAACCGCTAGTAATCGCGCACCCAATCAAACGAGCCGCGCGCGCGATCTAGTCCTCGTCTTCGTCCTTGTGCGCGCCGCCGGCCTGGTTGATCAACCCGTACGCGCGCACATACGTCGGCGACGTCGTCGGCACCATCTTGATCACCTGCCGCCAATACGTCTTCGCCTGCGCCGGCTGCGTCTTTTGCACGGCCACGCCCTTGTCGGTCAGTTCCTTCGCCTTGGCTGTCGAGCGCCTTCAAGACGCCGCCGTCGCCCGCGCCGGCGCGCTGCGCCGACAGCGCCGCCGCGAACGCCGCCTCGTAGCGACCGGCCGCGAACGCCGCCTGCGCCACCGGCAGCTGCAGCTTGCCCATCCGCTGCCGGAAATAGGCCGCGTGCATGCCCTTGCCGACTTTGCCGTCGATGGCGATCGCGTCCTCGTAATCCTTGATCGCCGCCGTCGGGCTCTTGGCCTCGTCGGCCGTGGCGCGATCGACCACGCCCTTCAAATCGCGCACCTGGTTGGCGAACGCGATCGTCTTCTCCATCTGCTTGACCGGCTGATTGCGCGCCTCGATGCGGAAGAAGCGCTCGGCCGTCGCGAAATCGCGCGCCTTGTACGCCGCCATGCCTTGCGCCGACGGCGCGGCCTCCTTCGCCGCCGCCGCCTCTTTGCCTTTGCCCGCTTTGACGGGCGCGAAGTCGTCGTCGTCGCGCGCCGCAGCCTTGCCCTTCTTCGACGGTGGCGCGGCTTTGACCGGCGCCACCTTCACCGGCGGCGGCTCTTTGGCCACCGGCACGATCGGCGCCGGCGCGACCACCGGCGGCGTCGGCTGCTCGAACGGCGTCGTCACCACCGTGTTCGCCGGCAGCGGCGGCAAGTCGACGTGCAGCTTGCCCGCCAGCGCTCGCGCGTCGGGATTGCCCGGATCGAGCGCCAGCGCCTGCGTCAACCGCGCCCGCGCCGTGTCGGGATCTTCGGTCTGCAGCCCGCGCGCCTCTTCGACGTCATCGGCCGCCGCTTTCGGCGCCAGCTCCTTGCGCCGCCGAATCGCGTCGTCGTGCACGAGCGCGTCGGAGTCGACGGCGTCGAGCGCCTTGACCGCCTCGGCGTAGCGATGGCTCGCCGCCGCGCGCTCGGCCGCTTGCATGGCGCCGCGCGCGTGCACTTCGGTGTCGCAGGCGACGATGTAGTGCTTGACCTCGCTCGACTCGGGCGCGGACGTGAGCGCGTCGGTGAAGGCGAGCTTGGCGCCTTCGTAATCCTTGGCCGCGAAGAGCTTCAGGCCCTGGCGATAGAGCTCCTCGGTGTCGCTGGCGACGATGATCGGCTTCGAAAATGCCGACTTCGTGATGATGACGATGATCGACGTCAGCGACAAGAAGCCCATGATGCCGAAGGCGATGAGCCGATTGTTGGCGACGCCGAGCGGCGCCAGCGCGGCCGGCAGCGGCATCGTCTCGGCGTGCAGCAGCGGCACCATCGGCCGCGCCGCGCCCGTGCCGACGGACTGCACTTGCGACGGCGTGTCGCCGTTGGCCGCGCCGTAGCCGGCCGACTGCATCGGCGGCGGCTGCGGTGTGTAGTTGCCGTTCCCACTCGGGTGCGACGGCGGCGCCGACACCGACGGATAGGGCGGCGGCGGCGCCGGCGGTGGCGGACCGATCGCCGCCTGCCCCGACAAGCTCGGCTGCCGCGACGGCTGATGATCGAACCGCATCAACGTATTGCCAAGCTCGACCTGATCGCCGTCGTTCAAGACGACGCTGTCGATGCGCGTGCCGTTGAGCAAGGTGCCGTTGCCGGAGCCGAGATCTTGCAGCCGATAACGGCCCAATTCCGCATGAATCGTGATGTGGCGACGCGAGACGGCGATGTCGGCGAGCACGAGATCTTGATCGGCGCCGCGTCCGATGCGCGTCTCCGGCAGAACCAGCTCGTACGCTTTCCCTCGATCGTTGCCCCCGATGATGTGGAGCACCGCAGGTTGCGGCATACGGCGAATTTATCACGTGCTATAAGCGCAAGCCATGCGCCTCTCCTATCCTTTCGGCGCGCCCATTCGGGCCCCGGGCAAGATCATCGGTGTCGGCCGCAACTACCGCGACCACGCCAAAGAGCTCGACAACGCCATTCCCGACGAGCCGCTGCTGTTCTTCAAGCCGCCGTCGTCGATCGTGGCCTCGGGCGAGCCGATCGTGCAGGCCGCGCGGCACTTGGCGCGTCGACTTCGAGGGCGAGCTCGGCGTCGTCATCGGCCGCGCTGCCGTCGCGTCGGCAAGGCGCACGCGCGATGGATTACGTCTTCGGCTACACCATCGTCAACGACGTCACCGTCCGCGATCTGCAGAAGAAGGACGGCCAATTTACGCGCGCCAAAGGCTTCGACAGCTTCTGTCCCGTCGGTCCGGCCCTCGTCACCGACCTCGATCCGGCCAAGCTGCGCGTCGTCACCCGCGTCGACGGCGTCGTCAAGCAGGACGGCCTCGTCAGCGACATGATCTTCGACATTCCGACGCTGATCGAGGTCATCTCGCGCGTCATGACCCTCGAGCCCGGCGACCTCATCACGACGGGAACGCCCGCCGGCGTCGGCCCGATCTCAGCCGGGACAATGTCGTAGAAATCGAAATCGCAAGGCATCGGTACCTTGTCCAATCCCGTCGTGGAGGAAGCGGAATGAGCTTTAGCCTCGCGCAACGAATCAAGGAATTGCCGCCCTATCTGTTCGCCGACATCGACAAGAAGAAGGCGGCGCTGCGCGCGCAAGGCAAGGATCTCATCGACCTCGGCATCGGCGATCCCGACTTGCCGACGCCGGCGCACATCGTGGCCGCGCTGCAGAAGGCCGCCGCCGAGCCGCGCTACCATCGCTATCCGTCGTACGAGGGCATGAAGGAGTTCCGCGAGGCCGCCGTCGGCTGGTACGGCAAGCGCTTCGGCGTCAGCCTCGACGCGGCCAAGGAATGCTGCGCGCTCATCGGCTCCAAAGAGGGCATCGCGCACTTCCCGGTCGCGTTCGTCGATCCCGGCGACACCGTGCTCGTGCCCGATCCCGGCTATCCCGTGTACGCGACGTGGACGCGCTTCGTCGGCGGCGTCGTGCACTACATGCCGCTTCTGCGCGGCAACGGCTTCTTGCCCGACTTGGAGGCGATCCCCGTCGACGTGGCCAAGCGCGCCAAGATGATGTGGATCAACTATCCGAACAACCCGACGGCGGCGCTGGCCACGCGCGACTTCTACCAGCGCGTCGTCGAGTTCGCGCACAAGCACGACATCATCGTCGCCAGCGACGTCGCCTATTCCGAGATCTTCTTCGAGGGTGAGCCGCCGATCTCGTTCCTCGAGCTGCCGGGCGCCAAAGAGGTCGGCATCGAGTTCCAGTCGCTGTCGAAGACGTACAACATGACCGGCTGGCGCGTCGGCTTCGCCGTCGGCAACAGCGAGCTCGTGCAAGGGCTCGGCAAGGTCAAGACCAACACCGACTCGGGCGCGTTCGAGGCCGTGCAGGCGGCGGCCGTCGCCGCGCTGTCGTCGCCGCAGGATTGCGTGGCCGAGATGCGCGCCATCTACAAGAAGCGGCGCGAAGTGTTGTGCGGCGGCTTGTCGCGCGCCGGCTTCGAGGTGCTGGCGCCGAAGGCGACGTTCTACGTGCTCGTCGCCAACCCGAAGGGCGTGTCGTCGGCGGACTTCGTGTCCAAGCTGCTCGACGCCGGCGTGGTGTCGACGCCGGCGACGGGCTTCGGCGCGCACGGCGAAGGCTACGTGCGGCTGACGTTGTGCGCCGACGAGGCGCGGCTGGCGGAAGCGGCGGCGCGAGTCCAGCGCGCCGGAGTCTGACGCAATCGACGAGCGCGCGGCGTCGATTATCATCGACGGCCCGCACAAGCGAGGAACCGGCCGTCATGATCGCAAAATTCGCGACCGGTTTCGCCCTCGTCGCCATCGCTGCGGCGGGCTGCACGTCGCCGCCCGCACCGGCGGCCAGCTCGCGCGCGCTCGTGACGCCGCTGCGCGACTCAGCTTCGGCGGCCGCCGCGACGACGGCGGCCGCCGCCAACGACAAAGTCGTGCACGAGCTGGTCTTGCGCGGCGGCAACGTCTACGACGGCACGGGCAAGCCGCCGTTCGTCGGCGACGTCGCCATCGACGGCGACACCATCGCCAGCGTCGGGCCGTTCGCGCTCGGCAAGACGATCGTCGACGTGCACGGCCTCGCCGTCGCGCCCGGCTTCATCAACATGTTGTCACACGCCTACGAATCCTTGGCCTTCGACGGCACCGGGCAGAGCGATCTGCGCCAAGGCGTGACGCTGGAAGTGCTGGGCGAGACCTCGCCGCATCCGTTCGGGCAGAAGATGCAGGCGCTGGCCGA
This sequence comes from uncultured delta proteobacterium, assembly GCA_963785725.1. Taxonomy (GTDB): domain Bacteria; phylum Myxococcota_A; class Polyangia; order Palsa-1104; family Palsa-1104; genus JAQBQH01. The sequence goes on along the minus strand of CAWAWS010000039.1, from coordinate 164,941 downwards.
TCAAGGCATCAGCCTCAACATCGCCGGGCTCGTGGCGTCATCACAGGCGCGCGCGCAGTCGATGAGCCTAAAGCCGGGCGCGCATCCGACGGCGGTCGAAGTGCAGCGCATGCGCGCGGTCGTGGCCAAGGCGATGGACGAAGGCGCGCTCGGCCTGACGTCGGCGCTGATCTACACGCCCGACACGGCCTTTACGACCGACGAGCTGGTCGCGCTCGCCGCCGAAGCCTCCGCCCACGACGGCATCTACGCCGCGCACATCCGCAACGAAGGCGACAAGCTCATCGAGGCCATCGACGAGATGGTCACCATCGCCAAGAGCGCCCACGTTCCCGTCGAGATCTACCACTTCAAGCAGGCCGGCAAAGCCAACTGGGGCAAGCTCGACGACGCCATCGCCCACGTCGAGGCGGCGCGGCAAGCGGGCGTCGACGTCGGCGCCGATATGTACGTCTACGAAGCGGCGTCGACGGGGCTCGATGCCGCGATGCCGCCGTGGATTCGCGACGGCGGCACTGCCGCGTGGCTCAAGCGCCTGCGCGATCCGGCGGCGCGCGCGCGTTGTGCCGCCGAGATGGAGTCGACGACGACGGAGTGGGACAACTTCTTCGCCGGCGCCGGCCCCGACGGCATGCTGCTGACGGGGTTTCACGCCAAGTCGCTGCAGCCGCTCATCGGCAAGACGCTCGCCGAAGTGGCCAAAGCGCGCGGCAAATCGGCGGCGGAGACGGCGATGGATCTGGTCGTCGAGGACGGCTCGCGCGCGCAGGTCATCTATTTCCTCATGAACGAGGCCAACGTGCAGCGCGAAGTCGGCTTGCCGTGGATGACCTTCGGCAGCGACTCGGACACGCGCGCCGTCGCCAGCGCGCACGGCTCGGTGCATCCGCGCGCCTACGGCAACGTCGCCAAGCTGCTCGGCCACTACGTCCGCGACGCGCACGCCGCGCCGCTCGCCAGCGTCATCCATCGACTGAGCGGCTTGGCGGCCGAGCGCTTACACCTCGAGCGGCGCGGACAGCTGGCCGCCGGCTACTTCGCCGACGTGGTCGTCTTCGACCCGGCCAAAGTCGTCGATCGCGCGACCTACGTGAAGCCGCACGCCTATTCCGAGGGTGTGCGCGACGTGTGGGTCAACGGCGTCGCCGTCTTGCACGACGGCGAGCCGACGGGCGCGACGCCCGGCCGCTTCATCCGCCGACGAGCACCCGCACCAAAATGATCACGACGACGCCGGCGAGCAGGCCGAACGTCGCGCCCTTCTCGTTGCCGTGGCTGTGCGACTCGGGGATGATCTCGTTGCACGTCAGGTACAACAACGCGCCGGCACCGACGGCGAGCATGAACGGCAGCGCGCCCGTGATCAGGCGCGCCAGGTAGCTGCCGACGACAGCCGCGACCGGCACGCTGAGCCCGCTGGCGGCCACGAGCGCCACCAAGCGGCCACGACCGAGCCCGCCGCGCTTGAGCGGCGCCGCCATGACCGCGCCTTCGATGGCGTTCTGCAGGCCGACGGCGACGGCGAGCATGACGCCGAGCGGCACCGTCGCCGTGTCGGCGAAGCCGGCGCCGATGGCGAAACCTTCGGGCAGCCGATGCAGCGTCATGGCGCCGACGATGAGCATGCCTTGATGCCGCGCGCGATCGTGCGCCGTCGTGTGCGCGCAGTGCGCGTGCGCGTCGTCGTGGCCGTGCACGTGCTCGCGATGACCGCCGGCGTGCGAATGCGGAATCAGCCGATCGAGCAGCGACAACAGCGCCACGCCGAAGCCGAAGCCGCCGAGCGTAATCGCCAGATGCGTCCAGCGCAGCACGCCGTCGACGCGCACCGACGCCAAGGATTCCGGCAGCAGGCCCAGCGTCGCTGCCGTCAGCATCAAGCCGGCGCCGAGGCCGAGCATGATGTCGTAGGCGCGGCGCGAGACCTCGCGGGTCACCAAGATCGGCAGCACCCCGAGCGTCGTCGTCATGCCGACGAGGGTGGTGACCGCGAGCAGTCGCAACATTGGGCGCATCCTGCGACATCCGCGTGCTAACGTCAAAGCGTGCGCTATTTCCTCGGGCTGGGCGCCAATGTCGGCGATCGCCTGGACACGCTGCGACGGGCGGTGCGCGCGCTCGAAGCCGTCGGGCACGTGCAGGCGCGCTCGCGCGTCTACGAGTCGGCGCCGCTCGGTGTGCGCGATCAGCCGAGCTTCTTGAACGCCGCCGTGACGCTCGACAGCGCGCTGACGCCGCTCGATTTACTCCGCGAAACGCAGCGCATCGAAGCGGCGGGCGGGCGCGATCGCAGCCGCGAGCAGCATTGGGGTCCGCGCACGCTCGACGTCGATCTGCTGCTCGCCGGCGCCGCGGGCGAGGTGATCGTCGACGCGCCGACGTTGCGGCTGCCGCATCCGCGCTTGCACGAGCGCGGCTTCGCCCTTCAGCCGCTCGTCGACCTCGACGCGACGCTCGTGCATCCCGAGCTGCAGCGGCCGCTGGTGGCGCTCGTCGCCGCCGCGCGCGCGGCCGGCCAAGCGTGGACGCCGACCGCCGACGCGCTCGCGTGAGGCTGACGCTGACGACGAGCGGCGCGACGCTGAGCGTGACCTTCGCCGGCGACACGCTGTCGCGCAAGATCGAGCTGCCCTACGACGCCGCGGCGACGGCGGCGACCTCGCGCGCCATCGTCGACGGCCTGGCCCGCGGCAATCGCGCGCGCACGCTGACCGCGCAGAACCTCGCCGATCTGCGCCATCACGGCGAGACCTTGTGGCGCACGCTGATTCCGCCGGAGATTCAGCGGGAGCTCCTGCGCGGCGATACGTTGACGCTGGAGCTCGACGAGGCGCTGGTGGCGGTGCCGTGGGAGCTGCTGTTCGATGGCGCGCAGTTCCTCTGTCGCCGGCTGTCCATCGGCCGCCACGTGGCGACGCGCCAGCCGCGCCGCGGCGACGAGCGGCGCTCCGTCGGCACGCCGGTGCGCGTCCTCGTCATGGCCGCCGATCCGCGCGGCGACCTGCCCGACGTGCGCGCCGAAGGTGACGCGATCCTCGCCGAGCTCGAGCGTCATCCGACGGTGCACGCGCGGCTGTCGAACGCGCCCGACCGCGCCTTCGCGCTGCGCTACTTCAAGGACTACGACGTCGTGCACTTCGCCGGCCACGCCGACTGGGTCGCCGCCGATCCGAGCGCCAGCGGCTGGCTCTTGGCCGACGGCAAGCTGACCGCCGACGAGCTCGCCAAGCTGGGCGGCGGTCGCCCGATGCCGATGATCGTCTTCGGCAACGCCTGCCAATCGGGCCACACCGCCGCCTGGAACGGCGACGACGATCGCGTCTTCGGCCTCGCCAACGCTCTTTTGACGGCCGGCGTGCGCCACTACATCGGAACGCAGTGGGAAGTCGTCGACGGTCAGTCGGCGCTCTTCGCGGCGGCGCTCTATCGCGAATTGGCCGACGGCAAAGCGATCGGCGCCGCGGTCCGGCACGCCCGCGGCGCCGTCGTCAAAGAGGCCGGCGAAGCGGCGTTGGCCTGGGCTTCCTACGTCTTGTACGGCGATCCGGCGGCGCGCCCGCTGCAGCGGCCGGACGCGCGCGTCAAGCTGTCGATTCCGTCGGCGGCGCGCATCGCGGCGCGGGCGTCGGCGCCGTGGAAGCGGCCGGCGCTGAGCGGGGCACGCAACTTGCCCTTACCAAAGGCGATGGCACCTTTGGCGAGCGGCAATGGGACGAGCGGCGCCGGCTCGGCTGCGGCACCGCGCGCGTCGTGGATTTACACGCTGCTCGCCGGCATCGCGGTCGGCCTCTTCGGCGTCGCCGTCGTGTGGTGGCGCGTGACGAAGAAGCCGCCGATGGTTGCTCACCCCACGGCGAGCGGCCTGGCCGTGCTGGCGCTGTCGGCATCGGCCGCGCCGGACGATCAGCAGCAAGCGCGTCAGCTCGAGTGGTGCCTGCCCGACGAGCTGCAGCGCTTTCGCGTGCCGATCGTCCCACCGGCGAGCTTGGATACGCTCGAGGCGCAGACGAACGGCGCGCTCGACCGGATGATGGCGCGGCGAATTGGCCTCGCCGTCGGGGCGCGCTGGGTCGTCTACGGCAACGTCGCGGGCGGCACGGCGAACCTGTTCGTCAGCGGCGTCGTCGACGACCGCACGGTGCACGCCGACAGCTTCAAGATCGCCGGCGAAGGCAAGACCGAGTGCAAGCGCTTTGCCGCCGAAGCCGCCGCGGCGCTCGCCAAAGAGCCACTGCAGTAGCGCTTACGTCAGATCTTGTTCTCTTTGCCGTGGACGATGCGCCGCAGGTTCTCGCGATGGCGCCAGACGATGAGCACCACCATCGCCGCCGCCAACACGACGTACACGCGCGGCTCGTGACGCCAGAGCAGCACCGGCACGATCGCCGTCGTGCCCGCCAGCGAGCCGAGCGAGCCGATGCGCGTCACCGCCATGACGACCACGGCCACGCCCAGCGCCGACGCCGTGGCGATCGGCGACAGCGCCAAGAACGCGCCCAACGCGCAGGCGACGCCTTTGCCGCCGCGAAAGCGCAGCCACGGCGAGTAAATATGGCCGGCGAACGCGGCGAAGGCGGCGGTCGCGGCCACCGCCGGCGGCTGCCCGTTCCACAGCGCGTAGGCCGTCGGCAGCCACGCCTTGACCGCGTCGAGCAAGAGCACGACCAGCCCGACTTTTTTGCCGAGCGCGCGCGCGGCGTTGGTGGCGCCGATGTTGCCCGAGCCGACCTTCTTGAGGTCGACGCCGCGCGCTTTGGCCAGCAGCACGCCGAACGGAATCGAGCCGAGCAGGAACGCCGCGACGACGATCCCATACGCGACCGCGTCGAAGCGCACGCTAAGAAACGGCACGGCGCGCCGCATCTTGCGTCCAAAAGGCGCGCACGTCGTCGAGCGCGGCCGTGCGCGGACAGTCGGCGGGCAGGCCGGCCAGCACCTTCTGGCCGTAACCGCGCGTGGCCGCGCGCCGATCGAGCAGCGCGACGATGCCACGATCGCCGCGATGGCGAATCAGCCGGCCGAAACCTTGCGCCAACGCCAACGCCGCCCGCGGCACGTGATAGTCCAAGAAGGGATCGCGCTCCTGCTCGACGAGCTGCGCGGCGCGGGCGGCGATGAGCGGGTCATCGGGCGGCGCGAACGGCAGCTTGTCGATGACCACGAGCGACAGCGCTTCACCGACGACATCGACGCCTTCCCAGAAGCTCGCCGTCGCGAACAGGACCGAGCCCAGCTGGCGCTTGAACGACTCGACGAGCAGATGCTTCGGCTGCTCGCCTTGCAACAAGACCGGCTGCTTCAGCGTCGGCGCCAACAGGGCATGCACCTTTTGCATCATGCGATGGCTCGTAAACAAGAGGAACGCGCGACCGTCGGTGATGTCGATGAGCTCGCGCATGCGCGCCGCCGCCGCCTGCGCGAACGACGCGTCGGCGGGCTCGGGCAGATCGCGCGGCACGTAGAGCAGCGCCTGGCGCGCGTAGTCGAACGGCGACGGCAAGCGCGCCTCCAGCGCCGATTCGAGGCCGAGGCGGGCGCGCACGAAGTCGAAGCTGCCGCCCGCCGTCAGCGTCGCCGAGGTGAAGACCGCGGTCTCGACTTGACCGAGCAGCCGCTCGCGGAAGACGTCGCTAACGTCGACGGGCGAGGCGTGCAGCAAGATCGTGCGGCCGCGCTGCTCGGCCCAAAAGACGTGGCGGCGGTCGTGCTTTTGCGCGCCTTCGACGAGCAGCGCCAGGTCGTCGCGCACGCTGCGGGCGCGGCGGCCGAGCGCGCGCGCCTCTTCGCCGCCGTCGTGCGAAGCCTCGGCGCGCGCGGCGGCGAGCGCCGACTCCAGCTCCTCGAGCGCGTTGTCGAGCGCGTGCGCGGCGCGCTCGGTCTCGCCTTCCCAGGTCGCGCCGTCGACGGAGACGCGCTCGCCGCGACCGGCGAGGCGGCGGCGCAGCTCGTCGAACAGCGCCTCGGCCGCGATATCGACGTGGACGGCGGTCGCGCCCAGCTGATCGGGCACGTTCGACTGCGCGACGGCGCGGCTCAGATCGCGCGTCAAGGCCATCAGGCGCAGCGACGACACGCCGACGCCGAAATAGTCGGTCGCGATGTCCTCCAGCTGGTGCGCCTCGTCGAAGATGACCGCTTCGTACGGCGGCAACAGCTGCGCCTGCGGCCACAGCGAGCGCAGCGCCAGGTCGGCGAAGAACAGGTGATGATTGACGATGATGATGTCGGCCGCGTGCGCCCGTCGCCGCGCCTGTGTCACGAAGCAGCGCTCGAAGTAGGGACAGCGCGGCCCGAGGCGCGTCTCCTGCGTCGGCGAGACCTCGCGCCAGGCCGGCGAATCGTCGGCCAAGTCGGGCAGCTCCGCGCGATCGCCGGTCTCGGTCGACTGGGCCCAGGTGCGAATGGCGTCGAGCGTCGACTCGAGCCGCCCGTCGGTCGCCAGCGACGCTTGCCGCGCCGTGTGCTCGTTGAAGCGGCGCAGACAGAGGTAGTTCGCGATGCCCTTGATGTTCGCCGCCGTAAATTCGCGCGGTAGATGCGCCTGCAACAGCGGTATGTCCTTCTTGAAGATCTGCTCCTGCAGATTCTTCGTCCCCGTCGAGACCACCACTTTGAGACCGCTGGCGATCGCCGGCACGAGATAGGCGAGCGTCTTGCCGGTGCCGGTGCCGGCCTCGACGAGGAGCGCGCGCCGCTGCTCGAGCGCCTCGACGACGCGCTCGGCCATGTGCACCTGCGACGCGCGCGGCTCGTACGAGGGAATCGCCCGCGCCAACAGACCGCCGGGGCCGAGGATGTCGGCGGCGGCGTTCACGTCTTGCGCGCGTCCTTCTCGTCGAGCCCGCTGACACCGGCGCGGCGATGCAGCTCGCGGGCGACGTCTTCGAGCGTCACGTCGCGCGCGACCAAGCCGACGAGCGCGTGGAACACCAGATCGGCCGCTTCCGCGATGACGCGCTCGCGCGATCCGCGCGGCAGCTCGGCCACGAATTCGCCCGCCTCCTCGACGATCTTGGCGCCGATCTTCTCCGGCTCGGCGAGCAGCGACTTCACGTAGGAGCGGGTATTCTCCGGCGCCGCGCGACGCTGCACCATCGTCTGATAGAGCGCCTCCAGCTCCGTCGGCGCGGGCTCGATTCCGTCGGTGCCGAAGCACGACGTCGACCCGGTGTGGCACGTCGGCCCGGCGGGCAAGGCGCGCACGAGCCAGGCGTCGGCGTCGCAATCGGCCTTGAGATCGACGAGCTGCAGCACGTTGCCGCTCGACTCACCCTTCTTCCACAGCCGCTGCCGCGAGCGCGACCAAAAGTGCACTTGGCCGGTCGCGCGCGTGCGCTCGAGCGCTTCGTCGTCCATATAGCCGAGCATGAGCACGCGTCCCGTGAGCGCGTGTTGCACGACCGCCGCCGTCAGCTTGCGTGGGCTCGCTGCTTCGCTCATTGGGCCTCGTCGCTGGGCGGGCGAATGGGGACGCCCGAGTGCTGCAAGTAGATCTTGGCCTCGCGGATCGAGAATGTCCCGAAGTGGAAGATGGACGCGGCCAAGACGGCGTCGGCGCGGCCTTCGACGAGCCCTTCGCGCAAGTGTTCGAGCGTGCCGACGCCGCCCGAGGCGATGACGGGGATGTCGACGCGATCGGCGATGGCGCGCGTGAGGCCCAAGTCGTAGCCGGAGCGCGTGCCGTCCTTGTCCATGCTGGTGACGAGCAGCTCGCCGGCGCCCGATTTGGCGACGCGCGCGGCCCAGCCGACGGCGTCGAGCCCGGTCGCGGTGCGGCCGCCGTGGACGTAGACTTCCCAGCCTTCGTCGTTGCCGGCGCGGGTGCGGCGGGCGTCGATGGCGACGACGATGGCCTGCGCGCCGAAGCGATCGGCGGCGCGCGCGACGAGGTCCGGCTCTTCGACGGCCGACGTGTTGATGGCGATCTTGTCGGCGCCGGCGAGCAGCAGCTGCCGCACATCCTCGACGGTGCGCACGCCACCGCCGACGGTCAGCGGCATGAACACCTGCTCGGCGGTGCGCGCGATGATGTCGTACAAAATGCCGCGCCGCTCGTGCGACGCCGTGATGTCGAGGAAGCACAGCTCGTCGGCGCCGGCGGCGTCGTAAGCGGCGGCCTGCTCGACCGGATCGCCGGCATCGCGCAGCTCGACGAACTGCACGCCTTTGACGACGCGCCCGTCCTTGACGTCGAGACAGGGGATGATGCGGCGAACGCTCATGAACGCTCCGAACGCGGCCCTGAGCAGCCCGTCGATCCGCGGACCCTACCGGTCTCGCTCACATTCGCTCGCTCACGCTCGCTCATGAACGCTCCTCCGCAGCGGCGGCGACGGCTTCGGCGAGCGTGAAGACGCGATCGTAAAGCGCGCGTCCGACGACGGCTTGCGGCACGCCCGCGGCCGCCAGCGCGCGCACATGCGCCAGCGCGCCGATGCCGCCCGAGGCGATCACCGGCGCCGGATGGAGCGCGCGCGCCAGCCGCGCCGTGGCCTCGACGTTGGGCCCAACGCCGGTGCCGTCGCGCGAAATGTCGGTGTACAAGATCGCCGCCGCGCCCCAGCCGACCGCGCGCGACGCCAGCTCGCCGGCGTCGACGTCGGTCGCCTCGGCCCAGCCTTCGACCGCCACTTTGCCGTCGCGCGCGTCGACGGCGACGACCACGCGCCCGGGCAGCTCGCCGCACAACGCGCGCACGAGCTCCGGCTGCTTGACCGCGCTCGTGCCCATGACGACGGCCGCCGCGCCCGCGGCGACGAGCGCCCGCGCGCCGTCCACGTCGCGCACGCCACCGCCGATTTGCACTTCCGCGCCCGCCGCCAAAATCGCCGCCAAAGCCGCGCGATTGTCGCCCGAGCCGAACGCCGCGTCCAAGTCGACCACGTGCACGCGCTTGGCGCCGGCCGCGACGTAATCGCGCGCGACCTCGCCTGGCGTCGCCGCGTAAAACTGCGCCGACTCGCGCTTACCCTCACGCAGCCGCACGACTTTACCGTCGAGCAGATCGATCGAGGGAATGATCAGCATCGCCATGCCACGAACTGCTTGAGCAGCGCCATGCCGGCGGCCTGCGACTTCTCGGGGTGAAACTGCACGCCTACGATGTTGTCGCGCGCCACGGCTGCCGTCAGCGGCAGGTCGCCGAACGCCGCCACGGCCGCGATCAGATCCTCCGGCTCCGGCCGCGCGTGATAGCTGTGCACGAAGTAGAACCAGCCGTCGCCGGCGCTGGTGTCGAGCACCGGGTGCGAGCCGCGAACGGCGACTTTGGCCCAGCCGATGTGCGGCACTTTCAAGCGGCGGCCGTCGCTGTCGTGCGCGCCGGCGGGCAGCTTGCGCACGCGGCCGGTGAAGATGCCGAGGCCTGGATGGCCGGGCGACTCCTCCGACGACTGAAACAGCACCTGCATGCCGAGACAAATGCCGAGATAGGGCTTGCCGGCGCGGATGCTGTCGGCGATCGCCTCACCGAGCGGCGCTTCCGGTCCCAGCGACGCCGCGCACTCGCCGAACGCGCCCTGCCCGGGCACGACGACGCGCGCGGCATCGGCGATGACCAACGGATCGCTGGTCACGCAGACCGGCTCGCTCGTGCCCGTCGCCTCCAGCGCCTTGAGCACCGAGCGCAGATTGCCGAGCCCCGCGTCGACGAGCGCGATCACGCGTAATGCCTACAGCCGCAGATCATTCAGTCAGCGTCCCTTTCGTCGACGGCACGCCGGCGACGCGCGGATCGACGCGCGACGCGTCACCGCAGGCGCGCGCGAACGCCTTCCACAGCGCCTCCAAAATATGGTGCGCGTTGTCGCCATAATGCAGGCGCAGGTGCAAGTTGCACTGGCAGCGATTGGCGAACGCCTGGAAGAACTCGTGCGCCAGCTCGGCGTCGAAGCCGCCCACCCACTTGCCGGCGATGCCGTCGACGCGCCAGACGAGATGCGGCCGGCCGCTGAAGTCGACGACGGCCTGCGCCAGCGTCTCGTCCATCGGCACGGTGCACTCGCCGTAGCGACGGATGCCGCGCTTGTCGCCGAGCGCCTCGGCGAAGGCGTCGCCGAGCACGAGCCCGACGTCCTCGACGACGTGGTGGCCGTCGACGTCGACGTCACCGCGCGCGAAGAGCGTAAGATCGAACAGGCCGTGGCGCGCGAACGCGTCCAGCATGTGCGTGAAGAACGGCAGCTGCGTATCGATGGCGCGCTGGCCCGTGCCGTCGAGATCGAGCGTGACGCGGATCTCCGACTCGGACGTCTTGCGCTCGACGGTGACGCGACGCATTACGAGGACCTTATACCACTAACGGACAGGCAAGCTACTTCACGGTTCGCGTTTGCCATATTCGCGCCCGACCTCGGCCACGCGCACGCGATAGGCGCGGTACCAGCGCTCGCGGCCGAGCCGCTGCGCGCCGACGTGCTCGGCCACGCGCTTCCAGGCGCGCGCGTCCTCGCTCGTGCGCCAATAGCTGACGGTGATGCCGAAGCCATCGCCGCCGCGCGCGCTCTCGATGCCGAGGTAGCCGGGCTGATGTTTCGCTTGCGCGTCCATCGCGTCGGCCATCGCGGCATAGCCGTCGTCGTCGCCATGCGTCCGCTGCGAGGTGAAGATGACGGCGACATAGGGCGGCGCGGGCGTCGCGGCGAACATCAATTGCGCTCCAGACCGGCCACGAAGTCGTCGAACCAGCGCGCCAAAGCCCGCGGAAACGGCCACATCCAGCCGTAGCTGCCGCTCGTGAACTGCGCGATCACGTGCGTGCGCAGCCGCTCGACCGCGCGCCGGCCGCCGAGATGATAGGCCACCCGCAGCGTCTCCTCGTACGCCGCGCGCTCGAGCCGCATGCGACACCAGGCGAGCCCAAACGGCAGCGGCAGTAGGACATAGGCGATCGCCATCGGAATCAAGCCCCAGCGGCGAAACTGCGCCAGATGCACCGCCTCGTGGCACAGCGTCTCGTAGCGGTCGGCGAGCGGACGCTCGTCCCAATCGGGCGTCAGGTAGATCGTGCGCCCGATCGTCGTCACGTAGCGGTCCAAATAGGCCGAATTGCCGCCGAAGGTGACGATCCGCAGCACGCGATCGATGGCGCGCTGATGCCAGACGCGATCTTTGGTCACCAGCCGCACGCCTTCGGCCTCGAGGCGCTCGACGAGCGCGTCGTACATGTTCGGAAGATCCACAAAACAAGATTGCATCGTCGGCGGCCGCGCGGCAAAAGGAGCGGGTGATTCGCCTCGAAGAGCTGAACCAGCCGCAACGCGAGGCGGTCAGTATCGTCGACGGGCCGCTCCTGGTTTTGGCCGGCGCCGGCTCGGGCAAGACGCGCGTCATCACCTATCGCATCTGCCACTTGCTCGAGCTGGGCGTGCCCGCCGACGAGATCTTGGCCGTCAGCTTCACCAACAAATCCGCCGACGAGATGCGCCATCGCGTCGACAAATTGGGCGGTCGGGCCGCGCGCAAGTGCACGCTCTCGACGTTCCACGCGCTCGGCCTGCAGATCTTGAAGGCGGAGAAGGAAGCGCTCGGATTCCCCACCGGTTTCACGATCTACGACTCCAGCGATCAGCTGGGCACGGTCAAAGAGATCCTGCGCCGGCTCTATTCCAGCGACGACGATCGCCGCTACGACTCGAAGGCGATCTTGTTTCGCATCAGCCGGGCCAAGAACGCGTTCATGACGCCCGAGGAATACGCCGATCAATTCTCCGACGACGACGAGGAGTACGATCGCACCGCCGCCGACGTCTATCCGCAATATCAGGAGGCGCTCAAGAGCTTCCACGCGCTCGACTTCGACGATCTGATCTGCGAGACGGTGCGCCTGCTCGATCGCGACGACGCGGTGCGCGCGCGCTGGGAGAAGCGCTTTCGCTACGTCATGGTCGACGAGTATCAGGATACGAATCGCGCGCAATTCAACTTGTTGAATCACCTGGTGCGCGCGCACGGCAACGTCTGCGTCGTCGGCGATGACGATCAGTCGATCTACGGCTGGCGCGGCGCCGAAGCCGGCCACATCCTCGAGTTCGAGACGCATTTCCCGGGCGCCAAAGTCGTCAAGCTCGAGGAGAATTACCGCTCGACGCCGCATATCTTGGACGCAGCGAACGCCGTCATCAGCAACAACAAGAAGCGACACGACAAGCGGCTGTGGACGGCCAAACCGCCGCGCGACAAGCTGCAAATGGTCGCCTGCGCCAACGTCGAGAACGAGGCCGAGTTCGTCGCCGGCGAGATCGAGCTGTTGTGCGCGACGCGCGGGTTTCGGCCGCGCGACTTCGCCGTGCTCTATCGATCGAACAAGCAGGCGCAGCCGATCGAAGAGGAATTACGCGCGCGCTCGATCGAATACAAAGTCGTCGGCGGTCAGGCCTTCTTCGAGCGCAAAGAGGTCAAGGACACGATCGCGTATTTGAAGCTGGCGCTGTCGCCGCGCGACGAGATCAGCTTGCGGCGCATCATTAACTATCCGGCGCGCGGCATCGGCGCGACGACGCTCGAGCGCATCGCGCTGGCCGCGCGCAACAAGAGCGTGCCGCTCTACGACGCCTGTCAGAAGGCGAGCGAGATCGCGCCCGACGAGCTGCAGGCGCGTGCGCACACGGCGCTGGCGAGCTTCTGCGATCTCATTCAGAACGGCCGCGCGCTGCTGGCGTCGGCGCAGGCGGGCTTGCATCCGGGGGGCCTCAAAGAGGCGGCGCGCGCGTTCATGCAGTCGGTCGGCTTGCAGGACGACTTGCAAGCGGCGGCGCCGACGCCGATGGCCGCGCAAAAGAAGCTCGATCACCTCGAAGGTTTCTTGGGCTCGCTCGAGCGCTTCGAGCAGCGTGAAGGCCACAACCTCGAAGGCTTCCTGCATCGCATCACGCTCGACACCAAAGACGACGAAGGCGACGGCGCCGCCGATCAAGTGACGCTGGTGACCTTGCACGGCGCCAAAGGCCTCGAGTTTCCCGTCGTTTTCTTGGTCGGCTGCGAGGAGGAGCTCTTGCCGCACAAGCGCACGCTCTATCCCGACGGGCCGGATGTGCTCGCCGCCGACGTCGACTTGGGCGAAGAGCGGCGGCTCATGTACGTCGGCATCACGCGCGCTCGCGAGCTCATGTATCTGACGCGCGCGCGGCAGCGGACGATGCGCGCGGCGGCGCAACATCGCTCGCCCAGCCGTTTTTTGGCCGAGATTCCGCCCGCGCTCTACGACGCGCGCGAGTCGTCGGCGCCGTCGACGGTGGCGACGGTCGAGGACGAAGAGGCGTTCGCGCGCGCCGCGCTCGCCAAGATGTTCAAGATGATGGAGTGACGCGCCGGTTTCATTTTCGTGCTCATTCGCCTCGTCGGCTTGTGCGCACGCGTTCGTCACAGTAAGCTTGCATGTGGCCACGCGCGGACGGAGCCCCTTCGTGCACTCGTCGTCCGTCGTCGACGACGGCGCGCACATCGGCAACAACACCAAGATCTGGCACTTCTGTCACGTCGCCGGCGGCGCGCGCATCGGCAAGGATTGCGTGCTCGGCCAGAACGTCTACATCGCGCCAACGGTCGTCGTCGGCGACGGCGTGCGCATCCAAAACAACGTCTCGGTCTACGACGGCGTCACCATCGGCGATCACGCGTTCATCGGGCCCAGCGCCGTCTTCACCAACGTCGTCAACCCGCGCAGCGAAGTGTCGCGCAAAGACGAATATCGGCTCACCAAAGTCGGCCGCGGCGCGACCATCGGCGCCAACGCCACCATCGTCTGCGGCCACAACATCGGCGACTACGCGTTCATCGGCGCCGGCGCCGTCGTGACCGCGCACATCCCGCCGTACGCGCTGGTGTGGGGCGTGCCCGCGCGCCAGCACGGCTGGATCTGCCGCTGCGGCGAGCAGCTCAGCATCGACGGCGCCGCCGCGTACTGCCAAGCGTGCGGCCGCGGCTATCGCGCCGCCGGCGACGGCATCTCCGAAGCCTGACGGCGCCCGTATATTCGCTGCGCATCAGGCGGCGGGCGTTGGATTTGCAATCGCGTCTCGCATGCCCAACGCGAGCTGGCTGACCGCGCTGTTGATTGCGACTGCCGGTTGCGACGGCGACGGCAACGGCGTGTCCAACCCGACCTCGACACCGCCCGCGACGATCGACGCCGGCACGACGAACGCGCACGACGCGGGCGCGCCGGCCGACGCGGCGATGGCGAGCGGCGCGCCCGATGCCGCCCCGCCGCACGACGCGGCCATGCCCGGCGACGCCGCGGCGCCCCTCGGCGGCAGCGACGGCGGCGCGCCTGACGGCGGCAGCGACGGCGGCGCGCCCGCATGCACGACGACGACGCCGGTCACGATCGTCAGCGGCCTGCACTCCGCCGGCTCGCTCCAAGTCGACGATCAGTACGTCTATTACCTCGACGTCGGCCCCTTCGCGGTCTCGCGCGTGCCCAAGAGCGGCGGCACGCCGACGATGATCTTCGACTTCGGCGGCCTCAACGACGACGTCTACGCCGAGGATTATGTCGTCGACGCCAACTTCATCTACGTCATGCGCTACGGCCACGCGGGGATGAATCTGGCGCCCGGCAGCATCCAATACTTCGACAAGAGCGCCACGTTCTTGCGCGACGTTCCTGCCGGCGAAGCCAACCCCAGCTGCGACACGCCGCTCTTACTCCACCTCGCCGCCGCCGACGGCATCGTCTTCTACGTGCAAGAGGAGGGCACGCGCACGGCCGGCTGCGCGCCGCTGCCGAACGAGATCGTGCGCCTCGCGCCTGGCGACAGCGTCGGGACCATCGTCGCCAGCGCCGGCGGCGCGGGCCAGGTGAGCGCCCTCGCCGCCACGCACGACGCCGTCTACTGGGCCGACTCCGCCGGCGTCGAGCGGCTGGCCAACGGCGGCGCGACGACGCAGCTCGTGGCCGCCGTCACCCCGCCGTCGATCCTCGTCAGCGACGGCAGCGCCATCTACTGGAGCGACGGCAGCACGCTCGAGCGCAGCGACGGCGCCGGCACGACCGCGCTCACGACCCAGCCGCTCTATCCGCAAGCCGACGACGGCCACACGCTCTACGGCCTCACCGCTTACGACGACAGCAGCGCGCCCATCGTCCACATCGGCAACGACGGCAGCGGCTACACGACGACGACCACGACCAGCAGCGCCGTCACCATCGACGCGCAATACTTGTACTTCAGCAACGGCACCAGCATTCAGCGCGTTTGTAGGTAACGCCGTTCCATTCGCGCGCCGCGCCGTTCTCCGCGCGCGGCAAGTCTTTGCCGCGCGAAATGATCCCGGCGTTCACAATCGACCGCAATCGGCATCGACCCCAGTTGCCGGAACGCGACTCGATTGCTAGAATCTCAGTTGTGACCCGCCTCGTGATTTCCACGACAGCGAACGGTTGCGCGCGTTTGTTACGGGCCGATGAGGCCCCCTTATGAACGCCCGGCGTTCGCCGCTGCCCTCACGCGTGCGGCACAACGCCCGGCGCCGGCCCTGTGCCGCGGGAGGAGAAAATTCGATGAGTCATAACAAGCGCTTTGCCCTGGTAGAGGCGATCCTGTAACTGCGGACCGCCCAGGGGAAGCCTGGAAAGGCCCACCGGTTCTCCGGTGGGCCTTTTTTATTGCCGTTTTTCGACGCGCGACAATGGCTGATACACTGTGCTCGACAATGAGAGTGCCTCTGCTCGATCTGCGCGCCCAATACGCTCATCTCGGACCCGACATCGAAGCGGCGGTGCGCCGCGTGCTGCAAAGCGGCCACTACATCCTCGGCGAAGACGTGGCCGCCTTCGAGCGCGAGCTGGCCGCGGCCACCGGTCGCGCGCACGCGGTCGCGCTGTCGTCGGGCAGCGATTCGCTGCTGGTCTCGCTGATGGCGCTCGGCGTCGGGCCCGGCGACGAAGTGATCACGACGGCGCTGTCGTTCTTCGCCACCGCCGGCGCCATCGCGCGCTTGGGCGCCAAGCCGGTGTTCGCCGACGTCGAGCCGCACAGCTTCAACATCGACGCAAAATCGGCGCTGACGCTGGTGACGAGCAAGACCAAGGCGATCGTGCCCGTGCACCTGTTCGGGCGCGCCTGCGACATGGCGACCTTGCGGCGCGCCGAGCGGCCCATCGTCGAGGACGCGGCGCAAGCGGTCGGCTTGCAGACGCTCGGCGCCGGCAGCGCGTGCGCGACGTTGTCGTTCTTCCCGTCGAAGAATTTGGGCGCGGCCGGCGACGGCGGCGCCATCGTCACCGACGACGGCGCCTTCGCCGACCGCGTCCGCGTCATGCGCCAACACGGCTCGAAGCCGAAATACGTGCACGCCATCGTCGGCGGCAACTTCCGCATGGACACGCTGCAGGCGGCGATCTTGCGCGTGAAATTGCCGCATCTGCAGGCGTGGAACGCCACGCGGCGGCGCCACGCCACCCACTATCGCGCGGCGTTGGCCGGCTTGCCGCTCGTCGTGCCCGAGGATGCGAGCGAGCACGTGTGGCACCACTTCGTCATCCGCGTGCCCGACGGAAAACGCGACAAGCTGCGCGAGCACCTGAAGGCGCGCGAGATCGACAGCGAGGTCTATTATCCGATGCCGCTGCATCTGCAGCCCTGCTTCACCGAGCTCGGCTATCGGCCGGGCTCGTTGCCGGAAGCGGAACGCGCCTGCGCCGAAGCGTTGGCGCTGCCGGTCCATCCCGATCTGTCGACGGCGCAGCTCGACCACGTCGTCGCCGCGACGCGCGAGTTTTTCGCGTGACGGCGCCGATCAACAACGTGCGCATCGCCATCGCCGGCGCCGGCTATTGGGGCATCAACCACGTGCGCGCCTTCGCCCGCGCGCCGGGCTGCGAGCTCGTCGCCGTCTGCGATCCCGACGAGCGCGCGCTCGCACGCGCCGCCGGCTTCGCGCCCAAAGCGCGGCGCACGACCGCGCTCGACGACGTGCTCGCCGCCGACGACGTCGACGCCGTCGTCTTGGCCACGCCCGCCGTCGCCCACGCGGCGCAGGCGCAGGCCGCGCTCGCCGCCGGCAAGCACGTCTTCGTCGAGAAGCCGATGGCGCTGTCGACGGCCGACGCCGAAGCCACCGTCGCCGCCGCCACGCGCGCCGGCAAGACGCTCATGGTCGGCCACCTGATGCTGTACCACCCCGGCTACGAGCGCCTGCGCGAGCTCGTGCGCGGCGGCGAAGTCGGCGACGTCTTCTACATTTACGCCGTGCGCGTGAACTTGGGTCGCCTGCGCAAGGACGAGAACGCGCTGTGGTCCTTCGCGCCGCACGATCTGTCGATGATCCTCGATCTCGTCGACCAGAAGCCGGCCACGGTCGCCGCGCGCGGTCAGGCCTATCTGCAGCCGGGCGTCGAGGACGTCGTGTTCGTGAACCTGAATTTCACGGGCGGCGTCATGGCGCAGGTGCAGCTGTCGTGGCTCGATCCGCGCAAAGAGCGGCGCCTCACCGTCGTCGGCAGCAAGAAGATGGTGGAGTTCGACGACGTGCATCCGGCCGAGAAGCTGCGCATCTACGACAAAGGCTACGATCGCCCGCCCGAGTTCACGCGCTGGGGCGAGTATCTGACGGTGCGGCACGGCGACATTCACATCCCGCGGCTGCAGATGACCGAGCCGCTCGAGGCCGAGTGCGCGCACTTCGTGCAGTGCGTCCGCTCGGGCGCCACACCGCGCACCGACGCCGCGCACGGCCTGGAAGTGGTTCGCGTGTTGGAAGCGGCGCAACAGTCGCTGCGCCAAAATGGCACGCCGGTGACCATCGGCTGAGCGCGCCGCCGGGCGAACGACGAGCTGTAAGCTACCGATTTCGATATGTAATATGAATGACAGCGGGCGGCTGAACGCTGTCGGCGCCGTCGGCAACTTATGATCCGGCCGTCGCCTTGACCCAGTCGAGAGCGGCGACTACCCTGTCGAATTCACCATGAGCGACCCACTCAGCGCACTCTCAGCCGGCCCGTCGCCGATCTCGCTCGGCAGCGTCTTCTCCGTGCTGCGCAAGCGGCTGTGGCTCATCGTCGGCATCGTCGTCGCCGTGCCCAGCTTGGTCGGGCTCTACGTGTCGAAGCAGCCGAAGATCTACGAAGCGACGGCGAGCCTCATCATCGACGCCTCGGTGCCGCAATACATGGGGCCGAACTTCAAGGACGTCGTCGAGATCGAGACGAACTGGTGGGATTCGCAAGAGACGCTGCAGACGGAGCTGAAGGTCATTCACAGCTACTCGACGGCGCTTCAGGTGGCCAAGTCGCTGTGCACGCAGAAGCTCGGCACGGGCGCGAACGCCGAAGTGGCGCTCAAGGTGCTGTCGCCGCAGTCGGACTGCAACAATCCCGAGGACATCAAGCTGGCGGCGCAGGTCGTTCAGGCGCTGGTGAACGCGGTGCCGGTGCCGAGCTCGCGCATCGTCACCATCAGCGTGCAGCACAACAATCCCGAGTTCGCGGCGCTCTTGGCGAACACCGTCGGGCAGATTTACACCGAGCGCAACTTGGCGCGGCGTCTGTCGCAGTCGGAAGGCGCGGCCACCTGGCTCGGCGACGAGTACGGCGACTTGACGCAGCAGCTGGAGGCGTCGGAGCGCGCGCTCATCGAGTTCAAGAAGAAGAACAACGTCGTCGCGGTCGGGATCGAAGATCAGCAGAGCGACCTGTCGTCGCGGCGGCGCAAGCTCGACGACGAGCTGAACACGGTGCAGGTCAAGCTCATCGCCGTGCGCGCGCAGCGCGATCAATACGCGACGTTGAAGACGCTCGACCCGATGGAAGACGTGACGCCGGGCATCGGCGACAACCCGACGCTGGTGAAGCTGAAGGAGATGTACCTCGATCAGGTGCACAAGCTCGCCGATCTGCGCGGCAAATATCTCGACAAGCACCCGCTGATCCTGGCGCAAGAGACGCGCGTCGACGCCGCCAAGGCGGACATGGTGCGCGAAGCCGGGCTGGCGGCGAAGACCGTCGAGGCGCAGTACTCGATGCTGATGCGGCAAGAGAAGGACCTGCGCACGGCGCTCGATCAGACGACGCGCGACGCGCTGCAGCTCGAGCAGCGGGCCATCGAATATCGCGACTTGAAGCGCAGCTACGATCGCCTGGCGAAGCTGTCGGAGCAGGTCGGCGGGCGCGAGCGCGAGACGTCGCTGGCGGGGCATCTGAAGACGAATAACGTGCGCCCGCTCGACGCGGCGCTGGTGCCGACGGCGGCGATCGGTCCCGACGTGCCGCGCGCGGTGGGCGCGGCGACGGCGGCGGCGCTGGTGTTGGCGCTCGGTCTGGCGTTCCTGCTCGAGCTGCTCGATTCGACGGTCAAAGATCAGGACGACATCGAGCACAAGATCGGCCTGTCGTTCTTGGGGCTGATTCCGTCGATCAACTTGAACGCCAAGGAGCGCTCGGCCACGGTGCCGCTGCCGCCGGGCGTGGCCGATCTGGTGCGCTCGGGCTCGAAGGACTTGTACGTGCTGTCGCATCCGAAGTCGGCGGTGGCCGAGTGCTGCCGCGCGATTCGGACGAACCTCTTGTTCATGACGCCGGACAATCCGGCGCGCCGGCTCTTGGTGACGTCGGCGGGCTCGCAAGAGGGCAAGACGACGACGGCCGTGAACCTGGCGATCACGCTGGCGCAGTCGGGGCTGCGCGTGCTGCTCGTCGACACCGACATGCGACGGCCGCGGCTGCACAAGGCGTTCGGCATCCCGGCGACGTCGGACGGGTTGTCGCGCGCGATCTTGGGTGAGACGGCGGTGCTCGCTCAGGTGCGCGAGACCGGCGTGCCCAACTTGTCGCTGCTGCCGTGCGGCGCGACGCCGCCGAATCCGGCCGAGCTCTTACACGCCGAGCGGTTTCATCGCATCGTCGACGAGCTGTCGGGCGCGTTCGATCGCGTCATCTTCGACTCGCCGCCGGTCGGGCCGGTCACCGACGCGGCCATCTTGGCGCGAATTACGGACGGCACGATCATCGTCGCCAAGTTCGGCTCGACGTCGAAGGATGGCTTGACGCGCGCGCGCCGCCAGCTCGTCGACGGCGGCGTCAACGTGCTCGGCTGCATCTTGAACGACCTCGACCTCGCGCAGGGCCAGAAGTACGGGTATTACGCCGGCAAATACGGCTATTACTACGCCGAGGACGAGGTGGAAAAGGGCAGCGCCAAGCAGCCTGCGTGAGCCTTCCGCATGCCTCGCTTTCACCGCATCCGCGCGCTAGGCTGCGCCGCATGTTAGTCGCTGCAGCACTGTCGGCAACATGAGCGCGGGCCGGCGCATAGGCCTCATCGCCGCGCTGCGCATCAGCTCGGTGGCGTCGCTGATCACGATCGTCTTCGGCATCGGGACCAACAAGCTCTTGGCTGTCTACGCGGGCACCGAAGGCGTGGCGCTCATCGGGCTCTATCGCACGCTGACGACGATCCTCGTCAGCGCGCTGGCGCTGGGGCTGAACGAAGTGCTCATGCAGCGGCTGTCGACGACGCAGGAGCCGGCGCGCATCGGTCAGCTGTTGAGCGCCGGCTGGACCATCGTGTTGACGCAAACGGTGGTGCTGGCGCTGCTGGCGCTGCTGGCGGCGCCTGTCATCGCGTCGTTCATGTTCGGCGCCCTGGCGACGCCGCGGCTGGTCGAGGTGCGGCTCGTCATCATCCTGGCGACGGGCGTGCTGTTCCTGCAATCGGTGACGGCGGCGCTCAACGGGCTCGGCCTCGTGCGCGAGGTCAGCCGCGTGGGCCTCGTGACCTCGCTGTTGACGCTGCTGACGACCTATCCGTTTCTGCGGCTGGGCCACGTCGGCCTGGCGTTCATCATCGGCGCCACCTGCTATATCGGCGGCATCCTCGGCGGCTTCTACCTCGCGCGCAGCGCCTCAGCCGCCGCCTTTCATTTCCGCCCGCTGCGCTCGTTCGCGGCCACGCGCGAGGCGCTGCCCTTCTCCGGCTCGCTCGCGCTTTTGCCGGTGTGGTCGACGGGCGCGATCCTCATCATTCAAGCGTCGTTGGCGCGCCACTTCGGAACCGATCGCTTCGGCGTCTACGCGGCGGCGTCGATGCTCGAATCGACCTCGATCTTGGTGCTCACGTCGTCGATGCGCTCGTATCTCATGCCGCAGCTCGGACGGCTGCAAGATCACGGTGCGAAGCGGCAGCTCGTCGAGCGCATGCTGATGGTGCTCTTCGGCCTCTTGCTGCTCGGCGCGTCGACGATCTATCTCGGCGCCGACCTCATCATTCGCCTGCTCTTCAGCGGCAAATTCAGCGACGCCAAGCCCATCCTGTGCGTGCTGACGCTGTCGATGCCGGGGCAGATCGTCGTGTGGTTCTGCGCCATGTTCCTCTTCAATCAGGGCGACTTTCGCATCGTCGGCATCCTCGAGGTCGTCATCGCCGCGCTGCGGGTCGTGGGCACGCTGACCTGCCTGTCGCTGCGCCTACCGCTCATCTCGATCGCTTGGGTTCACGGCGCCGCCTTCAGCATCTCGGCCGCCACCTACGTCATCGCCGTCGCCTATCGCCACGGCCACCTCTTCGGCGCCAAGGCGCTGTTCGTCGTGCTCGCGGTCACCGCGTTGTTGGCGGTCGGCGTCTTCGCGTGCGCACAGCCGGCGCTGCTGCCGCGGCTCGGCTATTGCGTCCTCGCGCTCGGCGGCTGTGCGGCGCTCGCGTGGACCTCCTTTCACACTCTGCGAGGCTCCGATGTTTGACGCGCGCACGCTCTTGTCGCGAGGACGGCTGCATCTCCTGAACTTGTTGCGGCTGCCGCTGCGCGCGCGCGCCATCGACGAGCGGCTGGCGCGCTTCACCTACGGCCGCTCGCCACATGACTGGATCGCGCGCGTTCCCGCGAACAACCATTTGTATCGCTCGCCGTCACCGCGGCGGGTCATCCGCGACGGCCTGGCCTTCGATCTCGACATCTCCGATTACATGGAGTGGATGATCTACTTCGGGATCGCCATCGAGCCGCGCGACACGCTCTTAGCACTGGCGAAGCCGGGCGAGGTCGTCTTCGATGTCGGCGCCAACATCGGTGAGACGGGGCTACAGCTGGCGCGTCGCGTCGGCGCGTCGGGCGCGGTGTTCGCGTTCGAGCCGCATCCGCAGATCTTCGCGCGCGCGCAGCGCAACCTCGCGCTCAACCCGATGGCGCAGCTGCAGCTTCTGCCGCTCGGCCTCGGCGCCGAGCCGGGCACGCTGTCGCTGGCGGCGCCGACCGAGTCGAACCGCGGCAGCATGCGCGTCGCGCCCGACCAGCACGGCCTGCCGGTGACGATCACGACCCTCGACGACTTCGTCGCCGCGCGCGGTCTTGCGCGAGTCGACCTCATCAAGATCGACATCGAAGGCTTCGAGCACCATGCGCTGCGCGGCGGACGCAAGCTGCTGGCCGAGCAGCGACCCCGGCTCTTCATCGAAGTCGACGACGTCAATCTGCGCGCGCAGGGGACGTCGGCGCGCGCGATGATCGAGCTGTTGGAAGGGTTCGGCTATCGCCTGCGCCACGCGCAGCGCGGCGTGCCCATCGACCACGACTATCGCTTCGAGCACGACCACTTCGACGTCATCGCCGAGCCGAAATGACGCGAAATTACGAGTAGTCTTCGACGACGGTGCGCGTCTCGTGCGTCGGGCGCAAGAGGTTGCCCAGGCGATTGAAGGTCCGGCGCAGCGGCGACGGCAGCAACGAGAGCCCCACCGCCGCCACGAAACGCGGGTGCAGCGCCTCGCGCGGCGCGATGATCGGCACCTGGCGCAGACAGCCCCGCGCCCAGCCGGCGTCGCCGTTGAGCCGCAGCATCTCCCAGCCGTGATCGCGATTGAGCGCGGCGCGCAGGCCGCGCAGCAGCCCCTGACACGACGCCGGAAACTCCGGCTGGCGTCCCAACCGCTCGAGCACCTTCAGCGTCATGTCGTGATTGGGCTTGATGGCCTTGCCGCGGTTGAGCCCATGGTCGCGCCAGACCGCGGTCGGCTCGCTGTCGTAATGAAACCGATGGGTCATCGCCAGACGGAAAAAGATGGCCTCACCTTCGGCGAAGATGTCCTCGTAAAACGGATGTCGCGCCAGACATTCACGCTTCGCCATGGGCGCGATCATGTTCATGAAGCCGCGATCGAAGTGGATGAACATCTGCTCGAGAATGGCGCCCGAATCGTCGAGGCAGCCTTGAATCCAGCGCGCGCCGGTCTGCTGATTGAGCCCGTAGCCGGGCCCGTAAACGACGCCATAATCCGCCGGCAAGCGCTCGAGCTGCGCCACCTGACGCTCGAGCTTGTGCGGCAAGTAAAAGTCGTCGGAATAGAGGAACGAGACATATTTGCCGCGCGCCAAGGCCACGGCCTCGTTGAAGCGACGTGAGATCGCCGCGTTCTCGCGGTTCAAGACCAGACGAATGCGCGCATCGGAGAAGCTGCGCAGGAAGTCCTGCGAGCCGTCGGTCGAGCCGTTGTCGACGATGAGCAGCTCGAAGTCGGTCATCGTCTGCGCCAGCGCGCTCTCGACCGACTGCTGCAGATATTGGCGCTGATTGTAGGAGTTGAGGATGATCGTGACGAGCGGCATGGCGGCGTCGTCCTCAGCCCGTGCTCGACCGCTGCAGATCCGCGAGCGTGTCGACGGTGAACCAGCGCGTGGGGCGAATGCGCGCCACCATCAGCTGCCGCTGCGTGATGAGCCGACTCCAGACGTCGTAGAAATCGGTCGCATCCGTGAGCAGCTGATTGAGCCGATGAGGATTCAAGACCTGAATGCCCGAGCAATAGGTGTCGGCGGGCTTCGTGCGGCTGAGCTCGCTCACCCATTGCGCGTCGTGAAAGATGTAGTCGCCTTCGAGCCCAGGCACCGGCGTGACCGGAACGACGGCGCACGGCGGCGCGCCCAGCGCGAAATAATCCTCTTCCAAAGCCGAGAAATCGATATCGGTAACGTTATCGCAAGTGAGCACGAACACCGGCTCGTCGACCAAGCGCATCAGCGTATTGAAGATCCACCAGCAGTTGGACTGCCCGTCGGTGTTGAAGATCGACGAGACGCCGTGCTCGATGAGATGCTGCGCCAACATCGCGCCTTTGTAGCCGACCGTCACGTGGATTTTATCGATATACGGGCGAATCTTTTCGATGCCGTTGGCAATGAGCGTCGTATTGAGATACGGCGCCATGGGCTTCGGCATGACCTGCGTCAGCGGCATCATGCGCTGGCCGCGGCCGGCGGCCATGATGACCGCGTGTTTGATTCGCCCCACTAAACGACGTCTCCCGGCTCGTGATCCATCGCCATCGTTTACCGCTCCTCGACCGGCGGATGCTCGAGCAGGTCGATGATCTCGGCGTCGCTGAGCCGGTCGGTGTTGGCCGACGACAGCCCTTCGGCGAGCGCCTTCTCGACGCGCTGGTTGAAGGAAATGACGTAGTGGGTGATGCCGTGATAGGTGACTTCGCGCGTGTAAGGCAGCTCGAGATCGCCGATCAAGAACTCGTCGTCGCGCTCGCCGGGGCGGCCCTCGATCTGCTTCCAGCTGCCGCCCTTTTGCTTCACCCACAAGGTCAGGATGTCCTTGATGAGCGCCGCTTTCATGCGTCGCGACAGGACTTTGCCGCGCAGCTCGTCGGCGTGCTCGATCGCCGTCAGCACCAGCTTGACCGCCTCGTCGACGGTGAAGAAGAAGCGGCGCATCTCGGGACCGGTCGTGCCGATGACACCCGTCTCTTCGTGCATCTTCTTCCAGATCGGCAGCACCGAGCCGGTCGACCAGGCGACGTTGCCGTAGCGGACGCAGACGAAGCGCGTGTCGGTCTTGCCGTCGAGCGAGCAGAACACGCGCTCCATCAGCGCCTTGGTGAGCCCGTAGGTGTTGCGCACGGGCGGCGAGGCCTTGTCGGTCGAGATGCCGATGACCGTCTTGACGCCGCGCTCGAGCGCCATGCGCGCGACGTTCTGCGAGCCGAGCACGTTGACGTCGGTGCACTCGAGCGGCTGCCGCTCGGCCATGTCGACGAACTTCGTCGCCGCCGCGTGGATCACGATGTCGGGCTTGGCCTCGATGAACGCGTCGCGCACCGACTCCATGCGCGCGACGTCGAGCGGCAGCACCTCGCAGCCGGTGAACTTGGCGGCGACGAGGTTCTGCTTGTTGTTGCGACCGGACAGGATGACCTGGTGCGTGTCCGCCATCGCCAGCGCCAGCCGCTTGCCGAGGAATCCCGTTCCACCCGTGATGAGCACTCTAGGACGCATGTGATGATTACAGGTCTCCCTTGGTTAGCAGCGCAAGTCCAGCGGCTTCTCGAATCAACCACGCGGCCGCGCGACGTACATGCGCATGTTCGCAAAGCCCTCACAGAGTAGGCCGACGAGCGGTCCGAGCAGCGGCGTCGAGCGATCCTCTTTGACGAGCACGCGGTGAAAGATCCCGCTCGCGCCGGCAGCCGGATGCGCCGGCGCGACGGCCCGATCGCGCTCGGCCGCCGCCGGCTGCGACGGCCGCAGGCGATCGCGCAGGGTCCTGGCCACGCCGAAGGCGCCGTCGTAGAGCGAGCGAAAGCGCGGCAGCTCGGCGAGACCCCAGATCAAGCTGTAGCCGAAGGTCCGCTCGACCTCGAAGCCCGCCTGCTCGAGCCGACCGCGGAACTCGGCCTCGGTGAACGCATATTGGAAGAACTGGTAACCGTCGAGCGCCGGCTCCTCGTGCGTCCGATCGATGCGGCGCACGGCCAAGGGCGGGCTCAGATCGCGGCGCTCGGTGCGGTCGCGATCGAAGAGCTGCCGGCGCAAGAACGAGTCATCGGGCACCGAGCACAAGAACCAGCCGTCGCGGCTCAACACGCGGCGGGCTTCACGCAGCGCCGGCTCGGGCCCGCTCTCGAAGTGCTCGACGACGCCGCCCGAGTAGTAGCTGTGAACCTCGCCATCGGCAAACGGCAGCTCGAGGATGTTCCCGACGCGAACGTCGAGCTCGGGCGCCACCCGCCGCACTTTGTCGACGGTGCGCTTGGCGAAGTCGATGCCGATGGTGCGATAGCCGCGCTCGCTGAAGTATTTGACCCACTGCGACTGGCCGCAGCCGCCCTCGAGAAACAGCCGATCGGGGCGCAAGGTGCTCTTGAGCAGCTCATAAACGGGATCGTTCTCGACGACGCGTACATCGGCGAGCACGTGCGCCAGCTCGTTCTGCTCCCAGCTTTCGTCCCAAAATTCGGGGCTGCTGCTCGAGCTGGATTGCCCTTGATACATCTTCAACATCGTTCGATTCTTCTTTGAAAACGCGGCACTGTAGTCGCGGGTCGGCCGGTCCGTCAAGCCGGCGGCGCGGCCTCGTCACGTTGTCCGTTGCGTCGGACGACGAGAATGTTCAAACGCGACGCACGGCCTTGACGGCGATCGAGAAGGGGTTACGCCGGACTAGGCGATCGAGGCGCGGCAACAGCAGCACCGAAGCAGCATTCCACGGCAGCGCCGCCAGCGCCGCCGCGAAGTAGGCGCCGCGCCGAATGCCGGCCGCACGCGCCAGCGGCAGCCACACGTCGGCCACGACGTCTTCGAGCAGCTTGCCGGCGAAGGCGCTGAACATGCCGCCGACGGGCTCGGTGAGCTCGACGTCGAAGCCGGCGTCTTCCAGGAGCGCGCGCACGCCGTGCGTCGTGAAGCGAAAGTAGTCGTAGGGCTCGTCGAAGAAGTGCCAATCGAACGGCGCGGTCAGGTACAGCCGACCGCCCGGACGCAGCACCCGCGCCAGCTCGCCCATGAGCTGCCACGGACGTGTCGACTGCGACAGCATTTCGGTACAGATGACGCCGTCGAAGCTGGCATCGGCGAACGGCAGCGCGCTCGTGTCGGCCAGCGCGCGCACCTGCGGCTGCCGGCTGCGATCGACACCCACGTAGTCGACGTGGGACGGAAGATGCTCGCGATAGGGCGACGTCCCGCAGCCGGCGTCGAGCACGCGGCCCGTGAAGTCCGCGACGTGCCGGCGGGCGGCCTGGTCGAGCAGCCGATGGACGGGGTAGTTGTAGTCTCTAAAGAGCGACCACATCGCTCGAGCTTCGGCGACCACCGAGGACATCTTCGAATCGAGCGCAAGAACTCGGCGGCGACGGTGCGCGCCGAATAGCGGCTGGCCCGCATCGGCGCGGCGGCCGCGAGCCGCTGCCGCGCGCCATCGTCGCGGAGAATCGTGCGCAGCGCCTTGGTGAGCTCGTCGACGTTGCCGGGCGAGGCGTAGGCGATGGCGTCGCCGCCCGTCTCGCGATTCTCGGGAATGTCGGAGCACAGGCAGGGCAACCCCATCGTCATCGCCTCGATGAGCGCCAAGGGCATGCCTTCGATGATCGATGGAAACAGGAACAGATCGGCCGCGGCCAAGAGCGCCGGCACGTCGTTGTACGGCCCCAAGAAGACGACCGGCGCGTGCTGCTCGGCGGCCAACTTCTTGAGCCGCTCTTCTTCCGGTCCGGTGCCGGCGACGTACAGCTTGATCGGCAGCTCGTCGCGAAGCCGCGCCACGGCGGCGATGGCGTCGGCGTGACCTTTGGGCGGCACGAGACGGGCCACCATGACCAGCGCCAGCTCGTCGGCGGCGCAGCCCAGCTGGGCGCGCAGCTCCTGACGCGGCGGCAGCGCCGCCAGGTTGAACTGCCCGAGATCGACCGTGTTGGGAATGACCTGAATCTTGTTCGCGGGGACGCCGAGCACGCGAATGTAGACCTGGCGCGTCGCTTCGGAGACCGCGAAGAAGCGGCGAGTCAGCCGCGCCGTAAAGGCGTCGACGCGGCGGACTCGCTCGACGTTGCGACGGATGGGCGGCGTGAAGCTGTCGAGGTTCGCCGGGTCGTACCACGTGGTCTGCAGCGTCGTCACCGAGGGCTTGCGCGCCATCAACGCCGCCACGCGCCCGACGATGTCGGCCCAGGGCAGCTGCGTGTTGACGACGTCGACTTCGCGGGCCAGCCGAGCGAGCGGCAAGATGGCGGGCAGCGCGCGTCGCGGCGTCAGCCCCATGTCGTGGACGCGCGCGTAAGGCAGCACGCTCGCGCCGTAAGCCTGCCCCGACCACAGCGTCGCGACTTCGTTGGTCGCGCCCAAGTCGGCCAGCGGGCGCATCAAGTTGGCCAGGTGACGCTCGGCGCCACCCATCTGCATCGACTCGATGACGTGCAAGATCCGCATTCCGGACTTAGTGTCCCAACGTCAGCGAATGATTCGCGCCACTTCGAAGCACTCGGCGGCACCGCGCTGCGACTCGAACCCGCGCGTCTCGGCGAAGCGGCGAATGGCGTCGAGCGACAGCATGCCCGACGGACGAACCTGCGATTGATAGAGCGCGCACGCCGCAAGCTTCTGCTCCAAATGCGCGCTGATGTCTTCGTAAATGTGCGCCGTGAAGTTCCACTCGCGCGGATTTCCGCTGTAAGTCGGCAGCTCGTAGCGGAAGATTTGCGTCGGATAACAACGCCGTGTCGGTCGCGCCGCCGCCTGCGCCGCCTCGAAGACGACGCGGTGATCTTGGTGAAATGACGGGCCGATCATGTACCAAGTGTCGGCGCGGAAGTCGTCCTGGACCTTCTCGATCGCGGACACGACGTCGGCGATCGGCACTTGGTCCATGCGCGTCTCGTTCTTGAAGCCGAGGACGGTGCCTTGCGCGCCGAGCGCGCGCATGACGTCGCCGAACTCGCTCATGCGCTGGTCGCGCGTGATGACGGTTCCGGTGTGCTCGAAGCGCAGATCGCCGCAGACGACGACGACGACGAACACGTCGACGCCCGAGGCGCGCAGCTTGAGGATGGTCCCACCCATGCCATAAGTCTCGTCATCGCAGTGCGGCGCGATGACCAGGACCCGCTTCGGCAAATATGTGTTCACTCCGCCTCCAACACCCAAAAGTGCGCACAAACTAGCGCAGTCGTTGAAGGCTGTCCATTGGACGATAGGGTTGGCAAGCGCACCTTGTCCGACGCATACTCTGGCCGCTTTTGAACCGGCGGCGCGATACACGCAACCAACAGCAGATACTTCGGCTTACGTAACCCATGCGCGTTCTCTACGTCTCGCAAACCGGCATGACCGAGCCCCTCGGGCAGTCGCAGGTGATCCCGTACCTGGCGGGATTGGCGCGCGTGGGCTATCGCATCGAGATCGTCACGTTCGAGCCGCCGGAGGCGACGTGCGAGGCCATCGATCGCGTGCGTGAGCAGCTCGGCGATCACGGCATCGCGTACCGCTGGCTGCGCCGCAAGCGCGTCCACGACGTCGGCACGAAGGTGCTCGAATCGTCGCGCGCGCTGGCGGAGCTGCTCGGACGCGCGCTGGTGCAACGACCGCGGATCATTCACGCGCGCAGCTACCTCGCCGGCGCCGTCGCCAAAGTGGCCGCGGCGATCACGCCCGGCAGCCGCTTCATCTTCGACTGTCGCGGTCTGCTTGGCGACGAGTACGTCGACTTCGGCCATTGGCGACGCGGCTCGTTTCGCCATCGCCTCTTGAAGCTCGCCGAAGGTCAGCTGTTTGGGCGCGCGGACGCGGTCGTCGTGCTGACCGATCGCTTGCGGCGCTGGCTGCGCGACGAAGGCCAATTGGTCGCGGCGGCGACGCCGATCGCGATCATTCCCTGCTGCGTGGATCTGCAGCGCTTCGTCGTCGATCCGACCGCGCGCGAGCGCAGCCGGCGCGCGCTGCAGGCCGGCGATCGTCTCGTCGTCGCCTACGCCGGCTCGCTCGGCAGCAACTACTGCCTGGCAGAGATGGCGCAGCTCTTCGCGGCGATTCGCTTGCGCCGGCCGGCGCTGTTCGCCGTGTGGACGCGCGCCGACGCCGGAGCGCTCCGGGCCGAGCTGAAACAGCGCGGCATCGCCGACGCCGACATCGCCGTCCGTAGCGCGACCCAGCACGAGATGGCGGCGCAGCTGGCGGGGGCCGACGCGGCCGTGGCATTCATCGAGCCGCGCTTCTCCAAGATCGCCTCGTCGCCGGTGAAGGTGGCAGAATACCTGGCGATGGGGCTGCCGGTCGTCATCAATCGCGGCATCGGCGACCAAGACGACCTCTTGCGCCGCCATCCGCAGTCGCTGCTCGACGCGAACCTGATGGGCAATCGCGATCTCGACGCCGTCGCCGCGCGCGTCGTCGGGCTGCCCGCAGACGACGATGCCGCGCGCGCCCGGCATCGGCTCGTGGCAACGACCCACTTCGCGCTGCAAGAGATCGGCATCGCGCGCTATCGACAGCTCTACGAGCAGCTGGCGCGCTGATGGACGTCCTCTATCCGCTGGTCTTCTTCTCGCTCGTCGGTGCCGGCGCCGTCGCGCTGTGCAGCATGACGCTGCCGGCGGCCGAGCGCCCGTTCATCGTGCGCGTGCTCGCCGTCGCGCTGCTGTTGCGCCTGATCGCAGCCACGATCTTCGCCGTGTTTCCCGAGACGCGCCTGTTCCACGAGGACGCGAACGGCTACGAATACCTCGGCATGGTGACGGCGCGCGGCTGGAGCGGCACCGGTCCGCCGTTCGACGTCGTCAAGCGCATGGCGCCCAACTTCGGCTTCTATTGGCTGTCGTCGGCGATCTACTACGTGCTCGGGCAGTTCGCGCCGCTCGTCTCCTATTTCAACTGCGTGCTCGGCATGGGCACGGTGTTCCTCGTCTATCGCCTCGCGCGGCAGTTCTTTCACCCGCTCGTCGCCAAACGGGCGGCGCTGCTGGCGGCGTTCGTGCCGTCGATGATCTTGTGGAGCTCGACGGCGGGCAAAGACACGCTCATGTCGCTGCTGATCCTCATCGGGCTCATCTCGTGCGTCGCGGCCAAGCGGCGGGCGACGCCCGGCGCCGTCCTCGGCATCGCGCTGTCGCTGCTGGCGATGCAGCCGGTGCGCTTCTACATGGTCTACTTCCTCGGCTTCGCGATCTTGACGTCGCTGTTCTTGGAGCGCGGCGTCGGTCTCGTCGGCGGCTTTTACAAGCAGATCGTCGTCGGCGGCATCTTGCTCGGCCTCTTGATCATGGTCGGGTTCGCCGGCCGCGCGCAGACCGGTCTCGAGTCCATCAGCTTCGAGAAGGTGTCGGCGTTCCGGCAAGGCATGGCGACGACCGCCAACTCCGGCTTCTCCAGCGAGGCCGACATCTCGACGCCGGGCAAGGCGCTGCTGTTCTTGCCTGTCGGCATCTCGGAGCTGCTGCTGGGTCCGTTTCCGTGGCAGCTGGGCTCGTTTCGCGCGCTCTTGGCCGCGCCCGAGACGTTCTATTGGTGGCTGCTGTTTCCGTCGATGCTGCGCGGCATGTGGTGGATGTTCCGCAAGCGCTTCGCGGCCACGTCGCCGCTGTTGCTCTTCGCCGTCGTCATGACCTGCGCCTATTCGCTCGTGCACGGCAACGTCGGCTCGGGCTTTCGACAGCGCGCGCAGATCTTCATCATCCTCTTCATCTTCGCGTCGCTCGGCGTGTTGCGGAAGCGCTGCCGCAACGCCGGGCTCGATCCCGACTTGCTGCTCAACGATACGCCCGTGCCGCAGCCGCAGCCGTCAGCGACAGCTGGTGCGCGCGTGAAGCTGCTCGTCATCGCGCCCTATCCGTCGTCGGCGGCGGCGACGCGCTTTCGGCTCGAGCAGTTCTTCCCGGCGCTGCGCGCGGCCGGCATCGAGCCGGTGCTGCGCCCGTTCCTCGACGAGGACGGCTTTCGCGTGCTCTATCGTCGCGGCGCGCCGCTGGCCAAGCTGCGCACGGGCGCGCAGGCCGTCGTCGGGCGCACGCTCGATCTCGTGCGCGCCGTCGGTGCCGATGCCGTGCTCATCCATCGCGAAGCCGCGCTCGTCGGTCCGCCCATCGTCGAGTGGCTCATGACGCGCGCGCTCGATCGGCCGGTGATCTTCGATCTCGATGACGCGATTTGGGTGCCCTATGCGTCGCCGACCTATGGCGCGCTCTTGTCGAAGCTGCTGAAGGCGCCGGGCAAGACGCACTTTACGCTCGGCGCCGCGGCGCACGTCATCGCCGGCAATCCGTTCGTGGCCGACTACGCGCGGCAATACAACGCGCGCACCGACATCGTGCCGACGGTGGTCGATACCACGCAGTTTCAACCGGCGCCCACGACGACGCGCGCCACGCCCGTGCTCGGCTGGATCGGCACGCACTCGTCGCTGCAATACTTGCGCGCCATCGTTCCCGCGCTGACGAAGCTGGCCGAGCGGCGCAAGTTCGTCTTGCGCGTCGTGGGCGCGACGCTCGAGGCGCCAGGACTGACGATCGAGAACGTGCCCTGGTCGCTGGCCCGCGAAGTGGCCGACTTTCAAGGCCTCGACATCGGCCTCTATCCGCTCGTCGAAGATGCGTGGTCGCTCGGTAAATCGGGCTTCAAAGCGGTGCAGTACATGGCCTGCGCCGTGCCGGTGGTGGCGTCGCCGGTCGGCGTCACCGTCGACATGGTGCGCGACGGCGACAACGGCTTCTTGGCCTACGACGACGACGATTGGGTGCGGCGCCTCGAGCAGCTGATGGAGTCGCCGGTCTTGCGGCGCGCGCTCGGCGAGAACGGCCGCGCGCAAGCCGTCGAGCGCTGGTCCTTGGCCGCGCACGCGCCGCGCGTGGTCGACATCGTCCGCGCCGTGATTTAAAGCTTCGATTAATGCGACACGAGGAGAAGAGCTGAGGATGTACATCCTGGGATTGACGACGATGGGCGAGAGCTCGGCCGCGCTGATTCGCGACGGCGAGGTGATCGCTTGCGCCGAAGAGGAGCGCTTCTCGCGCCAGAAGCATCACACCGGCTTTCCGCACCTCGCCGCTGCCTATTGTCTCGAGCAAGCGGGCATCACGATCGCCGACGTCGATCACGTGACGCACTATTGGAAGCCGTGGCTGTTGCAGCATCGCATCACGCACACGCTGGGCGTGCTCGCCAAAGGCTTCGACCTCTTCAAAGCACGCGTCAAACGCGGCACGAAGCAGCTCAGCGGCTACTATCTGCCGATGTTTTACATGCCGTGGAAGGTGCGCCACGACATGGGCCCGTCGAGCTTCAAGTTCCACTTCATCGAGCATCACGTCAGCCACGCGGCGAGCGCGTTCTATTGCTCGCCCTTCGACGAAGCGGCCGTGCTCACCGTCGACGGCGCCGGCGAAGAGGCGTCGGTTCTGTTCGCGCATGGCCAAGGGACGAAGCTCAAGGTCTTGCGGCGCATCAAGCTGCCCAACTCGCTCGGCCAGTTCTACTCGGCTGCGACGCAGTTCTTGGGCTTCGACATGTTCGCCGGCGACGAATACAAGGTCATGGGCATGGCCGGCTGGGGCAAGCCGACGAGCGCCGATACCTTGCAGCGCGAGGTCGTCGTCAAGGATGGTCCGGGCGGCTTCACGCTCGACATCAAGTTCCTCGATCACCACCTGGCCAAGCATCGTCAGTATTCGCAGCGCGCGCTCGACTTGTGGGGTCCGGCGCGGGCGCCCGACGAAGAGCCGACGCAGCGCCACTACGACATCGCGGCCAGCGTGCAAAAGACCTACGAAGAGACGCTGTTCCACATGCTCGATTGGCTGCAGAAAGAGACGGGCTCGAAGAACCTGTGCATGGCCGGCGGCTGCGCGCTCAACTCGCTCGCCAACGGCAAGATCGCGGCGCGGACGCCGTTTACGCAGCAGTTCTTTCAGCCGGCGTCGCACGACGGCGGCGGCGCGCTCGGCTCGGCGCTGTACGTTTATCATCAGCAGCTCGGTCAGCCGCGGCGGGCGGCGATGCGGCACGCCTATTGGGGCCCCGGTTACGACGAGGCGCGCTGCCGGCGCGCGGCCGAGTCGGCCAAGCTCGTGCCCGAGCGGCTCAGCGACGAGGCGCTGCCCGAACGCGTGGCGCAATTGATCGCCGACGGCGCGATCATCGGCTGGTTCCAAGGGCGCATGGAGTGGGGTCCGCGCGCGCTCGGCCATCGCAGCTTCTTGGCCGATCCGCGCCGCCGCGACATGCAGGAAGTCATCAATCGCAAGATCAAGCTGCGCGAGCCGTTCCGGCCGTTCGCGCCGTCGATGAAGGCGGAAGCGTCCGAGCGCTACTTCGGCAAGCAGCATCAAGCGCCGTTCATGATCACGGTGTTTCCGGTGCTCGAGGAGCGCAAGGCGGAGATTCCGGCGGTCGTGCACGTCGACGGCACGGCGCGGCCGCAGCTGGTCGAGAAGGACGTCAACCCGCGCTATTGGGCGCTGCTCGACGCGTTCGAGAAGCGGACCGGCATTCCCGTGCTCTTGAATACGTCGTTCAACGTGCAGGAGCCGATCGTGTGCACGCCGGAAGATGCCGTGCGCACGTTCGTCGCCACCGACGTGGATTATCTCGTCATGGGGAACCTGTTGGTGCCGCGGCCAAAGACGACGACCGAGGCGACGAAGTAGCATGTGCGGCATCTTCGGCGCGATTGGCGCATTGCCCGACGGCGCGAGCGCGCGAGTCTCGGCCGCGCTCGCGCATCGCGGGCCGGACGCGGAGGGCCACTTCGGCGACGGCGTGTGCACGCTCGTCCATCGGCGCCTCGAGATCATCGATCTCTCGCCGGCGGGCGCGCAGCCGATGACGAACGACGACGGCGACATCGTCATCGCCTTCAACGGCGAGATCTACAACCACAAGGAGCTGCGCCGCGAATTGGAGGCGCTCGGGCACGTCTTTCGCTCGCGCAGCGACACCGAGGCGATCGTGCGCGGCTACGAAGCGTGGGGCGACGCCGTGGTCGCGCGCCTCGACGGCATGTTCGCGTTCGGCCTGTGGGATCGCCGCCGCCGCCGGCTGCTCGTAGCCCGCGATCGCGCCGGCAAGAAGCCGCTCTTCTACAGCACGCGCGGCAACGTCTTCCGCTTCGGCTCGACCATCGCCAGCTTGCACGCGTCGGGCTTGCCGACCGGTGTCGACGCCACGCAGCTGCCGACGTATCTCGCTTACGGCTTCGTGCCGCCGCCGCTGAGCTTGCACGAAGGCGTGCGCCAGCTGCCGCCCGCGAGCACGCTCGTCGTCGATGCGAGTGACGTCACGCGACCGCGCATCGCGCCATTTTGGACGGCGCGTTTCGGCGTCACGACGACGAGCGACTCGTACGAAGCGGCCACCGAGCGCGTCCGCACGCTCACGACCGACGCGGTGACGCGCCGCCTCGAATCCGACGTGCCGCTCGGCGCCTTCTTATCGGGCGGCATCGACTCCACCATCATCGTCGGCTTGATGGCGCGCGCGCTCGGCAAGGTGCGCACCTTCTCCATCGGCTTCGCCGGCGATCCACGCTACGACGAGACGCACTTCGCCCGCATCGCCGCGCGCGCCTTCGACACCGAGCACACCGAGTTCACGCTGCAGCCGTCGTCATTCGAGCTGGTGGAGACGCTGGTGCGCCATCACGACGGGCCCTTCGGCGACTCCTCGGCCATCCCGACCTACGTCGTCGCGCAGCTGACGCGCAAGCACGTGACGGTCGCGCTCACCGGCGACGGCGGCGACGAGCTCTTCTGCGGCTACGCGCGCTTCTTGGCGGCGGAGGCGGCCGAGCGCATCCCGGCGCCGCTGCGTCATCTGGCGGCGACGCTGTCGGGCGCCTTGCCGCGGCGCGAGTCCGAGCGCGCGCTCTTGTCGAAGGCGCACCGCTTTCTGACCGCGAGCGCGCTGCCGCTGGCCGATCGCATCGCGCGCTGGAACACCTTCTTCGACCCACGCGCCGTCCTGCGTCGCGACATCGCCGCCGGGCTCGACGTCGACGCGCCGCTCGATTGGCAGCGCCAGATCTTCGCCGCCGCGCAGTCGTCGTCGCCGCTGGCGCGCGTGCTCGAGCACAACTTCCGCAGCTACTTGCCGTATGACCTGCTCGTCAAAGCCGACCGCGCGTCGATGGCGCACGGCCTCGAAGCGCGCTCGCCCTTCTTGGACACGGCGCTCATCGAGTACGCGGCGACCTTGCCGGCGAAGTTCCTGCGCCGCGGAAGTGACACCAAGGTGATCCTGAAGCAGGCCTTCGCCGACCTCTTGCCGCAGGAGATTCGCGAGCGCGGCAAGATGGGCTTCGGCGTGCCGCTCGGGACGTGGTTCCGCGGCGACCTGCGCAACTACTTGCACGACTATTTGTCGGCGCCGCACGCGCGCATCTTCGACTATCTCGATCGCCCGGCGGTGACGCTGCTGCTCGACGAGCACGAGCAGCGCGCGCGCGATCACGGCCAGAAATTGTGGGCGCTGTTGACGCTCGAGATCTGGCTGCGCTCGCTCGCCGAACGCAGCGTCGCGCAAGCCGCATGATCGCATGATCAAAGTGTTGCGCATCATCGATCGGCTCAACGTCGGCGGGCCGGCGATTCACGCGGTGTTGACGACGCGCGGGCTCGATCCGGCGCGCTTTACGACGCTGCTCGTGACCGGCTCGATCGAACCGGGCGAAGCCGACATGGGCTATCTGCTTGGCGCAGCACGACGTGACGTCGGCGCTGATTCCATCGCTCGGGCGCGAGCTGCGGCCGCTGCGCGATCTGTCGACGGCGTGGAAGCTCTATCGCCTCATGCGTCGCGAGCGGCCCGACGTCGTGCACACGCACAAGGCCAAAGCGGGCGCCATCGGTCGCGTCTGCGCCATCGCCGCCGGCGTTCCCGTGCGCGTGCACACGTTCCACGGC
This sequence comes from uncultured delta proteobacterium, assembly GCA_963785725.1. Classification (GTDB taxonomy): domain Bacteria; phylum Myxococcota_A; class Polyangia; order Palsa-1104; family Palsa-1104; genus JAQBQH01. The sequence continues at coordinate 128,345 of CAWAWS010000039.1, read as the reverse complement.
CACGTGTTCTCCGGCTACTTCGGCAAGTGGAAGACGCGCGCGTTCATCGCCATCGAGCAGCTGTTGGCGCGCACGACGACGAAGCTGGTCGCGCTCAGCGATGGTCTCGTCGACGAGCTGTCGGCGCACTATCACATCGCGCCCGCCGAGAAGTTCACCGTCGTACCGCTCGGCTTCGACCTGTCGCCGTTCGCCGACGTCGCGCGTCACCGCGGTGAATTGCGCGCGCGACTAGGTGTCGACCGCGACGTCAAGCTCGTCGGCATCGTCGGACGGATGGTGCCGGTGAAGGACCACGCCACGTTCGTCGCCGCCGCCGCGCAGCTGGCCGAGCGCCGCCCCGACGTGCAGTTCGTGTTCGTCGGCGGCGGCGAGCTGCTCGCGGAGGTGACGGCGGCGATCGCCGGCCGCGGCTTGACGGCGCGCGCGCACCTGCTCGGCTGGACGCAAGGTCTCGAGCGCATCTACGCCGACTTGGATGCGCTGGCGTTGTCGTCGGTGAACGAGGGCACGCCGGTCGCGCTCATCGAGGCCATGGCGTCGGGCGTGCCGGTGGCGGCGACGGCGGTCGGCGGCGTGCCCGATCTCTTGCAGCACGGGGCGCGCGGCGAGCTGGCGCCGGCGCGCGACGCGAGCGCGCTCGCCGACGCCATCGAGCGCGCGCTGTCGGACGCGAGCCGCGCGCGGGCCGCGCGTATTCGCGGCGAGGTCCTGCGCGCCTACAGCGTCGAGCGCTTGTGTACCGATTTGGGACGCTTGTACGAGACGCTATTGCCGGCCAAAGGACGAGCTTGAGCCAACCGATCCGCGCCTGTCCCGCGTGCGGCCACAGCGGCCCTTATCGCCAGCGTGCCGTCGCCGGCAAAGAGGCGATCGGCGGCGGCCCGCTCGTGCTCGCCGCCTGCCCGAGCTGCGGCGCGTCGTTCCAGCCGCGCACGCCCACGCCGGCCCCGGCGGCCGCGCCGACGCAGCCGCGCCCGGCGGCGCCGATCGCGCTGCCCAGCGACGACGGCGTTCGGGACGCCGGCAGCCGCAGCTCGGTGCGCGCGCGCGTCGCGGACTTGGCCATCGAGGCCATCAACGGCGTCGCCAGAGCCAGCCGACTCGGCGACACCTTACGCGTCGTCGCCCATCGTCGCTGACGCGCTCAGCCGACGGCGGCCGCGACGCGATCGATCTCTCGCGCCGTCATCCCCGACGGCAGCGGCAGCAGGACGCACTCGCGCGCCGCGCGCTCCGACTCGGGCAGCGGCGCGCGCACCCCGTCACGCTGACCCGGCAGCTCGTGCGCGTTGACGAGCCCCGGCCGCGCCGCGATGCCCGCGTCGGCCAGCCGCGCCAACAGCGCCGTCGCCGCCTCCGCCGACGGCAGCCGCACGCACAAGCTCTGCCAGTTCGTCCGCGCCCACGCCGGCAGCGACGGGAAACGCAGCCCCGGCAAGCGCTGCCGCAACGTCGCGACGAGGTTCTCCCTCTCGGCGACCAGTCCCGGCAAGCGACCGAGCTGCACGCGCCCGATCGCCGCTTGCACGTCGGTGAGCCGATAGTTGAACCCGACGATCCCCGCCGCCGCCGTGTGCGACCGCCAGGCGCGCAGGTTCGCGTCCATCGTCGCGTCGGCCGTCGTCACCATGCCGCCGTCGCCGGTCGTGATCAGCTTGCGCGGGTGAAACGAGAAGCAGGCGACGTCGCCGTGCGGCTTGCCGATGCGCTCCCAACGGCCGTGCCACTCGAGCTCGCTGCCGGCCGCGCACGCCGCGTCCTCGACGACGCCGAGGCCGCGCGCGCGCGCCAAGTCGACGATCGCGCGCACGTCGCACGGCTGCCCGAGCTGATGCACGCACAAGATCGCGCGCGTCTTCGGCGTCAGCGCGCGCTCGATCGAGCGGACGTCGATGTTGTAGGTCTCGGGCTCGATGTCGACGAAGACGGGCGTGGCGCCGCAATAGCGAATGCTGTTGGCGGTGGCGACGAAGGAGTGGCTGACGGTGATGACCTCGTCGCCTGGACGCACCCCGATCGCAAGCAGACCTAAGTGCAGCGCGGACGTGCCGCTCGACGTGGCGCAGGCGTGCGGCGCGCCCACGAAATCGGCGAATTCCCGCTCGAACGCGGCCACTTCCGGGCCCTGCATGATCCAGCCCGAGCGCAAGACTCGGGCGGCCGCGGCCTCCTCCTCGACCCCGAGAAACGGGCGCGCCATAGGCACGTCGGGGTGACGCATGAATGTTATTATGCTAGAAGTCCACCAACGTTACGAGGGCATACATTTTAATGCGTTATCTCATTACAGGCGGCGCCGGCTTCATCGGCTCACATCTCGCCGAAGAGCTGCTGCGCCGCGGCCACGAAGTCTACGTCGTCGATGACTTCTCGACCGGCAGCATCAACAACATCCGCCACCTCAAGACGCACGATCGCTTTCATTACACGATCGACAGCTGCTCGAATCGGCACCTCATGGCCGAGCTCGTCGACGGCTGCGACAAGATCTATCACCTGGCGGCCGCCGTCGGCGTCAAGCTGATCGTCGAATCGCCGGTGCGCACGATGGAGACCAACATCGGGCTCACCGAGATCATGCTCGATCTCGCCAACAAGAAGAAGCGCCCGATCTTCGTGGCCTCGACGAGCGAAGTCTACGGCAAGTCGGAGCAGTTCCCCTTCCGCGAGGACGGCGACTTGGTCATGGGCGCGACGACGAAGGGCCGCTGGTCGTACGCCTGCAGCAAGGCGATCGACGAGTTCCTCGCCATCGCCTACTGGAAAGAGCGCAAACTGCCGACGGTGTTGGCGCGCCTCTTCAACACGGTCGGCCCGCGCCAGACCGGTCAGTACGGCATGGTGGTGCCGAACTTCGTGCGTCAGGCGCTGGCGAACGAGCCGATCACCGTCTTCGGCGACGGCAAGCAGTCGCGCTGCTTCACCCACGTCAGCGACGTCGTGCGCGCGCTCATCGGCCTGCTCGACCATGAAGCCAGCTACGGCCACGTCTTCAACATCGGCAACAACACCGAGATCTCGATCAACGACCTCGCCAAGACCGTGCGCGAGATGTGCAAGTCGAAGTCGGAGATCGTGCACATCCCGTACGAAAAGGCCTACGAAGAGGGCTTCGAGGACATGCCGCGACGCGTGCCCGACTTGGCCAAGATCGGCGCGGCCATCGGCTGGAAGCCGACGATCACGCTGCCGCAGATCTTGACCGACGTCATCGAGTACCAGCGGCGCGCCGGCGCTTGATCTGAACGGCTCGGGAACACGTACAATCACCAAGCCTTAAGCAGTCGCAGCACGAAGCATAAGAAGAAGGGCGGGGGCAGTGCCAAGCATCGCGCAATACGGCTGGAGCTTTGCGGTCGCCTTGGCGCTGTCTGTCGCGCTCACCTTCGTCGTGCGCACGACGGCGCGCCACTGGAAGCTCGTCGCCAAGCCGCGCGCCGATCGCTGGCACAAGAAGCCGACCGCGCTCTACGGCGGCGTCGGCATCTTCGTCGCGTTCCTCGTCACCACGCTGTTCATCAAGCGGCCGCCGCATGCGCCGGGCGCGAACCTGCTGCTGCTGTGCGCGAGCGGCATGTTCCTCGTCGGGCTCATCGACGACGCCGTGCAGCTCAAGCCGTACGCCAAGCTCGTCGGGCAGATCCTGTTTTGCACGGCGATCACGATGTTCGGCTTGCGTCTGCATTGGCTGCCGTCGGAGGTCCTCGACCGCGGCCTCACGATCTTCTGGCTCGTCGGCGTCACCAACGCCATCAACCTGCTCGACAACCTCGACGGCTTGGCCGGCGGCATCGCCGCCATCGCCGCGCTCTATCTCGTCTACTTTTGCCACACGGGCGGCTTCGTCACGGCCGCCTACTTGGCGGCGGCGTTCTCGGGCGCCGTCATCGGCTTCCTCGTCTTCAACGTCAACCCGGCGTCGATCTTCATGGGCGACTGCGGCTCGCTGTTCTTCGGCTTCTTCCTCGGCGCGGTCACGCTGGTCAACAATCAAGGCGGCATTCGCCGCAACATCATCGCGGTCCTCGCGATCCCCGTGCTCTTGCTGCTGATTCCGATCGTCGATACGACGCTGGTGACGATCTCGCGGCGCATGGCCGGCCGGCCGGTGTCGCAAGGCGGGCGCGATCACACGTCGCATCGCCTGGTCGCGCTCGGCCTCTCGGAATTGAACGCCGCCTTGACCTTGTGGACGCTGGCCGGTCTCTCGGGCGCCGTCGCGGTCTTGGTGCGCAACTCGTCGTGGATGATCGGCGCGCTGCTCGTTCCCAGCTTCTTCATGGCGTGCCTCTTCTGCGCCATCTTCATCGGCCACGTGAAGGTCTATCAGCCCGTCGCCGACGAAGGCGACGCCCGCGGCCGCGCGCTCTTGCCGACGCTCGCCGACTTCACCTACAAGCGCCGCATCTTCGAGGTCTTGTGCGACCTCATCGTCGTCGTGCTCGCCTACTACGCGGCGTTTCTCCTGCGCTTCGACGGCGAGCTGGTGATGCCGTATTACCGCCAATTCCTGCAGTCGCTGCCGATCGTGCTCGTGCTGCAGCTGGGCGCGTTCTTGGTGCTCGGCCTCTACGACGGCTTGTGGCGCTACACGTCGATGAGCGATCTGTCGCGGCAGCTGCGCGCGGTCATGGGCGCGTGGGTCGTCTCGACCTTGGCCATCGTCTTCGCCTTCCGCCTCGAGAGCTTCTCGCGCTCGGTCTTGATCCTCGACGGCCTCTTGCTCTTCGCCGGCGTCACCGCCAGCCGCATCTCGTTCCGCCTCATGCGCAGCTGGATCGCGCGGCTGCAGACCGGTCCGGTCGGCAAGCGCATCCTCATCTACGGCGCCGGCGACGGCGGCGAGCTGCTGTTGCGCGAGCTGATGCAGAACCGCGATCATGGCCTACAAGCGGTCGGCTTCGTCGACGACGATCCGCAGAAGCATGGCCGCGTCATCCACGGTGTGCGCGTCTTGGGTCCGCTCGATCGCTTGGGTCAGCTCATCGACCAAGAGCGCGTCGACGAGCTGGTCGTGTCGACGGCGCGGCTGACGGTCGATCGCAACGCGCAGCTGGCGCAGCTCTGCCGCGACGCCGGGTTGCGCTATCGCCGCATGCGTATCGCGCTAGAATAGTCAGCGAGACTAATAATTCGGCAGGAACGGCGCGTCCGCGAGCGTGGGCGCTTGCGCGTCTTTGGGCGACAACAGCGGCGTCTGCACCGGCCAATCGATCGCCAGCGCCGGGTCGTTCCACAAGATCGACCGCTCGTGCGCCGGCGAATACGGCGTCGTGCACTTGTACAAGAAGTCGGCGCGCTCGGACATGACGCAGAAGCCGTGCGCGAATCCCGGCGGCACCCACAGCTGCTTCGGCGTGTCGCCGGTGAGCTCGAGGCCGAACCAGCGGCCGAACGTCGGCGAGCCGCGGCGCACGTCGACGGCGACATCGAACACGACGCCGGCCAGCACCTGCACCAGCTTGCCTTGCGCGTTCGGCTCTTGAAAATGCAGGCCGCGCAGCACGCCGCGCTTGGAGCGCGAGAAATTGTCCTGCGCGAACGTCTCGGGCACGCCCAGCGCCGGATAGCGCGACGCCACGAACAGCTCGGTGAAGAAGCCGCGCTCGTCGGTGAATTGCCGCGGCTCGAGCACGAGCACGCCCGGCAGCGACGTCTCGGTGACCTTCACCCGCGCACCAGCGCCTGCAAATAGCGGCCATATTCGTTCTTGGCCATCGGCGCCGCCAGCGCCAGCAGCTTCTCGTCGTCGATGAAGCCCATGCGCCAGGCGATCTCTTCGGGGCAGGCGACCTTCAAGCCCTGACGATGCTCGATGATCTGAATGAATGTCGACGCTTCCATCAGCGACTCGTGCGTCCCGGTGTCGAGCCAGGCATAGCCGCGCCCCATGACCTCGACGCGCAGCTGCTTCCGCCGCAGATACTCGGCGTTGACGTCCGTGATCTCGTATTCGCCGCGCGCCGACGGCGCCAGATCGCGGGCGATGTCGAGCACCTGATGATCGTAGAAATACAGGCCGGTCACCGCATAGTGCGACTTCGGCGCCTTCGGCTTCTCCTCGATCGACAGCGCGTTGTTGTGCGCGTCGAGCTCGACCACGCCGTAGCGCTCGGGGTCTTTGACCCAATAGCCGAACACCGTCGCGCCCGACTGCTGCTGCGCCGCGTGCTGCACCTGCTCCGACAGTCCGTGGCCGTAGAAGATATTGTCGCCGAGCACGAGCGCGCAGCCGTCCTTGGAATTCGCGCCCACGAAGTCGCGCCCGATGACGAACGCCTGCGCCAGCCCATTCGGCACCGCCTGCACCGCATACTCGAAGCGCACGCCCCACTGCGCGCCGTCGCCGAGCAGCTCGGCAAAGCGCGGCGTATCCGCCGGCGTCGAGATGATGAGGATCTCGCGAATCCCCGCCAGCATCAGCGTCGTCAGCGGGTAGTACACCATCGGCTTGTCGTAGATCGGCAACAGCTGCTTGGAGACGACGCGCGTGAGCGGATAGAGCCGCGTGCCCGAGCCGCCGGCGAGGACGATTCCCTTCATGAGGCCTGCTCTTCTTCGAGGTAGGAGTCTTGCGCCGCTTCCCACGTGGGCATGAGGTCGAGCCCGCGCAAGGCCAGCATGCGCTGCTGGAACAGGCAGTTCGGCGGCCGCGCCGCGGGCGCCTTCAGCTCGGCCGTGCCGACGACGGTCCAGCGCGCCGGCTGCGCCAAGCGCGCGGCGAGCCGCTCGGTGAAGCCGGCCCACGTCGTCTCGCCTTTGCAGCTGACGTGATAGGTGCCGTAGGCGTCGCCGGCCGCCAGCTTCAAGATCTGCAGCGCCGCGGCGCGCGCCCAGGTCGGCTGCACGCGCCGCTCGCCATCGAGCTTGAGCGGCTTTTGGTCGAGCACGAGCTGACGCAGCTTCGACGAGAAGTTGGCGCCGCCGCGACCATAAAGGCCCTGCACACGCACGAGGAACAGCTCGGCCAGCGCGCGCTCGGCCAGGATCTCGCCCGCGCGCTTGCTGCGCGCGTAAACCGACTGCGGATTGGGCGTGGCGAATTCGTCGTACGGCAGCGGCTGCGCGCCGTCGAACACGAAGTCGGTGGAGACGTGCACGAGGCGCGCGCCCGTCGCCGCCGCCGCGCGCGCCGCGTATTCGGCGCCGAGCGCGTTGGCGCGATAGGCGCCGTCTTCGTCCGCTTCGGCGCCGTCGACGTTGGTGAAGGCCGCGCAGTTGATGACCGCTGTGGCGCCGGCGACGCGCGCGTGCACCACCGCCGAGTCGGTGATGTCGCACTGCGCGCGCGTGAAGCCGGCGACGTCGAGGCCGGCGCGCGCCGCTTCGAGCACGATGTGCCGGCCGAGCAAGCCGCCGGCGCCGAGGACGACGAGCCTCACTTGGCCGCTCCGCGCCCGCCGTAATTGCGCTCGTACCAGCTGGTGTATTCGCCCGATTTGATGGCGCGCCACCACGGCTCGTTGGCGCGATACCAGGCGACCGTCGCGCGCAAGCCCTCGTCGAAGCGGCGCGCGCGCGTCCAGCCGAGGTCGCGCTCGATCTTGCGGTCGTCGATGGCGTAGCGGCGATCGTGCCCGGGCCGGTCGGCGACATAACGAATCAGCGACTCGGGCTTATTCAGGATATTCAATATCGTTTTGACGATCTCGATATTGGGTTTCTCGCTGCGTCCGCCGACGTTGTAGACCTCGCCCTCTTTGCCGGCGGCGAGCACGCGCGCGATGGCATCGCAGTGATCCTCGACGTGAATCCAGTCGCGCACGTTCATGCCGTCGCCGTAAACCGGCAGCGGCAAGTCCGCCATCGCGTTCAATATCATCAGCGGAATCAACTTCTCGGGAAACTGAAATGGGCCGTAATTATTCGAACAGCGCGTGATCAGCGTCGGGAACTTGTAGGTCTCGAACCAGGCGTGCACCAAGTGATCGGAGCCCGCCTTCGACGCCGAATAGGGCGAGCGCGGACGAATCGGCGTCGCCTCGGTGAAGGCCGGGTCGTCCATGGCCAGATCGCCGTAAACTTCGTCGGTGGAGACGTGCAGGAAGCGCTTGATGCCGGCCGCTTTCGCCTTCTCCAGCAGCGTCAGCGTGCCGACGACGTTGGTCTGCACGAACGCGCCCGGCCCGAGGATCGAGCGATCGACGTGGCTCTCGGCGGCGAAGTGCACGATGGTGTCGACGCCATGGTCGCGCAGCGTGGCTTCGACGACGGCGCCGTCGCAAATGTCGCCGCGCACGAAGGTGACGCCGTCGATGCCGTCGAGCGAGGCCAAGTTGCCGGCGTAGGTGAGCGCGTCGAGCACGACGAGCTTCTCGCCCGGCTCGCTGTGCCGACGACGACGCACGAAGTTGGCGCCGATGAAGCCGGCGCCGCCGGTCACGAGCAGGCTCACGAATGCACGGGCGCGGACGAAATGTCGACTCGCATGGTCACTTGCGCTGTCCCTCGGGTTGGTTGAACGAAGATTCTTTCATGCGTCGCTCGACCATGCGCGCTCGCGCCCGCGCGACGACCGCCGCTTCGGGATCGCCCGCTTTGTCGGCGATGTCGGCGAGCAAGAGCTCGGTCTCGGCGCGCTGCGCCAGCGTGAACGCGTCGTCGGATCGGCGCGCCAACAATGCTCGCGCGCCCGGCAGGTCGCCGGCTTCGAAGCGCAGCCGCGCCGCGACGAGGACGAGGCCGCCGTCCCCGCTGTGCGCCTTGATGCCGCGCTCCATGACGGCCGCCGCCGCCGGCGCGCGACCGACCTTGGTCAACGCCCGCGCCGCGAGCGCGAACGACTCCGGCTCGCTCGCTTCCTCGGCCAGCGCCAGCGCCGACGGCAGCAGCAGCGTCGGCGCGTTGTTATCGAGCGCCAGCTTCGTGCAGGCGACGAGCGCCGGCTCGCGCGGCTGCGACAGCTCGTCGGCGCGCCGGCAGGCGACGACGGCGTCGGGCCCGTGACCGATCGCCAGCAAGCTGCCGGCGAGCGCGACCAAACGCGGCGGCTCTTGCGGCACGGCGTCGACGACGTAGCGACCGAGCACGCGCGTCAGCTCGCCGTAGTCGGGCGGCAGCCCATGCTGCAGCGCCAGCCGATACTCGAGCGCCGCTTGCGCCGGATGTCCCGCCTTCGCCAACAGGCGCGCCACGAGCTGATGCGTCTGCGCGTTCGCCGGGTGCAGCTGCAGCGCGCGATTCAGGTGATGCATCGCGCCCGCGGCGTCGCGCCGGCGCAGCCCGTCCTCGGCGGCGATGAGCTCGAGGTAATCGTCGGCGGGATGGCGCGCGATCGCCGACGCCAGCGGGCCCGTCAGATCGGGCGCTTTGGCCGTGAATGCGTCGTGCAGGCGCGCGCCATCGCCGTCGAGCGTGCGCGGCGCGGCCCACAGGCCGGCGACTGCGAGCGCCAACGCCGTCAGGGCCAACAGCGGCACCGTCACCGGCGGACGCAAACGCTGCGGTCGGTCTTCTTGCGCGGCCACGCGCCCAGCGACGACGCCGAGCGCCACCATCGCCGGCAGCGCCACGCCCGGCAGCTCGGTCGCGAAGTCGAAGAGCTCGTGCACGACCACCGAGATGACGCCCGCCGCCGCGCCAATCGTGCCCGGCGTCAGCTCGCTCCACTCCGCCAGCGTCCGCTTCACACCGACGAGCGCCAACAACGCCAGCGCCAGCGTGATCGGCCAGCCCCACTCCGCCGCATATTCGACGATGAAGCTCTCGGGATAGACGAGCCGCACCGACTCGTCGTCGCCGCGATAGGCGCGCAGCGGCGCCTCGAACGCGCCGCGCCCGACGCCGGTCCAGAGGTAATCGCCGGTCATGCTCAGGCCGTCGCGCCAGCCGCGGGTCTTTTGGTTCTGCCACAGCTGGCTCGCCGACGGCGGCATGAAGCGGGCGCGCAACCCTTCGCCGGCCCACAGCGTCACCGACGCCGCGACGAGCAAGAGCACGCACGCGCTCACGAGACCGCGCGCCACGCCGAGCGAGCGCCCGAGCAGCACCGCCATCAACACGAGCCCGCCGGCGGCGAAGCCGACGAGCCCGCCGCGCGACATCGTCATCAACAGCGCCACCATCGCCAACGCCGCGCAGCCGAAGGCGACATAGCGGCGCCGATCGGGCAGCTCGAAGCCGAGCCCGACCGAGATCAGCGCCGTCAACGCCAACAGCGCCGCCGCATGATTGATGTCGACCAAGGTGCCGAACACGCCCGCGCCCGGCGTCGAACGCGGATGATAGAACCCGAGGATCGCCGACGAGCCGGCCAGCTTTTGCGCGAACGCGACGAGCGCGAAGCCGCCGCCGAGCAGCGCCAGGCCGAACAGCAGCCGCCGCGCCGCGCGCCGCGAACGGGCCGCCCCGGCGACGACGACGAGCACGCCTAGCCCCGACAGCGCGCGCACGAGCGCCAACAGCGTCGCCGGCACATCGAGCGTCAGCGGCAGCCACCACGACGTGGTCACGCTGCGGCGCACGTCGTACGCCGCCGGCGACAACAAATGCACGAGCGGCGACGGCAACGGCACGAGCTGCAGCGCCGTCGCCACGACCATCAACGCCAGCAGCGACGCGAACGGCACGAGGCGCGCGCCGGTCTTCCCGCGCGATGCCAGATAGGCCGCCGTCAACGCCAGCACCGCGACACCGAGCGCGACCTGCGTCAGCGGATGCACGCCGCCGATTGCGAACGTCGCGACAGCAGCGACAGCGACGGCAGCGGCGCCCAGCGGCCGATCCCACCGCGAATGCGCGCGCGTGGCCGTGGCCGAGCTGCCGGGCATTAGAACAGCCGCTCGGGCACCGAGATGATATCGCCGGGCTGCAGATAGACGTTGCGCGCGCGCCCCTCACCGATGTCGGCGACGGGGATGCGCAGCGTCGTCTTCTTGCCCGACTCGTTGCGGGTGAGCGTCGTGTCGTTCTTGGCCGCCAGCGGCGAGAAGCCGCCCGCGATCGTGATCGCCTCGACGACGCTCATCGACGGCGTATACGTAAACGTCCCCGGCTTGCCGACCTGCCCGAGCACGTAGATCTTCTTCGACGTCTGCTCTTTGACGAGCACCGTCACCTGCGGATCACGCAGCATTCCCTGCTTCAGCTTCGACGCAATCAGCCGCGCGGCCGCCTGCGCATCCAGTCCGTCGACGTGAATGTCACCGACGAGCGGAAACGTAATATTGCCTTCCGACCCGACGCGATAGAGCCCGGTCAGGTCGGGCTCGCCGAAGACGCGCACCTCGAAGCTGTCGCCGACGCCGAGCGAGGTGTCGACCGTCGGCACGACCGCCGGCACTTCGTTGACGGTGCGACTCGCCGGCGCGCAAGCTGCGAGAGCGCAGAGCGCCGCAACGGCCACGAGCCATCGCTTTTCGCCGTACATGAGGGTCAATACCACGCGGTCAGGCGGAGATAGACCACGCTCTTCGTATAGTTCACGGGCACGACCGCCGCCGCAGGATTGATGTCCAGCACTGCGTTCGAGCGATTGAGCTGCAGGTCATAGCCGACGCTGCCCCACAGCCAACGCTGGAATGGATAATCGACACGCGTGTTGACGGTGACGTAGTTGTCGGTGCGCGTCGACGAGAGATCGCCGGTGAGCGGCGTGATGCCTTTGTAGCGCTCGTTGGCGTAGCTCAGGCGCAGGAACGCCGTGAAGCGCCAGATCAGCTGCGTCCACGTCGCGTAAACCGTATCCATGTCGTAGTACGAGCCGAGCAGCGAGTTGACGAAGTCGTGATCGTAGCCCAGCGTTCCCGTCGACAAAATCGTCGGCTTCCAAGTCACGGCGACGCCGCCGATGGGCGTGTTCGGATTCGCGTTGACGACGGTGGTAATGCCCGTCGGGCCTGCCGCCTTTGTCGTCTGATAGAAGCCGTTGCCGTAGCCGATATAGGCGTTGAGCGTCAGCTTCGTCGTAATCAAACCCTGAATACCGGCGACGATGCGAAACGGATACGAGTCGGGATGGTCGTACGAGCTCGTCCCGTTTCCTTGGTTTTGATAGAGGTTCAGGACTTCCGTGGCCGCGATGTAGATCGCGGTCTTCGGCAGCACCTTCCACGACGCGCGGAAGTCGAAGCGATGCGACAAGAGATTGAACGCCTGCAGCTGTTGCGGCTCGAAGTAGTCGATGCCGAACACGTAGCCGATATAGAACGACAGGCGGCCGCCGCCCGGCGCCAAGTTGATGCGCAAGCCGAGATCGTTCGTGTCGCGATCGAAGTTGTGGTCGGTCAGCGAATAGGGCGCCTGCGCCGAGCGCACGTAGTTGTCGAAGACCTGGAAGTTGTACGGATTGAGCGCGAAGAACGAAGCCAAGACGCCGGCGTCGACGTTGAACTGGCGCAGCTGCTCGACGGCCGGATTCGACGTCAGATACTCGAGGTAGTTGAGCCCGCCGTGAAAATCGAGCTGGAACTGTCGACCGCCGATGCGCGGAACGTTGGAGAGATCGAAGCGCGGCGTCAGGCGCAGCTCGAAGGCGCGATGCGGGTTGGCGTTCTCGTAGAACAGGTTCGTGTCGTATGCCACCTCGAGGCCCATACCGAGGTGCAACAGGAACGTATCGCCCAGCTTGATGCCGTCGCCACCGACAGCCTGCGCGCGCGCGGTCGCCGACGCGGTCGCGAGCAGGCAGACAATCAGAATGGACAGGTATCGACGTAGCCGCATAGGTCCCCGTTTCGCGTTTTCCCGCAGCAGACTGCCTGAATGACGACCGGGAACGCTCACTCCTCACATCAGACGAAGGGTGAAGCCTCCGGCGGTCGCTGCACGACAGGCAGCGGGAGATCCGGTTGAGTCGGATCTCCGGGCGGGACGCTGGGATCGACCTGGATGTCGACCGTGGTGGCGCCGACGTAGCTCACGTCTTCGCCGATGCACTGCTCGGCTTCCGTGCCGAGCGTCGTAACCTTCTGGTACAGAATCGTCACGCGCGTGAACTCGTGCTGCCGCGCGTTGTCGTCGCCTTTGCCGATCGCCGTGTTCATCGTCTGCAGCGACTGATCGGTGACCGTCATGTGGCCGCGCACTTGGGTCAGCTTGTCGCCGACGCAGTTGAGCTTGACCATGTCGCGATCTTTGGCCGCGCGCGACTGCAGCCCCAAGATCCGCTTCTCGGTGTCGCGCATCTTGGCGGCGTAATCTTTGGACTGCGCGACGGTCTCCTGCGGGCTCAGCGTGATGCTCTTGCGAAAGTCGATGCCGGCGTTGCTGGCGTCATCCGCCGTCGCGGCGAACGCAGCACCCGCGCCCAAGAGCGCGGATAAAACCACTGCGAAAGGCCAACGACGTAAGCTCATTTAAGTCCACCCTCTCAATACGTAGGTGCAAGTACGGCCCGCATTATCGGGTGCGCGCCGCGTGGTGTCAACCTTGCCCACCAGTATGTCGCCGCGACGGCAGACAACGTTCACGACGTCGGTCACAAGCCGATTGGGCATCAATTACGTATAAATAGGCGGCATACAGGAGGAACAGGCGGCGATTGGCCGGATTACTTGGAGGCCTGGAAGATGAACGGATACGAGAACTGCACAGATCCACCGGCCGGCGCCGGGAAGCGCCACGACGAGACGCGCGCTTTGATGCAGCTGGCGACCTCTTCGTCGTGCATCGTGTCGTTCTCGATTTCGGCCGACGTCACTTTGCCGACCGACGAGACCTCGAAGCGCAGCTGCACTTTGCCGCCGATGCTCGGGTTGCGCTTCAAGCCGGCTTCGTAGCAGGCCTTGATGGCGCCCAAGCGACCGCGGATCTCTTTGGCGATGACGCCCGGATCGAGCGTGCCGTCGACGTCGGTCGGCGCCGAATCCTTGACGATGCCTTTGACCGCGCGCTCGCCTTGACGCTCGCCGGTGCCGACTTCGCCCGGGCCCGACGCGCGCAACGAGCCGCCGCCGCGCAGCGTGCCCGAGCCGCCGGCGCCTTTGGCCGAGCGCAATCCGCCCGCGCCCGCGCCCGCCACACCGACGCCGCCGACCTGCGCGAACACTTTGTCGGCGTCGCCTGACACGTCGCCGCCTTTGACCAAGTCGGCCACGGCGCCGTTGTCGCCTTTGCTGCCGAGGATCTTCAACACGCCCATCTTCTGCACGTCGGCGGCGAGCCGCGCGCGACGCTCGGCCGCGGCGCGCGCCTCGGCCTCGGGATCGCGCACCTTCGGCGGCGGCGCCTTCTTGCTCGCCTCGCCGTTGTCCTTCTTCTTCGCCTCTTTCTTGTCGTCGGGCTTGTCTTCCTTCTGCGCGACGACGGGCTTCGGCTCTTCGACCTTCTTGGGCACGATCATCTGCACGAAGCGATCGGGGATCTCTTCGATGTCGGGCTTACGCGGCCAATCGATATTGCGCAGGTAGATGACGAAGCCGAAGTGCAGCAGGAACGACGCCGCCAACACCGCCACCAACATCCAATCCAGGTTCTGGATCAGCGACGAGCGCACCGACGGCGGCAGCTGCGGGCGCGGCTGCACCGGCGGCGGCGTCACGAACTGGAACAGCACGGTCACGTCGCCGATGACGACTTTGCCGCGCGAGCGCTCGTTGAGCATCAGATGCCAGAGCTCGCCGCGCTTCTGCGCTTTGCCCTGCCTGAGCGCCGTCAGCGCGACGACCTGCTCGCCCAACGACACGCGACCATCCATCGAATCCGAGAAGTTGATGGCGTAGCCGGCCGGCGTGAGCTCGAAGATCGTGAACGTGCGCGGCAGCGCATTCGACGCCGGCACGACGAACGTATTCTTGGTCGACTGCCCGATCGTCACGTTCTCGCGCTTGCGGACGAGACGCTCCTCGACGATCTTGCCGTTCTGGATGATGCCGATGCGCAGGATCTTCGGCGCCGTGACATCCGCCGGCACGTTCAAGGCCTTGGCCATTCAGTCCACCATCATCATGGGCGTCTTGGGCATCGTCATATCAGAACGGGTGATGCGAAGCCGCCTGCAGGATCTTCGGCAAGAAGTCCTGCTTTAGGCTCTCCCAATCGTAATCCATCCCCGAGCGCTGAAGCACATAAAAAGCATTGGGCTTTTGGATCTTGCCCTCGACGACGATGCCCTCGGTGATGCGGAAAATCTTCTGTCCCGACGCCGAGCGCTCGACTTTCACTTTCGGCGCCGCCGCGGCCGCGTCCTGCGCGTGAACGGCGCGTGACGACAGCGCCGCCAACGCAAATCCGCAGGCGATGATGACGCGTCTCATTTGTCCTCGATCTTTCCGGTCGGTTTCGACGTCGGCGCCGGATGCGCCGGCGCAGCCGCGCCCGGCGCCGGCTTCGGCTCACCGCGCTGCTGCTGCTTCTGCAAACGCTCGAGCCGCTTCTTCTCGCGATCGGCGCCGGTGCGCGCCTCGGCGATATAGCCATCGGCCGGATCGTCCTTCGTCAGCCGATATCCCGCCTTCGTCTTGTATTGATCGAAGTAATTGATCGCCGTATTGAACTTCGTGATGGTGTCGGTATTCGGCATCTGCTTCGCATCGAGATACAAGATACCGAGGTTGAAATAAGCGTCGGCATATCCCGAATTGATCTGCAGCGCCTTTTTGTAGGCCGCCAATGCATCGGCATATTGCTGCTCGCCGCGATAGGCCGAGCCCAAATTCAGCCACGCCTTATCGAACGACGGCAACAGCTCCGTCGCCTTCTCCGCCGCTTGCAACGCGCCGTCGTAGTTCTTCGAGAACAGATACTGCGCCGCCAGGTTATCCCAAGCGTTGCCGTATTGCGGATTGAGCTCGGTCGCCTTGCGGAACGCGGCCGTCGCCGAGATGCGATCATCGTGCGTCAGCGCGATGAAGCCGAGCAGGTTGTAGCACTCGGCGTTATTGGCATCGATCGACTTGGCGATATCGATGATGCTCGTCGAAAGCTCGTATTTACGCTCGTAATAATAGGCTTTGGCGAGCACGAGCATCGCCGGCACGTAACGCTCGTCGCGGCCGAGCGCCAGCTTCGACTGACGAATCGCGTCTTCGTAACGCCCGTGCTTGAGGAACGCCTGCGCCGCGTCGGTGTCGGGCTTGGGATCGCCCTTCGTCTCCGCCGGCAATTGCGTCTGCGCCGCCAGCGCCAACGACGACGACGACAATGCAAACGCCAATGCGACGCTCGACCATAAGCGGCGCATTTACGGCGACTCCAATTGCAAATCGATATGCTCGTCTTTGGTCATCGGGAACACGTCGGGCTTGTAAGCATTGGCGCGCGTGCGGGCCAAACGCGTCCATTCGTTCGACACGCCCAATTGACCGGCTTGCTGCAACGTGACGCCGTAACGCTTCACTGCCTCTTCATCAACGCCCGCGACCGTCTGTTCGATCTGATCGCGATAAATGTCGCAGGCCTCGGCGCCCAAACGCTTGACCTCGGGCGGACATGGCGCATTCAACAGCGCTTTGGAGAACAGCTCGTACAAGTAACCGGTACGGAAATATGCCGCCAACGTCCACGTCGCGCGACGGTACGCGATGACCTTGTTGTAGTCGGTCACCAAGTCACTGACGCTCGTCTTGAACCGCTGAATCGACGCCGCCAGCTGCTTGCCACCGCCGGTGATCTTCGCCTTCTCGACCGCCGGCAACTTCTCCTCGGTCAAAATGAAGGCCGCGTGCGCCGGATATTCCGCCTGATCCGACGCCGGCACCGCGGTCGTGCCGAGCGACACGATCTTCTTGTACATCGCCTCGGCCGCCGCCTTGTCGTGCTTCTGCTCGTACGACGTCGCCTCGCGGAAATAGGCCTCGAGCACGCGATCGCGGCCCTTCGGATCATTTCCGTACGTCTTCACGTAGTCGGCAAACGTCTTGATCGCTTTGTCCCAATCGTGCAGCTTCTCGAGGTTCATCGCCGAGCGGAAGAACGCCTCCGACGCATCCTCGCGCTTGACGCCTTTATCGGCCGCGTACTTCTTGAACAGCTCCGACGCCTTCGCGTAATTCTGATCGTTCTCGAGAATGATCGCGGCGTTGTAAAGCGCGTCGGTGCGATGCGGTGAAGCCGCGAACTTCTTGTCCTCGGCCAGCCGAATATAGGAGACCTCGGCGCGATCGAACTCGAACGCCTTCTGATAGCTGACGGCCGTGCGAAACAGCGCGTCATCCAAGAACTTCGACGTCGGATAATCATTGACGATGCGCTCGTAAAGCCGCGTCGCCGCCGCATAACGCTTCACGTTTTCATAAGCGACGGCGGCGTTGTTGAGCGCCTTATCGGCGTCTTCGCTGTGCGGATCGGCGTCGATGATCTGCACATAAAGCCGCGCCGCCTCTTCGTACTTCTTGTCGGCGAACAGCTGATCGGCCTTTTGAAACTTCACACCCAACGACAGCTTACCGAGCTCGGTCGCGTTCTTCGCTGCCGTCAGCGTCGAGCCGCAATTGGCCGCTTTCAGCCGATTGGCCCACTCTTCGATCTTGTCGAGGTTCTGATAATGCCATCATTGATAAAAACGCGCGCATCGGCAACAACGTGACCATCTCGCCCGCCGGCAAGGCGGAAAACCTCGACCACGAGCGCTACTACATCCGCGACGGCATCGTCATCATTCCGAAGGACGCCGTGATTCCGGATGGCACGGTGATTTGATTTGCGCGCGGCGCGCCAGTCGTCAAAACTTCCGCGTGCTTGATTCCACCGCCATCTGGAAAAACCTGAATTCGCCGCGCCGGTTATTTTTGATCGCCGGGCCGTGCGTGATTGAAAACGAAAAACTCTGCCGGCAAGTCGCGGCGTCGCTGGTCAAAACCTGCCGGCAACTGGGCATTTTCTACGTTTTCAAGGCCAGTTTCGACAAGGCCAACCGCACGTCCGGCAAGGCCTTTCGCGGGCCGGGCATGGAAGCGGGGTTAAAAACGCTCGCCCATATCCGCGAAGAATTTGGCGTGCCGATTTTGACCGATGTTCACAACGAGGCCCAGGCCGCCGCCGCGGGCGAAGTCGTGGATATTCTGCAAATCCCCGCGTTTCTCTGCCGCCAGACGGATTTGATCGAAGCCGCGGTCGCCACCGGCAAAATTGTGAACCTGAAAAAAGGCCAGTTTCTTTCGCCCAACGAAATGGGGCGCGTGGCGGAAAAAGCCCGCATCGCGGGCGGAAAAAAAATCCTCCTGACCGAACGCGGCACCACCTTCGGCTACAATAATCTCGTGGCCGACATGCGTTCGATCCCGATCATGAAATCGTTCGGCTTTCCCGTGGTGTTTGACGCGACGCATTCGGTCCAACTGCCCGGCGGCGGCGGCGATAAATCCGCCGGGCAGCGCGAGTTTGCGCCGGTGCTCGCCCGCGCGGCGCTGGCGGCGGGCGCCAATGGCCTGTTCATCGAAACGCATCCGGAACCGGACAAGGCCCTGAGCGACGGGCCCAACATGATTCCGCTGGGTGAAATGAACGCAACGCTGAAAAGCCTGCTGAAAGTTTTCGAGGCAGTGAAATGAAAAGCTCAAAAATGCCGAAAATTTCCAAACCGCTGATCGCGCGCCTTAAACGGATCAAATTATTCCTTTGCGACGTGGATGGCGTGCTGACGGACGGCTCCATTTTCATCGGCGGCGCGCAGGAGTTCAAACGCTTCAATATCCGCGACGGACTGGGCCTGGTCCTGGCCCGGCGCGCCGGACTGAAAGTCGGCTGGGTTTCCGCCCGCCCCTCGGCAGCGACGAAATTGCGCGCGGATGAATTGAAAATTGATTTTCTCGTGCAGCAAGGCGATGGCATTGGCAAGCGGGCGGCCGTGGAACAATTGCTGGCGCAGGAAAAATTGTCCTGGGACGAAACGTGTTTTGTCGGCGACGATATCATTGATCTGGGACCGTTGACGCGCGCCGGATTTGCGGTCGCGGTCGGCGACGGCGTGGCCGAGGCCCGCGCGGCGGCGCATTATGTCACCCGCAATGCCGGCGGACGCGGCGCGGTGCGGGAAACCGTGGAATTGATCCTGAAAACACAGGGCAAATGGGCCGCTTTTCAGGAAAAATACTCGGAATGAAAATGAGCCGAAACCGCCGGACATCTTTATTTTCCGAGGCCGGACCCAGGAGCTTGGAGCATTTCCCTCAAAGCTGTAGCGATGGGCTGAAAATCCTCGCTGCCCATCGCTACATCTTTGCGGTCAAAGCTCTCAGAACACAATGACCGGACGGGTGATCGGGACCTCGAGGATCTCGGGATGGCGGATCAGCAAGTCGTGGATGAGGAGGCGGTTGGAAGCGGCGCGCACGCAGTCGCCGAACATCATCAGCCTCCCGATGCCGGTGCGCTCTTCATCGGCGTCCATCTCGGCCAGCTGCAGCCCGAGGCGCACGGCGAAGTCCTCGTCGCCGAAGTCGACCAGGCCGGTGCGCGCCCGGGCGGCGTCGCACACGGCGTCGACCGTGAGCACGGTGGTCTTGGATTCCCCGTAGTCGATCGCCATGCGCTGGACGTCGTTGAGCACGGGGGCGCCCAGGTCATCGATCGCGATCACGTCGCCCATTGCGGCTCCTTCAATTGGCGAGGTAGCCGCCGTCGACGGCCAGGGTGCTCCCGGTGATGAACGCCGCGGGCTCGCTCGAGAGGAAGAGGACGGCCGCCGCCACCTCGGCCGGGGTGCCCATGCGCGGCAGGATCGCACGGGCTAGCTCGCCCTCCAGCAGTTGCGGGAAGGCCTGCATCGGTGCGGTCATCGGGGTGTCGATCAGGCCTGGGGCCACGGCGTTCACCCGGATGCCGTCTTCGGCCCAGTAGGCGGCCAGATTCCGGGTCAGCGTGAGCAGGGCTGCCTTGGCGGCGGCGTAGCCGGGCACGATCGTGGTCGAACGGAACGCCGTCATTGACACGAGATTGACGACGCTGGCGCCCCCTGTCATGGTGCTGGCGCCGAGTGCCGCCCTGAGCCCCACGGTCAGGCGCATGGCACCCTCCACGTTGAGATCGAGGGCGGCCGAAAAGCCATCGGGGTCCCATTCGTCACGCCCGTCGGGAAAGTTCGCGCCGGCGTTGTTCACGAGCACGTCGAGCCGGTCGATCTCCCCGATGAGCTCCTCGACGGCGCCGTGGTCGCGCATCTCGAGTCGACCGGTAGGAGAAGGGGGACAGATCGACGTCGTAGTGGCCGGCATCGGGACGGGTGCCCGTGACGGTGACGTCAGCGCCGGAGCCCGAGAAGGCCGAGGCGATGGCGTGCCCGATGCCGCTGGTCCCGCCGGTCACCAGGACCGAGGTGCCGGCGAAGTCGAACCGAAGCTGGTTGGTCATTCGTCGCCTCCGAAGGTGATCATGACCTTCCCACAATCCTTCGAGCCCTCCAGCAGGGCCAACCCCTCGTCGAACCTTCTCGAGCGGCAGGCTGTGGGTGATCAGATCCGACAGATCGTGGCGCGCCAGGAGCTCAATGGCGTCCTCGAACCTCGGTGGGTACTCGAACGAGCCCCTGATGGTGAACTGCTTCATGAGCACCTGGACGAAGTTCGTCGGGACGGGTGCGTAGTGCAGCGCGACGAGGGACATGCGCCCGCCGTACCGGCCGTGTTCGATGACCTCGCCGAGGAGTCGGTCCGATCCCGACGCCTCAATGAAGACGTCGGTGGCGGGCGTCGGGCCGAACATGAACGGCACGGTGCCGTGCAGGCGCGCCAGCTCCTCCCACAGGTCGGCCTCGAGGGAATTCACCACGTGCGCGGCCCCGAACTGCTGGGCCAGCTCGAGCCGTCGCGGGCTCGTATCGACGGCCACCACGTCGCGGATGCCCCTATCGGCCAGCGTGGCGATGGCGAGGAGCCCGATCGGGCCGCAGCCCAGCACCGCCACCCGGTCCCCCGGCGCGATCTCGCCTTGGTTCACCGCCTGCATGCCGACGGCGGCAGGCTCGGTCAAGGGCGGCGACACGCAGCTCCATCTCGTCGGGTACCGGGAACAGCCGTCGCCCCTTGGCCGCCTCGCGGACGAGGAGGAGCGGCGTGAGGCCGCCTTCGGCCGCGCCACTGCCCAGCCGGCCCAGTTCCTCGTCGGCTGGATGCACGATGACCCGGTCGCCGGGTGCGACGCCGTGCACCTCGCTGCCGGTCCACTCGACCACGCCGGCCATCTCGTGGCCCAACGCCATGGGTCGCCCGGTGATGCCGCCCATGTGCACGAAGGAGATATCGGTGCCACAGATCCCACATGCCGCCATGCGGACGAGGGCGTCACGCGGGCCGGGCGGCGTCGAGGGGATGTCGTCGAGGCGAACGTCGTTGGGACCGTGGACCCGGATCTGCTTCACCGGCCGGTCCCCCTGCAATCCTCTCGCACGCTCCGCTCCCCCACGGGTCCGCAGTATGCCGTGCCGGTGGTCTCGGCGACAGCATCCGACCGGGTCGGGAGGTGGCGACAGACCCACTCCATCGAACCGTTGCCGGCGCGCCACCTTGCGGCAGCTGTTGTGGAGTCGATTCGGCGCCGGCTGGGCACATTCTTTGCGCCCCGAAGGGGCATGAACTGTTCTGACCAGGGCACTTTAGGTAGCATTTAGGCAGAACCCCAAGCGGGCTCACAGCTGGAATTCTGCTGACTGTGACGTGACCAGTCTGAACTGGCCCCATGGCGAAAACGGTATCGGTCGAGGCGCCGGAGAACCCAGTGGATCTGACAGAGGAATTGCCGCTCGACGACGAGAACGTCCTGGCGACCGAGCCGCCATCAATGTGGCGCCGGTACCGGTGGCCCATCGTCGCCGTGGTGGTTGTCCTGATCGCCGGTGCCGTCGGCCTGACGCTCTGGCTGACATCGAGCTCGACCCCGGCGACGGGGCTCACGGTGACGACGGTCACGGCCACCGCGACGACGGGCAACATCCAACAGACGGTGGCCAGCTCCGGGACGCTCGAGCCGGCCAGCCAGGCCGCTCTGAACTTCGCCGTCTCGGGCACGGTGACCGGCGTGAACGTCAAGGCGGGCCAAACGGTCACGGCCGGCCAGGTGCTGGCGACGGTCGACACCACCGCTCTCTCCGACCAGGTGACCGCAGCCCAGGCCCAACTCACGGCAGCGGAGGACCGCCTTGACAGCGACGAGTCGTCAGGCGCGGCGACCAGCACCATCGATTCGGACGAAGCATCGGTCACATCCGCCGAGTCCTCGCTGTCCACGGCGCAGACCAACCTCAACGACGCGTCGTTGACCTCGACGATCTCCGGCACGGTGGCCTCGGTCGATCTGACGACCGGCGAGCAGGTGACCGGGACCGGGTCGGGCTCCGGTGGTACCGGCAACGACAGCAGTGCAGCGTCGAGCGCCGCCAGCAGCGCGGCTTCCGGCGACAGCGGCTCGGGATCGTCGTCCGGCCAGATCGTGGTGATCGGGACGGACTCCTACATCGTCAACGCGACAGTCGACGACACCGAAATCGGCGAGATCGCCGACGGCGACCAGGTCGACATCACCCCGAGCGGCGACACCACGCCCGTCTACGGCACGGTGGGATCGATCAGCCTCATCGGCAGCGCGAGCTCGGACGTCACCACCTTCCCCGTGGTGATCGACGTGACGGGCAACCCGCACCGGCCTCTACGCCGGCGCCACGGCTGACGTCAGCATCATTGTGAAGCAGCTCAACGACGTCACCGAGGTGCCCACGGGCGCCATCTCCTACGGCACGAACGGCCAGGCCACCGTCACGAAAGTGGTCAACGGGAGCCACGTCGTCACCAACGTGACCGTCGGCGCGGCAGAGAACGGTGAGACGCAGATCACCAGCGGGGTCACCAGCGGGGACAAGGTGCTCGAGCGTGAGATCACCTTCAAGGCGCCCGGCGGCGGTGCCGGCGGCATCTTGGGTGGCGGCACCGGGACGACGCGGCGGTTCGGCGGCGGCGCGGGCGGGTTCGGCGGCGCCGGAGCCGGCGGGTTCGGTGGCGGAGGCGGCTTCACCACCGGCGGTGGCGGGTTCGGCGGATGACCATCACTCCCCCGCAGGGGACTCCCCCCGTCCGGGACACGGTGATCGAGCTGGAGCGGGTGACCAAGGTCTACCGAACCGGCACCATCAGCGTGGCCGCACTCCGGGGTGTCAGCCTGTCGATCGAACAGGGCGAGTACGTCGCCATCATCGGGCCCTCCGGCTCGGGCAAGTCGACCCTCATGCACATCCTGGGCTGCCTCGATGTCCCGAGCTCCGGTCAGTACCACCTGGCGGGCGAGGACGTCAGCCACATGAGCGAGACGGCGCTGGCCGAGGTGCGCAACCGGCGCATCGGCTTCGTCTTCCAGCAGTTCAACCTGCTGGCGTCCATGACGGCCTGGCAGAACGTCGAGCTTCCGATGGTCTACGCCGGCGTGCCGCGGTCCGTCCGCAAGGAGCGGGCAATGGAAGCACTGAGCCGCGTCGGATTGGCCGGCCGCGTGAACCACCGCCCCGGTGAGCTCTCCGGCGGACAGCAACAGCGTGTCGCGGTAGCGCGCGCCCTGGTCACGGAGCCCGACCTGATCCTGGCGGACGAGCCCACCGGCAATCTCGATTCGAAGTCGGCGGCCGACGTGCTGCGATTGATGGGCGAGCTGCACGACGCCGGCCGCACACTCGTCCTCATCACGCACGACGTCGAGGTGGCGGGGGCTGCCGGTCGCGTCGTCGGCATTCGTGACGGTCTCCTGACCGACAATGACCAGCGGTACCTGGAGAGTGTCCGGTGAGCTGGCTCGAGACCATTCGCACAGGTGTCAACGGAGTACGGACCCACCGGCTGCGCTCCTTCCTCACGGTCCTCGGCATCCTGATCGGCATCGCCGGCGTGATCATCGCCGTGGGCCTTGGCGAAGGCGCCTCGGGCCAGGTCACCTCCGAGATCAATTCACTCGGCTCGAATGTCCTGACCATCACGCCCGGAAGCACGACGTCGACCTCGGGCATCCGCGAGGCGTTGGGATCGGCGTCCACCCTGACCACGGCGGACGTGTCGGCGCTGGCCTCCCCGATAGACGCCCCCGACATCAAGGCGGTGGCCGGCATCACCTCTTCCTCCGAGGTTCTGACGGCGGGCAGCGAGACGGCAACGACGACCGTGCAGGGGACGACACCGTCCTGGCTCACCGTCCGAGGGCGCACGGTGGCCCAAGGGCCGCTTTCTCGACAATCAGGATGTGAAGGATCTGAACGCCGTCGTGGTCCTGGGCGAGACCACGGCCTCGGAGCTCTTCAGCCGCGAGGACCCCGTGGGTCAGACGGTCGACGTGAACGGCGTCCCGCTCACCGTCGTCGGCGTGCTGACGTCGACCGGGTCTTCCACGTCGTCGTCGAGCACCACGGACCCCGACGACACGGCGATCATTCCCATCACGACGGGCGCCGAGCGCATCTTCGGCGGCACCTCGCGGAACGCCGTCAGCTCCATTGCCGTGCAGGCCCGTTCGTCGGCCGACCTGACCGGGGCCTATCAGGAGGCGGACCATCTCCTCCTGCAGCTGCACGGCATCACCGACGCCGCTGACGCGGACTTCACGATCACCTCGCAGGCGTCGCTCATCGCCGCCAACACATCGGTGGACCACACGCTGACCATCCTCCTGGGTGGGATTGCCGCCATCTCGCTCATCGTGGGCGGCATCGGCGTCATGAACATCATGCTGGTGTCGGTCACCGAGCGCATCCGGGAGATCGGGTTGCGCAAGGCGCTGGGTGCCACGCCCCGGGTCATCCGCCGTCAGTTCCTGGTGGAGGCATCGGTGCTCGGATTGATCGGCGGATTGTTGGGGGTGCTGGCCGGATTGCTCGGCGTGGTCTGGCTGCCCGGCCTCATCGGAGACCCCATTTCTTCCAGCCCGACCGCCGCGGTCGGGGCGCTGGCCATCGCGCTGGCGATCGGCGTTCTCTTCGGGGTCTACCCCGCCAGTCGGGCGGCCACGCTCGCTCCCATCGATGCCCTCCGCAGCGAGTGATCCCGTGCCCGGAACGACACACACCACACATGAGCAACGGAAAGAGGAAGTAGGACGATGCAGTCATTGACCAGCCGGAGTACCAGCCGACGGCGCTTCATGCGCCTCGGCGGCGCGGGCGCCACGGCGCTGCTCGCCGCAACCGCCTTGGCCTCCGCAGCGGGAGCAGCCCCGCCGGCCAACGCTCCCACCGGGGCCACGGGCAGCGTGGCGTCTCTCAGCGCATCGAGCATGGAGGTCCAGAACGCGAGCTCGGGGCAGACGACGGTGAACTGGACCACGACCACGGCGTTCTCCAAGACGGCGACCGAGGCGGTCAGCGCGATCGTCAGCGGTGATTGCGTCACGGTGAGCGGGACGCCCTCGAAGAAGTCCAAGACGACGATCGCGGCGCGCACCATCACCGTGAACACGGCCAGTTCGTCGGGTTCGTGTACCACCCTGGGTAGCCGCACCGGCGCGGCGGGCGCAGGTGGGGCCGGAGCATTCCCGGGTGGGGGCGGCGGCTTCCGCACCGGTGGTGGCTTCGGCGGTGGCGGCGGGGCCGAAGGTGGGACACGTCCGAGCTTCAGCGGAGGCGGTTCCTCCAACTTCCGCAAGGCCTTCGCGAATCTGGCCATTGCCTCGGGCAAGGTGACCGGCGTCAGCGGCTCCACCCTCACGGTGTCGGGCATCAGCATCAGCCCGGGTGCCTTCACCCGCGGGACGACCAAGCCTTCGTCGAAGACCAAGAAGCCGACCACGCCCAAGACCGAGACGCTCAAGGTGACCACTGCGAGTTCGACCACGGTCAGCGCCACCCAGACGGCCGCGTCGACCGACCTCGCCGTGGGTGACTGCGTCAGTGCCTTCGGCCCGGCCGCGACGAACGGCTCGGTCACGGCGACCACCGTGCGCATCACAGCGACGAGCGGGACCTGCAGCAGCGGGTTCGGGCGCTTCGGTGGCGGCGGCGGAGGCTTTGGTGGACCCGGCGCCGGCGGCGGTGGCTTCGGTGGTGGCGGAGGGACCGGTGCCTAAGTCGGGCTCACGCTCGGGTTGGGGCCGTGCCGGGCACCGGCGCGCCGTCCTGGTCGGTGCGGTCGTCGCCGTCGTCATCCTCGGCGGCGGCGTGGCCGCCTGGGCCGAGGTCGGGAACGGCAGCGCCGGCTACCGCATGGCGACGGTGACCCACGCCAACATCGGGACGACGCTCGACGTCGTCGGCGACATCGAACCGGTCAGCGACGCCGCGTCGTCGTTTCAGGTGGCCGGTCAGGTCGCCACCATCTCCGTGACACCGGGACAGGTCGTCACGGCCGGGCAGACGCTGGGCACGCTCGACACGACCGCCCTGAGCGAGTCCGTTTCGTCCGCCCAGTCCACGGTGGCGGCGGACGAGGCCAAGCTCGTCGAGGACGAGGAGAGCGAGACCAGTTCCTCGGCGGCGCCCTCCAAGACCCAGACCTCGACCCCGTCGTCGACCACGACAACCACCACGACCACGCCCACGCCCTCGCCCTCGCCGTCGCGTGGGACGACGAGTGGCCAGAGCGCCACCGTCACCGCCGATCAGAGCACGTTGACCAGCGACGAGTCGACCCTGAAAACCGACCAGAACAAGGAGGCGGCCGACCTGGCGCAGGCCCAGAGCGACTGCACCACCGCCAACACCTCCACGACGACCGGACAGGCCACGTGTGAGGCGGCGCTCCAGACGGTCTCGTCAGACGAGCAGCAGGTGTCAAAGGATCAGACCACCGTGTCGAAGGACGAGACCGCCCTCGGCCAGGCGCTCGATGCCGAGTCCTCGAGCGGCACCACGTCGACGACCGGGACCTCAGGCACGGGCCCGACTCAGGGTGGCCACACCGTCGATGCAACCGACGCGACGACGGGCAACACGGGCACTGGCTCTGGCTGCCACCGGCTCGGGCGCAACCGGCTCGGGCGCAACCGGCTCGGGCGCAACCGGCTCGGGCGCAACCGGAGCCGACACTGATACGCCCCAGCAGATCGCCTCCGATCAGGCGTCCATCGATTCCGCCGAGGCCGACCTCATCAATGACGAGCAGTCGCTGAACGAGACCACCTTGACCAGTCCGATCGCCGGCACCGTCGTCTCGGTGGACATCGCGGTGGGCGACACGGTCAGCGCCGATTCGAGCACCGACATCATCACCATCATCGGCACCAAGTCCTATGAGGTCCAGGGCACCCTCGATAGCTCGCAGGTCCCCTCGGTCAAGGTCGGCCAGAGCGCCTCGGTGCAGGTCGACGGGACGCAGGGGTCGGTGACCGGCACCGTGTCCCAGGTCGGCCCTGTCCAATCGAGCGATGGCGAGTACAGCTACCCGGTCGTGGTCGAGCTGCCCGCCTCCAACGAGGCGCTGTTCACCGGCTCGACGGCCAACGTCTTGATCGACACCGGATCGGTCTCCAACGTGCTGGCCGTGCCCACCTCGGCCGTCGAGACGACGGGCACCCGCTCGTACGTCCTCGAGATCGACAAGGGAGTGTTGACCACGAAGGTCATCAAGGTCGGCATGGTGGGTGACACGTACACCCAGGTTCTTTCGGGCCTGAGCGACGGACAGAGCATCGTGCTCGCCGATTACGCAGAGGCGGTCCCCTCGTCCAACACCGACCTCACCAACGCCCTCGGTGGCGGTGGCTTCGGCGGCGGTGGCTTCGGTGGCTTCGGCGGCGGTGGCTTCGGTGGCGCAGGCGGCGCGGCGGCGCGACCTTCAGCGTCTCACGGGTCGGGGGCGGCGGCGGCGGGGGTTTCGGCGGCTGAGCCGAACGGCCGGCCCGCGCCACACCCGGCAGCACGATCCCCCGACGCGTGACACTACGGTGGTCGTAGTGGCAGCGATCCGCCTGGACCAGGTGAATCTCGTCGTGCACGACGTGCCGGCGAGTCGCGCCTTCTACGCCCGCCTCGGCCTCGATTTCGGCGACGAGCCCGACCCTGTCTGGGATGCCCACCACGTGTCCGCCCGGCACGGTGACAGCACTCCCCTCGACCTGGATCTGGACAGCGTGACGTTCGCCGCCAAGTGGAATCGGGGTGGGTCGGGCAGCGGCGCGATCCTCGGCTTCAAGGTGGACACCCGGGCGGGCGTCGACGCCCTGGTAGCGGCTCTGGCCGCCGATGGCGTTCCCGTGCAGCAGGAGCCGTACGACGCCTTCTGGGGCGCCCGCTACGCCGTCGTGAGCGACCCTGACGGCAACGGGGTCGGCATCATGAGCCCGGTCGACCCTGCTCGGCGCAGCGAGGCACCGTCCCCCTCGTGAGCATGTCTCCTGACGACGCGATCGACGTGGTGATCGAGATCCCCACGGGGAGCCGCAACAAGTACGAGTACGACCACGAGCAGCATGTGATCCGGTTGGATCGCCGCCTCTTCACCGCCACCACCTATCCGGCGGATTACGGGTTCGTCCCTGACACCCTGGCCGGCGACGGCGACCCGCTCGACGCACTGGTCCTGGTGGCCGATCCCACCTTCCCCGGTTGCGTGGTGCGGGCTCGCATCCTCGGCATGTTCTCCATGAGCGACGAGAAGGGCGTGGACGCCAAGCTGATCTGCGTCCTGGAGCACGACCCCCAGTGGGACGACGCCCACGACATCAGCGACGTGCCGGAGCACCTGCGCAACGAGATCGCCCATTTCTTCAGCATCTACAAGGACCTCGAGCCCGACAAGTCGGTGGAGGTCCAGGGGTTTGCCGACCGTTCCAGCGCGCTGGCGGAGCTGGACCTGTGCCGGATCGCCTACCGTGCGGTCGAGACCTAACTGAGGGAGAGACGATGCCGTTTCCGCGTGATGAAGTCCAGGCAACTGTCGAGCGCTACCACGAGCTGCGTCGGCGTATCGACGAGGGCCTCGAGCCCGACGCCTTCGGCGTGCTGGCCGACTTCTACACCGAGGACGCGGTGTACATCGATGGCGCCTGGGGGCGCATCGAGGGACGCGAAGCCATCGCGCACTGGCTGGTGGACTCCATGCTGGGCATGGAGGACTGGAAGTTCCCGATTGAGTTCACGGCGATCGAGGGGAACGACGTCGTGGTCAAGTGGACGCAGATCATGCCCAGGACGCGGCCCGACGGGACGCCTTACCGGCAATCGGGTTACTCGCGTCTCATCTACGCCGGCGACGGGAAGTTCTCGTACGAAGAGGACACCTACAACATGGCGCACGTGCTCGAGGACATCGAAGCCAGCGGATGGACCCCCAACGGCTCCATGAACGTCCCGCCGGCCCATCCCGACCGGAACTTCGACATCCCGTCGGCTGCCCTCAGGTAGTTAGGGCGTCCCTCCGGTACTGCCGGAGTTGCCGAAGCCGGGAAACCCTCCCCCACCGAAGGGGTTGGTGGTACCGCCACTTCCGGTGTTCCCGGTGCTGCCCTGCCTGCTGCTGGGCCTCGGCCTGGCTGCCGAGCGTGGCAGTGGTCGTTCGCTTGCTGTCTCCCACGTAATAGGTGATGGTGATCTTCTGGCCCGCCTTGTCGCCCTGGACGACCTTCTGCAGGTCGTCCGAGGAGGTGATGGCGCGTGCCGTCGATGTTGACGATGACGTCGCCCTCGACCAGGCCCGCCTTGTCCGCCGGGGACCCCGAGACCACGCTGAGGATCACGGCCCCGGAGGAGGGGGTGAAGCCGTACTGCTGGCGCAACGCCGGCGTGAGCGACGTGATGTCGACGCCCAGATAGCCGCCGCCGTTCCCGGACTGGCCACCCTTCTCGAGCTGGGAGATGAGCGACTCGACCGAGGCGGCCGGAATGGCGAAGCCGATGTTCTGCGACGAGGTCCCGTCGCTCGTCGTGCCGGCGACGGCCGTGTTCATGCCGATGACCTGGCCTGACGTGTCGATGAGTGGCCCCCCGGAGTTGCCGGGATTGATGGCGGCATCGGTCTGGATCATGTTCTGGAGGGTTTCGGTTTCGGTCCCCTCACCCCCGGCGGTCACCGAGCGTCCCAGTGCGGAGACGATGCCCTGGGTCACCGTGGGCGTGCCGGCGGCGAGGCCCAGCGCGTTGCCGATGGCCACCACGGCGTCGCCGACGACGGCCTTGCTCGAGTTCCCGAACGTGATCGTCGGGAGGTTCGCCCCGTTGGTGATCTTGAGGAGCGCCACGTCCTTGGACTGGTCGTAACCCACGAGCGTGGTGGGCAGCGCCTTGGTCTGGCCGTACTCGGTGACCGTGATGGAGCCGGTGTCGCCGCCTTCGCTGTAGAGCTCAATGACGTGGTTGTTCGTGATGACCTCTCCGGTGGAGGAGATGATCATGCCGGTTCCCTCGTCCTCGTTGCCGTTCGACTTCACGTCGATGGAGACCACGGCGGGAATGACCTTGCTCACGAGCTCCGGGATGGTCACGTTGCCGCTGAGGACGGCCGCTCCGGGTGCGGCGCTGCTCTCGTGGATGGTGACGTTGGAGCCGCTGCCGCCGTTGTTGTTGTCCGCCAGAGCGGTCACGCCGGCGCCGATGCCGCCGCCGACGAGGGCCGCCACGATCACCACGGGCAGCCAGGCGCGCACCTTGCCCGGGGTGCGGCGGCCTGCGCCCGGAGGGGTGGACCCAGGGTAGGTCGCGTCGCCCGATGGGGGGTACGCGAAGGGGAGGACCGGCGGTGTCACCGCGGTCGTGGGACCGGTGTCGTCGGCAGCAGTGGGCGGCGCCCACGAGCCGGGCGGCGGCGGAGGGTAGGACGAACCGGCATTCGGCGACGCGCTCGGCACCGGGAAGGCGGGTGGAGCCGGCGGTGGGGCGTCGACCGCTCCGCCACTCTGCTCGGATGGTGGCGCAGGCTCCCCTGCTCCTCCGTAGGGCGGCGGTGGCCCGTCGTCGGTTGGGGCCGGTGTCTCGTCGGGGCGCACGGACTCGATCGGCGACGGCGACGCCGTCGTGGGCGGCACGGCGAGCGTCTTGGGGTGTGCCGGCAGCGGGCTCCGTCCCTGGCTGCTCGGTGTCCTCACTCATGTGGATCCTCCTGAAGGGGGCGTGGCGCACCCGCACCGCGTCACGGTGGGGTGGCTCGCCCCGATGGCTCCCGCAGTCATGCGGACGTCCTGAGGCCATGTTACGGGATGCCGATCGCGGCCCGGCATCGGGCAGGGGCTCCAGGCGAGGTAGCGTGTCCGCCGCATGTCACGCAGAATCGACATCGAATTGACGAGCCAGACGGGCGACGGGTCGTGGACCTGGCGCGCCGCCGGCGCGCGCCAGCCCAAAGGCACCGTCGAGGCTGCTCTCGTGCCGCCCGGAGAGGCGGTCGGCGCGGTGTTGCGGGCCGACGTCGAAATCGGCCTGGAGGGCATCGAGATCCTGTCGCTTGCCTCGGCGAAGCCGGCCCGCTCGCCCGAGAAGACGGAAGGCCGCATTGAGGTCAAGGGCACGCCGAGGCGAGCGCCGGACGTCTCGGTCATCCTGGCGCCCGGCTCCAACAAGCGGCGCCGTGATCGCGACGACGACGGCGACCGTGGCGACCGTGGCGACCGCCGCGGCGGAGGGAACCGCCGGGGTCCCGACGGAGAAGGGCGGCGCGAGGAGCGCGGCGGCGATCGACCGCCACGCGGTGCCGGCGGACCTCGTCGGCCCGGAGCTCGGCGTCCCGGTGAAGGTGACGGGCGGCCCGCCCGGGGCGAGCGTCCGGTCGCGCCCACGTCCACCGTGCACCGCAACGCCATGCTCGCGGCCCTGCGCCCCGAACAGATCCCGGTGGCCGAACAGCTCCTCCGCGGCGGCCTCCAGGCCGTGCGGCAGGCGATAGAGGCCCAGAACACCTCCAACAAGGCCGCAGGAAAGCCTCCGGTCGCCGCCGACGCGCTGCTGGCCATGGCCGACGAGCTGCTGCCGGTGGTCCGCCTGGCCGACTGGAAGGACCGCGCCACCGTGGCGCAGACGACGGGGAAGGACTACCGCCTGCGAGAGCTCCGGGCCGTCGTCGCCGCCTCGCGTACGGTCAACCTCGACGAAGAGGGCCGCGCCATGGCCAAGGCGCTCCAGGAGTCACTCGACCAACGGACGACTGCTCTCCGGGAAGAGTGGCTCGCCCGCATCACGAACGCGCTCAACGACGGAAGGGTCCAGCAGGCGGTCGAAGCCTCCATCCGTCCTCCCGAGCCCGGCACGCGTTGCCCGGCGGAACTGGCCGTCAGGCTGGCTGCGGCCGCCGGGGAGGCCATGACGGCCGACCTGACCCCCGAGGACTGGATGCGCCTGCTCGACGCCGTCGTCGCGTCCCCGGTGCGCCGCACCGTCAAGCCGACGGGGATCCCCGACGACGAGGTGGCAAAGCAGGCGGCCCGCAATGCGGCCGGTGCGGTTCCCGCTCTGGCCAAGCTGCTCGGGCTCCGCATCCCACCGCCACCGCCGCGGCGGGTGAACACCGAGCGTCGCTTCAGTCCAACCGGCGGCTGAGGGTCAGGAGGCGGGCCGAGAATCCGGCGGCCTCCAGCCGTTGCTTGGTGGTCCGGTCGCCCGGAAGCGCCAGCGCATCCACGCTGGAACATCCCCTCTCCGTCGCACCAGTCGACCGCGGCGTCCATGAGGGCCGTGCCGACCCCGACGCCGCGGGCTCCCGTCTCGACGTAGCAGCACTCGACCAGCCCGTTCACGAGGCCTCGGGGACCCGGGGAGGCCGTGACGGCCAGGAGGCCGACCACCACCCCTTCGTACTCCCCCACCAGCAGGCGGGCGGTGTCTCCGGGCTCGGTCCAGCGGTCCAGCAAGGTGACCGTGGTGGCGTCGCCGACCAGGGCAGCGCCTCCCCGCATGGCTTCGGCGGCCACGAGAGCCTGGGAGAGCAGGCGGGTACAGGCTTGTCGGTCATCGGCCCGGGCTGGCCGGGCCAGCTCCATCGCTCCTACCCGGCCCCGGCGGGCGGTCCGCTCGACTGCTCGTCGAGCAGCTGACCGGCCCGGTTGAGAATCGTCCGACGATTGCGGGTGGAGGCCTCGTAGCGCCGGACGGCGTCGAGCTCCTCGGGGCCCAGGCTCTCGAGCCGCCGGACCACCTGGGAGGCGCTCAGCGTGTCGTAGTCGGCCAGGGCACCGCCGACGATGGCCGCGGCCGCCGGATCGGGAGCCGGTCGCTCCGGGCCTGGCGGCGCAGGCGCTGGCTCGGCGGCGCCGTCGGCGTCGGTCACCTTCTGCTGCGCACCGTTGCTCAGAAGCCCGTCCAGGCGCGCCGCGAGTTCCCGTTGCTTCTGGTTGACCACGAAGCGCCCCACGAAGAGCGCGTTGCCCAGTTGGAGCTCGAGCCGGCGTCGGCCTTCAGCGATCAGCTCCGGGAGCTCCTCCACTACCGACACGGCGAGGCCGATCGGAGTCGCGACCCACACGTCGAAGCCACGGCGGAGCGGGTTCTTGTGCGACGGCCCGCCATCGGGGTCACCGTCGTCAGACACAGTCCCGGCAGAGCATCTTCTTTGCGTCTGCCAGCTGGCTCGGGTGTTTGACCAGGAAGCACGAACGGCAGACGAACTCGTCGGGCTGCTTGGGCAGGACGCGCTCGTTGCCCTCGGTCTTGTCCTCCTGATCGGTCGCCTCTTCGTCCTCGGGTTCGTCCTCGACGACCAGCCGCTCCTTGAGGATCACGTCCAGGCTGGCCTCGACGTCCTCGTCGTCGGGCTCCTCCTCTTCCTCCTCGTCGTCGCCGTCACCCGATTTCTCGACCACGGCGGCGGGCGACGGCGTGAGGATCTCGTCGACCTCGTCGACCTCCGCGTCGTCCTCCTCGTCGACGTCGACCACGTCCGCGATGTCGTCATCGTCGTCCTCGAGAGCGTCAACTTCGAGATCCGCGTCGTCGATGTCGACGTCGAGGTCTTCGTCCTCGGCGACTTCCTCATCTTCTATTTCGGGGGCCTCTGCCACCGCTTCTTCGGCCTTGGCCTTCTTCTTACTGGGCATTGTGCCGCGGGAGCATAGACGGTTCGAGAGACCATTCAATCGCTATGAATGGGGAACCCCCGCCGGCGTCGGGGAGGGGAATCGGGAGGGCGGGGCGGGAGGGCCCTGGGGTCTTTGGCGCCATCTCACAGCCTGGGCGGGCCAGGCTAGCGACACGTTCTCTACTCGACCCCCAGGGCCAACCACCGCCTCTCACAGCATCCCCACCTGCAGCTGTGCGTTAGCGCCCTTGCGCATCCGCAGCGTCCTCAGGGGCGTCGGGGACTGCGCCGTACATTAGGCAAATCGGGGGTGGGGTCGTCAAGGTGCAAAGGGGTGCCCCCACCAGGGAGAACGACGGTAGTTCCTGGTCAATGCGTTGCAGATTTTTCGGAGCGCCGTTGCTCGGCCCGGCGCTCGGATTCGAGGCGCTCGAGGTCGGTGGCTCCGTGGTCCACGAAGGTCATGGCCTCGGCCAGGGCCCGGTGGCCGGCGACCTCGGCGATCGCCCTGTGCATCTGCTGCGCGACCCTCCGGTACGCGGGGTGACCCTGGGCTCCGGACCGGAGCTCAATGAGGTGCATGGCCTCGCGCGCGTTGAACTGCATGACGTAACGGATGCGGTGCGCGAGCGCGACGACGTACGACGCTTGCTCGGGGAAGTCCGGCACCAACGAGCGGTAGAGCTCCTCAGCCCGGTCGATTGCTTCGTCGTAGCGGTCGGCGAGCCCCGCATCGGCAACGAGCTCGGGCATGTCGTACCCCAGTGAGATGCCCAGACGCTGCCATTCCATGGTGAGCATCCGGTGACGCTGCAAGTCGCGGAAGGCGCCGTAGTCGGTGACGAGTTCGAAGCGGTAGTCGGTCCGCTCGAAGGCACGACCGGGCCGGTGCCGGCGGTTGCGCCGGTCGCCCACGTACGCCGCCAACAAGCCACCCGGTCTTCGTGACCCAGCAGCCGGACCCTGCGGGCCGCTTCCCGTTCGCTGCAGCCCAGGTGTGAGAAACAGGCTGCGACCAGGACCTTCTCTTCCCCGTCGGGGTCGAAGTCCACCAGCGTGACTTCCGGCTCAGCCCCGTCGCCGCGTCCGGGTGAATCGAGCGGACCGAGCTCGGGCCACAAGCGCGACACCAGACGGGACGTGCGCTCCTGGGTCGACGACAGGTACTCGGACCACTCACCTCCGCGCGCGGGAACGTCGACGCGCTGGAGGAAGGACGGGATCACCTTGCGCAACTCCGTCAGCATCATGTCCGCGTAATGGCGTGCTTCGGGAAGCGGGTGCGCGCGCATGCGCAGGAGCAACTGCTCGTACGACTGCCCAGTCCCGTAGATGCCGATGTTCGACAGGGACGCCGCGGGCAACAGGCCGCGTAAGGCGTCGAGTGACTTGGCGCGGGTGGCCTGACGGTAGACGAAGTCGCTGTCGCCGGCCTGCTGCGGAAAGCGCTCGGCCACCCATGCCTGCATGCGAGGCAGGAGCGCGCCGTACGTGTCGAACACGCGGTCCATCTCCCCGACGAAGCGCGCTCCGTGCGCCGAGTCGAGAATCTCAGGGGGGCGGAAGTAGCGGTACTGGCCGTTCTCGAGCCGTTGGTTATAGGCGATGTAGCGCGTCGACTGCTCGAGGTACGCCATGAGGCGTCCCCATTCGAGGATCTTCGACAGCACGTTGGACGCCTGCTCGCAGGCGAGGTGCACGCCGCCGAGTTGGGCCACCGAATCGTCGCCGTACTCGACGAAGACCTTCTCGTAGAGCTGCTCTGCGCGTGCCAGCCCGACGGTGGCGTCGACGGTGGCATCCCCGGAGATGTCGAGCTCCCCGACGAACTCGTCGAGGAAGAGCCGGCGGAGGCTCTTGGGCGATCGGGAGTAGCGTGCGAACAGCGCTCCCTTGACCACTTCAGGCAGGTTGACCAGGGCAAACACCGGCTGGTCGAGGTTGGTGACATAGCGGCGGAGCACGGCTTCCTCGTCGGCCGTGAACCGCTCTTCGGAGTACGGGAACATGCCCGGGTAACCATAGAACGAGGGTGACGCGACGGTGGCGGATGGGCTCAGGCGCCCGGGAGGCCCCCGGCGACGACGCCCCTGAGGACCTGGTTCACGGCCTCGCGGGCGGCGGTCGCGACCTCGGTGTCGACCGCCGAGTGGGAGACCTGCTGGGCCAAGTCGGCCACCGATTTCATGGTCCGGACGAAGTCTCCCGGCGCCAGCTCCCCGACGTCGCGTGCGGCCACGCCGAGGGCGGTCGAGAAGGAGGCCCCCCGGGCCCACGATGCCACCGCCGTCGCCAGGCCGGGGGCCGGCTGGCGGGTGCGGGGCACGAGGTGCGTCTCCTCGATCATCCGGATGCGTTCGGCCAGGACGGTGAGCGCATCGCAGCGCGAGGCCAATTCGGCGCGGCGCTTGTCGCCGAGCCGGTCCTGAAGCGGCTTGCGCTGCTTCTCCCGCCGGGGCCCCTGTTGGCCCGGGACCCGGCGGGCCCGGCGCGGCTCGAAGACGACGGCCGAGAGGACGCCGGCGAGCACGGCGGGCTCGGCCCCGGCCAGGACGTCGGCACCGAGTGCCTCGGCGATCAGGAGGTCGGCTTCGTGGTAGATCCGGGAGAGCCCATGGCCCGAGGGTGTCACGCTCCAGTCCTCCAGGTACCCCATCCGCTCCAGCACGGCGACCCGGTGTTCCAGCTGCTGGAGGAGCAGATCGGGTGTGCGGGCCTGCCACTGGGCGAAGGAGCGCTGCAGCACGGCGCCGGCCGTCTCCCGGTCGAAGCGGGAGACAAGGTTGACCGCGAGGTTGTAGGTGGGCCGGAACGCCGACCGCAGGTTGGGCGGAGGGGCCGATGCGACCCGGGCGGCCTCCGCGAACGTGGTCTCGCTGGACCAGGCGACGACGGCATGGCCCTCTTCGTCGAGTCCTCTGCGCCCGGCACGCCCAGTGAGCTGCAGGTATTCCCCTGAGGTCAGCGTGGCCCGCCCGGCTCCGCCGTACTTGGTGAAGCGTTCGATGACGACCGAACGGGCCGGCATGTTGATGCCGAGCGAGAGCGTCTCGGTGGCGAAGACGAGCTTGAGCAATCCCGCCGCGAAGCACTCCTCCACCGTTTCGCGGAAGACCGGGACCAGGCCCGCGTGGTGCGCGGCCACGCCGCGCTCCAGACCCTCGAGCCACTCGTCGTAGCCCAGCACCTGGAGGTCGTCGTCGTCGAGTGGCTCCACCCGCCGCTCGACCACCTGACGGATGGCGGCGCGCTCGGTGGAGTCGGTGAGGCGGACGCCGTCGCGTACGACCTGTTGCACCGCGTCGTCGCAGGCGGCGCGGCTGAAGATGAAGACGATGGCCGGCAGCATCTCGCGCCGGCCGAGCTCCTCGACCATCTCGGTGCGCCGCGGCGCGCGGAAGGGTAGGCGCGGTCCTCTGCCCCTCCCCTGCCAGTGAGCCGACCGGCCTCCCTGCAACGCCCTCCGTACCGCCTGGTCGATGCGGAGGCCCTCGCCGCCTGGCTGCCCGTTGTCGTGCAGGAGCGGGCAGAGCAGCGTCTCTTCGTCTTCCCGTCGATAGACGGCGAAATGGTGCCGGAGCACAATGGGGCGTTGCCGCTCCACAATCACTGACGTGTCCCCGCGCACCGAGCGCAACCAGCCGCCGAGCTCGTCGGCGTTGTTGACGGTGGCGGACAGGCAGACGAAGCGGACCTCGGCCGGGCACAGCACGAGGACCTCCTCCCAGACCCCGCCCCGGTAGGGGTCCTGAATGAAGTGGACCTCGTCGAGCACCACCGTATGCAGGCCCTCGAGGAGATCGGAACCCGCCAGCAACATGTTGCGCAGCACCTCGGTGGTCATGACGACGACCGGCGCTCTCGGGCGCAAGGTCGTATCGCCGGTGAGCAGGCCGACATGCTCCTCCCCGTAGGACGCGACGAGCTCCCAGTACTTCTGATTCGAGAGTGCCTTGAGGGGCGTGGTGTAGAAGGCCTTTCCTTGGGCCGACAGTGCCCGGTGGACGGCATAGGCCGCCACGAGCGTCTTGCCGGAACCAGTGGGGGCCGACACCAGCACCGAGTGCCCGGAGTCCAATGCCTGGAACGCCTCGTGCTGAAATTCGTCGAGGGCGAAGGGCAGGTCGGCCTCGAATTCCGCCGCCCCGGCCGTCTCCGGGACGGGCCATGGGAAAGCGGTCAACGCCCGAGCAGCTTCCCGATGCCGATGGAGAGGAAGTAGAAGACGACGAGCGGGAGGGCGAGCGCGAACATGGAGAACGGGTCCGAGCTCGGGGTGAAGACGGCGGCGACCACCACAATGATGATGACCGCCCAGCGCCAGGAGCGGAGCAGGCGCGCCGGCGTCACGACGCGTGCCAGCTCGAGCGAGACGAGGACGACCGGGAACTCGAAGGTCAAGCCGAAGATCGTCATCATCAAGATGATCAGGCCGAGATACGGGATCGGGTCGTAGATCGTCTGCAGGTTCGGGCCGCCCACGGACTTCAGCCAGCCCAGTGCATGCGGGAGGGTGATGTACGCGGTCGCAGCGCCGAGGAGGAAGAGCAGGAAGGCACTCAGCACGAACGGGATGGCGTAGCGCCGCTCGGTCGCCTTGAGGCCGGGGGTCACGAAGCGCCAGATCTGGAACAGGATGACCGGCGACGCCAGGACGAGACCACCGAAGAGGGCGATCTTCACGCGCAGGGACAACCCGTCGAGGGGCGAGGTCACGAACAGGCTGCAGCTCCCGTTCGTCGCCACCGAGAGCGACCCCTTCACCGTGTGGTGCGCGCGTCGAGGCGTCCACGCTGCAGAGCGGATGCAGCAGGAAGTTCAGGATGGGCTGGTAGGCGAAGACGGCGATCGTGGCCCCGACCACGAAGGCGACGGCGCAGATGATCACGCGCCGCCGCAGCTCGCCGAGGTGCTCCCCCAGCGTCATGTTGTCCGGGGACGGACGGCTCTTCCGTTTGCCCGTGAAGGGAAGCGTGACCACGGTTGTGCCGTTCAGTTCAGGGTCGGGTCGCCGGGAACGACCACGCCGGACGGCTGGGGGGCCCGCTGCGGGCGTTCGACGTGGTTCGGCGCCGGCTCCGGCGCCGGCGCCGGCTCGGGTGGCGCGGTTGCGCTGCTGGGTCGGCCTGCGCGTCCGCTCCCGCATCAGGCGGGGTCGAGCGGAGGGGCTGCATCGGCGACAGCCGCGGCGGCCGCGGCCGTGCCGTTCTCGGACACCGGAGTCGGTGGTTGAAACGAGCCGTCCGGCGCCTCGTCGGTGGACATGTTGGAGAGGTGGTTGAGCAGCGCCGACGGCGAGCGGGCCAGGCGGGCGATCTCCGAGGTCGGGGGCAGATCGGGCATGGTGTTGCGCACCTCGGACTCCATGCGGTGCCGGAATTCGTTGAAGGAGCGCCAGGCGCCCCCGACTTGGCGGGCCACCTGGGGCAGGCGATCAGGGCCCAGGAGGATGATGGCGACCACGCCGATCACGAGCAGCTTGCCTGGGTCGAGATTCAACATGTGCCTTCACTCTACGGTGCAGTTACAAGGACTGGATGAGCCGCTCCACCCGTTCGTCGTGTGACTTGAACGGGTCTTTCAGGAGCACTGTGCGTTGAGCCTGGTCGTTCAGCTTGAGGTGGACCCAGTCGACCGTG
Organism: uncultured delta proteobacterium; assembly: GCA_963785725.1. Taxonomy (GTDB): domain Bacteria; phylum Myxococcota_A; class Polyangia; order Palsa-1104; family Palsa-1104; genus JAQBQH01. The sequence continues at coordinate 88,933 of CAWAWS010000039.1, read as the reverse complement.
AAGTCCCGCCGGCGCTCCTTGGCCCGCTTCACGAACGCGCCCCGCAGCCTGGCCCGGGTCGTCTCGGGAGGCTTGGTCATCGCCTCGGTGATGGCGTCGTCCGTGCACGTCCGCTCCATTTCGTCGCGCTGCTGCAACTTGTAGAACAACCCGCGGCTCCGGTCCACATCGTGGTACATCAGATCGATCATCGCCACCTTCGGGTGCGAGAGGGACACGTCGTGGCGTGCCCGCATCTGCTCGACCAGGCGGTGCTTGGCCACCCAGTCGCATTCTCGCCACAGGGATGTCGGGTCCGCCTCCAGGCCCTTGAGGCAGTGCTCCCACATGTCGAGCGCACGGTCCTCTTCGGGCGAGAGTCCGCGCCTGTCCCGGAACTTCAACGCGCGTTCGAGGTACTCGGTCTGAATGTCCAGTGCGCGCATCTCACGGCCGTTGGCCAGGCGCACGCGGCGCTGGCAGGTGATGTCGTGGCTGATTTCCCGGATGGCCCGGATGGGGTTCTCCAGGGTCAGGTCCCGCAGCACCGTCGAGGAGTCCTCCAGCATGGCCAAGAGGATGGAGGTGGTCCCGATCTTCAGGAAGGTCGCGTACTCGCTCATGTTGGAGTCGCCGACGATCACGTGCAGGCGACGGAACCGCTCGGCGTCTGCGTGCGGCTCGTCCCGTGTGTTGATGATGGGCCGGCTGCGGGTGGTGGCCGAGGAGACGCCCTCCCAGATGTGCTCGGCGCGCTGGCTCAGGCAGAAGACGGCGCCCCGCGCCGTCTGCAGGACCTTCCCCGCACCGGCGTAGATCTGGCGCGAGACCAGGAACGGGATGAGCACCTCCGTGTAACGGTTGAACTCGTCGTTTCGTTCGGTCAGGTAGTTCTCGTGGCAGCCGTAGGAGTTGCCCACGGAGTCCGTGTTGTTCTTGAAGAGGTAGACCTCGCCTCGGATCCCCTCCTCGCGCAGGCGCGCCTGCGCCCCGGTCACCAGCTGGGCGAGGATCCACTCCCCCGCCTTGTCGTGCACGACGACGTCGCTGATCTTGTCGCACTCGGGTGTGGCGTACTCGGGGTGGCTGCCGACATCGAGGTAGAGGCGGGCGCCGTTCTCCAGGAACACGTTCGACGAGCGCCCCCACGAGACCACGCGGCGGAAGAGGTAGCGCGCCACTTCGTCGGGGCTGAGGCGACGCTGCCCGCGCAGCGTGAAGGTCACCCCGTATTCGTTCTCGATGCCGAAGATGCGGCGTTCCACCAGGCCAACCGTACAGCTGCCTATGCCAGCAGTTGTGCCAGCTCCTCTTCGTCGATCCGCCGGAAGGTGCGGCGCCCGTTGCCCCGGCTCAGAATGGCCACTTCGAGGTCCCCGGCCGCCAGGGTCCGGTCCGGGCCCGCCAGCGCGGTCGTGGCGGCCTTGACAGCGGCCGCGAGGTCCCACTCGGCCTGCCACGCTGCACCGACGCGCTCGGTGATGGTCTCGGCGTCGCCGCCCAGCACGGCAAAACGGTCCTCGTCGGTGATCGTGCCCTCGTAGGCGATGTGGTAGAGCTGATTCTCGTCCTCGCCCAGCTCGGCCACGAGGATCTCCACTTCGAGGGGCTTCATCTCGTGCGTGAAGACATTGCCGAGATACTGCGCGTAGAGGTTGGCAAGTGAACGGGCGTCGACGTCCTCGCGACTGTACGCGTACCCCTTCGTGTCAGCATGGCGAACACCGGCCACGCGGAGCTGGTCGTACTCGTTGTACTTGCCGACGCCACCGAAGGCGATCCGGTCGTAGATCTCGCTGATCTTGTGCAACGAGCGCGACGGGTTCTCGGCGACGATGGCGATGCCCACGTCGTATGTCGTGGCGACGAGGGAGCGGCCACGGGCGATGCCCTTCTGGGCGTATTCGGCCCGGTCCTTCATGACCTGCTCGGGTGCCACGTAGTACGGCATGCTCATGACGCACGCTCCGCTTGCTTGCGGGCGATCAGTGCGCCGAAGCGCTCGGCCACCTCGTCCTCGGGCACTTCGCGATACCCGGCGGCGTCCACCACGGCGATGATCGGGTAGATGCCGCGCACCAGGTCGGGACCGCCGGTGGCGGAGTCCTCGTCGGCTGCGTCGTAGAGGGACTGGATGGCCAGGTCGACCGCCTCGTCGCGCCCCAGGCCCTCGCGCCAGCCCAGCTTGATGGTGCTGCGCGCGTCGCGTCCGCCCGAGCCCGTGGCCTGGAAGTCGGTGTCCTCGTAGTGGCCGCCCGTCACGTCGTAGTTGAAGATGCGGCCCAGGTCGCGTGCGGTGTCGAAGCCGGCGAAGAGCGGGACGACGGCGAGGCCCTGCATGGCCAGGGGCAGGTGCTGGCGCACCATCTGGGCCAGCTGGTTGGCCTTGCCCTCGAGCGAGAGGGTGGCGCCCTCGACCTTCTCGTAGTGCTCGAGCTGCACCTGGAAGAGGCGGACCATTTCGATGGCCATGCCGGCCGTTCCCGCGATGGCCACCGCCGAGAAGCGGTCGGCCGGGAAGACCTTCTGCATGGCGTGGTGGGCGATGATGTTGCCTGCCGTGGCGCGCCGGTCTCCGGCCATCACCACACCGTCGAGGTAGCGCAGCGCCACCACGGTGGTGCCGTGCGGCGCCTGGACCGGCGTCAACGAGTCGAGCGGGCGCGGCGTGTCGGCCTGGCCCGACGTCATGCGCAGGAGGCCGACAAAGTCCGGGCCCGGATCACGCTCCGGGGGAAACAGGGGAAGCGCCACCGGGGGTTACTGCCCACCCTTTTGCACGTAGTTGCGGACGAACTCCTCGGCGTTGTCCTCGAGCACCTCGTCGATCTCGTCGAGCAGGTCGTCCAGCTCGGCCTTGATCTTCTCGCCCCGCTCGGAGCTGGCGGGTGAGGCCTCTTCGACTTCTGTCTCGGTCTCGGTGGTCCGCGCACCCGAGCCCTTCTTCTTCTGTTCCTGTTCTGCCATCGTTGCGTGTCCCCGTCCTGTGATGCGTGCGTTCTTCGCCTATGAGTTGAGCCTGGTGAGCAGATCGGCCGGTCCTGTGCTCTGTGCCAGGAGGGCGCCCGTGTGCTCGGCTGTTCCCTTGAGGGGATCCATCATAGGGACGCGCCGCAACGGGTCTGCGCCGACGTCGAAGACGAGGGAATCCCAGTTGGCGGTGACGACCGCGTCCGGCCAGCGGGCCAGGCACTTGCCCCGGAACCAGGCCCGCGTCCCGGTCGGGGGCTCGCTGACCGCATGGGCGACCTGTGCCGGCGTGACGAGCGTGCGCATGTCCAGGCGCCGGAACACCGACTTGTCCGGCCGCAGGTCGTGATACTGCAACGCCAGTGCAGCGATCCGGGGGTCCTTCCATCCACAGGTGTGCCGGTCCTGGTAGGCCAGCAGGAGCTCGCGCTTGGCCACCCAGTCCAGGGTGTCGGCCAGGGTGGCCGGGTCCGATTCCAGGCCGGACAGGACGGCCTCCCAGTGCTCCATCACCAGCGCCCCGACCTCCCCGTCGTCGCCCAGGGCGGTCAGGCCGAACTCCTCGGCGTACTTCCGGGCCGCGCCGAAGATCTCCCACTGCATTTCGAGGGCGGTGGCGGTCGACCCGTCCGTCAGCGAGAGGGGCGCGTCAACGTGAGGTCGGCCGACACCTGGTGGAGCGCGGCGACGGGGTCGGAGAGCGAGAGGTCACGGGTCGGGCCGGCATCGTCCTCGACCATGGCCAGCACAATGGCGGTGCTGCCGACTTTGAGGAACGTGGCGATCTCCGAGAGATTGGCGTCGCCGACGATCACGTGGAGGCGACGGAAGCGCTTGGGGTCGGCGTGGGGCTCGTCGCGCGTGTTGACGATCGGTCGCTTCAGCGTGGTCTCCAGTCCCACGATCTCCTCGAAGAACTCGGCGCGCTGGGAGAGCTGGTACTGCACGGTGTCCGCATCGAGCGCGGGCGTCTCCGTGCCGACCTTGCCCGAGCCGGTGAAGAGCGTCCGCGACACGAAGTGCGGGACGACGCCGTCGATCACCTTGGCGAACGGGACGGCTCTGTCCATCATGTAGTTCTCGTGGCAGCCGTACGAGTTGCCCTTGCCGTCGGAGTTGTTCTTGTAGACGATCGGTGCAGGCTGGTCGGGGATGCGCAGCGCCGCCGCCACCATGGACCGGCGCAGCACCTCCTCGCCGGCCTTGTCGTAGATCAGGCACTCCAGCGGCGTCAGGCACTCGGGGCTCGAGTATTCGGGGTGGGCGTGGTCCACGTAGAAGCGGGCGCCGTTGGTGAGCACCGTGTTGGCCAGGTGCGTCTCCACCATCGGGGCGAGGGAACCTTCCCGGGCGAAGCCACGGGCGTCGTTTCCCGGGGTCTCGTCCTCGAAGTCCCAGCCGATCTGCTGCTCCACGTCGGCCGCGTAGGCGTTGACGAGCACCGACGATGCGGCAATGGGGTTCTGCTCCGGACCGGGCGAATGGATGCCGTACTCGGTCTCAATGCCGCAGACCTTCGTGATGGCCACGGTGCGACCCTAACTTCTAGAGGTACTGACCGGTACCGACCCGCTCGATCGAGCGGCCTCCGTGCACCTCACGGTCCTCGGTGAGCAGCGTCCGGACATAGACGATCCGCTCACCCTTCTTGCCCGAGATACGCGCCCAGTCGTCGGGGTTGGTGGTGTTGGGCAGGTCCTCGTTCTCCTTGTACTCCTGGCGGATCGATTCGAGCATGTCCGAGGTCCGGATGCCGCCGGACTCCCCGGCGATGACCCGCTTGATGGCCAGCTTCTTGGCTCTGCGCACGATGTTCTCGATCATGGCGCCCGACGCGAAGTCGCGGTAGTAGAGGATCTCCTTGTCGCCGTTCTGGTAGGTGACCTCGAGGAAGCGGTTGTCGTCGTCCTCCCGGTACATCTCGGCCACCGTCCGCTCGATCATGGCCTGGACCGCCTTGGACGGGTCGCCGCCGCCCAGGCGCTTGACCTCCTCGGCGTCGAGCGGCAGGGCCGGGGTGAGGTAGCGGCTGAAGATCTGGCCGGCGGCCTCCTCGTTGGGCCGCTCGATCTTGATCTTCACGTCGAGCCGGCCGGGCCGCAGGATGGCCGGGTCGATCAGGTCCTCCCGGTTGGACGCGCCGATGACGATGACGTCACGCAGCGATTCGACCCCGTCGATCTCGGCCAGCAGCTGGGGCACGATGGTCGACTCCATGTCGGAGCTGATGCCGGTTCCCCGCGTGCGGAAGAGCGACTCCATCTCGTCGAAGAAGACGATGACGGGCATGCCCTCGTCCGCCTTCTCACGGGCACGCTGGAAGACCTGGCGGATCTGGCGCTCCGTCTCCCCCACGTACTTGTTGAGCAGCTCCGGACCCTTGATGTTGAGGAAGAAGCTCCGCACGTTGTCGTTGCCGGTCTTCAGCGCCACCTTCTTGGCCAGGGAGTTGGCCACGGCCTTGGCGATCAGCGTCTTCCCGCAGCCGGGCGGGCCGTAGAGGAGGATGCCCTTCGGGGCCGGGAGCGAGTACTCCACGAAGAGGTCGCGGTGCATGTACGGCAGTTCGACGGCGTCGGTGATGGCCTCGATCTGGGAGTCCAGACCTCCCACGTCCGCGTAGGTGATGTCGGGCACCTCTTCGAGGACGAGCTCCTCGCTCTCGAGCTTGGGCAGCTTCTCAATGAGGAGCTGGGTGCGCACGTCCATCAGGAGGGAGTCGCCGGCGCGCAGCTTCACGCCCAGCATGTCCTCGGAGAGCTCGGCCACCCGCTCCTCGTCGGCCCGGGCGAAGATCACGCAGCGCCGCTTGTCCTCGAGCTGCTCCTTCAGTGTCACCACCTCGCCGGAGAACTCCCCGTCGCGGACGAGCACCACGTTGAGGCTCTCGTTCAGGACGACCTCGTTGCCCTTGCGGATCGCTCCGGGGTCGATGTCGGGGTGGAGGCTGACCCGCATTTTGCGACCGCTCGAGAACACGTCGACCGTGCCGTCCTCGTTGATGCCGAGGAAGGTGCCGTAGGCCGCCGGAGGCTGTGTGAGCTTCTCGACCTCTTCGCGCAGGGCGGCCAGCTGCTCCTTGGCCTGCTGGAGGGTGAAGGTCAGCTTCTCGTTCTGCGAGGTGGCCTGCGCCAGCTGCCCCTTGGACTCGAGGAGGCGCTCCTCCAGGGCCTGCACCCGGCCGGGGCTTTCCTGCAACCGGCGGCGGAGCGCGTGAATCTCGTCCTCGGCATCTGCCAGCTCGGCGCGTAGCGCCTCAGCCTGGGCAGCCGCTTCGTCAGGAGTTTCAGTCACCGCCAATCACCCTAGCCCTGGACCCCACGCGCTTTGGCGGCAACGCACCTACACCGCCGCTGCACCGGGTCAGCAGGCCCGGACGAGTACGCTGGGAGGAACCGCGAGGCCAGATTGACGTGTCGCGGGACGCCTCACTACGGTCCCCGGGGCCGTCGGGCGGCTGCGACAAGGGAGAGAGACAGGTACATGAAGGTCTGGATCGACCAGGATCTCTGCACGGGCGACGGGCTCTGCGAGGAGATCGCGCCTGCCGTCTTCACCCTCCTCGACGACGGCCTGGCCTATGTGAAGGAAGAAGGCGACGTCAAGAACGAGCCCGGTGGCTCGGCCGGGATGGCGGCGGTGCCCGCCGATCTCGAGGACGCCGTGGTCGAAGCCTCCGAGGAGTGCCCCGGAGAGTGCATCTTCATCGAGCGGGACTGACCCTCTGCGTCAGGGGTCCAGCGCCCCGCCCAGCAGCGCCCGCAGCTCCTCGTCGGAGATCTCCTCGGCATCGCGAGGGCTGATGCGGATCGTCCCCTTCCCGCTCGAGAGCCGCGGGTGGCGCGTGACGAACCCACCGTCCCTGTCGTTTCGCCAGCCGTAGACGGACACGCCGTGCTTCCACACGCCGAGGTTGAGGCGTCGCCGTCCGACCCGGTAGCCGGCCATCCCGTAGGAGAGCGCCACCGCCGCGTCGGGGTGCTCGCCGAGGACGATGGTGTGGAGCCGGTCGAACAGCGGTCGCTGCTCTGCCGGAATGGCGTCGATGTAGGCGGCGAGGTCCTCGTCCACCGATTCAGCCCTCGAGGCGGCGCGCCGTGGTGAGGAATCCGGTGTGCCCGACCATGCGGTGGTCCGGGCGGACCGAGCGGGCCTCGACGTGCCAGGTGCGCCGCATGACCTCCTGCGTCTCGGCCAGCCCGAAGGGCACGTCCTCCTCGTCGAGCGCCTGGCGCAGCAGCGCGGTCTGGTTGATGGTCGGCAGGTAGGCCAGCAGGATGCCACCGGGGCGGAGGGCCTTCGACGCCCCGGGGATCACCTTGTGGGGCTCGGGCATGTCCAGCAGGATCCGGTCGAGGTCCGTCTCGTCGATGCCCTCGGTCACGTCGCGGATCTCGATCCGGTAGGGCGCGTCGGGGCCCAGCGTGGCCGCCACGTTGGCCTGGGCCCGCTCGGCGAAGTCCTCCCGCAGCTCGTAGCCGACGACGGAGGCGCCCGCCCGCAGGACGGTCATGGAGAGGGCGCCCGAGCCGACGCCCGCCTCGAGGATGCGCTGGCCCGGCGCGATGTCGGCCGCGATGAGGATGGCGCCGAGGTCCTTCGGGTAGATGACCTGGGCCCCCCGGGGCATCTTGAGCACGATGTCGCTCAGGGTGGGACGCAGCACCAGGAAGCTGCGCCCGGTCGAGCCGGTCACACGGCAGCCTTCGGGGGAGCCGATGATGTCGTCGTGGGCCAGGACGCCCGCATGGGTGTGGAAGGTGGCGCCGGTCACGAGCGTGAGCAGGTAGCGGCGGTCCTTGGGGTCGATGAGGAGCACCCGCTCCCCCGCCGCGAGGGGGCCCGCCACGGGCCTCAGGCTTCGGTGGCGGGAGGGAGTGTTGCGGTCGCGCACCGTGATGAGCACCTGCTCACCCGGCTTCACGGTCACGCTCGACACCGGGCTGGACCGGTCGTTCAAGGTGCGGCGGAGGAAGAAGGTGGCCCCGGCGAGCAGGAACCAGTACCAGTTCCCCGCCACGCCGCGTCGGATCCCGGCGCGCAGGAAACGCCGCAGCAGCAGGTCCACCTCAGAGCCGCCGGATCTCGACGACGGCGGACTTGGCCCGGCCGCGACGGCGGCCGGCCAGGAAGGCCAGCGTCAGGAGCAGAATGCCGACGGCGCCGGCGACGGCCAGGCCCCGGGGCGCGGCGGCGCGGGCCGTGGCCTCGCCCTCGCCCATCACCTGTGAGTAGGCGGCCTGCAGGTCTTCCCGCGTGATGAGGCGCCCGTTGCTGCCCGCCCTCGTGGTCGTGCCTGCCATCAGCTCGCTCCCTCCTGTGCTTCGATCTCTCTCGACTCGCGCCGGGCGATGACCTCGGGCAGCTTGCGCTGTCCCGGCCCCGACTGAATGCGCAGTGCGGCCACGCCGATCACGGCGATGCCCAGCACGACCACCACCGCGTACGGCACCCACGACCAGTCCCCTTCCAGGGCCGTGCCGGTCTCCGTCTGCAGGAGGCGCAACACCCCGAGCAGAATGAGCAGGAGCCCGAAGGCCAAGAAGAAGGAGCCGGCGATCCCCATGTAGAGGAAGCGGCCCAGACCCCGCAGCGGCTCGACCACCTCCTGCTTGAGGTAGTCGACCGTGAGCTGGAAGGCGTCGTCTCCCGCGTGGCGCAGTCCGTGACTGCCGTTGTCCGCCGATGGTGCCATGAGACGCACAATCCTGGTCTCTGGGCCGGTCCTATGCAAACACCGGCCCGGCCCGGTGCCTCAGTCGCGGTCCTTGTAGATGTAGGTCGACGTGGCCCGGGCCACCAGCCGCTCCCCCTCCTGGCCCTCGACAACGGCGGTGACGCTGGCCTCCACGAAGGCCACCCGGCGCCCGCCGGAGACCACCTCGGCGGTGCAGGTGAGGTCGGCGCCCGGTGGGACGGCGCCCAGGAAGCTGATCTTCATCTCGGCGTTGGAGCAGAAGACGCGGCGGCCCTCGGCGTAGGTGACGGCGGCGGCGCCCATGGAGGAGTCGGCGAAGGCGCCGAGGAAGCCCCCTTGCATGATCCCGGCCGGATTGGCGAAGCGCTCGTCCGCCCGCATCCGCCAGATGCACCGGCCCGGGGTGGACTTGTCGACGCACGTCATGCCCAGGGTCAAGTCGCTGTTTGGGGGCACCTGCATGCGGGAAGCCATGAACGTGAAGAGTAGGTGACGGCCCCTTCCGGCCGGCTGAGAGGGAGGGTTAGGGTCTGACCATGGCGTTGCAGACATCGACACCGGTCGTGCAGGACCCCCGGTTGGTGGAGCTCGGCATCAACGTGATCCGTGGCTCGCCATGGACGCGCCCGAGCAGGCCAACTCCGGGCACCCCGGCACGGCGATGGCCCTGGCCCCTCTGGCCCACGTCCTGTGGACGCGGATCATGAACTACGACCCGCGCGACCCCGAGTGGCCCGACCACGACCGCTTCATCCTCTCCAACGGGCACGCCTGCATCCTGCAGTACTCCATGCTGCACCTGACCGGGTACGACCTGTCGCTCGAGGACCTGCGCCAGTTCCGCCAGTGGGGCAGCCGGACGCCCGGGCACCCCGAGGCCGGCCACACGGCCGGGATCGACGTCACCACCGGGCCGCTTGGGTCAGGGCGTCGGCGACGCGGTGGGCATGGCGCTCGCCGAGCGCTGGTTGCGCACCACCTTCGGCAGCGAGGTCTGCGACCACCGCACCTACGTCATCGCCGGCGACGGCTGCTTCATGGAGGGGATCTCGCACGAGGCCGCGTCGCTGGCGGGACACCTCGGCCTGGGGCGCCTCCTCGCGTTCTACGACGACAACCACATCACCATCGACGGGCCGACCGAGCTGGCCTACAACGACAACGTGCCCGAGCGCTTCGCGGCCTACGGCTGGCGCGTGCGCAACCTGGGCGAAATGGCCAACGACGTCGACGCGTTGGAGGCCGCCATCCGGGAGGCGCTCGAGGAGCCGGCCGACACCCCCGACGCCAAGCCGACCCTCCTGGTGCTGCGCAGCCACATCGGGTGGCCGTCGCCGAAGCTGACCGACACCGCGGCCGCCCACGGCTCGCCCTTCGGCGCCGAGGAGATCGAGGTCACCAAGAAGCTCCTCGGCCTGCCGGCCGACCAGACCTTCTGGGTCCCCGACGAGGTGCGCGACTTCTACGGCCAGCAGATCGCCCGGGGCGCCGAGCGCCACGCCGAGTGGACCGAGCGCTTCGCCGCCTGGAAGGGCGACCGCGCCGCCTGGGACGCCGCGCAGGCCGGGCGCGGGTTGCCGGGCTGGGCCGACGGCCTGCCGAGCTTCGACGCCGGCACCCAGCTGGCCACCCGCCACGCCATCAACCAGTGCATCGACGCCACCGCGGCCAAGCTGCCGGGCCTGCTGGCCGGCTCGGCCGACCTCACGGGCAACAACGGCGTGAAGGTCAAGGGCGCCGAGATGCAGTCGCGCCAGACCCCCGAGGGGATCCAGGTCCACTACGGGATCCGCGAGCACGCCATGGCGGCGGCCATGAACGGCATGGCGCAACACCGCGGCGTGCTGCCGGTCGGCGGGACGTTCTTCTGCTTCTCCGACTACATGCGCCCGTCCGTCCGGCTCGCCTCCCTGACGGGCACCCACGTGATCTATTCGTGGACGCACGACTCCATCGGCCTGGGCGAGGACGGGCCGACGCACCAGCCGATCGAGCACCTGGCCTCGCTGCGGGCCATGCCCGGCCTCAGCCTCGTGCGCCCGGCCGACGCCAACGAGACGGCACAGGCCTGGCGCATCGCCGTCGAGGCCGACGGACCGGTCGGGCTCGTGCTGACCCGCCAGAACGTCCCCGTGCTGGACGCCACGGCCGAACGGGCCCCCGCGGGCGTGGCCAAGGGCGCCTACGTCCTGGTCGACAGCGACGGGCCGCCCCGGATCGTGCTGGTCGGCACCGGGAGCGAGGTGCAGCTCTGCGTGGCGGCCGCCACGACCCTGGCCGAGTCGGGCGTGCAGGCGCAGGTGGTGTCCTTCCCGTCGTGGGACCACTTCGCGCGGCAGCCCGAGGACTACCGCGCCACGGTGTTCCCGCCCGGCGTGCCGGTGCTGAGCGTCGAGGCCGGCGCCACCTTCGGCTGGGAGCGCTACGCCGACGACTCCATCGGGATCGACCGCTTCGGCGCGTCGGCGCCCGGGCGACGTCGCCATGGAGAAGTTCGGCTTCACCGCCGAGCACGTGGTCGAGCGGGCCCGGGCCCTGCTGGCCGCCCGGGCGTGGCTGATGCGACACGAGACACGACGAAGGGAGCTGTTCCGATGACCCGACTGCAGGAGCTCTACGAGATCGGTGGCCAGAGCCCCTGGCTCGACAACCTGCGCCGGGACTGGCTCCAGGACGGCCAGCTGGCGGACCTGCTGAAGCTCGGGATACGCGGCATCACGTCCAACCCGACCATCTTGGCCAAGGCCATCAGCGGGCAGGACACCTACGACGACCAGTTCCGCGCGCTGATGAAGGATCACACGGTCGACGCCGCCTATTGGGAGATGGCCATCACGGACATTCGAGAGCGCGCTCGCCCTGCTGCGGCCGCTCTACGACGAGAGCGACCGCGAGGACGGCTACGTCTCGCTGGAGGTCTCCCCGGCGCTGGCCCACGACACCGACAAGACGCTCAAGGCGGCCCGCGACCTGCACGCGCGCATCGCCCAGCCCAACCTCCTCGTCAAGGTGCCCGCCACGAAGGAGGGTGTCCCGGCCATTCAGACCCTGATCGGCGAGGGCCACAGCATCAACGTGACGCTGATCTTCGGGCTCGACCGCTACGACGAGGTCATGGAGGCCTACCTGTTGGGCCTCGAGGCCCTGGTCGCGGCCGGCCGGGGCGACGAGCTGTCCAAGGTGGCCAGCGTGGCCTCCTTCTTCGTCAGCCGGATCGACACCGAGGTCGACCGCCGCCTGGAGACCCTCGCCGGCGGCGACAAGGGTGACGCCGCCGTCCTCGGCCTGCGCGGCACCGCCGCGGTGGCCCAGGCCCAGAGCGCCTACCAACACTTCCACCGCACGTTCACGGGCGAGCGCTGGGAGGCGCTGCGGGACAAGGGCGCGCGCGTCCAGCGGCCGCTGTGGGCGTCGACCTCGACCAAGAACCCGGCCTACTCCGACGTGCTCTACGTCGACAGCCTGATCGGGCCGGCCACGGTGAACACCATGCCGGAGCAGACGCTGCGCGACTTCGAGGACCACGGCACGCTGAAGCGGACGGCGGACGCCGATCCCGACGCGGCGGCCAACGCGCTGGCGCAACTGGCCGACGCCGGCATCGACATGCTCGATGTGGAGCAGACGCTCGAGAACGAAGGCGTCGCCTCCTTCGCCAAGTCGTTCGACGAGCTCCTGCAGTCGCTGACCGACAAAGCCGCTACCTTCTGAGCCGGCCACACAATTTCCTTGGACAACCGAGAGGAGCGCGCATGAAGATCGGCATGATCGGACTGGGCAAGATGGGCGCCAACATGACCGAGCGCCTGCTCAAGGGCGGGCACGAGGTGGTGGCCTACGACCTGAGCGCCGAGGCCGTGAAGGCGGCCGCGAGCAAGGGCGCGGAGGCGTCCACGAGCCTGGCCGACCTGGCGAAGAAGCTCGACTCCCCCCGGGCGGTCTGGGTCATGCTGCCCGCCGGCCACATCACGGATTCGACCGTCGAGGAGCTGACCGGCCTGTTCTCGAAGGGCGACGTCATCGTCGACGGCGGGAACTCCAACTACAAGGAGTGGAAGGCGCTCGCCGACAGGCTCGAGAGCACCGGGGTCGGCTTCGTCGACGCCGGCACGTCGGGCGGCGTCTGGGGCCTGACGGAGGGCTACTGCCTCATGGTCGGCGGCACGGACGAGGCGGTGGCCGTCGTCGAGCCCGCCCTGCTGACGCTCGCGCCCGAGGGCGGCTACGCCCACGTGGGCCCGGTCGGCGCGGGGCACTTCGTCAAGATGGTGCACAACGGCGTCGAGTACGGGCTCATGCAGGCCTACGCCGAGGGTTTCGAGATCATGAGCAAGGCCGACGAGTTCGACCTCGACCTGCACGAGATCGCCTCCATCTGGCGCTACGGCTCGGTCGTGCGCAGCTGGCTGCTCGACCTGGCCGAGCGGGCGCTGCGGCCCGGCGCAGGCTTCGACGAGATCAAGGGCGTGGTCGTCGATTCGGGTGAGGGCCGCTGGACGGCGCAGGAGGCCATCGACCGGGGCGTGCCGGCACCGGTGATCGCCACCTCGCTCTTCACGCGTTTCGCCTCGCAGGAGCCCGACTCGCTCCAGTTGAAGATGCTCGCCGCCCTGCGGAACCAGTTCGGTGGCCATGCCGTGACGCTCGAATCGGGCCAGCAGGGCTTGGAGACCGAGACCCCCACCCCGTAGCCGTGATCACCCCCGTCGACGACGTCCCCCGCGCCTTCTGCGACGCTGTACGCGAGGCCTTCGCGGCGCGCCCCGGGCCGCGCTTCGCCCTGGTGCTCTCCGGCGGCCCGACGGCCGAGCTGTGCTACGAGCGTCTGGCGAAGACGGACGGCATCGACTGGGGCGTCGTGGACATTCTCGTCGGGGACGAGCGCATCGTCCCGCCCGACGACGTCGACGCCAACCAGCGGCTGATACGGGAGACCCTCATCGACCCGGTGGGCGGGGTCGGGTCCTTCTCGCCCATGCCGACGGTCGGGCCGGTGGACGAGTGCGTCGAGGCGTACCAGCACACCATGTCGGACCTCGTGACCGGGCCGGGGATCGACCTGATCCACTTGGGCATGGGCCCGGACGGCCACACGGCGTCGCTCTTTCCCAACGCCCCGACCTTGGAGGCCGAGCCGGGCGTGCTGGTCCTGGCGACCGAGGACCCCAACGGCGTCAACCCGCACCCCCGGCTGACCCTGACCCTGGCGGCGATCAATTCGGCCCGGCTCGCCGTCTTCACGGTGGCCGGGGCGTCGAAGGCCCCCGCGGTGGCCGCGCTCGAACGCGGCGATGACCTGCCTGCCGCCCGCGTCCATGCCGGGCGGACGTTGTGGCTGGTCGACGGCGCCGCGGCCGACTCCCCCTAGATTGGCCTCAATGCTCTCCGACGCCGATCTTCTGCGCCTGCCCCTCGAGGACCTGACCGCGCTCGCCCGCGTCGTGCGCGACGGCGCCCACGGGCGGCGGGTCACCTTCTCGCCCAAGGTCTTCATCCCGCTGACCATGCTGTGCCGGGACAAGTGCGGCTACTGCACCTTCGCCAAGGCGCCGGCCCGCGTCACCGCGCCCTATCTCCTGCCCGAGGAGGTGCTGGCCATCGCCGAGGCCGGCCAGGCGGCGGGCTGCCACGAGGCCCTCTTCACGCTGGGCGAGCGGCCCGAGCTGCGCTACCCCGTCGCGGCGGAGTGGCTCGCCGGTCAGGGCTACGCCTCGACGGTGGACTACCTCGCGGCGATGTGCCGCCTCGTCGCCGAGGAGACCGGCCTGCTCCCCCACGCCAACGCCGGGGCGCTCGACGCCACCGAGCTCGCGGCCTTGCGGCCCGTGGCGGCGAGCCAGGGCATGATGCTCGAGTCGCTGGCCGAGGGCCTGGACGCGCACCGCGGGTCGCCCGACAAGGAGCCGGCCCGGCGCCTGGCCACTCTGGAGTTCGCCGGCGAGCTGGCCATCCCCTTCACCACCGGCATCCTCGTCGGCATCGGCGACACGCGGACGGATCAGCTGGCTGCCCTGCACGCCATCGCCGAGTCGCACGCCCGCCACGGGCACGTGCAGGAGGTCATTGTGCAGAACTTCCTGCCCAAGCCCGGCACGGCCATGTTCCGGGCCGAGCCCTGCCCCCCCGAGGACCTGCAGTGGGCCATTGCGGCGGCCCGCCTGGTCCTGCCGCCCGAGATCCACGTGCAGGCTCCTCCGAACCTCTCCGACCAGCTGGCCCCGCTGCTCGACGCCGGCATCGACGACTGGGGCGGCGTGTCGCCCGTCACCGCCGACCACGTGAACCCCGAGCGGGCCTGGCCGGCGCTCGACATCCTGCGCGAGGCGACCGAGGTGGCCGGCCACACGCTGGCGCCCCGCCTCACCGTGTATCCCAGCTTCGCCCTCGACCCTGAGCGCTGGCTCGACCCGGCGCTGCGCTTCCCGGTCCTGGATGCCTCCGACGCCGAGGGGCTGGCCCGCGACACGTCGTGGTGCTCGGGGGGCGGGGAGCCCCCTCCGCCGCTGCTCGACGCGACCGCAGCGCCGCGTGCCGCGGCCGGAAGCAGTGCCGCTGGAAAATCCGTGCCGCCGCCGGCGGCGGCGCCGTG
This sequence comes from uncultured delta proteobacterium, assembly GCA_963785725.1. Taxonomy (GTDB): domain Bacteria; phylum Myxococcota_A; class Polyangia; order Palsa-1104; family Palsa-1104; genus JAQBQH01. The sequence continues at coordinate 73,697 of CAWAWS010000039.1, read as the reverse complement.
GCCGAGGTGCTGGCGGGCGTGGCCCTGGGTCAGGAGATGGGCGAGGCGGAGATCGTCACGCTCTTCGGCGCCCGCGGGCCCGAGGTGCGCCTGGTGGCCGAGGTCGCCGACGACCTGCGCCGCCGGATCGCCGGCGACGACGTGACCTTCGTGCGCAACCGCAACATCAACTACACGAACGTCTGCACGTTCAAGTGCCGCTTCTGCGCCTTCTCGAAGGGGCCGCTCTCGCTCAACCTGCGCGGCGCGCCCTACCTGCTGGAGCTCGACGAGATCACGCGGCGCGTGGTCGAGGCCGTGGACGAGGGAGCCACAGAGGTCTGCCTGCAGGGCGGCATCCACCCCAACTTCGACGGCGACTACTACCTGCACGTGCTCGAGGCGGTGCGGGCGGGCTCGCCCGACATCCACATCCACGGCTTCACCGCGTTGGAGGTGACCGAGGGGGCGCGCCGCTCCGAGGTCCCGCTGGCGGAGTACCTCACCCGCCTGAAGGAGGCCGGCCTCAAGACGCTGCCGGGCACGGCGGCCGAGATCCTCGACGACGACGTGCGCGCCCTCATCTGCCCCGACAAGATCAACACCGAGGAGTGGCTGGAGGCGCACCGCACCGCGCACAGCGTGGGACTGCGCTCCAACATCACCATCATGTTCGGCTCGGTCGAGCAGCCGGTGAGCTGGGCCCGTCACATCGTGCGCACCCGGGCCCTGCAGCGCGAGACCGGCGGCTTCACCGAGTTCGTCCCGCTCCCCTTCGTGCACATGGCCACACCGATCTACCTCCAGAAGCAAGGCGCGGCGCGGACCGACCTTCCGCGAGACCGTGCTGATGCACGCGGTGGCGCGCATCGCCTACGCGGGCGACATCGACAACATTCAGGTGAGCTGGGTCAAGCTGGGCGCCGAGGGCGCGCGCCAGCTGCTGCGGGCCGGGGCCAACGACCTGGGCGGGACGCTGATGGACGAGAACATCTCGCGGGCGGCGGGCGCGCAGCACGGGCAGCGCATGGGCGTCGAGGAGCTCGAGGCCATCGTGGCGCCGATCGGGCGGCCCCTGGTGCAGCGCTCCACCCTGTACGCGCTGGCCGGCGCGTGAACGACGACACGGAAGAGGCAGCGCGCCAGAGCGCCTTCGACGACCTGTTCGCCGGGCACGACCTCTCGTCGGCGCAGGCCCGCGAGCTGCAGGACATGATCGGCTCGCTCAGCGACCTGGCCCGCGAGGGCACGTCGGTCGGGGACCTCAAGATCGCCAACACGGCCCTGGCCGAGATGGCCGAGGCCTTCCGGGTCTTCCGCCCCTACCGCCACATCCGCAAGGTCACCATGTTCGGTTCGGCCCGCACGAAGCCCGACGACCCGATCTACATCCTGGCCCGCGACCTGGCCGCCAAGTTGGCGGCGGCCGACTGGATGGTGGTGACCGGGGCCGGCCCCGGCATCATGGCCGCCGGGCTGGAGGGGGCGGGGCGCGACCATGCCTTCGGGGTCAACATCCGGCTGCCCTTCGAGGGCGACGCCAACCCCTTCATCGCGCAGGACCCGAAGCTGGTCGAGATGCGCTACTTCTTCACCCGCAAGCTCATGCTGATCAAGGAGTCCCACGCCTACGCCGTCCTGCCCGGCGGCTTCGGCACCCAGGACGAGTCCTTCGAGCTGCTCACCCTGCTGCAGACGGGCAAGGCGGAGCCGGCGCCGGTCGTCATGGTCGAGACGCCCGGGGGTACCTACTGGCACGCGTGGCTGCGCTTCGTGCAGGACGCGGCGATCGACGCCGGCTGGGTCTCGCCCGAGGACCAGGCCCTCTTCAAGGTGACCAACACGCTCGAAGAGGCCGCCGACGAGATCCTCGGCTTCTACCGGAACTACCACTCCATCCGTTTCGTGGGCGACCTCCTGGTGCTCCGGCTGCAGGTGCAGCCGAGCAAGGCCGAGCTGGCCGACCTGAACCGGCGCTTTGCCGACATTGTGGTGCGGGGCAACATCCGCACCGCCGGCCCCTTCCCGCCGGAGCGCAACGACCATCCCGAGCTGCCCCGGATCGCCTTCCGCTTCGACCGCTTCCACTTCGCCCGCCTGCGCCAGCTGATCGACGCCGTGAACGAGTTCACGGGGTGATCGGCGGCCGGGCCCGTGCTCGGCGCGGCCTGGTCGCGCTGGTCCCACTCGTGGCGCTGGCCTGCAGGGCGCTGGCCGGCCCGGGGACGCCGGCTGCCGCCGCCGCTCCCCCGGCCAACTCGGTGGTGCCGTTCGGCACGACCGCCGTCGGCGCCAACGCGGTGGCGGGCGCCAACGCGCCGATCGTCGGCCTGGCCGCCACCTCCGACGGCGGCGGCTATTGGCTGGTGGCCTCCGACGGCGGCGTCTTCAGCTACGGCGACGCCCACTTCTACGGCTCGGCGGGGAGCCTGCACCTCAACGCGCCGATCGTCGGCATGGCCGCGACGCCGAACGGCGGCGGCTACTGGCTGGTGGCCTCCGACGGCGGCATCTTCAGCTACGGCGACGCGCAGTTCCACGGCTCGGCCGGCACTCTGACGCTCAACGCCCCGGTCGTGGGCATGGCGGCCACGCACGACGGCGGGGGCTACTGGCTGGTGGCCTCCGACGGCGGCATCTTCAGCTACGGCGACGCGTCGTTCGACGGCTCGGCCGGCAGCCTGATCGCTCAACGCGCCGGTCGTCGGCATGGCGGCCACGCCGAGCGGCGGCGGCTACTGGCTGGTCGCCTCCGACGGCGGCATCTTCAGCTACGGCGACGCGATCGTTCGAGGGCTCGGCCGGCTCGCTCGCGCTCAACGCTGCCGGTGACCGGCATGGCCGCCACCACCGACGGCGGCGGCTATTGGCTCGTGGCGCGCGACGGCGGCGTCTTCACCTACGGGGACGCGCGCTACTTCGGGTCGCTGGGCGGGACGACGCTGCCCGGTCCCGTCGTGGGCCTGGCCGCCGCGGGCGGTGGGGCGGGCTACTGGCTCGCCGTGGGCTCCGAGCCCCTCGCCGGCGAGGTGGTCGGGATCGACCCGGGTCACAACGGGCTGAACTACACCGCGCCCGACATCATCGACGCGCCGGTGTTCAACGGCACCGGGACCGAGCCCTGTGACACCACGGGCACGGCGACGGACAGCGGGTACACCGAGGCCCAGTTCAACTTCAACGTCGCCACCTACCTGGAGAGCGACCTGCAGGCGGAGGGCGCCACCGTGGTTCTGACCCGCCCGAACAACCAGGGCATCGGGCCCTGCGTGACGACGCGGGCGGCCATCATCAACAACGCACACGCCGATGTCGCGGTCGACATCCACGCCGACGGGGGCCCGGTGAACGGGCGGGGCTTCGCGGTGCTCGAACCGACGGCGGACGGCCCCAACAACGGCGTCATCGCGTCGTCCGCCGCCTTCGCCGCCATGCTGCGCAACGCGTTCGTCGCTGGAACGCCCATGCCGGTCAGCACCTACGACGGGGTCGACGGCCTGCAGCCCCGCAACAACCTGGCCGGTCTCAACCTCACGACGGTGCCCAAGGTGCTCATCGAGTGCGGCAACATGCGCAACGCGACCGATGCGGCGCTGCTGGTGACGCCGGCCTTCCAGCAGCAGGCCGCCGCGGCCATGGCGCAGGCCATCACGCAGTTCCTCACCGGCTCCGCCAGCTGATTCAGGCCGGGCCCCCGAGGGGTGCCCGCGCCAGCGTCGTGTAGACGTGCCCTTGGGGTGAGGGTGCCGAGGCCACCAGGTCGACGTGCGTCACGGCGAAGGTGGAGGCGAACGGGATCCCTTCCAGCTCGGCCTGGGCCCGGGGGCCCAGCCGGCCCTTGACCCGGGCCAGGGTGAGGTGGCCGTTGAACGGCGGGGTGGGGCCGTCCGGTTCGGGCACCACGGGCGCGGTGGCCCGCCGCACCGCCGCCGCCACGGCATTCAGCCCGTGGGCCGGGAGCTGCAGGACACGGACCCGCGAGAACCAGGCGGTGGCCGGTCCGAGCCGGCACTCGGCCGGGCCCGGCAGGCCGGCCACGCCGGCCCGGAGCGCCGCACCCAGGGGCTCGAGGTCGGCCTCGGCCACCTCGCCCAGGAAGCGCAGCGTGACGTGCCAGCGGGTCGGTCCCACCAGCCGCAGGTTCTTCTCCCGCCCCAGCTCGAGGGCGGCCAACCGCTGGGACGTCGGCTCGTCGGGCCAGGCCGCCACGAACGTGCGGAGAGGAGTCAGCCGGCGCCCTCGTCGAGCGCCGCGTGGGCGGACCGGGATCCCCCGCGCAGCGCGGCCACCGAGCGTTCGAGCGCCCGCCGGGCCTTGAGGATGCGCTTCTCCAGGGCGAGGGCCTCCCCGGTCTCGGCCGAGTCGGGGTCGCCGGCCGACGCCAGCCGGAGCGCGTCCAGGGCCATGTCGGTCAGCTCCTCGAGGACGCCTTCGAGCCGGTCGGCCAGCTCGTCGACGGCCTCGTTGGAACTGCTCACTTCGGGAGCGGAGTGTGCTGCACCGTGTAGTCGCCGTCGGCGTAGGCGACCCGCATGACCTTCTTGTCGAACTTCCCGACGCTGGTCTTGGGGATCTCGACGACGAAGGTCCACTGGTCGGGCAGCCACCAGCGCGGCACGCGGCCCACCAGGTACTCGAGCAGGTCGGCCGGGGCGGGCGTGCGACCCGGCTTCGGCACGACGGCCACGAGCGGGCGCTCGGACCACTTCTGGTCGGGGACGGCGATCACCGCCGCCTCGAAGACGTCGGGATGGCCCATCACCGCATTCTCCAGCTCGACCGAGGAGATCCATTCGCCGCCGGACTTGATGACGTCCTTCGTGCGGTCCGAGATGGTCATGTAACCCTGCGTGTCGAGCGTGCCGACGTCGCCGGTGCGCAGCCAGCCGTCGTGGAACTTCGCCGGGTCCTCGTCCTTGTAGTACGAGCCCGTGATCCACGGCCCGCGAATCTCGAACTCGCCCACCGACGTCCCGTCGTTGGGGAGCACCGTCCCGTCCTCGGCGACGACGCGCACTTCGACCCCGCCGACCACGCGACCGGCCTTGACCTTGTAGTACATGTCGTCGTGCCCGTCGATATGGCGCGCCGGCGGCAACCCGAACGCGGCGAGCGGGCTCGTCTCGGTCATGCCCCACCCTTGGATGATGGTGGCGCCGAAGCGCTCCTCGAACGCCTCGATGAGCGACTGCGGCACGGCGGCACCGCCGGCCGTGATGGCGCGCACGGTCGAGAAGTCGATCGGCGTGTCGAGCGCCAGCAGCCCGTTCCAGATGGTCGGCACGCCGCAGGCGAGCGTCGGGTGGTGCTCGTTGATCACGTTCGCCAGCGCCTGGCCCATGAGGTACATCTGCGGCATGATCATGTCGGTGCCGGCCATCCAGGCGCCGTAGGGGGTGCCCCAGGCCATGGCGTGGAACATGGGCACGATGATGAGGATGCGGTCGGTCTCCACCATGCCGACCGAGGAGGCCGCCTGCTCGGCCATGGTGTGCAGCCAAATGGATCGGTGCGAATAGACGACGCCCTTGGGGCTGCCGGTGGTCCCACTCGTGTAACACATGGCCGCAGCTGACCGCTCGTCGAGGTCCGGCCAGGCGAAGCCCGGCTGTTCGGCGGCGAGCAGCCGCTCGTAGGAGAGGGTCTCGCCGAGGGCGGAGGTGTCCCCCTCCCCCACCACGACGATGGTCTCGACGGTCTTGAGCTCGTCCTTGATGGCGGCCAGCAGCGGAATGAGCGAGGCGTCGACGATGATGCAGCGGTCCTCGGCGTGGTTGATGACGTAGGCCAGCTGCTCGGCCGGGAGCCGGATGTTCAGCGTGTGCAGCACCGCTCCCATGCAGGGGATGGCGAGATACGCCTCGAGGTGGCCCTGGTTGTTCCAGCAGAAGGTGCCGACGCGGTCACCCTGCTCAATGCCGAGCCGGGTCAGGGCGGCGGCCAGCTTCTCGGCCCGGGTGGCCACCTCGGCGAAGGTGGCCTTGCGGCTGCCACCCTCCTCCACCGTGATGACGGAGCTGTCGCCGTGTACCCGCTGCCCGTGGAACAGCAGGTCTCGGATCAGGAGCGGGGCGTTCTGCATGGTGCTTTGCATGCCCCAAGTATGGCGGCCGCGCCCCACCCGTGCCCATGGCTGCCGGGACCCGACCATTCCCCCAGATGCGTCCCGTTCGGTCGCCGTCCCCCGGATCCGGGGGCGCCGGTGCAGGGCCTCATCGCCGCTGGGCTCGGGGTCGGCCCCGAACGACCGGCGGGCGGCGTTACCGGCTCCTTACGGCGACGTTGTTCAATGCCGAGATGTTCATACTCGCCGGCGCCGATTGGGAAAATGGCCTGGCCTCGCTCGCGTTTGCCATGATCACCGTCGGTGCATTCCAGGCCCTCTCTTGGATGAAGAGGCTTCCCGCACACAGGGCGAGACTGAAGACCGTGCAGCTGCTGGCCCTGGCGATCGCCTGCATCGCGTTGGTCACGCTTCCCCTCGCCCTGGAGTCGTTCTTCCGAATCTGGGACCCGAGTTACGTCTACAACGGTTCTTGAGCCCGTGGACGGATGCTCGAGCCCGAAGAAACCGTTAGGGATCGCCGGGGAACGTGGTCGGTGCCGCGGCCGGACCCCCCGAGGTGTGAAGCTTCGTTGTCTCCTGCCCAAGGGCGCACCCGCTGGTCTAATCGGAGCGTGACGTGGCGCCCGGCGGGGCGGTTGCAGTCGGGAGCCGGGGCGGACTTGACCGCAGCGCGATCGCCGATACGGGTGAGTGGTCCTAAGCGGACGCAACGCGCACAACTCCACTAGGGGTCTTGGGAGCTGGCCTCGTTGATGAAGCCCTGACCGACGCGTTCGGCGCGGTTTGGCGGACCCGATTCCATCGGTCCGCTGTCTTCCAGCGAGCACCTCGTTCGTCTCAAGTCCTCACGGAACCGGCTTTGTTGGGCACCCCACGACCCGGTGGCGATCCCCTCGGACGAGGTCATTGGCAGGGGTGTCTCGGCCCGTTGAGGGCGACCGGGAAGAGCGCGCCGTTGAAGCCAAGCGCGTTGTCTGAAACGCAGAATTCCGAGGTCGTCTCCGGCGGGTACTCGGCGTTGAAGACGGCCTTCGTCCCGACGTAGGCGCTCAGCGCCCCACAGGTGTCGTACTGGTTGCACTGCTCGGTGATCATGCCGTCGGCGAGCGGTTCCATGATCGTCGCAAAGTTGTCACCGGTGTCGTCGAGATTCTTGGCAATCCAGCCGAGGCCGAGCGAGTGCATGAAGCCGGCCAGGGCCGTCAAATAGTTCTGCTCATCCGACTCGGTGATCGTGAAGCCGGTGTTCCCCTCGTTCTCGTTGTTCGTTTCGTCCAGGTCGGTCTCGACCGCGTCGAACCCTTTGGCGTAGCACTGTTGGGCGATCATGTCCTCCACAATGTTGAGCGTCGCCTGGCTGTTGATGTTCAAGAAGTACTCGGGGTAGTCGCTCAGCTTGCGGCCCAGGACCCCAGCATCTTTGAACTGCTGGAAGTAGCTCGTCGCCAGCCCCTCCTCGGAGGCTGCGTAATAGTTCCCGGCCGACCCGACCTCCGTGTAGCAGATTGCGTGGTCACCCATGGCGTGGAGAGCGGCCACCGTGCTGGCGGGTGTGTCGATCGCGTCGATGTCGTAGACCACCGGATCGGGCGCCGGCTGCCCGTTCGGCAGGGTGTCGTTCGTCCCCATGTCCGTCGTATTGGAGAGGTCGAGGGTGTGGTCGAGCTCCCACTGCCAGGGCACCACACCCAGCGGCGGCACCCACCACGACGTAGGCAGGACCGTGGCGGGCGTGGGCGAGCCGAGGGTGATCGTGCCGCTGATGAGGATCTTGCGTAGGCCCGAGCGCAGGGCGCAGTCCGCGGCGACGGTGCCCGCGGCGGGCGGCTGGAGCTGTTCGACGACGGGGCCGGCGAATGACCCGGTGGCCATGCCACCGGTGACGGTGCTCGTGGCGAAGCGGGCGTTGCCGGCGTAGTCGATCGCGTCGGGATAGGTGGCGACCGGGCCGTTCACGGTGCCGTACCAAGTCAGGTGCAACGTGTCGGCGGCATCGGTGAAGGTGTCCTGACAGGTCAGCGGGCTCGTGGCGTAGCTCCCGGTGAACCGGGCGTCCGTGACCGTGACCGAGTTCGTGGTGGCCGTGCACCCCGACAACGTCCCCCCGCTCACCGCCGAAGGGCCCGTGCCGCCACCGGTGCGGGTTAGGGGCGGCGAGAAGGAGGCGTAGAAAGAAAGCGAGCATGTCACCTGGCCGGGGCCGTCCCCCGAATACGCGGGGAGTTCGACCGTCGCCGCCGTGGCTGGCGGCGACGGTCCGGGCAGCGGGAGCATGAGCGCGGCGACGAGCAACGCCAGTGCCGAGGTGAGTGCCATGCCTAGGTGTTTTCGACGGACGACCATCAGCACCTCCATCAACGACTCGGACGGGCGGCTCCGGACCGAAGAGTACCGACTGGAGGACGCCGACCGCGGGACGTCGCGCGAGTGTAGGACGGTGCCGCCGGCGCCCCCCCGATACGCGGCGGCCCTGCATGTGAGGGACGGCCGGTAGAGGTAATGGGATTGTGGTCGAATCCCTCCCGAAGTCGTGCCGTTGTGTCGACAGTTGCCCCAGTCTTGGGATGTGGCTTAGCCCGCCGAAACACCAGGACTTGGAGGGCTCATCTTCGCGGAGTGCTCGCGATAGTTGCCTGCCCACAATCAGGCACCATGGGGGCAGCCCTCAGGCGGCCAGAAGTCGTACCGGCAGTTCCTCGTGACGGCGGACCATCAGGCTATTCACCCATCTCGGCGGCCGACGAGGATCGAGGGTGATGTCACTCGTTCGCGCAAGCAGAACGCTGAGCACGTTCCTCGCCTCGACCCGAGCCAGGGGCGCCCCGACACAGTGATGGATGCCTCGACCGAATGCCACATGTCGCCGTGGCGCCTCCCGGGTCAGGTCGATCGACCCGGGGTGATCGAACATTGCGGCGTCACGGTTGGCCGCACCCCACAGAAGTAGGACCGTTGCCCCGGCGGGGATCTCCACCCCTCCGAGGGAGGTGTCATTCGGCACGTAACGCATGTGGTAACGGAATGGTGGCTCGAGCCTCAGCGCCTCCTCCACGAACATGGGGATCAACTCAGGATTCGCACGTAGTTGACTCTGAAGCTCTCGATTTTCAGCCAGGATGCGCACAGCGTTCCCGATCAGGCTTGTCGTGGATTCTCCACCAGCGCTCAGCAGGGTGTGGAGGATGACGACGGCCTCGACCTCGGAGAACGCCTGATTCTTGACACCTTCGGCGACGGCTCCAAGAAGGTCATGGGACGGCTCGTTCATGGCGGCTGAGAGCTGGCCAGATACCCACCCCTCGATTTCACCGGTCCGGGCGATGTGAGCGACCAACTCATCGTAGGAAAGGGTCGATCCCAGCATGGCGGTCGAGTCGAAGGCCGCACGCAACAACTGCTCGAGGTCACTGTCGTGGAAACCGATGAGCCGGCTGATCATCTTGATGGGTACGACGTTGCCGATAGCGCCCATGAAGTCCACGGATCCTTCGTTGAGTGCTTGGCTCACGCACTCCTCGGCGATCTCTACCACGTCGGGTTCTAGAGCAGCCATGCGCTTGGCAACGAGTTCAGGAAAGACCGTGCCTCTGTGCAGTGCGTGCATCGGAGGGTCCGCCGTGGCCAGCGCTTGGACTCCCGTATCGCCAAACGAGAACCGACAGGGCATTCCCTGGGCGTCTTTGTACAAGAGGCAGTTCAGATTGGACGAAAAGTCCTCCACTCGGGCAGCGGCTTCAGCGAGGAGCTGGTATGTGGCCACCGTGAAGATCCCAGCGCCGGGTACTTCCCAGACTGGCGCTTCGGATCGCAGCTCCTCGTAGAACCCGTACGGCTCAGCGATCACGGAGGGGTCGAGCAGGTGCGTTCCGGAGATCATTTGGACCATGTCCGCAAGTGTGCCACTACTGCCTCGGGGGTATCCCAGTCGCGGGGACGGGGCGGTTACCGGAGCGGCGGTTGGCCGTCCTCCTCACTGCGTGAATGGCCTGACGAAGTTGACGCTGAATTCACCTCCGCAGCTGGGAAACCCCGGGCTGCCGCCGTAGTTGGTCATCGAGATGACTTTTGCCACGTCATCGCCGGGAAGCGTGACCGATAAGGCTAGGTAAGACGGACAGTTCGCAGCACCGTCCACGCCGCCGTAGAAGTCGTAGTCGTTCCCGAACACCGTCGCATGTGCCGCCTCGCCCGGAGCAAGTACGACAATGGGTGGTTGAGGGTACTTAGAGTCCCACGCAATACCCAAGTCGTGCTCAACAGCCTGCGCGACCGGCAGACCAGCCGAGTTCAAGCCAAACACCTTGGGATATCCCTCAAGCGAACAGGGAATACTGCCCACGTTTACGAGCTGTAGATATAAGACTTGCGTTCCTGCCGCTCCGAAATGCACAGGAGTGGTGATCTGGACGGCTGCGCTCCGACAGGGTGCAATATTCGTCGATGACACGACAGCGCCCGGGGGCACGGTCGTTGTGGTCGGAATGGTGAGCGGAGTTGGATTTGTGATTGGCGATGCCGCTGCGTCTCCGACACCATTCGTAGCGGCGCCGTTGGTCGCGTTCGGCTGGTCCCGCAAGCCGATTCCGACCGCCGCTGCGACTAGGAGCGTCAACAATCCCAGCAGCAGGTACGGGACAGCACGTCGCACGAGTCAGAGCATCGCACACAGTGCATCCTCGTTCGCCGGGTGTGGGACCTGTCGGCTCGACTGAGACGGTGAAGCACCGACATCAACGAGACGTACGAAGGCGTACCATCGGTCCATGACTCAGCAGCAGCAGCGCCTTGCTGACCTCCTGATCGACGCCCAGGGCGCCCTCATCGAGTTAGAGGGCCGACTGCCCGGCGAGAACGAAGACGTAGCGGGAGCGCGGCGTTCGTGGGACAGAGCGACACGGGCGGTGAGTGATGCCTTGGCGCTGGTGGAGCCAGAGGATTAGCCATCGGCCACAAGGGTCGACAGACATTCCGAAATACAGTTGCTGTGATGTCCATCGACCTCAGTGATCGCCAGGTCCAGGACGAGGCGTGTGCGGAATGCGGTCGCAACTACAAGCGGGTGGTCGTCTTCGCCACTCAGAGTGGGGACGCCTATTCGGTCGTAAGTGCCGTGTGTCATGGCCACCCGAAGGACGAAGTCTGGCTGGATGCCACCTTTGGTTCATGGGAGGAACCGTTTGCCGACCACGTCACTTTTTCCTGCCGTATCAACAGCGAGGGAGCGGGACTTGTGGATGCTCTGGTGGCAGGAAAGGGCGAGGCGGATTACTACGGCCAGCGTCTAACGAGAGCGCAGGCGTTGGACCAACCCGACCTGCCCTCTCTCTGGGAGCTGGTGGACCTCGTAGTCACGACCGTGCCGGAGGTGCGGGAACTGACGAAGTAGGGGTGCCCCCATTCACCGCCGCCGGCTCGGGGGTGGCGACCAATGAACCAATCCGCCGACTGACTACTCAGTTGCGAAGACTCAGCCGGTTATCACGTTGTGAACAGTGGCGACCATCGGCTCCTTTAGTCCGACTCCCAACTCGGTGAGGATCGGCATCAGCGTCGGCCCGAAAGCATCGAAGTCCGCCTGGGACTCCCAGATGTCGAAGACCTGGATTGCACCGTCCGATTCGAGCGCGCAGTGGTAAGTACGCCCCTTCGGCTTGCCCGCACCGGCGGCCTCCAGCTGCTCGATTGCACTGCCGTACTTCTCCGGTGTGAAGCCTTCGTGTGCGAAATAGATTCCAAGTGCCATTGGGCACCACCTCCGTACGTTGTGCTCGGCCAATCCCCACTGCCAAGCGGGACCATACCCCTAGGTTGGCTCTGAATGTCGAGCTGTTCACCGACCTCCGAGGTGCCCCAGTTCACCGGGACGAGGTCACTCGCTCGGCTGCGAGTGCTGTTGCATCTCTCTGATGCGTCTCAGGGTTTCTGTGAACTGCTCACGCTGTCGTCCGTAGACGGTCCGAATGATGTCTCCGCGAGACCTTCCTGGGAAGAGTTCGACCTCCAGACTCCTTGCCAGGAACTGACACGAGGCATCCTTGGATCCGACGAAGTAGTGATGCAGCGCAGGACTGTTGTCACGCCAATAGTGGTTCCCAAACGATCTGAGGTTGTAGGCGTCGATGTTCTCATGCCACTTTGATCCGTCGATTTCAAAGCAACCATGGCGGAAGTCACCTCTCGGGTCCTTCCAGAAGGCCTCTTCGTTCGGATAGCCGAAGACGCTCTGAACGCAGCCCACTCCACTGATCAGGGCCTCGGTTTCAACCCGATCTGGGGACTCCATGTCCGGGGCATACTCGGTCATGATGATGAAGCAGCTGTGCTCCTCCTCGTCCTACCAGAAGTGCATCTGAGGACCCGATGGTGCCGGAATGAAACCAATGTCGATGCGTTTCGGACTGCCGCCCGAATAGTCCAGCACCGCATAACAATGCCACGACGACGGCTGCCTTCGGGGGTGTCCCAGCACGCCGGGAGGGGGTGCGTCGCCAAGGGTGGCTGATCGGCACTTCAAGCCGATTCCACTGGGCTTTTTTTGCTATGTGCACACAGTGCGCTCGGTAGGCTGTGTTTAGAGACGATGAGGAGGCTGTTATGACTGACGATCAGGAAGCCCAATGGAATGTGGCCGAATGGCACGGCAAAATGCTGATCGATCGTAACGGCGGGAAAATCGGAAAGCTGCAAGATGTCTACGTTGACGTCGAGACCGACGAGCCGATGTTTGCGACTGTCAAAGAGGGCTTTCTCGACCGACACCTGGCCTTCGTTCCTTTGGGCAACATCCAGATCGGTCCCGATGACCTGCAGGTCGCGGTAACGAAGGAGCAGGTTAAGTCTGCGCCCCACATCGAGATGCATGGCGAGGAACTCTCGCAAGCCGACGAATCAAAGCTCTATCACCACTTTGAGATGAACTACACGCCGATCAGCACGGAAAGCGGCCGTCGGCTCGCTCGCCGCTGAAGTTCGCCAACCTGTAGCCGCAAGTCTGAAGATCGACTGCCTCCGCTGCCGGTTATGCGCCAAGACGTGACCCGGGTCGAACTGGACGAACCTTTCGACGAGTTCGACTGACAGCGCCTCGGCGTCGACCCAATAATTTTTGCATCGACTAGTTCCAACGATGTGGGCTTGGGGGTAGGTTCGAGTTGGCAAAACATTGCCTCAGAACGGGTCCCGTGCGGGTTCTGATTCCCGCTGAGGTTGGACAGAGGGGCCGTTGGCAGGAGCCGTCCGAAGTGGAAGGGGCTCGCCGCCATGCGCGCTCGTGTCCCTTCCACCTCTGATCGGCCCCTCGACAGGCTCGAAGCGACGAGGCTACGCCTACCGAGTGAATCCGGCGTGTAGCTCCGAATACGTGAGGTCAGGTACAAGTCCAGGTGGAAGATCTGCCTTCAGGTTCTCGTCAAAAAACTTCTGCTGGTCCGCCTCGGACTCCCAGATCTCGATGATGCGCATTCCGCCGGCGGGACTCTGACCTCCGGCATGAGAAATGAAGCCCGTCGTCGAACGCAGCAACGGCATCAGCGGCTCCAACATCGAGGCATAGGTCGCCTCGTCCATGTTTGGTTGTTCGGCAATCATGAGTACAGGCATCGGTGTTGCCTCCTTGGGTCTGTTCTCGGGGAAGGGCGTCCTTCGCGGCTCCCCACTGAGTACAACTGCGCCGGAGCACAAAAGTCGTCGCGGCTCGAGAAGTCTCTGACAGCATCCCGGCGGCCCCCAAACTCCGTCATCGAGGCTTGGGCGGTGAACTCGGCGAGTCCGACTACGTGGGCATCACCTATTCGCTGATCGGTGCGGCCGTCGGAGGGAGTCCGAAGACGGGAAATAGAGCCGGTTCAAGAAAAGCGTGAATCGCAACAATGCGACCGCCAGCGATCTCGAGCACGTGGATCTCGAATGGTTCTAACGCCCCGGAGGGGCCGGCAGATCGGTATACGGCCAGCGCCGGACATCCATTGGCCGCGACCTCGATTACCTGGTCGCGGCCGCCTTCGACCTTCAGGGCGGCCAGGAAGCGACGGATGTCGGGGATGCCCCGGAGCCACAGCTCGTAGGGCGGCATGCTGAGACTGGCGTCTTCGTGCAACAGCGCCACGAGCGAGTCGACGTCGTAGCGCTCGAATGCCTCGATGTAGCGGTACAGGAGCTCACGGTCGGCCTCCGTCGCCGCCCTCGGCACGGCATCGGGGTCGACCGCCTCCAGGGCACTCCGGGCACGGCGCAGGGTGCTGTTGACAGCGTCCTCACTGGTCTCGAGCAGCGTCGCCACCTCGTGAGCCCGCCAGCTCAGGACGTCACGGAGGATCAGAACGGCGCGCTGGCGGGGCATGAGGTGTTGGAGGGCGGCGATGAACGCCAGTCGGATCGACTCTCGGAACCCGGCGACGTCAGCCGGGTCTGCGTTCGGGGATGAGACCAGGTGGTCGGGGATCGGCTGCACCCAGGTCGCCTCTGGGCGAGGGGTGCCGAGAGCGAGCTCATGGGAAGACTCCCATCGCCGCCCGCTGCTAGCCGGCGCGAGGTCCATTGGCAGAGCGCGCCGTCCCCGACCCTTCACCATGTCCAGGCAGACGTTCGTAGCGATCCGATACAGCCATGGGCGCAACCCGGTTCGGTCCTCCAATCCCCCCAGGCCCCGCCATGCCCGCACGAAGGTGTCCTGCACCGCATCCTCGGCGTCTTGGGGGGACCCAAGCATCCGGTAGCAATAGGCGGTCAGCGGGCGGCGATAGGGCTCGAGGTCGCCCAGATCCTGATCAACGACGGTGGTCACGGCAGTGCCCAGACTAAGTGCCACCGATAGAGTGAACCACAACTACAACCTGTTCCTGGGTAACCCCTTTGATGCCCGCTACGCATGGGTGGCTGGACTCCCACCGATTGGGCTTCTGACGAACGCCAAGATTGAAGCTGTCCACGGTGGCACGTATATCTGCACCATTCCGTCCATTCCACTGCTGCCCGAGGTCATCGTCTATGCGCCTGTGAGCCGTGAAGGAGTAAGCGGCAATCCTCCGGCCGGTTCTATAGCCCGTGACACGCAAGCTCGAGTGGTAGTGCGAGATGGCTACGTCGTCCGCTTCGCGCTCCCTAACGGAATCACGAGCGGCAAGTCGTACGTGGCCCCGATCTCATGGACGCTGTCCGATTTCGGGTCCGCCCTCATCGTCGTCGCTCCTCGAAGCTGATGCTTGAATCCGACTTGGTCCAGGTGCCCCCCAGTACGCTGCCGGGAGCGTGCCACCCTGCGGCACTTCCGGGCTGGGCGGGGAAGGGTCGACCCGCTCGGTAACCGGCAGTTGCGGACGGTCGGCTATGCCGATTGTTCGTACAGACTCGCAGCCCGACCAACCTGGGTCAGATGTCGAGGTCGAGCCGCATGGTCACCTGCCCCGTAGGCGATAATCCTCCGGCCACGTCGTGCTCCCCTCTGGCCAGCATCTCGGGTCCCAGTTCCGACTCATCCAGCACTCGGAAGCCGAGGTGCTCGTAGAGCGGACCGTTCCATGGCACCTCATAGAAGGTCGCCAGGGTTATTGCCGGGCGTCCTGCCGAACGCGCCCAGCTCTTGACCTTCTCAATAAGTGCTTTCCCGACCCCGATTCCCTGGTGGCCGGGATGGACGCAAACGTGAAAGATGTGGGCGGCGTTGTCAAGGACACCTACGAGTATGTAGCCCACTACCTCGTTGTCAACCACGGCTACCCAGGAGTGTTCTGACCGCGCATACTCGACCAGCAACTCGATGGAGTCCGGGGGGCTGGCAGCAACCTGGTCATAACCGATGGCGGCGAACTGGCCTTGGGTGGCCAACTCGATGTGTTGGAGACGTGGGGCGTCCTCGGGGCGAGCCGGACGGATGGTGAACCGGCTGTCGGTCACGGATTCATGGTGGCAGGTCAGAGCGACCGGGATGTGCCGATAGGGCGCTCTCGGGGTATCCCTGATCGCCGGGAGTGGGCGTGACCCCTTTGCGCCACGGGGTACCTCCAGAGGCCAGGATGGAGGCCGAGGATGGTTCTCCGAGGATGTGCAGACACGGACGACCGTGCTCCAAAATCATCAGAATTCCCGCGCGACACAGACGAGCGAATTCGGTCTCAGGGACATTTAAGGGTAATCCCCGATTGTGATCGTGCTCAGGCTTGGCCACCATTCTCTGCATGGCAGAAGAGTTAGAACAGCCGCCCTTCTCGCTCACATCGTGACCATGGCCGACGGCGGCGATGTGGGCTCACCCCGCTACGGCGGCACGGGCGATCCGGCACTCCTCCACTCCCGCGACTCGCTTCACGGGGAACCTCGAGGGATTGCCGGGTGGTTACTGCTCTATGTCATTGCCTTGGCATTCCTAGTCGTGCACGGGCTCGGATTGACGGTGGGAGCGATCGTCATCTACTCAGACCCGGCGATCGTGGGTCTGCACACCTTCATTCCGCTGGCTGGACTGCTGTACTACGTGCTCACAAACACCGCCGGTGCTGTGTACACGGTCGTCTTGTTCACTTTGATGTTTAAGAGACGCCACTCTGCGATTGCGAACAACATTGTCTTCAACATCTTGTCGGCATCGATCGTTGTTTCCTGGCACCTGATGGGAGCGAAGTCCCCTGTCGGTACGGTGATCGACGTCCTTCCTTATCTCGTTGGCCTCTGCTACTTCCTCACCTCGAAAAGGGTGAGAAACACGTTCACAGAGAATGAGTGAAAGAGGTATCGCCTCAACCTGACTGTTGACGGCAGCTATACGAAGACCGTCCGCGTTGATCTCGAAAGGCACCCAGAAGGGCTATGTCGAGTAGGCGCAAGAGGTACTGCCCGTAGTCGACCCGGTGAACAGGTCAAGGTGCCCACTGCGCCAGGACAGTTTGGCAGTTCGGCACTTATGGGCAAGCCCGCCCGTCGTGCGTGGTTCCTGCAAATCCTCAAACTCCCCTTGACTTTCAAGTTGGGTTTCGTCAGAGTGAGCCGACTATGGCTCAGTCAATCGCACCAATTCATTCGGACTTCGTCCGGTGCCTACGACTGATGCTGTCGCGCCCGTTCTTCGGTTGAGCGAGCCGTCGGCGTCGATCGCATACGCCTGACCCCGAACCGTAGGAACAGAACCATTGGCCCGAGTGCCTTTGGTCGACGATCGGACGCGCCATCGCGTCCAGAGGCAAGCACAATGAACAAGATTCCACGCACCTCGCAAAGAGTTATGTCCTTCGACGACGCCGATTCGGTTGTCGATGCGAACGACCTGCTCTTTGTCGAGCACTACATCTCAGGCCACTACCGCTACGCACGGAGTGTGACGTTGTCTCGCGCCCGCGACGGGGCCAGCCTGTTGCCACCGGGGATTGAGCCTGATCGGGTCGCAATGTTCGACGGGACCCGATCAGTGTTGGCGGCTGGCCCAGGTTGGATTACGAGCGTCGTTCGATGGGCTCACGGAAACGCCAGGATCACCGTGCTCGCGGTATCCGAACAGTTGGCCAAAGACATCCTCGATGCCTCGAAGGCGGGAGCCGAAGAACCCAAAACGATCGATCACACCAAGGTTGCGGTGGGGTTTTGGCACCAAGGGCGTCACGGCCCAGTTCGCCACGAGCGACGGGTCGAAGTACGGACCTGGCAGGATATCCGACCTAACTACACGAAGAACGCGGCGCGGGCTCTAGATGACCTCATGGGACGCAATCGTGGCCTGCTGTCCGGAAAGCTCCTGCTGCTCCACGGCCCTCCGGGCACTGGTAAAACCACGGCGCTGCGTGCGTTGGCCGACGCGTGGCGAGGCTGGTGCCGATTCGACTACGTGGTCGATCCAGAGCATCTGTTTGCTGACCCTGCGTACCTGCTCAATGTCGCCCTGGGCGAAGAAGATGACCAATCCGAGGACGATCGGGAAGAGAAGCCGAAGGCAACAAAGTCACGGCTCTTGATTCTTGAAGACTGTGACGAGCTCATCACGGCCGGCGCCAAGGAGCGATCCGGCCAGGGTCTGGCTCGTTTGCTCAACTTGACCGACGGTCTGCTGGGCCAGGGGAGGTCAATTCTGATCGCTCTCACGACGAACGAACCCATTGCCCGGCTTCACCCTGCCATCGTCCGGCCAGGTCGCTGTATCGCGCAGGTTGAGGTCGGCAAGCTGACTGCGAGCGAAGCCCGCAAGTGGCTCGGCGACCGGGCTCTTCCTCGAGAGGTCGAGGCCACGTTGGCCGAGCTGTTGTCGCTGCGCCAGGGGGCGGGACACGAGGGTGTGGTTTCATCCACGGCGTCCATCGGCCAGTACCTCTAGCAACTAGCCCAGCACGCCGGGAGGCGGGCAGTATCGAGCCCTACTGGCGCAGTCGGGTCACCTGGCGATTTCGACGATCTCCGGGTCGTGGCTCAGATGCGCCCTAACAGGTGCGAGCGCGCGGAGGCGTTCGAGGGAGTCCCGTGCCGCAACCTCCCAGGTTCCTCCGTGGCAATTCGAAGGCACTGGTTCACCGGTACGGAGTTCCGTTGCCCGAAAGGCGCACTGTGCTGCGATTACAACACGCTCGCCCACCGCTTCGAGAAGCACCGATTGATGGCCGGGGGTATGGCCTGGTGTGGCCAATAGGGAGATTCCCTCGGCAATTAGCTGGTCCCCGTGTACCAGCCGCAACCGGTCGTTGGGGATAGCCGCCCACTCCGGCACGGTGTAACCCGGCGTCTGGGCTACCTCGAACTCGGAGGCCTGCACGTACACAGGAGCTGGCACCGCCCCCTGTTGACCACAGTGGTCAAAATGCAGATGAGAGATGATCACGGCGGAGATGTCCGAGGATGCGACACCGATTCCAGCGAGGGCATCGAACAGCGAAGTGGTTCGTGGGTGGTACCACTCGTTGATTGCTTCGTTGCCTACTCCGACGCCTGTGTCCACCAAGATGGCCCCGTCAGGGTGTCGAATGAGCCACGCATGAACCGGAAAGGGCACGAACGTGTCGTGCTCGGGGTGCCACTCTGGCACCGTGGTCACGGTCGCCAGGACCAGACGATCAATCTTCGGCAGCGTCGATAGAGCCACGGCCAGCAACCTACTTCTTAGGGTGTCCCCGTTCGGCGGGATGGTGGGAGGCAAGTTGGCTGGTGACCGATGGCCCGGGACAATCTCCTCGGTCGGATCAGCCCCCCGTCAGTTGAGAAAGACATGAGGCCAACCGCAGGTCGGCGCAGTCTCCACCGGTCCAATCTTGCGACTCGGCCCGCGTTCGAGCACTCGGAGCTGGAGCAAGAGAGACTGTGAACAATGACCGAACCGCTTACTACTCGCTACACCAGGACCGCCGAAGGGACCTACCTCGCCTATCAGGTCTCGGGCGATGGCCCCATCGACTTGGTGATGCCCATAACCGGAAGCGCGGCGATTGAGCTGATTTGGGAAGAGCCGGAAGTGAGCCAATTCATTTCACGTTTGGCTTCCTTCTGCCGTCTCATTACCTTTGATCCGCGGGGATTTGGCAGCTCGGGTCGGCTGGACGCCGGTGCCGTTCCAGCAGTACAAGCATGGAAGGACGACATCGGCGCTGTGATGGACGCAGTTGGGACTGACCGCGCGGCCTTCCTTTCGTGGGGAGAAAGCACCGGAGCGACGATGTTTTTTGCGGCGACGTACCCCGAACGAGTAAGGAGCCTCGTTCTCGTCAATGCCTACGCCCGATACGCCCGTGATGACACAACCCCGTGGGGACTGAGCGCGGATCTCATTCCCGCCTACGTCTCAGCCATCGAGGAGATTTGGGGCACCGGTGTGTGCACAGAGACCTTGGCGCCGAGCATGGTCCAAACGGAGAATGCACGAAAACATTGGGGGCGCATCGAACGCCTTACGGCGAGCCCGGACGTACTGGCGGAAAGCACTCGCGCCGTGATGGAAAGCGATGTCACCTCCGTGCTGCCAGCGATCCAGGCGCCGACACTCGTGATCACCAGACAAGGAGATCGCCACGTCCGCTCCGAGCACGGTCGCACTATTGCAGGTCGCATCCCCGATGCCGATCTCGTCGAACTTTCCGGGAATGACCATCTTCCTTTCGCCGGTCAAAGCGAGGAGCTCCTGGACGAAATACAGCGGTTTCTGACCGGCACCACACCCGTGCGGGTCCTCGATCGAGTGTTGCTCACGGTTCTCTTCACCGACATCGTTGGATCAACAGAACATCTGGCACAGCAAGGTGATCGACAGTGGCGCGACTCACTCAACCGCTACGACTACTCGGTACAAAGCCAGCTCGAGCGTTTCCGAGGTCGCTTGATAAAAACCACCGGAGACGGCACCCTGGCCACCTTCGATGGGCCCGCGAGAGCTATTGAGTGCGCCCGTGCCATTGCCGCAGCGGTCAAAGGTATCGGCATAGATCTTCGCGCTGGTCTCCATACCGGTGAGGTAGAACTTCGAGGTCAGGACGTAGCAGGCATGGCCGTGCACATTGCAGCACGCGTGTCCGCAATGGCGGGCGCAGGTGAGGTGCTCGTCTCTCGCACCGTTACTGACCTTGTCGCAGGATCGGGGATCGGTTTCGAGGACCGTGGCGATTGCCGGTTGAAGGGTGTTCCAGGAACCTGGCGATTGTTCTCCGTCAAGTCTTAGTCCGGCACGTAGCCACGCAGGCTCGGGTGACCCTCGCTGCCGGGTGTGTGGCGCGTAGGGTGCTTCGGCTTGCCTATGAGTTGACGGTGAGGGTGATGGTCTGCGTCGTCGATCCAGCCGTGCTTGATGCGGTGATCTTCACGGTGTAAGCGCCCGATGCCACCGAGGTTGTTCCCGCGATGGACCCAGAGGCCAGCGTGATCCCCTGGGGCAGCCCCGAGGCTCGGACTTTAGGGTCCGGGTACCCGGTAACCGTGATCGGAAGGGGCGTCATGGCCACCCCCCTGGTGATCGTGGTGGTGTCGATGGGGGCGATCACCGGCGACTGGTAGACGATCAGTACAAAGGACTGGTTGACCGGAACCCCGATCCCGTTGGTACCGGTAATCGTGATCCGGTAGACGCCACCGGCGTTCGGACCTGGCGTGCCCCCCAGTGTGGCACTGCCGTTGGCATTGTCGGTGAGGGTTATCCCGGTAGGAAGGGTCGAAGTCGTGGTGATCGTGGGTGTCGGGTAGGCGTATTGGGTGGTGATCAGGTAGGTGAAGGAGACCCCGTCGTGGGCGGTGTACAGAGTCTTGGACTTGAAGACCGGGGCGTTGTCCACGGTGATAACGAAGCTCTGAGTGGCAGCCGGCTGACCCTTGACCGTAGCCGTGACGTTCGCCGCGTATGCGCCGGAATCGTGAGCCGCGGGTGTCCCCGAGATCGTCGCCGTGCCGTTGTCGTTACTGACCAGCCGAAGGCCTGCTGGGAGGTGAGACGCCTTGATGACGGGCGTCGACGTGCTACAGGTCGTCACCGTGAAGGTGAAGGGGACACCCGCGGCCGCCGTGGCCGAGCCAGGGCTGGTGAAGCTCGGCGGATCGCAACTTGACCCCATATAAGTGAACTGGTCGGCCGCTGACGTGTCGGTGACACCGGCTGAAGTGGTGACGGTCACGTTGACCGTGCCGGTGCCCACGGGCGACGTAGCTGTGATCTCGGTGGCCGAGTCAACAGTGAAGGTAGCCGCTGACGTCGAGCCGAACGAGACATTGCTGGCTCCAGTGAAGTTGGTCCCGGTAATGACGACCGCGGTGCCACCAGCCTCTGGCCCAGATGTGGGGCTGATCCCGATCAGTCCAGGGGCGGGTATCGACCCGGAGAGCGCAGCCAGGTGTGTTTGTAGCGCCGTCCCGTCGGGCGCCAAGGCATTGCCACTGCCGTCGATGAGGGCGTATGTGCTGTTGCCGTCATCGGAGTAAGTACTGCAACCAGGGGTGGGAGATCCAGGGTTCAGTTCCCACCAGCCCCAGGCGAGGTAGCTGACGCCGTTCTGATCGGCCCAGTTCATGTAGGCGTTGTCGAACCCGTCGTTTTGCGGGCCGTTAAGACAGTCGTATCCCTGGTCGAACTCCCCAGTCACCACCGGCCGTTCGGCTGCGACCGGGGCAACGATGCTGTTCCAGCAACTGAGGGAATCGCAGCTCTCGCCGTCGTAGTTGTGGAAGGAGGCCGCGAGTTGGCCGTCAGGATCGGTGGGCTCGTTGGCCAGCCACCCAGAGAGATCGTTGGCGTAACTCAGCCCACCCACCATGATCGGCTGGCTCGACCCGGTGGTGCGGATTGCATTCACAAGAGTTTGCATACCCACGGCGGTGTAGGTCTGGCTCGGGTTCGGGGTCTGGCCGTCAGCCGAGTCCGGAACGGTGCACCCGCCGTTCAGCCAGCATGACCAGCTCACAGGCCAGTTGGTGAATCCGTCTGCAGCCGGCGAGTACGGCTCATTGAAAATGTCGAAGACCACGGCTGAGTTGCTCTTGAAGGTCGTGGCCACCGAGGTCCAGAAGGCTGCCGAGTGGTTGTCGGGCATGGGGCGTTGACCGTCGGCCACCGTGGTCCCTGGTGCTGACCAGTGCAGATCCAATATGACGTAGATGCCGTCCGCGTTGAGTGCGTTCACCCAGTCTTCGATGGACTGTTGGTATCCGGACTGGCTGCCGAAGGAAGGCTGTCCGTTGAGACCGAGCCAGCAGTCCTCGTTGAGCGGCACCCGTACCGCATCGGCGTCCCAAGCAGCGATTGTGGCAGCCGTTTCTGCGTCCTGGGCCGGGCTTGAGCCTTCCAACCCTCCATAACCCCAGCCCTGTTCGCAGGCGTACTCGGAACCGGGCACATTCACACCCGAGAGCCGGACGGTGAGTCCATTCTGGTTGACGAAGTGGTCGCCCGAGATCGAGATGGATAGCACAGGGCTGGCCCCGGAGACCGAAGACTCAGACAGCACGACGCCGACAGAGAGCAGAGGAACGAGAAGGCAGAAGACGGTCGCCTTGAAGGTAGACAGCTCCCTTAGCCATTCAGCGGCATTTGAATAGTGGCGCCGAATGCGTCCAGATTCAAGGCGTCTCATTGTGGGTCCCCTCCGACGGCCCACGCGATGCAGGGTGCACCGTCGACAAAAGGATAGCTACCTGGCGGCCACCAAGTTAGGACACGCTGAAGGAAAGTACTACGCGAGATTCGCGAGCGAACCGATCTCAGACAGACTGACCTCGCAGAGGCGATAGATGGACCACGGTCCTTCATCAGCGAGTACGAGCGAGGCCCACGTCGTCTGGACCTCGTCGAGCTCCGCGAGGTATGCCAGGCGTGCGGAACAACGCTGAGGAAGTTGGTCAATGGAATTGACGCGCTTCGATGGACACAGGTGCTTCCATTTTGCATCGATCCTGGCGCCCACGGGGTCGCCCAGTACGCCGGAAGCGAGTCGTCGTTACGAGGGACCTGCCACCCCGATGAGAGTACCTTCAGGATCTTTGAAATGGCCGACAACGAGCCCGTTGGGAGACGTCACGGGACCCATGACTCGCGTACCTCCTAGGTCTGCGGCTCGTTGCAATGCAACTCCGACGTCTGGCACTCCTACGTAGAACACGGCGTGGCCTTCATAAGACGGCCCGCCACCCACCCCACCGCGGATGCCTGTCCCATCGTCGGCGACAATGACATCCAAGAACCCATATTCGTCTGGTGCAGACACTTCGTCGGCTACGGGCGAGGGCGCCGCAAAGCTCCACCCGAAGAGCTCCGAAAAGTAGTCACGGAGTCGCGCTGGGTCTTCTCCGATGACCTCGAAGTGCACTACGGGTTGTGCCATCCCTCACCTCCGGGCTTTGAGGCCGCCGGCGAACCGACCTTGGACCTGCCGCCATCGCACACTATCGATCTGGCCAATGGCTTCGTCCGTCAACTCCATACGCCCTAGTTTCAGGGGATGCCCCCGTACGTCCTCACCTCGAGTGACTGATCAATGTCGTGTCCGCTGTTTTCACTCCCGAGCCCCCAAGGAGGGGTTGACAAGTGATAGGAGCTCGCCGGGACCGGGTGCCACCCGGCCGCACTTCGAGGACTGTGGTCAGGATCGGCGAGACTCTGCTCATGCGACATCGCTGACCGTCGCTACCGTCGCGGGTACTAACACATAGCCGCAAGGAGGCGATCAGGCGAGGTGCGGATGTCCCAGGACGAGAACAGACCTCAACCAACGGTGGTAGACCGCTCGACGTTTCACGAGCAACTGGAGGCGCTTCGGGCGAGGGAGAAGGCACACACCCGTGAAGGGGACGCGATCGCTGCCGCCCGCCGCCGGCTGCCGATGGTCGAGGTCGCCGCAAACAGTCCCTTGCTGGGGCCGAAGGGCCCAGTGACGTTGCTTGACGCGTTCGAAGGCCGGCGTCAGCTCATTGCCTACTACTTCATGTGGTGGCCGCGCCGACCTGCGGCCGAGCAGTGCGAAGGCTGTACGTGGGTGATGAGTCATGTGGGCGAGCTTGCGTACCTGTACTCTCGCGACATCACGTTCGCAGTGCTCTGCCAGGGCCGGAACACTGCCTGTGGCCCCGGCGATGCGCAGACGTCATACGACGAGAGCCTCATCTATCGCACCTTCATGGGCTGGGACATGCCGTGGTACTCGGCCCAGCCCTCACTTGACGCGCTCCTCGTCGACCGCGAGCACGGTCTATTTCATCTGGTGTGCTACCTGCGCGATGGCGACCGGGTTTTCGAGACGTACTGGACCAAGCGTCGTGGCGCCGAGGTCCTGGACTACAGCTACGCGCTCATGGACATCAGCGTGTTCGGCAGGCAGGAGGACTGGGAGGACTCGCCTGTGGGCTGGCCCGGCGCGGGCATGCGACCCGGACACTGGGCGGGGCTCCAGACTGGCCTCCCCTGCGGACGTGGCCAGGCGGTCGTCCGACCTCGCAATGGCCGCGGCTCGAAGCCGGGCACTCGGACGATCTGGGAGCAGCGGACGCGGGTACAGCGCTTCCTCCGGATCACTGCCACTGATGGGTCTTGCGGGACCGAAAGCGTCCCCCTACGCCAGCTCGGAGGCGAGGTAGTGACGTTCTGACGGGAAACGCGGGCGACCGTTCCCCGACGTGGCACTTACAGTCCCGCGTAGGCGCGGTGAGGTCCGGTGAAGGGCCTGGTTGCCGCCGGACTGGCGGTCGGGCTGGCCGCGGCTTTTATTGGGACGGCGATTCTGGCTTCGGCGGCCTCGCTGCTCGGTGGCGGCGGTGCTCCTGCGGCATCTTCGGCAGCGATAGCGCAGTTCCCTACCACCATGCTGACGCTCTACCAGCAGGCGGCCGGCACCTGCCTGGGACTGCCTTGGACGATCCTGGCTGCCATCGGCACAATCGAGTCGGACAATGGTCAGTCGAACCTCCCCGGCGTGCACGACGGCGCCAATTCGGCCGGGGCCGAAGGGCCCATGCAGTTTCTGCCGAAGACCTTTGCAGCCTACGACGAGCCGGTGCCTGTCGGCGGGGCCAACCCGCCGAGCCCTTACGACCCGACGGACGCCGTATATGCGGCAGCCCGTCTCCTCTGCGCTGACGGGGCGGCTGGCGGGGCCGACCTGTCGGACGCCGTGTACGCCTACAACCACTCGGCTACGTATGTGGCGCAGGTGCTCGCGCTGGCAGAGTCCTACGCCGCGGCATCGGCCGGAGCGGGGGCGGTCACGGCGACGCCGGTGGTGGACGATAGCGCGGGCGCCGTAGCTGTCTCATGGGCCCTCTCGCAGATCGGCACGCCGTACCTCTGGGGCGGCGAGACGCCCGGCGTGGGCTTCGACTGCTCGGGCCTCGTGCAGGCCGCCTATGCGGTGGCTGGGGTGGCGTTGCCCCGAGTGGCCGAGGACCAGTACGACGCCACGAGGAAGCTGGCACCGGGCGCCGCACTGGCGCCGGGCGATCTCGTTTTCTTCGGGAGCGGGCCGGGGTCCATCGACCACGTTGGGCTGTTCGTCGGCGTGGTCAACGACCAGGACGTGATGGTCGACGTGCCGCACACGGGCGCCGATGTGCGGGCCGAGGATTTCCCCGTCACACCGGGCGTGCCCTTCGGGAGCCTGCTCTTCGTGGGGGCGACGCGGCCGGCTTGATGGGTGTGGCGTCCCGACTGCCCCTGGTACCCGGGAAGCTACCTCCCGCTGAACTGCGCTGAAACCGACCGACTGGTGTGTTGCCGCCGCCTAATCGGTATGCGCCTTGCAGTAGCGCGAGGGCGGGAAATGCATTGCCCTGACGTCGCAGTCAGCGGCAATGCAGTCCCCCGTCTTGTGCCACATTCCTCTGAGTACGTGCAAGTAGCGGCGCATCCATTCCCCCACCCGCGGCCGTCGGAGCGCTTCCACTGGGCTTGGACAGTACGCCCGGATAAACACAACGAACGCACAATCCTTGAGCTGCCGGAATGAGCGGGGTTCAGACGAGTTGTCGGTCCCGTCGCCTTGGGACTGGCCGCCGAATCAATTCGCCCGGTTCCGGGCTACGTCAGGGTGCGATCGGTGCTGTGGCGAGCCGATGTGGGTTCGGCACGCTGCCATGTTCGCGCCGACGTCACGACAAGGGATGGCAGAACCCAGAACCCAACCGAGATGCCCTCTATGACCGATTCGGACGCTTGTGGGTGGTCTGGACCTGAGTGTGCGCTGATCGTCTACGCCGCCGCCGCCGGGACAGGGGTGCTCCTCGCCATCAGCGCCCTTCTGTTCAATGCCGGCACCCTGAACGCGGTGAGTCAGACGGCGTGTTGGTGCGTCATCTTCTTCTTCGCCTCTGCCGGTGCCTCTTCGGCCCACTTGACCGTGAGCGAGATCTTTCCTGTCGATGTCCGGGCGAAGGCATCGCCGTCTTCGTCGCGATCGCCTAGACCTTCGGCGCCCTCGGCCCTGGCTCTACGGTCAGCTCATCGGCAACGGCCAGGACCACTTCCGGCTCTTCATCGGGTATCTCATCGGAGCCCGGGTGATGGTCATCGGCGGGCTGGTCGCTGGCTTCTTCGGTGTCGATGCCGAACAGAAGTTGCTCGAGGACATCGCCAAGCCGCTCTCGGCAACCCACCCGTCGCCGCATCTGTCGGCGGTGACCGGTGCGCCTCGCTCCGGCGGCGCGGAGCACGCTGGTCTGACTTGGTCGGGGGCGGGCCATTGTGGCCGTGTTCGCTCCGGAGACGGGGCGAGCGTCGGCTTTCCACATCCACTGGACATTTCCCTGAGGGCTGCGAGCCACCCTGCATCGCTCGGAGCGGCTAAGAACTTCTGACTCGCCCGGTTGCCCACGGCTTCGCCCCGTAGCGCCAGGGCCTAGGAGGTGACAGGCTCACCACATGAGCAGCGCCGTGGCCGCAGGTTGGTTCGGCCCTGGGTGGTTCACGAGCAGCGAGTAGGGGGAGGTCGTGGCATACGTGTTGGCGGCTCTGGCCGCTGTGGCCTTTGCCTTTGGAACGGTCCTCCAGCAGAAGGGGACCCTCCAGACCTCGTCAGGGGACAACGATCCACGATTCTTGATCGAGATCCTCCACAAGCCGGTCTGGTTGGCCGGAATGATCGCTCAGGCTGCCGGGTGGATCCTTCAGGCGGCCGCGCTCGATCGTGGCCCGTTGGTCGTGGTGCAGTGCCTGACCGCAATGAGCTTGGTGATTGCCCTCCCGCTGGGGATCTGGCTCACCAGACAGCACATCGGACCGCGGGAGTGGCTGGGAGCTTTGGCCGTGCTGATCGGCATCATGTTCTTCTTGTGGGCAGGGGCGCCGAGCGGAGGCACGAACAACCCGAGTGCTTCTGTGTGGTGGGGAGCCTGTCTCGGCACATTGGTTCTCGTCAGTGCGATGGCTGCGCTGGGAACCAGGATGGAAGGTGGCTCGAAGGCGCTTCTCTTCGGGTGCGCCGCCGGCTTCGCCTACGGGCTCCAGGCCGCCGTGACCAAGACCTTCGTCAGTGAGTTGGGCCACGGAGCCCTTTCGCTCCTGGCCGAATGGTCGGTCTACGTCCTTATCGTCTCGGCGATAGTCGGGTTCGTCCTGCAGCAGGGAGCGCTCAAGACTGGTGTGCTCGCACCAGCCATGGCGTCGAGCAACGCCGTGACGCTCTTCTCCAGCGTCATCTTGGGTATTGCCGTATACGGAGAGCGGCTTGCTGCCAGCGGCGCTGGGCATGTCACCTCAGCGGTAGTGGGCCTCGCTCTCGCCATCGTCGGCATTGTGCTGTTGGGCTCCGCCGAAGGACCCCCCGCCTCTGAGCCGGCGAGTGCCAGCGGCATCCCGTCTCCTGCTCCGACGACGTGACGTGGTCGGTACAACTGATGCTGTGCAGCGAAGAGAATTGGTCACGTCAGCAATCGGCTGCGGAGCGCCGGCCCTCCCATGAGCCTGGTCATCACGATCCTGCTGTTGGGACTCCTCTCCAGCTTGTCTCCCGCCACGATCGTGGTGTTCCTTCTGCTCTTGGCCACGACTCGGGCGAAAGTCAACGCCGCTGCCTTCCTGATCGGCTGGAGCGTCTCGCTGGTCGTCGTGTTCGGCATCAGCTACGCCGTGGGTGGGAGCCATACCGCCGAACAAGGTGGAGGCCGGACTGCTGTGGAGATCGTGGAGATCCTGCTTGGCCTGGGACTCCTCTTGGTTGCCGGCCGGCAAGGGCGACGTCGAAATCGGCCGAGAACACCCTCCGGGGTCTCGCGCAATCTCACCGATCGCATGCAAAAGCTGAACCCGTGGCAAGCCGCCATCGTCGGGGTCCTCAAGCAACCGTGGGCGCTCACTGCGGCAGCGGCCGTTGTCGTGATTCGTGATCACGTCGCGTGGGAAATCGCTCTGCTGGCGTTCCTCGTCTTCATGGTGGTCTCGACTGCCACAGTCGGTCTGACGTTTGTCTACTTCGCCCGGCGTCCCGGTGAGGCCCAAGAGCACCTGGAAGCACTCAGGGATCGGGTGGTGCGGGCCGGCCCGACAATTGCTGTTCTGGTGTACCTACTCGTGGGTCTGTATCTCGTTGCCGACGGCATCAGGGGCCTGCTGACTTCGTGACGAGCCGGGCCAGACCTCCGACCTCCGACCTCCGCCGGCCAGCGTGATCGGCCAAGGGTGCCCGCGTCTCACCTCCATGCACCGCCGCCGGGGAAGTCCTCGGAATATCCCGTTCGAGGATTGCAGCAAGACCGTCGCCCCTGCGCCTGATGTCGAGATCGTGGGCCTGATCTCGAGATCGTGGAACAGGCGAGCGATGCGGTCTTTACCCTCTCGCTCCGTCGACATCGGCTTGGGTTATGCGAATCGAACGCGGCCAACCGTTGGCCGCCGAGAGTCGAACCCAATAGATGTCCCCGTCAAAAGAGATCCATGACACGGTGGGAGTTTGCCCCTCGGGCCCGGACAGAGCGGTAGGGCTCGACCGGTACTTGGGATTGACTTTGTAGCCGCGAATGGGATGGTCGACCTCGGCGGTGCAGGTGGCGCCAGAACCCCGAGCCCGCCACGACAGACTCCCCAGTTTCTTCACGAACCAACTTCTTGCTCGACAATCATGGTTGAGACTGTACGCCCTCGTCGGTTGGGGTGGTGTCAGCCGAGATCTGACGGCCTCTTCGTTCGCCGGGATGTGGTCATCTGGCGGCACCTTGGGGCAGGAGTGCCGGTCTCAGAGCCGCCTACCGGACCTGTTCATCCGGACTCGGCCTGCTCTCAGAACCCCGTCGCTGCGATGATCGCTCCGTTCAGAGGCGCACTTGACATGCCGCCGTCGTTGGGAGCGTCGCCGTACTGGTCCACTGTCCCGTTCCCCGAGGCGATCCAGTAACCGCCTCCGTCCGAGGTGGTGAAGATCAGCGGCTGGCCGGATTCGAGCCACCGAAAGCGCCGGTGGCGTCGCCATCGCTTGCAGCGTCGCCGTAGTTGTAGACGGTGCCATTTGCCGTGAGGATCCAGTAGCCCTTCCCATCAGGTGTTCTCACCGCCGAGGTCACGGGGGACCTGGTGCTGCCGGGAGCGCCGTAATACGGAGCATCGCCGAACGTGTAGACGTTTCCAGTTTGGGTCACGAGCCAGTAGCCGCTGCCGCTGGCGTCGGGCATGACGGAAACGGCTGCACCAGAGCAGCCACCGATGCCAGGGCAAGACCCGGCGAAGTGGGCGTCGCCGAACGCAAACACCCCGCCGTCGGAGGCGACCATGAAGTACCCGTTGTCGTCGTTGGAGGGCACCATGCCGACGATGGGGGCATTGAGGCTGTTGGGGAGCCCTGAGCCTGCCGGGTGGAGCCCGAGACCCGGGATCGAACCGTAGAACTGCGTATCGCCGTAGCTGAAGACCCCGCCGTCAGAGGCGTCGAGCCAGTAGCCACCGTCGTCTTTCGTC
Organism: uncultured delta proteobacterium; assembly: GCA_963785725.1. Taxonomy (GTDB): domain Bacteria; phylum Myxococcota_A; class Polyangia; order Palsa-1104; family Palsa-1104; genus JAQBQH01. The sequence continues at coordinate 43,347 of CAWAWS010000039.1, read as the reverse complement.
GGAACGATGCCGACGACGGGCCGTTGGAGCTTGATGCTTCCGGTCGAGCCGTAGAACTGTGCGGAACCGAAGCTGAAGATGCCGCCGTCCGATCCGACGAGCCAATAGCCGTGGCTGGGCGCAGGCGCGGGCGGGTTGGGAGCTGCTGGGATGTCGACGAGAGCGACGGGTGTCCCGGTGAGCTCGGCCAGGGTGGGAACGGTCGATGAGGTCACGGTGGCCACCAGACAACCGCCTGACGTGCTCTGGTCCGAGAAAGTCACCCACGAGCTACCGGTGAACCAATCGAGTGAGTTGGCCGAGCCCGGGTTGCACACCGTGATGGTCAGCGAGCTGAACGCTGGACCCCGGCGACACGGCCACGTCGTAGTAGGTGCCGGTCCCATCGGAGACTTCCGCCGAGGCGGGATTGGCTCCATAGGTCGAAACGGTGAGCGAGCCGTAGCCCGAGCCGGATCCGGTGATGCCGCCCCTGCCCGCGATGGCGGTGGCGGTGCCTCCAGGACCCGCGGCAGCACTCACCGACCCTGTTGCGCCGGCCGGAGGCGACGGAGCGGGCGGTGCCACCGAGAGCGTCGTCGTGTTCGAGGAGCCCACGTAGGTGGTCCAGCCCGAGTACGTCGCCGTCACCGTTTCGTCCGATCCCAGTGGGGCGTTCGATGCCGTGCACGACCCCGTCCCCGCGTGTCAGTGAGGCGGTGCACAGGTCAGTGTTCCCGACGGTGAAGGCCACCGAGCCGACCGGCGCCGTCAACAACGAGCCCACGACCGTCGCGGAGTAGGTCACCGTGGTACCGCTGGCCACGACGGAGGGATACACCGACGGCGACGTCGAGGACGTGCCGAGCGAGACGTTCTCGGTGAACCCGTTCGACTGCCGACACGCTGAAGTCCGTGCCGCCCGAGTAGGTGGCGACGATCGGACCCACGGGACCGCCGTCGGAGTACTCCGTCGTACACTGCGCCACGCCCGAACTCAGTGGGATCGCCGAGCAGGTGCCGATCGTGGTGCCGTTTGAGGTGAAGTCGACTGTGCCACTCGGAGTCCCTGACCCTGGGGAGTCGACCGAGACGGTCGCCGAGTAGGTCACGTCGGTGAACAGCGGGGCCGGGTTGACCGAAGGGGTCACCGACGTCGACGTCGACGCCTGGGTCACGTCGATCGACGAGGAGGTCGAGTTCGAGGAGTAGTTCGAGTCGCCGCCGTAGGACACAGTGACGGTGTCTTCGCCCACGGGGGCGCCGCCCGAGGAGCACGAAGCCGAACCCGAGTTCAACGCCCCGCTGCACAGCGTCGTGTCGCCGACCGAGAACGTCACGGTGCCGGTCGGGGTTGGTCCCCACCCGCTCACTGTGGCCGAGTAGCTGATCAACTGAGTGGAGACCGACGTCGAGGGGTTGCTCGGAATGATCGTCGCGGTGTCATTCGGCCTCCAGACCGCAAAGAGTTCCGTGCTGGCCAGGATTGTGAAGGTGGCGCCCGGAGCGTAGGAGGAACCGCTGCCATCGGGCTTTGTGTTCCAACCAGAAAAGCTGTATCCGGCCCTGGCGAGTGTGCCAGGGGGAAGCACCGTGACCGTGGCAGCGGAACTGTAAGGGCTCGCGCCGTCCACGGGCACCGTGCCGCTCGTTGCGCCGTTGCCCACGTATGCGACGGGGAGGGTGCCGACCTGCTGGCTCGATGAACCGTCGAAGATCGCATCACCCGAATAGTCGGCTGTTATCGGTCCTGTGGCACCGGCGCCGGCCGAACAGCTGGCCTGTCCCGAGTCGAGCTCCAAGGGAGGACAGCTCGAGATGGGCAAGCCGTCGCTCAGGAAGGTGACGCTCCCAGTCGGCACCGTCTCCCCCGTCGCCATCTCCAGCGCTCCGTAGGCCGGTGATGCGCCCGTGGTGACGGTTGCGGTGAGATCGCCCTCGCCGTCCGATTGCACCTGCGTCGACGTGGCATCGAGGGATCCGACTGCCGCAGAGGTTGTCTCGACGAGAGCCGAGAAGGTCGCGTTGTCGGGAGTCTGGAGCCCAACGGCGACGCACTGCGCGTCATTTGCGTCAGGCACGCACGAGACCCCGCGCAAGTCGGCCCGCCCTCCTCCCGCCGGTTCCACCGGCGCCGGTGTGGGCGTGAGAGACCAAGCATCCCCGTCCCACGTCTCCACCACGGCAAGACCCGGATACGAAAGGCTCGAGCCATTCACCCCTCCGCCGCCATATCCGACGGCGACGCACGCCTGCGCGGAGACACAGGAGTCGCTGATCAAAATCCCTCCGCCTATGAAGCCCGGACCGAGGTCATCCTCGGGGTAATTTCGGGCTCGGAACGACAAGCCACGATGTGCCGTCCCAGGCTTCGGTAAGACCGGTCGCCCAGCCGACGCCACCGACTTGTATCGAGCCGACTGCCATACAGAAGGTTGGCGAAGCACACGACACGTCGTAAAGGAAGGCGTCGCTGCCCGGGTCGGGCACAGATTCGGCCGTCCAGGTTCCGCCGACCAACACCGCGGAATAGAGCAGATTTGAAGCCCCCGCCCCCACTGCGACGCAGGACGCAGGGGTGCTGCAAGAAACCGCGGAGAGGCTCACCCCCTGTTCATTGAAGGCCATCGTCCAGGACAAGCCGTTCCAACTGTCGATGAACCCACCGTCAGTGCTGTCCTGTCCGACCGCCAAGCAACTCGCCGCACCGGGACACGACACGCTGCTGAACGAGACGTCGAGCCCCGATGACTGTGGGTTTGACACGACCGACCACGCCGAGCCATCCCATTCCTCGATCACGCCCACTGCATTGGGATGACCCCCTGATGCAAGAGAACTCTCACCGACAGCCATACAAAACGACTCGGAAAAACAGGACACGCTGTTGAGCTGCAGGGCGCCGCCCGGTTCGACGAGGGGCGCGCTGCTCCAGGAACCATTGCTGTCGATCAGTGCGTCGTCCTCGTACTGGTTGGATGACAGCGCCACGCAGTACGTCGGGTCGGCGCACGAAATGGCATCGACCTCTCCGAATCCGAGTTGACCTGGGGCTGCGTCGAGACTCCACGTCCCGGCACCGGTTGCAGCCTGGGCCGGCGGGTCGAGTAAGGAGAGGAGGCCAAGAACAAGCGCGACCGCACATGCGAATCCGGAAAGGACCCGACATGAGTACGACATCCCTACTCGCCTTCGAGTCCCCATCCGCCTCTTCCTCGCCGTAACCGAACTCTGTCACCCAGGATGACGACAATGCAAGCAACATTCATTGGGCCGAACGACCCTTCCACCGCCTTGGCACAGTGCGACGAACGAATACCGTGCACCTGTTGATCGATTGACCCGTTGCAAGCGCTGGCCTTCCCTGACGATCCTTGCTGCCCGGAGGGGATGTCGCCGTTAGGCCCTTACGGGACCGGGCTACGCGGCTTCGATACCCTGGCCAATCAGGACCACACCAAAGATCAGGAACAGCACCGACATGACAGTCGCATTGTTCTGCGTCAGCCAGACCTTCCACCCCTCCAGGACTTTCGGTGATCGATCTCCGAGGAAAGCCGTTACCACGATCGGGGCCGCCACCCCCAAGACAGCGACCAACACGTAGATGGCGATCGCACCAATCTGCTGACCGCGTGAGCCTGCCTCAGATGCGATGGTCGCTGCAGCAGCCAAACCGACGACCACGTTCTTCGGATTGACGGAACCCAGGGCCAGACCCGTTCCCAAGGACCGTCCGGGCTCAAACGCAGCAATCCCATCCATCCACTTGGGCATTGCACCCTCGCCACCAGCTCGGGATCGCCCGCGGAACTTTCGGACGGCGGCCACCAACAGATACGCACCGAGGCCCATTTTCAGCACGGCCACCCACGTCGAATGCCCAGACCCCGGAGAGAGATCCACTGCCTCTGCGATAGCGACCAGCGCCACGAGCATGGCTGCGACGCCGGCAACGAACCCGACGAAGAAGGACGACGCATTGACCAAGGGTCGCTTGGTGAAGAGAAGGAGGATGACGGGAATGACGTTGATCGGCGAGATCGTCACCACCAATGCAAGGGGGAGTATCTCCCCCACAACGACCTTCACCACTCGCTCCTCTCAGATCCGTGTGGGAGAAGCTAGTTGGTGCAGGCCCAAGACCTCACCCAGATTGCTCCTAATTCCAAAGCGGTCGCTACTTAACGGTCAGCGATCCGCTCAAGCGACTTGTCCTCGAAATCGACCGCCCAAGCGTCGGGAATCCTTAGCTCGGACCAAAACGACAAGGGATCGCTCAGTCCTATCTCGTGGTCAAGCCAAGTCGTGAGGAGCAAGCCGTGGCTCACCAAAACAAGGTGCTTTGAGGATCCAAAGTCGGGCTTCAGTAGCGCAATCCGGCTGATCACGTCTTCACGACGTTCCCATCCCTCAACCGTTTCGCCCTTCAGGTTTCTTGCTACGGCGTTCGTGTGCTCGGCGGCTGAGGCATACCACGGTTTCATCACCTCCCTGAGCTGATCCCTGATCTCCGCGACCACTGAAGGGAGGGACAGCGCAGCAGTTTCGCGGGCTCTGCGCTCAGGACTCGTCAAGACGATTGTGCTCGCAGATCGGCGGGTGAGACTCCTTCCCAGCGCGGCTGCCTCTTTCCTGCCCTCTTCGGTCAGAGGCCACTCGGCTCCCGGCGTCTCTCCGGTCATGAGCGGCTCGGCGTGACGAATCAGAACCACCGGCGTCACGGGACCATCCTCGCGTGGTCAGAGCGGCGGGATCGAGCTGGCGGCCTGCCCTCAGGGTCGGGGGTAGCCCAGTTCGCTGCCGGGATGGGCGCACCATGCAGGCACCGTGGGGATAGTCCTAGGAGCAAAAGAAGTCCCGCTCGGTTACAGGCAATGGCAGGTGCGGTGGTGCGCAGCCAGCTACGAGATGGTGCGAATGAGCGCTCCAGAATCGGTGTTCATCTGCGTGAGGGAGTTGCCTCCCTTGCTCACTACCCAAAGGCTCGAGCCCGCCACAACCGCGGCCTGAGGGTCATTGAACAGATACGCACCGTTGGTATTGCACATCATCCAGGCAACGGCTCCATCGGTGGATGTTATTTGGCTCACCATGGGAGAGTTTCCGGGTGGGCTGACGGTAAACACGTATCCGTCGCCAACGGCGATCGGTCCTGGAGTCGGGAGATTCGTGTGGTCGATTACCACTCGCGTCACCTCGTCTGTGTTGGTCGCGATCTCCGTGACCGAGTCACCCGTTTGGTTCGTCACCCACAAGTCACCGCCTACGACGGCTGCTCCCGTCGGCTTGCGGAACTTGTAACTAGGCCCCTGCAATATGGTCACCAACTTCATTGATCGATCGTTGATCTCGGTGACGGAGTTTGCGGCTTCGTTTGTCACGAACAGATGGTCACCAGCCGCAACAATCCCCCCGGGCGTGCTGAATCCAAACTGGTTACCCGAGGCAACTCCAAGAAGACTGCCCGTTCTTGCGGACACCTCTGTAACTGACCCGGTGCCGTTCAGGACATATATGCGTGCGCTCTCGGCCGCGAGGGCAAGGGGATCAGAAAACCCTGAGATAGTTCGGATGAGAGAGCGGTTGGTGGGATCAATCTCGGTGACTGTATTGCTGGCACCGTTGGCAACGAACAGGGCGGGTCCGTCGGAAATAATCGCCCTTGGCTGGTCCAATCCAAAGGAACGGCCGGCAATCGTTGCGACGTGAGCGCCGGACGAGGCGTTGACTTCGGTCACGGAGTTTCCCGACTCATTCGCAACAAAGAGGTCAGAACCCACCATCGACGCTGCTACCGGTCCATCGAGGCCGTAGCCTGCCGAGTACTGAGCGACCGGCGGAGGTGGCGGGCCGTGGAGCTCGTGGGCAGCCTTCACTCCTCCAATGCCAAGCAGCGCCCCTATTGTCAGGATCCCTACAATCAACACCGTTACCCGAACAATGCGTGCAGGTCGATTGGACAAGCTCAAATTGGCCATGGTCGTGGCTCCATGCTTTTTTGAGTCAGAACGGGAATTGGGTGATACCTCCGCCGACTCGCTGGGGGAATCGATACGCCTGACTTGGAGGAATTTGAGCTCTGGCGGTCGCACTTCGGCCGTCAGCAACCTCCACAGCGAAATGTTCCCGCTTGCCCCACATCGCGGGGAAGGTGGGACGGCAGGCACAACTGGGGCAGCTAATAATCTCGACCGAAGTTCACCCAGATTTGCCCACAAGTGGATGCACCTGAAACACCTGGTGCATGAGGTGGTTCATATGAGTAGGGTCCATTTCGCAGTACATGAGCCACGAGCCTGAGGAGCGAACATGTCGGTATTGGCGAGGCTGTCTGTCTCAGGAATGACGACGGATTCGTACGACAAGGTCTCAGAGCATCTGACGCCCCCTCTTCTGGCCGCGGCGGGTTTCGTCGCCCACGTAGCCTTCCTGAGAGACGGCGAGTTTCACGTATCTGAGATATGGGAGACCCGTGACGACTTCCAGAACTGGTTCGGCAACAATGTGAAGCCGAACGTCCCGGGTGTCAAGGTTGACGAGCTCACGGAAGTTCACAACGTCATACTCAAAGACTAACCAGGAAGCGGCCAGCGGCGACTAGCTCGTCCGCCTCTCGGGCACTGGCGGCTACCTGAGCGCGCTGAGGCGATTTATCGGTGGGGTCGTTGACTAGCCCAGTACATTGCAGCAGGGAGGGTGGGACACTTCCACACTTGTCGGCCAGTCATTGGGTGCCCGAGTGGCCCTAGTTTGCGGAAGCGACACGTCCGAACGTCCCCGCGCTAGAACGGCTTGATGGCCTACCATCTGATGACTAACCACGAAGTGAATAGCTTTCTTGCGTCTCACCCAGCTCGCCCAGGGACGCTCGCCACCACCCGCGCCGATGGCCGGCCACACGTCGCTCCAGTTTGGTTTGTGACCGACGACAACGGGGACATCGTCTTCAATACAGGCAGAGATACCGTGAAGGGTCGAAACCTCGCCCGAACGCACCTTGCCGCTCTTTGCGTCCAAGATGATCGAGCTCCGTATTCGTTCGTAACGATCGAAGGGTCTGTAGTTCTTTCCGAAGACCTAGAAGAGGTTGGCAGGTGGGCCACAATCATCGGCGGCCGCTACATGGGAAAGAGTCGGGCCGACGAATTCGGCGCTCGTAACGGTGTCGAGGGAGAGCTTCTCGTCCGACTCCACCCAGATCGGATCGTGTCAGCGGCAGATGTCGCAAGTTGATTGATTTAGTAGCCCTGAACGCCGGGCTCGGGTGACACCCTGCGGCACAAGGGGGATACCGGTATCCGCCCTCGGCGCCTTTCTACGATGACCCTGTGACCCCCGAAGATCAAGGCGATCCCAAGAAGGGCCGGATGATGTCAAACGAAAGCACCACACGGACCATTTGGGTAGCTCTAGCGGCGGACTTCGGGATCGGACTCGCCAAGGCCGGCGCCGCGGTCTTGACGGGTTCAGCCGCAATGGCAGCCGAGGCCGCGCACTCACTCACCGATGTCGCCACCGGTGTCTTCCTCGTCATCGCTCAGTACCGCAGCACCCGAGATCGCGACGACCGACATCCGTTGGGCTACGGGCGGGAGATCTACTTTTGGACGCTGCTTGTGGCACTCGGTGTGCTGGTTGCCGGTGCGCTGTTCTCCTTGCGCGAGGGTATCGAAGAGCTGATCCACCCAAGCGTGACCTCTCGATTCGTCGTGGCCTATGTCGTGCTTGCGATCGCCACTGTCTTTGATCTGACTTCATTTCGCCAGTCCGCCGGTCAGATGAGCAACCGAGCGCGCCGCCGGAACGTGAGTCTCCTCAGCGAGTCCCAGGCGACGTCCGACCCCAGTCTGAGGACCGTGTTTATGCAAGATTCGGTGTCAGTCCTGGGAGATTTGATGGCGTTCGCCGCCTTGGGCCTCAATCAGATCACCGGATCGTCGATCCCCCAGGGGATCGTTGCCGTGCTCATCGGAGTGATGCTCATCCATACCGGGGGTCGGCTCATCCAACGCAGTCACGATTTCCTGGTCGGCGCCTGGTTGCTCACCTCCCCGGCTCCGCAGCCCCCCAGGCGCTGGGTGTTGCCACCGGTTACCCAGCCATTCCAACCGACTGACGAGGAGGCGTTCCGGACGTTTCTCCTTGGGTACCCTGGAGTGACCGCCATTCGCGAGCTGCTCGTCACGTTCGTCGGTCCAAACCGACTTTGGGTGATCGCCCACCTTGAGATCGACGACAACCTACGCGGAGATCAGGTCACCTCACTCGTTCGCGACATCACTGTTTCGGGCCTAAGGCATGAGTCGGAAGCTATCTATCGCGTCGATATCGTGCCCATTGGTGGAGCAAAGGTCGTGCCGTAGTCGGTCATCTTGCACCGCTCCCTCCAACCGGCCGTTTTCATCGAACGAACCGACGCGTTGAGGTCCCGAAGGTGTCCCCGAATGCCGGGCTGGGGCGACACTATTGGTGCTGCCTGATGTGTCCCTTCCCGCCGTGACCAGAGCGGCTAAATGCCCCAGTACACCAGTTCGGAGCGCAGCCCGCGGTACCGTGGGCTGCGTGACTCACGAGAACCTGCCCCTTACTGAGTTTGCATTCCCGGGGCCTCTGCGAGATGCGCTGGTGTCCGCTGTGCTCGGTGGTCAAAAGGTCGCGACGACGAGTCTTCTGCGGGAATATGATCTGGACGGCACTCCACTCCCAGTACCCGGCCGGCGATCGGTGGTGGTTGACTCAGACAACCGGCCGGTCGCGGTCATTGAGATCACAAGTGTCGCCGTGGTCCCGCTCAGCGATGTCGGCGTAGGTCACGCCGTTGACGAAGCGGAGGGATTCACCTCCGTTGCCGAATGGCGGGTCGCACACGAGAGGGGTTGGCACGGCGACGAAATGCGGCAGGCGCTCGGTGATCCCACGTTCACGATCGAGGACAACACCCCCGTCGTCCTTGAACGATTTCGCGTCGTTGAGCGAGTGCACGATGGGCCAACTGTCTGTGTCCCCTAAACGCCGGGCCTGGGGCGTAACTGGCTCGCCCGGAACGTGGCATCCGCCGATGGTCACGGACAACGCCGTCCTGGGTGTCGTCTTTTGGCCGTGGCGTGAGCGGTCCCACGAAGGGAGGCAGCGGGCTACGACGGTCACCCTGCCTCAGTTCGATGATGCATGGCCCGCCAGCTCGAGGCTGACCTGGGCACAAGTGTCTTGTGTTCGGAGGTGCTCCCTACGTGTTGGTGTCGTCCGTCGGGACCAAATGAGGACTTGGCAGCGGGGCGGCAGGGCCAGAACGCCCTTGCTGCGGGCAATTGGCATCGAGCGTGAAGGCCGTCATCGACAGCGATCCATAGGCGTAGCCGTCAACGAGCACGTCGGTGATGGATCCCGTCGCCGCGGCCAGTCCCGCGAGATACAGGAGCGGGAGGAAATGGTCGGGCGTGGGAACCGCGTTCGGGAAATCAGGGTGATCGCGCAGGCCAAGAATCCCTGCCGGTGATGTGGTCATGTGTTCACGAGCGTCGTCATCGAAGCGATGAGCCCAATCGAACCCGCCGTCGGGCTGGTTCCAGTCGATGCGACGCAGATTGTGGACTACGTTGCCGCTGGCGACGATGAGGATGCCGCGTCGACGCAGCGGTGCGAGCTTCGCCCCGAGTTCGAAGTGGTACTCGAGTGGCCTTTCTGCATTGATCGATAGCTGGACGACGGGAATGTCGGCTTGAGGGAACGCGTGCACGAGGACCGACCAGGCGCCGTGGTCAATGCCCCAGCTGTCGTGGTCCAAGCCGATCCAGGTGGGGTTGACCACCTCGGCCACCTCCTCCGCAAGGCCGGGGTCGCCAGCGGCGGGATACTGCACCGCGAAGAGCTCATCGGGGAACCCATAGAAGTCGTGGATGGTCTTAGGTTGTTTCATGGCCGTAACGGCCGACGCGTTGACGTACCAATGTGCGGAGACAGCCAGGATCGCACGAGGTCGTGGTACCGATTCCCCAAATGCACGCCACGCTTCGGTGTAGCCGTTGTGATCCAACGCGTTCATCGGGCTCCCGTGCCCGAGGAATGCAGCCGGCATCATCTCACTCATGAGCTTCGTCCTTCCTGAGCTCTCTCGATGTGCTCAGTCATCGGGTCCGGGTATTGCGCAGTCCATGACATCACAGTACGAGGGGGGAATCACCAGGGCCATCGGTGCCCTACCTAGGCCGGGCGGAGGCGACTACCAACGGGCTGCGTAGATGAACTCTGAGGCTGGAAGCGCCAGCCACTGGGTGATGCGCATGGCGAGGCGCATTCCGACGGCGAATCGGGCCCTCTTGATGCCAGTCAATTGGCTGTGGGTGCAGTCACAGCAGGTCCGCCAACGCGTTCCAAGTGAGACGCTCTTCGCGACGATGGGCGTCCATAGCCTCGTAGAGTGCACCCAGGTTCCAACGGAGTCGACGGTCCGGTCCGGCGGCTGGGAGTGCAACCCCAATGCTGCCCTCGACGGGATGTGCAATGAGCTCCTCGGGGGCGCGACCGATCCAGCGGAGCATGAACAGTGCATGCTGGCAGGAGATGTTGTTCCGCTTCTGCATTCCGATAATCGTCTCGACGGCGATGGGGTGGTCGTGACGACGGTCGTTGAGCTCGTAGGACTGCGCCCATATCGCTTCGGCAACCTGAGGCCAACTCAGTTCCTCCTCCACTCTTCGACGATCCAGCGCCTCCAAGAGGGCACGAGCCTCGAAGTCTCCAAGCTCGCACACCGCCGCTGGCGTCTCGGGTCTTGTGGGGCCGGCCTCCGGATGTGTTGCTCATGAACCCGACGCTATAACTCCGACGAGGCTGTCAACTGGAGCGGCTCCATCCGGCCGGACCTCGGCCACTTGCCTCATGGAGCCACGGCACAAGTATGCGGCCAGAGGCGGGCCGGGACACGTCGGCGCGGCATCCCGCCCTCTATCGTGTCACGAGAGTATCGTAGGACGATGGTTCTGCGAGACGCCGACTACGAGGATCTGCTGGCCCTGCGGACCGGGTTGCGGCGCTTTGTGCGCTGGAGCGAGCAGCAGGCTGAGGCGGCGGGACTGACGCCGGCGCAGCAGCAGCTCTTGCTCGCCATCCGGGGGCACCCTGACCGCCGCGGCCCGACCGTCGGTGAGGTCGCCGACTACCTCCTGCTGCGCCACCACAGCGCCGTCGGGCTGGTGGACCGGGCGGTGGCGGCCAAGCTGGTCAAGCGGGTACGCGACCCGCACGACCATCGGATCGTCCGCCTGCAGCTCACCGCGGCGGGCGAGCAAGCGGCTCGAGGCACTCTCCGAAGCGCACCTCGAGGAGATCGGCCGGCTGGGCCGCACGCTGCCGACCGCATGGCGCGGCCTCATGCCGCGGCAGCCCCTGCACGGCATAGAGACGCGGGCCTGACCGACCCGAATCTGCTCAGACGGCGCGGCCCCGCAGTCCCCGGTACTGCCGCACCAAAGAGGCGGTCGACGAGTCCTGACCCGCGAGATCGGGCGCCGCGGTATCGGTGAGGATCGGCGCCAGCTCGTTGGCCATCGCCTTCCCGAGCTCGACGCCCCACTGGTCGAACGAGTCGATGCCCCAGATGCTGCCCTCGACGAACACGGTGTGCTCGTAGAGGGCCACGAGCTGACCCAGGACGGACGGCGTGACCTTCGGGGCGAGGATGGTCGAGCTCGGCCGGTTGCCCGGCATCACCTTGTGGGGCACCAGGGCGGCCGGTGTCCCCTCCGCGGCGATCTCCTCCGCCGTCTTGCCGAAGGCCAGCGCCTTCGTCTGGGCGAGGCAGTTGGCCATCAGAAGATCCTGCTGGTCCCCCGTGTCGTGGGTGGATTCGGCGAAGGCGATGAAGTCGGCGGGGACCAGCTTCGTGCCCTGATGGAGCAACTGGTAGAAGGCGTGCTGCCCGTTGGTGCCCGGCTCGCCCCAGAAGATCTCCCCCGTTTGCCCCGTGACGGGCGTGCCGTCGAGCTTGACCGACTTGCCGTTGGACTCCATGGTCAGCTGCTGCAGATAGGCCGGGAAACGAGCCATGCGGTCGCTGTAGGGCAACACGGCGTGTGTCTGTGCGCCGTAGAAATTGTTGTACCAGACGTTCAGCATCCCCTGAATGACAGGAACGTTCTCGCTCCAAGGGCGTGGTCCGGAAGTGCTCGTCGATGGCGTGGAAGCCGGCCAGCATCTCGCCGAAGGCCTCGCGGCCGATCGCCACCATGAGGGAGAAGCCGATGGCGGAGTCGTAGGAGTATCGGCCGCCGACCCAGTCCCAGAACTGGAGCATGTTGTCGGTGTCGATACCGAACGCCGCCACGCCTTTGGCGTTGGTCGACACCGCCACGAAGTGCTTCGCCACCGCGTCGTCGCCGGCGGCGCTGCCCAGCCCGGCGAGCAGCCAGTCCCGGGCCGCTGCGGCATTGGTCAGCGTCTCGAGCGTCGTGAACGTCTTGGAGCTGACGACGAAGAGGGTCGTCTCGGGGTCCAGGTCGTGCGTGGCCGAGTACAGATCGACCGGGTCGACGTTGGACACGAAGCGGCTCGTCAGGCCCGGCTGCGCGTAATCGGCGAGGGCCAGGGTGGCCATGTGGGGGCCGAGGTCCGAGCCGCCGATCCCGATGTTGACGACAGCGGCGATCCGCTTGCCCGTCGCCCCGGTCCACGCACCCGTTCCGGATGCGGTCGGAGAGGTCACCCATCTGACCCAGGACGGCCTGCACGTCCCCGACGACGTCCTGGCCGTCGACGTGCAGCTTGCTGCCCGGCGGCATGCGCAGCGCCACGTGCAGGACAGCGCGGTCCTCCGTCGTGTTGATGTGCTTGCCGGCGAACATCGCATCGCGGTGCTCCTCCACCTTGGCCGCCCGGGCCAGGTCGAAGAGCAGGCGCAGGGTCTCGTCCGTTGCCCGCTGCTTCGAGTAGTCGACGACGAGGTCGGCGGCCCCGGCCGTCATGCGGTCCGCCCGCTCGGGATCGTCTGCGAAGAGCTCCCGCAGATGCCGCGTCGAGATCTCGTCGTAGTGCGCCGCCAGCGCCTTCCACTCCGGTGTCGCGGTGAGGTCCATGGGACGCAATCTACGGCGCGTCGGCCTCCGGTGCGCCCTCGGCGAGGAAGGCGACGATCGCCGGGATGGCGGCGGCATCCTGCATGAAGAAGCCGTGGCCACCGTCGAATATCTCGAGCCGGGCGCCGGGGATGGCGCGGGCCAGGAACTCGCTGTTGGCGGGCGGGGCGATCCCGTCGAAGCGTCCGCCGCACACGAGGGTTGGGCAGCTGATGGAGCCCAGGCGGTCGGCCGTGTCGTGCTCGGCCCGGGCCGCCAGCTGATTGGTCAGGCCCGGCGCGGGCGTGCCTCCCTCTCCGTCGAGTCCCATGCGCTCACCGAGCAGCTGCACCATCTCGGGGTTGGCCCGGCGCCAGGCCTCGTCCCACCGGGTGTCGATGAGCTCCAGGCGCACGTCCGACCGCTGCTCGGGGCTCAGGTCGGCCAGCTTGTGCAGCGGATAGGACGCGCCGCCTGCACCACCGGCCGACGTGCAGGCCAGGACGAGCCGGCGCACCCGCTCGGGGTGGCGGATGGCCAGCTCCTGGGCCACCATGCCGCCGAAGGAGACCCCGATCACGAGGCAGTCCTCCCAGCCCACGGCGTCGAGGAGTGCGGCGGCATCGTCGGCGAAATCGGCCATGGCGTAGGGCCAGGCGGGCACGCTGCTCTGCCCGAGCCCGCGCTGGTCGTAGGCCAGGACCTCGAAGGTGGCGGCCAGGGGCCCGTCCATGCGGGGCTGCTGGCGTAGGTCACCCCCGGTGCCCGATATGCACAGCAGTCGCTCCCCGCTCCCTTCGCACTCGTAGTACAGCGAGACACCGTTGGCGTCGGTAAAGGGCATGCGAAGCACAGTACCGAGCGGTCGGTGTCCGGGGATCGCCGGCTCCTAGCGGAGCGCCACCTGCCCCGGCACGATCGGCGCCGGCAGCGCCGTCGTGCCCATGAGCCAGCGGTCGACGGCGGCCGCGCAGGAGCGTCCCTCGGCGATGGCCCAGACGATCAGGCTCTGGCCCCGCGTCTGGTCCCCGCACACGAAGACGCCGTCGACGTTGGTCGCCCAGTCGGGGTCGGCCGCCACGGCCCCCCGCTGTCCGACCTCGACCCCCAGCTCCTCCACTGCGTTGCGGCGCTCCGTCCCGACGAAGCCCATGGCCAGGAAGACGAGATCGCACTCGAGCTCGAACTCCGACCCGGGCACCTCCTCGAAGACCGGCCGTCCGTCCTCGGTACGCATCTCCACGGTGTGGCCGCGCAGGGCGCGCACGGCGCCGGATCCGTTGTCGACGAACTCCGTCGTCGTCACCGAGAAGAGCCGCGCCCCGCCCTCCTCGTGGGCCGAGGAGGTGCGCAGGATGAGCGGCCACAGGGGCCACGGGTTGTCGGCCAGCCGGTCGCTCGGGGGCTCGGCCATGATCTCGAGCTGGTGCACCGACTGCGCGCCCTGGCGGTGGGCGGTGCCGAGGCAGTCGGCCCCGGTGTCCCCGCCGCCGATGATGACGACGCGCTTGCCCTTGGCGTTGATGGGTGCCGTGCCCAGCGCCCCCTCCTGGACCAGGTTGGAGGGCTTCAGGTACTCCAGGGCCAGGTGGATGCCGTCGAGGGCGCGTCCGGGCACCGGGAGGTCCCGGGGCAGCGTGGCGCCACCCGCCAGGACGACCGCGTCGAAGGCGGCCCTGACCTCGGCCGCCGGCCGCACGGTGACGTCGGGCGCGCAGGCCGTCCCGATCCCGCGTTCCTCCCCGGGCTCCACGACGTCCGCTCCCGGTTCCTGCGGCCGGCCGCCGACCGAGGTGGAGCACACGAAGGTGACGCCCTCGGCCTCCATCTGGGCCAACCGGCGGTCCAGGACGGCCTTCTCCATCTTGAACTCGGGGATGCCGTAGCGCAGCAGCCCGCCGGGCTTCTCCGCCCGCTCGAAGACGGTCACCAGGTGGCCGGCCCGCGCCAGTTGCTGGGCGGCCGCCAGGCCGGCCGGCCCGGAGCCCACGACGGCGATGGACTTGCCCGTGCGCACCGTCGGCAGCTGCGGGTCGACCCAGCCCTCGTCCCAGGCGCGCTCGATGATCTCGTACTCGATCCGCTCAATGGTGACCGGGTCCTCGTTGATCCCGAGGACGCAGGAGGCCTCGCAGGGCGCCGGGCACAGGCGCCCGGTGAACTCGGGGAAGTTGTTGGTGGCGTGCAGGCGCTCCACGGCGCCGGGCCAGTCGTCCCGGTAGACCAGGTCGTTCCACTCCGGGATCAGGTTCCCGAGCGGGCAGCCGTCGTGGCAGAAGGGAATGCCGCAGTCCATGCAGCGCGCTCCCTGCTCCCTGGTCTCGTCCTCGCCGAAGGGCTCGTAGACCTCGCGCCAGTCGCGCAGCCGGACCGACACCGGCCGTCGCCGTGGCAGCTTGCGCGGGAACTCCATGAAGCCCGTCTTCTTACCCATGTGCGGCCTCCATGACGGCCTCCTCGACCGAGCGGCCCTCCGCCTCGGCCAGTCGGGTCGCGTCGAGGATGCGCCGGTAGTCGCGTGGCATGACCTTGACGAACTCGAGGACCTCGGTGTCCCAGTGCTCGAGCAGCCCGGCGGCCACGGCCGACTCGGTCTCGACGCCGTGGCGCTCCACGAGGGCGCGCACGCTGAAGGCGTCGGCCGGATCGAGCGGCTCGACGTCCACGTCCTCGAGGTTCACCCGCTGCCCGAAGGTCCGGCCGGGGTCGTAGACGTAGGCGATGCCGCCCGACATGCCGGCGGCGAAGTTGCGGCCGGTGGGCCCCAGCACCAGGACCACACCCCCGGTCATGTACTCGCAGCCGTGGTCGCCCACGCCCTCGACGACGGCGGTGGCCCCCGAGTTGCGCACACAGAAGCGCTCCCCCACCTGACCCCGGATGAAGACCTCGCCGCCGGTAGCGCCGTAGAGGATGACGTTGCCCGCGATGATCTGGTCCTCGGCGGCGAACGGCGAGCTCCTCCGGTGGGCGCACCACGAGCCGCCCGCCCGACAGGCCCTTGCCGAAGTAGTCGTTGGCGTCGCCGTAGAGGCGCATGGTCACACCCTTGGGCACGAAGGCGCCGAAGCTCTGCCCGGCCGAACCGGTGAAGGTGAGCGAGATCGTGTCGTCGGGCAGGCCCGCCGCGCCGTAGCGCCGGCTGATCTCGGACCCGAGCAGCGTCCCCACCGTGCGGTCGACGTTGGTGATCGGCAACGAGACCGACACTGGCGCCAGGTCGTCCAGCGCCGGCGCGCACTCGTCCAGGAAGGCGTGGTCGAGCGCCTTCTCCAGCCCGTGGTCCTGGAGCTGGGTCTGCCGCCGGCCCACGGTGGCGGGCACATCGGGCTCGGCCAGGACCATGGAGAGGTCGAGGCCCGCCGCCTTCCAGTGCGTCACCGCGGCTTCGGTTTCGAGCAGGTCGACGCGGCCGATGGCCTCGTCCAGCGAGCGCAGGCCAAGCGACGCCAGTAGCTCACGCACCTCCTCGGCGATGTACTCGAAGAAGGTTTCGACGAACTCGGGCTTGCCGCTGTACTTGGCCCGCAGCGCCGGGTTCTGCGTGGCGATCCCGACCGGGCAGGTGTCGAGGTGGCAGACGCGCATCATGATGCACCCCGACACGACGAGCGGCGCCGTCGCGAAGCCGTACTCCTCAGCGCCGAGCAGCGCGCCGATGACGACGTCGCGGCCCGTCTTCAGTTGCCCGTCGACCTGGACGACGATGCGATCGCGCAGCCCGTTGACCAGCAGGGTCTGCTGTGTCTCGGCCAGCCCGATCTCCCAGGGGATACCGGCGTGCTTCAGCGAGGTCAGTGGCGCCGAGCCGGTCCCGCCGTCGTGGCCGGAGATCAGCACGACGTCGGAGTGCGCCTTGGCCACCCCGGCCGCCACCGTGCCCACGCCTACCTCGGCCACCAGCTTCACGTGGACGCGGGCCTGCGGGTTGGACGACTTGAGGTCGTGGATGAGCTGGGCGATGTCCTCAATGGAGTAGATGTCGTGGTGGGGCGGCGGCGAGATCAGACCTACGCCGGGTGTCGAGCCCCGGGTGCGGGCGATCCACGGGTAGATCTTGACGCCGGCCAGCTGGCCCCCCTCCCCCGGCTTGGCGCCCTGGGAGATCTTGATCTGGAGGTCGTCGGCGTTGACCAGGTACTCGCCCGTCACGCCGAAGCGGCCCGAGGCCACCTGCTTGATGGCGCTGCGCCGGAGGTCGCCGTTGGCGTCGGGGGTGTAGCGGTCGGCGTCCTCGCCGCCCTCGCCGGTGTTGGAGCGGCCTCCGAGCCGGTTCATGGCGATGGCGAGGGTCTCGTGCGCCTCGGCGGAGATGGAGCCGTACGACATGGCGCCCGTGGAGAAGCGGGTCAGGATGGAGGCGATCGGCTCCACCTCGTCGATGGGGATGGGGCCGCCCGGCGCCGGCTTGAGCCGCATCAGGCCGCGCAACGTCCCCAGCTTCTCGGACTTGGTCGTTGACGGCCGCCGTGTACTCCTTGAACACCCCGTAGCGCTTCGCCCGGGTGGCGTGCTGGAGCTTGAACACCGTCTTGGGGTTGAAGAGGTGGAACTCGCCCTCGCGGCGCCACTGGTACTCGCCGCCCACCTCGAGCTCGCGGTGGGCGCGCTCGGTGGGTCGGGCTTCGTGGGCCTGGCGGTGGCGCGTGGCCACCTCGGCGGCGAGGACCGAGAGCCCGACGCCTCCGATGCGGCTGGCCGTCCCGGTGAAGTACTCGTCGATGAGGGCGCCGTCGAGGCCGATCGCCTCGAAGACCTGGGCGCCGGTGTAGGAGGCCACCGTCGAGATGCCCATCTTGGACATCACCTTGAGCACGCCCTTGCAGGCGGCCTTCATGTAGTTGCGGCGGGCCTGGCGCGGCGAGACACCCTCGAGCAGGCCCTCGGAGATCATGTCGTCGATGGAGTCCAACGCCAGGTACGGGTTGACCGCCGCCGCCCCGAACCCGATGAGGAGCGCCATGTGGTGCACCTCGCGGGCGTCGCCGGTCTCGATCACCAGGCCGACCTGGGTGCGCGTCTTCTCCCGCACCAGGTGGTGGTGGACGGCCGCCGTCAGCAGCAGGGAGGGAATGGGGGCCCAGTCGACGTTGGCGTTCCGGTCGGACAGCACAATCAGGTTGGCGCCCTCGGCGATGGCCTCCGAGACCCGCCGCCGCACGTCGTCGATGGCCCGGCGCAGTGACTCGCCTCCCGCCGCCGTGGGGGCGCCCGCCTCCCCCGCCTCGCGCACCTCGAAGAGCCCGTCGACGGCGAAGGCCTTGAAGCCCGGCGTCTCGCCCCCCTCGTTGACGTACATCAGCTTGGCCAGGTCGTCGCGGTCGATCACCGGCAGCGGCAGCAGAATCTGGCGGCACGAGCCGGCCTTGGCCTCGAGCAGGTTGGCCTCGGGACCGATGGTGGCCGACAGCGAGGTGACCAGCTCCTCCCGGATGGCGTCGAGCGGCGGGTTCGTGACCTGGGCGAAGAGCTGGGTGAAGTAGTCGTACAGGAGGCGGGAGCGGTCCGACAGCACGGCGATGGACGTGTCCGAGCCCATGGAGCCGAGCGGCTCGGCGCCCGTACGGGCCATGGGGGCCACAATGACCCGCAGCTCCTCGGTCGTGTAGCCGAAGAGGCGCTGCTGGGTCACGACACGGCCGTGCTGCGGCGTGAGCATCGTGCGGGCCGGCAGCTCCTCCAGCCGGATCTGGTCCTCGGCCAGCCATTCGCCGTAGGGGTGCTCGGATGCGAGCTCGGCCTTGATCTCCTCGTCCTCGACGAGCCGGCCCTTGGCCGTGTCGACCAGGAACATGCGCCCCGGCTGCAGGCGGCCCTTGCGCACAATGCGGTCGGGCGCGATGTCGAGGACGCCCACCTCGCTGGCCAGCACGACCAGCCCGTCGTCGGTGACCCAGTACCGGGCCGGGCGGAGCCCGTTGCGGTCGAGGACGGCGCCGACCACCGTGCCGTCGGTGAAGCACACCGCCGCCGGGCCGTCCCACGGCTCCATGAGCGACGCGTGGTAGCGGTAGAAGGCGCGCCGCTCGCGGTCCATGGTGGTGTGGTTCTCCCACGCCTCGGGGATCATCATGAGCACGGCGTGCGGCAGCGAGCGCCCGCCGAGATGCAAGAGCTCGAGCACCTCGTCGAAGCTGGCGGAGTCGCTCGCCCCCGGCGTGCAGATCGGGTAGATGCGCGACAGGTCCCCCTCAATCAGCGAGGTCTCGAGGAGCGCCTCGCGGGCTCGCATCCAGTTGCGGTTGCCGGCCAGCGTGTTGATCTCGCCGTTGTGGCAGAGGTAGCGGTACGGGTGCGCCAGCGGCCAGCTGGGGAACGTGTTGGTCGAGAAGCGCGAGTGGACGAGCGCGAGGCCCGATTCGAAGGCCGGGTCGCGCAGGTCCGGGAAGAACTGGCGCAGCTGCTCGGAGGTGAGCATCCCCTTGTACACAATGGTGCGCGCCGACAGCGAGGGGAAGTAGACGTCGTCGACGGCGTGCTCGACCCGCTTGCGCAGCACGAAGGCACGCCGCTCGAGCGCCATGGTGTCGACGCCCGGGCCCGACGGGGCCACGAAGAGCTGCTCAATCCGTGGCATGGCGCTCTTGGCGATCAGTCCCAGGTCGCTGTCGTCGGTCGGCACCGTGCGCCACCCGAGCACCGTGAGCCCTTCCTCGGCGGCGGTGTGCTCGACGACCGTACGGGCTTTCGCCGCGTCGTCCCCGTCGGTCGGCAGGAAGACGAGGCCGACCGCATAGCCGCCGGCGTCGGGCAGCGAGAACCCGGCCCCGTCCGCCGCGGCGACGAGGAAGCGGTGCGGGATCTGCACCAGGATGCCGGCGCCGTCGCCGGTGTTGACCTCGGCGCCCGAGGCGCCGCGGTGGGCCAGGCGCTCCAGCACGGTGAGGCCGCGGTCGACGATGTCGTGGTCCGGACGCCCGTGGAGATCGGCCACCATGCCGACGCCACAGGCGTCGTGCTCGTATGCCGGGTCGTAGAGGCCAGTGGCCATCGGCGTCCTTCCGAATGAGGAGAAGTTGAACGGATACCGGGACGACGTTGGCCCGAAGTGGAGAGACCAGGATACACGACGGCTCTCGTAGGCTTGGCACATGGGATCGCGCGTCCATGTCGTGGGGGGCGGGGTCATCGGCCTGGCCAGTGCGTGGGAATTGTCACGCAACGGACATGCGGTGACGGTGGTTGCGCCGGCCCCCGGGCGTGACGGCGCGTCGTGGGTGGCGGCCGGCATGCTGGCCCCCGTCACCGAGGCGCAGTTCGGCGAATCGGCCCTCACCGCGCTGCTGGTGGCGGGCGCCGGACGCTGGCCCGCCTTCGCCGCCGCGCTGGAGGAAGCCACCGGTCACGACGTCGGGTACGACACGACCGGCACGGTCACGGTCGCGCTCGATGCGTCCGATCGCGCCAGCCTCGACGACCTCCTCGCCTACCAGCACACGCTCGGCCTCGAGGCGCACCGCCGCAGTGCGAGCGAATGCCGCGGCCTGGTCCCCGCGCTCAGCCCCGCCCTGCGCGGCGGCATCGAGGTCCCGGGCGACCACCAGGTCGACAACCGGGCGCTCCTCGCCGCTCTCGCCGAGGCCTGCCGCGGCGGCGGGGTGTCGTTCGTCGAGGGCAGCGTGGAAGCGCTCGAAGACGGGCCCGCGCTCGTCCTGGCGGACGGCCGCCGCCTCGACGCGGACCACGTCGTCCTGGCGGCCGGCACGGGCCTCCCCGCCATCGACGGGCTCGCCGGTGCGGGGCTCCCCTCCCTGCGCGCCGTCAAGGGGCACATCCTGCGCCTCGGGTCGCCGGACGCCGCGACGCCCGTGCCGCTGCTCGCCCGTACCGTGCGCGGCCTGGTGCACGGGCGTTCGGTGTACCTGGTGCCGCGCCGCGATGGCTCGGTCGTCGTGGGCGCCACGGTCGAGGAGCGGGGCACGGACACCGCGGTGCGGGCGGGCGCCGTGCACGAGCTGCTGTGTGACGCGCGGGCCATCGTGCCGGGCGTCGACGAGCTCGAGCTGCTCGAGGCCGCCACCGGCCTGCGGCCGGCCACGCCCGACAACACGCCGCGCATCGGGTGGACCGCGCTGGACGGCGTCATCGTGGCCGTCGGCCACTATCGCAACGGCATCCTGCTCGCGCCCGCTCACCGCCGCCGCGGTGGTCGAGCTCGTGGCGCGGCGCCCGGTCGCCCCGCTCATTGAGGCACTGGCGCCGGCGTGACGGCGCTGGCCCTCCATCTGAACGGCGAGCCGGTCGAGGTCCGCCCGGGCGCCACCATCGCCGACCTCGTGGCGGACCTCACCGCCCAGGACGACCCCAAGGGGGTGGCGGTCGCCGTCGACCGCTGCGTCGTCCCCCGCTCGGAATGGGCCACCACGCCCGCCCGCGCCGGCTCCCTGGTCGAGGTCGTGACCGCCGCCGCCGGCGGCTGAGCTCCGTCGCCCGAGTGTCTTTGTCCGCGCCGGGCGGCCGGTGCCAGAATCCTTCGATGCCTCCTGAACCCCGCCCGGGGCCCACTGCCTTCGTCCTGGCCGGAGGCGGCACCAAGGGCTCCTTCGAGGTCGGCGTGCTGCAGTACCTCGTCGGCGTCGAGGGGATCGCCCCCGACATCATCACAGCGACCTCGGCCGGTGCCATCGCCGCCACCGTGCTGGCCCAGGCCCGCACGCTCCCCGAGTTCTTGGACCGCGTGAACGAGATCGAGGGTGACGTCCTGGCCTGGACGCAGACCGAGCACGTGTTCGGCAAGCAGGCCTGGCTCGGCGCGCTCGGACGGCACCGCCCTGGGCCGCGAGATCCACCAGGAGATCACCGAGGGCACCCGGCCGCCCTTCCCGCTGACCCCATCGACCGTGCTGGCGGGCAACGAGGTGGTGCCCGCGTGCGATGCAGGCCGCAAGGGGCGGCGCCAGGCCCGCAAGGCCCGGCGCAAGCGCCAGCGCCACCTGGCGCGCCTCGTCGCCGGGGCTGGGCTCCGGCTACCGCGTGTCCGGCGCCAACTGCGCAGCAGCGGGAGCTCGGTGCTCAACCTGGACCCGCTGGAGGGTGCGCTCCGCCACGGCAGCGAGGACGGGGTCCGGGCCGTCGATCCGGACCTGATCGCCCGCCCCGGCTTGCAACTCCGGCTGGCCGTCACCGCGTTGCGTGCCGGCGTCCTGCGCTACGTCACCGAGGACGGCACCCTGGTGGAGTCCGACGCCCGGACCCCCGCGCCGGCCGAGTCCGCCGGACCGGTCGACCTGGTCGACGGCGCCATCGCGTCGGCCAGCGTGCCCATGGTCTTCCCGCCCCACCCCATGGCCGACGACGACTACGTCGACGGCGGGGTCATCGAGATCGTCCCGGTGTCCGCCGCCGCCGCCCTCGGCGCGACCCGGATCATCGCCGTGGTGGCGGTGCCGCTGCGGCTGCCGCGCGACGAGCGGGACTATGCGGCGGCCCCGGCCGGGTACATCGGGCTCCGCTCCATGGGGATGATCGGGGTGGCGGAGCGGCAGATCTCGAACCTGAACATCCACCTTCCCGAAGGGACCACGTTGACGACGGTCGATCCTGTGGTCGACGTGGTCGGCCTGTTCGAAATCGAGCCGGGGCTCCTGCGCATCAACAAGGACTACGGCTGGCTGCGCGCCGCCGACCTCCTGGCCGACGGTGACGCCGACATCCGGGCCGACATCGCCGACGGCACCCACGCCATCGTCGAGGCGCGCCGCGAGGCCTGGCGCCTGGAGGAGTCGCTCTGGGCGCGCCGGGCGTCTCGGCGAGAGCGACGCCGGGACGCTGGCGCTCGTGCGCGAGCACAAGGAGCAGGTCCGCTCCCTGGTGGACCGGCGCAAGCAGCTCGGCTTCCCGGTGCCCGACGGCTGCGAGGACTGGTGGACCGGCTACGAGGCCCACACGGCGGAGCGGCCGCAGGGCCTGCCTCTCTGCTCCTCCGGGCGCGGCTGACCGATCGACCCGCCCCGGCAGCGGCACAGCGTCAGACCGTCGGGCCACCCAGCCAGCCGCGGCGCCGGAACACCCAGATCAGCCCCACCGCGGTGACGATGTCCACGGCGACCGCGAACACCCAGAAGCTCCACGTCGACCCGATCCAGCGCACCAGCAAGGCGAAGTTCTGGCCGAAGAACCCCGTGAGGAAGCTCAGGGGCAAGAAGATGGTGGCGATGATGGTGAGCTGCTTCATCACCACGTTGAGGCGGTTCGACACCGTCGACAGGTGCGTGTCCATGACGCTGGAGAGCAGGTCCCGGTAGTTGTCGATCTGGTCCGCCACGCGGATCAAGTGGTCGTAGAGGTCACGGAAGTAGCGCGTGGCCTCCTCCGTCATGCCGGGTATGTCGGTGACGCCGGTGTTGATGGTGGCGATCATGTCCCGCTCCGGGGCGACGATCTTGCGCATGTCCATGAGGGACCGCTTCATCTGGAACAGCTCGCCGAGCTGCGCCTCGGTCGGCTGTTGGAGGACCTGGTCCTCCAGGGTGTCGATCTTGTCGTCGAACTTGGAGAGGACGGGGAAGAAGCTGTCCACCAGGCCGCCGACGACGAGGTACACGATGACGAGCTGAGGCGAGGCGACGGTGTTCAGCGGGTGGTTCTCGAGCCACTGACGCACGTGGTCCACCGCCGGGCACGGCCCGCTGGTGCACGGTCACGACGTAGCGGTCCGTCCAGAAGCAGTGGACCTCGGCGTGGCCCGTGTGGTCCGGGTCGGCACCGCGGGCCACGAGGTAGACGAAGTCGCCGTAGGCGTCAATCCGGGGTCGCTGGTTGAAGCGCTCGGCTGACTGGACGGCGAGGTGATGGAAATTGAAGTGGTCGGTCAGGAGCTCGCTGACCGTGCCGTCCGACGCCGCGTCGTCGAGGTCGAGCCAGAAGGCCTCGGTCCCGGCCAATGCGGCGAGCACGTTCTCCATCGTGGCGGGCGCATCTTTGCCGGCCTGGCGCAGGGTGCCGACCAACACGGGCGCGGTCACGGGCGCGGTCACGCGGGACAGTTTCTCCGCACCCGGCCGTGGCCTGGTGGATGATCCGAAGACCCGGACCGGGCCCGGGCCCGTCTCCGGCTCAGGCCTTCAGGCGAAACGGCCGGGGTCGAACGAGCCCGGCAGCGGCGCCTCGTCCGTCGGCTGGGCCACGCCCGCCATTTCGTGCGCCAGCACCCGGGCGGAATAGGGGCCCTGCAGCAGGCCGTTGGCGCCGTGTCCGGTCGCCACCCAGGCGTTGCCCCAACCCGGCAGCCGGCCCACGACGGCGCGATCGTCGGCCGACGTGGGCCGCAGCCCCACCCGCGTCTCGAGGTAGGTGGCGCCGTTCAGTCCCGGCGCCACCGTCAGGCACTCGCGGAGGAGCTCGTGCAGGCCCGCCGCGGTCACGCTGACGGAGAACCCGGCTGCGGCCTCGAACGTGCCGCCGCAGGCCACCCGCCCCCCGGGCCAGGGCACGAGATAGTGGGTCAGGAGCGGCTGCACGATCGGCCACCCACCCGTCTCCGCACCCACGCCGAGATGCACGATCTGGCCCTTGGTGGGGCCGATGGGCAGTCGTCGTGCCGAGCCACTCGCCGGTCGCCGCGGTCCAGGCGCCACCGGCGACGGCAACCGCGCCGCAGGCCACGTTCTGATGCCCCTCCACCTCGACGGCCTCGACGCGGCGTCCGCCCCCGGCTCCCGCGACGGCGCCGCCCGCCTGGACGCCGTGCGCCGCGCCGGGCACGAACACGACGCCGCGCGCAGCCGCGGCCTGGCGGAGCGCGGCGGCCATGCCCCGGCCGTCGACCCGCGCCGAACCGGGCGCGTGCAGCACGCGGTGCACGGGGCCGAGCGGGGGGAAGTGCGAGCTGGCCTCTTCCGGCGTGATCTCGGCGATCTCACCGGGCGCCCGGCGGAGCACCAGCTCGGCAAAGGGGGCGAACCACTCGTCCTCGTTCGGGCGCAGGCCGACGGAGAGCATGCCGCAGGGGCCGTAGCCCGTCCCGGCGACGTCCACGCCGTCGAACTCCATCCGCAGCAGCAGGGCCGGGTAGTGGGCGCCGGCCTCGCGCAGGAACAGCCACAGCGGCTCTTCGGTCTCCATGCTCGTGACCGGCGACAGGATGCCCGCCCCGGCGTCGGTGGCCCGTCCCGGATGGCCGGCGTCGATGACCGCCACGCTCGCCCCCAGGCACGCCAGCTCGTAGGCGAGGGCCAGGCCGACCAGGCCGGCACCGATCACGGCCACGTCGCAGCGCTCCTCGCTCATGACCCCGAGTCCATCAGGCTCGCCACCCCGGTGCCAGCGGTGCGGCAACATGAGCGCCGTGGACGTGGTGCGGACACCCGAAGAGCGCTTCGCCGACCTCCCCGGCTATCCCTTCGATCCGCGCTACGCCACGCTGCCCGACGGCCTGCGCATGCACTACATCGACGAAGGCCCGGCCGATGCCGAGGTCGTGCTCCTGCTGCACGGCCAGCCCACCTGGTCGTACCTCTACCGCACCATGGTGGCCCGCCTGGCCCAGCAGGGGCTGCGCGCCGTGGCCCCGGACCTGATCGGCTTCGGTCGCTCCGACAAGCCGGTGGCCCGTGCGGCGTACTCGGTCCAGGCCCACGTCGACTGGCTGGCCCAGTTCATCGGCCTCGTCGGCCTGTCCGACCTGACCCTCGTCGTCCAGGACTGGGGCGGCCCCATCGGCTTGGGCGTCCTCAGTGCCCACCCCGGGCTCGTCCGCCGGGTGGTGGCCGCCAACACGGTGTTGCACACGGCCGATCCCGCGTTGGCGGGACGGCTGGAATGGCCCTGCCACGCCGGACCGGACGGCACCGTCACCGTGGCGCAGATGCTGCTCGACTACCAGCGCCTCACCCAGGAGCTCACGCCGTTCCGCCCGAGCCTGTTCGTGCAGGGGGCCACCGAGTGGGAGGTGCCGGACGCCGTCCTGGCGGCCTACGACGCGCCCTTCCCCGACGAGACCTTCTGCGCCGGGCCGCGCCAGCTCCCGCTGCTGATGGGCCTCACCCCCGCCAGCGAGTGCGCGCGCCTGAACCGCCGCACCATGCGCGCGCTGGCCACGTTCGACGCCCCCTTCCTCACCGCGTTCTCCGACGGCGATCCCGCGACCCGCGGCTGGGCGGAAGTCCTGCAGGAGCATGTGCCGGGTGCGGCCGGCCAGCGCCACGTCACCGTGGAGGGCGCCGGCCATTTCCTCCAGGAGGACGGTGGCGTTCCTTTGGCGGACGTCGTGGCGCGTTTCGTGGGGGACAGCACTCCCCCGGCCTGACTACGTGGCCGGCGTCGACTCCTCGGGAGCGGCGGCCGGCGCGGGAGCGGCGCGGGAGCGGCCAGCGCATCGGGCTCGGGCGGAGCGCCGGTGCCCAGCTGCGCCTTGAGGGCCGCCAGCTCGTTGTCCACCTGGGCGTCCTTGCCGACCTGGTCGAGCTCCTTCTGGATGTCGTCGGTGCTGCCGCCGACGTCCTCGAGCACGCCGGACTCGAGCAACTCGTCGAGGGCGCCCGAGCGGGCCTGCATGGTGGCGATCTTGTCCTGGGCCCTCTGCAGGGACTGCCCCGAGTCGTTGAACGACTTCGAAATGCCGGCGGTGCTCTCGTCGACCTCCGAGACGGCCTTGGCCGCCGTGTACTGCGCCTTGAGGGTCTCCTTCTGGGTGCGGAAGTCGTTCACCCGCTTCTGCAGCGCGTCGAGGGTCGTGGTGAGCTTCGTCTCCTCCTCGTCGAGCTGTTGGCGCTGCGGCTCCATCTCGTCGATCTGCTGCTGGGCGGCCGCCTTACGCGAGAGCGCTTCCTTGGCCAGGTCCTCCCGGCCGGCGCCCAGGGCCTGCTTGGCCTGGTCCTGCAGGTGGTCGACGGTGTGCTGGAACTGCTCCTGCTGCAGCTCCAGGCGCTTCTTGGAGGCGGCGAGATCGACCAGGGCCCGGCGCACCTGGGTGATCTGCTCGAGCATCTTCTCGTAGGAGAGGTCCAGCATCTCGTCGGGCTTCTCGGCCGCGTCGAGTGCCTTGTTGGTCTTGGCCTGCACAATGTCGTGCGCCCGCTGGAAGATGCCCATGTTCCCTCCCTGAGGGGTCGGTTCGTGACCCCACCATAGATTCGAATCGGCTCGTCCGTGCCCCGTGACCGGCCTCCGCGTGGGCCCGGCGCGGGCTCAGGATCCGGAGGCGGCCACGATCGGCCCGTTGAGATGGGTGCCCGACACATCGCCGTCATCGGGGGCATCGCCGTAGGACGACACCTTGCCCAGTGCGGTCACGATCCAGTAGCCCCCGCCGTCGGACGTGGCGAAGATGGCGGACGCCGGATCGAAGCCCCCCGCCGTGCCGGCGGCCATGCCGCCCAATGGTGCCGCGTTGCCGAACGGGAACACCTGCCCGGCAGCGTCGAGGATCCAGTACCCGCCACCGCTCGGTGTGGCCGCCGGCCGACGTGATCTTCGAGCTCTGCAGTCCCGGCTGCCCGTAGTTGACGGCGTCGCCGAACGTGTAGACGTTGCCGGTACTCGTGACCACCCAATAGCCATTGCCCGTGGCATCGGGCACCACGGCCACTGCGGCACCGCTGCAGCCGCCGATGCCCGGGCAGGAGCCCTCGAAGCGGGCGTCACCGAACGCGAAGACGCCCCCGTCCGAGGCCACCATGAAGTAACCGCCGCCGTCGTTGGAGGGCACCATGCCGACGATGGGCGCGTTCAGGCTGTGGGCCAGGCCCGATCCGGCGGGGTTCAGGCCGCTCCCCGGAATGGACCCGTAGTAGCCGGCATTGCCGAAGGCGAAGATGCCACCGTCCGACGCGACCAGCCAGTACCCGCCGCGGTTCGCCGTCGGCGTGATGCCGACGACGGGCCGCTGCAGATGCAATGAACCGGTCGAACCGTAGAACTGGGCCGCGCCGAAGGTGAAGATGCCGCCGTCGGAGCCGACCAACCAGTAGCCGTGTTGTGGCGGCGACGGGGCGGCGGGCGTCGGAGGAGTCGGCGTGGGAGGCGTGACGGCCGGCGCGTCCACGGTGAGGGTGAACACCTGGGTGGCAACCGCCCCGATGCCGTTGGCCGCGGTGAGGCAGACCGTGAAGATGCCGCCGTCACCGGGTTGTGGCGTCCCGTCGAGCGTGGCCGTCGTCCCGCCGGTGTAGTTCAGCGTGATGCTGGCGGGGAGCGTGGACGGGGTACAACCGCTGAAGGCGCTGTCGCTGACCGCGCTGGCGCCGGGTGTCCCCGTCGTCGTGATGTCGAACACGCCCGCTGTGCCGGACGAGAACGTGGCGTGATTGCCGCTGGTGATGGCCGGCGACGCAGAGGCGCCGCTGCCCGTGTACGTGTACTGGTCGCCGGCAGACACCCCGCTGGTGCCCGACGGCGTCGTGACGGTGACGTTCACGGTTCCGGGGTCGACGGCGGAAGGGATCGTGGCCGTGATCTGGTTGGCGCCGTAGGTCATGGAGCCGATGCTGGCGACCGTCCCGAAATCGACGATCGGCTGGGTTCCCCCGCTGGTCAGGTTGGTGCCGTGGATCGTCACGCTGCCCGATGGGATCTGCGACCCCGACGCCGGGGACACCGACGTCACGCTCGGCGCGTTGTTCGGGGCGTAGGTGAACTCGTTCACCTGCTCGGTCCCCGATGAGCTGGACGAGCCGGCCGGCGTCGACACCGTGACGACGACCTGATCCGTCGCCGTGCCCGCCGGATCCGCCGGTGCGTCGGCGCTCAGCTCGCCGTCCCAGCTCACCTGGACGTTGGTCGCGGCGACGCCGCCGAAGAACACCTGCGGGGTTGACGACGTGTTGAAGTAGTTCCCCTCGATGGTCACCGGCGTGCCGGCCCCGGTGCTCGGGGTCGAGGCGGGGATGACCTGCACCACGTCAGGTGCAGCCGCCGTCGACGGCGTCGGCAGCGCGCTGGGCGAGAGGGTGTCGACCAGGGCATCGGCCGGGTCCTGCTGGTTCATGAAGATCTGGGTGTACTGGCCCGAGGTCGTGTCCCCGTCCCCCATCTGTGCCGTCTGGCTGCCCGTGGTGGTCCAGGGGCCCAGGATGGTGTCCCGGTGGCCCCAGCACCCGGGATCGGTCGGCGAGGTGCACTCGAGGTTGGTGCCGCCGTACCCGTCGTTGTACATCCAGGCGTAGTCGGCTCCGAGGGGCGTGAAGTCGAGAGCGAAGTTCGCTCCCCCACCGTTGTCCTGCGTAGCCGGCGGGAGCGGCCGGGTCCTGGTTGTCCTGCGCGCCGGTCAGCGCCGCTGTGTCGAGAGCAGGATCGAGGCCGGCGAACTGCGACAGACCGCGGTCGCCACGCTCCTCGTCGGCGATGATCAACTGCTGCATGGGCACCGGGTCGTTCGCGTAGCCGCTCGGCAGGACCATCGGGCCGAGCCCCTCGAGCGATCTGGCGTAGTTGATGTTGTGCAGCACCGAGTCGATGCACCCCGTGCTGGTGTCGTCGACCGGGGTGGATGTGCAGTGGGGCACGACCTGAGGCGGGATGTCCACCGCGGGCTTCGACGGCGGCACAATGCCAGCCGCGCCTGCGTCGACCGGTGCGACGGTCGCGACGGCGACGGAGGATCCGAGCGCAGCCGCGACCAGCGATCACGGCACGTGCCAGTGCCTTCGACGCGGCGCGCGGGCCGTACTGGTGCCGTCTCACGTTCCGTTCGCCCCCTCGTGCCCGGGAATGGATCAGCCTCTGGAACGTACCATCGGTGCCCGTCTGCTCCGAGGGGCCGCTCGGTGAATTGTCTGCCGATTGCCGACGAAGGCGTTGGTGCAACCGCGTTGCACCGCGTGGCGCGGAGCGATGGCTTCCGGCTCGAACCTGGGCGGGGCCGCCCTGTGCAGAGTGCGCCGACGGGCGTCTGCGGACTCCGTGCGTGAGCAGCGAGACGTTGTGCATCCGTTGTGCCGGATGCGTCCGGACGGCTCTATTTCGGCTTCGAGGGCACTGTCAGCATCCGATTGGAGCTAGGGAGTTGGGGGAGGGACGATGCTGTCAGAGTGGCATCTGCAAGCGGCCTGCCGAGGGCGCGGACCCGAGGACTTTGTGCAGGGTCCGAAGTTCGACTACCGATCCATACGAGAGATCTGCGAGTCGTGCCCCGTTCGCCGCGAGTGTTTGGAGTTCGCGTTGTCCGACGACTCCATCACGGGACTGTGGGGCGGGACCACCGATTACGAGCGCAGGCTGATCCGCCGGCTG
Source organism: uncultured delta proteobacterium (assembly GCA_963785725.1). Taxonomy (GTDB): domain Bacteria; phylum Myxococcota_A; class Polyangia; order Palsa-1104; family Palsa-1104; genus JAQBQH01. The sequence continues at coordinate 13,147 of CAWAWS010000039.1, read as the reverse complement.
AGGGTCGCATAGGAGGGCTCGCGTCGGGCTCCAGTTGGCTTGCGCGGTCCTGGCGCCGCCGGCTCCTCACTTTGGCGATCCCCGAATTCGATCCGTGACGGCCCGCCTCCCGACGCGCGCTGGAGGGCTCCGCCACCGGCGTCTTGTGGCGGGCGAGACGCTGCGGACCATGAGAAGCTGAAGCGTGAGCGAACGCTTGTTCTGCAATCTGGGGACGCAGGCGAGAAGGCTCCGACCACTCCGACAGCCTGTGCGGCGGGAGCCAAGGGCCCTCGGAGAGCCGTCGATGCCGTTCTGAGCACCCTCGCCGTTCTCATCGTCCTCACCGCGGCGGCGATCGCTGGTCCGGGAACCGCTTCGGCAGCGACCGCCACGCCGGCACATCCCGTCCTGGCGCCGGAGAGCGGGTCGTATGTCTTCACGCTCACATTCGACGGCATGCAGCGCGACTACCGGCTCCATGTCCCGCCGGCGGCTGCGTCGGGGAAGCCGCTGCCCCTGGTGCTCAATCTCCACGGCGCCACGCAGAATGCGCAGCTCGAGGAGATCACGTCCGACATGGACCCCAATGCGGACATGAACGGGTATCTCGTCGCCTACCCCGACGGGACCCGGATCTCGAAAGTCCTCACGCCCGATCCGATAGCGAAGAACGCGCAGTACGGATGGAACGCCGGGATGTGCTGTGGGCTCCCCGTCACCAAGCACATCAATGACGTCGGATTCCTCCTCAAGGTCATTTCGGACATTGCGGCCAAGACTCCCGTCGACCTGCGCCGGGTCTACATGACGGGCATCTCCAACGGCGGCATGATGGCGTACGCCATGGCCGCGGAGGCCTCCGGGCACATTGCCGCCATCTCGTCGGTTTCGGGGCAGGTCGAGATCCCGGTCATCCACCCGACCCGTGCCGTTCCGACCATGGAGTTCCACAGCGTCAACGATCCGATCGCCAAGTTCGACGGCACACCGAGCGCCAATCCACTCGACCGTCTATCCGTGATGCAGGGCATCGACCAGTGGGTCAAGGCGGACGGGTGCAGGAAAGAGCCCACTACCGGTACCGCCATTGTGGGTGCCGCCGGCTCCATTTCGGCGGGGGAAACGGCCACGCCGATCACCTATACCCACTGCCGGTCCGGCACCGAGGTCGCACTATGGCGTTTCACCGGTTCAGGACACGTGTGGCCGGGAAGTCCGCTGAACATGGGCCCCGAGAAGAACTGGATCTTGGCCGGCGTCGGCCGGGGCATCATCCTCGTCAACGCGGACGAGACGATGTGGCAGTTCTTCGAGAAGTATTCGCTGCCGTCGAATCCCGCGTAGGGCGACTTCGCGGGCGCTCGTCTTCGGCCGTGGCGCCTCAGCCCACCGTTCGAGGTGCCGCACTCCTCGGTTCCATCGCGTTGATCCCACTCAGAACCGCCGCGATTGCCTGCTCGGTCTCGGAGAGCCCGGTGAACTCGAGTCCGACCCAGATGTCCCCTTCAAGGGTGAAGGCGGCGTCCTTGATCTCCCCCTCGAGTCGGATGTTGACCGCGTCGCCGATCGCGGAAATGTCGACGACAATGCGGCGATTGACCAGCTCCCAGGGCTGCGGATGATGGAACGTGATCCCGAGACCGAACATGGAGATGTCGATGACCTCGCAATCGCGCCACATTGAGGGGGATTCCCCGGCAATGTGGCAGAAGCCGGCCCAGGCCGTGGGTTTGCGCTCTGCTCGTCGGCGGTACTCCATGAAGACCCCTCCCCTTTCTCCGGCGTCGCCGCTCAGCGGAGGATGCGTTGTCTCCGTTCTTCTTCACAAGCTCGCTGCGCTACGCGTTCACCAAGACATCGCTCATGACACTCAGCACGGCCGTGATCGCCTGCTCGGTTTCAGACAGCCGGATGAACTCGATGCCGACTCGGATGTCCCGACTCATCGTGGCCGTCGCGTTCCTGATCTCACCCTCGAGTCGGACGTTCACGCAGCTCCCGTCTCCGGGGAGGTTCACGGAGATCAGGCGACCGGAGAGTTCGGAAGGGTTCGGGTGATCGAACGTGATCCCGAGACCGAGCATGGAGATATCGACGACCCGGCAATCACGCCACGCCCCGTCTGGCTCTCCCGCGAGCCGATACGAGGCGGCCCAACCGACGGTTCGGCGATCAAGACGACGGCGAGTCTCCATGATGCACCTTCCGTTCCGACGCCCTTCGGCGTCTTCGTGCGGCCTCGTGCGGCCGCTGGCCGGCACTGCCCTGACAACGGTGCCCGCAAACTCGCCTTGTGCAACCAACGCCCGTTTGGGCCCCAACGCTTGTGCCTGAATTGTGCGAACGGAGGCCGCGTCGATCGGAACTGTCGATCGGGGCCTTGTCCCAGGAGATCCGAACTGCGACGTCAGGGTTCAGCGCGCAGCTTCTGACACCCTTTGATCACGCCTGTGAGCGAGTGAGGTGTCTTCCCAGAAGTGATCCCGCCAGGCTCAGCACGACGGCCGCGACGACGCCGGCGAACCAGAGGCACTGCACGGGGGTGGGAATGACCTCATGGACGACCCAGAATCTTCGGTAGAGGGCGCCGCTCAGGAGGATCGCCACCGCCAGGACCCCGGTGGCGGCGGCGTACCTGGTCGGAGCTGACGGCCGGCGAAAGGCCACGATCGCTCCCCCGGCAAAGAAGGCTCCGGCCACGAGACAGGCGGCGAGAATCCAGAGGTGGGTCCCCTGGTCGATCATCGGCCGACCGTGCCAGTCCTCTTCGATCACCATTGTGGGGATCGAGACGGCAAGGACCAGCGAGGACCGACCCGGCGATGTCCGCCCAGCCGGGGAATCGAGGTGCCCGCATACCCGCAAGGCTAGATCGGGCCCTTGGCGACGCATTCGCGGTGGTGATCGGAGATCAAGTCCGGGCCACGTCCCGCCACGACTCGTGACTGACGTGGAACGGTTGTACGTGACCCGGGGGTGGGAACTTACCGGGTTATCTCCCCTGACCTGACGCGGGAAACGACACAGTTCGGCTCGGAGCAACCTCCCGGGCCTCTGGCCTGCAACTTTACGGAGCGGAACCCGGGTGGCCGGTGGTCAGCCCTGCGATGATGGCCGACATGGAGGAGGTAGAGGTCGTTGTCGCTCATAGCGAGCGTGCGACCCTGCGCGTCGGTGACGAGTTCCTGAAGATCGACGCTGATCAGACCCGGACCGAGATTGAGGTCGAGGCGATGGCGATGGCGCCGGTCCCGACTCCCGAGATCCTGTGGCGGAAGCCGCCCGTACTCGCTCTCGCAGCGCTTCAGGGGACGGCACTCGGTCGCCTCGGTGAGCCCTCCACCGCGTCGTCGGCAGCATGGGCCGCGGCCGGTGCCGCGGTCCGGATGCTGCACGACGCGCCGCTGCCGCCATGGCCCGGTCGGAGTCTCGACGAGCTGCGCATCGCGCCTCGCCGGTGAGTGTGAGTGGCTCGTTGCCAACGAGGTCCTCCCGGCCGACGTGGTCACACGCAACCGCCGGCTCGCCGAAACCGCGCTGCGGCCCTGGACACCTGTCTTCATCCACGGCGATCTGCAGGTCGACCACGTCTTTGTCGCCGGCGATGAGGTCATTGGCGTTGTCGACTGGTCCGAGGCGTCCCAGGGCGACGCGCTCTTCGACCTCGCCACCCTCACGCTCGGACACGAGGAGCACCTCGACGACGTCGTCGCCGGCTACGGCACGGCAGTCGACCGCGACCTCATCCGCGCCTGGCAGTCGTTGCGATGCCTGTCGAGCGTCCGCTGGCTGGCTGCACACGGCTTCGGCCCGCCCGAGGAAATGCCTGAGGTCGCCGTGCTGCGATCCCGGCCCTAAGGCGATCCGCCCGCTCTGTCACATTTCGTTGGCCCACGGGGTCATAGTCCCGGGAGCCCAACATCTAAGGAGACCGAAATGGACGCTCGACTCGACTTTTACCGCAATGAGCTTGCCGGAAAATTCACCAAGCACATCAATGCCGCAGGCGCGGTGATCACCGGTTCGACCTTGCCGACCACGACCCAAGAACTGGTCAAGATCCGGGCCAGCCAGGTCAACGGGTGCGGCGTCTGCTTGGACATGCACACCAAGGATGCCGAGCACCGCGGCGAGAGCTCAGTGCGAATCAACCTGATCGCGGCATGGCGAGAGGCGACCGTCTTCACCGAAGCCGAACGGGCTGCGCTCGAGCTCACCGAGCAGGGAACCAGGGTCGCCGACGGTGGCGACGTCTATGACGAAGCCTGGGCCAACGCATCCAAGCACTTCGACGAGGACCAGCTCGGAGCACTGGTGTGTCTCATTGCCCTCATCAATCTGTACAACCGCCTCAATGTCGTCACCCGTCAGCCCGCCGGTGACTACACGCCCGGCCAGTGGGGCTGACTGTCGAGGACCCACCCCCCGTTGTCACATCGGGGATCGCCCTGGGTAGCCGCGGTGTTCGGCGAGGATGTGCGTGATGGAGGAGAACGACGAGCTGGCAAAGCGATTCGAGGAGCAGAGGACACAGCTTCGAGCTGTTGCCTACCGGATGCTGGGCTCGCTCAACGAGGCCGACGACGCTGTCCAGGATGCCTGGGTGCGAGCGAGCCGAGCCGAAACGAACGACATCGACAACTTCGGTGGATGGTTGACGACCATCGTCGCCCGCGTCTGTCTGAACATGCTCCGAACGCGCAATGTCCGGCGCGAGGATTCCCTTGAGGTGCATCTCCCGGATCCGGTTATCAGCCCCGTGGGAGAACTCGGGCCAGAGGACGAGGCGCTGCTTGCCGACTCGGTCGGACTCGCTCTCCTCGTCGTACTCGATTCTCTCGTTCCCGCTGAGCGCCTGGCCTTCGTTCTCCATGACATGTTCGACCTGCCATATGAGGAGATCGCCCCGATGGTCGGTCGATCCCCGGCTGCGGCCAGGCAGCTCGCGAGCAGGGCACGGCGCCGGGTCAAAGGGGCCGAAACCCCTGATTCCGACCTTGCGCGTCAACGCACGGTGGTCGACGCTTTCTTCTTGGCGGCCCGCAATGGTGACTTCGACGCACTGATCGCCGTACTCCACCCCAACGTCGTCCTGCGAGCCGATTTCGGTCCCAGCCGGCCGCATGCGTCCACGATCGTCCGTGGCGCAGCGGCTGTCGCTCGACAAGCGCGCCTCGGTGCCAATCCGGCGGCGGTGCTCCTTCCTGCGTTGATCAACGGCGCCGCGGGCGTCGTCATCACTCTCAACGGCCAGCCGCACGGTGTGATGGCCTTCACCGTCGTCAAGGACGAAATCGTCGAGCTCGACGTCATCGCCGATCCCGAACGCATCCGCAGAGTCGCATCGGCCGTTGTCAAGACCCGGTACCCGCTTGACGGAGTGACTCCGGCACCTCCTTGACACCCAAACCCTCAGGCCACCTTGGCCTTACGGGGCCGGCCCTGAGGCGTGGCGAAGGCGCCGTGCTCCTTGGAGCGGTCGTGGCGGATGGCGTGGACCCTGATCACCTTGCCCTTGGCTGAGATCTGGACCGAGCCGGCCACGATGGCCACGTCGACGAGCTGACGGGCCCAGCTCCGCCCGACCCGATAGCCGGCTCCGGCGAAGGAAACTGACCCGCCTTGGTCCACCCGGCGGGTGACGGTCATCCCCGAGGTGGGCGGACGGGATCGTCCAGAGCGTGGGGCACGTTGGGGTGCCGATCCTTTGTCGGCTCGGCGGCGCTCGGCGTGGGTGGCCACAAGGACACCGGCGTGGAGGATCTCGACGAGGCCAGAGCGCACGACGACCTCGACGGACTCCCCGGCGAAGGTTGCGCCCACCCGATAGCGAAAGCGTCCGAGGGTGATCGAGCCACGCTGGTCGACCCAGCGGTTCACCCCGGGTGGCCGTTCACTCAGAGGAACCTCCTCGATGACCTCGGGCAGCTCGAGGTCGGCCGGCCGCTGTGAGGCGGCAAGGGCGAAGCGCTCAGCTGGTGGACGATCGCCCAGCGACTGGTGCGGACGCTCCGTGTTGTATTCGGCTACCCATTCATCAAGCGCTCTTTGGAGCGCCTCGATGGTCGCGTGCACCCAATCGTGGTCGACCAAGAAGTCGCTTCTGATGGTCCGGTGGAAACGCTCGACCTTGCCCGTCGTGGTGGGCGAATACGGAGCGGTGAGCAGATGGCGGATGCCGTTGTTGGCACAGATCCGGTCGAAGAGGACCGGTCCGGGCCCTTGGCCGAAGCGGGCGGTGAAGACCTTGCCATTGTCGGTGAGGATCTGGTCGGGCACGCCATGGGTGCGCAGTGCCCACTGGAGCGCTTCGCACACCGGCCGGGCCGTCGCCCGGGCCACCACGCGGGCGCAGACGCAGAACCGTGAGTGATCGTCGACGCCGGTGACGACCTTGACCTCAGTGCCGTCGGCGAGATGGAAGCGACCGACGACGTCCATCTGCCACAGCTCCATGGACCGGCTGCGCTCCCAGCGCTTGTAGTCCGAGCGTGTGCGCTTGCGTTGCGTCGGCTCGAGCAGGTGATGACGCACGAGGGTTCGATAGATCGACGAGAGTCCCGGCACCGGCGCGAATCCCTCGTTAGCGAGCCGGGTGCGGATGGACCTTGGTCCCCATCTCGGGTGTTCGCGACGCAGCGAGATCACCCGGGCCTCGGTGAGCGGAGCCATCTGGTGCGGACAGCTCTCGGGTCTCGAGCTCTTGTCGGCCAGAGCGGCCATGCCTCCGTTGGCATAGCGCCGCAGCCACGTGTGCACGCTCTGGCGGCTCACCCCGTTGCGTTGGGCCACTTCGGTCACGGACATCCCGTCGAGGACGTCGATCACCGCTCGATAGCGCTGTTCCACAGCTTTGAGCTCCACCAGCACGATCGGCCTCCCTCGGATCTGTCGACGACTGCGTCAACAGCGAAGAAGGTGGCAACGGCCACGTGGTGGACCTCTCAGGCACGAAGTGTCAAGCAGGTACCGGAGTCAGTGTCGCCCAGGTACCGGAACCGCGCCGGAAAGTGTCAAGCAGGTGCCGGATCCACGCCGTCAAGCATGAACCGGAATTTCACAGTCGCATCGGCCGTACTGAGTGGCGACTAGGGCGAGGGAACCTCTGGATTCCTGACTCAGGCCGAGAAGCATGCCTCTGACCTGCACTTTTCGAGTCGGGCTGCCGGGATTTGAACCCGGGACCTCTTGACCCCCAGTCGCCTTTGGGTGGAATTGTGAAATAGTCGCTGATCGGCGAGTTTCGGTAAATCTCCTGGTTGGGCCATTTTTCTTGGTCGCCGTTGGCATCCCCTGTCATCCCCTGTTCTTCGGTGCCGCGCGGGGATAGCGCGGGGATGGCGACCTGAGACAACGCTCCCGACCTTTTGAGACCCTGATAATCGAGATCGATTCTCCGGTGGTTTGTCCGCCCTCCGGAAGCATCCTCCCGGTACCCTGATTTCGTGAGTTCGTCGCCGCTGAATCAGATCGAGCAGGCCCGCCGCCAAGCTGCGATCGACGAACTCGTGCACCGGATTGCGACCTCGTCGGGCGCGTCGGACGAATGGTGGAACACCAGGCTGCATGAAGTGCTCGGAGGTCGAACGCCCACGGACGCTTGGCTGGCCGGAGATCACGACGGAGTGATGCGGGTGATTGCCGGCTGGTACCAGCAGACTGACGAGCGTGCCGAGCAGATCCGGAACGATGCAGCGATGCTCGAGATGATTGAGGACCGCCGGCGATCGGTCGCAGAGAAGGCTGACCACCGCCGATCTGCCTGAGTCGTGCCGCTCGGTGACGCAAGTGCGCTCTACGACTGGGGAGAGTTTGACGATCCCGGATTCCGCTTGTGGTGGCCGTGGGCTGCTCCATCTACCCCGATGGTCACCATCCGAGGGGCAACCGACGGAGATCAGAAGCGTGAAGTCCCCGACGCCGGAACCACGGTCGTCTGCCAACACCATCATGAGTCGTTTCGACCTGCTTTACCTCAGGCCGTGATCACCCTCGGGAGTTCCTCGCCACGAACTTATGGAAGCAGGAAATGACCTAGCTATGACGCTGCAACGTATTGCCGCAACGCCTTGCGAATGAGTTCCGAGAGACTCACACCCTCATCTGAAGCTCGCAGCAGGAGGTCGCGCTTCAATTCAGGATCTAGGCGGACCGATTCGACTGATGCGACCGCAGAACCCAAGCGTGGTCGACCGCCTCGGTTTCTCTCTTTGAAGGAATCGACGTCGTACCCACGTTCGGCCTCATCGGCCATAGCCTCGATCATCTCGTCGCTAATCGGAGTGCCGTCCTTCAGCTTGCCGTTGGTCTTCTTCGTCACAATCCTCCTTCAAGGAGCGACCGATATTGCGGTCGCATGCCCATGGCGTGGATCACTGCGGGACCAGCTGGTCTGTCCATAACAATCAGCTCAAGAAGCCGAGCAGCTTTGTCAGGTCCCACCACGAGGTACCTGTCCGGATCTTCAGCGACCTGCTCGACCACGAGTGCGTTTCGAAGGGCGTGCTGAATGTCCTCGCTCGAGACCCCGTGGCGGAAGGCAGATGGCAGTTCATCCACTTATCAATCGTACTACGAAACCTGCCCGGGCGAACCCTCCCGGCGCCCCCAGGCCGCTGATAGGGGACGCAGTCTGAACAGTTCCGGTGGGGCACGTGACACACGATGCGTCCAGGTGGAATGTTATGTAAGCCCGCCGTCGTCGGCCGCGAGAACAGTTCGGACCCAGATGATCGCGTCGTCATAAGACATTGCGGCACCCTGGCTGACGAGCTGGTTGTAGCGGTCGTCCCCCAGCGCGGCGGAGTTGCCTCACACGCTCGGGCGTGGTGGTCAGCGTCCGGCGATTGCGTCCAAGGGTTGAAGAGAACAAAGTGGCTCTTCTCGGCAATTCCGATACAGACGGCAGCGGGGCCGTATGCCTCGCAGGCACTTAGAGCTTGAATTGCCGTCCAGAAGGCGCCGAGTACCACGGTGCGGTTCCCGAATCGATCCGCAACTTCAAACGCTGATCGGAAGGCGTCGAGGGCACCTCGAACGTCGCCTAGCGCGAGTCGGATTTGGCCGAGCAGCATATGGGCGCTCTCGAGCACGACGTCACTTGCGCCACCACCCGTTAGCGAAAAGCTCTCCTCCAGTGCGACGAGCGCGGCAGTTGGATTGTCCAGCCGCCACGCACACGCGAATGCGTACAAGGCAATGACCAGGTTCGTGGGATTGCCCAGTTCGCGGGCGCGGGGGACATGTGGTTCAATCTCCGTTTGGGCAGTGCCGAAGTCTCCGAGGACGGCCAGGAGGATTACGGCAACGAGCTCGAGATTGAGCACACCCCAGACATCGCCAAACGGTTGGAGTTCCCGGACCGCCTGGCGTAAGAGCGGGATACTTTCCTGCAGGTCGATGGTCGTCAACGCCGGTGACGCGGCAGTCTGAGCCATCGCAGATCTCGGGCAGCTGGACGGGATCCCATCGGCAACGGCGAGGCTGGCGTATCGGGACGCCAACTCCATGTCGCCCCGTTGCCAGGCGTTGGCCGCCGCCGCGCCAAGCACAGCGGCTCGCAGCCCCAGCTCGACACCGTCGAGCCGCACGACGGACCGTTCGGCCCAAGAGCCGAGACCCGACGACTTGGCTGTATTCGCCAACAGGGCTAGCCCCGCCACGATGCGGATCGCGAGGAGCGTGTCGGTGTAGACCTCGGCATCGAGGGACCAGGCGACAGCGGTACGGAAATTATCGAGTTCGGCAAGCGTGGAACGTCGTGCCAGGATCTCACAGTCGGTGATGAGCTCGTCCCCCAGTCGCTCGGCAAGTTCTGCGTAGTAGGCGGCGTGTGCCCGCCGCGCCGCTTCGATCTGACCATGGGCGTGCAGTTGCTCTCGGCCGTATTGGCGCAGTGTCTCCAATACCGAATACCGCGTGACGCCAGACTCGTCGGCCTCCGCGCCGAGCATCGACTTGCGCGTCAAGCTCATCTGGCGTCGATTACGTCCCACTCATCCACATCGTTGCCACCCACGACGCTCACGGCGGCCTCGCTGGTAAACGATCCGGGAAAGACGCCGAGGTGGTCGAAGACCACTCGCTCGGACTCCTCGAGCATCGCGTACGACCATTCGACGGTGGCCCGCAACGTCTGGTGGCGCTCCACGCCATGACGGCGGCCACCGCTCAACAGCCGAAATCGTTCATTGAGGCGCGCCGCGATCTCGGTCGGTTGCATCGACACCACCCGGGCTGCAGCCAGTTCGATCGCCAACGGGATGTCGTCGAGTCGCTGGCAGATTTCCGTAATCGCAGCACGAGATACGTCGTCGACCTCGAAGTCCCGCACTGCCCGGGCCCGGTCCAGAAAAAGCCGCAGGGCATCCTCGTCGCCGATCGCCCGCATGCCATGGACGTGTTCGCCGTCGATGGCCAGCGCTTCGCGACTGGTGGCAAGAATGCTCACCAATGGGCAATGCCGCAGCGCGAATCTGCGAGCTCTGCCGCCGGGTCGAGCAGGTGTTCGCAGTTGTCGAGCACCAAGAGCAAGTGTCTCCCCCGCAAGAACTCGACCACGGTCTCGACGAGTCCTACCCGGCCGGGTCGGAACATCGAGCGAGGCCGCAATCACCTCAATAAGACTCTCGGCGTCATCCGCGGAAGCCAGCTCGCACAACCATGCTCCATCAGGGAACTGCAGAACGACCTCTGCTGCCACCTGCAACGCCAACCTTGTCTTACCGACCCCACCAACACCGGTCAGCGTCACCAACCGGTTTTCGCCCAACCGCTCTGCAATCGTTCCCACCTCCGCGTCACGGCCCACGAAACTGGTCAGCTGATGTGGCAAATTTCCCGGGAGCTCGTCAAGGGTACGTAGCGGCGGGAACTCCTCCGCTCCGAGCTGCAACACCACCATTGGAGAGCCCAGGTCGCGTAGCCGATGTTCACCGAGGTTCCGTAAGGCCAAACCAGGCACGAGTTCAGCTGTGACCGCTGCCAACAGGACCTGCCCACCATGGGCGACGGCCATCAGCCGGGCCGTCCGGTTCACCGCGGGACCGAAATAGTCGCCACCCCGTTCTTGCACCTCGCCGGTGTTGAGTCCCATCCTCACCCTGATGTCGGGCAGATCCTTGATTGCGGCTTGGGCTCGCTCGGCGGCAGCTACTGCATCGGCGGCGCGTCCGAATGCCGCAGCGAAACCATCGCCACCGGTCGCGAACACATACCCACCGTTGTTCTCGATCGCCGACCGGAGCCGAGCATCATGCTCTGCAACCAGGGCAGGCATGTCGTCAGGTCGGTCCTCCCAAGGGCGCGTCGAACCCTCGATATCCGTGAAGAGGAAGGTCACGGTGCCAGTAGGTGTGGCCACGTCGGAGTCGCCTACCGCCACAACTTTGGTTCGGGAATCTCCATGACGCGAACAGTCTGGCCTAGGGTCGCAAGACTCTGCCACCCTTGTTGAAGGTCGCTCGGGGCAGCATTTCCAGATTGAGGGAGCAAAGGAATCGGATAGCGATAAGCGTCACCGACCCGGTGCTCGGGGGCAGAGGCGCTCGGTGAGGCTTTGGTGTAGGACACAGGTCTGAAGAAAACGGAGTGACCATGGAGCCCCGCATAACGATCACCCCTCGACTGCCAAGAGCCGGAAAGGCTGGCGGCGTTTGGACACAAGCGCTTGGCTACTCCAGCCCAGGAGGATTCGGCGAGTTCTGGCCTCTGGTGCCAACGAACGACTCTGAACCCCTTCTCGTCCTACAGAAGGTGTCTGAGCCACCGGCCGGGAAGAACAGGATGCATCTGGATCTTCGCATGGCGGACTGGGAATATGAAGTCGCTCGCCTGCAGGGACTGCGGGAGCGAGCCGCTCCGGAGCGACGAGGTCATCGAGGGATTCGGTCACCAGTGGGTTGTCATGACCGATCCAGAGGGGGACGCGTTCAACATCGTTCGGCGGCCGACCTCTGCGTAGGCGGGCAAGAGCGTCGCACATACCCGGCGGTCTGGGACACCTCTAACTGGCGCCTGAGGGTTACGGTTGGCCGGATTTCACCTCGATGCAGAGCTGAGCGATTCCATTCGGTGAGCCTCGAACCGAGAACAGCCGCCATGGCCCCTGAACGCCTTTGAGGTGGTGTTCGCCTCGGTCATGGACTCGAACCCTGATCCGGCAACGAGCATCGGGACTGCAGCCGAGACCCACGCCTCACCAGGTGAGGCCGAGGCAAGGACACACGCCGCGATGTGGACGCCGGTCCCAGCGATGTCTGCTTCTCGGATCTCAACCTCTCCGGTGTGAAGACCGGCGCAGATCTCCAAGCCCAACGGCTTGAGGAGCATCGCCGAGGGCCTCCACGCAGCGGATGGCTCGTCCAGGACCGTCGAAGGTGGCCAAGACCCCATCGCCGGTCGTCTTCACGATTCGTCCCTGGTATTGGCCAACAAGGGTTCTGGCGAGGGCGTTGGTGGCAGGATCTCTTGGAGGTTCCGCCACTCGAGGTCGCCGAGCGCCGACGCCCGTTCCGTCGATCCAACGATGTCGGTGAACAAGATGGCGGCGAGCGCCCGGTTTGAGACCACCGCAGTGGTGAGGCTGCTGAGGAAACTATCAATCTGACACAGACACTCTTCACCACCAGGCTGAACGAAAGGCCACGAGTCTCTCCCCGGGAGGCTCACGAAGCGTGCTCCTGCAATGTGCTCCGCAAGGTAACGCCCATATTCGACCGGAATGGCCTCGAACTCCTCGTTATGAAGCACGAGGGTTGGTACTCGCACCGACGACAGTGCATTGCGCACGTCCGTGGGTTGGGAGAACTCCCGAGCCGCCATCGTGGGTGTCATACCCAAACGCTGCATCCTGGATAGCCAGGGGACCGAAGGATGGATCTCGCTTCGCAACGTCGGGTAAAAGGTACTCAGCGAGGCTCGGCCTCCCCCAGCCGCCAACGATGAACTCGGTCAGCGCCGTCACGTCCTTCTTCGACATTGCGCCTGGGTCGTCGAGTGTCGCCGCAGAACCAGCTTGGCTATTGCACAGAAGCAACCCCGACGTGCGTGACGGGTGCGTGGCCGCAAAAAGAATCGCAGCAGCCCCAGAATGGTTCGTTCCGACGAGCACCACCGTCTTCGATCCGACCACGTCCAACACCGGTTCGCGCATCGTCTGCTCGCC
>CAWAWS010000038.1:0-83396 GCA_963785725.1 uncultured delta proteobacterium | reverse complement strand
GCGGAAGAGAACGACGGGAACCGGAAGCCGCACCAAACAATCCTAATCATTGGACGCTCGAAGCGGCCAATCGGTTGGTTATTTAGCACGAATTACCGCGAGGCCAGTCGCCATCGACGCATAAATGGCGCGCGGCGTCACCGTCGAGTCGATGGAAATGCGTGTGACGCCGCTGACACCTGCGAACGTCGTGACGAGGCCGGTCGCCGGATCGAAGCGCAAGAGCGTCCCGCCCGATTGCTGCACGATCCACAAGGTGCCATCGACATCGGCCTGCACGTCGATGAGATCGACCGGCACCTGCGGATAATACTGGATGGTCGTGTAGTTGGTCGTCTTCGGATCCCAGCTGACGAGGCCGCCCAAGCTGCCGCTCTGATTCAGGCGCGCCAGCCACAAGCGGCCGTCGGGCGTGACGGCGGCGCCGCGATTGTTCTCCTGATAGCCGGCCGGCTCGTACGTCGGTCCATTTTGGTAGCCGAGCCCGTGATCGAGCGTGTCGGTCGTGAACGCGAACATGAACGAGCCCGAGACCCAATAGTCGTTCTCGCCGTCCATCGTCAGCACGTGACCCGGGATCGGGTTCCACGGCTGCAGGCCGACGGCGTAGCGACCGGCCATCCACAGGTTGCCGCTGCCGTCGACGGCGACGCCGTAGAACTCGCCGATCTTCTCGACGCCTTCGGTGCCCGATGACGGCTGATACCAGACCTCGGGATGCACGTGGTCGCCGAATTGGTCGCCGAGAATGTGCGTGACGCCGTGGTTGAAGCCCCAGAACGAGTGGCCGGCAGCGACGCCGTTGTGCTGATAGATGATTCGGCGCGGCGAGCGATTCTCCCAGCAGCCCGCTGCCTGCTCGGCGTCACAGCGGAAGAGCAGGCGCGTGATGGCGAGCGCGCTGCCGTTCAATTTGACGTCGTCGCCGTTGCCGAGCTCCTTGAGGTTCTCGGGATCGGTGAACGGATCGCCGAGCGTCTCGTAGCCGTAATAACCGACGTAGACCTGGCCCGGTTTGCCGGCGGCGAGCGCGGTGATGTACGTCATCGCCGGGTTTCCGTAGGGATCGGTGAAGGGCCCGATGTGCAAGCCGTCGGCGGCGGTGAAGCGCGAGAACGTCGTCGCGCCCGGCGCCATGACGTAGAGCGTGTCGTTGGCCGCGGCCCAGATGTTCTGGCCTTCGTCGGGGTTGGCGTCGACGAGCGCTTCGGTCAGGCCGTTGGCGGCGCCGTAGATCGTGAGGTCGTCGGTCGGCCACGGGCCGGCGCCGATGTTGCCGACACCGCCATCGCCGGGGGTGGTCGTGCCGCTGCCGCCGCCGCTGCCGCTGCCGCCGGCACCGTTCGCGACCGCGCCACCACCCCCGCCGCCGCCGACGGTCGCATTACCGTTGTCACCGACCGCGCCGCCGCCCGCAGAAGAACCGGACGTGCTCGCCGAGGAGCATCCGATTCCACCGGCAGCCAACAATGGAACCAACCAGACCGAAAGGCGCATGCTCGACCTCCGGCCGGAAGACATCGCAAGCGCGGGGCCAGCTTCGTCGACCGTTACGTGGACGCTGACGCGCTCTGCGATGTCGCTACGGCAATAGATCGGCGAGCGCTTCCAGCGACGCGACCTCGACGTCGCACGGCGCACCTACGGGCGTGGCCGAGCGGTTGACGAAGCAGGTGCGCATGCCGAGCGCGCGCGCCGGCCCGAGGTCGTATTTCCAGCCGAACGCCGCGTGCAAGATACGCTCGGGGGCAATCCCCAGCCGTTCGATCGCCATTTCCAGCGGCCGCGGATCGGGCTTGTAGGCGCGCGCGTCCTCGGCCGTCACCAGCGCGCTGAACGGCGCCTGCAGCCGCCCGACGGAATCGGCGAGCAGCGCGCGATCGATGTTGGAGACGATCGCCAGTCGATGCCGCTTGGCCAGCCGCCGTAACGCCGCCTTCGAGTCGGCAAACGGCGGCCAATCGCTCACCGAACGCGCCAGCCCCGCGCCCGCGTCGACGAACGCCTCCATGCCGAAGTGCTGCATCGTCGCGTCGTAGCTGCGCGCGAGAATCTCGGCGTATGGACGATAGGGCGTCAGCATGTCGAACTGAATTCGCTCCCAGCGCGCCACCCATTTTTGGGGCGTCACGTCGCGCTGCTTCGACTGCGCGAGGATGGGCGTCACGTAGTTGCGCAGCCCCTGCTCCCAATCGATCAGCGTCCCGTAGCAGTCGAACGTAATCGCCTCAATCGTCGCCGGCTCGAGCACGCGGCCAGGTTACTGCGGCGCCGGCTTCTCGTCGAGCGGCGGCGGCGGATGCGGCAAGAGCGGCACGATCCAGTTGATCGCCAGCTTCAACTGCGCCTCGGGAATATGCCCCGCCAGCTCCACTTCCGCGGCATGGGTCGCGATCGTGATGCCATCGAGCGCCGACGACAGCCCGAGCAGGCCCGTCATCGCCTTGTAGCGCGCGAGAATCTGCGGCCACTGCGCCGCGAACGCCGACGCGTCGCCGTCATTGGCGAACGCGACGCGCACGCGCAGCGACGGCGACGCCTCGGCCGTCGTCGCCAGCGCGATCGCCAGCGGCGTCGGCAGCCCGCCGCCAAAGTGCAGCAGCGACGGCACATCCGAGAGCGTCACCAGCACCGCCGGCCCGCCCGGCGCGCGCGCCACTTGATCGAACGTGTCGAGCTGCTTGAGCCACTGACCATGCGTCGCCGCGCCCATGTCACCGTCGAGCGCTTGCGGCGGCGCCAGGATCGTCAGGCCCGGCGCGAGCACGCGAAAGACGCGCGGGTCGCCGTCGGGAAGCGAGCGTCCGGCGAGCGCGCGCACCTTCGGCGTATCGGCGTGACGCGCGGCCAAGAACGTCGCCGTCACGTCGCGCGGATTGGCGGTCGCGATGAGCAGCGCGTCGAAGTCGTCGATCGGCGAGACGCCCGAGCCGGCGACGAGCGTCGTCCAGTCGGGCAGCGCGCCCAGGAGCGCCTCGACGCCGGCGCGATGCGGCGACGCGCGCAGCTTGTCCATGCGCAACAGCACGACGACGTGCGCGTCCTCGGGCGCGAACGGCGCCAGATTCGTCGTCTCCGGCGGTGGCAGCGACTTGGGCGGCGTCGGATGCGGCCCGGCGCCGTGCGCGACCTTCTTCGGCGGCGACGGCGGCGTCTTCGGATCGCCGCGCCGCTCGACCGGGCCTTGCCGCTCCGTCGCACGATGCGCCGGCCGCACGATTTCGATCGGAATGGGCGGCGCCGGCCACGTGATGCGCGGTCCATAGATCGAGAGCAGCAGCACGAGCCCATGCGCGCCGGCCGAAATCGCCAGTGGGCCGAGCAGTCGCTGCGCGCGCATCCCTTGGGTCTACATCGAGAGCGCCAGAAGAGCTAACGGATCCGGTTGCCGGATCTTGTCCGCCTGCCGGACCGGAAACGTGCGCCGCCGACGGGAAATCGCACATTTGCCGGCGGCACGCGCGTTGCTTTGCCGCCCGTCGCCGTTCGCATGAACGAGCGGAGGAGAAGACCATGGACGAGCAGAACGAGAAGAAGAGCAAGACCGTGTACACGATCTTGGAGCGCCCGGGCCGCAAGCCCTATTGGATGAAGATCGGCATCGCGCACTTGAACGCGGATTCGTCGTGGAACATCTATCTCGACGTCATCCCGTTCGATCGCAAGCTGCAGATCCGCGAGGACGACGGCAAGTATTCGCGTCCGCAAGCGGAGCGCGGCAACGGCGCCATGCCCTCCTTCGACGTCGGAGGGATCCAGTGATCCGCGCGCTGGGAATGGCGGCGCTGCTCGTCGGTGTCATGACGGCGACGGCGACGGCGCACGCCGATATGTCGCACGCGCAGCCGGCGCCCGCCGCGACGGCCGCGGCCGCGCCCAAGCCGGCCGCCGAAGGCGTGGTCAACCTCAACTCGGCGACCGAGGATGAGCTCGGCTTTCTGCCCGGCGTCGGCCCGTCGAAGGCCAAGGCGATCGTCGAGCATCGGCGGACGCATCCGTTCCATCGCGTCGACGAGCTGACGAAGGTCAAAGGCATCGGCAAGAAGACGTTCGGTCGTCTGCGGCCGTATTTGACGCTCGCCGGCCCGACGACGTTGACGCAAGAGGTGAAGATGCATCGTTAACGACACGCGCGGCGAGGGCCCGATTCGCAGCGACGGATCGGGCCCTCCGCTCGCGGCTCGCGGCTGAGTCGCGGACGACGAACGAGCGTCAGCGGCCGCAGCGCTTACGAACGGCTGCGTTTACGACGGATGCGATAGACGAGGAGGGCGATGAGCGCGAGCGCGATGCCATAGCCGAGCGGGACATAGTTGTTGCGCACGGCGCGCGACGGCGCCGGCGGCTTCCACTCGGCGGCGCGCGCTTCGGCCGCGTCGAGCGAGTCGAGCCGTTGGCGCACGAGCGTCTCGGCCAGCCGCGCTTCGCCGGCGGCATCGAGCGTGCTGCAGGCGCCGAAGTGCGCCCACCACGCGTCGAGCGTCTGCAACGCGCGGCGCGCGCCGGCGGCTTCGAGCCGATAGAACGCGTGCAGGTCGGCTTGCGGCTTTAGCGCGGCGTCGGGATCATCGGTTTCGCCGAAGTGCTGTCCGGCGCGCGACCAGCGCCGCTGCGCGACGGCGCGAATGGCGCGATAGACCTCGGGGCCTTCGTAGCTCGAGCGTTCGATCAGCGTCGTCGCCAGTGTGTAGCCGAAGTTGGGCGCGCAGCCGGGCGCCATCGCGGCATAGGCGGCGGCGAGCTTGTCGTCGGCGGGCGCGGCTGCAGTCTCGGCCGCCACGGGATCGTTCGGCGCGAGCAGATGCTTGGCATACAGCCCTTCGGCGAGGACGTGATGATTGCTGATGATGTCGATGCCGATCGAGACGAAGCTGGGACGCGGACGCAGCCAGCCGCCGACCGAGCGCAGCTCCTCCTTGATCGATTCGATCTTGGCGTCGACGAAAAAGTCATAGATGCCGACTTGGACGGTGTGGATCTGGTTGGCCACGTCTTCGAGATGGTGCGCGGCGGCGCCGGCGTGCGTCAGTGCCAAGCGCTCGCCACCGGGCAGTCGCGCGGCCAAGATCGCCAGCGCCGTGTAGCTCTCGGCGAAATCGGCGCCGAACGTGTGCACGTTACGCGGGATGGCGAAGCGGCGCGGATCGTCCTTCAAGACGGCCGGATCGTCGGAGAAGGGCAGCGCCGGCAATCCATAGTGCGCGTGCGCTTGGCTCGACAGGCCGGTCAGGCTGCCCATCTCCAGCGTCGCCGGATCGTCGGGCAGCGGCTGATTCCACGGATCGTGCAAGACCACGCGCGCGGCATCGTGACGGAAGCGCTCGCGGTTGCGCCCGTCGTCGTCGGGAAGTCGCGACGCCTGCGCGTAAATGGCGCTGCCGACTTCGCCCGCCGGCAAGCCGACGTTCTCATCGAAGCCGGCGACGGGCTTGTCGGGATTGAGCGCGAACAGCTGCTTGAAGGCCCAGCTGTCGAAGCTGGCGAGCGTCGGCCAGCGCGCCAAGAAGCGGCGTTTTACGTCGGGATCTTTCGCGTCGGCGCCGGCGCGCCAGATTCGTTCGCGCAAGCTGCGCACGGCGGCGACGTCGTCGGCGCGCGCTACTTTCGCCGCGCCGTGATAGCCGCGCGCCGACAACTCCGCATGCACCCGCTGCTCGTAGGCGGACGCCGAAGCTGCGACGACGCTGACCACGCCAGCTACGATGAGGACGATCGCGCTACGCACCCAAGCGACGGTAGCACATGCGCCAGATGCGCATGTCGCGCTCCTCGCAGCGGACCTCGCGCAACGACCGCGCGCCGTAACGATTATCGCGCACGAACGACCACGGCCCGAGCGTGTTGGCGAGCAGCGACGGCGCCGACTCCAACACCTCCATCGCATCGAGCGCCAGATCGAAGACGTCGCTCTGGAAGAACAGCTCGCCGTCGGGACGCAGCTTGGCGTGCAGGACTTCGACGAGCTCTTCGGTCATGAGCCGCCGCTTCTTGTGCCGCTGCTTGAACCACGGGTCGGGAAAGTTCACGTACATGCGGGCGATCGAGCGATCGGGAAACAGCGCCGGCAAGTGCACGTTGATGTTGCAGAAGACCGCGCGCAGGTTCGGCAGATGCTGCTCGTCGGCCATTTCGTTGACCGTCTTGACCAGCGGCTCACGAATCTCGAGCCCGATGAAGAGCACGTCGGGATGCTGTGGCGCGCGTTCGAACAGGAAGCGCGCGTCGGCACAGCCGAGCTCGACCTCGACGTCGCGATTGGGCGGCAGCGCGACCGGCTCGACCGGCGCATACAGGAACGGCGAGCGCAGCGGGTTGACGTGATGACGAACGCGACGACGGTGCACCCCGGGCGTCTACCATCCACTGACCGGGCGGTCAATGCGCGCTCGGCCGTGCTATGCTCGCCGGCGATGCCGCGTCGTATCGTCGCCGCCTCCAAGCGCGTCGCCGCGTCGAAGAGCGCCGGTCCCAACAACGCCGCCGCGCGCGCCGCCCGCGAAGGCCGGGCGACGGGCGAGCTGGCGAGCGCCGCCGGCCAGCACGCCGGCGCCGGTGACGCGCGCAGCAACGGCGAACCCCGCGGCAGCGGCGAACTCCGCAGCAACGGCGAACCCCGCGGCAGTGGCGAATCTCGCAGCAGCGGCGAACCCCGCAGCAACGGCGAAGTCCGCGGCAGCGGCGAACCCCGCGGCACCAGTCAGATCCGCGGCGACGGCGGCAACGGCGAGGCGCGCGCCGCCAAGCGGTCGGCCGCTCTGCGCGACGAACGCCGCGCTCAGCTCGTCGCCGCCGCCCGCGACGTCTTCGGCCACAAGGGCTATCACGCCGCCACCGTCGACGACATCACGCGCGCCGCCGGCGTCGCCAAAGGCACGTTCTATCTCTACTTCGACGAGAAGCGCGAGGTCTACTACGAGCTCGTGCGCAGCTTCCTGCAGCACGTCAAGGACATCGGCGCGTCGGTCGCGCGCGAGGTCAACACGCCGCACGACTTCTTCGCGCGCTGCGAGCAGGCCGCGCACGAGCTGGTGCGCGTATTCATCGAGCATCACAAGCTGGCGCGGCTGACCTATCGCGAATCGATGAGCCTCGATCCCGAGCTCGAGCGCCTACTGCGCGATTTCTACCGCGATTTGGCGCGCGTCGAGGCCGACAACATTCGCGTCGGCATCGAGCTCGGCATGTTCCGCGCCGTCGATCCGCTCATTTGTGCCTACGCGCATATCGGCATGGTCGAGCGCGTGGCGTTGGCGTTGATGCACGAGCCGTCGCCGCCCGAGCCGTCGCATGTCGTCCGCGAGCTGTTGTCGATCGCGTTCGAAGGGCTGCGTAAGCGCTGATGGCGACGAAGAAGCCGCCTGCCGCGCCCGCGAAAAAGCCGACCGCGCCCGCAGCGCCTGCGACGCCGGCAACGAGCGACGGCGCGGCGAATCAGCGTGCAGCCGATACACACCCATCGCTCACGCCGACCAAGCTCGACGCAAGCACGAATGCGACGGCGAATGCGCAGCGATCGCTCATCGACGCGCTGCAAGCCGATCTCGACGACGAACGCATGCGCAGCCTCACGTCGCGCACGCAGCTCGAACGTCGGGTCACGGCGTTGGAGCTGACGCTCGACGAGGTGCGCGCGGAGCTGGCTCGCGCGACGGCTCGTTCGCGCGAGCTGGAAGCGCAGCTGCTGCAGCTCCGCGGCGCGCGCTAACGCATTTCGCGTTCACGCACCGACCGCATTCGGGCACCAACCTCGCGCATCGACCGCATTTGCGGACGGATCGCATTCACGCATTGACCGCATTCGCGCATTGACCAGACGCACAATCGCGTCCGTCGGCCAGCGCGACAAAATGTCGCGCACGCAACCTGGCCGTCGCGATTGACGAAGACGAATACGACTGTGCAAATGAATAGGACGGCGCGAACGAATACTCCGGAAAGTAAAAGGGCCCGGCAAAGCCGAGCCCTTTCACGTGAAGCGTTTACGACTCAGCGGCTAAAAGCTTAGCCAGCTTTGCGGACGTTCGCAGCCTGAAGGCCCTTGGGGCCCTGCACGACTTCGAACTCGACGGCTTCGCCTTCGGCGAGGCTGCGGAAGCCATCCATCATGATGGCCGTGTGGTGCACGAAGACGTCCGGCGCCCCTTCACGGGTGATGAAGCCGAAGCCCTTCGCGTCGTTGAACCACTTCACGGTGCCTTTTTCCATTGCGATTCCCTTTGTTCCAGGGGTCGCGGATAGGGCCGCTTCCCCGCATTGCTAGATGATTTGTTGGAGGGTTAGAAGACGCTCTAACGAAGACAAGGTCGATGATTCGGCCCGACCTTCCAGACGCGGCGATCTGCGTTCCAACGCGAGTCCCTATGCTCGCGGGCTAATCTAGAGGGCCCCTAAAAAGGCGTCAAGACGGAAAAAGTAACGATCGCCTGGGCACTGGAATTTTGCAGAAGTGACTGAATCGTCGACGGTAAACTGCGTTTTTTAGAAGGTCGGAGACTCACGCAAAATTCGCTTCGAGATAACGATTCGCTGGATCTGTCCGGTACCTTCGAAGATGTCGAACACCTTGATATCGCGATACCACTTTTCGACGAACTGACTCTGTTCGAGCCCATGCGCGCCCATGATCTGGACCGCGTCCGTACATACTTTCATCGCCGCTTTGGCCGCGTACGCTTTGGCCATCGACGCCTCTTTGGCGTTGGGCAAACCTTCGTCCGCCATCCAGGCCGCGCGCCAACACATCAGTCGCGACGCTTCAATAAGTCGCTTGTCAGTCGCCAATGTCTGCGCCAGTTGCGCATAACGCGGCAGCGGTCGCGCCAACATGTAATTGGCCTTCACGAAGTCGCGCGCATGCTCGTACGCCGCGCGCGCGATGCCGAGCCCGAGCGCCGCGACCATCGGCCGCGACGAATCGAACGTCTTCATCGCCGCCATGAAGCCCTCTTTGCCGCGCTCGTAATGGGCGTCACCGCCGAGCAGATTCTCCGCCGGCACGCGACAGTCTTCGAGCACCAGCTCCGCCGTCTCCGACGCGCGAATGCCCATCTTGTCCTCGATTTTGCCGACCGAAAAGCCGGGCGTGCCCTTCTCGACGACGAACGCGCGCTGCCCGGCGCGACCGAGTGACGGATCGATGGTGGCGAAGATGACGACCCAATCGGCGCGCCCGCCGTTGGTGATGTAGCACTTGCGGCCGTCGATGACCCAGTGCGCGCCGTCTTTGCGACAGCGCGTCGTGATGGCGGCGACGTCGCTGCCGGCGCCGGGCTCGGTCAAGCCGTAGGCGCCCCAATGCAATCCCGGCTGCTGAAATACGCCGAAGAAGCGCTCGCGCTGCTCCTTCGTGCCCGTAAACTGCACCGGCGGTCCGCCCAATCCCGGCCCCGGCAGCGACAGCACGACGCTGATGTCGCCCCACGCCAGCTCCTCGGCGCCGATGAGCGACAGGCGATTGCGCTGCGTCTTGCCGCGCTGGTCCTTCGTGCCGCCGACGCCTTCGCCTTCGCCGCCATACTCCGACGGCACTTCGCCTTGGCTCATCATCTGCCGCATACCCGCGAGCTTCAGCATGAAGTCGTCGGGAATGCGGTGGTCGCGGTCGGCCTGCAGCGAGATCGGCCGCACGACATATTCGGCGAACTGATGCGCGAAGTCCTTCACTTGCCGCTGCTGCTTGGTGAGCGTGAAGTCGATCATAACGAGCAATCTCCACGGCACAGCCTCGGAGCTGCGGCGCGCCTCACTGCGTTCGGCTCGTCGATCATAGCGAGCAAGCTCCACGGCACAGCCTCGGAGCTGCGGCGCGCCTCACTGCGTTCGGCTCGTCGATCATCGCATCCTCACGTGAAGAACGGCTGCAGCGCTGTCGACGGCAACCCGGTGCCGACCGGCGCGCCCAATTCGTGACCGGCCAACGCCAGCTCCGCTATTTCCGACGGCGGCGCGAACAGCGCCAGCGCCTTCGTGTCGCGCAGCCACTTCTCGACCGGATAATCTTTGACGTAGCCGGCGCCGCCGAGCAGCTGCACGCCATGATCGGCGACGCGCCACGCCGCCTCGTTGGCGTGCGCCGCGGCCGCGACCGTCGACGGCCAGCCGCCTTCGTCGAGCTCGCTGGCGGCGCGCCAGACCATCCAGCGCGCGGCGTCGACGTCCATCGCCATCTCCGCCAGCGTGAACGCGATCGCTTGGAAGTGCGCCACCTGCTTGCCGAACGCTTTGCGATCTTGCGTGTAATCGAGCGCGAATTCGTACGCCGCGCGCGCGAGACCGACTTGCCGCGCGGCCGTGAACAGCATCCAGCGCGCGAACATCCGCTCGCAACGCGGGATCATCTCCGCCTGCGCGAGCAGCCGATGACTATCGGGCACGACGCACTGGTCGAGGATGACCTCGCGCGTCGGCACCGCTTCCAAGCCGAGCAGCGCATGCTTGTCGCCCGCGCGCAGCCCGGCCGTGCCGTGCTCGACGACGAACGCGGCGATGCCGTCCCAACCTTGCGTGCCGGCGAGCTGCGCGAACACGACGTGCAAGTCGGCGTCGCCGCCGTTGACGACGAATGCTTTGTGGCCGCTGAGCGACCAGCCGCCGTCGACGCGCGTCGCCGTCGTGCCGAAGCCTTCGATCGGCGCCTGCCGTTCGCCCCACGCCAGCGCGCCCGTGCGCTCGGCGCCGTCGCTGGCGGCGAAACGGCCGAGCCAGCGCGTCTTCTGCGCCTCGTCGCCGAGCAGCATGATCGCCTGCGCCGCCAGATGCGGCGCCAGCAACGCCACCGCCGCGCCCGGATCGCCGAACGCCAGCTCCTCGTGCACGATGACCGCCGTCGTCAGCGGCGCGCCCTGCCCGCCATACGCCTCCGGCACGTCGATGAGCCCGAGGCCCAGCGCGTGAAACTTCCGCCGCAGCGCCGCGTCGACGCCGGTGCGCTCGAATTCGCGCAGTCGCGGCCGCAGCTCCTCGGCGGCAAACTTGCGCACCGTCTCCTGAACGAGCTGCTGCTCGTCCTCGAGGCCGAACGAGATCATCCCCGCCTCCAGCCGAAATGTCGGCGCGACCGCATGCAAAGCCCGCGTTTGGCGCGCCTAGTCCGGCAGCGGCACCAAAATGACTACTCAGTCAGTTACGCGCGGTCGCTCAGCGTGTCAAGAGCGGCGGTGACCCATGTCGTCGCGATTGCGGGTCACTTCGTCCTCGATGTCGTCGGCGTCGATGTAGATCGGCTCCGACGCCGCCGGCGCGCGCGGCGAACGCGGCCCGTCCGAGAGCTCGAAGGGATCGAACACCGGCCGCAGCGTCGCCGGCAGCGCCATCACCTTCTCGTGCAGCTCGGCCTTGGTGATGTAAATCTCCTCGCGCCGCCCTTCGCCGAGGTCACGACGCAGCACCAGCTCGCCCGGCGCACCCGATCGTCGCGCGATCTCCTGCACCACCGGCGCCAGCACGTTGATCAGCTTGTTCGAGATCGCCTGCGGCTCGTCGATCTCGCGCAGCGGCTTGCCGTCGAACGTCGCCGACGTCATCGCCTGCCGCCGCACCGCCAAATCATGCGTCGAATCGAGCACGCGGTTCCACAAGCGCATCGCGTGCATCTCGTCTTCGCCCTCGAGCTCGATGATCGGATCGTTCGTCGGATTTCCGTCTTCGCCGAGCCGCCGCAGCGTCGCCTTGGGCCGATTGTCCGACGTGACCTCGAGCTGAAACCCCGAGCCCGAGCGCGGCGCTTTACGCAAGGTGATGAGCGAGCGATCCGACGCCAGCGCCACTTCGGTGACCATGAGCTTGTCGAGCTTCACCGCGGCCACGGCCACGCGCTTCGACAGCCAGCCCGACTCCTGCGGAATGCGCACTTCGGTGCCCGCCGACAGATCGGCCACGCGCCGAATCTTGCCCCACTCGTGCGCCGACGGAATCGCCAGCGCGAACACCGCCTCGATGCCGAACGGCGTGGCCACGAGCGCTTGCCCGGAGTAGCTCTCTTCGCCCGCGAGCAGCCGTAATCCGACCGACGTATTCGGCAGATCATGACGCAAAACAAAGGCTTCCACCGCGCGGAACGAGGTCTCGCGCGCCCGATCGACCGTGCCGCGGGTGTTCGAAATTTCGCCCGATGCCTGCCCTTCGAGCGACGAGAGCTCGCTCTCGATCACCGCCCGCGCCGTCTCGAGCACGCGCGACGCCGTCCGCACCATGCGCTCCGACTGCGACGACATGAACGCCGTCATCGTCAGCTTCACCGCGTCCGACATGGCGTCGAGCCGCGCTCGCTCCTGCTTGCGCAGCTGATCGAAGTTGCCCGAGCGATCGACCGCCGTCGCGATCGAATGCTGCGACGCCATCAGCGTCACTCCACAGTCGACCGCGTGGCGGATCAGCTCGACGAAGTTGATGTCGTAAGGGAAGGTCGTCGAGTCGCCGTAGACATGGCCCATGGGCGACGTAATCGTAC
Source organism: uncultured delta proteobacterium (assembly GCA_963785725.1). Classification (GTDB taxonomy): domain Bacteria; phylum Myxococcota_A; class Polyangia; order Palsa-1104; family Palsa-1104; genus JAQBQH01. The sequence continues at coordinate 70,948 of CAWAWS010000038.1, read as the reverse complement.
TACAAACGGCGGGCGTTGCCTAAATCGCACCGCGTCGTCACATTCGCGAACCGGACGACGCGCCGGGCAGGCGAGGGCGACGGCAGGAAGGCTTACTTCGGGATCTTCTTGGCGTCTTCGACAAACTTCTTGAGCCCGATGTCGGTCAGCGGATGCTTGACGAGCTGCTGCAGGACGCTGAACGGAATCGTGCAGACGTCGGCGCCGAGCATCGCCGCATCGACGACGTGCGTCGGATTGCGCACCGACGCGACGAGCACTTCCGTCTTGTAGTCGTAGTTCTGATAGATCGTCACGATCTTCTCGATCAGATCCATGCCCGTCTCGCTGATGTCGTCGAGCCGGCCGATGAACGGCGAGATGAACGAAGCGCCCGCCTTCGCCGCCAGCAACGCCTGATTCGGCGAGAAACAGAGCGTCACGTTGGTGCGAATGCCTTCGGCCGTACAGGTCTTGACCGCCTTCAAACCGTCGGGAATCAGCGGCAGCTTGACGACGATGTTCTTGTGCAGCTTATGCCACTCGTGCGCCTCGACCATCATCTCGTCGTAGGTCGTCGACAACACTTCCGCCGAAATCGGACCGTTGACGATCTCGCAGATCTCGACGACGACATCCTTGTATTTGCGCCCGCTCTTGGCGATCAGCGATGGATTCGTGGTCACGCCGTCGACGAGCCCCATGGCGTACGCTTCGCGAATTTCACCCACGTCGCCGGTGTCGATAAAGAACTTCATTGGAGGCCTCCCTTGCGCGGTGCTAGGAAACGGACTGGAGCTTACGTGCCGACTCGGTATTCGTGGCCATCGCTGGAGACGGATCGTTACGGCCGAGCTGTGCGCGTAGCTCGGCGCAGGCACGCGCCAGCTCGTCGAGTCGCCGGCGGGTGCGTGCAGCGTCGTCGGCGATCTGGAGGAGCTCGTCGGTCAGCAATGCCATCGACTGGCAATGTACGGCCTGCTTGGGGTCCAGTCAATTGACCCTCGCCGCTGCCGAGCTCGATGACGTCGCCCGCGAGATCGGCCGCATCCTCGACGGGCGTCCGGTCCAAAAGATAGTTCAGCCCGACGACACGACGGTCATGCTCGGCTTGCGCGGCGGCTGGCTGCTCGTCTCGGCCGATGCGCGCGCCGGCCGCATGCACCTCGTCGACGGCAAGCCGCCGGGCACGGGCGAAGCGGCGCCGGCGTTCTGCATGCTGCTGCGCAAAGAGCTGATGGGCTTGCCGTTACAGTCGGTGAGCGCGGTTCCCGGCGAGCGCGCGGCCGAGCTGGTGTTCGCTTTTCAGGATCATGTGCGCCGGCTGCGGCTGTTCCTCTACGGCGCCAGCGCGCAGCTGCAGCTCGTCGACGGCAGCCGCGTCATCGCGCACATCGGGCCGGGCAAGCGCGTGCACGCCGAGCTGCCGCCGCGGCGCGAAAACCCCGACACCAAAGAGCGCCGCTTTCCGCGCGACGAGCCGTCGGCCGCCATCGCCGCCCACTACGCGTCGACCTTGGAGGATCGCGAGCGCGCGCAGATCGAAGCGCAGCGACGGGCGGCGCTGAAGAAGCAGGAGCGGCTCGTGGCCGCGCTCGACCGCGACATCGCCCGCGTCGAGAGCGCCGCCGACCGTCGCAAGTGGGCCGATCTGCTGCTGGCGCATCTGCACGAAGTGCCCAAAGGCGCGGCGAGCGTCACGCTGCCCGACGACTTCACCGACGGCGCGCCGCTCGACATTCCGCTCGATCCGGCGCGCTCGGCGCGCGACAACGCCGCCGGCTTCTACAAGGAGCACAAGCGGCTGTCGCGAGCGCGCGCCAACATCGAGCAGCGACGGGCGGAGGCGATCGCGCTGCGCGACCGGCTGGTGCGCGGCGAGGTCGTGCCGGCGCGCGGCAAGCGGCAAAAGGTGCCGGGAAAGTCGGGTCGCGTCGAGCGGCCGCCGCCGTACCGCGAGTTCAAGTCGTCGACGGGCGCGACCATCCTCGTCGGGCGCGGCGCCGATCGCAACGACGAGCTGACGTTCAAGGTCGCGCGCGGCAGCGACCTGTGGCTGCACACGCGCGACTACGCCGGCGCGCACGTCGTCGTGCCGACGAGCGGCCGCCCCGTCGATGGCGACACGCTGCTCGACGCCGCGACGTTGGCCGCGCACCACTCGCAGGCGCGCGGCGAGAGCCAAGTCGACGTCACCTACGTGGCGCGCAAGAACGTGCGCAAGCCGCCGAAATCCGCGCCCGGCTCGGTCACGCACTCCGGCGGCAAGACCATCCGCGTCCGCCTCGAAGCCGACCGGCTCAAGCGCTTACTCGCCACGCGCAGCGACGACTAGCGCACGCCGTCGCACGCTCGGGCGCAATCGCCACGAAATCTGACGTATCGACTGATCTGGAAGTCGCGCTATGCGCTCAGCCCGAATCGCCGTCGGCAGCCGCGCTATGCGTTCAGCCGGAATCGCCGTCGGCAGCCGCGCTATGCGTTCAGCCCGAATCGCCGTCGGCAGTATGCGTTCAGCGCGGGTCGTCGTCCGCGAGCAAGACCGGCAGCGACGACAGCAGCGCGGCCACGCCGCGACGGGCGTGCGCTCGATCGCCCATGATCGCGATCGCCGCGTACACCGCTCCCGCTGCGCCACCGACGGGCAGCGCGACGAAGAAGTACCAGCTGAACAGAATGGCGCCGACGATGCTCGCCATCGCCGCCACGGCTACCGCCTGCGTCGCGCGCGCCGATTCTGCGCCGCGCAGCCGTAATTCCCACGTTGCCCGCCCGTCGGCAGCGACGCGAATACTGCCGCTGTCGGGCCCGCTCGAGCGCGCACCTACGAACACGAAGCCGTCGTCACCGTCGCGACGCACGGCATAGCCCGATCCCAATGCTCCCGAGGCCACCGCTCGTGCGAGCGCCGCTCGTGCCTTACCGAGCTGCGCTCCGCCGACGTCGATCACCGTCGCCCCACGCATGTTCAAGCTCCAAAGACGGCAAAAGGCGGCACCCAAGGGCCGCCTTTACCGTCCCCAGCGGCTCGCAATCGCGAGCCCGAAGAGGATCTAGAACGTGAACGTCGAGCTCGGCGTCGGCATCGGCGGAGGCGCCTTGGGAGCCGCCGCCGGCTTCTTGGCTGCCGCCGGCTTCTTCTTAGCCGCAGTCTTGGCCGGTTTTGCCTTGGCCTTGACTGCCGCTTTCTTGGGCGCCGCTTTCTTGGCTGGCGCCTTTTTTGCCGTCTTCTTGGCCGCCGACTTCTTGGCAGGCTTTTTAGCCGCCTTTTTCTTTTTCGTGGCCATGGACGGCCCCCTTACTTGGCTTTCTTGGCCTTGGTCTTCTTAACGGCCTTCTTCGCGGCGCCCGCCTTCTTCTTCGCAGGAGCCTTCTTCGCTGCAGCTTTCTTCTTCTTCGTCGCCATGGTGGATCTCCTCCCTTATGAGGGTCAGGTTGATCAAGATCTAACCTGATGTTAGATCCTTCGTCAATCAAATTTGCACAAATTTAATTTAATTATAGGTCAAAGGATCGGTTGGCATCGCTGGAATCGACCTTTACATCCTCGGGGACGCGAGCTAGATCCTCTGACCATGAACTTGAAGCTGACGTTCTTCACCGACGACGTCACCAAGCTGTCGTGCGGTCTTTTAGGGCTGCTTTGCTTCGAAGATCAGCTGACCGATAGCGCGCCATTCAAGAGCCTCGACGGCAAGCTCGACGGGCTGGTGACGCGCATCGCGACCGAAGAGCAATTCAAAGGCAAAAAAGGGACGACGCTGACGCTGCACACGCACGGGCGCGTGGGCGCGCAGCGGCTGGTTCTCGTCGGTGGCGGGCAGCGTAAGGACTTTCAGCCCGCGGATTTGCGGGGGTATGCCGCCAAGCTCGTCAAGGCGGCGGCGGGCGTGCAGTCGACCGACGTCGCGGCGGCGTTCCCGTCGCTGGACGGCGGCGCGGCGACGACGGCGGAGCGCGCGGCGCAGTTCTTGGCCGAGGGCGCGTTGCTCGGCAGCTACAAGTTCGACAAGTATTTGACCGGTGAGAAGAAGAAGCCGTTCTCCGTCGCTGAATTCAAGATCGTCGTCGCCGAGGCCGAGAGCGGCAAGCTGACGGCGCTCGAGCACGGCGTGCAGCGCGGACAGCGCGTCGCCGAGGGCGTGGCGTTGGCGCGCGATCTCATCAACGAGCCGGCGGGCGAGATGACGCCGACGAAGATGGCCGAAGTGGCGACGAAAGTGGCCAAGGATCACGGCCTCGAGATCAAAGTGCTGGGCCCGAAAGAGTGCCAGAAGCTGGGCATGGGCATGTATTTGGCCGTGTCGCAGGGCTCGGAAGAGGAGCCGCGCTTCATTCACCTGAGCTATCGGCCGAAGGGCAAAGCGCCGGCGAAGAAGAAGATCGCGCTCATCGGTAAAGGCGTCACGTTCGACTCGGGCGGCCTGTCGCTCAAGCCGTCGAGCGCGATGGAGGACATGAAGATCGACATGTCTGGCGCGGCCGCGGTCATCGGCGCCATCGGCGTCTTGGCCGAGCTCGGCGTGCCTTATGAAGTGCACGCGTTCGCGGCCTGCACCGAGAACATGCCGTCGGGCAAGTCGTACAAGCTCGGCGACGTGCTCAAGTCGATGTCGGGCAAGACCGTCGAGATCAACAACACCGACGCCGAAGGCCGATTGACCTTGGGCGACGCGATCACCTACGCGATCAAGGAAGTCGCGCCCGACGAAATCTTCGACTTCGCGACGCTGACGGGCGCGTGCATGATCGCGCTCGGGCCGTATCAAGCGGGCGTCATGGGGAACGATCTGTCGCTGGTCGAGCGCTGGCTGGCGGCGTCGAAGCTGTCGGGCGAAGAGATGTGGCACCTGCCGCTGCCGGAGCGCTTGAAAGAGCAGCTCAAGAGCGAGATCGCCGACATGCGCAACACCGGCGAGCGTTGGGGCGGCGCTTTGACGGCCGGCCTCTTCCTGAAGGAGTTCGTCGGCGAGACGCCGTGGGTGCACGTCGACATCGCCGGGCCGGCGGCCGCCGACAAAGAGAGCGGCCACATCGGCAAGGGCGGCACCGGCTTCGCGGTGGCGACCATCGTCGAATATCTCGCCGCTCGCGAGTAAGCGCCCCGACGCTCCAAATTGGCCAATCGCGCCAATTTGATCGGGCCTCGGCGGCGCAAGTGCGGTATGTTCCGCGCGTGTCGGTGCCTGTAAATCAGCCGAAAAAGCCGCTCATCACCGCCAATCAAGTCACGCTGGTGCGACTGGCGCTGATTCCCATCCCCGCCTGGCTGCTCTACCAAGGCACGCATGGGCAATACGTCGCGCTCATCTTCGCGACGATTCTCGGGCTGACCGATACCGTCGACGGCTACTTGGCGCGCAAGCAAGGCCCGACGGTGCTCGGCGGGCTCATGGACCCCATCGCCGACAAGGTCTTTCTGGCGGCGACGTTCTTGCCCGCCGTCGACCTGCACTGGGTGCCGTCGTGGCTGGTGGCGCTCTTGTTCGTGCGTGAGTTCTTCATCACGGCCGCGCGCAGCTCCTACGAAAAGCGCGATACGCCGCTCAAGTCGACCTATCTCGCCCGCTACAAAACCTGGGTGCAGATGTGCGGCGTCGGCGTGCTGATGCTGCTCTCCGTCGCCACGCCGACGTTCCTCGACTGGTTCTTCGGCATCCTCGCGGCCGCGCCCATCGTCGGCTACGTCGTCTTGCGCGCCTTCGCCAATCGCCGCTGGAAGGGCGCCGGCTTCTTCGCCGTCTCGTTCTCGATCGTGTTCCTCGTCCACCACGACTTGGGCGCGCACGTCACCGCCGTCGCGCTGATGTACTTCATCGTCGGCCTCACCTGGGTCAGCGGCCTCGGCTATCTCGTGTCCGTCGGCAACTTGCGCGGCCGCGGCGCCATCGACGCCAGCGACCTCGTGCGCTTGACGACCTCGATCGCGCTGCCCATCGTCGCCGTGCTGGCGCAGGCGCGCGCCGATTCGCCGTCGTGGATGCTCATCCTCATCATGGCCTTCGAGCTCGCGCACGGCGGTCTCGACAACCTGCTCTCGCATCATCACGCCGAAGATTCGGCGGCGAAGTGGGGACTGCGCGTCGGTGGCGAGATCGTGCTCTTGGCCGCGGCCTGGCTGGCGCCGACGACATTCGTGTCTCGTTCGTGTGACGCGGCCGCGGTCGCCGTCGCGACCATCGGGCTCGTGGTCGCCTTCGTGAACAAGCGCCGCTGGTACCTAGACGAGAAGCCGGCGAAGATTGCGATCGCTAACCCTGCGAAATCAGCCGCTGGGGCTGTAACCTAGCCAACAAAACCGATTGACCCGGCGAGGTCATCGTGTTAGCCTCCCCGCACTCCGGACGTATGTCCGAATCGGAGGTGCGGCGTGGATGTATCCTTCCAGATCGGCGACAAAGCAGTTTACCCCGCGCATGGCGTCGCTGAGGTCCAGGGCATCGAGACCAAAGAGATCGGTGGGAAGACGCATACGTTCTACATCCTCCGCATCCTGGAGAATGGTATGCGCATCATGGTGCCTACGAAGAACGTAGCCGCCGTTGGTTTGCGCAACATCTGCAACAAGAACGACGTCAAAGAGGTCTACGACATCCTCAAGACGCGTGAAGTCTCCGTCGACGGCCAGACCTGGAATCGCCGTTACCGGGAGTACATGGAAAAGATCAAGACGGGCAGCGTCTTCGAGATCGCCGAAGTCTTGCGCGATCTGTCGCTGCTCAAGTTCGAGAAGGACCTCTCTTTCGGCGAGCGCAAGATGCTCGACACGGCGCGCTCGCTGCTCATCAAAGAGCTCGCGGTCGCCAAGAGCGCCAAAGAAGAGAAGATCGTCGCCGAGCTCGAAAAAATCTTCACCTGCTAGTCCCGCTTCACCTTCCGCGTTCACTTTCCCGCTGAATTTGCCGCACCTCGCCAATGCTTGATCTTCTCTCGCGAGTCATCTAGACTCGGGTGTCAGTCTAATTCGGACTGGGGTGTCAGTCTAAAGGAGCATGCGTGGCTGAGAAGATCGACCCGCGAAGAGAACCGATTGCCGTCGGTGTCGACGTTGGCTCGACGACGGTCAAAGCGGTTGTCGTCGACCCTGTCTCCAAGAAGATTTTGTGGTCCGACTATCAGCGTCACCAGACGAAGCAGGCGGAGTTCGTCCTCTCGTTTTTCCAGCGCATCAAAGAGGCGTTCCCCAACGTCGCCGACGCTGACGCGCGTATCTTCATCACCGGCTCGGGCGGCGCGCCGATCGCGCCGCACGTCGGCGCGAAGTTCGTGCAAGAGGTCAACGCGGTCACGCTCGCCGTCGAGACGCTGCATCCCGACGTCGGCTCGGTGTGCGAGCTCGGCGGCCAGGACGCCAAGATCATCATCTTCAAGAAGAACGAGGAGACCGGCAACAAGACCGCCATCACCTCGATGAACGACAAGTGCGCGTCGGGCACCGGCGCGACGATCGACAAGTGCGTCATGAAGGTCGGCCTGCCCAACGAGGAAGTCGTCAAGATCGGCTACGACGACTCGAAGCTGCATCACGTCGCCGCCAAGTGCGGCGTGTTCGCCGAGACCGACATCGTCAACTTCGTGAAGTCGGGCATCCCGTCGATCGAGATCATGAACTCGCTCGCCGACGCCATCGTCATGCAGAACCTCTCGGTGCTGACGCGCGGCAATACGCTGCGCCACAAGGTGCTGCTGCTCGGCGGGCCCGAACACGTATCTGCCGTTCCTGCGCGATTGCTGGCGCAAGCGCATCCCCGAGGCCTGGAACGATCGCGGCTACGAGTATCCGAAAGACGTGCCGATCGAAGAGCTGATCATCGTCCCCGAGAACGCGCAGTATTACGCGGCGTACGGCGCCGTCGTTTACGGCCTGTACGAAGCGGCCACCGTCGGCGTCTATCAAGGGCCTCGACGGCCTGGAGAACTTCATCACGCACGGCCGCGCCGCGCGCCTCGGCGAGACGGCCGGTCCGCCGCTCATCAAGCAGATGAGCGAGCTCGAAGAGTTCCGCCAGCACTACACGATCCCGAAGTTCGACCAACAAGGTCCTGGCGCCGGGCGAGAACCTGCGCGTCGTCATCGGCATGGACGGCGGCTCGACGTCGTCGAAGGCCGTCATGATCGACTACGAATCGGGCGAGCTGCTGAAGAAGGAATATCAGCTCTCGAAGGGCAACCCGATCGCCGACACCAAAGAGATCTTCGGGACGGCTGAAGGATTGGGTGACCGAGCAGGGCGCGACGCTCGAGGTCATGGGCTTCGGCGCCACCGGTTACGCCGCCGACGTGCTTGCAGGAGTCGGTCAAGTCGGACGCCAACATCGTCGAGACCGTCGCGCACATGATGTCGGCGACGCACTACTTCGGCGACGTCGACGTCATCTGCGACATCGGCGGGCAGGACATCAAAGTGCTGTTCATGGCCAACGGCGACATCAAGAACTTCCGCCTGTCGAACCAGTGCTCGGCCGGCAACGGCATGCTGCTGCAGGCGATGGCCGATCAGTTCGGCGTGCCGGTCACGAAGTACGCCGACGTCGCGTTCGAAGCCAAGCTGTCGCCGAAGTTCTCGTACGGCTGCGCCGTGTTCCTCGACTCCGACCGCGTGAACTTCCAGAAGGAGGGCTACTCGAAAGAGGAGCTGCTCGCCGGTCTCGCGCAGGTGCTGCCGAAGAACGTCTGGCAGTACGTCGTGCAGATTCCGCGTATGGCCGAGCTGGGCTCGAAGTTCGTGTTCCAAGGCGGCACGCAGAACAACTTCGCCGCGCTCGAAGGCGCAGGTCGATTACATCAAGCAGCGCGTCCCGAACGCCGAAGTCTACGTGCACCCGCACACGCGGCGAAGCCGGCGCGATCGGCGCCGCGATGGAGACCCGCCGCGTCGTCATGCGCCGCGGCAAGTCGACCTTCATCGGCATCGATAACGCGATCAATCTTCAGTACACGACCAAGAACGACGAAGAGACGCGCTGCCACTTCTGCCCGAACCTCTGCTCGCGCACGTTCATCGACACCAAGACGCCCGACGGCGAGCACCTCGCGCTACATCTCCGGCTTCTGCTGCGAGAAGGGCACCGTCGAGACCGAAGATGCGATGATTGCGCTCAACAAAGAGCGCAAGCAAGCGCATGAAGAAGTTCCCGAACCTGGTCGACTACGAGGCGAAGCAGGTTTATCGCCACTTCTACGACTCGGAGCCGATGCCGCCCGAGCACGGCAGACCATCAACGACATCGAGGTCAAGAAGACGCTGCTCGGCGATCAAGAAGAAGGCGATTCAGCGCCCGTTCCAGCGCGCTCGGCAGAGTCGTGGGAAGAGCGCCGCGACATTCGCATCGGCATCCCGAGCGTGCTCAACATCTGGTCGCTCGCGCCGTTCTGCGCACGTACTTCGAGACGCTGGGCATTCAGAAGCAGAACGTCGTGTTCTCCGATTACACCAGCGGAGGAGATGTGGCACGAAGGCGGCAAGTACGGATCGATCGACCCTTGCTACCCGAGCGAAGGTGTGCGCAGGCGCACATCCACAACCTCCTGTTCCATCACCACGAGGAAGAGGGCGTCGACGGCAAGCCGGCGAAGAAGCTCCACTACATCTTCTTCCCGTGCATCACGCACGTGCCGACCGGCTCGTCAACCAGTCATGGACACGGCGACGTGCCCGGTCGTCGCCGGGCACCCGAGGTCATGCAGGCGGCGTTCACGAAGGAGACCGACTTCTTCGCCGCAGCGCGGCATCAGCTATCTCGATACCGCCGTGACGTTCAACGAGCCGCGATGTGCAAGAAGCAGATGTTCGACGAGTTCGGCCCGCGCTCGGCATGACCGAGGACGAGAATGACTTCGCGGTCGACCAGGCGTGGAAGGCGTTCGACAAGCTCGACGCACGATATGCAGGCCAAGGGCAAGCAGATCCTCGAGCAGGTCGAGAAGGAGAACCGCGTCGCGGTGCTCATGATCTGCGCGCCCGTATCACTACGGACCCGGGCCTCAACCACGGCGTGCTCGAGGAGTTCCAGGTCGCTCGGCTATCCGATCATCGTCGATGCGCTCGATTCCGAAGGATATCCGCGAGTGGCTCGACCCGCTTCTTCGAGGACGACTTGAAGGCGGGCAACTGATCGAGAGCGCCGCTCGACATCACGGACGTGTGGCCGGAGAACTACTCGGCCAACTCGGTGCAGAAGGTGTGGGCGGCGAAGTTCGCGGCGCGCCATCCGAACGTGGTCGTGCTCGACCTGTCGTGTTCAAGTGCGGTCACGATGCGCCGACCTACGGGCTCATCGACTCGATCATCGCGACGTCGGCGACGCCGTACTCGGCGCTGCACGACATCGACGCCAACAAGCCGGGCGGCTCGATCAAGATTCGCGTCAAGACGTACGCGCACTCGCTCAAGCTGCACGAAGAGCGGCTCGACGACGTGGCCAAGAAGACCGAAGAGCTGCGCTTCCGCGTCGAGGAGAAGCGCTTGCAGCTCCTGTCGGCGAAGCGCGATCAGCTGGCCGCGCGCAAGTCGCAGGATCCGAATCTCGAAGCCATGATCGAAGCGACGCGCGCCAAAGTGGCCGAATATTCGGCGCTGGTGGCGAAGCGGGCGCCGCAGAAAGTCGACATCGTCGCGCAGGCGAAAGAAGCAGGCCTGGTGCGACTCGGTATCAAGAAGTCCAACGGCAACGGCGACGAAACCATTACTCGCGTTTGAACAACGCCGGCGAATAACGGAGGATCGAGTGGAAACGATTCAATCGAGCGTGAAGAAGCTCCCGATCATCGGCGGCGCTAAGCTGGAGTTCGACATCGACGCCGAGCTCAAGCAGTTCGAGCTGGACCAGATGGCCGAGCTCGGCCTCGAGCCGGGTAAAGAGCATTGGCGCGATGACAACCCGACCAAGTTCATGGCGTCGCAGCGTGCGCACACCACGATCTTGATCTCGGGCCTGACGATGGCGCACGACCTGTTCATTCAGGGCGCGCTGCGCGGCATCGGCTATCAAGTGCGCGCCATCGACTGCCCGGACAACTCGGCGCTGCAGTTCGGCAAGGAGTTCGGCAACCGCGGTCAGTGCAACCCGACCTATTTCACCGTCGGCAACTTGATCAAGTACCTGATCTATTTGCGCGACGAGCAGAAGATCCCGGTCGCCGACATCGTGTCGAACTTCGTGTTCGTCACCGCCGGCGCGTGTGGCCCGTGCCGCTTCGGCACGTACGTCACCGAGTATCGCAAGGCGCTGCGCGACTCCGGCTTCGAAGGCTTCCGCGTCCTTCTGTTCCAGCAGCAGGGCGGCCTCAAGCAGGCGACCGGCGAAGCGCAAGGGCTCGAGATGAACCCGAAGTTCTTCATCGCGCTGCTCAAGTCGATCCTCATCGGCGACGCGTTGAACGCGCTGTCCTATCGCATGCGGCCGTACGAAGTGGAAGCGGGCGCGACCAACCGCGCCATCGAAGCGTCGAAGAAGGCGATTCACGACGCGTTCGAAGATCCCAAGGGCAAGTCGCTCTTGTGGGCGCTGATTCAGACGCGCCGCAACTTCATGAACGTCAAGGTCGACCGCACGATCGTCAAGCCCAAGGTCTCGATCATCGGCGAGTTCTGGGCGATGACGACCGAAGGCGACGGCAACTACGGCCTGCAGAAGTTCCTCGAGCAGGAGGGCGCCGAGTGCGACGTCCAGCTCGTCACGGCCTGGATCCTGTTCATGGTCTGGGAGCAGCGCTGGGACACGAAGCAGCGCTGGGAACTGCGCGGTGAAGACAGCGCGCGCAAGGGTCTGGCCGGCAAGGACGCGCGCAAGAAGCTCATCATGTTGTGGGTGGCCGAGAAGGCGATCCGCGCGGTCTTCCAGACGATCGCCAACGTCATGGGCCTGCACGACTACGACCTGCCGGACATGGACAAGGTCGCGGACACGGCGGCGGCGCACTACAACAACCACCTCCGTGGCGGCGAAGGTCACATGGAAGTCGGCAAGCTCATCCTCAACGTCAAGCACAAGAAGGCGACGATGACGCTGAGCGTGAAGCCGTTCGGATGCATGCCGTCGTCGGGCGTGTCGGACGGCGTGCAGTCGATCATCACCGAGAAGTATCCGGAAGCGATCTTCTGCCCGATCGAGACGACCGGCGACGGCGCCGTCAACGTCTACTCGCGCGTGCAGATGATGCTGTTCAAGGCGCGCTTGGCGGCCAAGGACGAGTATCAGAAGACGCTCGACGCGGCCGGCCTCACGGTGACGACGCTGAAGCAGAAGCTGCAGAACAGCTGGTGGAAGCGTTCGGCGCTGTTCTACCCGAAGCACGGCACGGTGGCGGCGATGGCCTCGAACGTCGTGCAGCAGGTGACGGGCACGACGAATCACGCGGCGCACTAAGCGTTCGCAAGCGAATCATCCGACCGCCCGCCCTCGCGAGGGGACGGGCGGTTTCTTTTTGGCCTCTCGCGCTTTTTTGGCCGCGCGCTATTCTTCCGACCGGTGTTCATCGAATTTTTCTACGAGCTGCGGAAACGCGGCGTCAAAGTCGGGCCGCAAGAGGCCATCGCCGTCGCCGAGGCGCTGTGGCGCGAGCTGCACGACTCGACGCTCGACGGCTTCTACGACGTCGCCCGCGCCCTGTGCGTGCATCGCGAGCAGGACCTCGATGCGTTCGATACCGCCTTTGCGTCCTACTTCAAGGGCATCGAACTGGAGGCGCTGCAGATTACCGAGGAGCTGCTCGAGTGGCTCAAGGACGCCAAGCCCGAGCGCGAGCTGACCGACGAAGAGCGCGCGCTGCTCGAGTCGATCGATCTGCAAGAGGCGCGGCGCCGGCTCGAGCAGCGGCTACGCGAGCAGCGCGAGCGGCATGACGGCGGCAACCGCTGGGTCGGCACCGGCGGCACGTCGCCGCACGGTCGCGGCGGCACGCATCCGTCGGGAATCTCCGTCGGCAATGGTCCGCCGCGGCGGCAAAGGCGCGTTGGCGCGCGCCGGCGAGCACCGCTTTCGCAGCCTGCGCGGTGACGTCAACGTCGACGTGCGCTCGCTGGAGCTGGCGCTGCGGCGACTGCGCGCGTTCGTGCGCGAGGGCGCGCTGACCGAGCTCGACATCGACGGGACCATCGATAAAACGGCGAAGAACGCGGGGGAGCTGGAGATCGTGCTGCGTCCCGAGCGGCGGCCGGACGTCAAGGTCATGCTGCTCATCGACGTCGGTGGCTCGATGGATCCGCACGTGCAAGTGAGCGAGCGCCTGTTCTCGGCGGCCAAAGCAGCGACGCACTGGAAGCGGCTCGATACCTTCTACTTCCACAACTGCCTCTACGGTCACGTCTATCCGACGACCTGGCTGCGCGACGGCATTCCCATTCAGCGCGTCTTGGCCGAGCGCGATCCGTCGTGGAAGCTGATCGTCGTCGGCGACGCGCTCATGCATCCGTCGGAGCTGTGGCAGACCGGCGGTTGGGGCGGCCAAGACTACGACAACGACGTGCCCGGCCTGGCCTGGATGGACCTCGTCGCCCGCCATTTCCGCAAGACGGCGTGGCTCAATCCCGAGCCCGAATCCTATTGGCGCGGCACGGCGCAGACGTTGGCCGGCCTGTTTCCCATGTTTCGCCTCTCGCTCGACGGGCTCGCCGACGCCGTCAAGCACCTGACCCGCGGTCGTCAGCGCGCCTGATGCGCCTTCGTCGCCGCCAAAAATAGCCGTGGAGCCCTCATGTTGCATCGTTTGACCCGCTGGATTCGTCGCGGCCTGGCGTTCGCGCTGTCGCTCGGCCTCACGTCGTCGACGCTGGCGGCCGAGCCGACGCTGCATTATCCGGCCGCGCGCCGCGACGACGTGGTCGACACCATCCACGGCGTGAAGATCGCCGATCCCTATCGCTGGCTCGAGGACGCGAGCAAGCCCGACGTGCAGCAGTGGATGCGCGACGAGGACAAGCTGACGCGCGATGTGCTGGCGCAGCAGCCGTCGCGCGCGAAGCTGCAGTCGCGGCTCAAGGAGCTGCTCTACGTCGACGCGCTCTTGCCGCCGACGAAGCATGGCCAGCGCTACTTCTACGAGCGGCGCCGCCACGATCGCGAAAAGATGATCTTGTACGTCCGCGACGGCGCCGAAGGCACGGAGCGCGTGCTCATCGATCCCAACACGCTGACGAAGGACGGCACGACGTCGCTCGGCATGTGGGGCGCGTCGAACGACGGCAAGCTGCTCGGCTACGTCCTGCATCCCAACAACAGCGACAACGGCGTCTTGCACGTCATGGACGTCGCCAGCGGCAAAGACTTGCCCGACCTGATCGAGGGCACCGACTACAGCGGCATCTCGTGGACGCCGAACGGCGACGGCTTCTACTACATGTGGCTGCCGCCGCGCACGGGCAAGCCGAGCGACTCCGATCGCTTCGCCGCCGCAGAAGCGCGCTTCCACAAGCTCGGCTCCGATCCCAAGCGCGACGTTCGCGTGCACGAGCCGGCGGGCGATTCGCGCGTCTTCGTCGGCGCCAACCTGTCGAAGGACGGCCATTGGCTGATCTATTACGTCGCGCACGGCGAGTCGCGCACCGACATCTTCTTCCGCGATCAGCGCAAGCCCAACGACACCTGGCATCCGCTCACCAGCGGGCTCGACGCGGCCTACAACGTCGCCGTCGATCGCGATCAGTTCTTCGTGCACACCAACGAAGGCGCGCCGCGCTACCGCGTCTTCCGCGTCGATCCGGCGCATCCCGAGCGCGCGCACTGGCACGAGATCGTCGCCGAGCGCAAAGACGTCGTCATCGAAGGCGCCGGCATCATGGGCCATCAGCTCGTGCTGACGACGTTGCACAACGCGTCGAGCGGCGTCGAGCAGCGCGCGGTCGGCGACGGCAAGCTGACGCGCACGCTGCAGCTGCCCGGCCTCGGCTCGATCGTGGCCGTCAGCGGCGACGAGGACGACGACGACGCCTTCTTCGGCTTCACCTCGTTCACGACGCCGCTCCAAGTCTTGCGCACGTCGATCAAGAACGGCGGCGTCAGCACCTGGGCCGAGGTCAAAGTGCCCGCCGACCTGAGCCCGTACATCGTCGAGCAGGTCTGGTTTCCGTCGAAAGACGGCACCCAGATCTCGATGTTCGTCATTCGCCGCAAAGACCAGCCGCGCGACGGCTCGACGCCCTACATCCTCAACGGCTACGGCGGCTTCAACATCTCGATCACCGCCGAATTCCATCCCGAGATCATCGCCTGGCTCGAGGCCGGCGGTGGTTACGCGGTCGCCAACTTGCGCGGCGGCGGCGAGTACGGCGAGGAGTGGCATCGCGCCGGCTGGCGGCAGAACAAGCAGAACGTCTTCGACGACTTCGCGGCCGCGGCGCAGTTCCTGTCGCGCAGCCGCTACACGCGCGCCGACAAGCTCGCCATCTACGGCCGCTCCAACGGCGGCTTGCTCGTCGGCGCCACGATGACGCAGCATCCCGACCTCTTCCGCGCCGTCTTGTGCGGCGTGCCGCTGCTCGACATGGTCCGCTATCACCTATTTGGCGGCGGGAAGACGTGGATTCCGGAATACGGCAATCCCGACGAAGAAAAAGACTTCGCCTGGATCTACGCCTATTCGCCTCTACAGCACCTGCGCGCCAACACGAAGTATCCGGCGCTGCTCATGCTCTCCGCCGACGCCGACGATCGCGTCGAGCCGCTCCATGCGCGCAAGTTCGTGGCCGAGATGCAACATCTGCAAGGCGGCGCGGCGCGCGATCAGCGACCGGTGCTCTTGCGCGTGGAGAAGAACTCGGGTCACGCCGGCGCCGATCTCAATCGCCAATTGGTCGAATATTGGGCCGACGCATATTCCTTTTTGATCCAGCAGCTCAACTCGAAGTAGCTGTCAAATTTTTGGCTTGACGGATCGATCGCCGAGGATCAAGGTTGGCTCCACTCGACTTCGGAGAGGCGATTCGTGGCCAGCAAACAGACCCGACGTTCGATCTCGGTACGCGGCACCACTTACGATAGTCTGCGTCGTTACTGCGACGAGAATTCGCTGTCCATGAGCGAAGTGGTCGAGGCGCAGCTCGCGCGCATCCTCGATCAGGGCGAAGTCATCGCCACGGCCGAAGAGGTCGTGGTCGTTCCGGCCGGCGGTCGTCCCGCGCCGGTCGCGTACGAGAAGGTCGTGGCGCCCCGCGTGGCGCGCGCGCCCAAGGGCGACTATCGAACGATTCGCTTTTAGTTTTTCGCGAAACTAATGCGGTAAATATTCTTCGGAAAAGCCGTCGAAGTCCATGCGCGCGCCGCACGCGCTGCACTTCGGCGCATGCGTCGTCGCCGCGTTCGCTTCATACGGAATGCTGCGCGCCTCTTCGGTGCCACAGCTGGGACAGATGAACGGCAGCTTGGCCGACGCGACGGTGGCGCGGCCGAGCAGGTTCGGAATCATCGTCACCTGATTGGCGACGGCCGCCGAAATATCCTCCAGCACCACGTCGCGCTCGCCGAGCTTGGCCATGAAGCCTTCGAGCGCGCGCACACCCAGCGACGAAATACCGCGCACGCCGTCGAGTCGCAGCCGTAAACGCTGACCGGGCTGCAGCGCGTTCAAGATCGACTGCCCGTCGAACTTCTCGTCCACTTTGCCGATGAGCGCCGCGCGAAACGATCCGTCGTCCGCCGGCCCCATCTCGATCTTGACCATGATTCTAGCGCGCTCCGTCGAGGTAGAGGTGTAAGGCGCTGCCGCGCGCCAGGGCCGTGCGGTTCGATCCCGAGACGTGCATGACGGCCGTGACCTCGGTGAAGCGGCCGGGCACGGCGTGCGCGACCAGCTGATTGGCCGCCGTGTACGTCAGCATGAGGCCGAGCCCGGCGCCGCTCGTGCCCGGCGCCGGACGCGCGCCTTTGGGATCGAGCAGCTTCGACAGCGAGCGCACGATGGCGCCGCGATCGAGCGCGCCGAAGCGATCGGCGACGCTGACGACGAAGTTGCGGCCATCGCAGCCGTAGCTCAGCTGCACCTCGTGGCCGGCGTCGAGCGTGACCGGCGTGCGCCGATCGAGCCCGGCGTGCAGCGCGTTGCCGCTGCCGTCGCGCGGCGCATCGTAAATGGCGTTGAGCAGGAGCTCCTCGGTCGCGACCTCGATGCGGCGCCGTTTCTCGTCGGACAGCTCGAGCGCCGCCGCCAAGTCCATGACCGCTTCCAGCGCGATCTCTTTGTCGTCGGACGAGCGCACCGCCGTCGCCGTCGTCGAGAAGCCTTGGATGAGATAGGGCTGCACGCCGAGCGGCTCGCGCTGCGGCGAGAACGCGCGGCGCAAGGCCACCGCCAAGTCCTGCTCGTCGGGACCGTCGAACGCGCGCTCGGCCGCCGGCACGTCAATCCAGCCGCCGAGCTTGGGCACGACGTGCACGACCGACGGCGCAGCCAGCGTCGCCATGAGCCGCTTCTTGGCGTTCACGCCCGCGCACACGACCGTCGGCACGCCCGGATAGGCGGCAGCTGTCTTGGCCACGAGCGCCGCCGGGTCGGCATCGGCATCGACATCCAAGTCGAGCACGACGACCGCCAGCTCGCCGGGCGGCAGCTCGTCCGCCGACAGCGCGTGGTTGACGCCAATACCGACGGCACCGAGCGCCTGCGCGACGCGCCGGATGGTGGCCGGGTGTCGCGTAACGACCGTGCCGCGGCCGTGTTGGGGTCGCTGCGAGTCCATCGAAAGGATGGCCACATCTCAGCATAACGGAATTTTGCCGCTTTGAGCGCGCTTTCTTACACAATGGATCACAACATGGCGATGCCCGATGCCGATGAGAGCGACACCAAGCCCTGCCCGATGTGTGGCGAGTCGATCAAGCGGGTCGCCGTTCGCTGCAAGCACTGCCAGGCCGACTTGACCAAAGTCCCCGAGGCCGACTTCGACCGCGGCGCTACGCCGAGCACCGTAGGCAGGCCGCCAACGACGGCGAGCGACGACTTCGAAGTGCGCTTCTTGGAGTTCGCCTATCAAACGACGGCGACGCTCAACGTCACCGCCGTGGCGCACGCGCTCAAGATGCCGACGGGGATCGTCAACGATCGGCTGGAAGAAATGGCGGCGCGCGACGTCATCGGCCGCGACGTCGACGACGACGGCAACGTCTTCTTCACCATCCACGGTCGCAAGGTGCCGCGCACGCCGGCGCATCCGCCGCTGCAAGCGTTTCAGCAGCCGGGTCCGCTGGCGCCGATCACCGGTCCCGCCGACGCCACGGCCGTGACGGCGATGGTCCTCAACGTCATCCTGCCCGGCCTCGGCTCGCTCATCAGCGGGCGCACCGCCGTCGGTGTCGGCCAGCTGGTCTTGTGGTGCGTCGGCTTCCTCCTCAGCTTCGTCCTCGTCGGCATTCCCATCGTCATCGGCGCGTGGGTGTGGTCCGTCGTCACCGGCGTTCGCATCTTGGAAGAATCGAAACGCCGACAGATCCAAGGCCAAATTCAAAGCTAGATCCGAGTAGTTGTGATTTTGCAGGAGGCCGCCAGCCCGATCGTGCCGTAAAATTAAATCGCTGGAGGTCTGTCATGGCATTGCCTTCTTTGCTGGCTCCGTCGACGTGGCGGGTGGTGGCGAGCCCAGTGGTGGCGCTGGGTGGCGTCTTGTTGGCAGGCGGCGCGCTCTTGTTCGCGCAAGCGCCGCTGGAATCGGCGATGGCGCCGTCGGCCGGTTACCGACTGACGCTGCATGCCGAGTCGGCGCGCGCCTGCTACTACGGCTCCGCCTGGAACGAGGGCGACGTCCTCTTGTCGCATGACGCCAGCGACGGGCGCGTGGTCACGCTCAGCGGCCGTTACGACTTCGAAGACGGCTGCACGTGGGAAGCGACCGAGGTGTTGACGCCGTCGGGCAGCGGCTACACGTACTCGTATCGCGAGCGGCCGATCTCGTGCTCGATCGGGTCGCGGCCGGCGGTGTCGTGCAGCCGCACCGGCACCGTCGACGTCGTCGCCGCCGAATAAGTCGCGACGACGTCCGCTGCGGCTTCGAGGGGCCGCGGCGTCATTTCGTGGCGATCGTGCCCTGCGTGGCTTGACCGCTGCCGAGGCTGGGACTGAGCGGCGTGCCGGTGACGCTGGCCATGCCCGTCTGCGTGTTGAGGCGAATGCGACCGACGCCGCCACCGCCGCCGCCGGCGCCGGGCGCGGTCGCGGTGCCGTCGTCGCCGGGCTTGGCGGCAGCTTTGGCGCCGCCGTTGCCGCCGCTGTTGCCGCTGGCTCCGCTCGTGCCGTTCGGAAGCGGGTTGAGCTGCGCGGCGCCGGCAGCGCCGGCGGTGCTCGTGACGTCGCCGCCGCCGCCGCCGCCGCCGTTGGCGACGACGAAGGCAGTGCCGGCGATGTCGATCGAGAAGGCCTCGCCGAGGATGGCGCCGCCCGAACCACCGCCACCGCCGCCGATGCCGAAGATGGCACCGGGCGCGCCGCCGCAGCCACCGGCGTTGATGATGCCGGTGGCTGCGATCGTGAGGCCGCCGTCGACGACGAGCTGCACGCCACCGCCGCCGCCGCCGCCGTTGACGCCACCGAAGCCGCCGCCGAAGCCGCCCGTAATCGGCGCTAGATCGGCGGCTCCGGCGATGGCGCCACCGTTCGACGTGGTCTCACTGCCGCCAGCCGCACCGACCGCCCCGAAGCCGCCGCCACCGCCACCGCTCGCCGGCGCGGCGGCCGCACCGCCGGCGCCGGCACCTGTGGCTGCTATCCCGAGGGTGGCGCCGGCCGTGCCGCCGGGGCCGCCGTTGGTGCCGGTGCAGACGGTCGTGGACGTGGCGCTTTCGTAGCCGCGCGCGTCGACGGTGCCGGCGATGGTCGCGTCCGTCGTCGACACGAGCGCGACGGCGTTGTTGGCGACGGAGTTGTCGAAGACGATCGTCGTCGTCATCGGAACCGAGAGCCCCTTGAAGCTCCAGATGGCGACGTTGTTGGAGACGTGGAAGGCGATGCCCTGATGGACCTCGCGGGCGCTGGTCGTGTTGGCGACGCGCACCGCCGGCGTGCTGTTGGCGGCGTCGATGATCTGGCCCGTGCTGACGTCGAATACCAGCTTGGCGGCGGTGAAGGGCGCGGGCGCGGTCAAGTCGCTGTCGTCGAGGTCGCTCGCTTTGACGGGCGCGGTCGGGATCATGATCTTGCAGTGCGCGGCGCCGCCGTCGGTGCCGCAGCCGAGCGGGCACATCGTCGACGTCTGCACGCTGCCGCTGGCGTTGCACGTCTGCAGCGTGTTGGCGTCGAGGCAGCTGGTGGCGTTGGCGACGCAGACGGCGCCGGGCATGTCGACGTTGGTGCCGCCGTCGCCGTCGCCGCGCGGCATGTCGGCGTTGTCGGGGATCGACAGGTCGCTGTTGCCGAAGTCGACGTCACCGCCGTGCGGGTTGAACGTGCAAGCGCCCAACAATAAGCAGAAGGCGAATAAGCAATGGACTTTCACGCCGGCATTGTACTCCCACCGCTGCCCAGGTCGAGATGAACCAAAGTGACGCGCAAGCCGCCGTTGAACAGGGAGTGCTCGCTGCGAACCTTGGCGCCGACGGCGTCGAGCAGGCGGCGGTCGGCGACGAGCAGGCCGGCGTGCCAGCCGGCGAAGCGGGTGCGCAGGACGCGGCCGATGTCGGCGTAGAGCTTGCGGAGCAGGCGCGGATCGCCGATGCGGCGGCCGTAAGGCGGGTTCATGAGCACGAGGCCGCGCGTCGCCGGCGGCTTGACGTCGCCGAGCTCGGCGCGCACGAGCTGCACGTGCGACTTCATGCCGGCGCGCTCGGCGTTGCGCTCGGCCGCTGACAGCGCCGCCGGCGAGCGATCGCCGCCGATGATGGTCGCCGGTGGCGCCGGCAGCTGCGCGGCTTCGGCGGCGGCGCGCGCGGCAGCCCAGCGATTTTCGTCGTGAATCGGCCAGCGCGTGAACGCGAACTCGCGGTGTAGGCCGGGCGCCATGCGCATCGCCAACGCGCAGGCTTCGAGCGGCAGCGTGCCGGCGCCGCACATCGGGTCGACGAACGGCGTCGTCGGATCCCAGTCGCACAAGAGCAGGAGCGCGGCGGCCAGCGTCTCGCGCAGCGGCGCGTGGGCCAGCTCTTGCCGCCAGCCGCGACGGTGCAAGAGGTCGCCCGAGCTGTCGATGCTGAGCGTCCACTGGTCGGCGACGCCGCGGGCCAGCACTTTGACGCCTTCGGCGGCGACGACGAGCGGCGCGCCCAGGCGATCGCTCAGCGCCGCCTCCAAGTTCTCGGCGATGGCGCCGGTGTGATAGAGCCGGCTGCCCGACTGCGACGCGGCGATGGCCACTTTGGCGTCGGGCGCGATGAAGCGCTCCCACGGCAGCGACGCCGTGCGATGGCGCATCTTGGCGAACTCGCGCGCCTCGAGCTGACCGACGCGGACGAGGACGCGCGTCGCCGTGCGCAGCCACAAGTTGGCGCGATAGAGCACGTCCAGATCGCCGGCGAACTCGACGCCGCCCGGCACCGCTTTGACGCTGCGCACGCCCTCGAGCGCCGACACTTCGCGCGCCAAGATCGCTTCCAAGCCGGGCGCACCGACGGCGAATAGGTCGAGCGCCTCGAGCGTCGTCGAGGTCGCGCGCACGCCCTCTTTGTCGCCGCGTTTGCGCTTCTTCGGCTTCTTGGGCTCCTTTTGGCCGCGCGATTCGCCCGGCTGCGGCAGCTTGTCGCTGCGGCCGGCGAAGCGTAAGTGGGCCAAGATCTCGACGGTGCCGCTGCCGCCGGCCACGGGCGAATCGGCGCTGGCGACGAGGACGAAGCCGAGCGACTCGGCCTTTTCCTGCACGCTCTTCAAGGCGTCGCGGCGCAGGTTGGGATCGCTGACGTCGCCGCCTTTGACGCGCTTGTCCTCGACCTCGAACTGGGGCTTGACGAGGACGACGCCCTCGGCGCCCGGGCGCAAGCGGAAGGCGAGCCCGCGCAACATCGAGCGCGCGGCGATGAAGCTGACGTCGACCGTGAAGAAGTCGAACGGGCCCGCGGCTTCCGACAAGGGCAGCGTCTTCCAGTGCACGCCGTCCAAGTTGGTGACGCGCTTGTCGGCCAACAGCGACGGGTGCAGCTGGCCTTTGCCGACGTCGACGGCGGTGACGTGGGTGGCGCCGTGCGCGAGCAGCGCCTCGGTGAAGCCGCCGGTCGACGCGCCGATGTCGAGGGCCTGCCCGCCGCGAATGCGTGGGCCGAGGTGGAAGCGCGTGATGGCCGCCTCCAGCTTGAGCCCGCCGCGACCGACTCGGCCGCCGCGATCTTCGCTCATGATTGGCTAATCCGACGGTGGGAGGGCGAGATCGTGCGGAACGCTCAGGTCGTGCGACACCATGCCGCCGCCTGCGCCGCCACCGCCGCCGCCGCCCGTGACCATGTCCGCGCCCGGTCCCGTATAAGGCGGCACAACTACCGAGAAGTCATAGGGATCTTTGCGCAAGTCGGGCAGCGGCGCGGGCGTGAAGCGATCGCTGCAGGCGGGCAGCGACATCAGCGTCACGAGCAACAGGAAAGAGCGCGTCACGCCCCGAGTCTACTACAATGCCGACCCATGTCATCGCGGGTGATGCTGTTGGTGGGGCTCCTGTTGTCGTCGACCGTCGCGCGCGCCGAGCTGGCGCCGGAGGCGGCGCCGTCGTTGACGGTGGTCTGCGACGACTTCGATCTGCCGTCGCTGATCGTGGCCATCGAGCGCGAATCGGCGGCGCTCGAGAAGTCGACCATGAAGCTGCCGATCGGCGCGCTGCAGGTGAGCGGCGCCGAATACGCGGCCAAGACGCTGCGACCGCTGGCGGCCTATGCCAAGGCCAAGGATCTGACGAACCTGTGCGGCGCGCTGCAGTACAACTACGAGTGGCGGCGCGTCGGACCGGGCCACGTGACGTTCACGGCCTATCACACGCCGACGGTCAAGGGCAGCCTCACGCGCGACGAGACCTATCGCTTCCCGCTCTATCGTCGCCCCACCGATGCCAGCGCCAAGACGACGACGGCGCAGATTCTGGCGGGCGCGCTCGATCACAAGGACCTCGAGCTCGTGTGGCTGGCTGATGCCTATGACGCGCTGGCGCTGCAGGTCGAAGGCGCGGGCCAGATCGAGCTGCCCAACGGCGCCAAGCTCGCCGTCGGCGCCGACGGCAACAACGGCCAGCCGTATCAGAACGTGTCGAAGCTGCTGCAGTCCGACGGGCGCTTGCCGCCGGGACCGGCGCCGGCGACGCAGCAGCCGGGCAATCCGAAGGCGCGCGCCTATTTCACGGCCCATCCGGCGGAGCTGAACGTCTACTGGGGCAAGAACGCGCACTTCGTGTTCTTCAAGAAAGTGGAGAAGGCGGGCGGCGGCAAGTTCGGGCCGCTCGTGCCCGGTCGCTCGGTCGCCGTCGACACCGAGCGCGTGCCGATGGGCGCGTTGTTGTTCGTCAAAGTGCAGCGGCCCGTCGTCGAGAACGGCGCGGTGACGGGCTGGACGCCGATGTCGCGCGTGATGATGGCGCAAGACACGGGCGCGGGCATCAAAGGCCAGCGCATGGACCTCTTTTTCGGCGACGACGAGTATGCGCGCGTCGCCGCCCAGACCATGACCGTGCAAGGCGACGTCTGGGTGCTTATGGCCAGGTAGCATGCGCACGCGCGTTTGGCAGGGCGACATCACGAAGCTGGACGTCGACGTCATCGTCAACGCGGCCAACTCGTCGCTGCTCGGCGGTGGCGGCGTCGACGGCGCGATTCACCGCGCGGCCGGGCCCGACTTGGTGCACGAGTGTCGCCTGCTCGGCGGCTGCAAGACCGGCGACGCCAAGCTGACGCGCGGCTACAAACTGCCCGCGCGGCACATCATTCATACGGTCGGTCCGGTGTGGAACGGCGGCGCCAAGAACGAGCCGGCGCTGCTGGCGTCGTGCCATCGGCGGGCGCTCGAGATCGCCACGCAGCACGGCTTGCGCACGCTCGCGTTTCCGGCGATCTCGACGGGAATTTACGGCTATCCGATCGACGCGGCCGCGCAAATTGCCGTGCGCGAAGTGCAGACGTGGCTGGCGGCGCATGACCTGCCGGCGGAGGTCGTGTTCTGCACGTTCAACGGCGAGGCGACGGCGGCGTTCGAGCGCGAGCTGTCGGCGTGGACGTAGTCGCGACCGACATTCCGGCGCGGCTCGATCGGCTGCCGTGGTCGCGCTGGCATTGGCTCGTCGTCATCGCGCTCGGCATCACCTGGATCCTCGATGGGCTGGAGGTGACGATCGTCGGCGCGCTCGGCTCGGTGCTGCAGGAGTCGGACACGCTGGCGCTGACCGCGCGCGAGGTCGGCTACTCGGCCACGGCCTATCTCGGCGGCGCGATCGCGGGCGCGCTCTTCTTCGGCCGGCTCACCGACGCGCTCGGCCGTAAAAAGCTGTTCCTGGTGACGCTCGGCGTCTACTTGGCGGCGACGGCGATGACGGCGCTGTCGTGGAGCTTTACGTCGTTCATCTGCTTTCGCGCGCTGACCGGCTTCGGCATCGGCGGCGAGAGCGCGGCCATGAACTCGGCCATCGACGAGCTGTTGCCGGCGCGCGTGCGCGGCTTCGCCGACATCGCGCTCAACGGCACCTATTGGGTCGGCGCGGCGATGGGCGCGCTGTTGTCGGTGCTGCTGCTGAATCCGGCGGTGCTCGGCCATCGGCTCGGCTGGCGCGTGGCGTTCGGGCTGGGCGCGACGATCGGCACGTCGATCCTGTTCTTGCGGCGGCTGTTGCCGGAGAGCCCGCGCTGGCTCCTGATTCATGGCCGCGAGCGCGAGGCGGAAGCGATCGTGCGCGAGATCGAGGCGACGGTCATGCGCGAGGACAAGCTGACGTCGCTGCCGCCGTTCTCGGGCGACAAAGTGCAGATTCACGTGCGCAAGACGACGACGCTGCTCGACGTGGCGCGCATTTTGGTCGGGCCCTATCGCCGGCGCACGCTGCTCGGGCTCGGCTTGATGATCTCGCAGGCGTTCTTCTACAACGCCGTGTTCTTCACCTATTCGCTGGTGCTGAGCACGTTCTACGGCGTGCCGGCGGAGCATATCGGCTACTACATCGTGCCGTTCGCGGCCGGCAACTTCTTGGGCCCGCTGACGATCGGGCGGCTCTTCGACAGCATCGGGCGGCGGCGCATGATCGCGGCGACGTATGCCGTGTCGTCGGTCTTGTTGCTCGTGACCGGCTGGCTGTTCGCGCGCGGGGTGTTGACGGCGACGACGCAGACGCTGATGTGGAGCGTCATTTTCTTCATCGCGTCGACGGCGGCTTCGAGCGCGTATCTGACGGTGAGCGAGGTCTTTCCGCTGGAGATTCGGGCGATGGCGATCGCGGTGTTCTACGCGGCGGGCACGGGCGTGGGCGGGTTCGCGGCGCCGGCGATCTTCGGCGCGCTCATCGCGACCAAGTCGCGCGACGCCGTGTTCGCCGGGTATGCCGCGGGCGCGCTGTTGATGATGGGTGGCGCGCTGGTGGCGTGGTTCTTGGGCGTGGATGCGGAGCGCAAGTCGCTGGAGTCGCTGGCGTTGCCGCACGAGCGGTAGGCGCGACGGGCGCGGCGGGCGGGGCGTGCGGCGCGGCGACTGTCGCGCGGTCGCGGCGAGGCGGACGTGGCGGACGTGGCGTGAGGCGCAGCCGCTCGGTCGCGGCGGCAGCGGTTGTCGGCTTGGCGGGCTCGCGCGGGCGGGCGGTGCCCGCGTCGGCTATCGCCGACGGCCCGGTCCAGCGAGGAATCGGCCACGCGAGCCCGCTCCGCTGGAATCGGCCATCGTGGGAGCGGGCCACGCCGGTTCGAGGCTTATTGCGGGCGCACGCGCTCGGCACCCACGCGCGCCCCCAACAGCAACGGTAGCGACGAGCACGCAGGTGGCGCTCGGCACGCATCGGCCGCCGAAATCGACGCCTTGAGCGAACGAACCGGCTCGCCGCGGTGTTCCACACGGATCGCAGAGCGGCAGTAACCGTGACGACCGCACTGCCCCGCAACGCCACGCCGACCATGCCTTGCAAAAAAAGCGGAATAAAGAGTACCCACTTTCCGTTGCCGGATTGGAAACTTTGCGTCGTCGGCGGACACTAGCAGGAGCGGTGACAGCAGTGAAAGAACAGTCCAGCGACGACGAGGCAGCGGCATTGACCGCACCATCGCATCCGCT
Source organism: uncultured delta proteobacterium (assembly GCA_963785725.1). Lineage (GTDB taxonomy): Bacteria > Myxococcota_A > Polyangia > Palsa-1104 > Palsa-1104 > JAQBQH01. Next base: position 44,841 of record CAWAWS010000038.1, on the reverse strand, counting down.
CATCGAGCTGCGCGCCGTCTCGAAGATTTACCACATGGGCGAGATCGAGGTCCGCGCGTTGAAATCGGTCGATTTCTCGGTCGGCTTCGGCGAGATGGTCGCCATCATGGGCGCGTCGGGCTCGGGCAAGTCGACGATGCTCAACCTCATCGGCGCGCTCGATCGGCCGACCGAAGGCGAATACTTGCTCGACGGCGATCCGGTGCAGAACCTCGACGAATACGACTTGGCGGCGGTGCGCAATCGCAAGATCGGCTTCGTCTTCCAGAGCTTCAACTTGTTGGCGCGCGACACGGCGCTGGAGAATGTCGAGCTGCCGATGGTCTATGCCGGTCAGCGGCGCGGCATCCGCAAGCAGAAGGCGGCGCGGGCGCTCGAGCGCGTCGGTCTCGGCGATCGCATGGATCACCTGCCCAATCAGCTGTCGGGCGGGCAGCAGCAGCGCGTGTCGATCGCGCGCGCCATCGTCAATGATCCGTTGTTGCTGCTCGCCGACGAGCCGACGGGCGCGCTCGACTCCGAGACGACGAAGCAGGTCATGCAGCTGTTCGTCGAGCTGCACAAACAAGGAATGACGGTGGTGCTGGTGACGCACGATCCGAACATCGCCGGCTACGCCGAGCGCGTCGTCAGCTTCAAAGACGGAATCATCGTGTCCAACGAGACGCGCAACCCGTACCGGTCATAGGCCGCCATGCGAACACTCGTATTGACCCTCGCGCTCACGCTGTCGGCCGTCGCTGGTGCCGCCGAGCCGCACAAGCTGACCTTGGCCGAGGCCGTCGGCCTGGCGATGCGCATCGATCCGATGGTGGCCGAGGCGCACATCACGGAGCAGCGCTCGCAGCTGGCGGTGCTGCGCGCGCAGCTCGATCGCTTCCAGCTCAAGGTCGACGGTCAGCTGCAGGAGCTGTGGGACCGCGGCAACATCGGCGGCCCGACGGCGTACAACTGCACGATCTTCGGCTACACGACGACTGCTTCCAAGGCCGCTTGCACCGCCAACATGGGCACGCTCGGCGGTGCCGTGTCCGACTCGTCGGCGCAGGGTCTCTCCAACCTCACCGCGCAGTTCAACTACTACTTGTTCAGCGGTTTCCGCGTCGAGGCCAACGTCAAGAAGGCGAAGCTCAACGACACGGCGGCGATCGTGCAGATCAAGCAGCAGCGCAAGGACTTGGCGCTCTCGGTGGCGCGCGCTTACTGGCAGGTTCGGCACGCGATGATCCTGGCCACCGTGCAGCAGGCGGCGCTCGAGCGCATCGTCGAAGCCGAGCGGATCGCGGACGCGCGGGTTCGCGCCGGACTGGCGGCGCCCATCGACAAAAACCGCGCCACGCAGCGCAAGCTGACGCAGATCTCGGCGGTCGAAGACCTGCTCGGCCAGGCGCGCGCCGCCGCCGCCGGTCTCGCCGTGACCCTCGGCATTCAAGGCGAGATCGAGCTCGTCGACGATCCGCCCATCCCCGATGCGGCGCCGGTGTCGGCGGAAGACATGGTGCGCGACGCCTTCCATCGCCGGCCGGAGGTGCAGAACGCGCGCTTGCAGACGGAGATGCAGCATCAGCAGGTGCGCATCGCGCGCTCCAACTTCTTCCCGCAGCTGTCGCTGTCGGCGCTGTTTCAGTACGGTAATCGCGTATTCAGCATCGCCAGCGGTGCCTCGAGCTTCAGCGCCTCGGCCAACCCGTTCGTCGGCTTGCAGGGCGATCTGAACTTGTACGCCAACCTGTCGATGAACTTCTTCGACACGTTCAACACGTACACGGCCACCGGCGACGCGCGCTACCAAGAGAAGCTGAACATGCAGGAGGAGCGGCGTTTCCAGCGGCTCGTCGACGCCGACGTGCGCAACGCGCATGCGAACCTCGTGCGGCTGTATGCCAAGCGCGCGCCGCTCATCACCGCGCGCGAGATCGCCCGCGACAACTTGACGATTCAGGAGTCGCGCTACAAGAACGGCGATATCTTGATGACCGATTACCTCGAAGCGCAGCTCGATCTGTCGACTGCCGAGCTCAACCTGGCCGACGTCACGGCGTCACTGCAAGAGCAGTGGCTGGAGCTGCAGGCGGCGCTCGGATTCATCGTGGGGACCGACAATGGCTAATCCTGTTCGCAAGCGTCGGCGCTGGGTGCCGTTCCTGGTCATGTTCATCATCGTCGGTGGCGTCATCGGCCTGTGGCTCGCCAGCCGCGGCTCGGCGGCGTCGTTCGGCAACAACAAGCCGCTCGATCCGTCGCTGATCACGAAGGTCAAGCGCGGCGACCTGCCGATCGAGGTTCTCGAGACCGGCAAGGTGCAGCCGCGCGAGAAGGTCGAGGTCAAGTCGAAGGTGTCGGGGCAGGTGGCGAAGGTGCTCGTCGACGCCGGCGATCACGTCAGGAAGGGGCAGCTCCTGTTGCAGCTCGATCCGGTCGACTACGAGCGCAACGTGGCCAAGAGCGAGGCCGACATGGCGGCGGCGCAGAACGCGCTCGAGTTCTCCGAGCTGCAGCTGCAGCGCCGCGAAAAAGGGCTCGCCGATCGCGGCGTGACCCAGATGGACGTCGACACGGCCAAGTCGGACGTGAAGGCCAAGCGCGTCGCGGTGCAGACGGCGCAGGTGGCATACAACGCAGCGTCGGATCAGCTGCACTACACGCGCATCACGGCGCCGATGGACGGCACGGTGACCGAGCGCGGCATTCAGCCGGGCGAGGTCGTGACGCCGGGCGTGCAAGCGACGTTCGAAGGCAAGGCGCTCTTGACGGTGAGCGATCTGTCGACCTTGCTGGTGAAGGCGGACCTGAATCAGATCGACGTGGCCAAAGTGCGCATGGGCCAGAAGGTGTCGGTCACGCTCGACGCGCTGCCGGGCAAGTCGTACGACGCGACGATCACGAAGATCGCGCCCGCGTCGATTACGCCCAAGGACAAGACGGTCGACGTGTTTCCCGTCGAGGCGACGCTGGTGAAGGCGGATTCGGCGATCAAGCCGGGCATGACGGCGGACGTGCGCATTCACATCGAGAAGCGCGAGCACGTGTTGGCGCTGCCGATCGAAGCGGTCGTCAAGGAGTCGGGCAAGCAGTACGTGACGAAGATCGAGCTCGACGCGAAGGGCAAGCAGAAGCAGGTCAAGACCGAGGTGCACGTGGGCGCGCGCAATGACCGCGAGCTCGAGATCGTCGACGGCCTCGTCGAGGGCCAGCAGGTGCTCATCAAGCCGGCGTCGGCGGCGGAAAACGAATACAAGATGTGAGAGGCAGTCGCTCCGACAAACGAGCGCGCGCTCAGACAGCGCTCGCCCTACGGGCTGCGCAAGACAACTCGCGCGCGCTCTCGTGATGTCTCCGCTCTGGCTTGACCGGACCGAACCCGGAGCAGCGCTGCAGAGGTCGGCGGCCGAACGCGAGTTTTTGCGCGGGGGTGGCGTGATATAGCGATCGCATGGGTGATTTGGCCGTTGTGACTGGGGCTTCGTCGGGGATTGGGGCGGAGTTTGCGCGGCAGTTGTCGGCGCGTGGTCACGAGGTGTTGGCGGTCGCGCGACGCGGCGATCGGCTGCTACAGCTGGCGGCGCGCGCGGCGTCGGCGGGGCACGCGCCCATTCACGCGCTGGCGCTCGACGTCACAGCTGACGGCGCGGCGGCGCAGATTGCGGGCCGCGCGCGCGAGCTCGGCGGCGCCGGCTGGCTCGTCAACAACGCCGGCACCGCCCGCCTCGGCGCCTTCGCCGACGACGACGCGGCCGTGCAAGCGGCGTCGGTGCGGCTGAACTGCGAGGCGCTGGTCGCGCTCACCGGCGCGTTCGTGCCCGCATTCTTGGCGCGCGGCCGCGGCGTCATCTTGAACGTCGCGTCGGGCGCGGGCTTTCAGCCGACGCCGTTCATGGCCACCTACGGCGCGACCAAAGCCTTCGTCATCTCATTCTCCGAAGCGCTCGCCGAGGAGCTGCGCGGTCGCGGCATCACCGTCACCGCGCTCTGCCCCGGCCCGGTCACGACCGAGATCTTCTCCGTCGGTGGCCTCGCTGAAGAGCGCAAGCCGCCGGCCCACGAAATGACCGCCGAAGACTGCGCCCGCTTCGGCATCGACGCCGCGGCGCGCGGTCGCGTGCTCGCAGTGCCCGGCTTTGGCAACAAGCTGCTGGCGGCGTCGACGCACTTCGCGCCGCGCGCGCTGGTGCGGCGGCTGGCGCGCCGGATGTCGCTCGCGCGGCTCGGTTACGCGCCTCGAGACGCTCCGCCATAACAGGCGCGCGCTCAAACAGTCCTCGCCCTACGGGCTGCGGAAGACAACTCGCGCGCGCCCGTTATGGCTCCGCTCAGGCTTGCAAAGGGAGTTAGTCGCGGCGGTCGGCGGCGACGCGCGCGGGCACGCTCTCGGAGCCGGTCGCCGCCGCCGTGGCCGCGATCGTCTTGGCGCGAATGTGCGCTGGCGGCGTGCGCAGATCCCACACGATGCCGACAACGCTCAGCGCACGCAGCGCGTAATAGCTGAGGTCGACCTCCCACCAGAAGAAGCCCTGATTCGCAGTCGACTGATAATAGTGGTGATTGTTGTGCCAGCCTTCGCCGCAGGTGATGAGCGCGAGCAGCCAGTTGTTCTTGCTGTCGTCCTTGCTCTCGTAGCGGACCTTGCCGAAGACGTGCGACAGCGAGTTGATGGTGAACGTGCCGTGCCACAACAGGACCGTCGGCACGAAGAAGCCCCACATCAACAGCGGCGCGCCACCGAAGGCGAACATCGCCACCGCCAGCAGCACCGCCGGCGTCATCGGATACTGGTTGAGCCAGCGCAGCTCGGGATACTGCGCGAAATCCTTGATGCGATCGAGCTTGGTCTCGTTGTAACGGCGCGACAAGATCCAGCCCACGTGCGACTCGAACAGGCCGCTCTGGCGCACCGAGTGGATGTCTTCCGGCTGATCGGAATACTTATGGTGATCGCGATGATGCGCCGCCCACCACAGCACGCCCTTTTGCGCCGACGTCTCGGACATGAACGCGAGCACGAACTGGAACCAGCGGCTCGTCTTGTACGCGCGGTGCGAGAAGTAGCGGTGATAGCCCGCCGTCACGAAGAACATGCGCACGTAATAGCTCGCAAGCGCCGCCGCGACGTACCACCACTTGAAACCCACGAAGAAGGGACCGATGAGCGCAGTCAGATGAACCAAGAAGAACGGAATCGACTGGACCGGGTCCAAGCGGTCGTCAGCATCGCGCAGCGCTTTGGAAGCAGGCATACTCGTATTGTGGACAGCGATTGTCACGGCCGTGTCATGGCGGGGTCATAAGATGGAGCAGGCAATGCCCACTCACCCGTCGCTGACGACCGGTACAAAGAAGTATGACAAGTACGCAGCGCAGATACGGATGCTGGTCGTGCTCGTCTTGTGCTTCGCGGTCGCGCCGGCGGCGCTATTGCTCACCGTCGGTGTGCTGGTGCTGGTGTTCGGCCATCAGGTGCACGACACCGTCTTCGGCGTGCTGATCTTGTCGTTGGCCGCGACGTTGATCGCGGGCGTGACCGCGACGGTCGTCTACGTGCGCCGCGGTACGTCGCTGGCGAAGCTACAGGCGGAGTTCGTGCAAAAAGTGTCGCATGATCTGCGTACACCGCTCACCAGCATCAAGATGTTCGTCGAAACGCTGCAGGGCGGGCGCATCGCCGATCCCGATAAAGTGTCGGAGTGTCTCGATATTCTATCGCGCGAGACCGATCGTCTGACGGCGATGGTCGAGCGCCTGCTGGAGTGGGCGCGCATGGAGGCGGGCAAGCGCGGCTACCAGCCCGAGCGCGTCAGCGTCAGCGAGGTCATCGACGGCGCGCTGCGCGGTCTCGAGGTGCAGGTGAAGCTCGGTGGCCTCGAAGACGTGACGACGGTGCGTAAAGAGATCGCCGAGGGATTGCCGGAGCTCGATGTCGACCCCGAAGCGATGTCGGAGGCGCTGCTCAACGTCATGTCGAACGCGCTGCGCTTCACCCGTCGCGAGTCGAAGGAGATCGGCGTGCGCGCCGTGCAGCACGAGCGCGAGATCTTCATCACCATCAGCGACAACGGGCCGGGCATTCCGCAGCACGCGCAGTCGCGCATCTTCGAGAAGTTCTATCGCGTCGTCGATCCGGCGCTGCCCGACGTGCCGGGAACGGGGCTCGGCTTAGCCATGGTGCATCACATCGTGCGCGCGCATCGCGGTCGCGTCAGCGTCGTCTCGGAAGGCCAAGGCGCGAGCTTCCAAATCGTGCTGCCCGTGGCGCCTTGAGCGTTCGCCTCGCGGCCATGACGCCGCGCTCGGTTCGGCTCGGTCGCAGCTCACGAGGCGCGCGCTGATGGCCGATTGCGTATTGATCGTCGAGGATGACGCGTCGATCTTGAAGGGCCTGCAGATGAACCTCGGGCTCGAAGGCTTTCGCACGATCTGCGCGCGCGATGGTGAAGAGGCGCTCAAGCTCCTGCGCTCGCACAAGCCCGATCTGATCTTGCTCGACATGATGCTGCCCAAGCTCGACGGCATCGGCGTCTTGCGGTCGGTGCGCGCCGAGGACTTGGATACGCCGGTCATCGTGCTGTCGGCCAAGGATCAAGAGGGCGACAAAGTGCTCGGCCTGACGCTGGGCGCCGACGATTACGTCACCAAGCCGTTCTCGATCGTCGAGGTCGTGGCCCGCATTCGCGCGGCCTTGCGACGGCGACGGCGGCGCAGCCCGATCAGCGGCAACGAAGTGCGCTTCGGCCCCGTCGAGCTCGACATGGCCGGCCGCCGCATCATGGTCAACGGCGCCGAGGTCGACTCCACGGCGCGCGAGTTCGATCTCCTGCGCTTCTTGCACGCCAATCCGGGCGTGGCCTTCTCGCGCGAGCAGCTCATGCAGCAGGTGTGGGGACCCGATCACTTCGGGACGATGCGAACGGTCGACAACTTCGTCGCCCGCCTGCGCGCCAAGATCGAGGACGATCCCGACGCGCCGCGCTACATCGAGACGGTGCGCGGCGTGGGCTACCGCTTCAATCCTTAGGCTGTGGTACGCTAGCGTCCATGTTCAGCTTCGAGCGTAACGAGCGAGAGGGCGTGAGCGTGCTCTCGCTCTCAGGGAACCTCGACGCCGCCACGGCAGCTGGCCTGAAGCAGGAGGTCATCGCCATCGCCGACGCCAAGAAGCTCAAGGTCGCCGTCGACTTGGCGCAGCTGACGCTCATCGATTCGACGGGCGTGGGCGTGCTGATCTCGCTCTTCAAGCGCGTGCGCGCGCTCGGTGGCGCCGTGCATTTCGCCGGCCTCGCGGCGCAGCCCAAAGAGATCTTTCGCCTCTTGCGGCTCGATCGCTCGCTCGATCTCCATCCTTCGCTCGAAGACGCAGTCGGTAAGCTGCGGAGCTGAGGCTGCCATGGCCTGGCTGGTCGCGGTCGACGGCGAGCTCGTCGGTCGACGCTTCACGCTCGAGGCGCCGTGCCTGGTTGGGCGCGGGCCGTACAACCACGTCGTGCTCGACGACACGCGCGTGTCGCGGCAGCACGCCAAGGTGTCGCCCGAGCCCGGCGGCCATGTGGTGTACGATCTCAACAGCGCCAACGGCACCTTCGTCAACGACGTGCAGGTCAAGCGGCAGAAGCTGAGCCCCGACGACGTCGTGCGCTTCGGCCCCTTCAGCTTCAAGTTCGAGTCGCAGGAGACGCTGGAGCCGCGCACCGGACCGCTGCAACGGCCCGGTCGCTTCATGGAGGTGATGACGCAGGTCGGCGCCGATCCGCCGTCGCAGATCATCGACTCGCTGGACGCGTCCTTGGCGACGAATCCGGGCGTGGCGCCGGGGCTGCACGAGCTCGAGGACGCCGATCGCAAGCTGCGTACGCTGTACGCATTCACGCAGTCGATCGCGACGACGCTCGAGCAAGGGCAGCTGCACGAGCGCATCTTGCGCAACCTGCTCGACGTGTTTCCGACGGCGCAAGCGGTGGCGGTGTACGTGCGCGAGCCGGCGACGGACACGATGGAGCCGCGCAAGGTCGCCAGTCGTGACGGCACGCCGCCGAAGCTGTCGACGCTGCCGTTTCTGTTTCACGACGAGGTGGTGGCCAAAGGGCGCGCCATCTTGTCGGCGCCGGTCGTGCCCGGCTCGCGGCGCGCCGGCGGTCTGGCGATGCACGCGCCCATGATCTTCGGCAACGACGTGCTCGGCGTCTTGCACGTGCGTGGCGACGACGCCGGCCTCGTCGAGTTCAACCAGCACGATCTCGATCTGCTGACCGGCTTGGCGTCGCAGGCGGCGATGGCGTTGCAAAACGCGCGCATGCATCAGGAGTCGCTGAAGCAGCAGCGGCTGCAGCAAGATCTGCTGCTCGCCGAGCAGATCCAAAAGTCCTTCCTGCCGCGCCAGTTGCCGTCGGTGGAGGGCATGGAGTTCATCACCGACTATCGCCCCGCCTATTCGGTCGGCGGCGACTTCTACGACCTCTTTTGGCTCGACAAGGAGCGCATCGGCGTCTTCATCGGCGACGTCTCCGGCAAAGGCGTGTCGGCCGCGCTGTTGATGGCGCGCATCACGTCCGATCTGCGCTTGTCGGCGCTGGCCGAGGCCGAGCCGGCGCGCGCGATCTCGCGCGTGAATCAGGCGGTGCTCGAGCGCAAGCAGCACGACATCTTCGTCACCGGCATCTACCTGACGCTCGACGTCGTGACCAAGCAGGTGACGCTGGCCAACGCCGGGCATTTGCCGCCGTTCATTCGCAAGCGCGCGCGCGGCGAGCTCCTGCGCGTCGAGGGCGGCTCGGGCACGGCCATCGGCATCTTCGACGAAGCGACCTACGAGCAGACGACGCTGCAGCTCGAGCCCGGCGACGCGCTCGTCATCTGCACCGACGGCGTGCTCGAGGCGACGGACGAAGGCGGCGAGCAGTTCGGCTTCGAGCGGCTCGAGCTGTCGCTGTCGTCGGGCTCGTCGCGGCCGAAGGACGTCGCCGATCGCCTGCAGCGCGATCTGCGCGAGCACGTCGCCGACGCGCCGCAGTCGGACGATCTGACGCTGATCGTGCTCGGCGTGACGGGCGAGGCGACGTCGGGCCGCATGCGCCGCCGCGACGAGCCGACCAACCACATTCGCTAGCGCGCGGTCAAAGCCGCCGCGTGCCGGGCGTGCGTGCGCGGCATCATCGACGGCAGCCGACGCGCGAGTGACAATCGGCCGTAGATGTTCCAGCTGATGGTCCCGTTGGCGTTCGTGTTCGCGCTGCCGCCGAGCGGCGAGTCGAGCCGCTTGCAGCTCGATTTTGGCCTCGTCATCGCCCCGGCCAGCGACCAGTGGGACGACGAGACCATCGCCAATCGACTGCGAATTGCAAGCGGGCAGAAGATCTCGCTGACCGTCTTTTCGCGCCGCGTGGTCGACGACGACGCGCCGCCGGCGCTGCAGCCGTTCCTGCAGCGCGTGGCGCGCTTCTCGTTCACGGCGCGTGGCGCCTTCGCCGAAGACTACTTCGAAGACGGCACCGTCCGACGCGACGTCAACAGCTTCGGCATCGCCGCTCACGCCGACGGCTACCTCGGCCGCTACCTCTACGTCGGCGGCGCCTTCGGCTATGGCCGCTCGGTCACCACGTTCACCGAACCGTCGGACAATCCCAGCATGAACGACATCTGCGTGCTCCAGACCTGCTCCAGCGACGAGCAGCGACTGCCGTTCCAAGTCGCCGTCGGCGTACGCCTCGCCAACACGCGACTGTGGGCGACGTGGGGCGCCACCGCCTTCCAGCTCGACGACGCCGACTGGCGCGTCGGCTATTGGGGCCACGTCGGCGTGCGCGTCTATTCCGTCGTGCATCGGCACATCGAGCTCGCCGGCGGCTGGCAGCTCATCCAGTCGGGCTTCGGCCTCGACTTCGCGGCCACGTTCTGGCTCGGTCGTCGACTCGGTCTCGGCTTCGGCGCCTTTTACCGGCAAGGCAACGCCATCGACGCGCCGTCCGAGCTCGAGACCGGCTGGACCGTCGGCGGCAAGGTCACGGGCAAGTGGTGGCTGTCGCGACGCTGGGCGCTGGCGCTCGACTTCAGCCCGCGCTTCGGGCTCGTCGCGGAGAATACGGATCCCGATCCGACGCGCGTCAGCTACGACATCACGCTCGGCCTGACATTTCGCCCGTAGCGGCTACGCCTTCCAGCTGTGCACGAGCCGCGACGACACGAGGTGCGCCAGGCCGTAGATCGACTCCTGCGGATTGACGCCGAGCGACGTCGGAAACACGCTGCCGTCGACGATGTGCAAGTTCTCGAGCTGATGATGGCGCAGATCGCTCGAGCGCACGACGGCGCGTGACGGATCGTCGCCCATCTTGCAGCCGCCCATGACGTGCGCCGAGAACAGCGTCATCTTCGTCATGTCGTAGTGGTCGATCAGCTGCAGATCTGCCGGCGAGCGCAGCGTCAGCGTCGGGAACTCGCCCATCGACAGCTCTTGCGCGCCGGCCGCGAAGTCGATGCGCGCCAATGTCTTCAGCCCGAAGCGCAGCGCCTCCAGCACGCGCGGCGGCAGCGGATAGTCGACGAGCGGCGCGCCCGACTTGCGCACCGTCACCGTGCCGCCCTTCTCCGACGCGTGGAAGCCGTCGATCGCCAGCGCGATGTGCGCCGTCGTAAACGGCAGCTGCTTCATCTGCTCCTGGTGCCACTTGCCGATGCCCGGCAGCACCACCGTCGCCATCATCGGATGCAGCGGCGCCGCTTCGTAGAACAGCCCGACGTCATCGCCGCGATGGGCATGCGCATGCGAGGCCACCGACTGCGGCGCGCCGTAGTAGGGCTCGACCGGCTCCTTCCAGCGCGCGGCCAAGCCGGCGACGGGATGCAGCCACGTCTGCCGGCCGACGAAGGGGCCGCCCAAGCCGGAGCGAATGAGGATCGCCGGCGAGCCGATGCCGCCCGCGCTCAGGACGAAGCGGCCAGCGGCGATGGTGACGCGCTTGCCGGCGCTGTTGTAGCCGTCGTCGCCCAAGATGGTGCAGGCGGCGCCGCCGATGCTCGAGGCGCCGTCGCCGAGCAGGCGATCGACGCGACAGCGCGACAACACGCGCGCGCCGGCGGCGACGGCGTCGGGCAAGTAGGTGACGAGCATCGACTGCTTGGCGTCGATGGGACAGCCCATGCCGCAGTAGCCGCTCTTCATGCAGCCTTTGACGTTGCGCTTCGTCGTGTCGACGGCGAGCCCGAGCAGCTTGCAGCCGTCGTACAGCGTACGATTGTTGCGGTTGGTCTCTTCGTACGGAATCTTTTGGATGTTGAGCCGCTGCTCGATGACGTCCCAGTGCGGATTCAGGTCGGCGATGCTGATGCCGGCGACGGCGTGTTGCGTCCGCCAATGATCGTAGACGGCGTCGGGCGTGCGAAAGCTCGTCGTCCAATTGACGACCGTCGAGCCGCCGACGGCGCGGCCCTGCAAGACGTTGAGCGCCAGATCCTTCGTCATCCGCCCGCCCGCTTCCTGATAGAGCATCGGGAAGTTGACGTCTTCGCGCATGATGAATTCGGGGCGCGTGTGATGTCCGCCCTCTTCGACGACGAGCACGTCGAAGCCGGCTAGGGCCAGCTGCGCGGCGGTGACGGCACCGCCGGCGCCCGAGCCGATGACGCAGACGTCGGCTTTGACGATGGCGCCGTCGGCGAGCGTGCGACCGTCGATGAAGCTGCCGCTCATGATTTGCTCGCGAAGGTCGGCGGTCCGGGATAACCGGTGTCGGGCCAGCCGGCGGGCGGGCCATACCAGACGGCTTGCGTCAGCTTGCGCAGCGCCGCGTAGCCGCCGCGACGCAGGGCCAGCCGCGAGTCGCGCCAGTCGTAGAGCGCCGCGTCTTGCGCTTCCGGCGACAGCCGCGTGAACGGCCGCGCGCGTCCGTCGAGCAACAGGCCGGTGAGCCCATTCTCCAAGAGCAGCAGCAGCTGGCCGAAGTCGTGACGCACTTCGGGATAGGCGATCGCCAAGCGCTCGTCGCAGCGGTGGGCGATCTCGACCGGGTCGGCGTCGGTCGCGACCACCGTGCGCGCGGCGACGGCGGCGAGGATGGCAAATTGGCGCGGGTCCAGCGCTTGTAACGCGCGCTTGGGAGGGCGCATCATAGCACTGGGCCACAGACCGAGGCCGAGCGAGCCACCGGCGGCGAGCAGCAGTCCGCCCCACAGGCCGCGCTTGACGAAGGTTCTGCGGTTCATCCTCCGTAATCATACCGGAGGTAGCCAAGAGGTGCAGTCATGCGTTCTTTATCTTTGTCTTTAGCCTTGGCCTGCGTAGTGACCGTCGGCGGTTGCGGCGGCGGCGGCGGTGGGAGTGGCGGCGGCAGCGGCGGCGGGAGCAGCGGCGGCGGCAGCAAGAACTGGCTCTCCGGCGACAAAGGCACGCTCGCCGCCAGCACCGACGGCGTGCACTACACGACGCGGCAATCGGGCACCTCCGCCGACCTCTTGACCCTCTTTTGCGTCGGGCAGCAGGTCGGCTGGACGGCGGGCGCCGGCGGCGTCCTGCTCTCGACCGTCGACGGCGGCGTCGACTGGACGGCACGCACGACCGGCGTCACGACGACGCTGCGCGCCGTCGCCTTCGCCGACAACTTCTTCGGCTTCGCCGCCGGTGACGACGCGACGCTCCTCGTCTCCAGCGACAGCGGCACGACGTGGAGCCCCATCAGCGTGCCCGGCCTCGACGGCAGCACGACCTTGCGCGCCGCGGCCGTCGCCAGCGACCGCTCGCGCGCCTGGATCGCCGGCGACGGCGTGCTGCTCGTCTCCAGCGACGGCGGCCACGACTTCACGATCGCCGCCGGCTTGCCCGCCAACCGCTGGCTCGGCGTGCGCTTCGCCGCCGACGCGCGGCACGGCGTGCTCATCGGCGACGGCGGCCTCGTCATGCTCTCCAGCGACGGCGGCGACAGCTGGCGCGCGGCCGCGACCGCGCCCGCCGACCTGCGCGGCGTCAGCATCAGCAACGACGGCAGCCGCATCATCGCCGTCGGCGCCGGCGGCCTCATCTGGCGCTCCACGAACGTGAGCGACAACGGCGCCACCTTCGCGCGTGTCGGCGGCGGCGGCGCCGACTTGAACGCCATCGGCTTCTCCGACTACTGGTCCGTCGACAGCGTGCCCGCCGAAGGCTGGACCGTCGGCGCCTCCGGCACCATCCTGCACACGCTCGACGGCGGCGCCAGCTTCCAGCCCGTCGCCTCGCCCGTCGCCGTCGACTACACCGCCATCGAAGACCTGGGCTGATCGTTCAACGTCGAACCAATCGGCATCGGCCGATCGTTCAACGTTGAACCACTCAGCAGCCGTACGCGCGCAAGATACGCAAGGTTTCGGCGACGCTCCAGGCTTGCGCGGGACAGCCGCGCGGCTGATGCGGCGGGTCGCCATCGAAGATTTCGGCGAGCGAGCCCAAGCCTTCGCCGCCCAAGTGCGCGCGCAGGCCGTCGAGCAGGCCGGGCGGCACGGCGCCGCGCACGCGCTGGCAGGCGTCGGCGTAGATGCCGAGCAGGTACGGCCACACGGTGCCTTGGTGATAGGCGGCGTCGCGCGCGCGGACGTCGCCTTCGAAGCGCGGGCAGTAGCCGTCGCCGCGGGCGCGGCTGCGTAAGCCGACGGGCGTGACCAGCTCGCGCTCGCACACGGACAGGACGCGCTCGGCTTTGGCGGCGTCGACGAGCGGCGTGGTCAGGCCGAGCGCGTAGAGCTGGTTCGGGCGCAGCGTGGCGTCGCGCTGGCGGCGGTCGGTGACGACGTCGTAGAGCCAGCCTTTCTCCTCGCACCAGAACAGAGCGGCGAAGGAGCTGCGCGCCCAGGCGGCGCGGTCGCCGAGCTCGTGCGCGTAGCCGTCGTCGTCGCCGGCGCAGAGGCGAGCGGTGGCTTCCAGCGCGGCGACCCACAGCGCCTGGATTTCGACGGGCTTGCCTTGGCGCGGCGTGACCACCCAATCGCCGACTTTGGCGTCCATCCACGTCAGCTGCCGACCGGGCTCGGCGGCGTGGACGAGGCCGTCGTCGTCGACGCCGATGTGCAGCCGCGTCCCGCCGAGGTAGCCGTCGATGATGGCGCGCACGGCCGGAAGCAGGCGCGCCATGGTCGACGGATCTTCGTCGCTGGCGCGGCCGCCGCCGGCCGCTTCGAGCGCGTCGGCGAAGCGCGCGACGGCGAGCACGAACCACAACGGCGCGTCGACCGAGTTGTATTCGGGCAGGTCGTTGCCGTCGCTGAAGCGGTTGGGGATGAGGCCGTCGCGAACGGTCGGCGCCCACGCGAGCAAGAGCTCGCGCGCCAAGGCCAGCCAGCCGGTCGACAGCGCCAGGCCGGGCAGCGCGATGAAGGTGTCGCGGCCCCAGTCGGTGAACCACGGATAGCCGGCGATGAGCGTGCGATGCTCGCCGCGGCGGACGATGAACTTCTCGCCCGCGAACATGAGCTGCGCCTCCAAGTCGTCGCTGACGTCGCTGACGAGCGCGGCGCGGCGATCGCGCTCGCCGTGCGCCAGCGCGGTGGCGCTGATCTCGTCGCCGGGCGGCTCGACGGAGAAGACGGCGACGGCCGGCGTCTCCGCCGTCAAGTCGAACTGCAGCTCGCCGGGCGTGAACAGATCTTCGTGCGATTCGAGGCCGCGCTCGTGCTCGATCGGATATTCGAACTGCATGTACCAATCGGGTTTGGCGCGAAATAACCCGTTATGATGAATATAGGTTTCCGGTACATCTGAATAAGGACGCAGGACGACCAGGCCTTCGCCGCCCGAGACGTTGGGGTTCAAGACGTCGTTGCGTAAATGGAGCGCGTGATAATCGCGGCCCGATATCATCGGCTTGACGAACAGGCGCGCGTGGCCGCTGCCGCCGGCCTCGATCATGCGCCAGGTGACGACGGTCATTTGCCGGCCGTGCGGCATGAACAGCTGGCGCTCGAGCAGCGCCGGGCCGACGCGCAGCGTCCACGTCGGCCAGGGATCGAGCCGAAAGCCGACGATGGCGCGATAACCCTCGGGATGCACGGCGCCGGGGAAGAAGCTCGTCGATAATTCGTACAGCGTACCATCGAGGACGACGAACTCCTCGAGGCGGTTGACGAGCACCATGCGCGCCGACGGCGGGCGCGTCGCGGCGCACAAGATGGCGTGATAGCGGCGCGTCGACGGGCCGGCGACCGTGCCGGCGGCGAAGCTGCCGAGGCCGTTGGTCTCGAGCCACTCGCGCGCCGTGCCGGCTCGTAGATCGGATGCGACGTTGGCCGCCACCTTCAGCGACGGCAGCACTGGCGCCTGACCGGGAGTGCGCATGGGCGGCGATTGTTACACGTCGGCGCGCCGCGCGGTAGGTCGCCGGCGTCACTTCGTGGCTGCGGTCGCTCGCTTGCCGGCCGAGGCGGCTCGTCAGCGTCGGTACGCGTCATGCAATGAATTCACTACAGACGACAGAGGAGGAGACACATGGGTGAGCTGATCGACAAAATGAAGGGCAAGGCGAAAGAGGTCGTAGGCAGCATTACCGGCGATCGCCAACGCCAAGCCGAGGGTATTGCCGACGAGCATAAGGGCGATCTCAAAGGCAAGTTCGAAGAGGTCAAACAAGGGATCAAGGACGTGTTCAAGAAGTGACACGTAGCCGGTAACGAAATCGCGACGAGATGCGGCGGCCGTCGGCGTTTTGTATCGCGCCGACGGCCGTGTTATTTTGTGCGCCGCATGGCGGATAAAAAAGGGTTTGGCTCGACGGTCCTCGGCTGGTTCGTCGTTCGCGAAGGCGAAGACGCGCCGCACGCGGCCGCGAGCGAGTCGGCCGACGCGCTCATCGCCAAGTACGCGCAGCAAGACGAGCCGCCGGCGCCGCCGCCGGAAGTGAAGCTGGCCGGCGAATTGCCGAAATCCGAAGGCGGGAAGGTCGATTTCCCGGCCGTGTTTCGCGCCGCCGGGCTCGGCGACGAAGAGCAAGGTCGCGTCGAAAAGGCGACGACGCTGTTGAAGACGCTGCCGGCGGAGACGCCGAAAGACGTGAAGAAGCAGATCGTCGAAGCGTCGTTGAAGGCGTTCGGTTATCCCATCGATCAAATCATCGAAGCGGGCGCGCAGGAGATTCAGGCGCTCGAGGTCTATATCCAATCGGGACAGCGCGACACGCAGGCGCTGCTCGCCGAATCGCAGAAGCGCATGAGCGAGCTGGAGGCGGAGATCGCGCGTGTGAAGACGGCGATGGAAGCGCAAGTGGCCTCGCAATACGCGCTGACGCAGACCTGCAATCAGCAGAAGCTCAAGGTTCAAGAGGTGTTGGAGTTCTTCGGGCAGGAAGCGGTGGCCCGCGTTGTTTCCCAATCACCCAAGTTGCACGAGCCCAAAACGGGCGCGTAACGCGGGAATATCAAGGAGCCGCACATGTCCGAGGCCGGGTTCTTCAACCGTCTGTCGAACCTTTGGAAGGGCTTTGTCAGTCTGTGGATTTCGGATCTCGAAAAGGAGCATCCGGAGATCGCGTACGAGAACGCGATCAATTCGATGATCGAGAAGTATTCGAAGCTGAAGAAGGCGACGGCGGCGATCATTCGCCGGCGCGAAGAGGTGTCGGAGCGGCTCGGCACGCAAGCGAAAGAGCTGGCGCAAGTGAGCGCCGATCTCGCGGTTGCGATCGAGACCAATCAGGACGACTTGGCCGTCGTGCTGATTCAGAAGAAGAACATTCTCGATAAAGAGGTCGGCGAATTGAAAGCCGATCTCGAGACCGCGCAGAAGGACGCCGATAGCGCCAAGGCGTCGTTGATGACGGTGCAAGGCGAGATCAAGAAGCTCAAGGCCGAGAAAGACAACATGTTGGCCAAGATGGCGTCGGCGCAGGCGCGTATTCGCATCAACGATCAGCTCGAAGGCTTGAGCGTCGATGCGGAAGTCAAAGCGCTGGATAACGTGCGCGAGCACATCAAGAACACGATCGCCGAGGCGAACTTGGGCGCGGAGCTCAAGTCGACCGACCTCGATTCGCGCTTGTCGGCGCTGCGCGCGCAGTCGGGTGATGTCACGGCCAAGCAGCAATTGGCGGAATTGAAAGCCGCGTCGGCGGCGAAGAAGGCTTCGCTCAAGACGATGTAAGCAGTCGTTGGCTTTTCGTCGCAGTACCAACCCGAACGGGGGAAATCGTGAAGCTGACAGGGCTGGCGAAAGCGTTCATCGCTTTTATCATCATCGTCGTACTCGGTTATACGGGCTATCACTACAAGGGCGACGCGATTAAGGAATGGTCCAAAGGCGCCGGCGGAACCGGCGATAAATCGGGCGGCGGCGCCGGTGACAAAGGCGCGTCGATCAACAAAGACGACTTCAAGAACCTCGGTAAAGCGGGCGATCCCGATCGCGACAAAGGCGTCACCGGCGTGACCAGCGCCAACGTCGGCGCGGGAAAATTGGGGCGCACGCTCGTCGTCGGCATCAACACCTGGGCCGGACACACGCCGGGAATCGTCAGCAACGGCGGCCTCGATCCGAACGCGAACGGCGTTTACAAGTCGAAGTACGGCTTGGACGTGAAGTTCGTGTTGATCGAAGATCCGGCGGCGAAGCTCAACGCATTCGTCAAAGGCGATATCGATATCATGTGGGACACCGTCGATAGTTGGGCGCGCGAGGCGTCGACGTTGGCGGAGCAGAATATCCCGGCCAAGGCGATCATTCAGCAGGATTGGTCGCGCGGCGGCGACGGCATCGCGTCGCTCAAGACCATCAACTCCGTCGAGGATCTGAAGGGCAAGACGATCGCGACGACGCGCTATACGCCGTCGCATTGGCTGCTGCTCTATCTGTTGTCGCAGTCGGGATTGACGCCCGAAGACAAGAAGGACATCGAGAAGAAGCTCGTTTTCACGGCGGAAGCGCCGTTGGCGGCGGCGGCGTTCAAGGCCAAGAAGGTCGACGCCGCCGTGACGTGGGAGCCGGATCTGTCGGGCGCCGTCAAAGCGCGCGAAGACGAAGCGCACGTGCTCGTGTCGACGGCGGCGGCGACGAACGTCATCGCCGACTGCTTGGTCGCGCGGCAAGAGGTCATCGACAAAGCGCCGACGACGCTTGCGCGACTTCGTGCACGGCTGGTTCGACGGCATCGACGCGATCGCCAAAGATCCGTCGGGCAGCTACGCGGTGACGGCGAAGGCGCTCAAGCTCGGTCCCGACGATATCAGCGGCATGCTCTCGGGCCTGAAGCTGACGCCGTTCGCCGACAACGCGCTGTTCTTCGGGCTCACCGGCGCCGGCGATCATGCGCAGTTTCGCAGCCTATTCGACACCGCCTTCATCGTTTGGCGTAAAGAGGGCGTGATATCGAAGGCGATCGATTCCAAGGATTATGTCGATACGCGTTTCGTCGCCGCGCTGGCCGATCAATATCAAGGCCAAAAGGTGGTCGAGCCGTTCCGCTTCGACCCGAAAGAGGCGAAGAATCCGCAGGCGCGCGCCATCGTGAATAAGTCGTTGTCGATCTATTTCACGCCCGGCAGCGACGAGATCATGAACGGCAGCTATTTCACGCTCGATTCGCTGGGCGATACCATGACGGCGTTCGGCAATACGTTCTTGCGTATCGAAGGTAATACCGACGCCAAGGGCTCGGCGAAGCTCAATCGCTCGCTGTCGGAGAAGCGCGCCGATTCGGTGCGTAAATATCTCGTCGATCATTTCAATATTCCCGACGCGCGTTTTCAAACGATCGGCCACGGCTCGGATATGCCGGTCGCGTCCAACGATACCGAAGCGGGCCGTCAGCAGAATCGCCGCACCGACATCAAAGTCGTCTTGAACGCGCAATAATGGCGAATGAGGCTATTCCGCCGCCCGGGCCGCTCTCGAAGCCGCCCGCGGCGGCGCCGCAGCCGGTGGTCACGGCGGCGGCGAAGCGCAGCCCGGAGTCGATCTGGTCGCTGCGCAAGGCGTTGCCGAGGCGCTTGCGGCTGCCGTTCGCGCTCGGGATGCCGGCGCTGGTCGTCATCGTCTGGTGCGCGCTGACGCTGGGCGCGCATCCGATCGTGAGCGAGCTGTTCCTGCCGTCGCCGATCGCGGTCTTGCAGGCGACGCTGCAGATGATCTTCGAGCACACGCTCTTCGAGGCCATTCAGGCGTCGACGCTGCGCATACTCATTTCTTTCGTCGCCGCCGCGCTCGTCGCCTTGCCGCTCGGCATCCTGATGGGCGCGTTCGAGCCCATCAATCGTTTGATGGAGCCGGTGATGGCGCCGCTCCGTTATATGCCGATCTCGGCATTCATTCCGTTATTGATTCTCTGGCTCGGTATCGGCGAATCGCAGAAGATCGCGTTTCTCTTTCTCGGCGTATTCGTTTATCTGCTGCCGGTCGTCGTCACGGCCATTCGCGCGGTGCCCGAAGAGCTGGTGCAGACGGCGTTGACGTTGGGCGCGAGCCGCTTTCAGGTCATTCGCACGGTGCTGATTCCGGCCGCATTACCCGATATCTTCGATTCATTTCGCGTCATGAACGCGATCTCGTGGACGTACGTCATCTTGGCCGAGTTCGTCAACGCGCGGCAAGGTATCGGCTATATGATTCAATTGGCCGGCTCGCACTTGAAGACGGCGCAAGTATTCTCCGGAATCTTGATTATCGGGCTCATCGGCTTGATTACCGACGCCATTATTCGCGGCCTGAATCGCGCGCTGTTCAGCTGGCGCGAAACGGAGCCGTCATGACCGAAGCGGCAAAGACGGACGGCTCGTCGACGTTGACGAGCGGCGCCGTGCCGAAATTGCAGGTCAAAGATCTGCACGTCGTCTATCGCTCGCAATCCGGCGACGACGTGGAAGCCGTGCGCGGCGTCGAGTTCGATATCGCCGACAAGCCGGGAATCGGCGAGGTCGTCGTCTTTTTGGGGCCGAGCGGGTGCGGCAAATCGACGATCTTGAAAGCCGTCGCCGGACTGTTGCCACCGACCAAAGGCGAGATATTGCTCGACGGCGTGCCCGTTCACGGCGTCGGCCGCGATCGCGGCATGGTCTTTCAGCAATACACGTCGTTCGGCTGGCTCACCGTGCAACAGAACGTCGAATATGGCCTCAAGCTCCGCGGAATCGGCGCCGAGGAACGCGCCGCCCAGGCCGCGAAATATCTCAAAGCGGTCGGTCTCGAGGATTCGGCGCGCAAATATCCGCGCGAGTTGTCGGGCGGCATGAAGCAGCGCGTCGCCATCGCGCGGACGCTCATCAATCAGCCGAAGCTGTTGTTGATGGACGAGCCGTTCGGTGCGCTCGATCCGTCGACGCGCTGGGGCATGCAAGGTCTGCTCATCGATATTTCGCGCGCCGAAGACAATACGATTCTATTCGTGACGCATGACGTCGCCGAAGCGGTCTATTTGGCGGACACCGTGTTGGTGTTGTCGAAACGGCCGGCGCAGATACTCCATCGCATCGAAATCCCGCATTTTACCGAGCGTGATTTGGCGCTGAAGTCGAAACCCGAATTTCGCGATGTCGAGCAGCACCTGCTCGATTTACTCTATCGCAAAGAATGAGCGCGGACCGATGAGCTCGAAGGACGAAAAGCCGCGGCCGCCGTACGCGAAATACGCGTTCAAGAATCCTTATAACTATGCCGTGTTGGGCGGGTTCGCGTCGGCGGCGGCGCTGACCGGCAATTGGTGGCTGGGCCTGTGCGGCGCCGGCGTCGAGGCGTTGTGGATGCTGTTCGCGCCCGACTCGCGCCTCCTGCGCAAGACTTGGTTCGACAAGCGCTTCGCCGACGAGCAGGAGGTCGCGCGCCGCGCCGAGCTGGACGCCAAGTTCAAGCTGCTGCCGGAAGCCGACCGGATGCGCTGCTTGGCGCTGCGCGAAAAGCAAGATCAGATCAATCAGCTGGCGCGCGACAACCCGGCGTTCACGATCGATCTGCTCGCCGCCGAGCTCACCAAGCTCGACGATTTGGTGCGCGCCTTCGTCGAGCTGTCGGTGACGTGCGCGCGCTATCAGGACTATCTGCGCTCGGTCGACCTCGACGAAATCGAGCGCGATCTGCGGCGCTACCACGCGATCGTCGACAGGAACGAGCCCGATAAGCGGCAGCTGGCGCAAAAGAACATCGCCGTGCTCGAGAAGCGCAAAGAAAAATACGCCGAGATTCGCAGCTATTTGTCGTCGGCGCGCGGGCAGCTCGAGCTCATCGAGAACACGTTCCGGCTGCTCGCGGATCAGATCGTGACCATGCGCTCGCCGACGGAGCTGAGCGGCCAGCTCGACGAGCTGCTCGACGGCGTCGAGGCCGTGCGCCAGACGACCCGCGAGACCGATCGATTGCTGCAAGCCGTCGAACGCTGAATCGGGCGACGAACGTCCGAGTCTGCTCGCGATCGTTTCCGACGTTCTTGATCTCAAGCAACTCGAGTCACACCGCGGCGTGGCTCTGAACTCGTCCGCGAAGTCCGCTCGTACTTTCGGACAGCGTGGCTCACTTCTCGCGACCACCGGTTCTAAACTACCTGATCGTCTTCGCGATTCGCATGGCGTCACAGGGCGGACGGCGCCCGCGGCAACGATCATCTATCCGCTGGTCTGGCGCACGGCGGACACCATCCGATCCGCATCAGCAGCACCTGCTGCAGGTGATGGCGCACCTGCGGCAACGTCCATTGCACTTGGCTCCGGGGGGAAAAGCGTCCGGCGAAGGGCGAGGAAGCCGTGAGCGACCGCGCACAATGTCGCGAGGTGATGGAATCCGCGCCAATTGCGTCCTTCGAAGTGGTCGAGGCCGATCTCGCCTTTGAGATCTTGATAGTCGCGTTCGACACGCCAACGAAGCTTGATGAGCGCGACCAGCCGTTTGAGCGACGTGCTCTCGGGAAGATTCGAGAAGTAGAACTTGAACGGTCGCTTCTCTTCGCCGGTGTATCGATGATGAGCCAAATGGCTTGAGCTCGGGTCGTGTCTTCTTGGTTAGCCGTTCGGCCGAATAGATGCGAGCGGCGTAAAAGCGACCGTTCATTCGGCCTTTGCTACCTTCGCGCCAGCTCACGGCACGAAATTGTTTGGCGCCGAGCTCGCGAGCAAAGTCGCTCAAGAAAATCGAGGCTTCTTCGGCTTTGGGGCGCGACGGAGGTCGTCCAGACTTCGGCGCATCTGGCACACCGGGCGCGATGCCCGGCCGCCAAATGGTCGGCACGCCTGAGACGCCGACGACGCAATGAAGCCCGCGTTCTTCGAGACCGCCGCGGAACTCTGTAGCCTCTCCATAGCCGGTGTCGGCGAGCGGCGTATGTCGGCGAACACCTGCCGCCAGCGCGACATCGAGCTGCTCAAGCGCGATCTGCAACTTCGTTTGAAACTGAACTTTTTGCGGAACGCCAGCTGCCGCCGTCGGTTAGCGTAGAATGTCCAGTCTTTCTCGGAAGATACAGACGCATGGCGATGCAGCCACTGCCTTTGGCGCTGGCCAAATGAAGGCTCACCGCGACCTGGCAGTTGTCGGTCCGTCCGAGAGTTCCTGAATATTGTCTCGTGACGCCGACGGAGTATTCGCCCTTCTTCGCGAATCCCGTGTCATCGACGACGAAGGCAACGATGCCCGGCAGTTCGCGCTCGAGCTTCGTGGCCCATCGACGCAACATTTCCTCGTCCGACCACGAGCCGACACCGACGCAATCTTGCAGTCGCTGCCGCATGGCGTCTGCCTCGGCCGCGTTAGCAGAGAGCCGCGTCGCCATCGGTTGCACGCTCTTGCGCTCGCCGTCGGGCAGTAGCTCCGTGATGTAGTGCGCCATCGCGGACCGGCGTTCCGGCCGGCCCACACCGATGATCATCTCGTCCAGGAACTGCGTCAGCTAGCGGTCGCGCCTTTTCAGCGCGGTCGGCGTCATGACAACGGTAGATCGCGCCGTGAAATCCACCGCCGAATCTGGCGAGACGTTCACGTCGAGCGAGGAGCCTGATGCGCATCGGGAGTCGCGTGCGCGCCACACGAAATCGAGCATCGGCAGCTCCGACTCGAATACGCCATGCACTCCGACGGGCCGCTTCTCTGCACGCCGATTAGCGGCGGCTCTTGCCCACTCTGCTCGCATGGTGGGTCTAAGCAACGATCGGGGGAGTCGCCGCAGCACGTGCGGCCGCTCACGCAGCGACTTCGCTAACGGATCAACTCGAGGATTGCATGTCGCGAATGAAGGCTCGTATCGAGATCGTTTTGCTTCCGCTAATCGCACTTGCCGGTTGTCACGCATCGTCCGAGCCACCCATCACCGCCGCCCATGCGGCGTTGCGCGCCGCTGATACGCCCGCGCCGCAGTTGCGCTCGGTGCCTGAGCATTGGACCGGGAGCGTTACCCAGCTGTTCGTAGCCGACGCCGCCGCTAGCTGCGCGTTCGTCGCCGATGGGACCGTCTTTGACGACTCCCTCAATGGGTGGAGCGACGAATATCTGGCGCAAGTGGCCGATCGGATGCGCGGCAGCCTCTGCCCTTACGAGGCTGGTCCTGACGGTGGCAACGCCAATCTGTCGATGATCAACGATTGGATCTACGAGCGCTCGCAGTTGTCGTGCGAGCAGCCGAATACCTTGGCTCCAAACATGGGTCCGAACGGCGCGCCCGCGATCGAGCCTACGACCATCCCGTGGCCGTCGGGGCTGGCCATGAGCGACACCGGAGCCGGCGAGGCCATTCGTTGGGCGCCCTTCAACCTTTGCCTGGCGCAGAAGCTGCGCGAGATATCACCGGGCGCGGCCAGCGGCGAGGCGCTTTTGCTCTCGGGCGCCGATCAGCGCGAGCTGCTGGAGGTTATTCGCGAGCGCACGCAGATTGCGATGCTGCAATACGCGACCTTGGCCGTGGCCTTTGCACCGCACGCCGACTTGTCAGGCGCCAACGCCGATCCGCAGACCTATCAACTGCGCGACTGGGCCCAAGCAAACCAGCAGCAGCTGACGCGAATGGGCGTTGATTTCGCGGCCGCTCTCCAGCTCGACGTCGACGTCGCCGCCGAGACCGTGCAGCTGTTCGGGCGGAGCGCCAGCGCGCGGCTGGCTCGCGGCGGCAGCGCGGTCGGCGCTGACGACGCGTGGGGCCCCGGCAGCTGGCGCGAGCGCACCATGGCTGTCTTGTACGGCGGCGATCCTTTGGCCCAGGCCGCGGATGGCACTTCCCCTTGGCAGCATCCGTGGGGTAAGACCACCCCCGGCGAGCAGCTGCCGACCGTGCGCGCGGGCATCGACCTGAACCCGCTGACGGGCCCGGTCAACTGGGATTGGCCAACGCTGTACGAGGCGCCCTACGTGCGGGACAGCATCACCGACCCGGGCGTGGGCGATCTGTTGCGGCTGGCGCAGGGCTTCGATCTGCTGAACCTCAAGCTGCTGGCGCTGCCCAAGAAGTTCTTCCACTGCACGCAGCAGATCGATCGCGCCACCAGCGCCGATTACTTGTACCGTGCGCTCGAGGCCGCCATCCGCACGCGCGACTGCGACAGCTTCACCACCGACGCCAACGGCAAGATCACCTGCCAGCCGGTCTCGGTCGCTGCCGTGGGCGCGTCGAGCAACTACGGCAACTTCGACTTGTACCTGAAGCACGGCCTGACGCCTGCGCACGCCACCGAGCTCATGACCCAGCTCGACGACAAGATCGCCAACTTGTGCCCCTATCCGGCGCAAACGCCGGCGCCGCCGTATTCGGGCGCTTTCCCTACCGGCGCGCTCGATCTGCAAGGCACCATCACCGTGGCCAGCAACGTCGACGGTAACCCGGGCAGCTGGTGGCACATTAGCTCCGACGCGCGTTTCCAGATCAAACAGCTCAGCGAGGTCGAGGGCCTGTACACGCGTTACGCGCGCTTTCGCGCGCCTGACTACATCGACGACACCGTGCCCTTGTACGAGCAAGGCCTGCTCTCGACCGGCCGCACCGACGAAAGCAAGCGACTAATGGGCGCCGTGAGCGCTCTCTCGGCCACGCGTGAGCTGATCGAAAATGCCGCCGCGCAAGGCCCAGGCGACAGCTCCGTGGCAGCCTATCTGCAGCTGCGGCCGGCCATGCAGTCGACCATCGACGGCGCCGTCGGTGGCACCGCAGTCAGCTTCCTGGCGCGCGCCTACGCATACCAGAACCCGACGACGGGCACCGGCGAGCTAGCCCAGTCCATGGGCGACGCCAGCACCGGCGCGCTCATGTACGAAGTGGTCATTGACGTCTCGCCAGAGGACAGCTGGTGGGATCCGACTCAAGCGAGCTCTTACTCGCTCATCGCAGTGCCGAACAATTTGGTGGCCGCCGCCAGCGCACGCTTCGCCAACACCAAGTACGCCGAAGCGCCGTCGCCCACACTCAACGCCGTCAGCGCCTCGTTCTTGCGGACGGTCACCACCAGCGGCCTCAACGCCAATCGCACGCGCTGGTCGTTCAACATCAGCTTGCCCAGCCGCGACCTGTGGACGTTCGTCGCCCGGCACGGCAGCGACACGCGGCTCGTCACAGGCTACGTCAACTTGTCCGGCTTCACGCAGTCGCTCGCAGCCGGGGCGGCCGGCGACTCCAACCGAGCCATCGAAGGACAGTACCAGTCGTTCGACGGCACTCTCAACGCGCTCGGCCAGCGCATCTCGGCCGCGGACGACTTCGATCCTTCGCAGCCGGCCTGGGATGGCTTCGGCTACCCAGCGCACTATGTGCCGCCCTTCGATGCGTCGCTGCTCAACGGCCAGCCGGGCGACACCACCGTCGCCGCCGAGCTGCGCAAGGCAGACAGCGACGCTAGCAGCGCCGTGACCCAGCTCGGCACTGCGGTTCAAGACATGCTCACAATCGCCAAGGACGACCAGACGCGGAAGGCCAACGCGGAGCAGGCCGTCGTCAAGATCCAGGATGACTTGATCAACCTGTGCGGCACCGGCACGACGTGCGATACGAGCATGAGCGACTTCAAGGTCGACTTCACTTCCCAGTGGACCCGGCCCGTGCCGAGCTGCCCTTTGGGCTGGCGTCAGCTCGACGGTAGCGGCCAGCCGACGCAAGTCGACGCCGAGACCTACATGGATTGCACGGTTTACGGCTACATCCAATCGGTCTCGATGACGGTGTCGCTCTCCAATGTCGTCATCGCGCACAAAGACGACCCGACGGTGCCGCCCTTCATCGAATTTCAAGGCGGCACCTTGAAAGAATCGCTCGCGGACCAGTGGACGGCGCTGCGCACCCTGCGCGACCTGTCGGCGGCGTTGACGTCGACGCGCGGATCGCTCGACGGCAAGCTCTCCGTTGCCGGCGCCGAGGCGCAAGTGGCGGGCGAGCGCGTCGACGACGAATGCGGCGCGGGCGCCATGATGCTGGCCCAGCAGGCCGGCTCAACGCTGAGCTTCCCGCCGTCGTGGTCACCGGGACCGATGATCGCGCAAGAAGACAAGTGCAACGAGATGACCGAAGACCAGGCGCCCGCCAACGCCGGCTTGTACAGCGCGCTCATGGACGCCTTTTCGACTCTTTCCGGCCAGCTGACTCAGTTCACCGCTGGCGCCAAGGCGCTGCAGGACGCCAGCGCCTCGGCGGCGCAGGACATCATGGCGGCGCGGCTGGCGGTGTCTCGCGATGCGCTCGAGCAGGCCATCGGCGACTTGAGCCCGAATTTGCAGACCAGCTTTGGCCTTTATCGCACTTACACGAACTATGACGTCTTCCGCGCCAAAGGGCTGCTCGAGCAGGCGCGCATGTCGGCGTTGCTGGCGCGGCGGGCCATCGAGGCGCGTTACGTCGTCGACTTGTCGACGATGAGCCAGACCGAGCCCGAGGTGGCCGCGCCGCAGACGTGGGCCGACGACGTTTACGGTTACGAGCTCGACGTTCCCGCAGCGATCGGCATGACTGTCGGGACGCAAGCTCCGGGCGCCATCTATCCCTATGGCATCGTCGACTACGTCCACAACCTCGAGGACTTCGTCAACGGCTACACCATCACCCGGCCCACCGCCACGGGTGGCACCGATACCAATGTCATTTTCCTGCCGGGCCCGATTCCGACGACGACCGGTATCACGCCGCCTGGAACGTACTCTTGGAGCTTCTTCTGCTGGACCGGGCCGCTGCCCAACGACGGCACCTGGATGCCGCTGCCGGCGTCGAACAATCTTGCCGGCGCCTGCGGTGGCGGCGTGACGCCGGTGCGCGCGCGCATCGACTTCTCGCTCGATCCGTGGGGCCGCATCGACCAAGGCATCGCGCAGCCGCCGTTGACGCACAACTACAACATGCGTTGGAACAAGGTGGCCGTTAATCTAGTCGGGACCGCGGTTCACGATTGCACTAACGACTCGAGCCCGGCCTGCTTGCAATCGCCGTTCGTGTCCTACGACTTGCAACAAATGGGACCCGCCTGGATTACCGATTACAACCAGGCTTGGTGGAACCTGGCGGTGCCGATCGGCTTCATCGAGGGCGCCAAGGGCGTGGCAGACGAGCTGCTGGTCGACTACTCGTACTGGTCCAATCCGTACATCTCCAACGCCGTGCGCAGCGAATATATCGATCGCCCGCTCGGCGGCAGCTACGAGCTCGACCTCAACATCGATCGCGACCCCGACGTCTTCCTGCAGAACCTGCAAGGCGTACAGCTGCTCTACACGTTCAGCTTCTGGTCCAAGCAGCAGTGATCGACGCCGACGCGCGTCGATACCGGCGCGCATTCGCGTTTCTCCACGAGCCATAGCCGAGGGCAGCCATGATTCTGTATCGCTTGCGGCGGTCGGCGACGATTGCGTCGACGCTGGTCTTTACGATGTCGCTGTTCGCTTTGCGCCCCGCGTTCGCCGCAGAGTCGGTCGAGCCGGTGCCAGCCGAGACGCCGGTGCCGTCGCCGGTAGTCGCGAGTGAATTGTCCGCGGTCGCGCCGGCTGCGGCACCGGACACCCGCGCGGCGGCGGTGACGCCGTTGACGGTGGCCGTGGGCGGCGATCACTCGGCGGTGTCCGACGAGTCGATCGCTGTGCCGCAAGGCGCTGGAAAAGTGTCTGGAATGGGAGAGAGCTTCAGCACGCAGGCCTCGACCGGCGTCGCCGTCGGCGCGATCGAATTTGCGCTGCCGGCGGCACGCGGCGCCGCTAAACCGTCGCTGGCGCTGGTCTACTCGTCAGCCGACGGACACGGCAACGCCGGCGTGGGCTGGAAATTGGAAGTTCCCTCAATCTCGCGCCAGACCGACCGTGGCCTGCCCGGTTATGCCGATCCGGCCAACGGCGGCGACTGGATACCGCAGCAGGATCGGTTCCTCATCGGCCACGACGAGCTGGTGGCGATCTGCCTGGTTCAGGCCGGCGGCAGCTGCGCGCGCGCGCAGTCGGGCGAAGTGATGCCCGGCTGGGCCGCCGGTTGGCAATACTTTCGCCGCCGCATTGAGAACAGCTTCGAGCGTTTCTTTTGGTCGCCCGACCATCGCACTTGGCGCGTGCAAGACAAGAGCGGCGTCACCTCCGAGTTTGGCGTTCCGCTCGACGGCAGCAACGACGCTGGCGCACTCGAATCCGATCCCGCCAACCAAGCGCACATCTATCGCTGGAGTCTGGCGCGCCAGTTCGATCCGCACGGTGGAATCGGCGCGCCGGTCAACGTGGTCGTCTACAAGTACCTCGCTGACAACGGCGTCAACTATCTACAGGATGTCTTCGACACACCGCCGGCCGCCAGCGCAGCTGCCGCGACGCTCGACTCCTACGCGCATCACGTGCACCTGGTCTACCAAGCGCGCCCCGACGTGCTGACTTCGTATCGCAGCGGTTGGGCCATGCAGCACGGCTTGCGGCTATTTCACGTCGACGTCACCAGCAAGCTGTTTACAGGTGGCGGCGCGCGCGAGCAGGTGCGCCGTTATTGGGCCAGCTACGACAGCACTAGCCACGTCTCCCTCCTGACCGCCGTTCAGCTCGAAGGTAAATGCGACAGCGGCAATCCGGTCGAAGACGCCACACAGTTGCTGCCGGCGTCGACCGGCTGCCCGAGCCTTCCCGCGACGACGTTCAGCTATACCCATTCGCAGGCGCTTGATGCCAGCGGCAACACGCTGACGCCTGATCTGCCGGGTTACGAGGCCTTCGATAACCGCGTCCGCCCGCTCGCCGGCAGTCCCTCGGTGTCCATCGACGGGCAAGCAGCGGATCTGTACGACCTCGATGGTGACAGCCTGCCCGATGTGCTCGCCACGACAAGTGGCTTCGGCAGTGCCGATGGCGCTTTTCTTCAAGGAAGCAGCGGCACCGTCGACAGCTTCGGCGCGACTACCATCGGCGTCAACGGCCTCGGCGGGGATACCTGGTCGTCTTTGACCTTCAAGAACACCAACGTCAGCTTGCACGACCTCGACGGCGACGGACTGGTCGACCTCGTGCACATGCCGCAGGCGCAGCAGTACTATATCTACACGCCTACGCAGACGGCATCGGGTTGGATGTTCCAAGGTCGCCAGGTCGCCACTGCATCGGGCCAGAACATCCAGCTCAACTTTTCGAACGACAACGCAAACATCAAGACCATGGACGTCAACGGTGACGGCCTGGTCGACCTCGTCTACTCGACTGGCACCAGCTACGAGAGCTTCCTCGCGCTCGGTCGTTACGCCGGCGGCGTCGATCAATACGGAAACGCGCAATGGACCAGCAACGCCAGCGCCACCATTTCCAACGTCCCGCTCAATCAGTGCGTACCTACGTCTTCGACAGCGGCGCGGCTGGGCGACGCCGACGTGCGTGTGGCCGACGTCAACGGCGATGGCCTGCCCGACGTCGTGCGCGTGCGGTCAGGCGACATTCGCTATTGGCCCGGTCGAGGCAACGGGCTCTTCGGTATCGGCCAGCTCGACAATTGTCCGTCGAGCGTGCTCGGCACCGGTCGCGACATCGCCATGACGACGCCGCCGCAGCTGACGCAATCGGGCGCCGCGCTCAAGCTCGAGGATGTCAATGGCGACGGTCTAGCCGATCTCGTCCAGGTGCGCGCGAATGCCATCGACATCTGGCTCAACGTCGACGGCAGCGGCTGGACTGGCGCGCGGCACACAGTCACCGCAACGATCGGCAGCGCCAGCAACGGTCACGTACGCATTGCCGACGTCAACGGCTCGGGCACGCGCGACATCTTGTGGGCCGACGGCGGCAATTATCGCTACCTCGACTTCATGGGCGGCCAGCGTCCGTGGCTGCTGGCGCAGGCCGCAAACGGCCTCGGCAAGACCACGACTTATCAATACGCCAACTCCGCCTCGCTGATGATCGCCGACGCGCAAGCGGGCAATCCGTGGACGACCAAGATTCCCCTGCCGGTGCACGTCGTCACGCAGGTGACCGAGAGCGACAACCTGAGCTTGGCCGGCCGGCTGGCGGCGCAGTTCGTGACCAACTACGCCTATCGCGATCCGCTCTATGACGGCCGTCAACGCGAGTTCCGCGGCTTCGCCACCACGCGCACGACACGGCAGGGCGACGACAACAGTCCAACCGCGATCACCGAGAGCCATTTCCTCTTGGGCGAATGCGAAGAGGAGGCCGGCGGCGTGCCCAGCTGCGACGCGGCCGATCTGTGGCGCGACAATCCGCGCGAAGCGCTCAAAGGCTTGCCCGTGGCCAGCGATCAGTTTGATGCCGCCGGCAACTACTTGTCGAGCGAGCATCACACCTACCGGTTACGGCGCCTGTATCTCGGCAGCGATGGACGCGAGGTACGTCATGTCTTCGTCAGCCAGAGCGACTCGTACCATTACGACGACGGCCCGTTCATCGCCGGTACTAGCAGCGTCACACTCACCGACGTCGAGCTCGAGCTGCAGCCGGGAATCCTCGACACCAGCGTCAGCCGCGGGGTCACCTTACACGGTGGCGGCGCCATCGCCCACCTGCATCAAGAGACCGCAGTCGACAGCTTCGGCAACACCACCGACGCGATCGACGCCGGCTGCGTCGACGGCTGCGACAGCGTCGACGAGCGGCTGACTACGCACACGACGCCCGACCGCCCCGCACAAGACAGCAGCGGCTGGCTGTGGCGCCTCGTCGAGACATACGTCAGCGGTACCAGCTCGACGACGCAGTGGAAGCACACCTTCTCGCAATACGACGGCAATGGCGATTTGCTGACGGTGACGGCGGCGTTGTCCGGCACGTTGCTGTTACAGCGCCAGCACGAAGATCCGACCGCGGCTGTCGCGCCAACGCCAGCCACCGCGGCCCAAGACGGCATCGTGCCCGTGTCGAGCAAGAGCTACGACAGCTTCGGCAATCTCCTGACCGAGGCTGGCGCGCACGGTCGCTGCCGCAACGTCACCTGGGATCAGGACTACGCCGAGCTGGCGACCATCGAAACCGTGCTCGCCGGCGCTGCGGGCGGCGACGGCTGTGGCACGACATCACTGTCGTCAGTCGCCACCTACGATCGCGGTCTCGGCGCCGTGACCATGGTCGTCGATCTGCACGGTGAGCTGACCACGGTCGCTTATAACGGGTTTGGCTGGCCAACCGAGCTGCACGAGCCGAGCCCGCTTCTGCCCGGCACCGTCACTTCGATCGCCTCGGTGCGCAACAGCTACGTGCTGCCCAGCGACTGGACCGAGACGCCTTACACGATCGTGCACTCACAGACGCAGGACGGCGCCGACACCGAGACCTCCTCGTACGCCGACGCCTGGGCGTACGGCGATGGCCTCGGCCGCGTCGTCATCACCTTGAAGCAGGCCGATCCCAGCGCCGGCGACGGCGGGGGCTGGATCGCCTCCGGGCTCACCGACTACGACGCTAAAGGTGCCGCACGCCAGCTGTTCGAGCCCTGGTTCTGGAGCGGCGATCCGTCGGCCTTCCCGCTCACCACCGCGCCCACGACTGCATTTCATCGCAAGCAGTATGACGCCTTCGGCCGGCTCTATCAGACCTATGCGCTCGACGGCGCGCTCGATGGCCGCCACGTTTATCACGCGCTCTCGGAAGATCATTGGGACGAAGCCGATCTCGAATCCGGCCCGCACCAGAACACGCCTTCCAGCGAGCGCCACGACGGCCACGGACGCACCATTGCCACAGTCGAGCGCATCGGCTCCGAATCGCACGAGCTGCGCACACAATATCTGCCCGGGGGCGAAAAATCGGTGCTCACCCGCGTGCGAGTCGGTGCCTCCGACGCGCCCGTAGTCCGCTGGCTGCGCTACGACTCGCTCGGGCGAATGACGCTCAATGTCGAGCCCGACACCAGCGCCGGCTTCAATGGCGATCCGTCGGCTGATCCGTCGACCATTCGCGCCTGGCGCTACGCCTACAACGACGACGGCGAGCTCATCGGCACGAGCGACGCGCGCGGCTGCGGTGAAAACTATTGGTACGACGCCGCCGGCCGGCTCGTCGCCGAAGATTACTCGCCGTGTCTGAGCGCTCAACCCGCCTATTCAGCGCCCGATCTGCTGTCCGGCGATGGCACTGAAGTCTTCAACGTCTACGACGCGCCCAGCGCCGACGAGCAATCGATCCCCAATTTCACCATCGACAGCTCGCTGTGCAGCGGTCGCCTCGTCAGTGTCGCCGATCGCGGCGCCGAAACGGTGTCGAGCTTCGACGGCCGAGGCCGCGTCGTCGGCTTAGCGCGCCGCGTGGCCCGCCCTGGCAACAGCGACTCGGTCGCCGCCCGATATACCGCACATTGGTTCTTGCGCGGCTTCACGCTCGACGGGGCCGATCGTGTGACGGCCCAGGACAGCGGCGCAGACGTGCCTGAGCTGCTCGGCACCGACGGCAAGAGCAGCGTCACCATCGCGTATACCAAGCGCGGTGGCCTGCGCAGTGTCGGCGGCAGCTACGGTGCCTTGGTCACGGGCCTCACGCACGACGCCGACGGGCTCAACACACACATCGGCTACGGCGATTTCGCGGGCACGACGACCGACTTCACCTACGATCCGCGTCGCCGGCTCGCCACCGTGGTCACGCAGCGGGGCGCGCCCGCGGCGTGGAGCGGCTCGTCAGGTGCCTACTCACCATCGCCTGTCGGTGCGCCCAACTTGCAGCTCCTCTTGCAAAGCCTGCGCTTCGGCTACGACTCGATGGCCAATCCGACCTCGATCGAAGATCTGCGCGATCCCGATGAGTGGCCCGCGGGTGCCAAGCCGGCCTCGCGAACGCAGCAGTACGACGACCTCTATCGACTGACCGAGATCGATTACCAATTCGCCAACAGCGATGCGTGGGTATCGCCGTTCGCCAGCGAGGATCAGGGCGTCGTTGGTGCGCAGCAGGCAATGCCTGCGCCCCACCTGGCGCTGAACGGACGCATGTTGCGCCAATCGTTCGGCTACGACTGGCTCGGCAACACCGTCGCCACCGATGACGATGCCGGCGCTTTTTACGACCGCTCGCTCGGCACCATCGCCAACGGTCCGGCGGCGCCGTACCAGCTCACCGGCGCCAGCAACGAGAGCGCCAGCGACGCGACGCGCACGGGCAATTTGAGCGCCCGCTACGACGCCGCCGGCGAGCTGGCCGAGTTGGTGCTGGTGCGTCGCGGTAGCTGCTTGCCCGTCGGTGACGTCTGCTCGCAGCACTTCGTCTACGACTGGGACGAGGTCGGTCGTCTGGCGCGCGCGCGGCGCTGGGATATGACCGACCCCGGCTCGCTCGGAGCAACGCCGGTCTCGACACCCGCGGTCGAGCTGCGCTACAGCTACGGCGGCGACGACCAGCGGGTCTTGAAGACGGCCATCGACCCCGACGGCAATCAGCTCTACACCGCCTACGTATTCCCGTCGCTGGAGCTGCGCCGCACCGGTTTCGACGGCACCGACTATCAACGGACTCCGACGACCGAAGTGCCATACCTGTTGGCGCGCAGCATTCGCGTCGGTCGCGTCGGCTATGGGCCGGCCGACTTGCCGTCGATGAGCGGCGGTCAGCAGCACGTTTTCCTGGAGATCCCCGATCAGCTCGGCTCGTCGACGATGGTCATCGATCAGGCCACCAGCGAGCTAGTCGAGGGCGCGAGCTATCAAGCCTTCGGAGGGACCGACAGCGACTACCGTCCGTCGCGCTGGGAGTTCTTCCGCGAAGACCATCGCTTCACGGGCAAAGAAGACGACGTCGAGCTGGGACTGACCTACTTCGGCAAGCGCTACTATGCGCCGCTCTTGCAACGTTGGATCAGCCCCGATCCGCTAGCCATTCACGCGCTCGACGCCGATCTGAACGTGTACGCGTATCTGCAAGGGCGCGTGTTCGTGGCGGTCGATCCGCAAGGTCTGCAGGCAGCACCGTTGAACTTCGACAAAGGGGCCAAGACGTTCTTCGGCGGCACCGAAGGCATCATGCGCGCCATGCTGCCCGTGCCGCTGCCGACGCCGCAGTCGAGCGGCGATGCCACCTACGACGGTTCTCGCGCCGTCTTCGAGGCGGTGACCGGCACCGCACTCATCGCCACCGGCACGCATATGATGTGGGGCGGAGGCGGCGTCATTCTCACGACCGGCTGGAGCGGTGTCGGCGCGCTCGCCGGCGGCGGGACGTTCGTCGCGGGCCTCGCCACCGCGCTCAAGGGCGCCTGGTCGATTCACGTCGCTGGGCCGCGGGCGATGGAGCACATCCACCAGATGGGCGGCAAGTCGGCGTCCGGCGGCTCGTCTCGGCCGCCGGAGGCCAAGCCGTCGAAAGCACCGGCGCCGACGGCGCCCGAGCCGCAACGCGCGGCGCCGGCAGCGGCAGGCAGCGCCACTGGGCAGACGCAGACGACCACCAAACTCGAGCATGCGCCCAATTTCGATGCCGCGCGCCAACGCGCCTTCGAGGCCGCGGGTATGACGGATCCTGCAAACGTGCGCTTCACGCGTGAGGATCCGCAGACCGGCACCATCGTCGAATTCAAGGGCACTCGCAGCCAGCATGTCGCTTATGATGCGCCGCACGCGGACGGCAACCCCGCCAATGGCCACGATATGCCGCATGTCGGCTACTCGACGGAAGGCAAAGGCGCTGACCGTGTGAAGGCCAATATTACTTACGACGGGGAACAGCACCCGTATCGGACGACTTGCGAAGAGGGCAAGCTTGATGAGTGACGAGATCGAGACGCCGCTGTCATCCGTGCTGGCGGCATTGCAACAACTGCACGTGCCGGACGGCGAGTTCCGCCGGCTCGACGACGCGGCTGCAAAGAAGGTGGTAGCTGAGGCGCGCGATAAGTTCGTTGTTGGCCGGCCGCGTATCTGGTGGTTGGCCCTGAAGCTACCCAAGCGCGTCTTTGACTACGAGTTCGTCTTCCAACATCTACTCGAGCACATTCCGACACAGGACATACGTGTGTGGTTCATTCCCGACGGCGAAAGGCCGGAGCGTGCGGTTTTCGACGTCGACAAGAAATGGCTACCGCTGGTACTGAACGAGTGCATCTATTTCGAATATTACGTAGTCGGCCAGGCCAACGATTGGATCATTCTCGACACCGACCACGACGAGCTGATCTTCGTAAACAGCCAAGGTGACGCTTGAGCGCCTGGCGAGTATGGCTGGGTACATCGCTGCTCCTGACGGCGAGCGCCTGCCATCGGCGTGAGCCGGCGGCCTGTCGCGAATACTTCGAGCGTTACCAGTCATGCTTCCAGCGCATGGGACCGCAGGTGAGCGCCGTGATGCGCGAGCATCTGCAACGCCAGCAGCGCGAGCTCGATCGCCTTTCGAAGAGCGCCGATCGTGCCACGCTCGAGCGGCAATGCACGGCGTCCCTCGGTGCCGTCGAAGCCACCTGCCGTCGTTGACCGCTTTCCGCGCGCCAATAGCCCTAGGGCCGGCCTTGGAAACGTGCTGCTCACTCACGTCATCACGTTACCGGCTGGCTTGCCCACCGTCGTGGGCAGCGCGTCCAACCAGCCACTCGCGGATCGTAGGAGTGACCCCGCCATTGAGAGCCATGCTACTCATTCGGACCTAGTAGCTGGAGGTCGGTTATGTCCAAGGCTCGTGTCGCAGCAGCTTTCGCTCTTACGCTTTCGGTCTTCGGTTGTAATAACGCGGTGACGCGTCACGGGGACACCGGCGGCAACGGCCCGGTGACGACTCCCAGTGACGGCAGCGCGGGTGGCGGAGGCGGTGGTGGCGGCGGTGGCGGTGGCGGTGGCGGTGGCGGTGGCGGTGGCGGACCGATCGCCAACTGCGTCCCCGGCGGACCGAACGACGACGAGGACGGCGATGGCTACACGCCGGCGCAAGGCGACTGCAACGACTGCAATCCCAGCATCAACCCCGGCGCCGTCGACGTCGATGGCGATCCGACCGATTACGATTGCGACGGTACGCCCGGCGATCCCAAGGAGAACTGCGACACCGGCCTCACCGGCAAGACCGACGCGCAGTCGATCGCGCAATCGATCGAGCTCTGCGATTCGCGCTTCCTGAAGGGCGCCACCATGACGGGTCCGTCGGACGTGCGCGGGCGCAACATCATGGCCAACTTCGGCACCAAGCTGACGCCGCACCACGGCGCCACCATGACGCTCATTTCGTCCGGCGTCGCCGTTGACACGACGGGCAAGGGCTACATGGATCCGCAGGACGGCACCGCCCTCGGCTTGCTTGGCACCAACACCGAAGCCAACCCGCTGCCGAACCTCACCGCCAACTCGCAGTGCAAGGACACGAGCAGCAACACCACGGTCTACGACTACACCGAGGTCACGCTGTCGATGCACGCACCGACGAACGCTAACTCGTTCTCGTTCGACTTCCAGTTCTTCTCCGGCGAGTACCCGAACTACGTCTGCATGGGCTTTAACGATCAGTTCCTCGCGATCGCCCAGTCGACGACCACCTACACGACGGCGACGAACATCTCGTTCGATCCCAACAAGAACCCGATCACCGTCAACAGCGGCTTCTTCACGGTGTGCGACGACTACGAGGCCAATCAGATGCCGCCGTGCACTGTGGATCCGTCGGCCAACGCCGGCACGGGCTACGATGTGGCTGGTGGCGGCATCAACGGCGTCAAGAGCAAGCTGCCGGGCGGCTCGACGGGCTGGCTGACGACGACGGCGCCGATCAAGCCGGGCGAGGACTTCACGCTGCGCCTCATCATCTTCGACGAGGGTGACGACGTGCTCGATTCGGCGTCGCTCCTGGACAACTTCCGTTGGGGCGTCACGCAGGTCACCGGACCGGTCACCGGCCCTATCACGAAGCGCACGATTCGTCATCGCTCGACGCGGCCGCACGTCGTTTCGCCGTCGTCGCTAATGTGCGGCGCCTGATTCCGTCGCCGGCGTAGTCCGGCTGTTTCGCTCGCTTTAGACCATCCAGTAGCTTTGCGATCGGTTGCGCGCCGCCAAGGGCGCAGCCGATCGCTGTTTTCGCTCGCCGGTTAAATGCGCAGTGCGGATCGTGCTCGTTGATTCAGCGCGGCGTCTTGGTGAACCACGCTGACGCTTGCGCGCAACCCAGGCCCAAATCGCCGACCAGCTTTGGATCGCCGCCCGCCCGCGCCAGGGCTCGTTTGCCGGCAGCGACGGCAGCGTCGACCTCGATCGGGCGCTCGCAGCGTAACGCCACGATGCGCTCGCTGCCTGGCGAGTCGTCGAGGATGATACTGCCGTCCAGCAGGAGCTCCGGCGTGGCCGCGAGCGGCGTGGCGTGTCCGACCGCCGGCGCGTAAGGCGTCACTTGTTGTGCAGCGTCGAGACCGAGGACGACAAGATACCCGTCGCTGGCGCTGGACAGTCGGAAGCGGATGGCGTTGTTAGCTTTCAGCTGCTCGCCGGGAAGCACGGTCGTCGTCCGACCGCTGCTGTCGCGGACGACGAGGCCGAGCGCGAAGCCGCCCTTGAGCCGAATCGAGCCGTTCTTGGCCGGCAGCAGTAACAAGAGCGCAGCCGCGGCCGCCATGCCACTCGTTGCCAACAGCGGCGTCCGCCAGCGCCGGCGCGCCACGCGCGGTGCCGCGGCAGGCGCGGCCACTTCGCGCAGCGCGGCCGCGAGCGCATCGGACGGCGGCGGCGGCGCGAGCGCGGCCTGCAGCGCGCCCAACTCCACTAGTCGCTGCCGGCACGCGACGCA
This sequence comes from uncultured delta proteobacterium, assembly GCA_963785725.1. Taxonomy (GTDB): domain Bacteria; phylum Myxococcota_A; class Polyangia; order Palsa-1104; family Palsa-1104; genus JAQBQH01. Next base: position 6,830 of record CAWAWS010000038.1, on the reverse strand, counting down.
CGATTCGAGATGCGCCGCGACGCTCGCTGCGCGCGGCTGTTCGTCGAGCGTGAGCTCGTCGAGCACGAGGTCCGACAGGCACGCGTCGGAGAGGCGCCGCTGCTTCGTCATCATCGTGCGGCCTCGCGCGGGCTGGCTCCCGTTATGTCGCGAACGAGCGTGCGGAACTCCTCGAGCCGATAGCCGATGGTCCGCCGCGACACTCCGAGCAGCGCCGCGATCTCATCGCGATTCATCTGATCCACGAAGAAGTAAACGGCGATCTCGCGCAGCTCTTCCGGCAATTGTGCGAGCACGCGTGACACCGCGATCTGCGAATCGGTCGTCGGCTCGAACGCGACTTCGGCGACGGCGTTGGCCGCCAGCAGCTCGACGCGGCGCGCGCGATCGCGGATGACGTTGAGGCAATAGTTGGTGGTGATGCGATAGATCCAGGAAGTGACCGACGCCTCGCCGCGGAAATTCTCGCGCGAACGAATCGCGCGAATGAACACCTCTTGCACGGCGTCCTTGGCCGACTGCTCGTCGCCGAGAATGCCCCACGCGCGCCGCTGCACGATCGCGCCATACTTTCGATAGATGACGTCGAAGTCCGCACCGATCATGTTGCTCGCGGCCACGTTCCACTGTGCATACTCGTCGCAAATCGGCACGTCAAGCGACGAAGGCGATCTCTCACGCGCGTTGCTCGCATTGAGCCGCTCGCGGGTCCAATCGTATACGCAGAGGTGAATCGCCGCTGCGCTGGAGCGATTCAGCAATGGTTCCGTAAACGAGAACACAAAATCAAAATGAAGCGTTCGCTTTCGCTTGTTGGCTCGACCTTGTCAGTGCTAATTCCGACCAGATTGGTCGTGAGTCGATTAGCCCGCAGCGGATGCATTGCCACGGTGTCACTGGGCATCCTGGTGGCGGCTACCGTTGCGCGCGCCGAGCCCCATCGCATCGCGTTGCTCGTCGGCGCCAATCAAGGGAACGGCTATGAGCTGCGCCTGCGCTATGCCGAAGAGGAGGCGCGTCGTTTGGGCGAGACGTTGCGGCTCGTGGGCGGCTTCGAGGCTGCCGACATCGTCGTGCTCGAGCATCCTGACGCCGAAGAGCTGCGGCGCACGCTGGCGACATTGCATGCTCGCCTGGCGGCGAGCGAGGACGAAACGCTGTTGTTCGTCTTCTATTCGGGCCACGCGGATGCCGAAGGGCTGCATTTGATCGGCGATCGCTTCGCGCTCGACGAGCTGCGCGACACCGTGGCGGCGATTCCCGCGAGCGCACGCGTGCTCATCGTCGACGCCTGCCGTTCGGGAAGCATCACGCGCGTCAAAGGTGGACGCATCGGACCGAGCTTCGACGTGCGCGTCGAGGCGCCCATCGGCGCGCGCGGCTTCGCCATCCTGACGTCGAGTGCCGCCGGTGAAGACGCACAAGAGTCGGATGAGGTCGGCAGCTCTTTGTTCACGCATTACCTCAATTCCGCGCTCATGGGCGCCGGTGACAGCAACTCCGACGGCACCGTGACGATCGAGGAAGCGTTCGCCTACGCTTCCGACCGCACCGTCGCCGCTGCCACGGCAACGAGGGCCGGCCCGCAGCATCCGACCTTCCGCTACGAGCTCGGCGGTCGCGGCGGGCTCGTGCTCACGCGTCCCGGCCGCTTGAGTCGACAGTTCGGCTTGGTGCAATTCCCCGAGTCCGGCTGGTATCTCGTGCAGCGACCGGATGGTCCGGTTGTGGCCGAGCTGCGCGCGGTTCATCCCGGTCAGCGGCTGGCGCTCGAGGCGGGCCGCTATCGATTGACCAAGCGACTACGCGAGCAATATCTCGAAGGGGATGTCGACGTGACAGCAGGTGCCGTTTCGCAGCTTTCCATGAGCCAGCTGCAGCACTATCCCTATCCGCACGGCGTGCGCAAAGGAGCGCTGGCGCTCGATCTCGTGCCCGAGGTGCGGACGGAAAAGCACCCGCTGCTGCGGCGTTGGTGGTTCTGGCCGGCGACAGTGGCCGGCGCGGCCATCGTCGCCGGTGTCATCGCGCTGGCCGTGGTCGAGTCGCAGCCGCGCGAGCCCGCTTTCCGGTTGCAGCAGCCATGAGATATCTGCTCGCTTCTTGTCTGCTGGTGGTCGGTTGCGGCGTGCGCATGCAGGATCCTTGTGCCGGCGTCGATCGCGCGTGCGTCGCCGTTCAGGTCGAGCCGTCCGAGACGCTCACCGATGCCGACGGCTTGTTGCTCTGGCTCAGCGTCGATGGTGTCGCGCGGCCGGCGCAATTGGTCGACGATGGCAAGTCGTCTTCATTGCCGGTCGCGATCGGTCTCGTGTTCGATTCCTTGCCGACGGCCGTGGCGCAGCTCAGCGTGGCCGTGAGCGGCAATCACGGCGGCGCGTCCTATCGCAGTCAGACGATCGTGCGCAGCTTGGCCGCGGGGCAACATGTCTCCGTTCGCGTCCAGCTTACGCCGCAGTCGGCCGGGCTCGACGGTGGCGGCGTGATGCAAGACCTCGCGACGAAGGCCGATCTGGCCGACCCGATCGACCTTTCGCCCGCGCCGCCGCCGACGCCCGCGGACATGACGACGCCGATCGCCGCGCGCCTCATCTCGCCTGCGTCGACGGCGACGGTGACCTCGCAGCGACCGAAGCTGACGTGGACGGCGCCCGCCGGCGGCGCGGTGACCGATCTCGCGGTCGACTTGTGCGCCGACCGCGGCTGCAGCGGCGCCGTGTTGCAGCCGGTCACCGTCGATGCTAGCGGTACGAGCGGCATCCCGCTGGCGAACTTGCCGCCGGGCGTCGTCTTTTGGCGTGTGCGCGCGTCGGTCGCCGGCGTTCCCACCGTGAGCGACGTCTGGCAATTCTACGTCGGACACATCAGCGCCAACGTCTCCACCGCCTACGGCACGACGCTCGACTACAACGGCGACGGTTACGCCGATATCGTCGTCGGCGCTTGGGACGTCGCCAACGGTATGGGACGCGCCTACGCATTTCCCGGCGGACGGCGCGCCACGATCGGAAGCACCAACACCATACTCGAGACCGGCCTGGGCGGCGGCGAGTTCGGCCACTCCGTGGCCAGCGCCGGCGACGTCGACGGCGACGGCTACGCGGACGTCATCGTCGGGTCCTACATAGGCGTCGGACATGCCTACGTCTTCTTCGGTGGCAGCGAAGGGCTCGATACCGCTCACTACGCGACGCTGACGAACGGCACGAACGTCTTGAACAAGTTCGGCTACTCCGTCGCCGGGGCCGGTGACATCGATGGCGATGGTTATGGCGACGTGCTCGTCGGTACGACTGGTGCCAGCGGCCCTGCCGGCACGGTCTACGTGTTTTGGGGCGGCCCGCGCGCGACCTTGGGGCAGGCCTACGCGCAGATCGGATTCTCGAGTGGAACCGCCGCCGGCGATGTCGACGGTGACGGCTTCGCGGACGTCATTGCAAACACCGACAGCGGTCTCTCCGTGTTTTGGGGCGGCAGTCGCGACGTGTTCGCCGCGCAGACGCCAACCTTGCTCACCCCAGTCGTCTCCACCGATAGCTCGGACGGAAGCTTCGGCTGCGCCGGTGACGTCGATGGCGACGGCTACAGCGAGATCATCGTCGGCGACCCGAGCAACATGGCCGCCAATGTCTACTTCGGCGGCAGCGATCGGACCGCGCTGTCGTCCACCATGCAGACGATCACGAGCACGAACTTCACCGCCAGCGGAATCGCAGGATTCGGGGCGAGCGTGAGCAGTGCCGGCGATATGCGCGCCGCCGGTTATTCGACCGTGGCCGTCGGCGCCTATTCCGCCGCCAACACGGCCGGGGCCGTTTACTACACGCAAACTGGCGGTTTCATACGCGGCCGATCATTCGAGGCTTTGGGCCAGGTGACCAACGGCTCGGACGGCGGCCAATTTGGTGTCTCGATCGCCGGAGTCGGTGACGTCGACGGAGATGGCTACGCCGATCTGCTCGTGGGTGCCAATGCGTTCGACGCCGACATCGGCAAGGCGTATCTCCTGTTCGGTCCGTCCGGGACGACGATGCTGCCGCTGACGAACGGCGCCGACGGTGGACTCTTCGGAGGCTCCGTCGCGCGGCTCATGCGCCGACCGAGCGCGAGCGCAGTGGGGCCGCGGCTCCTCGATGCAGCGCCGCGGCGACATCGCTTCCATCCGCTGTAAGCGCGCATCGCCGACCCGCAGCAATGAGTCTTCGATGAGGTTGCTCTCTTCGCGCCGGTCGTGGGTCTAAGGACCGATCGCTGAGCTCGACCATTTAGCCCAGCCAGCACCCAGCACCTGCAATCCAGCGATCGGTGTGCTCGCGGCGCTCGGAGAAGACTCATGTTTCGCTCGTTCGATCGTCTCGTTCAATGGTGCTTCGCGGTGCTGGCACTTGGCGGTGTCGCGCACGCCACGCCGATTCCAGGCAACAGCGCCCTTGCTGCGGCGGGCTCCCAATATGACCCTAACGAACACGCGTACGTCGCGCAGACCGACGGCTCGATTCGCGAGATCTACTTCAATCCAGGCGAATTCTTCGCATCGGATGTGATCGCCACGATTCCGGGAACGCTCGCCATCTCGGCCTTCTCGACGGCGATCAACTACCCGAACGTCGGTCCGCGCGATCGCTTTCACGTCATCGTCGGCACGACCACCGGCGATCTCTTCGACGTCTATTATTCACCCAGCCTCGGCGTGAGTCAGCTGTATCTTGGGCGACTCGACACGTCGAGCGGCGCCGCGATTCAAGCGCTCGCCGCTTGGGCCGGCGATTCCACCGTGCAGAACGTGGCCATCCTCATGACCGACGGCAATCTCTACTACACTCACTACAGCGACATTTCCATGCCGACCTCGCCGCCGGTGCTGTTGGCGCCGACGACGGCCACGGCCATCACCGGCTACGCCGAGCAGGCGCTCAACTCGGCGCAGATTACGAGCCACCTCGTGATCCTCGATACCGATCTCATCGACATCAACTGGCCGGAAGGCGATGTGCCCGATCTGAACAACTCGATGACCGTCGTCAGCACGCTGGAGAGCGGCGGCCCGGCATTTCAGGGTTTCACGGCCATCTCCGGCAGCAGTCGCTATTACCGCATCCACGACATGATCAGCCTGGCGCCGAGCAGCACGACGGCCGTGCCGCTGGAGGTGGTGGACTATACGAATTACGAAGGCACGCTGGGCACGCCGACGGTTCGCGCCAATGCCAACGCCGTCGCGCCGGCCGTCGCCATCGCCAGCTACACGATTCCGACTGAGGAGGAGATGCATCTGTTCAGCCTCGATGCGACCGGCCACTTGACCGATCAAGTGAACGAGGCGAATACCGGTGAGATCGCGACTTGGGCGACGTTCTCGCTCGGCCAATACTGAATCGCCCACTCGCGTCGCTGCAGCGCCGCGGATGAGTCGCCGTCGGATAGCGACGTCCTCTTTGCGTGCCGGCGCTCGACGACGACTGCGTGGCTGCGCTATTGCCGAGCCCGAGCGCGAATGGTATTGGCGCGCGTCAGTCATGCTTCGCTTGTCGCTGCTCGTTGCCTTGGCGTTGCTGCTGTTGCCGGCGAGGGCGCACGCCGCGCCGCGACGGTTCGCGCTGCTCGTCGGTGCCAACCGCGGCGAGCCTTACGAAATTGGCCTGCATTACGCCGAAAGCGAGACGCGTCGCATCGGGGAAGTGCTGCAGACGATGGGCGACTTCGATCCCGCCGATGTCGTCACGCTCGCGCATCCGACCGCGACCGAGCTGCGCCACGCCTTCGACGTCGTGCGCGCGCGAACGGCGGACGTGTCCGGGGATCTTTCATTCGGATGTTGTTGAACCCCCAACGCAGGTCAAGCTTGGTGAACAGTGTTTTCCCTTGTAAGTGGTCGATGATGCTTCCGATGAGGGGGAGTGGGTAGACGTCCCGCACGGTCCAGTAGTTTAGTACTCGGTAGTCAATGATGGGGCGGAGTTTGCCATCTTTCTTGGCGCGGTAGAACATGGGAGAGGCGTAGGGGGAGTTGGCTTCAGTGATGTATCCCTTTGCCAGGTTTTCTTCGATGAACTCCTTGGTTACTTTGAGTTCTGCTTCAGTCTGGCGGTAGATTTTGCAATCTAGTTTGCTGGGGGCGCCTGGTTTCAGGGTGATGCCGTGATCTTCATCTCTTGCTGGTGGGAATCGTTGAGCTGCTTCTTCACTGAACACGGTCCAGTGGCGTTGGTATTGTGGGGGAATGAGTTTCTCTGTTTCTGCTTGGTCTCCTGGGGGCTTTAGGATGACGTTCCTGGCTGAGGGGGTGGCTAGTCTCGTTCGGTATCCTGCTGTCTCGATGGTAACGTCGTCTCCCTCAAGCTGGTTGGTTTCCCAGTTGATGGCGGGGTTGAAGGCTCTGAACCAGGGGTGCCCAAGGATAAGCCTGTCCCGACCTAGGTTGGCTACATAGAAGCCCATTTTGACTTTCTTGTCCCCCCTTGTGAGCCACAAGTTGCAAAACTTGGTGATGCCTCCCGCACGGTTGGTTGTGCCGTCTACGTTGTTAACTTGTAGGGTTTGGGGGAGTTTTCTGGTGCCTAGGCTGAGGGATTCGACAGCTCGTTTGTCTATGAAGTTGTGGGTTGCTCCACTATCTAGGAGAGCTTCCGTCTTGGTTTCTTTGTGCCACATTTTGACGAGGATGGAGATGGTTACTGAGTCCTCTTTTGAGCTGTGCATGGAGTCTATGGCAGGGTTTGTGGTAGTCAGTGATCGACAATAGATTATTGGTTCCGTGGTGGTGGAGGTTCGTCCTTGGTTCTTTGGACAGTCGCGCGCCATGTGCCCTTGTACTCGGCATCGGAAACATC
>CAWAWS010000037.1:0-94344 GCA_963785725.1 uncultured delta proteobacterium | reverse complement strand
CGGCACGAAACAGACCTATCCCGAGTTGGCGCATCACACGATCTTGCTCGGACCGCGCTACCGCGAGCTCTTGGACGACATCTTCGACAGGAAAATGCTGGCGCCCGACTTCAGCCTCTATTTGCACGCGCCGACACGGACCGATCCGTCGCTGGCGCCGCCCGGCTGCGAGAACTTCTACGTGCTGTCGCCGGTCCCGCATTTGGATTCGGGCACGAGCTGGGCGACGCGCGGCGCGGAATACGAGGACACGCTGTTCCAGTATCTGGAGAGCACCTGCGTTCCCGGTTTGCGCGCGAATTTGCTGACCTCGCGACACATCACGCCGCAGACGTTTCACGACGAGCTGCATTCGCAAAAAGGCGCGGCCTTCTCGATTCAGCCGGTGCTGATGCAGTCGGCCTATTTTCGCTTTCACAACAAGTCGGAAGAGGTCGATGGGCTCTATCTCGTCGGCGCGGGCACGCATCCGGGCGCGGGATTGCCGGGCGTGTTGTCGTCGGCGAAGGTGGTCGATCGGCTGATCGGCGACCGCGACGGCACCGGCAACGCGCGCGATCCCATCGCCGGCAGCCACGCTCGTTGAAGTCGAGGAGGGTCATGCGCGTCGTGCTCGTGTGGTCGTTGATGCTCGTGGGCGGCGCCGCGTCGGCGCAGACGGACGCGGCCACGAAGTCGTCGCCGCCGGACGACACGCCGGCGAAGGCCAACGCGCCGGCGGCGGGCGGCAAGCAGCCGGGCGCGACGATCAGCGATCCGCACAAAGAGAACCTGTTGAACGAGATCGCCAAGGACGCGACGCCGGGGCCGCATCACGCGGCGCTGCAGCCGCTCGTCGGTAAATGGGACACGTCGGCGAAGCTGTGGCTGGGCGGGCCGAAGCCGGAGACGGCGTCGGGCCACGCGGAGTTGAAGTGGATCTTGGGCGGCCGCTTCGTCGAGGAGCATTACGACAGCGTCATCTGGGGCAAGCCGTTCGCGGCCGAGGGGCAGATCGGCTTCGATATGCGCGCCAACGTCTTCACCATCGGCTGGATCGACACCTGGAGCACCTGGATCACCGTCGCGCAGGGCACCGCCGACGTCACCAGCCACTTCCTCACGATGACGACGAAGGATTACGACAACCCCGCCGGCAAGACGCGACCGGTGAAGTTCATCTTCAGCATCGACAGCGACAGCCACTTCACGCGCAAAGTGTTCGAGAAGGTGGAAGGCAAGGAGACGCTGACGATGGAGATCGAGTACCGTCGACACAAGTGACCTCGACCGCGCTCGTTCTGTCGCGTGATGATCGGCTCGCCTGTCGCTCGTGGATTCAGCGGCACTCGAAGTCGTTCTTCCTGTCGTCGCTGCTGTTGCCGGCGCGCGTGCGGCAGGCGTCGTGGGCGCTGTACGCGTTCTGCCGGCGCGCCGATGACGCCGTCGACGCGCTCGGCGAGAGTCAGCGGGGCGCGTTGGCGCGCGTCGAAAGCCTACGGCGCCGGCTGGATGCGGTGTACGGCGGGCGCGCGGCCGCTGACGCGCCCGACGCGATCGATCGGGCGTTCGGCGCCGTCGTCCGGCGCTACGGCATCGATCGCGCGCTGCCGGAGGAGCTGCTCGCCGGCATGGAGATGGACGCGCGCGGCGCCGTGTACGAGAACGACGACGATCTGCTGCGTTACTGCTTTCGCGTGGCGTCGACGGTGGGTCTGATGATGACGCGCGTGATGGGCGCCAGCGACGACGCGGCCTATCTGCGCGCGGCCGATCTCGGCGTCGCCATGCAGCTGACGAACATCGCGCGCGACGTCGGCGAAGATGCGCGGCGCGGGCGCGTCTACTTGCCGAAGACGCTGCTCGACGACGTCGGGCTCGATGCGCGCGCGCTCCTGAACGCCGACGCGGCGACGGCGCCGATGCGCGCGGCGGTGCAGCGGCTGCTCGCGCGCGCGGCGGCGCATTATCGCGCGGCGGATCGTGGGGATTCCGCTGTTGCCGCGTGACTGCCGGCTGGCGATCGCGTCGAGCCGGCGGATCTACGCGGCCATCGGCGACGCGATCGCGGCCAACGGCTACGACGCGATCACGCGGCGCGCCTACGTCACGCTCGGCGGCAAGCTATGGCTCGTCGCCGGCGCGCTGCCGAGCGTGTGGTCGCGCCCGACGTCGGCGCTTGCGAGCGGCGGGCCGGCCGACGACGCGCTGGCGCCGCTGGTGCGCGCGGCGGGATTGCCGGCGTGAACGACTTTCCGCGCACGCGCAGCGAGCTGTCGGCCGACGCGTTCGCGCACGTCGCGGCGCTCGAGCGCGGGTTCGCCGAGCGGACGCGCTGCGACATCGGCGACGGCGGTCCCGATCGCGGCGCCCACGTCGACTTCGATGTCGCGCTCGCCGGCGGCGGGCTGTCGCTCGTGTATGCGGCCTATTTGGCGCGGGCGGGGCTGCGGGTGGTCGTGTTCGATCGGCGGCGCATCGGGCAAGGGCATCGCGAGTGGAACATTGCCCGCGCCGAGCTCTTGCCGCTCGTCGAATCACGGCTGTTTACGCAGGCCGAAGTGGACGCGCTCGTGCCGCTCGAATACGACCACGGCCTCGTTCGCTGGCACGGCGGCGGCACCTATCCGGTTCGGCGCGTGCTCGATTGCGTCGTCGACGCCGAGCGGCTGCTCGACGCCCTGCGCGCGCGCGCGGCCGACGCCGGCGCGGTCTTGCTCGATCGGCACGCGCTCGGCGGCTATCGCGTCGGCGCCGGCGGCGTGCAGGTCACGCTCGTGCCCGACGCCGCCGCCACGTCGCCGACGACGACGTTGAGCGCGCGCCTCTTCGTCGACGGCATGGGCGCGGCCAGCCCGCACGCGCGCTTCGACCTCGTGTGCCCCACCGTCGGCGGCGTCTTGAGCGGCCTGGCCATCGGCAGTGGCAGCGACGAGGTCGATCCGCGCGTCGGCGAAATCCTGGCGACGACCGAGGGCATCGAAGACGACGCGCAGCACATCTGGGAAGGCTTTCCCGGCTCACACGGCGTCTTCACGACCTATTTGTTTCACTACACCGAGCCGCAGCGGTTGGGTCCGCATCCGCTGTTGTCGCTCTACGAACGCTTTTTCGCGACGCGGGAACGCTACAAGCGCGGGCCGGCGACGCTGGGCAAGGCGACCTACGGGTTCATTCCGGCCTACTCGCGCCTCAGGCCCATGCCGGCGGCGCGCGATCGCGTGCTGCTCGTCGGCGACGCGGCCGGGCGCCACTCGCCGCTCACGTTCTGCGGCTTCGGCTCGATGATTCGCTCGTTCCTGCCCGTCGCCGACGGCGTGCGGGCGCGGCTCGCCGACGATCGCCTCGACGCGCGCGCGCTGGCGGCGTTGTGGCGTGAGCCGCCCGGCCTGCAAGTCATGGGCGCGCTCACGCTGATGATGGTGCCCGGCCGCCGTCCGGCGACGGACGCGCAAGCCGTCAACCGCCTGCTCGACGCCGCCTTCGCGTCGCTGGCCGAGCTCGGCGACGACGTCTACGGCGCGTTCGTGCGCGACCAGATCGGCGCCCGCGACTTCGTCGCCTTCATGCGCGCCACCGCGCGCCGCAGCCCCGGCATCTTCGACGACGTCTTCGCCGGCCTCACCGCCGCCGAGCTCGGCCGCTGGAGCTGGCGCCTGGGCCGCCTCGCGCTGCAGAAGTGGCGCAGCGGCTGACCCGGCCCGACGTGAACGCGCCGCCGCGACATTCAGGCTCAGCACCGCCGCACGTCGGCGGCGTCCACTCCGCCGACGCGAGCTTCACGAGCGCGCCCAGCGCCATGTCCCGCACGTCGACGACGAAGAGCGTCTCGCGCGCCGTCGCCATCGCCTACAGCAAGACGCCCTTCAGAATGAAGCTGGCGACGGTGAAGTAGATGATGAGCCCGGTGACGTCGACGAGCGTGGCCACGAACGGCGCCGACGCGCTCGCCGGGTCGAGCCCGATGCGCCGCAAAACGAAGGGCAACATCGAGCCGGCGATGCTGCCGAACATGACGACGCCGACGAGGCTGCAGGCCACCGTCGTGCCCAAAATGACGCCGTGGCCCTCGTATGAATGGAAGACGAACGTCCAGAACAGAATGCGGATGAAGCCGATGACGGCCAATAACATGCCGAGCAACAGGCTGGTGATGAGCTCGCGCCGCATGACGCGGAACCAGTCGCGCAGCTTGACCTCGCCCATCGCCATGGCGCGGATGATCAGCGTCGACGCCTGCGAGCCCGAGTTGCCGCCCGACGACATGATGAGCGGCACGAACAGCGCCAGCATGACGGCGCGCGCGATCTCCTGCTCGTAGAACGACATCGCGGTCGCCGTCAGCATCTCGCCGACGAACAGCGCCGCCAGCCACACGCCGCGCTTGCGCACCATCTGCAAGATCGTGTTGTCGAGGTAGGGCTTGTCGAGGGCTTCGAGACCGCCGAACTTCTGCGCGTCCTCGGTCGCCTCTTCCTGCACGACGTCGACGATGTCGTCGATCGTGACGACGCCCTTCATGTGCCCGTGCGAATCGACGACCGGCAAGGCCACGAAGTCGTGCTGCGCGAACACCCGCGAGACCGCCTCTTGGTCGTCGGTGTCGAGCACCGTGATGAGGTCGCTCTTCATGATGTCGCGCACGACCTTGCCCTGCTGCGCGGCGAAGAGGTCGCGGAAGCTGGAGACGCCGAGCAGCTTCTGCTGCGCGTCGCACACGTAGAGGTAGGCCAGCGTCTCGACGCGCTCGCGCGACTGCTTGCGCAAGTAGGAGATCGCTTCGTCGACGGTCATGTCGGGCCGCACGCGGACGTAGCGCGGGTTCATGAGCCCGCCGGCGTCGTCCTCGTTGTAGGCGAGCAGCGCCGTCACTTCTTTGCGCGTCTGGTCGTCGAGCAGCGCGAGCAGCGGCGCCTTTTCCGCGTCGTCGCCCTCTTGGATGATGTCGGCGGCGTCGTCGGGCGGCACCAGACGCAGCCACGAGCGCCGATCGCCGGGCGGCAAGCCCATGATGAGCTCGTATTGGTCTCGCGCCGCGAGCGTGAAAAAGAGGTCCTCGGCGTCCGAGCGCGGCAGCAGGCGAAAGCCCTCGACGCGCTCCTCGGTCGACAGGATGTGCCAGGCATCCTGCAGCTCGGAGGCGACGAACGCCTCATCGGTGCCGTGCGACTCGGCTTCCGGTGGCGACATACCGCGTAATTGCCACAGCCGCCACGAAAGTGGAACGCCAAAAGCGCATGCAGATCACGTTTGAAGGTGGCGCGGCCTCGGTCATCGCCATTTCATGCCGGGGCGAGCAGCCGGGCGATGTCATCGCGCGCCACCGTTCGCCGGCCGTGACGTGCCGGTGACTTCGCGAACGCCGACCTCGCGTCGCCGAACGTGCGCGAACGCCTACAGCCGAGCGGCGAAACGACGCGTGAACAGGTAGGCGTCGCCGGGCCAGCGCGCCGAGACGTAGCGGCCGTCCTCGACGACGAAGGTGCCGTCGTCCTGCCCGTCGCTGCCGCGCTTGGAGAACGTCAGCGGCCCGCGCGCGAACTGCAGCTTGGCGTCGCCCAGCGCCGCCTTGACCTCGTCCTCGACGTAGACGTCGTAGGTGCGGTAGTAGCGGCCGCGCGTCCAGCGGGTCAGAAGCCAGGCGCCGCGCTCCATGTACTTCGGCAAGCAGGTCGTCCGCGTGTCGTGCAAGACGCTCTTTCCCGTCGCTGCGTCGATCGTTCGCGCGAGCACGATGACGCCGTGGCAGATGGCACCGACCGGCCGTCCCGTGCGCCAAAAGGCGCCCACTTTGTCCTGCAGCTCGGTCGAGCCGAGATACTGCTTCATGCCCGGCGCGTGGCCGCCGGCGAGGATGAGCCCGTCGTAGGTCTCGGGCTCGATGGCGCTCCAGGCAATCGGCGCCTGGAATTCGGGCGAGCGCGCCATCTCGTCGTAGAACGCGCGCGGCTCGGGCGCGGGACCGAGCTTGCCGAGGCTGCCGTCGAGCAAGAGCGCGTCACCGGCCGGCGCCTGCCCTCCGCGCTCGGTGGCGAAGATCACCTGATGGCCGTCGCGGGTCAGCAGCTTCCAGGGCACGGCCGTCTCGGTGACGTCGAAGTCGGTGTCGGGTAGCGGCATGAGGATGCGAGCCGGCGTCATGCGGCCATCATACCCGCGCCGCCCTTGGCAGGAACGCTTTGTCGCACCTATGCTTTGGGGGTGATTCGTTGGCGTCAGACCCTGTTCGTCCATTGGCTGGTGCCGCTCGAGCTGCTGCAGAAGCGGCTGCCGGCGCGGCTCACGCTCGACAGCTGGCGCGGCCATGGCGTCGTCAGCCTCGTCGCCGTCGATCTGGAAGGGCCGGCGCCGCAAGCGCTGCTCGACTCGCCGATGGGCAATTTGGTGCGCCACCGCCAGCTGACGGTGCGCACCTACGTCGACGGCCCCGACGGACCGGGCCTCATGCCGCTGGAGACGCGCGTCGACCGGCTCAGCTATGCCTTGAGCGCGCGGCTGTCGGGTCTGCCGCATCGGCTCGACCGTCAGCTGCGCTACGAAGTGCGCGACGCGGCGCTGACCTTGCGCGCCGACGGCCTGGCGCTCGACGGCACGATCGCGATGGTGCCGCCCGAGACGCTGGCGCCGGGCTCGCTCGAGCGCTTCGCGACGGCGCGCGAGCGGCTCTACGCGGCGCAGCCGGGCGAACGGCTGCAGCGGGCGACGCTGTCGCATCCCGAGTGGCGCGCGCGGCCGGTGACGCTGGTGCAGCCGCTGTCGCCGCCCGGGCTCGACAGCGATGCCGCGCCGGCGTCGGCCCACGTCTGCGAAGACTTGGAGGTCGTGCTCGAGCCGGCCGGCGAGCCGCTGCCCGACGTCGACGAGCCGAGGCTCGTCCCGGCGTAGGCGCTAAAACTGCCGCCCGGGCGCGCTCCACTTCTGCGGCGGCTTGGCCGCCGGAACCGGCGCGACCCGGCTCTGCGGGTCGTACGCCGCGCGCAGCGAATACAGCAGCAGCCCCAAGATCAGCGGAAAAAACGACAGGAAGAGCGCGCCTGCGAACGCCTCCGACGTGAAGCGGAAGAGCGCCAAGCCGAACGCGCCCGCGATCATCGCGCCGTCGACGCCGAGCGCCAGGCGCAGCGCCCAACGCTGCCGCCAAAAGAGTGCGAGGCGAACGACGAGCACAACCGTCCACAGCGCGTAGACCCAGGCGCTGCCGCGCGGACACAAGAGCTCGGCCGTGCAGAACCAGACGATGGCGTGCGCCCAGCCGATCCAGTCGGCGCGCACGTACAAGCTGCGCTGCTTCTTGCGTTCGACTTCGTCGGCGATGTTGCGCTCGTGGCCTTCGATCTCGCTGCGCATGCTGCAGCTGGCGCAGCGCAGGCCGTCGGCCGTCAAGTCGTCGCGCTCCGTGACCATCCCGCCGCACACGACACAACGAAGCATACCGCTACGCTAACACGGGCTTTGGCGGGCCGGCCGGTTCCTCGCTGGCGCGGGCCGTCGACAGTAGTCGACGACGTGAGCGCGGTTACGGAGCGATCGTCCCGATTGCGAGACAGCGTCAATGCGCGGCCGGGGCTTTGTCGCCCCACACTTGATGCAGCCGGCGATCGCGACCGCAGCCGAGGCGATAGGCCTGATAGCGCTCGGGCTCTTTCTTGTAGAACTCTTGGTGATGCGCTTCGGCCGGCCAGAAGTCGCCCGCCTTGGCCATCACCGTCGCCACTTTCGTCTTCAGCTCGGCCTCGATGGCCTTTTGCGACGCCAGCGCCTGCTGGTGCTGCGACTCGTCGAACCAGAAAATAGCCGCTCGATATTGCGTGCCGCGATCGCAGAACTGCCCGTCATCGGACGTCGGGTCGACGTTGTGCCAGAAGACGTCGAGCAGCTTGCCGTAGCTGACCTTGGCCGGATCGAAGAGCACGCGCACCGCCTCGACGTGGCCGGTTTCGCCGCTCGAGACCTGCTCGTACGTCGGGTTCTTGACGTGGCCGCCGGAGTAGCCGCTCGTGACCGAGGTGACGCCAGGCAAGCCCTTGAACGCCACCTCCATGCACCAGAAGCAGCCGCCGGCGAAGATGGCCTCGCCCCGTTCACCGCCCGCCGCCCGCGCCGGCGTCAGCCAAGCCGACGCCAGCACGAGCGCGACCGCGGCGAGCCAGCGCTTCACTTCTTTTCCTGCTTCAACGCCGCCGAGTTGATGCAGTAGCGCAGGCCGGTCGGCGCCGGCCCGTCCTCGAAGACGTGGCCCAAGTGGCCGCCGCACTTCGGGCACATGACCTCGGTGCGCTCCATGCCGTGCGTGCGGTCGCGCTCGGTGGCGACGGCGTCGGCGCTCACCGGCTGGCAGAAGCTGGGCCAGCCGCTGCCCGAGTCGTACTTGTCGTCGCTCTTGAAGAGCTCGTGGCCACAGCCGGCGCATTTATAGAGCGCGTCCGAATGATCGTTCCAGAATTCGCCGGTAAACGCGCGCTCGGTGCCCTTTTCGCGCAGCACGTTGTATTGGGTCGGGGTCAGCTTGGTGCGCCACTCGTCGCTCATGTCGGCTCCTTTGCCGCGGCTGCTGGAACGCAGCCCGGGCACGATAGACTACGAATATAATCCGGGATCGGTTTCGCGCTTTTGCGCTCGGCCGCCAACGCCGCTAGGCTCGGGGACGTGTTGCGCCTCGTCCTTGGAATATTGGTCGGCGTCGTCCTCTGCGCCGGCTCGGGTTGGCTCTACCTGCAAAAAGGCAAGGATTGCCTGAGCCGCTGCGGGGACGGCACGCGCTGCTTCGAAGGCAAGTGCATCCCCACCGGGCCGTCGACGTCGGTGGCGACGACGCCCTCTCTGCCGAAAAAGCACAAGCGCCACGGCGGCGGCGGCGGCGGCAACAACGGCAGCGGACCGGCGGCGCCGGAGCTGCATTTGTCGCCTGGTGACGATCATATGACCGCCTCCGGCGACGCGCTCGGCCGTCCCGAGCACATCGACCTCTCGCAAGGCGGCGACGACGGCAAAGCGCTGTCGCAGGACGACCTCGACGCCGTCTTTCACCCGGCGCAGTCGGCGATCACCCATTGCATCACCGACGCCGTCGGCGACTATCCGCTCGAGAGCGGCAAGATCAGCGTCGCCTTTCGCGTCGAGCGCTCGGGCGCGGTCAAGAAGCTGCGCGTCGAAGCGCCGCAACTATTGATGAGGCGTGGGCTTTTTGCGTGCGTGAAGCCGATCGTGACCGGGCTGAATTTCCCGGCGTCGGGCGGGGCGAACGTCGTTACGTACCCGTTCGCGCTGCAGTAAGCGCCGTCTCCAGCCGCTCGGCCAGCCATGCCATCGCCGACTCCGGCTGCCGCAGCCCGGCGCCGACGATGATCGGATACTTGTCGTCGCGAATGTGCACGCGCAGCTGATTGCCCTCGCGCTCGATGCGCTCGACTTGCGCGACCGGGCAGTGCCGCTCGAGCGACTTGCCGCGCCGCCAGACGAGCTCGCCGCCTTCGAGGCCGATCGTCTCGGCGCCGAACAGCGCGAAACGCGTGGCCAAGCCGACGGTGAGCGCGAACATGAGCCGCACCGCCATCATGCCCCACGCGTGCTCCTCGACGTCGTTGACGATGGAGATGGCGATGAAGAGAAAGACGATGGGCGCCGCGAAGCCGACGATGACCCGCATCGCCAACGGCCGCGCGTTGTTGACGGTGAAGCTGCCGTTATTCTCGATGATCGTGCTGGGCTGCATGACGCTCGGTTAGAAAAACGTGGGATCTTTACGCGGCGGCGCCGGCGCTTGCGGAATCTCCGGCAGCGGCTCGCGATCTTCTTCTTCGCCTTCGAGCTCCATGTTGTCGAGCGGCGCACCGATGTCGTGCATGCGCTCTTCGTCGGCGGCGGCGCCGTATTTCTTGCAGTTGTCGCAGCGGCCGCACAACGGACCGGAATTCTCGCCGAAGTAGCTGAGCAGGATCTTGACCCGGCAGCGCGTCGAGCGCGCGTACTTGATCATCGCCTCCAGCTTGCCGCGATCGGCTTCGCGCCGCTTGCGATACTCCTCGGCGGCGCGGCCGAGCGTCAGATCGTCGACCTCGCTCAGCTCGCGCCAGACGCCGTCTTCCTCGGCGGCGAAGCCTTGGTCGCGCAAGACGCCGAGCACGACGCGCGCCTTTTGCTGCGACGTCTCGCCGGCGATGGCGACCTCTTTCAGCGACGAGGCGCCGTTCGACAAGCGCGAACGCCACCGACTTGAACTCGCTCTTGCCCGGGTATTTTCCGCCGACGAAGAACTCCTGCACCGCTTCGTCGTTCGGGTTGTAGAGCAGGATGCAGCGCGAGGGCTTGCCGTCTCGTCCCGCGCGACCGGCCTCTTGGTAATACTGCTCGATCGAGCCGGGCACGTTGTAATGCAGCACGAAGCGAATGTCCGGCTTGTCGACGCCGAGCCCGAAGGCGTTGGTCGCGATCATGATGCGCGGGTTGTTGCGCATGAACGCTTTCTGCGACTCTTCGCGCTCGTTCGACGTCATGCGGCCGTGATACATGCCGACGCGCAGGCCCAGCTTCGGCAGCGCGCCGTGCAAGGCCTCGACGTCGCGCACCGTCGAGCAATAGACGATGCCCGGCCCTTTGATGCGACGCATGAGCCGTAGGAGACGCCGCACTTGCTCGCGCAGATCGTTGGCGAAGCGCACCTCGAACGTCAGCGACGGACGATTGAACCCGGTGTGGATCTTCTCCGGCGCCTTCAGATCGAGCTGCTTGCAGATGTCCTCGGCCACTTTCGGCGTCGCCGTCGCCGTCAACGCCAGCACCGGCGGCCGGCGATCGGGATAGGCCGACGGCAGCGAATCCTTGACCGTCTTCAACGACAGATACGCCGGGCGGAAGTCGTGGCCCCACTCCGACACGCAGTGAGCCTCGTCGACGACGAAGAGCGCCACCTTCTGCCCGCCCAGCTCCTTGACCAGCGAGCCCGACGCCGCACGCTCCGGCGTGCAGTAGATGATCTTGTGCCGCCCTTCGTCGATGCGCTCGAGCGTCTCGCGCTTGGCCTTGACGCCTTCGGTCGAGTCGAGCCGCGCCGCCACCGCGCCCGTGCGCCGCAGCTTCTGCAGCTGATCGCGACATGAGCGCCAAGCAGCGGCGAGACGACGACGGTGACGCCGGGCAGCTCGAACGCCGTCAGCTGATAGGTCAGCGACTTGCCCGCGCCCGTCGGCATGATGGCGAGCACGTCCTTGCCGGCGAGCAGATCGCGAATGACCTGCTCTTGCCCGGGCCGGAAGCTCTGCAGGTTGAACTGCCGCCGCAAGCGGCGCACGATCGGATCGACCGGCTTCTGCTGCCCGTCGGCGCCGACCTCGAAGTCGCGGCCACGCCCGCGGCGACGACGACGACGGCCGCGTCGACCGCCCTCTTCGCCGCCCGGCTGCGTCGCCGTTCCAAACGGCGGCCGCGGCTGCTGCGGCTGGCCCGACTGCGGCGGCCGCGGCGCGAACGGCTGCGGCGGCCGCGCTGGCGACGGCGCATTCGGCGTCCACGGTCGCTGCGACTGCGGCTCGGGCGCGCCCCAAAAGTCCGCGAACTCGCCGACGTCGCGCGCCTGCTTCGACGGCAGCGCGCCCCAGGTCGGATCCGTCGAAGGTTGCGCCGGCGGCGCCGGCTGTGCCGGCGGCAGCGGCCGCGCCTGCTGTCCCGGCGGATGCGGCGGCCGATGGTGCTGCGGCTGCTGATGCTGCGGCGGCCGATGGTGCTGCGACGGCGGCCGATTGTGCGGCTGATTCGGCTGCTGTCGCGGGTGCTGCGGCCGATCGCCGCCATGCTGACGATGCTGCGGCTGCGGCGATTGCGGCTGCTGCGGCCGCGGCGAATGCGCCGGCGGCGGCGTCGCGCCTTCGTTCTCTCGCGGACGCGCGCTCCGACGCAGCGGATCGGCCGAGCGATCGCGCGGCAGCAGCGGCTCGCCGGTCAGCGCATGCAACTTCTCGTTCGCAGCCGTCGCGCCCTCGGCCTTCGCTGACGCGCCGTCGATCTTGGGCGCGCTCTCGAGCTTCGCGGGTTTCGCAGGCTTCGCGGGCGCGCTCTCGACTTTGGCGGCCGCGCCGTCGATCTTCGTCGGCCTGCCGGCCTTCGCCGGCGCCGCTTTCGCAGCCGCCGGCTTGGCGACGCTCGCCTTCCCTTTGCCGCTCGCCTTCGCCGCCGTCGCGACGGCTTTCGCCGCCGGCTTGACCGCCGCGCCCGCTTTGCCCGCCGGCTTGACCGGCGCGGCCACATGCTTCTTCGCGACCGGCTTGGCCGCCGCTTTCGCGACCGGCTTGGCCGCTTTCGCGATCGGCTTTGCCGCCGCTTTCGCCGCCGGCTTCGGCAACGGCTTCTTGGCCGCCGCCGCTTTGCCTTTCGCCGCCACCGGCGCTTTGGCCTTCGCCACCGGCTTGGCCTTGACCGGCGCCTTGCTCGCCGCCGTCACTTTGGCCGTCACTTTCGCTTTCGGCCCCGTCGCCTTCACCGCCGACTGCTTCGCCGGCGCACCTTTTTTCAACTGCAACTGCAACTGCTTCGCCGGCTTCTTCGCCTTGGCCATGTCATCCTCTACCGCGCACCGAGAAGATCCCGGCGCGAGCTCGCGCGACCTTCAGCCGCGCGCGCAGACCTATAGCACGATCTTGTCGCGCGAACATCCCCATCAGGCATACTGCGCCCCATGTCGTCGCCCCCGCGCCCTCGCCGCGCGCTCTCCGCCCGCGGTGGCAACCTGCGCAGCGACGGAGATCCGCGCTGGCGCAAGCTGCTCGCCGAAGCCTTGGCGATCCCCACCGATGCCGACGCTCGTGAGCTGACCCACGGCTTTCACAGCTATCCCGCGCGTTTTCATCCTCTCTTGTGTCGCCGCATCTTGGCCGAATCCGCGCAACAAGGCTCCGTCGTATTGGATCCGTTCGTCGGCTCGGGCACGACGCTCGTCGAAGCGGCCGTGCGCGGCGCCACCGGTTTCGGCGTCGACGCCAACCCGCTCGCCGTCGCGCTGGCGACGCTGAAGGCGACGCCGTGGCACTTCGATGCCCGCATGCTGCTCAACGAGCGCGCCGCCGCCGTGTCGGCTCGTTCGCTCGAACGCGTGAAGCTGCGTACGCGTTCCAAGACGTTCGGTCACCAATACGATGACCCGAAATATTACGACACGCACATCTTTCGCGAATTGGTCGGCTTGCGCGAAGAGATCGAAGGCGAAAAGGAGCCGATTCGCGGCGTCTTGTTGCTGATTCTGTCGTCGATCCTCGTCAAGGTCTCGAAGCAACGGTCCGACAGCTCGGGCGAGGAGGTGACCCGCGCGCTCGGCAAAGGCATGCCGTCGCGGCTCTTCGCGCGCAAAGCCGACGAGCTGGTGCGCAGCCTCACGGCGTTCGCGACCGCGGTGCCGCCGGGCACCAAGCTCGTCGACGTGCGGCTCGGTGACGCGCGCAAGATGCCGCACATCAAGCGGGCGACGGTCGATGTCATTCTCACGTCGCCGCCGTATCTCGGCACCTACGATTACACCGAGCATCACGCGCGCCGCTTCGGCTGGCTCGGGCTCGACGCGACGCTCTTCGACAAGGCCGAGCTCGGCTCGCGACGGCGCGCGGCGCCGGCCACGCCGGAAGCGGCGATGGCCGCGTGGCAAAAGGACGTCGACGTGTTCGTCATCGAATTTGCGCGCGTGTTGAAGCCGGGCGGCATGGCGTTCGTCGCCATCGGCGACTCGGCGCTGGGGACGTATGTCGTGCCGGGCGATGTCGCCATCCGCCAAGGCGCCGAACGGGCCAAGCTCGTCGTCACCGCGACGGCGGCCGAGGAGCGCCCGAATTTTTACGACCGCACGCGCCGGACCACGCGCGAGGAGCACCTCCTCATGCTCAGCAAACCGGCGGCGCCGTAGGCGTTACTTCGTCGCGGTCGGCGTCGGCGGAGGCAGCGGCGCGGGCGCTTTGGGCGCCTGCAGCACGTCGAGCAGGAAGCGCAGCGTGCGCCGGTTGAGCTGCTCGGTGACGACCGGATCGGCCACGCGATGGGTAAAGCCCGGCAACGGCAGCAGCTGCGCCGGCCGTCCCGCGCGAAAGAGCGCGTCCATCAGCTTGAGCGAGTGCAAGAAGTACACGTTGTCGTCGTCGGTGCCGTGGACGACGAGCAGCGGCCGCTCGAGCCGCGCCGCGTAGGTGAGCAGCGAGCTGGCGTCGTAGCCTCTGGCGTTGTCGGTGGGCAGTCCCAAGTAGCGCTCGGTGTAAGCCGTATCGTAGTCGTGCCAATCCACCACCGGCGCGCCGGCGACGGCGACGTGGAAGACGTCCGGCCGCAACAGCACCGCCAGCGCCGATTCGTAGCCGCCGAACGACCAGCCGATGATGCCGACGCGCGTGAGGTCCAGCTCTTTGAGCTGCGCGCCCAAAGCCTGCAAGCCGGCCGCTTGGTCGTCGAGCGTGCGCGAGAAGTCGCCGGCGATGTGGTGCGCCCAAGCGCTGCCGCGCAGCGGCGTGCCGCGACCGTCGATGGCGACGACGATGACGCCGTGATCGGCGATCCACTGCCGGCAGCGGCGACGGCGACGCGCGCACGACGTTGACGTGCGGCCCGGCGTAGACGTCGACGATGACCGGATACTTCTTGGTCGCGTCGAAGTTGCGCGGCCGCACGATCGCCGCCCACAGCTGGTTCGCGCCCACGCGCACGATTTGCTGCTTCAGCGCAAACGGCGGCGTCACCGCTACCGACGGCAGCTCACCGGCGACGCGATCGCCTTTGTCGTCGTCGACGTGGACGATCGTGTGCGGCACGGCGTCGCCGGCGCGATAGCTCTCGACCCACACGCCCGCGTAAGTCGTCGGGAAGTTGCCGCGGACGACGGCGGGCGCCGGCGCGTGCGAGATGGCGCTGGGCGGGCCGCCATCGAGTGAGACGCGGTAGATCTTGGACTCGACCGGCGACGGCGCACCCGTGAACCACGCCAGCCGGCGCTTGCCGTCGACGGCGCCGAGGCCGACGTAATACTCCGCCGACGTCGACAGCGGCCGCACCAGCTTGCCGTCGGCGGCGTGCAGCTCGAGCCGCGGCGCGCCCGTGGCCGTCGACGACCAGAGGAAGCCCGAGCCGTCCGGCAGCCAGCGCGGCACCGTCGGGTCGAGCTCGAGGAACTGCGCGTCCGACTCGGTCACCAGCGTCTTGCCGGCGCCGCCTCTGCTCTCGAACGCTTGCGCTTCCGTCGTCTTTTGATCGCGCGACAAGAGCACGAGCGTCAAGGGCGCCCTGTCCGACCAGACGACCTTGGCCAGATAGGGCAGCTTCTGCGTATCCCAGGTCAGCCAGCGCGGCGTGCCGCCGGTCGCGGCGATGAGGCCGACGCGCACTTTGACGTTGGGCTTGCCCGCGCGCGGATAGAGCGCCGGCTCCGTCGCGCGCTCGGGATGCGCCAGATCGGGCAAGGTCAGCTTCTCGACGCCGCGCGCGTCGGCCTCCTCGAACGCCAGCTGGCGGCTATCGGGCGACCACCAAAATCCCTGGACGCGGTCGAGCTCCTCCTCGGCGACGAACTCGGCCATGCCGTTGGAGATCGCCGGGTCGGTCGCCTTCGTCAGCCGCCGCTCCTTGTGCGCGTGCAAGTCGTAGACGTAGAGGTCGCGATCGTGCACGAACGCCACCTGCGTGCCGTCGGGCGACAGCGTCGGATTGAGCGCCGGCTGCGCCGCGATCTTCAGCTCGCTCACGTCGTTGTCGGCGAGGCGCACGATGAAGAGCCGACCCGACAGCGCCGCCAAGATCAGCTTGCCGTCGTGGCTGAGCTCGAAGTGCACGAAGCCGCGCCCCGATTGCCGCTGCCGCTCGCGCTGCTGCCGCTCGGCCGCGCTCAGCTTCTCCTCGGCGCCGCGCAGCACGTCCTCGGGCGCCAACAGCTTCTTGGTCTCGCCCGTCGCCACGTCGAAGCGATAGAGCGAATTGACCGGCGAGCGCGGCTCGGCGCGCAGGAAGAAGATCGTTTTACCGTCGGGCGTCGGCTGCACGCGCGTCGGATTGCCGAGCTCGAAGCGCTGCGTGAGCGCCAGATCGCGCAGGAAGGGATCGCTCGGCTCGCTCGCGCCGGCGACCGACGCGCACAGAACGATGAGGACAGGCAGCTTGAACATGCGCGGCAGTGTATGCCGAGCCGGCGGAAATGGTCACGAGACCGCCGCTGGCGCCGGCGTCGCATTCGGACGCACCACGTAACACACCGTACTAACTGACAGTTTGCGCCGAGTGTCGCCTAAATCGAGGTGGCAGAAATTCAACACCCGGTCACCTTCAACCCCATGCACAAGTTGACCCTCGCTTGCGGCTTGCTCGTGTCCCCGCTCGCTTCGGCGAAGATTGCTCGCCACGCTTACAGCCCCTTCGACTTCTCACAGACGCGCTCATCGGAGGACAAGATCCCGGGACGCGGTCTCTTGCATCGCATCTTGAATCGCGTGGACGGTGGCGGCATGTCCGCCATTCCGCAGGCCGACATGACCAGCCATAAGATGGTCGATCCCATCTCGGCGATGACCGTCCGCATCAAGTTTCACTACTAATTCCAGCTCGCCGCCTTCTAACGCTCGATACCGATCAGCCGACCGTCGAAGAGGTGCACGCGCACCGACGGGCCGAAGCCTTTGTCGTGCACGCGGTGTACGCGCAAGGTGAGGATTCGATAGCCGTCGCCGACGTCGGTGCAGCGCTCGCGCTGCTCGCGATCGCCGACGCGATAGACGGCCGAGCCGGGATGGTCGAGGCCGGCGTCGACCCATAAGTCGTCCCAGCACAGGCGTCGGCCGGCGAGCGTGAAGTTGTCGAGCGGCGCGGTGTCGCGCAAGTAGGCGCGCGCCACGATTTGCCGTCGCTGCCACAAGACGTCGAAGAGCCGATCGGCGGCCGCTTTGCGATAACGTCCGACGGCGATGGCGGCGCGCAGCTCGCTCGGCCCGATCTGCAGGACGCGCTTGGCGCCCCAATAATGATCGCGTCGCGTCGCACGCTCGAAGGCCGGGTTGTCGAAGATCGGATGCCAGCGGCGCGGATCGAAGTGCTCGGCGTCGAAGAAGCCGAGCTCGGGAAAGGTGGCGATTTCGCGGGCGCGGCGCGTGCGCACTTCGTCGCTGCTCCAGGCGCGCAGCCACGTGCCGAGCGAGAAGAACGACTCCAACATGCGCGTCAGCGACAGGTACGTATCGAAGCCCATCCAATAGTCGATGGGATTGGCGGCGCGCGCGCCGAACGAGCCGCCGACATCCTGCTGCCAATGGACGACGTGGCCTTGGCCGGGCTTGCCGAGATAGCTGTCGAGCGTGTTGATGTCGGTGGTGTCGATGTTGTTGACCCACGCGCAAAAGACGCCGTAACCGCGTAGATCGCGTCGGTTTTGATGGTCGATGCGATCGTTCTTGTCGTCGCTGCGACGGCCGTAATAGGCGTACGGACCCAAGATCGTGCCTTCGATCCACAGGCTCGCCAGGACGCGGATGGTGCCGTCGCTCTGCAGCGGCGCGTGCGCCAAGATCTTGCGGAAGCGCACGCTGTCGAGCGGGATCTTCTGGCCCGTTTTGTCGACTGTGGTTGCGGTGGGTGAGAGCAGCAGATCGCTCGGCGACAGGTCGAGCAGCGCCTCGGCCGGCACGAACCAGCCCGCCGCCCACGCCAGCCGCGACACGACGACCTCGGTCGACGTGTCCATGCCGATGAGCCCCGGCGGATCGACTTTGATCGCGAACTGCCGCCCGAGCGCGTCTTCGACGATGAAGCCGATGTTGGCGCCCGCGTCCTTGCTCTTGACGACGGTCAAAGGCGGCCGCGGCATCGGCCGCTCGCCGAACGCGCCGCGCGTCATCTCGTCGTCGCTGAGCACGCGCGGCGGCGCGTTGGGCACGCGGTGGCGATCGACCCACCACGACGAATCGGGCGTCTCGTCGAGCGCGTTGACGTTGGTCGCTTCGCGCACGTAATCGAGCGTCAGCGTGCGATCGAGCGGCAAGACGGCGACGTCGCGGATGGCGATCCAGTTGTAGTCGGGCTCCGCTTTGCGCGGCAGCGGCGCCGGCCGATCGTCGGGGTCGTGCCACAAGATGCCGCGATCGGCGAAGCGGCCGGCCGCGCAGCCGGCCAGCGACAACAGCACGAGCATGCAGAGCCGGCGCGTCATAGCCCCGTGTTCACCGAGAGCGAGAACTGGATGCCGGAGTCGGGGCCGAAACCGTAAGCGACGTGGGCGCGGATGAAGAAGGCGTCCGACGAGCGCAAGCGAATGCCGGCGCCGACGTCGGGGAGCATGCGCGCGATGGAGAAGCCTTCGAAGTCGCGCCCGAAGACGCCGCCGTATTCGCCGAAGAGGTCGGCGTCCATCCACATCCAGATCGGCCAGCGATACTCGAGCGCGGCGAACAGCGACGATTGGTTGCGGAAGCGGCCGAAGCGAAAGCCGCGAAAGGTGTCGGGTCCGCCGAGGATGATGAGCTCGGAGAACGGCGTCGGGTTGTCGTTGAGCGGCTGCAGCAGGTGGGCTTCGACGCGGGCGACGAGCGTGCGACTGCGCTGAAAGAGGTCGAGGACGACGCTCAAACCGCCATGCAGCCGCAAATAATGAGACGGGTCGTCGTTGATGCCATGGGTCCAGTCCGCGCCCAATTCGAGCAGACCGCCCGACGACGGCCGATACTGATTGTCGCGCGAGTCGAAGCGGATGTCGGCGCCGGCGCGGAAGAACTGCGTGCCGCGATGGAAGCCGGGCACCTGCACTTCGTCGACGCTGCCGGGACGGCACAAGCCGTTGAGCTGACGCACGCAGTAGACGTCGTTGATGGGCGGCTCGCCGTCGGTGCCGATGCCGTCGCCGTAGCGGCGGATGCCGAAGTCGCTCATGAAGTCGACGAAGATCCCGGGCGCCAGCGACAGCGTCTCGGTCACCAGGCCGTCGAGCGCTTCGATGGCGTAGCGCGCTTCGTAGTCGTCGCGGAAGTGGTCGGTGGCGTAGCCGATGCCGGTGAAGACTTGGTCGTTGCGGCGGTTGTAGATGAGGTTGACCACGGTCTGCGCGGCGCGATTGGCCGGCGTCGGTCGCAGCGACAGCTCGCTGAGGATGACGTCGACGCCGCCGAGCATGACGGTGATCTCGGCGTTGCTGTTGGGCCCGAGCAGCTTCTTGTCGTAGACGCGAACGCCGACGATGGGCGTGAACGAGATCGAATAAAAGAAGGCCGGGCGCACGCCGATGGAGCCGTCCGGCGACGTGAACGCGCTGAGCAGCGTGCCGAGCACGTGGTTACGTTCTTCCCAGGTCAACAGTCCTTGCAGCGGCACGGCGACGGCATCGAGCGCCAGCCGCACCGGCGACAGGATGAGCCGCGGCACCACCAGCGCTTCGTTCGGCGTCACCGGCGGACCTTGGTCGCGACCGTCATAACGCTGGCCCAGCGAGGGATCCGGCGGCGGCGCCTCGGCGCGCCCGAGCCCGCTCACGAGTAGCAGGATCAACGAGAGCTCGCTCAGCTGGCGGAGGCGGCGCATGGCCGCTCGAAAACCTAAGCAGGGACGCAATGGATGCACCTTCTGCGCCTTGACCGATTGGTACGGATGGTTACGTTGCTGGGCAATCCGAGGGGTGTCGAGATGAGACTAGACAAACTGACCGTGAAGACGCGTGAAGCGCTGGTGGCGGCGCAGGATCTAGCCGCGCGCACCGGCCAGCCGGAGCTGTTGCCCGAGCACATTTTCCTGTCGCTGTTGGCGCAAGACGGCGGCTTGGTCGCACCGCTATTGAAGAAGGTCGGCGCCGATCCCGAGCGCGTCGGCGACGTGGTTCGCCAAGAGCTGGACCGCTTGCCGAAGCAGCAAGGCGGCATCGAGATCGGCTTCTCGCGCAAGGCGAAGGATCTGATCGAAGAGGCCGAGCGCGAGGCCGAGAAGTTCAAGGACGAATATACGTCGACCGAGCATCTGCTGCTGGCGATGGTGCGCAAGGATTTCGGCGGGGTCACGAAGGCGCTCAAAGACGCCGGGCTGACCTACGAAGCGCTGTTGCGCGCGCTCACCGAGGTGCGCGGCTCGCAGCGCGTGACCGACGAGAATCCGGAAGCGAAGTATCAAGCGCTCGAGAAGTACACGCGCGATCTGACGGAAGTGGCGCGCAAGGGCAAGCTCGATCCGGTCATCGGCCGCGACGAGGAGATTCGCCGCGCGATTCAGGTGTTGTCGCGGCGCACGAAGAACAATCCGGTGCTCATCGGCGAGCCGGGCGTCGGCAAGACGGCGATCGTCGAGGGCATCGCGCAGCGCATCGTCGGCGGCGACGTGCCCGAAGGCTTGAAGGACAAGCGCGTCTTGTCGCTCGATTTGGGCGCGCTCGTGGCCGGCACGAAGTATCGCGGCGAGTTCGAAGATCGCTTGAAGGCGCTGTTGAAAGAGATCGAGACGGCGGCGGGCACGGTCATCCTGTTCATCGACGAGATCCACACGCTCGTCGGCGCGGGCGCGGCCGAAGGCGCGCAGGACGCGGCCAACATGCTGAAGCCGGCGCTGGCGCGCGGCGAATTGCGCTGCATCGGCGCGACGACGCTGAACGAGTATCGCAAGTACATCGAGAAGGACAAGGCGCTCGAGCGCCGCTTTCAGCCGGTGTTCGTCGGCGAGCCGTCGATGGTCGACACGATCGCGATCTTGCGCGGCTTGAAGGAAAAATACGAAGTCCATCACGGCATTCGCATTCGCGACGCGGCCTTGGTGGCGGCGGCGCGCTTGAGCGATCGCTATATCCAGGACCGCTTTTTGCCGGACAAGGCGATCGACCTGATCGACGAGGCGGCCTCGCGGCTGAAGATGGAGATCGACTCGCTGCCGACGCCGATCGACAACATTCAGCGGCGCATGATCTCGCTCGAGATCGAGAAGCAGGCGCTGTCGAAGGAGACCGACAAGCAGTCGCAGAAGCGGCTCGAGGAAGTGACGCGCGAGATCGCCGACGAGAGCGAGAAGCTGTCGGCGATGAAGGCGCAGTGGCAGCGTGAGAAGCAGCTGATCTCGCGCATCCGCGAGGTCAAAGAGGAGATCGACAAGGCCAAGACCGACGGCGACTTGGCGCAGCGACGCGGCGACCTCAATCGCGCGGCCGAGCTGCGTTACGGCATCTTGCCCAACCTCGAGAAGCAGCTCGGCGAAGCCAACACGGCGCTCGAGAACGCCAAAGCGGGCGGCTCGACCTTCTTGCGCGAAGAGGTGACCGAAGAGGACGTGGCCATCATCGTCGCCAAGTGGACGGGAATTCCCGTCGAGAAGATGCTGGAGGCGGAGTCGGCGCGGCTGAACGAGATGGAGAAGCGGCTGCAAAACCGCGTCATCGGTCAGGAGCGCGCCATCGAAGCGGTGTCGAACGCGGTTCGGCGCGCGCGCGCCGGCTTGCAGGATCCCAATCGGCCGATCGGCAGCTTCATTTTCTTGGGTCCGACCGGCGTCGGCAAGACGGAGCTGGCGCGATCGCTGGCGGCCTTCTTGTTCGACGACGAGACGCACATGGTCCGCATCGACATGGGCGAATACATGGAGAAGCACGCGGTGTCGCGCCTCGTCGGTGCGCCGCCCGGCTACGTCGGCTACGAAGAGGGCGGCCAGCTGACCGAGGCGGTGCGCCGCCGGCCCTACTCGGTGATTCTGCTCGACGAGATCGAGAAGGCGCATCCCGACGTCTTCAACATCTTGCTGCAGCTGCTCGACGACGGGCGGCTCACCGACGGACAAGGCCGAACGGTGGACTTCAAGAACACGGTCGTCATCATGACGTCGAACGTGGGCTCGCAGTTCATCCGCGACGTCGAGGATGTCGAGCGGCCGGACGTCAAGGAGCAGATCGAGCAGGCGCTGCGGGCGTCGTTCAAGCCCGAGTTTCTCAATCGCGTGGACGAGATCATCGTCTTCCACAAGCTGGGCGCGGGCGAGATTCGGCTGATCGTCGACGTGCAGCTGGAGCGCTTCAAGCAGCGGCTCGCCGAACGGCAGCTGACGCTCGAGCTGTCGCCGGAAGCGATCGCGCTCTTGGCCGAACGCGGCTACGAGCCGGCCTACGGCGCGCGGCCGCTGAAACGGGCGATCCAACGGTACTTGCAGGATCCGCTGGCCAAGCGGATCATTGCCGGTGAATTCAAACCGGGCGACCACATCCGCGGCGAGCGCGACGGCGACCAGATCGTCTTCGGCAAAGTGATGTGGTCGGCCGACAAGAGCTCGCACGAGGCCGCATAATCATCACATGGCAACGAAGGATTACTACAAGACGCTCGGAGTCTCCGAGACCGCCAGCGCCGAGGAAATCAAGAAGGCGTATCGCAAGCTCGCGCGCAAGAACCACCCCGACGTCACCGGCGGCGACAAGGGCAAGGAGGCCAAGTTCAAGGAGATCTCCGAGGCCTACGAGGTCATCGGCGAGGACAAGAAGCGCGCGCAATACGACGAGCAGCGCAAGAATCCGTTCGCCGGCGGCGGCGGCGGATTTCCCGGCGGCGCGCCGGGCGGCGGCGCCGGTTACAACGTCGACCTGAACGATCTGTTCTCGCAGTTCGGCGGCGCGCGCGGTCAAGGCGGACCGGGCG
Organism: uncultured delta proteobacterium; assembly: GCA_963785725.1. Lineage (GTDB taxonomy): Bacteria > Myxococcota_A > Polyangia > Palsa-1104 > Palsa-1104 > JAQBQH01. The sequence goes on along the minus strand of CAWAWS010000037.1, from coordinate 71,785 downwards.
GCGGGCGAACCTACACCTACAGCAGCGGCGTTCCCGGCGCCGATGGTGAGGCCGGCGGCTTCGGCGACATCTTCGAGATGTTCCGCGGCCAGGCCGGCGGCGCGCCCGGCGGCGGTCGCGCGCGGGCGCAGTCGCGCAAAGGCGGCGACGTCGTGGCCAAGCTCGACATCGAGCTGCCCGAAGCCGCGCTCGGCGCCGAGAAGGCGATCGTCGTCGAAGACAAGCGGCTCAACGTCAAGATCCCCGCCGGCGTCACCGACGGCCAAACCATCCGGCTGAGCGGGCAAGGCCAGCCGGCGCCGCGCGGCGGCACGGCGGGAGATCTACTGATCGAGCTGCACGTCAAGCCGCACCCGCGCTTTTCACGGCTGACGAACCCGGACGACCTCGAAGTCGACGTGCCAGTGCCGGTGGACGTGGCCGTGCTCGGCGGCAAGGCGCAAGTGCCGACGCTGGAAGGCACGACGGTGACGATGTCGATCCCGGCCGGCTCGTCGAGCGGACGGCGCCTCCGGCTCAAAGGCAAAGGCGCGGCGCCGGCCGGCAAGCCGCGCGGCGACCTCTACGCCGTCGTCATGATCCAGGTCCCGACCGAGCTCTCCCCCGAAGCGCGCACCGCCTTCGAAGCGTTCGTCAAGCTCACCCAGAAGTAGCTGGTCGCCACCCGGCGGCGAAAAATTCGTCACCGTCGGGTCCGTGCCGCACGTCGCGCCATTGCGACGAACCGCCGTAAGGCTTAACTATTAACCATGGAAGCAAAAAAGCCTGCGGTGCAGACGCTCCCCGTTCTCCCGCTTCGCAACCTCGTCCTGTTCCCGGGCGTGGTCCTGCCGGTCGATGTTGGCCGCGCCGGCTCGCTCAAGCTCGTCGAGGATGTCGTCAAGCGGCAGCCGGCTCGCGTCATGATCGCGACGCAGCGCGATCCCCAAGTCGAAGAGCCTTCGCCCGAAGATCTGCACACCATCGGTGTCGAAGCCGAAGTGCTCAAAGTGGTGAAGTTGTCCGATACGCGAGTCACGGTCGTGATTCGCGGCCTCGAGCGGCGCCGGCTCGGCGTCTTCTCGCAGGTGCAGCCGTACTTGATGGCCGATGTTCATCCCGTCGAGGAGCGCAACGCCGAGTCGCCGGAGGCCGATGGCCTTGCGCTGGCCGTGCGCGACACCTGCAAGAAGGTGATCGCGCTGTCGCCCGATATCCCCGACGAGACGGGACAAATTCTCGACGGCATTCGTGAGCCGTCGCGGCTGGCCGACGTGGCCTCGGCCAACCTCGAGCAGTCGACCGACGAGCGCATCGCGCTGCTCGCCGAGCTCGACGTCCCGAAGCGCCTGAAGAAGGTGCTCGAGAGCCTGCAGCATCGCGTGCAGGTGTTCGAAGTCAAAGAGAAGATCGATACGCAGGTGCGTGAGGAGTTCTCGCGTCATCAGCGTGAAGCGGTCCTGCGCCAGAAGCTCAAGGCGATTCAGGAGGAGCTGGGCGAGTCCGAAGACGGCGAAGACACCTCGGAGTTCGAGGAGAAGATCAAAGCCGCGGGCATGCCCGAGGACGCGCTCAAGGTCGCCAAGAAGCAGCTCGACCGCTTGAAGAGCATGCCGTCGGCGTCGGCGGAGTACACCGTCACGCGGACCTACCTCGAGTGGCTCGTGGAGCTGCCGTGGTCGAAGAAGACGGAAGATCGGCTGGATCTGGCCGAGGCGCGCCGCATCCTCGACGAGGATCACTACGATCTGCAGAAGATCAAGCGGCGCATCCTCGAGTACTTGGCCGTGCGCAAGCTGGCGCCCAACAAGAAGGCGCCGATCTTGTGCCTGGCCGGCCCGCCGGGCGTCGGCAAGACGTCGCTCGGCAAGTCGATCGCCCGCGCGCTCGGTCGCGAGTTCGTGCGCATTTCGCTGGGCGGCGTGCGCGACGAGTCGGAGATCCGCGGCCATCGCCGCACGTACATCGGCGCGCTGCCCGGTCGCATCATCCAAGGCATGAAGCGCGCCGGGACGCACAACCCGGTCTTCATGCTCGACGAGATCGACAAGCTGGGCGCCGATTTCCGCGGCGATCCGTCGGCGGCGCTGTTGGAAGTGCTCGACCCCGAGCAGAACAACACCTTCAGCGACCACTATCTCGAAGTGACGTTCGACCTGTCGGAGTGCATCTTCGTGGCGACGGCGAACGATCTGTCGCCGATTCCGCCGCCGCTTCGGGATCGCATGGAGATCCTGGAGCTGCCCGGTTACACGCTGCGCGAGAAGCATCAGATCGCGCAGAAGTACCTGGTGCCGAAGCAGCTCGCCGAGCACGGCTTGACGGCCGAGCACGTCAAGATCGAGGACGACGCGCTCGACGAGATCATCGAGCACTACACGCGGGAAGCGGGCGTGCGTAACTTGGAGCGCGAGATCGCGGCGGTCGTGCGCGGCGTCGCGGTGAAGGTGGCGTCGAGCGACAAGTTCGAGCCCAACGTCGGCATGGCCGAGGTGGCCGAATACTTGGGGCCGGCCAAGATCTTCAGCGAGATCGCCGAGCGCGTCGAGCAGCCGGGCGTGGCCACGGGCCTCGCGTGGACGCCGACGGGCGGCGACATCCTCTTCATCGAGGTGTCGCGCATGCCGGGCAAGGGTCAGCTCGTGCTGACCGGTCAGCTCGGGTCGGTCATGAAGGAGTCGGCGCAGGCGGCGTTGTCGTACGTGCGAGCGCACGCGACGCAGCTCGGCATCCCGGTCGACTTCTTGGAGAAGACCGACTTGCACTTGCACGTGCCGGCAGGCGGCACGCCCAAGGATGGTCCGTCGGCGGGTAACGCGATCTTGTCGGCGATGGTGTCGCTCTTGACCGGACGGCGCGTGCGCGGAGACGTGGCCATGACGGGCGAGATCTCGCTGCGCGGCAACGTGATGCCGGTCGGTGGCATCAAGGAGAAGCTCTTGGCGGCACATCGCGCGGGCATCAAGCGCGTCATCCTGCCCGAGCGGAACGGCAAGGATCTCGTCGAGCTGCCGGACGAGGTGAAGAACACGATGGAGATCATCCTGGTCAAGAAGGTGGAAGAGACCTTGAAGGCGGCGCTGGAGGACGAAGTGGCGATTCCGATCGAGACCCCGTCGCCGTTCGTGCAGCCGCAGATCAGCGCCTAACGCGTAACACGACTGTCACTAGCCATTCAGCCGGCCGCCTTGGTGCAACAGCGCCTCGGCGGCCGGCTCTTTTTTTGCCGTCGGCGCGCGTCGGCTCGGGCGCGGAACCGTCGTCGCGACGCTCACTTTCGGGCGAAAGCGGTCTAAGTTGTGGGCATGTCCTGGGTGACCTGCACGGCGTGTCGGCTGGTGCAGCCGCCGGCGCCGCGCTGCGCGGCCTGCGACGAGCCGGAGCCGTCGACGTGGCTGCGACGGCCGACGGCGCTGTTCGCGCGCGACATCGGCTCGGGCTGGCTGCGCCGGCTCGGCCGCGCCCGCCTGCGCTTGACGGCGCTCATGCCGCAGCGGCTGCGCGGTCAGCTGCTGGCCGAAGGCGTCGCGCGCGCCGCGGTCGACGCCACGGGGACGACGATGGTGCAGTCGTTCGTCATCGGCGATCGCTGCTTGGCGACGACGTTGCGGCTGGCGAACGACGCCGGCGCGCTCTTCGTGTGGTACGGCCGCGCAGCCACGCTCGACGTCGAGACGACGACCGGCAAGCGGCTGCGTGTGCATGGCCCGCTCAGGCTCGACGGTGCTGCCGAGCTCGAGCTGCCGGAGTCGGGCAAGCGGCGCTGGCTGCACGAGCTCGAGCCGGCGCGGCAGCTGCCCGGCCGGCTGCAGGAGCTGTCCCTGCGCGCTGGCGACGCCGTGGCCGTCTACGCCCAAGCGGGCGTCGAGCAAATTCCCGACGGATATCGCGCCTTACGCGAGCAGCCAGTGGCCCGACCAGCGCCGGGCGCGCCGGTGACGCTGGTCCTGGTGCGGCGCGGCGTCGTGTGATAGTCAACTGGACCGATGCCCGCTCCGCAGTTCCACCTGACTTTCGGCCAAACGGTCAAAGATCAGCAGTCCATTCATCCCGCGCTGCGCCGCGCTTGCGCCAGCGAGCCGGTCTATGTGCGCCTCGGTTCGATCTTTCACGATCTGCCCTACTACGGAAACATGCTGGCCGAGGCCGTGCGCTATGGGCTCGGCTCGCCGGCGCTCGACGAGCCGTGGGCCTATCGCATGCACTCGGTGCGGCCCGATCGCTTCGTGGCCTCGTTCATTCGCGCCGCGGCGACGACGCCCGGTCCGCTGACGCGCGACGAGCGGCTGGCGCTCGTCGCCGGCTTGGTGTCGCACGCGGCGCTCGATCTGACCTTGCATCCGCTGGTCAATTACTGCGCGCGGCGTGACACGGCGGCGTTCGGCGCGCACGAGTCGATGCACCATCGGCTGACCGAGAAGTATCAGGCGCTGTTCTTCCACATGGAGCGGCTCGGTCGACGATCCCATCGGCACGCCGGAATTTCGGCAGATGTCGCTCATCGTCAAAGACGGCTCGGTCACGCAGGCGAAGGTCGAGTGGCCGATCGTGCAGTTCATGCAGGACGCCTATCGCGGCGTGTACGGCGACGCGCCCGAGGCCAAGACGTGGGCCGGCTGGGTGCGCAGCTTCCGTCACTTCGGGCTGCTCGTGTCGTTGCCGATCGCGCAGCTGAACTCGACGAAGAAGCACCGCGATCCGCTGCTCAAGCCGCGCTATTTCGAGAACGAGGTCTTCCGCTTTTGGGACTTCTACGCGCGCGTCCGAGCGCCGGCTCATCGAGCTGTGCAACTTGGCGTACGCCTACTTCGACGCCGGCGAGTTCACGCGCGCGAGCGAAGATGCCTTCGTGCGCGCGGCGCAGATCGACGACTTGGCCGAGCCGGGGCTGCATTATCCCGAGCGGCTGGCGGATTTGCCGTCGCTGCCGCGGCTGACCGTGCGCTGCACGCCGGGAATCACGGCGCCGCCGGGCGAGCCGTGGCGTAAGCGCGACCGCCGGCGCTTGAAGCGTCGCCAGCGCCGCTCGGCACGCGTTCGCCGCCTGGCCGAGCGCAACGAGTCCGCGCGTTAACAGCTCCGCCTTCGCTTTCCGCCCTACCCGTTCGCCTACTCTTGCTGGCGATTCAGCCGAAGCGCCGTTCTCAGTTGCCGTCGATCATGAAGCAGGTGATGCCGTCGCCGCAGGCGTAGCAGTGCAGTAAGACGGGCTGGCCCCACGCCGTGACGGCGGCGATGGGCGGCAGCGAGCGCGGCTGGTCGAGCTTGACGCGATGGCCGTCGAGGCCGGCGACGAACGCCGTGGGCATGAGAGCGGGCAGCGTCGCCACGCCCATGCCCGCGACGCCCGAGATCCCGACGAGCGCGACGAGCGCCGTGCGCCGGCCGACCTCGGCGATGCGGGCGCGCCGTCGCAGCCGGGTCGCCTCCCGCTGCCGATCGCGGTGGCAGGCGGCGCAGGCGCGCTCGCCGCGGCAGTCTCCGCAAGCGAGCAGGCCGCAGTCGTGGCAGGAGGCGAGCTGGCGGCGGCTGCCGCAGCAGGCGCAGATGGCAAAACCCGGGATGCGATCGGTGGGGCCCACGCCAATGCCAGAGAGCATGGCGCGGGCCAGTCGATTTCGGCCCGATCGGCGACATTCGATAGCGGCGAAGGTCAAACGCCTTCCGCGGCCGGGGACGTTGGTTTCCGTCGATGTGCGTTTGCGGCGACGATCGCGGGAGACGGCGCCAATATGCGGCGATCGCGGGAAACGAGGGTGAACGCCGCGTCGCCGGCGCGAACATCCGGCGATCGCGGGAGAACGAAGCCGAACGCCGCGGCGATCGCCGGAGCTTCCGCGTCCGCGCGAGCGAGGACTAACCTTCGTCGATGTGACGCAGGACGGCGTCGGTGAACGTCTTCGTGTCCGCTTGGCCGCCCAAGTCGCGCGTGCGCTCGGCGCCGTTGGCGAGCGCCGCGGTCACGGCCTTGCGGATGCGCGCCGCCGGCTCGCGCTGCCCGACGTGCTCGAGCAGCTGCACGCCGGCCAGCGTCAGCGCCGTCGGGTTGGCCAGCCCTTGGCCGGCGATGTCGGGCGCCGTGCCGTGAACGGCCTCGAAGATGGCGGCGTCCTTGCCGATGTTGGCGCCGGGCGCGACGCCCAAACCGCCGACGAGCCCCGAGCAAAGAATCGCTCAAGATGTCGCCGAACAAGTTGGTGGTGACGATGATGTCGATCTTCTCCGGCGCCTTGACGAGCGCCATGGCGCACGCGTCGACGATGATGTCGTCGAAGGCGATGTCGGAGTATTCCTTGGCCACTTCACGGCCGACGTCGAGGAACAGGCCGTTGGAGAACTTGAGGATGTTGGCTTTGTGCACGAGCGACACGCGCTTGCGCTTCTCGCGGCGGGCGTACTCGAAGGCCCAGCGCACGATGCGCTCCGAGCCGTGGCGCGTGATGACGGCGATCGACTCTGCCGCCATGCGTCCCGGGCCGACGTAGTGCTCGATGCCGGCGTAGATGTCCTCGGTGTTCTCGCGTACGACGCACAAGTCGATGTCGGTGTAGCGGCTGGGCACGCCGGCCAGCGTGTGCACCGGGCGGACGTTGGCGTAGAGGTCGAAGTGCTGGCGCAGCGCCACGTTGACCGAGCGGTAGCCTTCGCCTTTGGGCGTCGCCAGCGGGCCTTTGAGCGCCAGCCGCGTCTTCTCGATCGAGTCGATCGTCGCCTGCGGCAGCGGATTCTTGGCCTTCTCGACCGCGGTCAGGCCGGCCAGCTGCTCGTCGAAGGTCAAGTCGGCGCCGGCGTGCTTCAAGATGCGCAGCGTGGCGTCGCTGATCTCGGGGCCGATGCCGTCGCCGCGGATGAGGGTGACGTTCGTGCTCATGCGACCACCGAAAGCTGCTCGTTACGCGCGTTCATGAAGCCTCCACTGCGCGGCATTCTAATGTTCGCCCGTCGAATGTCGAGCACGCTTACAGGTTGATTTCGTGCTCTTTGAGCTTGTTGTAGAACGACGCGCGCGAGATGCCGAGCCGTTTGGCCGCGCGCGTGGGCGAGCCGTCCGACGCCTGCAGCGCCTCGAGCAGCGCCTGGCGCTCGATCATGCGGGTCGCCGCCTGCACGCGCTCTTTGAGCGGCCGCGCGTCGTCACCGCCGTCGCCGCCGTCGCTGGGCGAAGCGTGCGCGATGTCGAGCGGCGGCAGGTCGCGCGCCTGGATCTCTTGGCCGTCGGACAAGATGGCCGCGCGCTCGACCACGTTCTCCAGCTCGCGAATGTTGCCCGGCCAGTGATAGGCGTCGAGCCGCAACAGCGCCGCCGGCGACATCTTCGTCGGCCGCGGACCGGCGCCGCGCCGCCGCGCCAGGAAGTAGGCGACGAGCTCGGGAATGTCGTCTTTGCGCTCGCGCAACGGCGGCAGCTCGAGCGGCACGACCGCCAAGCGGTAATACAGATCCTCACGGAATTTACCGTCGCGAATGAGCTGCCGCAGGTTCTTGTTCGTCGCCGCCAAGATGCGCACGTCGATCTTGACGAACACGTCGCCGCCGACGGGCTTGACCTCGCGCTCCTGAATGACGCGCAGGAGCTTGTTCTGCACCTCGGGCGCGACGTCGCCGATTTCGTCGAGGAAGAGCGTGCCGCCCGAGGCTTCGCGGAAGAGGCCGCGACGCGCGCGCTGGGCGCCGGTGAACGCGCCTTTCTCGTGGCCGAACAGCTCCGACTCGACGAGCGAAGGCGCCAGCGCCGAGCAGTCGAAGGCCACGAACGGTCCGTCTTTACGCGCGCTGTTGCGATGGATGACGCGCGCCAGCAGCTCCTTGCCGGTGCCCGATTCGCCGTAGATCATGACGCTGGCGTCGGACTGCGCCACGCGCTCGGCCAGCTGCATGACGTCGCGGATGCGCGTGGAGTTGCCGACGGGGCGATTGGCGAGCCCGCGCGCCTCGGCCACCTCGCCGCGCAGCCGGCGCACCTCGCGCAGCATGCGGCCGTGGCCGAGCGCGCGCGCCACCGACGAGCGTAATTCGTCGGCGGGCGCGGTCTTGCGCAGGTAATCGAAGGCGCCTTCGCGCATGGCGTCGACCGCGCTCTCGACGGTGGCGTGGCCGGTGAGCATGATGAACGGGATGTCGACGTCGCGCTCGCGGGCGCGGCGCATGAGCTCGATGCCCGTCGGCCCGGGCGGCATGTGCAAGTCGGTGAGCACGACGTCGTAGGCCACTTCGTCGAGCGAGGCCAAGGCCGCTTCCGCCGATGACACCTCGTCGATGGCGTGCTCCGAGCCGAGCAGCGCCTGCACCAGCTTGGCGAACCCCGGCTCGTCATCGACGACGAGGACGCGGCTCATCGCGCTGCCATCCGGGCCCTACGGGCTTCGCTCACGTTCGCGCGCTCACTCGACGCCTTCGTCGTCCAGCGGCGGCAAGGTGACGACGACTTCGGTGCCGCTGCCGGGCGCCGAGCGGATCTCGAGGCTGCCGCGGTGCTCGTCGACGACGCGGCGGCTGATGCCGAGCCCGAGGCCGCTGCCGCGCTCCTTGGTCGTGAAGAACGGCTCGCCCAAGCGCGCCACGACGTGCGGCTCCATGCCGTGCCCGCGATCGAGCACGCGAATGACGGCGCTGCCGCTCGCGTCTTCATCGACGATGACGTCGACCTCGGCGCCGAGGGGCGACGCCTGCGCCGCGTTGCGCACGAGGTTGACGATGACCTGCGTGATCTTGCCGCGATGAATGAGCCCGAGCGGCCGGCGGATCAGCTGCACATTGAGGCGATGGGCCTTGACGTCGGCGTCGAAGCGCAGGATGCCGAGCGCCTCTTCGACGGCGGCCGCGACATCGCCCGGCTCGCGGTGGTAGCCGGCGGCGGCGCCGCGCGCGAAGTCTTTGATTTCGTCGACGAGCGCGGCCAGCCGGCGCTGCGCGGCGACGATGACGTCGGCGAAGTTGGCGACCTCGGGATCGACGACGCGCTCGCGAATGGCCTCGGCGTAACCGACGAGCGCCAGCTGGTTGCCGATCTCGTGCGCCAGCCCCGACGCCACGCGCCCGACCGCCGCCATCCGCTCGGCGCGCACCAGCTCGTCGTGCGCGCGCTCGAGCTCGTCGAGCCGCGACTCCAGCGTCGAATTCTTGTGCCGCAGCTCGCCCACCAACGCCCGTCGCTCGAGGCCTTGGCGGATCTTCACGATCAGATCGCCCAAGTCCCACGGCTTCTCGACGTACTGCCAGATGCCGACTTCGTTGATGGCGCGGATGGCGCTCTCTTTGTCGGCGTAACCCGTCAGCAGCATCAGCACCGTGTCGGGAAACTGCGCACGTACGCGGCCGAGAAAGACGAGACCGTCCATGCCCGGCATCTTGAAGTCGGACAAGACGGCGTCGGGCGGCATGCGCGGCATGGCGGCCAGCGCGTTGGCGCCGTCGTTGAATGCGAGCACGCGCCAATCGGTCTCGAGCGCCAGCGCGCGCGACAGGCTTTCGGTCACGAGCGTGTCGTCGTCGACGACGTAGACCGCGGGCGCCGCCATGCGCCCGACGTTACTCCCGCTGGACAGGTCCGTCCAGCGAGACGCCGAAATGTCTAATTCGTTGGACAGCCATCCCCCCGACGCGGACCTAAGCCTTGGTGATCGTTCGATGCGCTCACTGGCACTAGCGGTGCAAAACGAAAATTACAAAAGGGGTGAAAACGATGGATACGCTGCGGTTCACCGCCAAAGAGCGCGAGTTCGTTTACGGCGTCGCCATGAAGTACATGAAAGACGAAGAGAAGGCGCACGACGTGACGCAGGATGCGCTCCTGCTGGCGTATCGCCATCGCGCGAGCTTTCGCGGCGACTCGCGCTTCACGACCTGGCTATATCGCATCGCGGCCACGACTGCTTTGATGCATCTGCGCAAAGATCGTCGCGTGCCGCAGCTGCAATCGATCGACGCCGAGGAGACCGACGCGGACGAGCCGCGCGGCGAAGAGGCGACGCCCGAAGAGCAGTGGGCGTCGTCGGAGGCGGTGCAGATCGCGGGCGATCGGCTGGCGCGCTTGGGCGACAAGTACGGGCAGATCTTCGCGATGCGCTTCGTCGAGGGCTACTCCGAGTCGGAGATCGCGCGCAAGCTGTCGCTCAACGTGGCCACGGTCAAGACGCGGGCCTATCGGGCGCGGGCGCACCTCAAGCGCGAGCTGCAGGAAGCGCTGGCGGCCTAAGCGCCCACTCGGGCGCCGCGCGGCGGTCACGCCGAATCGCACGCCGGCCCGCAAGTCGTAGTACGTTCGCCGCACATGAAAGCGGCGACCCTCCTTATCGTGCTCGCGTGTTCGAGCGCGCTGCACGCCGGCGAATCCACCGAGATGCAGGCGCGCCGGCTCATGGACGAGCTGGTCGCCATCGACACGTCGAATCCGCCCGGAAACGAGGCGCAGCCGGCGGTCGTCATCGCCAAGCTGCTGCGCGACGCCGGGTTGCAGTCGACGCTCGTCGAGTTCGCGCCCGGGCGCGCGAACCTGGTGGCGCGGCTGCACGGCGACGGCACGAAGCGGCCGCTGATCCTGCTGGCGCACCTCGACGTGGTGGGCGCGGCCGGGCAGCCGTGGACGATGCCGCCCTTTGCCGTCACCGAGAAGGACGGCTGGCTCTACGGTCGCGGCGTCACCGACGACAAATCGTGGGCGGCCATCGCCACGGCGCTCTATTTGGAGCTGGCGCGCACGCACGCGCCGCTGCATCGCGACGTCATCTTGATGCTCACCGGCGACGAGGAGTCGGGCGGCGCCGGCATTCAATATCTGCTCAAGCACCGGCGCGATCTGTTCGGCGAGGCGGAGTACGCGCTCAACGAAGGCGGCGGCATCGTCCTCGATTCGACGGGCAAGGCGCGGCTCGTCAACTTGGGAACGGCGGAGAAGACGTTTCAGGACTTCGTGTTCGTGGCGCACGGCGTGGGCGGCCACTCGTCGGTGCCGAACGACGAGAACGCGATCTATCGCCTGTCGCGCGCGCTGGACAAGCTGGCGGCGTATGCGTTTCCGACGCGGCTGTCGCCGGTCATTCGCGAGAGCTTGCGCGCCATGGCGACGGCGCAGCCGGAGGCGCGCGCTCGCGCCATGCGCGCCGCGGCCGACAGCGCCGGCGACACCATCGCGCCCGCGCTCTTGGCGACGATGGACGCCTATCCGCCGCTGCGCGCGACCATGCGCACGACCTGCGTGGCCACGCTCTTGTCCGGCGGCACGCGCGACAACGCGCTCCCGGTCGAGGCGCGGGCGACGGTGAACTGCCGCATCCTGCCCGTCGACAAGGTGAGCCAGGTGCAAGACACGCTGAAGCAGCTGGTGGCGGGACTGGCCGACGTCGAGCTGGTGCCGGACGTCGGCGTCGGGCCCGAAGTGCCGGTGCGCGGGCCGGTGCGCGATGCCGTCGAGCGGGCGGCGCGCTCGGTCTTCGGCAGCGACGTGTCGGTGGCGGCGCGCGTCGGCCTCGGCGCCTCCGATTCGCGCTTCCTACGGCAGGTGGGCATTCAGAGCTACGGCGTCGGCCTCCTGGCCAAGCCGGAGGAGCTGACACGCACGGCGCACGGCCCGGACGAAGCGGCGCCGGCGGCCTCGTTTCCGCTGGGCGTGCGCTACTTGCGGGCGATCGTGCAGGAGCTGGAGAAGTAACCGACTGTTTACTTAGCGCCGCCGCCGACGCCATTGACGATCGCCACGATGTCCTCGAAGCGGTCGATGTGGAACTTGGCGGGCGCGGCGGCGATGCGCGCGGGGTCTTCGTAGCCGTAGGTGACGAGGCACAAGTCGACGCCGGCGGCGTCGGCGGTGGCGGCGTCGACCAGGCTGTCGCCGACGAAGAGCGTGCGCGCCCGCTCGCGGCCGAGCTTGCCGCGGATGACGTCGACGATGAGCGGATCGGGCTTCTTTTGCCCGACGTCATCCTCGCCGAGCACCAGGGCGAATTCGGGCGCCAGGCCGAGCTTGTCGACGATGGTGCGCGCCAACCCGCCCGGCTTGTTGGTGGCGACGGCTTTGTCGACGGTGAGCGCGCGCAACGACTCTTTGACGCGCAAGTAGGGCCGCGTGTGCCGCACCGGCTCCTGGGCGTACTGCGCGCGATAGCGGCGCCCGATGTCGTCGAGGTCGCCTTCGGCGCCCGCGCGGCGCAAGAGCTCGTGCACGCCGCCGCCGACCCAACGGGCGACGTCGGCGTCGCGCAGCTCCTTGCCGAGCGTCGTGGCCAGCGCGTCGGCGATGTCGCCGATGGAGTCGATGAGCGTGCCGTCGAGATCGAAGATGACGAGGTCGTAAGCCGGTTCGTTCACGTCGCGTTCCCTTTGTCGATTTGCGGCACCAGCGCCACGCCGCCCTTGCGCTCACTCCACACGAGCAGCGACGCGGCGGCGATGAACACGAGCGGCATGTGCACCCAGTTGGCCAGCTCGAGCGCGTGTTTCAAGCGATGCGACTGCCAGGTCAGCGTGTCGGTGTAGTGAAAGTCGATGCACAGAAGGCCGGCGGCGACGGTGAGGAGCGCGGCCACGCCGGCGACTTCGCGCCGCGGCATGCCGAGCCGGGCGGCGCCGACGGCGGCCGTGGCGACGAGCGCGAGCGGAAAGACGAGCAGCGCGAAGTAGTGCTCGAAGGTGAAGGGATTGGCGAAGACGCTGACGATGGCGAAGAGCGCGAACGGCAGGTCGACGCGGCCTTCGGCGAGCGCGCGACGGCTCAATCCCCAGGCGATGTAGGTGAGGACGGCGGTCAGGACGAGGGCGATGGCGGTGCAGGTCGGCTGCGACGCGATGCTGCCGTGGCAGGCGGGGACGAGCACGCGCAAGATGACGCCGTAGAGGCTGGCGTTGTGGACGCTGCCGATCCAGTAGTCGGTGATGGCCTTCTCGCTGCCGACGTATTGCCACCAGGCGACGGCGCCGAAGCGCGCGGTCATGACGGCGGCGACGGCGAGGTAGACGGCGACCGCGGCAGCGACCGCGCGCCAGCGACGGGCGAGCAGCAGCATGAGGACCATGAGGCCGGGGAACAGCTTGATGGTGCAGGCGCAGCCGAAGAGGACGCCGGCGGCGACGTCGTAGCCGCGGCGCAGCGCCATCCAGGCGAGGAAATAGAGCAGCCCGAGGAAGCCGGAGATTTGGACGATGCTGAAGTGGTAGGTCATCCAGCCGCGCGACGTGACGGCGGCGAAGAGGAGCAGCGCCGACAGCGGCCACAGCGGCCAGGCGAGCTCGTGCGCGAGCATGAGATACGTCGTCAAGAGCGCCAGCGCGATGAGCGCGCCGACGACGGGGCTGATCTGCGACAGCTTGAGGTGCGCCAGCGGCAGCCACCAGAACGAGGTCGTCGGCGGATGGCCCAGGCCGTCGAGCTTGGTGCGCTGGAGCTCCTCGGGCGAGTAGGGATTGCGGCCGTCCCAGAAGGCGCGGGCCGCGAGCCAGTCGACTTTGCCGTCGTAGGGATAGTCGGCGAAGGCGGCGCGCGTCGCCGGGATCGCGTGCGACAGCAGCAGCACCATCAGCGCCGTGCCGACGACGGCATACAGGCTCAGCGCGAGTCGGCGGGCGCGGGCGTTCATGCGGCGGGCGCAGCCTACCACGAGCGTCGCCTGGCATCGTGCGACCGTCGCTGATCTGCTAGAGTTCCCGGCCATGGAGTTGTCGGTCATCGTCCCCTGCCTCAACGAAGAGGCCAATGTTCCCGAGCTCGTGTCGCGCGTCGGCGACGTCTTCAGCGTCTCCGGCATCGACGGCGAGCTCATCCTCGTCGACGACGGCTCGAGCGACGGCACGTGGGCGGCGATCGAGGCGGCGGCGCGGCAGCATCCGTACGTCGTCGGACGGCGGCACGCGGAGAATCGCGGCATCGCCGCCGGCTGGAAGACGGGCGTCGCCGCGGCGCGCGGGCGGCTGGTGTCGATCTTGGACGCCGATCTGCAATATCAGCCGGAGGACATCTTGCGGCTGCGGCGCGAGATGGAAGTGTCGAACGTCGACATCGTGCAGGGCTGGCGCTCGCCGGTCGGGCGCGACAAAGGGCCGCGCTTCTATTATTCGCGCGGGCTGAACGCCATGTTGAACACGGCGTTCGGGATGAATCTAAAGGACAACAAATCGGGCTTCATCTTGTGCGCGCGCGAGGTGATGGAGGATTTGCTCTCTTATCGCGGTCACTACAACTATTGGCAGTCGTTCATCATGGTGGCGGCGCACGCCAAAGGTTACACGTATAAGCAGATCGAGACGCTGTTCGAGAATCGCCGCGCCGGTAAGTCGTTCCTCGACAACGGGCAGTTGAAAGCGGTGGCGCGCAGCTTCGTCGATATCGGCAAGGCGGTGCTGGAGTATCGATTTCGCCCGCAATCGCCGTCGACGCTGAGGACGTTCCTCGATCGCGAGCGGCCGTTGGTGCGCGACGCGCCGCAGTCGATTGGGCGGCGTCTGTATTGGAACGGCTATTTGCAGCTGTTCGGCATTACGCATTGGATGATGACGAAGCAGGTCGGCGATCAATTGACCGACTTGAAGGAATCGCAGTGGCTGTCGCTGGAGAAGATGCGTGAATTGCAGCTGAACAAGCTGCGTAAGATGATCATTCACGCTTATCGGCACGTTCCTTATTACCGCGATCGCATGCGTCAATTGGGATTGACGCCCGATGACGTGCAGTCGCTCGATGATCTGCAGAAGCTGCCCATGCTGACGAAAGACGACGTGCGCAAGCACCTCTATTTCGACATCATGAGCGACAATCACGACAAGGCGGAGATCCTCAAGGTCACGACGTCGGGCTCGACGGGCGAGCCGTTCGTCTGTTTCGTCGATCGCGCGCAGCTGGAGTTTCGTTGGGCGGCGACGCTGCGTTCGATGGAGTGGACCGGTTGGCGCTTCGGCGATCGGCAGCTGCGCTTGTGGCATCAGACGCTGGGCATGTCGAAGACGCAGGTGGCGCGCGAGTTTGCCGACGCGGCGCTGTCGCGGCGTAAGTTCATTCCCGCTTACGAAATGAGCGACGATACGCTGCGGCAGTTCGTCAAAGACATCGAGAAATACGGGCCGGTTTTGCTCGATGGCTATGCCGAGTCGTTCAACTTCTTGGCGCGCTATCTACAAGACAAAGGCAAGATGGCGATCAAGCCTAAAGGGATCATCTCCTCGGCGCAGACGTTGCCGGACGGCAGTCGCAAGATGATCGAGGAAGCGTTCGGCTGCAAAGTGTTCGACAAGTATGGCTCGCGCGAGTTCTCCGGCATCGCCTACGAATGCGAAGCGCACATGGGTCATCACGTCGTCGGCGAAGGCTATATCGTCGAGATATTGAAAGATGGAAAGCCGGCGGCGCCGGGCGAGATCGGCGAAGTCGTCGTCACCGACTTGAATAACTATTGTTTGCCGTTCATTCGTTATCGCATCGGCGACTTGGCGGAAGCGGTCGACAGCAACGAAATGTGCGGCTGCGGCCGCGGCTTGCCGCGCATCGGGCGCATCGAAGGCCGCGTGCAATCGATCATCATTGGCTCCAAAGGCCAATATGTGCCGGGCACCTTCTTCGCGCATTTGTTGAAGGACTACGATCACGCCATTCGGCAGTTCCAGATCGTGCAGACCGATCGCGGCGCGATTACGTTCAAGGTCGTCAAAGGCAAGCGCTTCAGTGACGAGACGTTGCAGCAGGTCGTCGGCGTCTTGCACCAGTTTCTCGGCAGCGACATGAATATCGCCGTCGAGTTCGTCGAGAATGTCGACATGGTGCGAACCGGTAAGCGCTTGGCGACGGTCTCGAAGCTGGGGATCGACTTTCAGAACATCAAAGCCAGCTGATATCGATTACGGCTGCGAGAATTCGATCCATTTTCCCGCCTGACCGCTTCCTGCATACAGTGTGACTTTCTGTCCACTGGCGCCGGCCGCTTGTAGGCTCGACGCCAGATTGGCCGCCTGCATTTCCGTATACAACATCGTCGTCGTGCAATAGGTCGTATTGGTCGCGCCGGTCGTGCAGAAGTAGCCGAAGCCGAGCTGGCTGCCTTTGCAGGCCCTGGTGCGTGAGTCAGCGCACGAACGGCGGGTCCAGCAGCACGGTCGCGAGGAGGTCGCGGGCTTCGGCGGCGCGCGCCGGCGGCACCATCAGCTCGACGGGAATATACGGTCCGAAGAACCACAAGAGCGCGCGATGGTGCGCGGCCCGCGCGTGCACGGGAATGGCGGCGCGATCGAGCGCCGTCGTGGCCGCGTCGAGGAGCGCCAGCTGATGCAGCGACCAGACCGCGACCAGCTCGCCGTGCGCGCGACGGGCGCGCGCTTCGGCGACGAGATCGAGCGCCACCGCCGTCGTCGCCACGACGAGCAGGGGATCGATGACGGCGGCCAGATGCAGCGAATGCGCGAGCAGTGAGAAGCCGATGCCGACGACGAGCAGGAACACCACCGTCTTGATGAGCGCCGCGCGCAGCGTCAGGGCGAAGTCGTCGGTGGCCAGGCTCGGGTCGGCGCGGCGCCACACGTCGCGCAGCTTCGCCGTCGGGAAATAGAGGCGCGTGACGACGACGGCGACGGTGACGATGACGAGCGTCGAGATGCCGGCGTGCGCGACGGTGCCCGAGTCGGGAACGGTGATGAGGTATTTGGAGACGAGCGCCAGCCCGGCGGTGGCGACGCTGAGCGGCAAGAGGCCGCTCGTCGGCAGGCGCAGGCGCGCCGACGTCGTCGCGGCGCGGCGGTGCGCGGTGAGGGCGAAGCGCGCGGCGGCGACGACGGCGGCGACTTCGGCCGCCAGCCACACCAAATCGCCCGACGGCAAGAGGGGTGCGACCTTCGCCAGCCGCACCGCCGTCACGACGATGGGCGTCACGAGCAAGATCGAGAAGCCGCGACCGAGGCCGAAGCGATCGATCACCGACGCGAGCACGAGCACGACGCCGGTGCCGGCGACGAGGCTCACGGTGATGACGAGGCGCGCCAGCGTCGTGTCGGGGAACAGCGGCGCCGTCCCGCTCAGCGTCGTGAAAGAGACCGCCCGAAACCAGGACAGCGCGATCGCGACCAGGAAGGTGCCGACGAGCGCGGCGCGCTCGAGCGACTGCCGCTGGGCCGGCGTGCCGCGGCGCAGCGCGCGCCACGGCGGGATCAACAGCGCCGCCCACTCGACGATGATGAACGCCGTGAGCGCCGGCGAGAGGCCGACCGACAGCACGCTGAGGGTCGACAGATCGCCGTTCGTCCCGCGCGCCAAGAGCGCCTTCAAGTGCCCGTGATCGAGGCCGGGCAAGAGCAGCCACTGCTGCGCGGCCAAGAAAAGCGCAGGAATCAGCAACGTCACCAACAGGCGGCGCGTAAAAATCATGCGCTTACATGAACCGGCGGGCGGGCGCGCGTCAATGACTTGCGTGAGCCGCGGGAGGCGTCGCGGCCCGCGAATTAGGGCTGGCGGCGGCGATCGGCGGCGCGCACCGACGGCAAAACGCGGCGCGCGGCGCGCCAATAGGCCGACAGCAGCGGATTCGCCAGTCGCGTGATGATGGGATGGTCGAGCCCTTCGAAGCGCAGCGCGCCCGAAAACCAGGCGACCTCGTTGGCGTCGGCCGTGCGCGCCGCTTGCACGCGCGTGCGCGCCGCCAACAGCGCCGGCAGATGGCGCGCGATGTCGCGGTAGGCGCGCCACAGCTCGCTGCCCCAACCGCCGCGCACGGCGAAGAGCGTGACCGCCAGCTGCACGCCGACGAGCGCCGGCGCCGCCGCCAACAAGACGTCGCCGGGCCAATCCTTGATCATGACCATCCAGCGATTGCGCTCGAGCCAGCCGTATTTCGCCGGCGAAAACGAGTCGTCGTATTTATGCAGCACGCGCACGGTCGGCAGGACGACGCACTCGTAACCCGCTTGGCGCAGCCGAATCTGTAGGTCGCAGTCCTCGTGATAGAGGAACAAGAGGTCATCGAAGTCGCCCACGCGATCGAGCGCGTCGAGGCGCAGCATGAGCGCGGCGCCGGTCGCGTACGGCACCGAGCGCGGCCCGTCGCCGAGGCCCAATTCGTCGACGTGCTTGTTGTAGTTGTCGCAGAAGCCGAAGCCGCAGAAGTGAATGGCGTTGCCGGCGGTGTTGATGCGCTCGGGATCGTCGTGGAGCATCAATAACGGCTGCGCGGCGCCGATATCGGGACGATCGTCCATGAGCGTCACCAACGCCTCTAGCCAGCCGTCGGTGACGACGGTGTCGGGATTGAGCAGGAGCGCGTAGTCGCAGCCGAGCTCGCGGGCGCGCTGTAAACCGATATTGTTTCCACCGGTAAAGCCTGAGTTATGCGCTTGCGGTAAGAGCTCGACGAAGTCGTGGCCGGCGGCGTGCGCTTGCAGCCGCAAGAGCGTGCCGTCGCGCGACGCGTTGTCGACGACGACGAGCTGCGTGTGCGCGAAATCGGTGTGCGCGTGCAGGCTGGCGAAGAGGTCGTCGAGGTAGCGCTCGGAGTTGTAGGTGACGACGATGATGGCGGTACGCGGCGCCACTGTTCAGCCTCGCGACGACGGCTCGGAGACGACGACGCTGTCCACTTTGCCGCTCGCCGCTTCGTCGCGCTCGTCGAGACGGGCCACGACGCGCTCGAGCTTCTCTTGCACCAGCGCCAACTCCTGCGTCAGCGTCACCGAGCGCAGCTGCACGCGCGACAAATGCACCAGCGACGCCAGATGCAGGAACGCCAGCGCGCCGACGCCGGCCGAGAGGAAGAAGTTCGACGGCAGCGTGAAGCCGAGGTGGATGGCGACCCAGGTCAGCGGCTCGGGGAAGATGGCGAAGCCGGCCGTCAACAAGAGCACGAGCAGGAACGAGAGGCTCGCCTGCAGCGTGACGCGCTCTTTGATCACCATGCGAAACATCAAGAGCGCGATGGCGATACAGAAGGCGGCAAAGAGCCAATAGCGACGGAATTCGAGCATTAAACGATGTGGCTCGGCTTGGGGACGCGGTTGCGGACGTAGGACAAGACCAAGGCCAGGCTCGTCTTCAACATGTAATACGGCGCGTACAAGCCGCCGATGCTGCTGCGGCCGTGTTGGCGATCGCGCATGGTGACGGCGACCTCGCTGACGCGCAGGCGCGCCGCGGCGGCGATGGCGAGCGACTCGGGCTCGGGGTAATCGTAGGGATAGGTGACGTCGAAGAGCGCGAGCGCGCGACGATTGTAGACGCGGAAGCCGGACGTCGGATCGCTGACGCGCAAGTGGGCGACGACGAGCAAGAGCTGACGCAGCCACCAGCTACCGAAGCGGCGCAGCGGCGTCGAGCGGAAGCCGTCGCGCCCGCGATAGCGCGTGCCGACGATGAGATCGGGCGGCTGCGGACCACTGAGCGGCGCCAGCAGCTTACGCAGCTCGGTGGCGGGATGCTGGCCGTCGCCGTCGACCTGAACGGCGCAGTCGAAGCCTTCGCGCAGGGCCAGACGCAGGCCGACCTGCACGGCGCCGCCGATGCCGAGGTTGCGACAGAGGCGCAAGACGCGCGCGCCGCACGAGGTGGCGACCTCGCTCGTGCGATCGCCGGAGCCGTCGTCGACGATGAGCACGTCGGCGTCGAGGGCGAGCGCCGTCGCCTCCGAGCGCAGCTCGCCGATGACGGCCGGCAGCGCGCGCTCCTCGTTGAACGCGGGCACGACGAAGAGGACGCGCATCAGCGGCGCCTCGCGAGCGAGCGGACGTCGCGCGGCCGGCTCGACGTCGACGCGGCGAACGAGGCGACGACGTGCAGCCGGCGGCGCGGCGGAATGGAGCGGCCGGCGCGGAACACGGCGCGACTCTATCATGTGTCGCTATCGCTGCGCAGCCTGCCGATGCAGCGTCGAAAGCTCGTCATACATGCGTTCGTATTGGTCGTGGATGCGGTCGAGCGCGTAACGATCGACGACGAGCTGGCGAGCCGCGGCGGCCATCGCCGGCCAGGCGTCGCGACGGGCGAGCAGCTCGGACAGGCCGGCCGTCACGGCCGCCTCGTCGGCGGCGACGACGAGGCCGGCGCCCGACGTCGCGACTTCGGGCATGTGCACATCGTGTGACAAGAGGCTGGGCAGGCCGTACGCGAGCGCCTCCAGCGCCGTCATGGGCGTGCGATCGGCGCGCGACGGCAGCACATACAGCGACGCGGCGGCGCGCGCGTCGGCCAGCGCGTCGCCGTGCAGAAAGCCGGTCGCGGTCACGTACGGCGGCGGCTTGGCGCCGGCGAGCCTCGTCCAATCGTCGCCCGAGCCGACGAAGACGAAGGCCAGGTCATCGCGACCGGCGGCGACGAGCGACTTGGCCGCCGCGAGCACGAGGTCGACGCCTTTGCCGTACAGGAGCTGGCCGACGAAGAGCACGATGATCGGCGCCGTGATGCCGAAGCGGGCGCGAAAACGCGCCGCGTCGCCGGCCGGCGGCGGCATGGCCACGCCGTTGTGGATGACGCGAATGCGCTCGGGCGCGATGCCGAGCGCCGCCGCGTCGAGCTCGCCCGGCAAGAGCGCTTGCACGAGCGACGCCCGCGCCACCGTCGGCCGGCCGAGCAGCCGATAGAGCGCGCGGCGCACCAGCACGCGCGCGGGACGACCGTGAAAACCCAACAAATTGTCGCTCGATAAAATGCTCGGCCGCCCTTGCCGCGTCGCTTCGTCGATGGCGACATAGGTCAGCCAATTGAAGACGTCGTGGACATGCACGAAGTCGTGCTCGGCGATGAGCGCGGCCGCGTGGCGCCGGAAATCGCGCGGCGTGTAAAGGTTCGCGCGCACCAGCGACTGCGACCAATTGGGCACGCGCACGACGTCGACGCCGTTGCGCCGCTCGCGCGCCTGGGGCAGCCGCTCGCTGCGCGAGGCGACGTCGGTCGTCAGCACCGTGACGGCGTGGCCGCGCGCAGCCATCGCCTCGCACAGGCGGTGACAGACGGTCTGCACGCCGCCGAACTGCGTCGCCGGCGCGTAATAGGGAATGACGTGCAGCTGGCGCGTCCTCTGCGCGCGGGTCACGACGCGCGACGCAGGCCGAGGCGCACGGCGGCCCAATAAGCGTAGAGCTTGGCGTCGGCGACGAGCGTGGCGACGCCGGCGCCGAACGGCCGGCCGCGCCGATAGCGCCGGCGAATGCGGCGCACCTCGGCGAGCTGCTCGAGCATGCCGGTGTAAGTTTTCGCGCCCGCGTGAAAGCGCACGCAGGAGAGCACTTCGGGCAGATAGCGGACACGACGAGCGGCCGGCATGAGGCGCAGCCACAAGTCGTAGTCCATCGCCCAATGCAGCGTCTCGTCGAGCGCGCCGACGTCGAGGAACAGCTGGCGGCGAAAGAACACCGAGCACTGCACGACCGCGGTCGGATGGGCGAAGAGCGCGCGGCCGCCGTCGAGGTCGCGGCTGACGTAGCGGCGGAACGGCTGGCCGGCGACGTCGACGAGCATACCGTCGCCGTGCACGACGTCGACGCCGTCGGAGAACGCGGCGAGCACGCGCGTAAGCACGCCGGCGTCGGCGTAATAATCGTCGGAGTTGATCCAGGCGATGATCTCGCCGCGCGCCCGGCGAATGCCTTTGTTGATGGCGTCCGATTGCCCGCGATCGCGCTCGGAGACGAAGCGCAGACGATCGCCGTAGCTGGCCAGGATCTCCTGCGTGCCGTCCGTGGAGTTGCCGTCGATGACGAGGATCTCGGCGCCGGCGATGTTCTGCGCCAAGCAGTCGTCGATGCAGCGGCGGATGAACTGCGCCTGATTGCGCGTGGGAATGACGAACGAGACCGGCGGCGCGCTCACGGCTGGCGTTGTATCACGAGTTTCGGCACGACTTCGGCCATGTTAGCGTGGCGCGTGGCCAAGCCGCCCGAGCCCGTCGTCGTCGTCTCGCGCCCCGGGATTCGCTACGCGCTCGACGCGCCGTTCGATCCGCCCAATCCCGTCTACGCCATGGTGGAAGCGGCGCTGCGCGGGCTCGGCCTCGACGCGGCGCGCGCCGGAACGCCCGAGTGGAATCCGCTCGGCGACCTGATTTCGCCGGGCGATCGCGTGCTCATCAAGCCCAACTTCGTCACGTCGAAGAACTTCGAGGAGCAGCTGCGCGGCGAGAAATTGGCCTGCAGCTCGACCCACGGCTCGGTCTTGCGGCCGATCATCGACTACGCGCTGCGCGCCGCCGGTGCGCGCGGCCGCGTCACCGTCGTCGACACGCCGGTCGAAGGCTGCAACCTGGAGGACGTCGTCGCCGGCCTCGGCGTGCGCGCCCTGCTCGATTGGTACGCCGCGCGCGGCCGGCACGTCGACTTCATCGACTTTCGCTACTTCAAGGTCGTGCCGCGCATGCTGCTCGACGACGTGCGCCGCTTCGGCCGCTCGCTCAACTTGGGGCTGCTCGATGCGCGAGCGTCTGCCGGGCGATCCGCTCGGCTACCGCGTCGTCGACGTGGCCGAGCGATCGTATTTCGAGGAAGTGGCCGAGCGCGCGCCGCGCTTTTGTTTTCACCGATCCCATCGAGCGACGCCGCGGCCGCACCACGCGCGCGGTCGTCACGAATATTCCATTCCACGCACGCTGCTCGACGCCGACGTCGTCATCAACATTCCCAAGCTGAAGACGCATAAGAAATCGGGCGTCACCTTGGCGCTCAAATCGTGCATTGGGCTGACGAATGAAAAGTATTGGCTGCCGCACTATACGGCCGGCGTGCCCTATGAAGGCGGCGACGAGTTCCCCTTTCCGCCGCCGTGGTCGGTGCGCTTCGAGAATCAGCTGCAGCGCTTACCGCTGCCGCTCGACAACTCGTTGATTGCGCGCGCGCCCAAGCGTTCCGACGGTCGCTCGCAGAACGGCTTTCTGCACGGCTACATCATGGAAGGCTCGTGGGACGGCAACGACACCATTTGGCGCACCGTGCTCGACCTCAATCAGGTGCTCTTTTATGCCGATCGAAATGGGCTCATGACCGATAAGCCGCAGCGGCGCTATCTGGCGCTCGTCGATGGGCTCGTCGCCGGCGAAGGCGAGGGTCCGCTGGCGTCGACGCCGCGCGCGGCCGGCTTACTGATCGCCGGCCGCGATCCGGCGCTGGTCGACGTCGCCGCGGCGCGCGCCATGGGTTACGCGGAGCGCAATGTTCCGATGATCGCGCGCGCGCTCGCCGCCGCCGGCCGGCCGCTCTTGCCGTCGAGCGACGTCGCCGCGCTGCGCGTCATTCACGACGGACCGGTACCGACCGGTACCTTCAAGCCGCCCAAGACGTGGCTGAGCTTACTGCGACCAGCGGCTCCCTAAGCTCTCATTTAGTATCAGATGATACCAATTAGGGCTCGTGCTCGGTCAGCGGATCGGGCGGATCGTGGCCCAGCTTCTCGTACAATCTCCACGCGCCCTTGGTGGCCACCAAGCGCACTTTGCCCTGCTCGACCGGCTCATCCATGGGGCGGAACTGCCAGCCTTCGCGGAACGTCAGGAAATAGTCCCAGCCGCGCGAGTGATGCTCCCACTTGAAATCCTCGGCGTGCGACCACGGCGGCGCCGGCATACGCTTGATGTACTTGAGCGGAAAGCCGTCGGAGAAGTTGTAGAAGTTATAGCCGCCATGGTGAATCTGCACATAAGACGGGAACTGATTGAAGGCGCTGACATTGACGGTCGGATCGTCCATCGGCCGCAAGATCAGCGTCAACACCGACTTATCGCGGGGAATCTCGGCCACGAGCGCGTCGAGCCCATAGGCATGTCGATTGAACAGCACAAAGGCACGCGACAATGAAGCGACATAGACGACCGTGAAAAGAGCGACGGGCAAGAGCCACAAGCGGCGCCAACCGTCGATACGGCCGCGCAACGTCAGCGGCGCGAAGAAGCCCAAGGCGACGACGAAGCGGCCGTTGATCATGTGCCAATAGAACGGATGGCGCATCGAGCGCGGCGCGGCGACATAGAGCGCGAGCGCGCCCAGCATGCACAGCTCGACGCCCCAATCGTGCAGGCGCGGCGCCGGGTCGTCGGCAGGGCGCGGCGCGCGCGCGGCGGTCACGGCGAGGCCGAGCCAGCACAGGATGAAGACGACGACGAGCCATTCGTCGACGGCGCCGGGCAGAAAGTTGAGCAGCCGCTCGGGCGTGCTCGCCAGCGTCGTCGCCAGCGGATCGCGGATGAGCTCGCGGCCGGCGCCGGAGAGCTTATGAAACTCCATATGATTGGCGTGGCGGAAAGCCCACAGTCCGACGGCGGAGCAAGACAAGACCGGCAAGGCGCGAACGGCGAAGGCGCGCGGCGAGAATGGACGTTCGTGCACCAAGACCAGGAGGCCGCCGCAGACGAGAAAGAGCGCGTACGCGAGTAAATGGAAGAAGTAGGTGAGCGAGCCGAGGACGAGGACGGCGAGCGCGCCCGGCCAGGTCGGGCGCGCGCAATAGCGATCGACGACGACGAGGACCAGCGGAACCCAGGCGAAACCGGCGCAATAGGCGATGAAGCCGTCGGCGAAGTTGAAGTTCCAGACCAATGGGAACGCGAACAAAGCAAGCCAATGGCTGCGATTGAAGCGGCGCGTGAACAGCCATGCGCCCGTCGGAACCGCGAACGCATAGGCGGTCAAGAAGATGCGATTGGCGAGCTCGACCGAGCGCGTGAGATAGGTCAGTAAGTGAACGGTGTAGTAATGCGCCCAATAGGGCAGCGGCACGAGGTTGAGCTGATAATTCTCCGCGAAATGCCAGTTGGGATCGTCGTGATAATGCCAAACGGTGATCGCCGCCAAATGATTGGGCAGATCGAGCAGCGGCAGGTATTCGACGAGCCAGATCGGCAGCGCCGTCGCCACGGCCAAGAGGCAGAAGATCGTCCAGAACAGCCGATCGCGCGTCAATGTCGGACCTTGTACAGTCGCCAATCGCCGTCGGTGGCAATGAGCGGCGCGCGGCCGGCGTCATCGGGGCCGAAGATGGCGTGATTGGTGAATTCGGCTTTGGTGAGGATGTAGTCGTAGTAGGCGCCGTGCGCGTCGAAGTTGAACGTCTCCGGATGTTTCCAGCGCGGCGCCGGCTGTCTCACGCCCGGCCGCTCGTAATAGGGGAAACCGGAGGATAACGCCCAGGGCTCATATCCGCCGACGAGGAACTGCGCATAGGCGTGGAATTGAATGTAAGGCGCGGCCTGATCGTCGGCGGAGGCGTCGAGGCCGTTGTCGGTGACGATGGTCAGCGTCGACGAGCCGCGCTCGATCTTCTTCACCAGCCGGCGGAAGCTGGCCGCGCGCTGATCGAATTGCAGCCATTTTCGCGCCAATAACGACGGATAGAGGATCGATATGGCGATGACGGGAATGAACAATAGGCGGCGATAACCGCCGATCCGACCGCGCGGCAACAAGGCGCCGAACAGCGCGACGATGGTGAGAAAGCGGCCGCCGATCATCCATAAGTCGACCGGCTTCAAGAGGTGCATCGGCAAGAGCAGATAGGCGGCGACGGCCAAGTACGATGACGAGCTCGAGTCGATAGGCGAAGCCCTCTTTGGCCGGCGCCTCGTGCTCGTCGGCGTGCGCGGTCAAAAGCAGCGTCAGCCAAACGAGGCCGAGCCCGAGCAAGAGATAAGACGGCGTATCGCCGGGCCAGCCGCTCACGAGCCGCGTCGGCACGTTCTGCAGCGACGAGAGCACGCCTTCGAACTTGGCTTGGAATTCCAATGGACCCGGTTGAATCGCGGTTTTGCCGTGCTGCGAACGCGGAAATGCGTACAGCGCCAAGAGCAACGACGGCAACTCGAGCGCGAGCGCGGCCAGGATGCGCCGCGGATGAAAGCCGTGGCAAAAGGCGAGGATGATCGACGCGACGCCGAAGAACAGCCACGGCAAGACGTGGGTCGAATAGAGCGCGAGCGTCAAGAGCGCCAAAGCCCAAGCGCGCTTCCGGGTCGGGTTTTCCAGGAAGCGATCGAGCACGACGAGGGCGAACGTCAAGACGACGATGCCGGCGCAAAAGGTGATGAAGCCGTAGGTGAAATTCATATTGAAGACGAGCGGGAACGCGAACAGCGCCAGCCACGGGCTGCGACCGAAACGGCGCGCGAGAATCAGCAGTGACAGCGGCAACGAGAGCGCATAGACCGACAAATAAAGCTTATTGGCGATCTCGATTGGGAATAGATACGCCAGCATATGAACGGGGAAGAAATAACCCCAATATGGAAATGGAATGATATTGAGCAGGTAATATTGCGAATAACGCCAGTCGGGCTGGTTGTAGCGGTGCCAAATGGCGATGGCGTCGAGATGGTCGGGCAGGTCGAGCAGCGGCAAGAAGCGCGGCACCCAAATCGGCAAGAGCGCGCAGCTCCAGAGCGCGACGAAGACGGCGAAGAGCAGCGGATCGCGCGCGATGACGGCGCGCCAGGACGCCGGCAGGCGGGCCCAAACCGGCGCCGCCCGCGCGCGCAAACGCGCCCATTTGCCGGCCGGCACCGTCGCGACGCGCGCCGGCGCACCGTCGTCGACGCTGTTTGATCCGGTCGGCTCCGCCATCGGCGTGGCAGCCTACCATAGGTCTGTGGCATAACGGCCACGTGCCCGCCGACGACCAGCCTGTGCTCGACCGGGGCCGCCGCGTCCGATCGACGGCGCGCGCGCTCGCGCAAACGCTACGCACGCATGCCGTTTGGCTGGCGATCTGGCTGCCGCTGGCGCTGTGGTTCGCGCATCCGCTGTGGTCGGCGCGACTGTTGCCGCTGCACGATCTGCCGAATCATCTGGCGCGCATCAGTGCGCTGCATCACCTGAACGACCCGAGCTGGAACCTCGCCGCCTATTATCGCCGCTCGATTCAGCTCGTCCCTTATCTCGGCCATTTCTATCTCGTTCACTTACTCGCTTATGTCACCGGCTCCGTCATCAGCGCCAATCTCGTCTTCATGGTCGCCTATATTCTGGCGACGCCGCTGTGCGGATTGGCGTTCGCGCGCGCCACCGGTCGCTCGCCCTATCTCGCGTTTCTCTTACTCCCGCTAGCCGTTTCCATTTATTTCCAATGGGGTTTCATCGCCTTTTGCGCCGGCGTCATGCTGCTCTTGCCGGCGCTGGCCGCGCTCTATCGACTGCTCGATTCGCCGAGCCGCACGCGCGCGATCGTCGTCGGCGTGTGGTGCGCGGCGCTCTATCTGTTCCATATCGTTCCCTGG
Source organism: uncultured delta proteobacterium (assembly GCA_963785725.1). GTDB lineage: Bacteria > Myxococcota_A > Polyangia > Palsa-1104 > Palsa-1104 > JAQBQH01. Next base: position 44,669 of record CAWAWS010000037.1, on the reverse strand, counting down.
GCCGGGTTCGGCTTGTACGCGATCGTGCTCATCGCCTTCGAATTGACCGCCAAACGGCTTCGCGGACCGATCTTGGCGGCGATCGCGATGGCGCCGTCTTTATTGATGCTCGCCATCGGGATGCGGCAAGCGCGCTCGTTCGGTTATCTCGGCAATCATCGTTATGAAGCCGTCACCGATACGCCGGGCAAGCTGCTGTCGCGCGCGCTCAGCCTGACCAATTGGTGGCAGACCGAGAACCGCGACGAATGGATCCTCATCGGACTCATGCTGGCGCTGCTCGTCCTCGTCGTCAGCGACAGCGGCGACGGCGACGAGCCGTGGCGCAAGCGACTGCGCATTCCGCTCGCGTTCTGCCTCTTCATTGCATTGTCATTGGCGACGCCGTTTTGGATTCGCCAGCCGTTCAATTGGTGGATGGTCAATCAGCGCTTCTTGTTGCCGGCCGCCTGCTTGGCGCTCTTTTTCCCGCGCGGCCCGATTCGCGGCGCCCGCGCGGGCATATTGGCGGCGGCGATCGTCGCGTCCGCCTGGCTGCCGCCGGCGATGGCGCGCCATTATCGCGACTTCTCCAACCGCGCCGCGCCGCTCATCGCGCTCATTCAAACGCCGCCGCTCGGCAGTAACACGCTCGTGCTGACCTTGCCCGGCCATTCGTTCGAAGATCCCGAATTGGCCCCGCAAATGACGATTTGGCGCGAGCTCTACAATTATCCGCTCGTCTATCGCGGCGGTTACGATCCTTATTTGTACGACGACGGCTTTCCCATCAAGCGCATCGCCGAATTGCCGGCGCCGAAGGTGGCGCGCGCGGCCGAGACCATTCATTCACCCGACGAGACCAAGTTTCACGCCGAGACGATGCTGCAGGCGTGGGACTACGTCATCGTCACCGACGAAGATCGCGACGTATTGCCGCCCGACGGCATGCTCGAGGTCAAAAGAGCGGGCCACTGGACGCTCTATCGCAGCCTCTTACGCGGCGCCAAGTAGGCGGACAAGTAAACGAGCGTTTACTTATTCACCGAGGCGCCACAGCAGCGACGATGCCAGCTGCGCGCCCAAGCGCGGACGATTGGCGCGACCTTGGAATTCGCCGCTGAACAGGCCGGTGGCGCGATAACGCTGATGTAAAGTGCCGCGCACCGTCTCCCAATAGCCGTAACGAATGGCGCCGTCGATCGGCTTCGCCGCCGGCGGCTGGCGCACGAGCGCGAGCAACTCCTCGTGGTCGCGCGGAATATAGCTGCAATCGAGCGGCTCGTAGATGGCGCGACCGCCCAAGATGCTCGGCTTGCCCCAAAAGCACGCCTCGGCGCCGATCGTCGAACCGAACGTCAACGTCACGTTGCAGGCGTCGAGCAGCGCATAGGTATGAATCGGGCTCTCCGGCCAGATGATCGTCACATGCGGCGACGTCCGTTCGAGCGCGGAATAGATCGCCAATTGATAATTACCGGCGCGGGGAATGTTCCTCAGATTGGGATGAACGCGCAGATAGACATGCGTATTCGGATCGCCCGCCAAGGACTCGACGACGCGCTTCAGGCCCAACGCTTCGTCGCCATAAAACGGGGATTCCCAATCGGTTATCGACGCATATTCTTCCATCGTCGAATTGAAGACGGCGATGTTGTGTTTACGCGGGTCGAAGCCGTCGGGGAGCTTGCCGACCGATTGCGTCTTGGTGAACGACAGCCAGCTGTCTTCGGAGCCGGCGCGACGACCGGCGAACCAAGCGCGGCCGCGCGCGTCTTTATCCGCGCCGCCGGCGGCCCAGACGTCGGCGATGTCCTGCCAATGCGCGGCCAGATTGTGCGGCAGCGCGTTCTTGCGCACCATGTAGCGGTCGATCGAGCCGCCGCGCTCGTGCGTGTAATAGTCGACGCCGGCCAAGCGGCTCGCTTCCAAGACCGCGAAAGACGTCGAGAAGCGGCCGTTGAATAGATAGACGGCGGCCGGCCGTTCGCGCGCGATCGTGCGGCGCGTGGCGTCGAACATGGCCCACGCCGACTCGAGCTCGCGGCGCACGTCGACGGCGTGCGCGACGGTGTCGAAGCGCGTGTTCTTGTCGAGCCGCGTGCTCAAGCTGGAATAGACGCCGCGGCCGAGGTTGGCGCCGTCGATGACGTAGTGCTTGAGCGCGTCGACATCGGCGAAGCGCGCCGGCAAGCGCGGCTCGAGCGGCGACGGCGGCAAGGTCTCGATCGCCAAGCGCGGGCTCGCCAGCATCTTCAAACCGGCGTCGATCTTCGAGACGCAGACCATGCAGCGACTGGGCAGATGCAGCGGATTCTTGACGCAGGCGGCGAGCTGGCTGGTGCAGCGCAGGACGTGGACTTCATGTCCGCGTGACAATAAGTCGGCCATCAGCTCGAGCTCGGTCTCGAAGTGCGGCGTATCGGCGTAAATGCAGGCGAAGAGAAACTTCATGACCGCTTGAGCGCGGCGACGACGATGTCTTGGTAGGCGCGGCCGAACGCGCGCACGCGGCCGGGCAGCGCGGCGGCCGCGTCGGCGATGGCGCGCACTTCGGCGGCCTCGTCGTACGACTGCCAGGCGGCGACGAGCAGCTCGGCCAGCGCCGCCGCGTCGTCGCTGGCGAAATATCGACCGCGCGCCGGCGCCTGCTCGCGATGGGTGTCGATATCGGACAGGAGCACGCGCTTGCCGAGCGAGCGCGCCTCTTCGACGCTGCTCGACCAGCCTTCGAACAGCGACGGATTCAAGACGGCGACCGAATGCAGCATGAGCGCGATCAGCTCGTCGTAAGAGACGAGGCCCAAGTGGCGGAAGCGATCGCCGAGGCCGAGCTTCGCCGCCTGGGCCATGAGCGCGTCGAAGTGCTGCGGATTGCGCGCGTCCTTGGCGCCGGTGGTGACGACGGTGATGTCGGGCGCGCGCGTCGTCAGCTGCGCCAACGCGTCGAGGACCAGCGCGTGATTCTTGTGCGGCCAAAACTGATTCGGCAGGTGGAAATAGCGCGGTCGCAGCTGAAAACGCGCGGTCAGCTCGGCTTTGGTCGGCAATTGAGCGAGGTCGACGCGCGGGCTGGAGACGAAGTGCAGGACGCGCACGCGGTCGGCTTTGCGGCCGTACGCGCGCACCAGATCGCCGCGCGCGGCCTCGCTGCTGGTGATGACGGCGGCGGCGCTGTCGAGCGCGATCTCGAAGGCGATGTCGCGCTCGCGGCGCTCGAAGGCGCTGAAGAGCGCCGGCAACCGCCGATGCTGCGCGTCGGGGATCCAGAAGACGTAAGGCACGCCGGTGCGACGACCGAGCGGCGGACCGTGCGAATAGGCGTCGACGCGCGCCCGGCGCAGCCAGCGGTCCTGCACGAGGTCGCGGCCGAAGAGGCGCATCGTCGCCGTGCCGGCGCGGCGCGCCCACGGCGACGCCAGCCGGCCGGCGCGTGGGAAGTGGACGACGCCGGGCAGCAGCAGCTCCTTGGCGTCGCCGGGCGCGCTCATGAGCACGGGCTCGATGTGCCGATCATCGAGCAGCGATAGGCCGTACAGGAGATTCCACAGGTAATTGCGACCGCCGAGCCAGCCGGCGCCGCCGATGGGCTGAAAGCCGACGCGGATCATGCCTGCTCGCGGAACCAGCGGACGTATTCGGCGACGCCGTCGACGATCGACACCGACGGCGACCAGCCGAGCGCGCGGGCCGTCGTGATGTCGGCGATGTAGCGCGCCGGGTCGCCGACGCGGCCGCCGCCGGCGAACGCGGGCGCGCCGGCGTCGAGCGCGGCGAACAGCTGCGTGACGACGGCGGCGACGGGCGTGGCGACGCCGGTGCCGCCGTTGACGACGGGCACGCTGGGCGCGGCGCCGGCGGCGACGGCGAGGACGAGCGCGACGGCGTCGTCGATGTGCAGCCAGTCGCGCACCTCCTGGCCACTGCCGGAGAAGAGGCGCTCACCGCGCTGTGCCTTTTGGCAGGCGTCCCACAAGAGCTGCTTGCGCAGACCGGGGCCGTAAACCGAGAAGAAGCGCAGGATGGCCGAGGAGATCCCGTAATTGTGACCGTACGAGGCGCACAGCTGCTCGCACATGAGCTTGTGACAGCCGTAGGGCGAAATCGGCTCGAGCGGGCTCGTCTCGGCGATGGGGAACGTGCGCGCGTCGCCGTAGACGGCCGCGCTCGACAGGAGCACGACTTTGGCGGCCGGCGCGCGCGTGCGCACGTGCTCGAACAGCTGCGCCAGCGGCGGCACGCTGTCGGTGAAGTCGTCGAGCGGCGCCGTCACCGAGCGCGCCACAGAGCTGCCGCCGGCGCAGTGGACGACGAGCTGCAGCTCGGGCAGCGCGGCCAAGGCTGCGGCGTTGATTTGCGGGAGCGCCGTGCCGCGGCCGGCGGCGAGCGCCTGCCAGCCGGCGCGCGTAAGGCCGCGCTGCACGTGCGCGCCGATGAAGCCGGCGGCGCCGGTCACCAGAGCGACGGGCGCCACGGTCATGCCGCGAACGTGACGGGTAGCCGGCGCACCATTGGCACACGCGTTAACACGGCGCCTGCCATCGCGCAAGGCAGCGGCGGGACATCACCGGACATCAATAGCTGGGTGGTTTGACCTTGACACTCCGCGGTGCGGCAGAGAGAGTCGCGGCCGATGTACTCTCTCGAAGGGAAAGCGCTCCTCATCACCGGCGGAACCGGGTCGTTCGGCAAGCTCTTCGTCAAGACGGCGATGGAGCGGCTCAAGCTGCGTCGTATCGTCGTCTACAGCCGCGACGAGCTCAAGCAGTACGAGATGCAGCAGAAGCTTCGACGGCGAGAACCTGCGCTACTTCATCGGCGACGTGCGCGATCAGCCAGCGCCTGCAGCGCGCGCTCGACGGCATCGACGTCGTCGTCCACGCGGCGGCGCTGAAGCAGGTGCCGGCGTGCCGAGTACAACCCGTTCGAGGCGGTCAAGACCAACATCCTCGGCGCCGAGAACGTCATCAACGCCTGCGATCGATCGCGGCGTCAAGCGCGTCGTGGCGCTCTCGACGGACAAGGCGGCCAACCCGATCAACTTGTACGGCGCGACGAAGCTGTGCGCGGACAAGCTGTTCGTCGCCGGCAACGCCTACGTCGGCCAGCGCGAGACCCGCTTCGCCGTCGTCCGCTACGGCAACGTCGTCGGCAGCCGCGGCTCGCGTCATCCCGTTCTTCCTGGCCAAGAAGAAGACCGGCGTCCTGCCGATCACCGACCCGCGCATGACGCGCTTCTGGATCACGCTCGCAGCAAGGCGTCGACTTCGTCATCGACGCATCGAGCGCATGTCGGGCGGCGAGATCTTCGTCCCGAAGATCCCGTCGATGAACATCATGGACCTGGCCGCCGCCGTCGCGCCCGAGTGCAAGACCGAGGTCGTCGGCATCCGCCCGGGCGAGAAGCTGCACGAGGTCATGGTGCCCGAGGACGACGCGCGCTCCACCGTCGAGCTCGACGATCGCTACGTCATCAAGCCGGCGTTCTCGTGGTTCCCGACCGACGCCTACGCCAGCGGCAAGCCGTGCGCCGACGACTTCCGCTACGGCTCCGACACCAACGATCGCTGGCTCTCGCGCACCGACTTGACCGAGATGGTGCGTAACCTCAAGCCCGACGGCCTCGAATGACGACGCCGGCGCACCCGCTTCCGTACGGCCGGCAGCTCGTCGAGGACGACGACATCGCCGAGGTCGTGCGCGTCCTGCGCAGCGACTATTTGACGACCGGGCCGGAAGTGGACGCGTTCGAGGCCGAGCTGGCGGCGGCGTGCGGCGCGCGCCACGCCGTCGTCGTCGCCAACGGCACGGCCGCGCTGCATTGCGCGTACGCGGCGGCCGGCGTCGGCGCCGGCGACGAGGTCGTGACGTCGCCGCTGACGTTCAGCGCCACCGCCAACATGGTGCTGGCGCTCGGCGGCAAGCCCGTCTTCGCCGACGTCGACGAAGGCACGCTGTGCCTCGATCCGACCGAAGCCGCCAAGGCGATCACGCCGCGCACCAAAGCGTTGGTGCCGGTGGATTTCGCGGGCCATCCGGCGGCACACGACGAGCTCATGGCGTTGGCGCGCGCCAAGGGTTTGACCGTCATCGCCGACGCCTCGCATTCGATCGGCGGCAAGCTCTTCGGTCGCCCGGTCGGCTCGCTGGCGCATCTGACGACGTTCTCGTTCCACCCGGTCAAGACGATCACGACCGGCGAAGGCGGCGCCGTCCTCACCGACGACGCGACCTTGGCCGAGCGGGCGCGCGACTTCCGTAACCATGGCATGGTGCGCGACGCCGCCCGTCTCGTTCGCAACGACGGGCCGTGGTATTACGAAGTGCAGTCGCTCGGGTTCAACTATCGGCTGACGGCGCTGCAATGCGCGCTCGGCCGCAGCCAGCTGCGCAAACTGGACCGCTTTTCGGCGCGTCGTCGCGCCATCGTCGAACGTTATCGCGCGGCCTTCGCGCAGGAGCCGCGCTTGCGGCTACAATCGCAGCAGCCGGGCGCCGAGCCGACTTGGCACCTGTTTGCCGTGCGCGTCAACGAGCGGGCGCGCTTCTTCGCCGCTCTGCAGGAGCAAGGTATTTTGCCGCAAGTGCATTATGTGGCCGTCAACGATATGCCGCTCTATCGCGCGCTCGGCCACAAGCCGGTGGAAACGCCGGTGGCGGCGCGCGCAGCGGACGAGCTCGTGAGCTTGCCGCTCTACCCGGCCATGAGCGACGCCGATGTCGAGCGCGTCATCGTCGCGGTGCACGCGGCGTTAGGACGGAGCTAGTATGAAGTTCGCATTACGAACTACTTCCGGTCCCGCGGTCGGCTTCGGCCATCTCCGCCGCTGTCTGACGCTCGCCGACGAGCTGAAGGCCACGGGGCATACGCCCACGTTCTGGCTCGCCGGCGACGCGCGTGGCTTCGAGGCCGTCGCCGCCGCCGGCCACACGGCCGAGCCCGCCGACGAGGCGCTGGCCAGCGCCGATCGCCAGATCATCGTCGTCGTCGACGACTACGGCATCGACGGGCCGTGGCTGAGCGCGCTGCGCCCGCGCGTCGCGGCGTTGGCGCTCATCGACGACCTGGCCAATCGACCGACCGACGTCGATCTCGTGCTCAACAGCGCCGTCGACGCCGACGAGCTGCCCTATCATGACGATGCGCGCCTGTTGTTGGGGCCGCGTTATGCGCTCTTGCGGCGCAGCTTCCGCAAGCTGCCGCCGCGACAGACGACGCCCGATGTGCGCCGCGTGCTGGTGACGTTGGGCGGCGCCGACCCGGGCGCGCTGACGCCGGCCGTCGTCGCGACGGTGCGCCGCGTGCTGCCCGAAGTCGCCGTCGACGTCGTCGTCGGCCCGCTGTTCGCCGACGGCGCCGCCATCGACGCGCTCGGCGACGACAGCAAGGTCACGCTGCATCGCGCGCCGTCCGATCTGGCGCCGCTCATGAAGGTCGCCGATCTGGCGGTCAGCGGCGGCGGGCAGACGAGCTACGAGCTGGCCGCGGTCGGGCTGCCGTCGCTGGCGCTGTGCTTGGCGGAGAATCAGCGGCGCAGCCTGGACGCGCTCGCGGCGGTGCCGACGCTCATCGCCACCGACGCCGCCGGGCTCGGCGACGCGCTGGCGCAGCTGGCCGCCGACCGCGGCCGTCGCCAGTCGCTCACCGACGCCGGCCAGCGCCTCGTCGACGGACAGGGCGTCTCGCGCGTCGCCGAAGAGCTGCTCGCCCTCCCCCGCCGTCGCTAGTCTTCGCGAACGTCTCGTCTCGCCTACGTCTCGAACGATTCAGCCGAGGTGCTCCCAGCGCAACGCCGTGCCGCGCGTGAGGTCGCGCGCGGCTTTGCGGCCGAGCACGAGCGTCAGCTCCTTCGGCGGCAGCCCGAAGCCGGGACGAATGCTGCGCACGTTGGCGCTCGTGAACGGCTCGCCCGCGGCCACATCGGCGACGACATAGAGCGAGCGGCGGAACTTCAGCGAGCTGCGCTCGGCCTGCGACGGCCCGTACGTCACCTGCCCCATCGCTTGCCACGCGCGCTCGGTCTCGACCACGAGCTGCGCCAGCTCCGCCGGCTCGAGCGAGAACGCCGAGTCGACGCCGCCATCGGCGCGCCTGAGCGTGAAGTGCTTCTCGACGAACGCCGCGCCCAACGCCGTCGCCGCCACCGCCGCGCCGACGCCCATCGTGTGATCGGATAGCCCGACGTGACACGCGAACAGCGCCTGCATATGCGGAATCGTCGTCAGGTTGCTGTCGGTCGGCGCCGCCGGATAATTGCTCGTGCACTTGAGCAGGATGAGCTGCTTGCAGCCGGCCGCGCGCAGCACGCTCACCGACTCGGCCAGCTCGGCGATGGACGCCATGCCCGTCGACATGATGACCGGCTTTCCCGTCGCCGCCACCTTGCGCAGGAGCGCGTGATCGATGTTCTCGAACGACGCCACCTTGTACGCCGGCGCGTTCAGCCGCTCCAAGAAGTCGACCGCGTCGGCATCGAACGGCGTCGAGAAACAGGCCATGCCGCGCTCGGCGCAGCGCGCGAAGATCGGCGCGTGCCACTCGTAGGGCGTGCACGCCTCTTGATAAAGCTGATAGAGCCGCCGGTTCTTCCACAGCGACTTGGGATCGTCGATGAGGAAGTCGGCGCCGTCGCTGTCGATGGTCAAGCTGTCGGCGGTGTACGTCTGCAGCTTGATGGCGTGCGCGCCGGCCGCGGCGGCGGCGTCGACGATCTCGAAGGCGCGCTCGAGCGAATGATTGTGATTGCCCGACATCTCGGCGACGACGTAGGGCCGTAAGCCTTGTCCCACCAAGGTTCCGCCGAGGTTCACCGGATCGAGCCGCACCGTCATGCTTCGTCGCTCCCTTTGCCGAGTCGCTTGTCGTCGAGGCGTCGCCGCAGCCGCTCGGCGAGCCCGTTGCGCCAGTCGTCCGCGAACAGCGCCAACAGGTGCACGTCGTGATAACGCCCATCGATCGCGACATGCTGCCGGCGCACGCCTTCGTCGACGAAGCCGAGCCGCCGATGAAACGCCAGGCCGCGCGGGTTGAGATCGAGCACTTCGGCCGACACTTTGCGTATGCCGAGCGCGCCGAACGCCTCCTGCAGCGCCAAGTGAGCCATCGGCGCGCCCAAACCGCGACGGCTCGGATCGCAGCTGTAAAAGCCCCACTCGGCCGTGCCGTTGCCGCCGTTCATGCCGTAAAAGCCGACGACGCCCACCGGCTCGCCATCCCGCGAGCAGACGAAATAGCGCTTGGTCGCGTCATGTTCGAGACGCGCAAACCAGGCCGCGTGCTCGGCCGGCTGGATGACATGCTGCGTGTACATGAGCTGGCGTACCTCGGGCCGATTGCGCCACGCGAGAATCATCGGCAGATCGAGCGCGTTCAACGGCCGCAGCGTGTACATGTGAATCCCTAGCATAACCGCGAATGTTAGAGCGCCGGCCACTGCGACGGGTCGAGCAGCCGTTCGTCGGTCAGCGCCAATGGCGGCGTCTGCTGCAGCTGCTCGGCGGCGAGCGGACCGGCCGCCGCCGCCGCCAACGCCGCGTCGAGCTCGTCGGTCGTGCGCGCGCCGAAGAGCACCGTCGCGATCGCCGGCGCCGACAGGCAAAAGCGCAGCGCCAGCTCCGGCAGGCCGCGCCAATCGACGCCGAGCGCCACGCGCGCGCGATCGGCCGCGTCGCGCAGCGGCGCCAGCGCCGGCGGTAAGAACTGCGCCTTGTCCGTCAGCGCGCCCTTCAGGAACGCCGAGCGCGCCAGCATGCCGACGTTCGCCGCCTGCGCCGCCGCGAACACGCGCGCCGCCATGCGCTGATCGAGCAGGCTGTACGCGACCTGCAGTACGTCGATGCGACCGCTGGCGATCGCCGCCAACGCCTCCGCTTCGCGATAGACCGAGGCGCCGATGAAGCGCAGCTGCCCGCGCCGGCGCGCCATCTCCAGCAGCTCCAAGAGCTCGCCGTCTTCGATGAGCTCGACGGTGGCGTTGTGAATCTGCACGACGTCGAGCGGATCGCGACGGAGCGCGAGGCGGCTGTGAGTCAGCTGCGCCTGTAGGGATTCGGCGAGCAGCCGGCCGCGCAGCGGCTGGCCGTTGGTACCGCGCGGTACCGTCACCTTCGTCGCCAGCACGCACTCGCCGCGCGCGCCCACGGCGTCGCCGAGGAGCCGCTCGGCGTCGCCGTACGCGGGCGCCGTGTCGAAGAGCGTGACGCCGGCGTCGGCGGCACGGCGCAAGGTGGCGACGGCGTCGGCGTCGTCGGGCCGGCCGAAGCGCGCCGGCGCCGCGATGCCGTAGTCGAGGCCGAGCGACACCGTGCCGAAGCCGATGGCGGACACGGCCAGGCCGGTGCGCCCGAGCGTGCGCGTCTGCGTCACGACGTCAGACGATAGAAGCCGCGCCGCTGCAGCGGACCTTGCAGCCGGCTATGCAGGTCGCCTTTGGCCAGCGCGTCCTTCATGATCGCGAACACCTCGCGCGCCGCCGCCAAGTAATCCTCGACGTGCTCGGGCTTGTGCGCCAGCGACGCTTTGAACTGCGTCCACGCCAGAAAGCCGCGCGCCAGCATCTCCTGCGTGAACAGCGTCGTCAGCGCCAGCTCTTCTTTGTGCTCGATCTTGAAGTGCGCCAGCGTCGGCAGGTTCGACGTGTGCAGGTGCAGCCCCGCCTCCTCGCCGAGCCGCTTCCAGCCGGCGATGACGCGCTGCCCGATGTCGATGTTGTGCGCGATGACGTTGTCGCGACGGAGCTTCTTGATCGTCGCCAAGGCCGCCGTCGGGCCGATGCGCTCGGTCCAGTTGGTGCTCGAGATGAACGTCGACTGCGCGGCCTCCATGACCGCGGCGCGCCCGATGACGGCCGACATGGCGTAGCCGTTCGAGATCGACTTGGCGAAGACGGCGAGGTCGGGCTCGACGCCCATCGTCAAGTGGATGCCGCCCAAGCACTGGCGAAAGCCGGTCGTCACTTCGTCGAAGATGAGGACGGCGCCGATGTCGTTGGCGATCTGCCGCACCGCCTCGAGGAAGCCCGGCGCCGGCGGCTCGTCGCGCCGCGGCTCCATGACGATCGCCGCCAAGTCGCCTTTGTGAGCGTCGACGATCTTCTTCAGCTCGTCGAGGTTGTTGTAGTGAAACGGCAGCGCCGAGCCGCGCAGCTCCCGCGGCACACCCGACGGATCCAGTCCCGGCAAGAGGTGACCATCGAGCGCCGTCGATTCGCCTAGGTTGGCCGCCAAGTACCAATCGGTCCAGCCGTGATAGCCCGAGAACGCGACTTTGCCGCGCCGTTTGTGCGCCCGCGCGATGCGCACGGCGACGGACAGCGCCTCGCCGCCCGAGCGCGCGTAACGGACCATGTCGGCCCACGGATGCAGCTCGCACAAGAGATCGGCGAGCTCGACCTCTTCGGGCGCGTTCAGCGTCGACGCCACGCCGTTGTCGATGCACTGCTTGACCGCGCCGTCGACGTCGGGATCGGCGTAGCCCAAGATGCAGGCGCCGATGGCCATGATGCTGAAGTCGAGATAGACGTCGCCGTCGAGGTCGACGATCTCGATGCCGCGCGCGCTCTGATAATACGACGGCCAGCGCTCGGGCAGGAACATCTCCGGCCGCTTCGACAAGAGCTGCGTGCCGCCGGGAATGCGCTGCTTGGCGCGACGATAAAGCTCGGGACCTTTGTGGCTCATTTTGGGTTCCACACTTGCTGATAGCCTTCTTGACCGACGAAGGCGTCATTGAGCGCGCGCAGCTCGGGATGCGCGGCGAAGAAGTCGAGGATGTCGGGCATCGAGAACGGGCGGTCGGCGCGCCACAAGGCGGCGTAGACGCGCTCGACGAGCGCGAAGTCGGCGGCGTGATCGACGGTCCAGCGCAGGCTGCCGTGATCTTCGGCGGCGGGCAGCATGCCGTTGCGGAAGCGGCCGGCGACGCGATAAAGATACGGCGTCACGTGCTCGCGGTCGCTCGGCTCGGTCGCTTCGCGCCACGACCGTTCGAGCGCGTCGAGGCGGATGCATTCGGCGTCGAGCCCGTCGGGAAAGCGCGCGCCTTGGAAGCCGTGCGCGACCGAGCCGGTGGCGACGGCGAAGTGATCGTAGGCGCCGGCGTGATACTGCGCGACGAGCTGGCCGATGATCTCGGGATCGACGAACGGGCAGTCGGCGGTGACGCGGATGACGGGATCGCCGCCGAATTGGCGCGCGGCGCGGTAGAAGCGGTCGAGCACGTCGCGTTCGTCACCGGCGAAGACGGGGATGCCTTCGTCGCGGCAGAATTGGCGCAGCGGCTCGTCGCCGGGCAGATCCGACGTGGCGACGCCGACGGTGGCGACGCCGGGCGCGCGCCGCAGGCGGTCGACGATGTGCCACAACATCGGCTTGCCGGCGAGCGGCAACAGCACTTTGCCCGGCAACCGCGAAGATCCCAGCCGAGCTTGCACGACAGCGACGGTAGACAAGCGCCAGAGACGCTAGCTCAAACGGCCGGGAAAGTCACTCCGCCGAGTTGGCCGCGTCGGGCCGCGCGCGCGACGCCAACGAGCGATCGCGCTTGGGCAGCCGCTTCCAGCGATAGCCGACCAGCGTCCGCACCGCTTGCACGCCGTCGAGCCAGCCGATCTTCTTGCCCTCCTCGTTCGTGCGCGCGACGTAGCGAACCGGCACTTCGACGACCGGAATCTTCTGCCGGCCGAGGAGCGCGATCACCTCGGGACAGAATTCGAACTCTTGGCAGCGCAGGCGCAGACCGCGCAGCAGATCGCCGTCGAACACTTTGTAGCAGGTGGCTTCGTCGGTGATGTGCATGCCGTAGAGCACGTTGCTCAGCATCGTCAGCATGCGATTGGCGACGAAGTTCGACAGGTGCATGCGCCGCGGATAGGCCCGATCCAAGAAGCGCGAGCCGAACACGACCTTGGCTTGCCCGTCGACGATGGGCTGCAAGAGCGCCGGGTAGTCGTTGGGATCGTATTCCAAGTCGGCGTCTTGGATGAGCACGATGTCGCCGGTGGCGCGCTGCAGCGCCGTGCGAATCGCGTTGCCTTTGCCTTGGTTGACGAAGTGCGAGATGAGCACGACGTCGGGATGCGTGCGCCGAATGATCTCCGCCGTGTCGTCGACGGAGCCGTCATCGACGACGACGATCTCACGCTCGAGCCCGAGCGGCGTCAGATCGATCTGTTTGACCGCCTTCAAGATGCGATCGATCGTGCGCGTCTCGTTGTAGGCCGGGATGATGACGCTGAGGCGGCGATAATGACGCGACATCGGTTCCTTGATTTCCCGCGGGTATACCATCGCTGGGCCGCTATTGGCAGACGTAACAGAGCGTGCGCTCGATCGAACGGTTCCAGTGCGCGCGATAGCCGATGCACTCTTGCGGCCCGCGCTGCTCGAGCTGGCTCACGTCGAACGACAGCGCCGACGTGAAGTCGTTACGGCCGGACCACCAATCGACTTTGCCGCGGTCCCAAAAGACGCAATAGCCGGGCTCGTGTTTGGCGAAGCCGTGATCCCAAAAGCGTCGGCCGCCGTTGTAATAGCCGAAGGCGGCGTTCATGAAGTTGAACATCGGCCACCACGACGTGAGGTAGCCGCCGAACTGCTTGTTTTGCCGCTTGAGCACCTGCTCGATGCGCGGCCAGGCCGCCAGATCGGCCAGCGGCCGCGTGGTGCGATAGGGCGCGTGCCGCAGGACGCGCTCTTCGAACAGCGGCCAGAAGGGCCGAAAGCCGACGCGCCACTGCTGGATGCCGCGCGTCGCCAGCGCCAGCGCGACGACGCCGACGGCGAGCGACGCGAGCGTGCGCGGCTTGGTCGCCAGCGCATCGACGACGAGCACCGCCGCCAGCGTCACCACGACCACGAGCGCCGCCGCGCCCAACACGACGCCGTGAATCGGATACTTCAAGAGATAATAGGGCTCGGGCGGCTTCAGGTGCTGGAGATAGCGCGCGTCGGCCCAGTTGGCGGCGACGAAGGCCAGCGGCAGCCGGAGCGCGCGCGCCGCCACCGACGCCCGGCTGCGCACGAGCAGCGCCACGACGAGGCCGAGCGTCAGCGCCACCAGCGCCTCGGCCGCGAGCACGACGTCGAGCTTGTAGGCGACGAACCAGCCGTAGGCGCGCATGAGCGGCACCAGCTGCCGAAAGAACAGCCGCGCCGCGAAGAAGGCGAAGACGGGCGACGCGCGCAGCGGCCAGCGCAGCCACGTCGGAACGCCGGTCCCGAAGCTGTCGGCGACGGCGAGCGCGCTCAGCGCCAGCGCCAGGTCGGCCAAGTTGATGCCGTACGTGAAGCGATAGAGGGCGGCGCCGGCGGCGATCCACAGCCAGCGCCACAGCCGCGCGTTCGTCGTCGCGTCCACCAGCCACAGCCCGAACAGCGGCACGAGGCCGAACAGGTGCACGAAGAAGCCGTCGGTCTGGTGATAATTCTGCTGCGGTAAGATCACGTACCACGCGATCGCCAGCGCCGCCGCCGCGCCGGCGAGGCGACCGGCGGCCGCGGCCGCGCGCGTGCGCGCCAACGACGCCTGCGCCGCCGCCGCGACGAGAGAAGGCACGACCGCGACGACGACGACGCCGGCATAAAAGACGCCGCAGAAGCCCCAGAAAATGTTCGTGCGCCCGAGGTGCTCGATCCAATAGATGATCGCGTACATCGAGATGAAGCGCTCGTAGGTGTCGGGCACCTCGGCGAAGCGCTGCGCGTAATAGGCGTGGACGCCGCCGTCGGCGCCGACGTAGTTGGTCAGGCCGGCGAAGGCGCGGTTGTAGAGCAGCAGCACCGACGCGACGGCGACGACGAGCGGCACGATCGTCGCCCAGGCGTCGCCTTGCGAGCGGCCGCGCGCCGCGCGCCACGACGTGACGAAGGGCCAGATCGCCGGCAACGACAGCGGCAGCGCCGGCAAGAGCGACCACGACAGCGGCCAGCCGAGCGTCGTCCGCACGAAGCCCGACAAGAGAAACGGCAGCACGAGCAAGAGCGGCAGCACGAACGCGCGCGGCCAGCCGTCGACGAGCCAGTCGGCCGGCGGCAGCGGCGCGCCTTGCACGCGATCGACCGCGCGCTCGATCGCGCCCCTGACGCGCGCCCAACGCGACGGCACGGGCGCGCTCATGCGATCGCGAGCGGCGCGCGCAGCCGGCGCCGCAGCCACCACAGCGACGCCACCAACAGCGCCAGCGACAGCCACGACAGCAGCGTCGCCACGAGACGCAGCGGCGTCAGGCCGAAGGTGACGCGCAGGCCGTAGTAGCCCTTCTGCGGCAGCGTCAGCTGCACGAGCCCTTGCCGTGAGCGGCCGAGCTGCGCCGCCGTCGGCCCCGAGCGCGTCTCGACTTGCCAGCCGGGATACCACAGCGCGTGCAGATCGACGGTGCTGCCGGCCTCGCCGCCGACGTCGAGCTTGTAGCCGAGCCCCGAGCGCAAGATGGAGTCGACGGCGGCGTCGGACTGCCCGACGAAGAAGCCCGGTCGCGGGCTCGGCTTGGGCGTGCCGCGCGGCAGATACTCGTCGGAAACGACGGTGCTGTGCCATTCGCGCGCGATCTGCGCCGTCGAAGCCGGCACGTCGGCTTCGGCCATCGGCGGCTGCGTGTCGGGGAAGCCGCGGCGCGAGTCCCAGCCGATCGCCAGCGCCACGAGCGCCACGATCGGCCAGGCGATGCGCGCGCGCCGCGGCAACAGCTCGGCGGCCGCCACGCCCCACGCCAGCGCGCCGAAGACGCCGATGAAGCTGAGCAAGCGCCACGGAAACTGTATGTATTCGGCGAACGGCAGCCAGCGCCACAGCGGCATCGCGAAGCGCAACATCAGGGCGCCGAGCACCAGCGTCACCGTCGCCAGCACGAGCGGCAGGGCGAGCGGGCGCCGCCGCCGCAGGCAGGCGGCGATGGCCACGAACGGCGTCAGCAGAATCGCGCGCCCGACGAAAAAGAAGCCGGGCGTCGTCACCCAAGCGGCGTCGATGAAGTTGCGCATCGTCGCCAGGCCGCCTTGGGTCATCCGCTCGATGTGGACGAGCGGCCGTTCCAAGAGCGCCGGCAGCGCGTAGATCGACGTCAAGCCGCAGCCGCCACCGAAGACGACGACGAACAGGAGCGCGCGCCAACGATCGCCGCCGCGCCAGGCGCGCTGCGCTTGATAGACGACGAGCAGGAACAGGAGCTCGGTCACCCATTGACCGGTCAGCGTGTGCGTCAAGAGCGTCGCCGCGTGCAGACCGGCCGCGGTACAGCCGACGCGCAAGGCGCGCTCCGCCGGCGCGCGAGCGAGCGCGCGATAGGCCCAAAAGACCAGCGGCGCCACGCAGCCGGCGCTGTATTCCGCCAAGTCGCCGCGCACGAACAGCTGCGTCGCGTGATAGGGGTAGACGCCGAAGATCAGCGTCGCCAAGAGCGCGGCGTCGGCGCGGCGCGTCTCGGACCAGACGAAGCCGAAGATGCCGGCGAAGCCGGCGAGCGTGAAGACGAGGATCGCCAGCTTGAGCGCCGTCGCCGCCTTGGCGCCCAAGAGGAGCGGCACGCCGGCGATGACGAACACGCCGGGCGCGTAGAAGTTGAAGAACGCGCAGCCGTAGCCTTCGTAGAGGTCGGGCGCCCAGCGCGGCCAAATCGCGCCCGCACGCCACGCGCCGACATACTCGAGCACGCGCACGGGATAGGCCACCATGTCGTGGTTTTGATACCAGTAGCTGCGCGTGAGCGGCCACAGCGACGTCGCCGCCGTCACGAGCAGCGTCGCGGCAATCGCCGCCCACGCCACGCGCCGTCGCCACTGGCTCGGCGCGCCGGCCGTCATGGCTCGTCCGTCGACTTGTAGATGCGCTTGAACAGCGCCCAATTGCCAGCTTTGTCGGCCAGCTTCAGCGACGGCTCGCGCTCGAGCTCGTCGGTCGGATCGCGCACCAAGTAGTACTCGAAGTCGGGCGCCTGACGAATGTCGAAGGTGTCCGTGTTCTGCCACGGCGGCGCCTTCAGCTTGTGCTTCGGCGTCACCGGAATGCCTTGGTCGAACAAGTACGGACTATAGCCGCCGTTGAGCGCCATCGGCCACGACGAGAAGTGCCAATAGACCGGCGCGCTCGACGACGGATCGCCGCTGAGCTCCTCCGAGCCCGGCCCGCGCATCATGTTGCGCACGACGACCATGACCCTGGCGCCGCGCGGCAGCCCCGACACGAGCTTCATGAACGGCGCGTTGCGCTGGCTGAACCCCGCGTACAAATGCGCCAGCTGCAGCGGCAACCCGATCGCGCACACGATGATGAGCACGAACCATAGGCGCTGCCAGCCGCGCACCGACGGCAAAGCCGGGAGCAGCAACAGGAGCGGCGCCATCATCGCCGGCACGCGCGGTGAGACGTACCACCACGCCATCGGCTTGAAGATCTGATACGGCAGCGACACATAGACGACGAGCCAGACCACGAGCAGCGTCCACAGCCGCTTACGCTGCGGGGCGCCGTCTTCGGCGAGCGTCGTGCCCTGTCGAATGCCGATCGCGAGCACAGTGAGCGTGAGAATGACGAGGATGTAGCGGTCGATGTTCCCGGGAAACAGCTCCATCACGCGGCGCGGGAACTCCAGGATCGCCGTCGGGAAGTCGCGCCAGCTGCCGCTGAGCGCACCGAGCCCGTCGCCGTTGTGGAAGTAGGAGCGGTCGTGGCGCTCTTCGAAGTAGGCGGCGACGGCGAACATCACCGACGGCAACATCGCCGCCGACGCGATGAGCCCGCGCCGCCAAGAGCGCCGATAGAGCACGAGCATGCTGATGGCGGCGATGCCGAAGCAGACCCAGGCCTCGACGTGGCTGAAGTAGCAAAAGAGACAATGGATGCCGAGCGCCCAGGCGTCGCGCGGTCGGCCGTCGTCGAGCAGCCGCAGCAGCGCCGCCAGCGAGAAGAACAGGAACGTCGTGCCCATGAGGAACGACGAGAAGCCGTAGATCCAGTTCTGGTTGAACGCGAGCAAAAAGCCGCCCAGCGCCAGCCACGGCGAACGCTTGAGCGCGCGCGCCAGCGACAGAATCGCCAGCGGATAGAGCACGATGTAAGCGGACAGAAAGAGCTTGTTCGCGACCTCGATGTTGACCACGTACATCAACATGTGGACCGTGAAATAGAACAGGAAATAGGGCACCGGCCGCACGCGCAGGTTGTAGCTGTCGGCGATCTGGTACGACGGGTCGTGATAGCTGTGCCACGCGCGAATGAGCGCCAGATGATTGGGCGTATCGAGATGCGGCAACAGCCGCTGATGCCAGATGGGAACGAGCGCGACGATCGTCAGCGTGATCCAAATGAGCGGCAAACCGCCCGCGGCGAGAAAGAGCCGCTTCAGTTGATGAAGCTGGCGCATCGACGAGCTCGGGCGGGACAATAATGAGTTGAACGCGGCCAAGTCGAACAAAAGAGGAAGGACGCCAAGGTACTAGCTCTGGGTCAGGACGGACCAGACGATGCGCGGCACTTTGACGAAGACGTCGACGTAGTCGCGCCACTTCACTTTCGAGCCTTCTTGGTGCTCCCAGCGCACGCCGATCTCCGCGATCGGCAGCGACAAGCGCCGGCGCGCCAAGCACAAGACCTCGATGTCGATGCCGAAGCGATCTTCGTGCGCCATCGCGAACAGCTTGCGGCCGATGTCGCCGTCGAAGAGCTTGAAGCCGCACTGCGTGTCGTGGACGCCGGGCACGGCGAGCGAGCGAATCCACAGGTTGCCGGCGCGACCCATGAGCACGCGCAGCGCCGACTGCGGCCGCGTCACGTTGGCGCTGGCGACGGCGCGCGAGCCGGTGGCGACGCGGAAGCCGTCGTCGAGCGCGCGCTCGAGCGCCGCCAATTCCTCGATCGGCGTCGCCAGATCGGCGTCCATGATGAGCACGCGCAGGCCGCGGCTGGCGGCGACGCCGGCGCGCAAGGCCGCGCCTTTGCCGCGATTCTGCGGCAGCGCCACCAAGCGCACGCGCTGATCGCCGTGCTGGCTGATGTAGCGCTGCACGATCTCGGGCGTGTGATCGCGCGAGCCGTCATCGGCGACGACGATCTCCCACGTCTCCTTGCGCCCTTCCAAGAACGCGACCGTATGATCGAGCGTGCGCTCGATCCGGCCCGCCTCGTTGTACGCAGGAATGACGACTGAGAGGCGTACGATCGAAGCAGCGGCGTCAGGAATGGGCATCTTCAAGGCGTTCGCGGTCAAACCTTCGTCCCCCGAGCGAGCACAAGTAGCTTCTACCGCGGGCGAATCTACCAGCGGTGACGCGAACCGACAAGTCCACATGTCACACCTTCTGAGCGTGTGTCCCGCCGCTCGGCGTACCTCGGTGTGCTATGGTTCTCGGCCGAAATGGTAGGACCGACGCCACAGAAATCATGAACGACTTCGTGCATAGGCAGCAGACTTACTGGCGCGGCGCCGATGCCACACGCTTCGATTGGCAGACGCGCAACCCGGTGTTGGCGCGGCGGGAAGCGGCGTTGGCGCAGCGCGTTCTTGCGCGCGCCGGTGAGCGGCTGCTCGAGATCGGCTGCGGCGAAGGCGCGAACCTGCACCACTTGCGCGACGAAGGGGCGCTCCGTTTCGGCGTCGACTTCTCCTGCGAAAAAGCCAGCTTCGCCCGCAACGCCACCGGCGCGGCAACGGTCACCGCCGACGGGGCGCGGCTGCCGTTCGCGGACGGCGGCTTCGACGCCGTGCTGATTCGCGACGTCTTGCATCATGTTCCGGCGCCGGCGGAGGTGCTCGCCGAGGCGCGCCGCGTGCTCAAGCCGGGCGGCCGCCTCCTGCTCGTCGAGCCCAACCGCAATTCGCCGCTCATTTGGGCCCAGGCGGCGCTGATTCCGGCCGAGCGCGCGGTGCTGCGCTCGACGACGGCGCGCCTCGGCGGGCAGCTCGCCGAGGCCGGCTTCGTGGTCGCGCGCCACAGCTACGAGCAGCCGCTGCCGCTCGAGCGCATCTTGCTGCATCCGACGATGGGCCTGCCGCAGTTGGCGTCGCTGCCGGTCGTGGAACGCGCGCTCGCCGCCGTCGACGCGTTGGCCCGCCGGCTCGTTCCCGAGCGCGCCTGGATGTACCTCGTCTTCGAAGCGTTGCGACCGGAGGTTCCATGAGCGGCGGCTTCTTCGGCGACAAGCGCGTCGTCGTCACCGGCGGCGCCGGTTTTCTCGGCCAATTCGTCGTCGCCGGGCTGCGCGCGCGCGGCTGTCGCGACGTCATCGTGCCGCGCTCGCGCGACTACGACCTGACGGAGATGAGCGCCGTTCGTAAGCTCTACGACGACGCGCGGCCCGACTTGCTGATCCACTTGGCGGCGCAAGTCGGCGGCATCGGCGCCAACCGCGAGAACCCCGGCAAATACTTCTACGACAACCTGATGATGGGCGTGCAGCTCATCGAAGAGGGCCGGCGCCGCAAGCTGCCGAAGCTCGTCGCCGCCGGCACGATCTGCGCCTATCCGAAATTCACGCCGGTGCCGTTCCAAGAGGACGACTTATGGAACGGCTATCCCGAAGAGACCAATGCGCCTTACGGGCTGGCCAAGAAGATGCTCTTGGTGCAGTCGCAAGCGTATCGCGAACAATATGACTTCAATTCGGTCATCGTATTTCCGGTCAATCTTTACGGTCCGCACGACAACTTCGATCTGCAGTCGTCGCACGTCATTCCGGCGCTGATTCGCAAGATCGACAGCGCGATTCAAAGCGGCCACGGCGACGTCACCATTTGGGGCGACGGCACGCCGACACGCGAATTCCTTTACGTCGAAGATTGCGCGCAGGGCATTTTGGCGGCGTGCGAAGTCTATGACGGTTCATTGCCGATCAATCTCGGCAGCGGCCGCGAGATCGCCATCGCCGACTTGGCGCAGCTCATCGGGCGATTGATGGACTATCGCGGGCGTTTCGTTTATGACGCCTCCAAGCCCAACGGACAGCCGCGCCGCCGGTTGGCGGTCGAACGCGCCAAGACCCTCTTGCATTGGCAGGCGCAAACGACGTTGGAGAGCGGCTTACAGAAGACGATCCGTTGGTGGAAAGAGCAATCATGAACAAGCGCGCGCTGATCACCGGAATCACCGGGCAAGATGGCTCTTATCTCGCCGAGCTGCTGCTCGCCAAAGGCTACGAAGTGCACGGCATCGTGCGCCGCTCGTCGTCGCTGAATACCGAGCGCTTGGACGACATCTATCAAGATCCGCACGATCCCGATTATCGCCTGCGCCTCGTCTACGGCGATCTGAATGACGCGTCGTCGTTGAATCGCATCCTGCGCACGGTCAAGCCGGACGAGATCTACAATTTGGGCGCGCAATCGCACGTGCGCGTGTCGTTCGACGTGCCCGAATATACCGGCGAGATCACCGGAATGGGCACGGTGCGCTTATTGGAAGCGATCCGCGAAAGCGGGATTCAGCCGCGCTTTTACCAGGCGTCGTCCTCCGAATTATTCGGCAGCTCGCCGGCGCCGCAGTCGGAAAAGACGGTATTTCATCCGCGCTCTCCCTATGCCGTCGCCAAGCTCTATTCATATTGGATTACCGTCAATTATCGCGAGTCTTACGGCATGTTCGCGTGCAACGGCATTCTCTTCAATCACGAGTCGCCGCGCCGCGGTGAGACGTTCGTGTCGCGCAAGATCACGCGCGCCGTCGCCCGCATCAAGCTCGGCCTGCAGCAAAAGCTGTTCCTCGGCAACCTCGACGCCAAGCGCGATTGGGGCTTCGCCGGCGATTACGTGGAAGCGATGTGGCTCATGTTGCAGCAGGAAAAGCCGGACGATTTCGTCATCGCCACCGGTCAATGCCACACGGTGCGCGACTTCTTGGACGAAGCGTTCGGTCATCTCCAGCTCGACTGGAAGAAGTATGTCGAGATCGATCCGCGCTATTTCCGCCCCGCCGAAGTCGACGAATTGCGCGGCGATATGACGAAAGCAAAAACGATATTGAAGTGGGAGCCGAAAGTGAAGTTTTCCGAGCTGGTGAAAATGATGGTCGACGCCGACTTGGCGCATATCGAGAAACGCGGCGATCGCGGCGATAGCGAGCGCCATTCGTGAGCACCAGCGAAGACCACGCCCGCGACGATTTCGCGCAGCAGGAATGGGCGCGCCGCCAGCAACGCATCGCCGAATATGATCGTTATGCCGCGGAGCGCGACGGCTGGCGGCAAAAGAACTCGGCCTATTATCGCGCCATCGAGCGGCTCGTGCGCTTCGTCGTTCCCGCCGGCGCCAGCGTGCTCGAGATCGGCTGCGGCACCGGCGATCTGTTGGCGTCGCTCAAGCCGTCGCGCGGCGTCGGCGTCGATGTGGCGCCGCGGTTGATCGACGAGGCGCGCGCCAAACATCCGCTGCTCGAGTTCGTCGTCGCCGATGCCGAGACGCTGGACGCGCCCGAATTACAGGGCCGCACGTTCGATTATGTCGTGCTCTCCGACGTCGTCGGTCAGCTGTACGACGTGTGGAGCGCCTTTCGCGCGCTGCGCCGCGTCTGTCATCCGCGCACGCGCATCATGGTTACTTATTACAATTTCGTGTGGGAGCCGCTGCTCAAAGTGGGCGAGCGAATCGGGCAGAAGATGCCGATCGCGCAGCAGAACTGGCTCGGCATGCAGGATCTGGAGAACCTGCTCGACCTCAATCATTTGGAGGTCGTTCGCTCGGGCACGGCGCAGCTCGTTCCCCTCGAGATCCCGATATTCGCCGAGCTCGCCAATAAATATGCGGCGCAGCTTCCGGGATTACGCCATTTCGCGCTGACGCAATATTTCGTCTGCAAAATGGCGGCGGGCGGCGGGCCGATTCCCGAGCGCGAATATTCGTGCAGCGTCATCGTTCCTTGTAAGAACGAGCGCGGCAATATCGACGATATCGTGGCGCGCACGCCCGATATGGGCAAAGGCACCGAGCTCATCTTCGTCGACGGCAACTCGGACGACGGCACGGTCGCGGCCATCGAGCGCCATATCGCGGAGAAGACGCATCCGAATCTGAAGTTGATTCATCAAGGAGACGGCAAAGGCAAAGGCGACGCCGTTCGTAAAGGATTCGCCGCCGCCAAAGGCGATATCCTCTTCATTCTCGACGCCGACTTGACGGTTCCGCCCGAGGATCTGCCGAAGTTTTATGCCGCGCTGGCCGAAGGCAAAGCCGAGTTCGTCAACGGCTCGCGCCTCGTCTATCCGATGGAAGGCCAAGCGATGCGCTTCCTCAATTCGCTCGGCAACAAGTTCTTCGGCTTGGCGTTATCGGCGATATTGCAGCAGCGCCTAAAAGACACGCTGTGCGGCACGAAGGTGCTGTTCCGCCGCGACTACGAGAAGATCGCGGCCGCGCGCGGCTTCTTCGGCGACTTCGATCCCTTCGGCGACTTCGACCTGTTATTCGGCGCCGCCAAGCAGAACTTGAAGATCGTCGAGCTCCCCATTCGTTATCGCGCGCGCACTTACGGCGAGACGAAGATCAGCCGCTTCCGCGAAGGCGCCATCTTGGGCCGCATGACGATGCACGCGTTCCGCAAATTCAAAGGCCAATATTGATGGTGGCGCAGGGATCGCTGTCGTTGAAGCTGCCGCCGCCCGGCGCTTTGCAGCCCAATAACGACGTCGATCCGCTGCCCTATTATTACAAGCCGCTCGTCGGTCGCGTCTTCGCGGCGCGTTTGAATACCGGTTTACGCTTACTAAACGGCCATTTTTCGCGCTTATTGGAGATCGGTTACGGCTCGGGCCTGTTGATGCCGACCTTGGCCGCGACGTGCGACGAGCTGTATGGCGTCGACCTCGAGCGCGAATCGCCGGGACTGCGCGAACGCTTGGCGCGACTGGGTGTCACGCCGGCGGCGCTGGTGCAAGCCGACGTGCGCGCGCTGCCCTTTGCCGACGGTTACTTCGACGCCGTCGTCGCCTTTTCCATCTTCGAGCACGTCCGGCCGGCGCAGCTCGGACCCGCGCTCGCCGACGTCGCGCGCGTCTTGAAACCGGGCGGCCAGCTGCTCATCGGCTGTCCGGCGGTGCACAAGCTGATGAACGCCGCGTTTGCCGCCATCGGATTCGCCGATATCGATAATCACCATTTCTCCGATATCGCCGACGTCGTAAACGCGGCGACGGCGCACTTCGAAGTGACACAAAAGGCGGCCTTGCCGCGCGTCATGGGCACGCTGCCGCTCGGCTGGGCGCCCTATACCACGGTGCTCTTACAGCGGCGTTAAAGCATATCCCATGGACGCTTCGTTTCACGCATATCAAAAAGACGTCGAGGATTGGCACTGGTGGTATCGGGTGCGCCGCGACATTCTCGACCAGCTATTGGCGCGCCTGTCGCTCGATCCGCAGCGCGCGCGCATCCTCGATCTCGGCTGCGGCACCGGCGGCGCGGCGTTGGCCATCGCGCGCCACGGCCGCGCCTTTGCCGTCGACCGCGAGCCGGGCTCGTTCGCGCTGTCGATGGATCGTCCTTATACCGACCGCGTCGTCGCGTCGGCGTCGGCGCCTTTGCCGTTCGCCGACGCCACCTTCGACGTCGTGTGCGCGCTCGACATCCTCGAGCACCTCGACGACGACGCGGCGGCCGCGCGCGAGCTCTATCGCGTCTGCAAGCCGGGCGGCACCGTCATCGTCTTCGTCCCCGCGTTCAATTTCTTATGGGGATACAACGACGATTATTCGCATCATAAACGCCGTTACATCAAACGCCAATTGAGCGCGTTATTGACCAAGGCCGGCTTCGCGCTCGACGAAGCCGGCTATTTCAATGCCGTGCTATTCGCGCCCACTTTGGCTGCCCGGCTGTTACAGCGCG
The DNA here is from genome assembly GCA_963785725.1 of uncultured delta proteobacterium. Classification (GTDB taxonomy): domain Bacteria; phylum Myxococcota_A; class Polyangia; order Palsa-1104; family Palsa-1104; genus JAQBQH01. The sequence continues at coordinate 19,887 of CAWAWS010000037.1, read as the reverse complement.
TCGCGCCCAAAGCCACCGCGCACATGGAACACTCGACGAAACCAGCGCCGTGGAATGATCTATTGACCCAGCTATTTCGCCTCGAATTGCCGCTCTTACGCCGCCTGCCGCTGCCGTTCGGCACGTCGGCCTTCTTCGTCGGGCACCGCGCATGAGCGAGCCGGAATCGCGCGTCGGCGCGCCCGCTGTAAACGCGAACGCGCGTCCCCAATGGCCGGTGCGCGTCGGCCTGGCGCTGGCGACTGCGTTTTATTCGCTCTATTCATTCTTCGGGATCGCGGCGCCGTTTTGGTGGGGACATCACGGCTATCACGGCGCGACCTATATGCTGCGCGCGCGTATGTCGCTGCGCTTGCACATGCTGGCGCCGGCGACGTGGGGCGGCTTCGAAAAGCCGCCGTCCAATGCGCTCTATTTCCACCACCCCATCGGCTATCACCACTTATTGACGCTGCTCATCCCCATATTCGGCGATCACGAGTGGCTCGCGCGCGGCCTGGCCGTCTGCGGCGGCTATCTGGCGTTATGGGCGCTCTACGTGTTGGTCAAGCGCAATTGGTCGCGCGAAGCCGGTCTCGTCGCCGTCATCGTCTATGTCTGCTTACCGGTGCTGGCGTCATTCAGCGTGCTCTCGGATCCGATGCTGCCGGCGATGGCCTGCGTCCTCTGGTCGCTGACCGCGTATCTCTCGATCCTCGATAAGCCGACCGAACGCGCGCTGTGGCACGCCTTTTTCGCTTATGCCTTGGGCGGCTTGATCATGTGGGAGGCCTATTTCATCGGCCCCTTCATCGCCCTTCATTCACTCGGCTATCTCTTGTTCACCGCGCGCGGCCGCACGCTCAAGCTCGGCCGCTGGAACGCGCTCTTACTGCATATCCTCGTCACCGGAACCGCCTGCGTGCTCATGATGGCGTTCCATATCTGGTTCACCCATCACGCCGGCGCCTGGGAAGAGTTCCTCGACAGTTATCGCATTCGTCATTCGCCGCCGTCGGCGCAATACGTCATCGATCGCCACGTGCAATGGGTCGATATCCTCTACGGCAAACCGCCGGTGTTCGCCGGCGCCATTTGGTTCGTCCTGTGGCTCGCCCGCGTCGCCACCGGCCGCGCGCGCCGTCGCGATATCGCCATATTGACGTTCCTCTATATCAATACCATTTACATTTATATGTTCGCCGAGGGCTCCTCGGTGCACCTCTATCGCGTCTTCTTCTATTCCTCGTTCTTCGCGCTCGCGATCACCGACTTGATTAGCGACAGTTACTTCGCCGCGCGCGCGCTCGTCGGACGGACGCCGTTCTGGCTGCCGGCGCTCGTCGCCACGACGCTGCTCTGCGTCTATTTGGGCGCCGAAGTCCCGCATACCTGGGACAACCTCCTCGAGAGCCGCGTGCTCATGGGAACCCACGGCGAGCAGCATTATTCGCCGGAGCAGCAGAAGCTGCGCTTCGCCGCCGAAGTGCACGCGCGCACCAGCGACAAAGAGCGCGTCATCATTCATTACCCGCATCTCGGCGCGCGTAAGGAATTTTGGTATTACATCGATCGCAACTACGACGAGATCCAGAACCTGTCGCAAGTGGACAAGTTGCCGCAGCGCGCGCATTCGGTGCTGATCTTCGACGAACACTTACTGTCGAACAGCGAGCGCGCCATCTACGAGCGGCTCATCGCCCAACATCCGGTGACGTTCTTCGACAACTTCACGATGGTCGATCTGCGCTCCGATAAGCCTTTGGCGCAGTCGTTTACGTTCGCGCCGCAGCCGATGACGTGGGCCTACCGCTATTTCGTGTCGCATAAGTATCCGCCGTTGGCGCTGGTGCGTCGCGTCTATCTGCCCGGCGAGTGCGCCGCCGTCGCCCACGGCGTGCCCGTCGCCACCGACGAGGAGCTGCCGCCGGTGACCGACGCCAAGCTGTTGCCCTGCTATCGCAATCTCTTGCAAGCGCGCGGTCAGACCGAAGAGGCGCACACGATCGAGCAGCGCATCCTCGCCGGGCTGCCGCCGCTCGACGCGCGGCTGGGCGCGGCGCGCGTCATCGCCGCCGGCAAGCGCGACGGCAAGCTCGTCGTCGCCTTCATCGCCGACGGCGCCGAGCGCGGACAGCTGCGCTATCGCTTGTCGCGCGCGGGCAAGCCGCTGGCGAGCGTCGCGCCGTCGGCGAGCCTGCCGCCGCCGTCGCGTTGGCAGCGCGGTCAGCTCTACGTCGACGAGGTGACGCTGCTGCCGGGACCGTGGGACGTCGAGGCCGAGCTGACCGAGCCGGCGCCGCCGCAACCGTCACCGCCGCCGCCGCCGAAGCCGATCGGTCCGGGCATGCCGCCGCTGCCGGCGAACGGCAAGGGCGCGCCACCGAAGCTGCTCGCGCCCTCGCCGCCACGCCTCGTCGCGCCCGAGCCGACCGTGCTCCAGCACGCGCCGCTCGGCGCCGTCACGGGCTGAGCGACCCGCTCGACGCGCGCGCGGCACGGACGATCGGCACGCCCGCGCGGCACGACGTTCGCACCCTCGGCGAGCATGCGTAGAACCATCGTCATCGCGTTCTTGGCGCTCGCCGTTCCCGTCGCCGCGTGGGCCAAAGGCGGCGTCACGCCGGCCGTGGTCGTGACGCCAACGGCACCGACGCGCACGGCCAGCCCCGTCGCCGGCAGCGGCCCGACGGTCGGCACCACGGCCACGTCGGCGAGCAGCTTCAACGGCAGCAACACGCCCTTCACCGCGACGACCGGCAGCAACGGCACGGCGTTGCCGCCGCCGCCGCCGCAATCGGTGACGCAATCCGCCGCCGAACAAGGCGTGCCGGCGAGCGAGATTCCGCAGCCGCTGGCGACCAACACCGTCGGCAACGGCTTCAGCCCGCAGCTGAACAACCAGATTCGGCCGTCGGTGAGCGGCAACGCCGAGCAGCTCTCGAGCGTGCAGGCGGCGTTGGCGGCGGGCGGCTTGTACACCGGCCCCATCGACGGCATCAACTCGGCGGCGTTGCGCGCATCGATCGCCGAATATCAGCAGCTGCAGAGCCTGCCCTCGACCGGCAACCTCGACGCCGAGACCGTGGCGCGCATCGAGCGCGCGCCGGTGACGGGCAGTAACGGCGCGGCCTCGACCGCCGGCACGGCGACGTCGGCGAGCGGCTTCGCGGCGGCGACCGGCCTACTGCCCGCCGGAACGCCCAGCGTCGGCGCGGGCTCGGCGGTCATCACGTCGCAGCCGTTTCCGCTGTCGGTCAACATCAACATGTCGCCGTTCCCGCCCGCTGGTACGACCATGCAACCATAGCGCTCGTACGTTATTCGCCGGTGGAAGGAATTGCCCGTCGGCTTCGGCGCCAGCCGCATTCATGTACACAATCGTTACAGTGACAGCGGGATCGGCTGCGTGTCCTCGACGCTCGTCAGCGCGGTCGGGACGGGCGCGAGCCACAGCGCGTAGTACACCTCTTCCGGCAGCGGCGCGCCGCGCAGCTGCACCAAGCGGTAGGTCGGACAGCTGCCGTTCTCGTCGCTGCGGCAGTAACGTTCGCGCTCGTGGCAGGTCGGGATGTGCTGCCCCGAGACGGCGGTGCAACGCGCGAGTCGTCCGTCTTCGAAGTGTGGGCAAGCCATGGGTCAGCTCCTTTTTGCGTTGGGCGGATCGGTGACTTGTGCAGCCGATGTGCCAGCGCAAGTGCCGATCGCCGCTTCCCACGCGCTTCTCCGCGCTTAAGTCACGAGCAACAGGAGATCCGAATGGATACGGCTGAGCTGTACGCCAAGGTGGAAGCGCGTTTACCCGACGGCATCGCGACCGACGGCGCGGCGGTCGTGCATGCGGTGTTGACGGCGCTGGCCGAGCGGCTCACGCCCGACGAAGCGGTCGAGCTCGGCGCCGAGCTGCCCGAGGAGCTGGGCGACCTCTTGGCCGGGGCGCACGGCGACGGCACGCTGCAGCGCGACGAGCTGCTCGAAGCGCTGGCCACGCGCCTCGACGTCGACGACGAAGACGCCGAAGCGGCGGCCACGGCGGTGCTGAGCGTCGTGCGCGAAGCGCTGGAGCCGATGGTGGCGATCGAGCAGGTCCTCGAGTCGCTGCCGCCCGATCTGGCGCAGCTCATGAGCTGACTCAGCGCGCACGATGCCTGCCGCGGCCGGACTCCGGCCGACGCGCGCTTTGCGCGCTTTTGGGCCAGCCGAACATGATAGGTTCTGCGCGCTGACGATGGATCCGCGCGCCCCGGTCGGGAATCAGTCGGTCACTGTTGCCGTCGACGCGATGGGCGGCGATCACGCGCCGGACGAGATCGTGCGCGGCGTCGCGCAGCTGTCACTCGAAGCCGGGCACATTCAGGTGTTGCTCGTCGGCGACGGGGAGCGCATCGGCGCGCTGCTGTCGAAGGAGCGCCACGATCCCGAGCGCATCTCGGTCCACCACGCGCCCGAAGCGGTCAAGATGTGGGAGAAGCCGCAGGCGGCGCTCGACGAGCATCCGGACGCGTCGATCCTCGTCGCCGCGCAGCTGGTCGCCGACGGCGCCGCCGACGCGCTCGTCTCGGCCGGCAACACCGGCGCGTCGGTGCTGGCCTGCTCGCGCACGTGGAAGAAGATCCCCGGCGTGCGCCGCGCCGCGCTCGCCAGCGTCTACCCGACCGAGATCCGCCGCGGCGAGAAGGACGATCCGTTCTCGCTCATCCTCGACGTGGGCGCGACGCTCGAAGTCTCCGCCGAGGATCTCGTCACCTTCGCCATCATGGGCTCGGCCTACGCGTCGCGCGTGTCCAAGAATCCGCGCCCACGCGTCGCGCTCTTGTCGAACGGCGCCGAAGCCGGCAAAGGCCCGCCCGAGATCGTCGAAGCCCATCGCCTCTTGACCGAAGCCACCGACATCAACTTCGTCGGCAACGTCGAGGGCGTCGACATTCCGCGCGGCACCGCCGACGTCGTCGTCTGCTCCGGCTTCGTCGGCAACGTCGTCATCAAGATGCTCGAAGGCGTGTCCGAGACCATCGTTCGCGTCGCCCATTACGCGTCGAAAGAGAAGATCTCTGTGGCGCGCCGGCTTGGCCATGCTCTCGGGCGGCATCAGCCGCTTGAAAGAGGTCACCGACTGGGAGCAATACGGCGGCGCGCCGGTGTTGGGCTTCGACAAGCTGTTCATCAAGGCGCACGGCCGCTCGCACGGTCGCGCCGTCGCCAACGCCGCCAAGGTCGCCGCCAAGGCCGTGCAGGCGGGCTTGTCGCACGACATCGAAAACGCGCTGCGGGCATTCGCCGAACGACGCTCCAGCTGATACGATCGCCGGCACCGATGGCGCGCGAGGACAAAGAGCGGCGGCGCGACAAAGATCGCCGGCACCCGGTCGCACCGGGCGGCCCGTCGCTGCTCGCGGCCAAGCCGCCGGCCACGATCTCGCCGCCGCCGCGTCACGTCTATCGCTGGGACCTCGACAAGACCTACTTGAAGACCGAGTTCGACACGCTCAAGCAGCTGTTGCGCTCGGCGTTCGAAGGCGCCGAGGCCAAGGTCTCGATCCCCGGCGCGTCGGTGCTGTTGCGCGAGCTGCGCGCGGGCGGCGGCGCGCGCATCTGCTTCATCTCCGGCTCGCCGCGGCAGATGCGCCGCGTGCTGACGAAGAAGCTGCGCCTCGACGGCGTCGAGTTCGACGAGTTCATCTTGAAGCCCAACCTGCGCAACATGTTGACCGGCCGCTTCCGCGCCATGCGCGAGCAGGTCGGCTACAAGCTGCCGGCGCTGCTCGCCGGTCGCGCCGGCCTGCCGCCGGAGACGCGCGAGACCTGCTTCGGCGACGACGCCGAGGCCGACGGCTTCATCTACTCGCTCTACGGCGACATCATCGCCGGCCACGTCAAGCGCCGCCTGCTCGAGGAGATCCTCGAACGCGCCGGCGCCTACGACGACGACGCGCAGCGCGCCGTGACGCTCGCCGAAGCGCTGCCGACGGGCGACGCGGTCGAGCGCATCTTCATTCATCTCGACCGTCGCTCGCCGGTGTCGCGCTTCGATCGGTATGGCGCGCGGCTCGTGCCCATCTTCAACTACTTCCAAGCGGCGCTGGTGATGCTCGAAGACGGGCAGCTGTCGGCGCCGTCGGTCGTGCGCGTGGCGCTGGAGATGGTCGATCGCCACGGCTACACCGTCGATTCGCTGCGCAATTCGCTGCAGGATCTGCTGCGGCGCGCGCGGCTGCGACGTTCGACGGCCCTGAAATTGGCCGAGCTTCTCACCGAGCAGGACATTCCGCAGCTGGGCGCGCTGCCGGCAGCGCGCGAGCTGCTCATCGCGTTCGCGGCGCGCGTGCGGCAGCTGGGCGACGTGCCGTCGATGCAGATTCCGCTCGATAAGCCCGTCGACTATCTGGCCGCGCTCGAGGCCGACCTGCCGCACAAGGGCAAGAAGCGCACGGACATCGCGCCGCCGCTCGACGACCGCTGAATTCGTACGGTTTCAACTCTCGACGCGATCTTGCTTACCAGTCTTACGCATTGAAACTCTGCGAACGCGAGCCGTAACATTGACGCATGGCATCAACCTCGGGAAGCTTAGGGGCGCGGATTCAGCTCGCCGATCCCAGCTCTCTCGGCGACCACTTGACGGGCACGCCCATCGTCGTGGCCGCGTTCGCCAGCGGTGCCGACTTCCTGCACTGCTTTCACGACGACGGTGACGCCGGCGAGCTGACGCTGGTGACGCGCGCCCGACCGCGTGGTCGCGCCGAGCTCGTGCTCGAGATCGGCTGGCCCGGCCTGCCGAATCCGGTGTTCGTGCGCGCGCGCGTCTCGGTGCGCCGGCTCGGCCTCGTCGCGCGGCTGCATCCCGACGAAGCGCCGGCGCGCGACTATCTCTTGCGCGCCGCGCGTGACGAGCCGCAAGCGGTGCATCTGCGCCGCCATCGTCGCTACTGCGTGCGCGTGCCGCTCGAGTGGCGCGCGTTCGGCAGCTTGGTCATGAACGAAGGCGTCGCCGCCGATCTGTCGGGCGGCGGCATCCTCATCACGTCGCCGCAGCCGGCGCCGGCCATCGCCGAGCAGGTCTCGCTGCGCATGCGCACGGCCGGGCTCGACCTCGTCGTCACCGGCGTCGTGCGCCATCGCCGGCAGCGCTCGGCCGACAGCGCCTTCGGCGTCGAGTTCAGCTGCCGCTCGGGCGGCGAGCAGCGGCGCTTGCGCGGCCTCTTGCGTCAGTTCGCGGCGCGCGGCGTCGTCATCCTCGAAAAAACCTGAGCCTCAAACGCAGTTGTTGTAAGACCCGGGCTGGCAGACGACGACGGGCGCGCCGCCTTGGCCGATTTCGGCTTTGCAGCTGACGCCGACGGGCGGCCCTCCGCCGCACAGCTCGTCGCAGTCCGCGAACGAGATGTCGACGCCGGGCAGGAACGTGCGCGTGCCGCCGTCGTCGACGAGCGTGGCCGACACGGTGTAGCTCTTCGGCGTGATCGTCGGTCCGCAGCCGGTCGGATCTTTGTTGCCACAGCCGATCCACACGATCGGCAGCAACGACAGCCAGAGCGATCGCAAAACGCGGCGTAGGCGTTTCCAGCTCATCCGCACAGCATAGCGAGCGCGATGCGGCTCGGCAGTGCCCGCGATCACCGATGTCCAGCGCCGCTTGACATGACCAGGCGAGCGCGGAACAGTGCGCGCCATGCTCGCCATCGATCTACGCGGCAAACGCGCGCTCGTCGCCGGAATCGCCGACGACAACGGCCTCGGGTTCGCCATCGCCAAAGCGCTCGCCGAAGCCGGCGCCACCATCTTCGCCGGCACCTGGCCGCCGGCGCTCGGCATCTTCAAGACGCTGCTCGAGCGCGGCAAGCTCGACCAGTCGCGCCAGCTCGGCAACGGCGGCAAGCTCGAGTTCGAACGCATCTACGCGCTCGACGCCGACTACGACACGCTCGCCGACGTGCCCGCCGACGTGCGCGATTCGAAGCGCTACCGCGAGCAGGGCGACTTCACCATCGACGGCTTGGCGCAGAAGCTGGCCGCCGATTTCGGCACGCCCGCCGTCGACATCGTCGTGCACTCGCTCGCCAACGGCCCCGAAGTCAAGAAGCCGCTGCTCGAAGTCTCGCGCAAAGGCTACCTGGCCGCCGTCGGTGTCTCGGCCTACTCGAACGTGTCGCTGGTGCAGCGGCTCGGACCGCTCGTCAAGCCGGGCGGCTCGTTCGTGTCGCTGACCTATTTGGCGGCCGAGCGCGTCGTGCCCGGCTACGGCGGCGGCATGTCGTCGGCGAAAGCGGCGCTCGAGTCGGACACGCGCGTGCTGGCGTTCGAAGCCGGCCGCAAGTGGGGCCATCGCGTGAACGTCATCTCGGCCGGCCCATGGGCGTCGCGCGCGGCGTCGGCCATCGGCTTCATCGACAAGATGATCGAGCACTGCAAGGAGAGCTCGCCCTTGCCCGAAGCGATCACGTCGACCGACGTCGGCCACACCGCCGCGTTCTTGTGCAGCCCGCTCGCCGCCGGCATCACCGGCACCACCATCTACGTCGACAAGGGCTATCACACGATGGGCGCGCCCGCGTCGCCCAAGCTGTAGCGCCGTCCCTCGCACAAAATCTCTAACGAGTAGACGTGCCGCTTTGGCGGGCGCTCGGTGTCGAACTCCCACATCAAAAGGGGGGTCCGCATGTCCCGATCCGCTGTAGTGCTCCTGCTCGTCGCCGGTTGCACGTCGCCGGCCCCATCCATGTCCGCAGTCGACGGCACCACGGCGCTCGATTCGGCTCCGGTCGCGGCTAAGACGCCGGCGCTGACGCGGCAACACCTCGTCGGCGACCTCTACCATTACCAGCTGGACGTGCGCGTGGGCGCGACGGCGAACGCCATCGTGCGCGTCCATCGCGTCGTGCGCGAGCGTGCGCCGGGCGTGCCCGTGCCGACGACGCGCGCCGTGATGCTCTTGCACGGCGACTTCGCGAATTTCGTCACGAATTTCACGCCGACCTTGGGCACGCCGGCGTCGTCGGCGCCCGGCCTCGCCCCCTATTTGGCCGCGCGCGCCATCGACGTCTGGGGCGTCGATCGCCGCTGGACGCTGCCCAGCAGCGACGGTGACATCTCCGACTTGGGCAGCATGGGCGTCGCGCAGGAGCTCGGCGACATCGAGACGGCGCTGGCGCTCGCCCGCGCCACGCGCGCGATCACCGACGACGACGGCGCTCCCATCACGCTCGCCGGCTTCTCGCACGGCGGCGAGCTCGCCTACGCCTACGCCGCCGGCAACGGCCGCCACATCGACGCGCTCGCCATCCTCGACGTCTACTACGATCTCGCGCCCGCCGACGCCGACGCGCAAGCCTTCGCCTGCGCCAACGCGTCGGCGGAAGCGGCCGCGCTCGCTGCCGGCACGATCGACTCCGACAACAGCCTCTTCGTCGCCGCCGGTCAGCTCGATCGCAGCGCGCCCGCCGATCCGTCGCCGATCTTCCCGCCCTACTCCAACCAAGGCGCGCTCTTCACGTTCGTCGGCACGACGTATCAATTCGCGCCTTACACGCCGGCCTATCATCTCGCCGCGCCCATCCTCGACAGCGACGGCAACGTGACCGCGCTGCGCGAATCGACGGAGGACGCCGTCAGCGCTTGGTTCGCCGGCGCGCCGCCGCATCAGTCGGAGCACGAGGCCGCCGATCTCGACGCCATTTGGTGCGGCGGCTCGGCCGGACGCGCGCCGCTCGCCAACATCCGCGTGCCGCTCATCTACATCGGCGCCGCCGGCGCGTTCGGCGCGCACGGCCTCTACTCGACGACGCGCGTCTCGTCGACCGACGTCACGACGCTCGTCGTGCACCGCTTCGGCGCCGCGCGCGTGGCCGAGGACTTCGGGCACGGCGATCTGCTCTACGCCACCGACGCGCCGGCGCTCGCGTGGCGTCCGCTGGCCAGCTGGCTCGCGACGCACTAACTGCCAGCGCGACTAAATTAGAACTTCCCCCAGCGGCCGAGCGCGAACGCCAGCGCCAGCAGCAGCAGCACCAGCACCGTCCACAGTGCGCGAATCCGCCAGCGACTCGGCGGCTGCTTCACGACCCGCGCCGTCGTCATCGGCAGCGCCAGCGGCGACGGCACCGAGTCTTCGATCTCGATCATGTCGATGGCGTCGATGCGCGGCAGATACTGCGACGGCAAGCGCGCGTCCGAGCTGGCAACGAAGATCGGGATGTCCGACGGCTTGTCGACGACGTGCTTGGTCGAGTCGAGCGCCGATTCGCGTACGGTGTCGCGACCATTGTGACTGCGCTGCGTCTTGAACTGCGTCGTCGAGCGGTCATCGATGGCCGCCGCGCCGTTGATGTCGACGTCGAGCTCGGTGGCGTCGAAGCGCCGCTGCGCCAGCTCCGGCGACGGCTTGAGAACGATCGAACGCGAGGTCACGTCGTCCATCTGCGTGACCGGTCGCGCGCCCGCCAGCGCCGTGCGCGCGGCCGCCGCGCCGCCGAAGAGCGCGGTCTGCAGCTCCTCGAAGAACGCCACCGCGTCGACCGGCCGCTGCTTGCGCTCCTTCTCGAGCGCGCGCAACAAGAAGCGGTTCACCTCTTCGATACGCGAGCGCAGCGACGGATGCAGCGTCAACGCCGGCGGCGGCAGCGTGCGCAAGACCGCCGTCATCACCGCGCGCGGATCGGCGCCGTCCCACGGCCGCCGTCCGACGAGCATCTCGTAGGCGATGACGCCGAGCGCGAACAGATCGGCGCCGCCGTCGACGCTGAAGCCGCGGATCTGCTCGGGCGACAGATATTGCGGCGTGCCGAAGCAAAAGCCGACGCGCGTGATCGGCTCGAGATCGAGCGTGCGCTCCAAGTCGGCCAGCTTGGCAAAGCCGAAGTCGAGCACCTTGGCCTGCCACAGCCCATCGTTCTCGACGAGCATCACGTTCTCGGGCTTCAGATCGCGGTGCACGATCTGATGCTTGTGCGCCGCCGCCAGCGCGTGCGCGATCTGACCGAGCACGACGAGCGCGTCTTCGGGCGCCCACGGCTCCGACATCATCAGCTGACGCAGCGACATGCCGCGCACGAACTCCATGACGATGAAGAACTCGTCGTCGGCGAAGCCAAAATCGAGCAGCGACACGACGTGCGGCGAGTTGATCGTGGCGACGGCGAAGACCTCGCGCTGAAAGCGCTCGACGACGTCGCGCACTTGCCGATAGGGCTCTTTGAGCACCTTGAGCGCGACGTCGCGACCGGCCGCCGGCTCGCGCGCGCGAAAAACGTAGGCGAAGGCGCCTTCTCCGATGCGCTCGATGACCTCGTAGCGATCGCGGTAGCGCTCGCCGATCTGAACGGGCACGCGACATCATAGCCCGGGTCGCCGACAACGTCGCGAGAAGCGGACGACGCAGCTAGTCAATGCACGCTGCGTAAAGCGCTTCGCACTGCCACCCTAGCAACGCAGCGCAGCGCGTCATCGGGGTGTCATGCACCATTGCAACTATCGAGAAACACGTTCGTGACGAATGTGCGCGCCTTGGTGCAGCTCCTGCACTGGCCACGCGGTCGAACACCGGAGGACCGCCGAATGCTGTTGCAAGCAGGTGCCCGCCAACGTGTCGCCGTGATCGTGAACGAGAACGCGCGCGGGGTGCGTCAACGGGTCATCGACGATCTTCAAGATCTCGTCCCGCCTCATGATTTGTATCTTTCGCGCAGCCTGGACCACAGCCGGCAGATCGCCGCCCGTGTCGTCGAGCGCGCTTACGACACCATCTTGCTCGGCGGCGGCGACGGCACGTTCGTGCAGTGCCTCTCCGACGTGGCGGCCGAATCGCGCCGGCGCGGTCAGGCGCTGCCGTCGGTCGGCGTGTTGCGCCTCGGCACCGGCAACGCGCTCGCCGACTGCCTCGGCGCCTCGCGCCCGACGCCCGACGGCTTGGCGCACGATCTCGGCCGCGCGCGCCGCGCCGCGCGTCCGCGCGAGCTGTCGCTGCTCGAAGTCGACGGCAAGCTGACGCCCTTCGCCGGCTGCGGCCTCGACGCGCAGATCTTGGAAGATCTCGGCATCGTCAGCAAAGTGATCGACAAGGTCGCCGGTCCGTTCGCCGGCGCCATCGGCGCGGCGCCGCGCTACGCGATGACGGTCGGCTTCCGCTCGACGCCGCGCTTCATGCTGTCGCAGCTGCCGCTCATCGAGGTCGTCAACACGGGCGCGCCGGTATTTCCGATCGACTGGAAGACCGGCCGCATCGTCGAGGACGACGCGATCGGGACGGGCCAAGTCGTTTGGCGTGGCCGCGCGTCGATCGCCAGCTGCTCGACCATCCCCAATTTCGGGTTGGGCATGAAGATGTTCCCGTTCTGCGACGCCCGCGAAGGCCGCTTCCAGCTGCGCACGGCGACGGCGACCGCGTACGAAACGCTGCGCAATTTGCCGGCCGTCTTCCGCGGCGAATATCGCTCGCCGCAACTGCACGACTTCTTGTGCACGTCAGTGGAAATTCGCGTCGAGCGCCCAGTGCCGGTGCAAATCGGCGGCGACCTGCAAGACGGCAGCAGGACAAGGCTGCGCGTGGCGATGGGGACGACGCCGGTTCGGGTGTACGCGTAAGTAACGCTGACGGCCGGGTTTGTTTGCGCTGCCGCGCGGGCAGCGCAAACACCTAGTGCGGTCGCCTGCCCAGAAAAAAGCCGATGGCTGCCGCGACTACGACTATCGCGAGCATGAAGGCGACTAGCCACACCGGGACGCCGCGTGACTGCCCGCGCTGCAGCGGCGGCACGGTGTCGGTGATGGAATCCTTGCGCTGCGGCTTACGCGCAAAATCCAGCGGCGGCAGCGGCATCGCCTCCGACGGGATGGCGTTTCGCCGCGGCGAATGGTGCGGCATCGTCTGCGCGTGCGAGAACGGACCCGACGGATCTTCGCGCGGATCGCCGACGCCGCTGATTTCGGGCACGACCTGCATGCCGACGCTCATCATCCACGCCGACTTCAGCCGCTGCCGCCGGCGCATGCCGGGACCGCCGCCGCCCATCGTCGGCTCGATCGGATATTCGCCCGGCATCGTCTCGACCACGGTGTCGCCGAAGTCGGTGTGGCCCGACGACAAGAGCACGGCCGGCAGCTCGATCGACGCCGCGAACACCGACGCGAACACTTCGTCCTTGGCGTCGACCTTTTGCTTCGGCTTGGCCGCCGGTCGACTGGCGCCGAAGAGCGCGATCTCGAACTCCTTGAAGAACTCGGCGGCGTCGCGCGGACGATCTTTTTTGTCCTTGGCCAGCGCGCGCTGCAGGAAGCGATTGAGCTCGTCGAGCCGCTTGACCTCGGCGCGCGCCCGCAAGATCCGCGGCGCCGGCTGTTTGATGACGGAGAGCAGGATCTCGCGCGAATCGGCGCCGTCCCACGGCAACAGGCCGGCGATCATCTCGTAAGCGATGACGCCGAGCGCGTAGACGTCGGCCGAGCCGTCGATCGGCTTGCCTTGGATCTGCTCGGGCGACATGTATTGCGGCGTTCCGAAGCACATGCCGGCGCGGGTCAGCGGCTCCAGCTCCAGCTTGCGCTCGAGCTCGGCCAATTTCGCCAGCCCGAAGTCGAGCACCTTGACCTGGCGATGGCTGCCTTTGGCGTTTTCACCGACGAGAATGACGTTCTCCGGCTTCAGATCGCGGTGCACGATGTTCTGGCGATGCGCCGCCGCCAGCGCCTGCGCGATCTGGCCGACGATGACGTGGATGTCGTTGGCGCTCCACGGCCGCTCGTGCATGACCTCGCGCAGCGTCGGCCCTTCGACGTACTCCATCGCGATGAAGACTTCGGCGCCCGAGATGCCGAAATCATGCATCTTCACGACATAGGGCGAGTTGATCGAGGCGACGGCGAAGACTTCGCGGCGGAACCGCTCGACGACCTCTTCGTCTTTGAGATAGGCGTCCTTGAGGAGCTTGAGCGCGACCACTTTGCCCGTGGTCACCTCTTTGGCGCGGTAAACGGTCGCGAAGCCGCCCTCGCCAATCTTCTCATTGATCTCGAAGCGGCCGCGCAGCGTGCTGCGACCGGTCGGACGGTTGGCCATCAGCCCGCCATCTTACACCAGCTCGAGCAGTCCCGCGATTCCTTGTCCGACTCCGATGCACATCGCCGCCAGACCGCGCTTTTTGCCCTGCCGGCGCAGCTCGTGGACCAGGCCGCCGACGAGGCGCGCGCCCGAACAGCCGAGCGGATGGCCGATGGCGATGGCGCCGCCGTTGACGTTGACGCGATCGCGGGCGATCGGCAGCTCGCGCAGACAGGCCAAGGCCTGCGCGGCGAAGGCCTCGTTCAGCTCGGCCAGATCGACGTCGGCGAGCGTCCAGCCGGCTCGTGTGAGCGCCTTGTGCGTCGCCGGCACCGGACCGATGCCCATCGTGCGCGGGTCGACGCCGGCCGTCGCGCCGGCGACGATGCGCGCGAGAGGCTTCCAGCCCATGCGCTGCGCGCGCTCGGCCGAGCACACGAGCACGGCCGCGGCGCCGTCGTTGAGCGGCGACGAATTGCCGGCCGTGACGCTGCCGCCGGGCCGAAACACGGGCTCGAGGCGCGCCAGCTTCTCCAGCGTCGTGTCGCCGCGCGGCCCTTCATCCTTGGTCAGCTGTAGGGTCTCGCCCTTTTTCGCGCCGGGGATGGTCACCGCGATGATCTCGTCGCTGAATTTGCCGGCTTCTTGCGCGCGCACGGCCTTTTGCTGCGACTCGAGCGCGAATTGGTCCTGCTCGACGCGCGTAATCCCATATTTGTCGACGAGGTTCTCGGCGGTCTCGCCCATCGACTCCAGCGGAAACAGCTTCTTCATGCGCTCGTTCGGGAAGCGCCAGCCGAGCGACGTGTCGTAGACGGTGACGTTGCCGTTGGGCCACGGCGAATTCGACTTGGGCATGGCGAACGGCGCGCGCGTCATCGACTCCACGCCGCCGGCGATGAAGAGGTCGCCTTGGCCGGCCTCGATGGCGCGCGCCGCCGACAACACCGCCTCCAGACCCGAGCCGCACAAGCGATTGACGGTCACGCCCGACACCGACTGCGGCAGGCCGGCCAACAGCAGCGCCATGCGCGCGACGTTGCGGTTGTCTTCGCCGGCCTGGTTGGCGCAGCCGAGAATGACGTCGTCGATCTCGTCGGCGGGCACTTTGTGGCGGGCGACGAGCTCGGCCAAGACCAGCGCCGCCAAATCGTCGGGACGAATGGTCGAGAGGCCGCCGCGAAAGCGACCGATGGGCGTGCGCAAGACATCGATGACGACGGCGTTCATGCGTTAGACGCTACTCGATGACGCGGCCGTGGTCGAGGCGCAGGCGCTTCGGTGCGCGACCGAGCGTCGTCACCGTGCCCTGGCCGTCGAGCTCGAGCGCGCCGCTGGTCGGAATACCGTAGGCCTCGACGACGGCGTCGGGCGCTTCTTCGCCCCACACGGCCAAGAGCGCGCGCAGCTCTTCCCAGTCGCTGTCCTCGTCGTGGGCGTCGATGGCGATGTTCACGGCGCCCAAGCAGGTGAAGCGCACGGGCGGGCCCTCTTCGTCGGGGAAGTCGATCCAACAGGGCGTGAGCGCGATGGCGCCGGCGGAGACGCCGAGCACGACGGCGCCGTCGGCGTGGCGGCGACGGATGGTCTCGTCGAGCCCGGCCGAGCGCAGTCGATCGGTCAGGAGGCGCACGTCACCGCCGCCCAAGTAGACGAGGTCGGCGCCGGCGACGATCTTGCGCGCCTCGTCGACTCGGTCGCAGTGCGCGTGCAACACCGTGGCGCCGTAGCGTTTGCCGAGGAAGGCGGCGGTGCGCGTAAAGCCGCCGGGCGTGTCGCCGTGCGCGGCGCCGATCCACGCCACCGACGGATGCTTGGACGCGAGCGCGAAGGCGCGGTCGTGAAACCGGTCGGCCGATTGCGAAGACGCGATCAGGATGGCGGGACCCATGCTGCGCATACTAAACGACCTCGATCCCAAATCAGCGTCGATCCTGCGCCGCCAAAGGCAGTGCAGGTTCGGGCTCGCTGATTTAGACTTTCGGCATGCTGTCCCAAGCCGCGAAGCGCACCTACCCGATTCTTCCGCCGCCGTCTCATTCGCGTGAGCATTGGCAGCGCGTGCGCGACGAAGCGATGCGGATGATCGACGAGGTGCCGCTCTATGCCGGCCGGACGCCGGCGCCCGATTCGGGCGCGCCGGAGGCCATCGCCGCCTGGCTGGCGACGCTGCCGACCGTGGCCAAACGCGAGCTGCGGCGCGGCTTTCCCAAGTCGCTGGTGCGTAAATCCTGCGACGTCAAAGCGGCGATGCAGGCCGGTGAGGTCGAGATCATCGCCACGTCGGGCACGACCGAGAGTCGCCTGCAGGTCTTGTGGGAGTGGTCGTGGTGGGATCCGCAGGAGCGCGAGGCGATGCGGCTCAATGCGCGCGTGGCGACGACGCTGCAGCCCGGCTTTCGCGAGGCGGTGCTGACGACGCCGGTGTGCGGCGGCTCCACGTGTCACATCGGCACGCTCAGCCTCGCCGAACGCACCGTCGACGGCATGCTGTTCCTGAACCAAGTGGCCGATCCGTCGCTGTGGAACGAGGCCGAGCTCGGCCGCATGGTCGCCGAGTGGAATGACCTGAAGCCCGACGGCGTCGAGTCCGATCCGCAATATTTGGCGGCGCTGTGTCGTTGGGCGACCGGCCGCGGCATCGCGCTGCATAACCCGACGTTCGTGACGCTGACGTACGAGCAGGCGACGCGCTCGGCGCGGCGCGCCATCGCCGCCGCGCTGCCGGCGACGGGCGTCTACGACTTGTACGGCGCCACGGAAGCCGGCGTGCTCTTCATGGAGTGCACGCACCAGCGACTGCATCACAATGCGCGCCATTCCCACGTCGAGCTGCTCGACGTCGGCGACGGCCTCGCGCGCGTCGTCGTCACCACGCTCGGCCGCACCTGGATGCCGCTCTTGCGCTACGACATCGGCGATTTGGTGCGCGTCGCCGCGGGCGCTTGCGGCTGCGGGCACGGTGACGAAGGCTACACGCTCGCGCGCATCGAAGGCCGCGCCAACGACGCCGTCGAAGTCGACGGCAGGCTGTTCACGCCCGCCGGCCTCGACGACGTCGTCGACGGCGCCGACGCCACCATCGTCCAATGGCAGCTGCAGCGCGGCGGCGATGAGCAGCCGTGGATCCTGCACGCGGTCGGCGGCAAGGACGGCGGCGCCACGGCCGCGGCCGCCGTCAGCGCCGTGCTGGGCGCGCCGGTCGAGTCGCGCGCGACACCGCTGATTCAGCCCGAAGCGAGCGGCAAATATCGTATCGTCCGCGCGTCATGAGCTCGAAATACAAGTCCGACTTCCCGCTGTTGACCCAAGAAGTCGACGGCATGCCGATCACCTACCTCGACTCGGCCTCGACGACGCCCAAGCCGCGCGCCGTCATCGACGCGGTCACGCGCTACTACACGCAGATGGGCGCCAACGTGCATCGTGGCGTGCATCCGCTCGGCGAGTCGTCGACGCAGGCGTACGAGCGGGCTCGACTGGCGGTGGCGCAGCTGATCGGCGCGTCGCCGCACGAGATCGTCTTCACGCGGAACGCCACCGAGTCGTTCAACTTGGTGGCGCAAGGGCTCGGGCTCGGCCACGAGGACGAGGTCGTGTTCCCGGCCAGCGAGCATCACTCGAACTACATGCCGTGGCGCCTCAAGGCCAAGACGGTGCTCGTCGACATCGATGACGAAGCGGTGCCGCGCTATCAGCAGCTGAAGGAGCGGCTGACGAAGCAGACGAAGCTGGTGACGCTGGCGCACGTCTCGAACGTGACCGGCGTCGTCGCGCCCGTCGAAGAGTGGATCGCGACGGCGCACGCCGCCGGCGTGCCGGTGATGGTCGACGCGTCGCAGTCGGTGTCGCACTTGCCGATCGACGTCAAGCAGCTCGACTGCGACTTCATGGCGTTTTCGTCGCACAAGATCTTCGGCCCGTCGGGCGTGGGCGTGCTGTACGTGCGCAAAGATCGCTTCGAGAAGCTGCAGCTGTGGAACGTCGGCGGCGGCATGGTCAATTATCACGGCGAAGATCGCTACGAAGTGCGCGAGGCGCCGTTCCGCTACGAGGCCGGCACGCCCAACATCGAAGGCGCGATCGGCTTCGGCGCCGCCATCGATTACGTGCGCGCGGCCAAGCTGAGCGAGATCGCCAAGCATTCGCAGGCGCTGGGCGCGCAGATGGTCGAAGGCTTGCGCGCGCTGCCCGGCGCGCGCGTGCTCGGCGCGCATGTGCCGGCGAATCAGCGCGTGGCGCTCTGTACGATTTCGCTGCCGGTGCCGTCGATGACGCAGGCCAACATCGGGCGGCTGCTGGCCGATTCGCACGGAATCCTCGTGTCCGGCGGCTTCCACTGCGCGCACATCCTCCATCATCGCATTCACCTCGACGGCACGCTGCGCGCGTCGGCGCACCTCTTCAACGACGAAGAGGACGTCGAGCGGCTGATCGCCGCGCTGCGCGACCTCGTGTGACGCTCGAGCTGCGCGCGCTGCCCGGTCGCTACGCGGTGGCGCGCTTGCCGTGCGACGCGGCGGTGCCGGCTTGGGCGCGCGGCGCCGTCGTGTCGATCACGCGCAGCGATCGCGAGCTGTCGATCGTCTGCGCCGACGACGCCGTGCCCGCCGGCGTCACCGCCGAGCGCGACTTCGTCGGCTGGCGCGTCGAAGGCACGCTCGACTTCGCGCTCACCGGCATTCTCGCGCGCCTGACGCAGCCGCTCGCCGACGCGCAGATCAGCCTGTTCGCGCTGTCGACGTTCGAGACCGATTACCTTTGGGTGCGCGCGAAAGATGCGGCGGCGGCGATCGCGGCGTGGCGTTCAGCCGCAGTGTTCGTCGACGAGCTGCAGTAGATCCTGGACGTCGAAGGGCTTGGGCAGATAGTCGGCGACTTGAGCGGCGCGCGCCTCGTGCAGCGACTGCGGATCCGCCGACAACACGACGACCGGCACCGCGCGACCACAGGCGTCGCGCAGCTTGCGCACCAGCGCCGAGCCCGCCGGCTCCGACGGCAGCCGCCAGTCGAGCAGGATGAGACCGGGTCGCATGCGCGCCGCCGCCAGCAGCGCCGCCGTGCCGTCGCCGACCTGCTCGACGTCATAGCCGCCGCCGCGCAGCACGTCACCGATCGAATCGGCGATGTCCGCGTCGTCATCCACTACCAGCACGAGCGGCCGCTTTCCGGGCAGGCCGGCCGCCCCCGCGGGGCGGCTTTCGTCGGTCATTGACGCAGACTCCTTCGCCCCCCAAAGGCGTTGCCGCTCGACACGATAGCAAGTTGCCCACCTGTAAGGCAAGCGCCCGTCGACGCGGCGAGCCTCCTCGGCCATCGCCTCTGTGGGCTTTGCGCCCAACGAAGCGCGAACGTCACGGCGCCGTCGTCATGCGCGCAAGGGTTTCCCGCCCGGACCGGTACGTCGACGGGAGACGATGGCGGTGCGCCGCTTGCAGTGGCCCACACCGATGGTGCGTCCGAATCTCCGCTCGTGTCGGCCGCCGCGCGACGCTGCGCGGCTCCGTCTCGAGCGTCCACGCGCGCTGCCTTGGGGAAGTGTGACGCCATGAATATAGCCACCGACGTGCTGATTGCCGGCGCCGGGCCCGCCGGCTGCGCCACCGCCATCGCCTGCGCCAAGCGCGGGCTCGAGGTGTTGCTGCTCGATCGCGGCCGCTTTCCGCGCGACAAAGCCTGCGGCGAGGGCATCTTGCCGGCCGGCGTCGGCGCGCTCGCCGAGCTCGGCCTTCTGGCCACCGTGCGCCGCGAGTCGACGCGCTTGGGCGGCGTTGGTTTCCAGCTCGACGAACGCAATGGCGCACTCGTGGAAGCGGCGTTCTCCGATTCGGACGGGCTGCCGTGCTTCGGGCTCGGCGTCCGCCGCCTGTGAATGCGTC